>JAURWE010000132.1 GCA_030655075.1 Pararhizobium sp.
ACCCGGTCGGCCTGACGGCCGACCACCCTCCCCTTGCAGGGGAGGGATAAGAAAGAGCCTTACCGCCCATCCCGTCTTGCCATGAACGCGAGGCGCTCAAACAAATGCACATCCTGCTCGTTCTTCAGCAGTGCGCCATGCAGCGGCGGGATCAGCTTCTTCGGATCGCGCTCGCGCAAAATTTCCGGCCCGATATCCTCGACCATCAACAGCTTGAGCCAGTCGAGAAGCTCCGACGTTGACGGCTTCTTCTTGATGCCGGGCACGTCGCGGATTTCGTAGAACAGCTTCAAGGCTTCGCTGACCAGCTTCTGCTTGATGCCGGGGAAATGCACATCGACGATTGCGTTCATCGTGTCGGCATCGGGAAAGCGGATGTAGTGGAAGAAGCAGCGGCGCAAGCACGCGTCCGGCAATTCCTTCTCGTTGTTCGAGGTGATGATGACGATCGGGCGGCGCACAGCCTTCACCATTTCGCCGGTCTCGTAGACGAAGAACTCCATGCGATCGAGCTCCTGCAACAGATCGTTGGGAAACTCGATGTCGGCCTTGTCGATCTCGTCGATCAGCAGCACCGGGCGCTCGTCGGCGACGAAGGCGTCCCAGAGTTTGCCGCGCTTGATGTAGTTGCGGATGTCCTTGACGCGCTCGTCGCCGAGCTGGCTGTCACGCAGACGCGACACCGCATCGTATTCGTAAAGGCCCTGCTGCGCCTTGGTGGTGGACTTGACGTGCCACTCCATCATCGGCGCGCCGAGCGCCTTGGCGATCTCCTGCGCCAGTACGGTCTTGCCGGTGCCGGGCTCGCCCTTGACCAGCAGCGGCCGCTCCAGCGCGATCGCGGCATTGACCGCCACTTTGAGATCGTCGGTCGCCACATAGGCCTTGGTGCCGTCAAAACGCATGGAATTCCCTTCCGTCATGGCCGGACTTGTTCCGGCCATCCACGACTAGCTTGGTTCTATCGATAAAAGACGTGGATGCCCGGCACAATAGGGCGCTCACGCCCGTCCTTGACCGGCTGTGGCCGGGCATGACGTTGAAATACCTCGCACAAAGGTGATGGCAAGTGATCCCGTCTTGTCTGGCTATTGCGCGCCGAGGCACTATCTCTAGCAAGGGAAAAACGACATTTCGGGGAGGTTTTACATGCGCCGTTTGATCTTGGCTTTGGCTCTGACATTGGCCGCTATCGGCACCATGACAGGCGCGGTGCGTGCGCAGGAAAAGGCGGTCTTCGCCGGCGGGTGCTTCTGGTGCACCGAAGCCGACTTCGACAAGGTGCCGGGCGTCACGGCCACCATTTCCGGCTACATCACAGGCAAGGCATCGACCGCGACTTATGAGCAGGTCTCAGCCGGCGGCACCGGTCACGCCGAAGCCGTCGAAGTAACCTATGACCCCGCCAAAGTGTCTTACGCGCAGTTGCTGGAATTCTTCTGGCGCACCATCGATCCGACCGTCAAGGACGCCCAGTTCTGCGATCGCGGCAACCAGTAACGCTCCGCGATCTATGTTCGAAACGCCGATGAGCGAAAGCTTGCCG
This sequence comes from Pararhizobium sp., assembly GCA_030655075.1. Taxonomy (GTDB): domain Bacteria; phylum Pseudomonadota; class Alphaproteobacteria; order Rhizobiales; family Rhizobiaceae; genus JAURWE01. The sequence goes on from JAURWE010000132.1 coordinate 1,547, forward strand.
AGGCGTCCAAGGAGAAGGTTGCGGCCGAGTTGAAGAAGCCGATCTTCACCCAGATCGCCGACAGCACGCAGTTCTATCCTGCTGAAGACTATCACCAGGATTTCTACAAGAAGAACGCCACCAAATATAAGTTCTACCGCTGGAACTGCGGCCGCGATCAGCGGCTTGAGCAGATCTGGGGCGTGAAAAAAGGAGAAGGCTGATATGATCGGCAGCATGGTCAATCGACGCGCGCTTCTCAAGACAAGCGTCGCATTCGTCGCCTTCGCCACCCTCGCGAAATTCGGCAGCACAGGAGCTTTTGCGCAAATGACTGCGACCGACACAACGATCGACTTTAAGAAACTCAGCGCCGCCGACTGGCAGAAGCGGCTGTCGCCGGAGCAGTTCTATGTGCTGCGCAAGGAAGGCACCGAGCGCGCCGGCAC
>JAURWE010000137.1 GCA_030655075.1 Pararhizobium sp.
GACACGCAGGACCAGCTCTCGGCCATCAAGCGGCTGATGAAGCAGTACAACGTCGACGACGAGCGCTTTCCGGCCAAGCAGACGCAGTGGTTCATCGCCGGCGCCAAGGAAGACGGCCTGCGCCCGCGCGACGTTGAGACCCGCAGCGACGACGACCGCAAGAAGGTCGAGCTGTATCAGCTCTACGAAGAGCAGTGCCAGCGCGAAGGCGTGGTCGACTTCGGTGAACTCATGCTGCGCAGCTACGAACTGCTGCGCGACAACGACGCCGTGCGCGAGCACTACCAGCGGCGCTTTCGCCACATCATGATCGACGAGTTCCAGGACACCAATCGCCTGCAGTACGCCTGGATCAAGATGCTGTCGGGGCGCATGACCGAAGGGCGCTTCGAGCCGAGCGGCCACAACAGCGTGATCGCGGTGGGAGACGACGACCAGAGCATCTACGCCTTTCGCGGTGCGCGCGTGGGCAACATGTCGGACTTCGTGCGCGAGTTCGATGTGCAGCGCCAGATCAAGCTCGAGCAGAACTACCGCAGCTTCGGCAACATCCTCGATTCGGCCAACGCGCTCATCAGCAACAACACCAAGCGGCTCGGAAAGAGCCTGCGCACCGAGCAGGGCCCGGGCGAGCCCGTGCGCGTGTACGAGTCGACCAGCGACTTCGCCGAGGCGCAGTGGATGGTCGAGGAGATGCGCCAGCTGGTGCGAGAAGGCATCGACCGCAAGGAAATGGCCGTGCTCTACCGCAGCAATGCACAGAGCCGCGTGATCGAAACCGCGCTCTTCAATGCAGCGGTGCCGTACCGCGTGTACGGTGGCCTGCGCTTTTTCGAGCGCGCCGAAATCAAGCATGCGCTGGCCTACCTGCGCCTGTTGGAGAACAAGGACGACGACACCAGCTTCCTGCGGGTGGTGAACTTTCCGCCACGCGGCATCGGCGCGCGCAGCATCGAGCAACTGCAGGACGCCGCGCGTGCGGCCGGCCATTCGTTGCACGATGCGGTGAGCGCGGTGGGTGGCAAGGCGGGCGTGAACCTGTCGGCCTTCGTCGCGAAGATCGATGTGCTGCGCGAGCAGACTGTGGGCATTTCGCTGCGCGAGATCATCGAACTGGTGCTCGACCACAGTGGACTCATCGAACACTACAAGGCCGACCGCGAAGGCGCCGACCGCATCGAGAATCTGGAAGAACTCGTGAACGCGGCGGAAAGTTTCGTCACGCAGGAAGGCTTCGGTCGCGACGCCGTGGCGCTGCCGATCGACGAACTGCGCCAGTCGCCCGCCAGCCAGGGGCTCGATCCCAACCTGCCGGTGCTCGACGAAGCCATCGAACCGCTCGCGCCCGATGCCGAGACCGGCGAGACGCTGAGCCCGCTGGCCGCCTTCCTGACGCACGCAGCGCTGGAGTCCGGTGACAACCAGGCGCAGGCCGGGCAGGACGCCGTGCAGCTCATGACCGTGCATGCCGCCAAGGGCCTGGAGTTCGACTGCGTGTTCATCACGGGCATGGAAGAAGGCCTCTTCCCGCACGAGAACTCGATGACCGATCATGAGAGCCTGGAAGAGGAACGCAGGCTCATGTACGTGGCGATCACGCGCGCGCGCCAGCGGCTCTACATGAGCCATTCGCAGACGCGCATGCTGCATGGACAGACCCGCTACAACGTCAAGAGCCGCTTCTTCGAGGAGTTGCCCGAAGGTGCGCTCAAGTGGCTCACGCCCAAGAACCAGGGCTTTGCGCCTTCGGCCTTTGGCTACGGTGGCGGCTACGCGACCTCGCGTGGTGCGGGTAGTGCGGGTGGCGGCTACAGCAAGGAGTCGTTTGCCAGCCCGCCGGTGCCGCCGCAGAAGGCCGCGCCATCGCACGGCCTGCGCTCGGGCATGCAGGTGTTCCACAACAAGTTTGGCGAGGGCACGGTGGTGTCGTTGGAAGGCAGCGGCGACGACGCGCGTGCGCAGATCAACTTCCCGCGCCACGGGGTGAAGTGGCTGGCGCTGTCCGTGGCCAAGCTCACGCCCGTGTGAGGCGCGGGCGACGTGCGCGCCGGCGAGTGCGCACGTCGGCAGTCAGTCCAGAAAGCTGTCCCGGAACGTGAACCAGGTGCTGGTGAAGAACATGGCCGCCATGACCAGTGCGCCACCCAGCATCACGGCGCCGCCCGCAGCGGTCGTGCCGCCTTCGCCGCCGCCCACTGCCACCAGCACGGTGGCGACGATGCTCAGCAGGATGCCCACGCCGATGAAGACGCCGAACCAGGCCAGGCCGAACAGGCTCAGTGCGCCGAAGTTCTTGAAGCACGCCACGAAGCTGAAGAACAGGCTCTTGGCCGGCGGCACGCGGTGCCAGTGCACCAGCGCCGGTGCATGCCAGAAGGCGAGCGACAGCGGCAGGTACAGGCCCATCGCGATCCATACCGCCACCTGGAACTCCGTTTTCTCGACCACTTCCCGCGTCAGCGGCTCGCCCATCAGGTAGGTGCTAGCGAACTCGCCGCCGTCGGCGATCGCCGAAATCGCCATCACCAGCAGGAACAGGATCGCATAAAGCGCGCCCAGGACCATCATGGGGCGGACGTCGCTGCGCACCGCATGGATCGCGGCCTTGAACACCGCGCCGGCCATCGGCTTTTCGGGGCCTGACGCCGCCGCGGCGGCCGCCATCAGGCCGAGCGTCATGCTGGGCAGCAGCATCAACGCCAGCACCGTCCCGAGAAACGGAACCAGCGAGGCGATGGACACGACCGCCATGAAGAAGAAGAACAGCGAGATGAAGGCCAGCGGCTGCCGGAAGAAAGTCTTGAGCCCGGTACGGACCCATGACACGCCGGTGCGAGCCGGTACCAGGTTGAGTTTCATCGTTTCAGTTCAGGCCAGCACGGCATCGTGTGGCGCTTGGAGGGTGGCGAGCGGCGTGGGCGCGCCCGTGCGCTGGCGCAGCACGCGTTCGAAATGCGTCGGATCGTGCGGCGTGAGCATGCTGGCCTCGCGCGGCAGGTGAAAGTCCCACAGACGGGAGATCCAGAAGCGGAGCGCTGCAGCGCGCAGCATTGCGGGCAGCAACTGTCGTTCGGCGGCGTCCAGCGGGCGCACGGCCTGGTAGGCGTCGAGCAGCGCCGCGGTGCGCGCGGCATCGGGCCGACCCGTGGGCAGATCGATCGCCCAGTCGTTCAGGCAGACGGCCAGGTCGAACAACCAGGTGTCGGTGCCGGCAAAGTAGAAGTCGAAAACACCGCTCAGGCGCGGCACACTGCCATCGACTTCGAACATGACGTTGTCGCGAAACAGGTCGGCATGCACCGGGCCGCGCGGCAAGGCCGTGTACGACGACGATGCGGCGATGTGGTTCTGGTAGGCGAGCTCGCCGCGCAGCAAGGCGCATTGCGATGCGTCCAGGTGCGGCAGCACCACGGGCGCAGTGTCATTCCACCAGTCGAGACCGCGCAGATTGGGTTGCACACGATCGAAATCGCGGCCCGCCAGATGCATGCGTGCGAGCAGGGAGCCGAGTTCGGCGCAATGCTGCGTCGTGGGCGACAGTTCACTGCGGCCCGACAGGCGCTGGACGACGGCGGCTGGCTTGCCGGCCACGACATGGAGCAGTTCGCAGCGCACGCGGTCGGCCGACTGCAGCAGATCGGCGCCGGCAGCGGGCACCACTTCAGGGTCAGCTACCGGTGCCGGCACGGGGATGCCGCGAAGCGCGAGGTGCTGCATCAGGCAAAGGTAGTACGGCAGTTGTTCCGCCGAAAGCCGCTCGAACAGCGTCAGAACGTAGTCGCCCTTGGCTGTGTGCACGAAATAATTGGTGTTTTCGATGCCGCCTTCGATGCCTCGAAGGTCGTTCAAGGGGCCCAGGCCCAGGCGCTGGACCAGGGCGTCGGCTTCGTCGAAACCGACGTTGGTGTAGACCGCCACGACGCCCCTCAGAACTTCATCAGGTTCCAGACGCGCGGGCCGTTGCCCCCGCTGCCGGTCTCCGACTGGCCCTGGCGCTCGCGCCCGCCATCGTTGGGGAGCACTTCGTAGCCCGGCACGTTGGCCTTGGGCTTGACTGAAATGCTCTGCGTCTTCCCGCCATAACGCACTTCGTCGACCTCCGCGCCGCCGTCTTCGACGTGGATGTTCTCGATCTTCTGGTTCTTCCGGCCTTCGGCGCGCGGTTCCTCGCCAGCAGGCGGAGGCGTCTGCGCCTGGGCCGACATCAGCGGGGCTGCGCACGCGCACGCCAGCAGGACGCGGGACAGGAAGGACCAGGGGGACAGGGAAGACATCGGACGAAGAGTGGAGCGGGAGGTGGAGGGCATGCGCAATTGTAGGTGGGACCCCTCGCGCGTGCGTGTCGGCGCGCGGCGATCGACCGCGTGGTTCGGCAGCCCGGCCCAAGCGCGGCAAAATGCCCCGATGAACGACAAGAAAACGCTGCTGCTCGTGGATGGTTCGAGCTACCTTTACCGCGCCTTCCACGCGATGCCCGATCTGCGTGCCGTGCCCGGCGATGCGTCGAGCCCGGCCACCGGGGCCATCCGCGGCATGATCAACATGATGCAGGCGCTGCGCCGCGAGGTGCGTGCCGACTACGCTGCCTGCGTGTTCGATGCGCCGGGCAAGACCTTCCGCGACGACTGGTATCCCGCCTACAAGGCCAACCGCTCGCCGATGCCCGACGACCTGCGCAGCCAGATCGAGCCCATCCACGAGGTGGTGCGCCTCCTGGGATGGCCGGTGCTGCACGTGCCGCTGATCGAGGCCGACGACGTCATCGGCACCCTGGCCAAGACGGCTGCCGCACAGGGCGTCGAGGTGATCGTCTCCAGTGGCGACAAGGACATGAGCCAGCTGGTCGACGAGCACATCACCATCATCGACACCATGAACGGCAAGAAGCGCGACGTGGCGGGTGTCACGGCCGAGTTCGGCGTGCCGCCCTCGCTGATGATCGACTACCAGACGCTGGTGGGCGACACGGTCGACAACGTGCCGGGCGTGGACAAGGTGGGGCCCAAGACCGCCGCCAAGTGGTTGATGCAGTACGGCTCGCTCGAGGGGTTGCTTGAAAACGCTGCCGACATCAAGGGCCAGGCGGGCGAGAACCTGCGCAAGGCGCTCGACTGGCTGCCGCAGGGCCGCCGCCTGGTGACGATTCGCACCGACTGCGACCTGGCCGGGCATGTCGAAGGCCTGCCGGCGCTCGAAGGCATCGCCATCGGGCCGCAGCAGGTCGACGCACTCAAGGACTTCTACGAACGCTACGGTTTCAAGAGCCTGGTCAAGGCGCTGGAGTCGCACGCCGTGCCGCCCGAGCTGATCGAGGAGAA
>JAURWE010000011.1 GCA_030655075.1 Pararhizobium sp.
TAAGGCAACACACCCAGCAAGGGCACAGCCACAGCTGTTATTATGGTGAGTATATTCTCGTCCCTGTTAAGCAATTCCGGGTCCGTACAAACTGCAATCCAACCGGCACAGTTTACGCCCGACTGTGCTATCGCCTGATAAGTCAATCGCGCATGATTGATGCAACCCAGTCTGATGGCGACAACCAAAATGACCGGCAGAGCCAGCGCTATTGCCAAATCGCTATTCGCTTCCCGCTCATTTAAAGGACTGTACCAGCCTCCTGCGCCTTCAACAACGACAATGTCAGCTAGACTTTTTAACCGCTCGAATTTGGCAAGCAACTGATCCAGTTTGACTGGGTTGTTTATGCCCGCAATATGCGGTGAAATCGGTAGTTCGCAGGCATAGGGATTGATTAAATCATAGTCGATCTGCAATGACGCATTTTCTTGTATCAGCAACGCATCTTCATTTTTCAGCTGTCCATCCTGCATTAAGCAACCTGAGGCAACCGGCTTCATGCCTGCAACTGATTTCCCCTGATTTTTAAAATAACGCATCAGCGCAATCGTTGCCCAGGTCTTGCCGACGTTGGTATCGGTGCCGATTATAAAGTAACCTTTTTCCATTAGCTTGCCGTAATCATAATGACTTCAAAGGTTGCAGGAATCAAATCGTTGGCTCGATGCTGTTCATATTCGCTAATCATGCGCTGCATGACCGTTTTAGTCGTGATGCTTTTGTTACGCCCGATAATCACGTTGTGTGCGCCGATATGCTTTAGCTCCCTCATCAACGCCAAAACCGAATCATAGCGCGATACATAAAGCCTGGTTTCAACTTTTATCTCGGTATAACCCGCCAACCGAAGAAAGCGGGTCAGCTGTTGCTCATTGTAAAAGTCGTTAACGTGTTTGTAGTCATCAACCTCCGCCCACGCGGATTTCAACTCCTGTAGCGTTTGCGGGCCGAATGTCGAAAAAACCAGCCGTCCGTCCGGTTTCAATACCCGTTTGATATCGGTAAAAACAGCCTCGAGATTGATACACCATTGCAAAGCGAGATTGGAGAAAACGCCATCGACGACTTGTCCGGCTAGCGGCAGCTGTTCAGCATCGGCACATAAATAGCTGACCTTCAAGGTATCGGCCAGCTTCGTTCGCGTTAGCTGCACCATCGGTAAGGCAATATCCAGGGCGACAATGGGCCGAGCAAACCCCAACAGTTCGGAGGTTAAAAAACCGGTGCCGCAACCCAGATCCAGTAAAGTTCCTGGCAGGTTTTCAGTGTCAACACTACCCAGCAGCGCTTTACCGACAGTACGCTGCAATGCCGCAACGCCGTCATAAGTCACCGAGGCCGCCGCAAACGATTGTTTGATTTTGGCTTTATCTAAATGCATTGTTGATCCATAAACCGGGAAATAATCGCCAACGTTTCCCGTCCATGCGACAAAAACGGCACATGCCCTGCCCTGTCGATGATATTTAATTCCAGACTCGGCAATAACTGTTGCATTTTTTGACCTGCGGCGACAGGAATCAAGGTGTCTAACCCGCCTAGGATAACCGAGACCGGGACTTTTAATGTTGCCAAAACAGGCCTCATATCAGCCTGTTTTAATAGCTGCAAACCGCCCTGCAAGGTATGTTTATCGGGTGTATCGCATTCGAACACCGCTGTTTTTAGCGCTTTCAATAGCGCTTTCTGCCCAGGCAAGCCGTTTACCTGCAAGGATAAAAAGCGCAGTAAAGTCGCTGGGCAGTCTTTAGTCAACTGCCCGGCAAAATCATCCAGCAAGCGGACATCCATGCCCGGCCATTGCTCTGTTTGAGTTTTTGAACCTAGGTATTCACCGTTATAGGTTGTTGTG
>JAURWE010000023.1 GCA_030655075.1 Pararhizobium sp.
GCGGCATATTGCACGGCAACGACGCGCGATAACTGAATGACGCCGGCTTTGGTGGCGGCATAGCCAACCTGAAACGCGCCGGTGAAACGGATGCCTGAGGTCGAGGCGAGATTGACGATTGCCCCTTGCTGCTGCGCTTCCATGATCGGCAGGACGTGCTTGAGCGTGAGAAACACGCTCTTCAAATTCATGTCGACCTGCGCGTCCCAGACATCTTCCGACATTTCGACCGGGCCGCCGGGGGCCGAGCCGCCGACATTGTTGACCAGGATATCGACGCGGCCGAAACGCGCTACGCAGGCTGCGACCATTTCCGCGACCGAGGCGCTGCTGGTGACGTCGCATTGATGGGTAGCGATGTCGCCGCCGATGGCGGTCACGCGTTCGACGGTTTCGGCGAGTGTGGCAAGGTCGCGATCGACGGCGAAGATCCTCGCGCCTTCCTCGGCGAAACGGACAGCGGTGGCGCGGCCATTGCCCCAGCCGGGGCCGACTGAGCCTGCGCCGGTGATAATGGCGACGCGGTCCTGCAGCCGTCCGGTCATGACTTGGGCCCTGTGACCGGCGCGAAGTCGTAAAGCCGCTGCGGGTTGTCGACCAGCAAGGCCTGCCGTGACGCTTCGGTCGGCGCCATGTCGGCAATCAGATCGACGAGGGCGCCATCGTCGGGGATCGGGCCCTGATGATTGGGATGCGGCCAGTCCGTGCCCCAGACGACGCGGTCGCCGAAATCGGCGACCAGCTTGCGCGCCAGCGGCACGGCGTCGGCATAGGGCGGCCCGAGACTCGTCGAGCGGTCGCAGCCACTGACTTTCATCCAGACATGGCCGTGATCCATGAGCCGCAGCAAATGCTGGAACGCCGGCTGCGCGATGCCGCCGGCGGCATCGACGCGGCCGATGTGGTCGATGACCACCGGCACTGGTGAAGCCGCCAGCGCCGGGCTCAACTCGCTGATCAGGTCAGCCGCCATGTGGATCTGCAAATGCCAGCCAATCGCCGCCAGCCTTTTGCCGAAGGCCATGACATCAGCGATCGGCGTCGCGACGCCGAGATGCGGCATGTAGTGAAAACGCGCGCCCCGGAAGCCCTGGGCATCGAGCATCATCAGTTTGGCGTCGCTGACATCGATGGGTACCAGCGCAATGCCGCGATAGGAACCGTTCGTGTCCGCCAGCGCGTCGGCGGTGACGGCATTGTCCATGCCATGCGCCGCGGTGTGGACGATGACGCCATGGTCGATGCCGAGCAGCTTGTGCAGCGCGAACATGGCTTCCTTCGGCGCGTCGGCCGGTGTGCTCTTGCGCGCAGCCGCGTAAGGAAAGCGCGCGCCGGGACCGAAGACATGGAAATGCGCATCGCATGAACCGGGCGGCAGGGTGAGCCGCGGCCGTGACGGCGCCGCCATGCGGGTGGGCGGCGCCAGCGGCGGATCGGTGATTACATCTGTCATCAGGTGCCTCAGGCCGACGGAATTGCAGTGCGCGCATAGGCCGGTTCATGCGCGGTGAAGGCCTCAAGCCATTGCACCAGGCGCGGATGCGCAGCGCGCCATTCAAACGGCTTGCGCCAGTCGAGGTAGCCGAAGGCGCAGCCGAGCGCGATGGATGCGATATCGGTCTGCTTCGGGTCGGGCGGCGCGGCTTCGAGAGTGGCGAGGGCGCGCGTAATCTTGCCGCGCTGATGCTTCAGCCAGCGTTCCGAATAGGTGCCTTCGTCGCGAAAGCGGCCTTCATAGACCAGCAGCAGTGCGGCATCGGTGATGCCGTCGGCAAGCGTCGTTGCCGTCAATGTCTTGTAACGCTCGAGGCCGTTGCGCGGCAGCAGCGCATCGGTGCCGGCAATTTCCTGCAGGAATTCCACAATGACCACGCTGTCATAGAGCGCGGTGCCGTCGGCGAGCAGCAGGCACGGCAGCTTGCCGAGCGGGTTCTGCAGCCGCAGCGTGTCGGTCTCGTCGAGCGTGTCGGCGGGAATGATTTTGATCAGGTCGCTCAGGCCGAGCACGTCAATCGCCATCCGGACTTTGCGTCCGAATGGCGAGGTCAGCGTTGAGCGCAGAACGTACGTGTCGCGGGGCATGCTCTACTTTGCCACCGGCACCCCGGCGTCCTTGATGACGTCGGCCCACTTCTTGGTTTCGCTGGCGATATAGGCGCGGAAATGCTCCGGCGTATCGCCGACCAGGGTGGCGCCTTGCTCGCTGAGCTTGGCGATTACATCCGGGTCCTTCATGGCGTCGACAGCGGCCTTGTTCAGTGCGGCGAGGATCGGCGCCGGCAGGTTCGGCGGACCGACCATGCCGTACCAGTTCTCGGTCTGCAGGTCGGGCAGGCCGGCTTCCTTGGTGGTCATGACGTTCGGCGCGCTCGGCACG
>JAURWE010000025.1 GCA_030655075.1 Pararhizobium sp.
AAATTGACGTGCAATGAGTCAAATTGATATGCATCAATACGTATTGATTTGCTAAGTATAACCAAATAAAATTTTTTATTAGTGATCTCAAAGTTTCATGAACCCAACTAATTGTATGTGGTTACGTCTCGATTTGTATTGATTTGTTATTCGATTGAAAAATTGAAGGAACAAAGATTAATATTTCATTCAAAACATTATCAAGCAAGAGATTGGTTCGACCATTTTATTGTCTGACTAAGCTGAATCTTTTAATCATCGGCTGGATGGCCAGTTTGTGCTCCCCATTCGTCACTAGTGTCAAAGCGTTGTTCTCACATTTAGAGCACCCAGGGATTCGCCTGTATTATAGTTTCAAAAAAACAAGCCAGGACAGTCTGGTATTGACGGGTTCAGACTCTTATTGGATTTACCCGATAGCTTTTTACCATTTGTTACAAATGGTTGTTGTAGCGTCGTTGATGATAATGTCGCCTTAACGCTGTTTTAATAGGGTCAAATTGTACCGTCGCTATTTAGCCATAACGTACAACGAATATGTATTAAAATGTTGTTTTAGAAGGGATGAGGATAACCAAAAATCTCCCTGGTAATACAATGAAAAGGCTGAACCGTTTAGGTGTTGCGAACCCAGCTGTGCATGACAATGTTCGGACGATTCAAAGACGTAAACGGCATCTACTTTTAGCAGGCTCCTAGGTCGAATAACCGCATTTGAATAGAACTGTCAGTCTAGTCTGTTTTATCGTAACATGTATAGAAGATGGTTCTGGCGTTAAAACACCAAAACTAGCGGATGGTACCAATGGACACATATTGAGCGAGTAAAGTCAGGCACATCGTTTCCCGGGATTGTAAATACGGGTTCCTGGAATTTTAAAAATCGAAACGACAACTCCAAGAGAAAGGGGAAAGGGCCACGTGGAAGCGGTGATTAATATGCCTATTAACCCCCTAGTGGTAAAGCTAAACTACATGCAATTAATTGCTAATTGCTTCCAAGTATGAACGCTCCTAGGCAGGCGAAAAGTCTGAGGCCAAATTGCTCACCTATATTGGCTGATGGAATAATTGAGGTTTAAAAACACTGTTATTCTCAGTTTCAATATCCTTTTGTAACGTTCCGGAAACACCGGACGTTAATTTAGCATCAGCTTGTTCGATACTTGATTTCTCCTCCTGTAAAACGATAGCCTCTTTATCTGCCTTTTTTAAGTTGATACTTTCATTTTCATTTGCATGCTCTGCGAGTTGCTTTCTGATATAGAAGAAAGCAATCGTACTTATTATTATAATGGTACCCGCCACTATATACCCGGAGTTGTTTTCTATTTTGTCCCAGAAAGACGCAGTGGTAAACAATGCATTTTCTGCAGGATTTTCTACTCCTTTCATGAGATTGGTATCTCTTGGGGCCACCATAGGTGGTGACTGATGAGAGAGCGCTTGTTTGAAAAATTGCTCGTCAATTGTCATTGATCTTGTTGATTGTGCCATTTTAAAAAGGTAGGTTTTCTCTAAAGTGAGTGATAAATTGTTTTTTTTCGACGTCGACTCCCTGAAGACCATAATGATAATTCCAGTATATAGAACTCCCGTTACTTATAGTAACATCAGTATAATACCGCACATCGAAACCATCAAGTTCTAATACTTGGAAATAGAATCGAGTGTGCTTTTTGGCTTCCTGTAGCCGATAGAGTTTGGCGAGAATTTGCTGGTTCTTTACAACTATTTCCTTCAAGGATTTGTGCGGCTTTCCCTTTAAATCACGCAAATCATTGTTATGATCTACCCTATGCTGTGGCGTGCAATAAACCTGGCGTTTGTCAGTTGGGGTGTATTCTTCCTTACAATCTGGTTTTTTGCAAGTTCGGGTGGGATGTTTTCGATTGGAAATTCTTTTTTTCATAGGTAGGATTTATTGGATTTAAAGTTACCTGACACTTGATTGGTGCACGTTAGCACCTGGCTTGCTGTGCCTGATAATATTCGACGTTGATGCAGTGCGAATCATCTCTGGACTTTACAATGTCACAAGTAAATTATGAAGTACATGGTGATTTGATGAGAAGTGTGCAATTCTTAACCGAGCATTCGCCAATCAATCTTCTTTAGTTTTAAGGTTTACTGCTCTGTCGAGGTTCGTATATATCGCACTTGAACCTCGAAGGACGAATTCCCGGTGATGAACAAGGAGTACTTTGCACCTATAGGCTTCTACTTTCACCACCCGCGGCCGCTCCTTTTGCTTTGATGCCACTGATCACTTCCCCCAACAGGTAAAAGATTTTATTTTCAAGTTTGTAGAACGGGAACACGCCCTTCTTTCTATATTCCAAAGCTGTGCGGCGGGAGATCTTCAATAGGTTTCTGAGATCGACATCATCGAGGATAACCTCGGATGCGGGGCGGGAGTGTTGTTCAATGAGCTTCTTAATAAGCTCTGTGTCTTCCTTTTCGAGTTGTTCAAAATTAATTTGCTGGTTTTTCATAATATGGATTTTGTACAGCAAATCTATCTTTCAAGAAGATTCATCATTTCAAATGAAACTTCATTATCGCAGCATCATCGCAAAATTAAAAGAGAAAAAAAAGTTTTTTGGAATTACTTCTCAAAAACAAATTGTAGGATAGAGTCAATACCAGCCATGGTTTCGGCGTGTTTTTTTGACCTTCCATTAATCATGTTGTAAACCATGCTCGGATAGTTCACTTTTTCATTAATTGTTTTTTCATCATCGCCAACCAAGAAGAATTTTCGGCTTACAGAAAAATTGTACCGCTCGTTTCGGGTATTAGAAACACTTTTGAAAGGTGAACCCGACAACTTTGATATTAAATAAGCCCAGGATTGAATGCTCTTCTTCCAATGAATCACTTTTTGGTAAAGGAACACATCGCTAAAATCTGTTTTTCGCCTTGTATACTTTCTTTTCGATAGTTCAATTGAAATAACTTTCAGTGCGGGCAAATTAACCTTGTCCCAGATTAATTTGTATTCCGTTGGAGGTGAGGGTATTTTGCTTTTCTTTTGAGCTTTAAGGGCAGGTTCCCTCTTATCTTCCACCCATTGCATTATTTCATTCAACCGTTGTGAATTGTCAAACGGGCTGGCGTTTTTTACACCATCTACAACAATATATTCGACAAGCCCAATAAACGATTGATCAGAATCCCTTCCTGAATTGAATAACTTTTTATGGTGATTTAAATACTGCCTGATTTTATGACAATCTAAAAATATCAATGACAGGAATAAAAAACATTCATATGTCCCACCATCGTCAGCGGTGACTATTATCTGATGTTCCCTCTCAAAATCAATTTTATTCAACCTACAATAGTCTTCAATTACAAGTCTAATTGGGCGAGTAAAATCCGTTATTGACTTTCCAACTGGAGCTGATTCTAATTTGATAAATCCTTTTTCGTAATCTCTTAGTATACATTTTAAGTCAATATCATAAACGTTTTTTTTGTATATTTTATCGTCCATACCTAAAAAAAATTAAAGCTAAAAAGCCGGGTAAGCGTTACTAATTGCGGGAATCAGCAATATATAACAAAAAAAAGCTCCAAACAGGAGCAGTTGAGGGAAGTTATGCCCAGCTCAAGATGTGCTTCTGCAAAGGAAAATTTTGTTAATCGAATAGCTCTTATGCTATCCTTTGAACTACGTGTTATCTTTTCAAAATTTCAGCTAACATTTTGGTTTCTCGCTCGATCTTCAGTGAAGTGACCTTGGCATATTTTTGAGTCTGAGAAATCTTTGAATGGCCGAGCATTTTTGAAACACTCTCAATCGGCACACCGTTCTCCAAAGCGACAGTTGTAGCGAATGTGTGTCTGCCACAATGCACCGTCACCTTTTTCTGGATACCCATCAATGCTATTAATTCTTTAAGATAGCAATTGAATTTTTGATTGGAAATTTTCGGTGAAAGGTATGTAGCAGCAGGAGTCTTCTCCCAGCCGGGACTCCATTTGCTCAGAAGTTCGTGAGCAGGATGGAAAAGAGGAAGGATAAACTCTACACCCGTCTTTTCCCGCTTTTTGCGAATTATATACTGACCACTGGCTATATTTAACTCAATGTGGTTTCGTTGGAGGTTTTGTAAATCAACATAAGCCACACCCGTGTAGATACAAAATAAAAAGAGTTCACGGGTTTTCTGGATATATGCTTTTTTGATATCCAACCTTTTGAGTAATTGAATCTCGTTTTCACTTAACACTTCTATATCTGCGTCTTTATAGGAAAGTGATTTTCCTGCAAAAGCATTGTGCGATGTCCATCTACTGTCTACTGCAATACGATATACCTTTTTAAATATTTGCAGGAGTTTCATTGTTGCATTATGCCCGTTCTTGCATTCGTTTTTGAGATAGATTTCAAACTCATCCACAAAATTCCGGTTGATTCGGTTGAATGACATGTCGTTAACATTCAAATGATGCTTTACAAAGGACCTGAGATGCTTTAAGCAGGTTTGATGCTTTAGCAGATTAGACCGCTGGCGGGGAAGTTTGTTGTGTTTCTCCATTTTCAGTAGAAAATCACTAAAAACAGCAAATAGCGAATAGGTCTTCTTTTCACTTTCAGCAAATGCCAGGTCGACGATTTCTCGTAGCGAAGGTTGCACATTATTCTGAGACAGTAAATAAAAGCCACCCATGATCTTTTGTTTGTATTCATCAAACATCTCGCTAAAATGCTTTTGATGAAATGGGTTATTCAGAACCTGATGATGGCGGCTATCCCAGTCTTGGAAAGGAATTTTGACTCCCAGACTTTTGTCGATTGTAACGAA
>JAURWE010000029.1 GCA_030655075.1 Pararhizobium sp.
CTGCACATGGGGCACGTCCGCAACTACACCATCGGTGACGTGATCAGCCGGCACCGGCGCATGCTCGGCTACAACGTGCTGCAGCCGATGGGCTGGGACGCCTTCGGCCTGCCGGCCGAGAACGCGGCGCTGAAAAACGGCGTTCCGCCCGCCAAGTGGACCTACGAGAACATCGACTACATGCGCGGTCAGCTGCAGGCGATGGGCCTGGCGATCGACTGGAGCCGCGAGATCGCCACCTGCGACCCCAGCTACTACAAGTGGAACCAGTGGCTGTTCCTGAAGATGCTGGAAAAGGGCATCGCGTACCGCAAGACCCAGGTCGTCAACTGGGACCCGGTCGACATGACGGTGCTGGCCAACGAGCAGGTGATCGATGGCAAGGGCTGGCGCACCGGCGCCACGGTCGAGCGCCGCGAGATCCCCGGTTACTACCTGAAGATCAGCGACTACGCGCCGGAACTGCTCGAACACACCCAGCACAAGCTGCCGGGCTGGCCCGAGCGGGTGAAGCTGATGCAGGAGAACTGGATCGGCAAGAGCGAAGGCGTGCGCTTCGCCTTCACGCACGACATCAAGGATGAAAGCGGTGCGCTGATCCAGGACGGCCGTATGTACGTCTTCACGACGCGTGCCGACACGATCATGGGCGTGACCTTCTGTGCCGTGGCGCCTGAGCATCCGCTGGCCGCGCATGCCGCCAAGACCGACCCGAAGGTGGCGGCCTTCATCGAAGAAGCCAAGAACGGTGGCACGACCGAGGCCGAGCTCGCCACGCAGGAGAAGAAGGGCGTGCCGACCGGCCTGACGGTGATGCACCCGATCACCGACGAGCCCGTGCCGGTCTGGGTCGGAAACTACGTCTTGATGAGCTACGGCGACGGCGCCGTGATGGGCGTGCCGGCGCACGACGAGCGCGACTTCGCTTTCGCGAACAAGTACGGCATCGAGATCATCCATGTGGTGACGGTCGACGGCCTGAACCCGACGGAACAGCACTTCGACTACCACCGCTGGCAGGACTGGTACGCCGACAAGACGCGCGGCGTGACCATCAATTCCGACAACTTCAGCGGCATGTCCTTCAAGGAGGCCGTGGCCGCCGTGGCGCA
>JAURWE010000037.1 GCA_030655075.1 Pararhizobium sp.
TGAAGGATTTACGATTGGCGCAGGCTGCAGCCAAGGCTACCGGCGCGAATACCGAAATTGGAGCGGATGCTGAAAGGATTTATTCGGCATATGCCGGCAGCGGCGAGGCTGATCGGGATTTTTCCGGCATTATCCGCTTCATTCGCGGGTGAAACGGCGCGCACAGGATGAATCAAATCTTGCGTGCAGCGGTTAAAGTGCGGCCGCAACGAAGGATTCATCCTAGCAAATAAACCTAATCTTTATGCTGTTATTTAAGCCGATTTTAGACTGCCCCGCATAGTTTGGTTTGCAAGGGACGAGGAATTACAGGGCCTCGTGACCATAAGAACGAAACAAACTAAGGGGCGTTGAAAATGAAAGCCGTCGCAAAGACGGTCGAACCCGCGGAGCGCGAAGCGCGGTTCGACTCTATCCAGCCTTTGTACCATGAGGCACTGACCTTGGTTGAGCGGCTGCATCGCCGTCTGCTCGACGTCATCAAGGACGAATTCGACCGCCGCGGCCGTTCCGACATCAATTCGGTCCAGGCGCTGCTGTTGTACAATATCGGCGACAAGGAATTGACGGCCGGCGAGCTGCGCACACGCGGCTACTATCTCGGCTCGAACGTGTCGTACAATCTCAAGAAGCTGGTCGAGATGGAATTCCTCGATCATCAGCGCTCGCGCGTCGATCGCCGTTCGGTTCGCATCAAGCTCACCGCCAAGGGCCAGGAAGTGCGCGACATCGTCGACAGCCTGTACCAGAAGCACGTTCGCACCGTGGAGCAGGTCGGCGGCATCAATGCCGACGAGTTCGCGACCCTCAACAAGTCGCTGCACCGCCTCGAGCGTTTCTGGACCGACCAGATCCTTTATCGTCTCTAAGCTGGACTGCGACGGACGAAGCGACTTGCCCCGGCCTCACGGCCGGGGCTTTTTGCTGTCTGGAATCCGGATTCCAAGGCTTGCCGCCTAGATATTGCGTCTTATCTGCCGGTCGAGCCCAGCGCTTGGCGGGCCGCGCTCGCTATGCTATTCGCGGACTCAATCCCGGAACCCCGTACTCGTCGGTGCCAAGATCCTCAGGCGCCTGGAGAATTCTTCAATGTCTTCAACGGCCAACATGTTTTCCGCCCCGCTCAGCGCAGTCGATCCCGAGATCGCAGATGTGCTCGGTAAGGAACTCGGTCGCCAGCGCGACGAGATCGAGCTGATCGCGTCGGAAAACATGGTCTCCCGCGCCGTTCTGGAGGCTCAGGGGTCGGTCCTGACCAACAAGTATGCCGAAGGCCTGCCGGGCAAGCGCTATTACGGCGGCTGCCAGTATGTCGACATCGCCGAGACCTTGGCGATCGAGCGCGTCACCAAGCTGTTCGGCTGCTCGTTCGCCAATGTGCAGCCGCATTCCGGCGCCTCGGCCAATGCCGAAGCCTTTTTCGCGCTGATGCAGCCCGGTGATACCTTCATGGGCCTCAATCTCGCGGCCGGCGGCCATCTCAGCCACGGCATGGCGATCAACATGTCGGGCAAATGGTTCAAGCCGGTGCCGTACAATGTGCGCCGCGAGGACCAGCGCATCGACATGGACGAAGTTCTGAAGCTCGCCAAGGAACACAAGCCGAAGGTCATCATCGCCGGCGGCTCGGCCTATCCGCGCATCATCGACTTCAAGCGTTTCCGCGAAATCTGCGATGAGGTCGGCGCCTATCTGATGGTCGACATGGCACATTTCGCCGGTCTTGTGGCCGGTGGCGCGCATCCGTCGCCGTTCCCGCATGCGCATGTCGTCACCACGACAACGCACAAGACTTTGCGCGGCCCGCGCGGCGGCGTCATCCTCACC
>JAURWE010000040.1 GCA_030655075.1 Pararhizobium sp.
GTCGTCGACTTCGCGCCGCACCCGGCGGGCCCGGCACCGGACGGCAAGGCGATGGATTCGGCCTGGTGGTCGGCCGCCTACGACTTCCACCTCGAACCCCTCGCCACATGACACCGCCTGCCATCGCCTGAAAGCCGACCCCATGAAAATCGGAAAATCCACTGTCCCCAGCACCGCCATCTGCACCTCGGACGAACACACCATCGTCGTGCGCGGCGAGGACCTGTGCCAGGCGTTGATCGGCCACCTGTCGTTCGCCGACTACTTCTTTTTGTTGCTGACCGGCCGCCGGCCCGATGCGGCCTGCAGCGCCGTGTTGAACGCAACGCTGGTGGCCATTGCCGAGCACGGGCTGGTGCCGAGCGTGCAGGCCAGCCGCATGACCTTCGCGGCCGCGCCCGATGCGCTGCAGGGCGCGGTGGCCGCCGGCATCCTGGGCTGCGGCTCGGTCATTCTCGGCGCTTCGGAAACCGCCGGGCGCCTGTTCGTGGACGTGGCGGCGCGCGTGGACGCGGGCGCCGACCTCGACACTGCGGCCAGCGCGGCCATCACCGAGCTGAAGGCGGCGCGCGCCGCCATCCCGGGCTATGGCCACCCGCTGCACAAGGCGCGTGACCCGCGCGTCGACCGCCTGATCGAAGTGGCGACACAGGCCGGCGCCGACCTACGCTACGTGCAGATCGCCCAGGCGCTGGAACAGGTGATCCCGGGCATCGTCGGGCGGGACCTGCGCATGAACGTTTCCGCCGCCATTCCGGCGGTGCTGTTGGGCGTCGGGTTCCCGGTCGCGTCGCTGCGCGGCGTGCCGATCCTCGCGCGCACCGCAGGGCTCATCGCGCACCTCGCGGAAGAAGCCGAGACGCCGAGCGGCTTCGCGCTGTCGTACCAGGCCACGCGTGAGCTGCGCTACGACGGCAGCGTGCCGGCCGGCTTTGGAGCCGCAGCATGAAGCGCCGCGCACTGCTCGCTGTCGCCGTGCTCGGCACCGCGCTGCTGCACGTCGGCGTGCAGGCCCAGTCGGGCAACAGCCGTCCGCTCCGGCTGGTCGTGCCGTTCGCCGCCGGCACCTCGACCGACATCGTCGGCCGCGTGATGGCCGAGGCGCTCGGGCGCCAGCTGTCGCAGTCGGTCATCGTCGAGAACAAGCCCGGCGCGGGCGGTGCCATCGGCAGCGAGATGGTGGCACGCGCCGGCGCCGACGGGCAGACCCTGCTGCTGGGCACGGTGGGCACGCACGCCATCAACGCAACGCTGTACAAGCGCCTGCCGTACCAGCCGCTGCGCGATTTCGTGCCGCTGGGCTTCATCGGCGCCACGCCGACGCTGCTGGTGGTGCCGGCGGCGGCGCCCTGGAAAGGCGTGGCCGACCTGCGCCAGGCCAGCGGCAAGACGGTCAGCTTCGCCTCGGCCGGCAACGGCACCTCGGGCCACCTGGCCGGCGAGACGCTCAACCTGCGGCTGGGCCGCGACTTCGTGCACGTGCCCTACCGCGACGGCGCGCAGGCGCTGACCGAGGTGATGGCCGGCAACGTGCAGTTCATGTTCTATCACCCGGCCGCGGTGCTGCCGCACATCCGCTCGGGCAAGCTGCGCGCGCTGGGCGTGTCGAGCGCGCGCCGCAGCCAGGCCGCACCCGAGGTGCCGACGCTGGCCGAACAGGGCATCGCCGACTTCGACCTGGTGGCCTGGTTCATGTTGTACGCACCGGCCGACATGCCGGCCGCGCAGCGCGACCGCCTGCGCGATGCCACGCAGGCCGTGCTGGCCCAGCCCGAGGTGCGCGAGAAGCTCGCCGCGCAGGGCATCGAGCCCATGGCCATGGGCGCCGCCGAAATGGCCGCCTTCGGCACGGCCGAGATCGCCAAGTGGGGCGAGGCGGTGCGCCGCTCCAACGCGCAAGTCGACTGAGGAGATGCCATCGATCGATG
>JAURWE010000048.1 GCA_030655075.1 Pararhizobium sp.
CGAGACATGACAAATCCTTCCTCAGAACACCGTGAAGAGAACTTCGCCGCCCACATTCGCGTCGCGCGCGTCGTGGTCAGCCATGATTCCCTTGGGCGTCGACAAAACCGAAATACCGAGGCCGTTCTTCACGCGCGGCAGGTTCTTCACCGAGACGTAAACGCGGCGGCCGGGCTTCGACACCCGGTCGATCTCGCGAATGACGGGCTCACCGTCGAAATACTTCAGCTCGATTTCGAGCTCGCTGCGGCCCGACGAATGCTCCACGGCGGCGTAGCCCCGGATGAAGCCTTCGTTCTTGAGCACTTCGAGCACGTTGGCGCGCATCTTCGAGCCGGGCGTCGAGACCTTCGACTTGGCGCGCATCTGCGCGTTGCGGATGCGGGTGATGAGATCGCTGATCGGATCGTGCGTTGACATGGTCGATCCTCCCCTTACCAGCTTGACTTGACGAGGCCGGGAACGAGGCCCTTGGAGCCGAGTTCACGCCGCGCGATACGGCTGAGCTTGTTCTTGCGATACACCGACCGCGGACGACCGGTCATTTCGCAACGGTTGCGAATGCGGACGGCCGACGAATTGCGCGGCATCTCGGCGAGCTTGAGGGTGGCGGCAAACCGCTCCTCGACCGGCTTCGACTTGTCGGCGATAATGGCCTTCAAACGCGCGCGCTTGGGCGCAGCATTCTTGGTCATCGCCTTCCGGCGGTTGTTCTTCTCGATCGAACTCTTCTTTGCCATGCTTGGCTCCTGGGTATCCGCGTTTGAAAGGCTTGTCAGCCGATCACTGCCGGAACGGGAAATTGAAGGCGGTCAACAAAGCGCGGGCTTCGTCGTCGGTGCGCGCCGTGGTGCAGACCGTGACGTCCATGCCCCATGTTTCCCCCATCTTGTCGAAATCGATTTCGGGGAAAATGATGTGCTCTTTAATGCCGAGCGAATAGTTGCCGCGGCCGTCGAAGCTTTTCGGGTTCAGGCCACGGAAATCGCGGACGCGCGGCAGCGCGACGTTGATCAGGCGGTCGATGAACTCGTACATCTTGGCCTTGCGCAGCGTCACCTTGGCGCCGATCGGCTGGTTTTCACGCAGCTTGAAGGTCGCGATGGCAACGCGCGAA
The DNA here is from genome assembly GCA_030655075.1 of Pararhizobium sp. Classification (GTDB taxonomy): domain Bacteria; phylum Pseudomonadota; class Alphaproteobacteria; order Rhizobiales; family Rhizobiaceae; genus JAURWE01. Next base: position 1,118 of record JAURWE010000048.1, read on the forward strand.
TAGGTCACGATCGGCTTCTGACCGGCGATCAGCGCGAGGTCGGCAGCGGCCGTCTCGGCTTTCTTGCGGTCGTTCACGGCCTCGCCGATACCCATGTTCAGCACGACCTTGTCGAGCCGGGGCACCTGCATGACGTTTTCATAGCCGAACTGCTCGGTCAGCTTGCCGCGAATTTCGCTGTCAAACTGCTGGCGCAGACGCGGCGTGTAAGCGGTCTCAGACATCGATCTCTGCTCCCGAACGCTTGGCGACACGCACCTTGGTGCCGTCAGCCTGAATCTTGAACCCGACGCGGGTCGGCTTGCCGTCCTTGCCGACGATGGCGATGTTGGACAGATGGATCGCCGCCTCTTTCGAGATGATGCCGCCCTCTTGCGCCTGCGTCTGCTTCTGGTGACGCTTCACCAGATTGACGCCGCGCACCAACGCCTTGTTGTCGGTGGGACGCACTTCGAACACCTCGCCGGTGCGACCCTTGTCGCGACCGTTAAGGACGATGACCTTGTCACCCTTCCGGATCTTGGCAGCCATCACAGCACCTCCGGCGCAAGCGAAATGATCTTCATGTGGTTCTTAGCGCGCAGCTCGCGCGGCACCGGCCCGAAAATACGGGTGCCGACCGGCTCGGACTGATTGTTGATCAGAACGGCGGCGTTGCGATCGAAGCGGATCACCGATCCGTCAGGGCGGCGAATGTCCTTGCGGACGCGAACGACGACCGCCTTCATGACGTCGCCCTTCTTCACCTTCCCGCGCGGGATGGCTTCCTTGATCGACACGACGATGATGTCGCCGACGGTTGCATAACGGCGCTTGGAACCTCCAAGAACCTTGATGCACATGACACGGCGTGCGCCTGAATGATCGGCCACGTCGAGGTTGGTCTGCATCTGAATCATTGATGCACCTCGTCCTCTGTTTGATGCGCTATTTGCGCAATTGTGATGCGCTTACGCGGATTTCTTCTGTTCGCCCCGGACGACCGTCCAGTGCTTCAACTTGGAGAGCGGCTTGCTCTCCTCGATCCAGACCATGTCGCCCGGCTTGAACTCGTTGTTCTCGTCGTGCGCGTGATAGTTCTTGGAACGGCGAATCGTTTTCTTGTAGATCGGATGGGTAAAGCGCCGATCGACGCGAACCACAACTGTTTTTGCCTGCTTGTCGCTGACGACGACGCCCTGCAATGTACGTTTCGGCATCTTGCGCCCCTTACTTCTTCGCGTCGCGCTTTTGCGCGGCGATGGTCTTGATGCGAGCGATGTCGCGGCGGGCTTCGCGCAGCCGCGTGGTGTTCTCGAGCTGCCCCGTGGCGCGCTGGAAGCGCAGGTTGAAGCGCTCCTTCTTCAGATTGACGATGGCGTCGTCCATCTGGTCCGGGCTCATCGCGCGAATGTCTGAGGTCTTCATCTCGGCCATGGTCTTACTCCGCAATGCGCGCAACGAAGCGCGTCTTGATCGGCAGCTTGGCGGCGGCAAGCTCGAAGGCTTCCTTCGCGACCTGCGGCGTGACGCCGTCGATCTCGAAGATCACGCGGCCGGGCTTGACGCGGGCGACCCACAATTCGGGCGTGCCCTTGCCGGAGCCCATGCGAACTTCCGCCGGCTTCTTCGACACCGGAAGATCCGGGAAAATCCGGATCCAGACGCGGCCGGCGCGCTTCATGTGACGCGTCAGCGCACGACGCGCCGCTTCGATCTGCCGCGCGGTAATCCGCTCCGGCGCCATCGCCTTCAGGCCGAACTGGCCGAAAGCCAAGGTCGCGCCCGAGGACGCAACGCCGTGGATACGGCCCTTATGCGCCTTGCGGAACTTGGTCTTCTTTGGTTGCATCATGGCTTACGCCCTCAAACCTTCCAAACTTGAATTCGTGACCGCAGACAATCAGGCTGCGTCGCGACGCGGCCGCGAATTGTCACCCTCGGCCATGCGCTTGTCCTGGGCCATCGGATCGTGCTCAAGGATTTCGCCCTTGAAAATCCAGACCTTGACG
>JAURWE010000080.1 GCA_030655075.1 Pararhizobium sp.
CGTAGAGACGGTGGAGGGCAATTTATCCAAGGGCATGCGTCAGTTGAATGGCGTTTACACGCAAACATTCAATCGGCGACATCGAAGAGTCGGTCATGTATTTCAAGGTCGCTATAAAGCCATTCTGGTGGAAAAGGATAGCTATTGGGCCAGAAATTAGTTAGTCCCTCGCCGTAAAAGGGCAATCCACATGGAGCGTTAGAATAAATCGATAGTGTTGTATCAACATAGTTCACCACGATGTGTGGCCTACTCTCCGGTGGGTATAGTGCGAAAATGGGATTATTCCCGTCAGTCCAGATCGATAGCATCCCAGTGTAATAGTCTGCGTTCGTAGGGGTGCCGTCATCGTAAGGTGGAAAAACGCTGTTGGTCGAGTTGGTTCCATCCGGTTCTATTATGCTGCTTGCATGTGGATTTACAATTGCAGCGCCAGAATAGTCGGTTATCCCGCCGTACTTGCCATTGGGCGTCGCTGTATAACCACGAGCGACGATTTTTTCACAGGTCGACGGGTCTATGACAACTGTGTCTTCCGCATAAAACCGCGAAGCTGGAAGTCGATCGGGTGGCATTGATATCCGAGATGTGAATATGCAGTCACCACTATTACTTTTCCTTCCCAGCAACAGGAAGTACGTAGCGCTTTCAAAGGAAATCTGGTTGGCATCCAGTACTCGGGCAGATTCCCGCTGCTTAAACGCTAAGACACTCTGCTGGCTAACCGCTAAACCATTTCCCGTGGGCTCTGCTCCCGAAGCTGTTGCTATAATAGGTAGCAGAGCTGCATAGAGTACAGGACTCAGTAAGGCTCTTCTCAAGGTCGTAAACATTTATATCTCCTGTTCGAGGCTGTCGAAGAGAATACAATAACAAATTGGGTCACAACGTTGCAAATTAACATAACAGGGGTCAGGTCTTGCAATATAGCAAAAATTGATCTATCCTAACTGCATGGTGAGACCGCTCAGATTAGAATTAGCAGGTGGGTTGTATCATGTGACTTCGTGAGGTAATGCAAGGAGCGAGATATACCTTGATG
>JAURWE010000089.1 GCA_030655075.1 Pararhizobium sp.
TTCTTTTAATTCTTTAGTCACTAATTTAAATATTTGATCTGGCAAAGAAACTTTACCTTCAATCAAATAAGTAAGTGTTAATAATGTTAAAGGGTGAACCTCCATTGTTAGTGCCAATGAATTTATCTTCTCTAATGTCGGCCCTTTAATCGCTCTTTCTAAGCTACTCACATAAGTCCGGCTTGAAACGTCCGAAAAGTCCTCTTGAGTCAGTCTTCTTGAAATTCGTATCTGTTTAAATGCGCTAGCGAAAGCCTCTTTGGAGTTCATAAAGGTTACCTAATTTGAAACCTCCATCTAGCCAAAACTAGCACTATAGGACTACAATCTATAGTGTTCATTTTGTGATTGATATCGAAAAGCGAGCATATGTTCCAAACTTTTGATCATGCCAGAATTTCCTTGCCAATTTCTAACCCTGATGAGAGTGTGTGGGCATATGCGGAATTGATGATAAATGCACCGTGGTTCGTTGCTGATTGCCAAATTACTGAAGATGAAATCAGTATTCGAACCTCGTATATATTATCCAATCCATTACAGCTGAACGAACTACGTGCTAACCAGAATGTGGCTATTAAAGGTTTATATGTAGTGTCGCCACCGCATATAAACTCTACAGAGTCATGGAAAATGGATCAGGTTGCTCAGGTTAGTACTGGAGTAGCTAGCGAAGAGGATTACAAAATGAAAATTGATATCTATGAACTATGCAATGGAAATAAATATTACTCCAGCGACATAAGTGTTACTGAAGAAAATATTGAAGATATCAAAGTAATTTTTTCTGTATAGTTTGTTATAAGTCATAAGCTCTGCGTCCCGCAACCGGTCTTCAGAGTCGATAAATGCCGTGTAGGGTTTATGACTTTTTATGAGGTTGCTCATGAAAATTAAATCACCTTTACAACTTCGCCTTAACGAGATTCAAGCAACGGCTATCGAAACCTTCGGTTCAAAAACCAAAGCTGATACATGGCTAAATCGTAAGAATATTGCATTAGGCGCAACACCTATATCTCTGGCTAAGTCAGATGAGGGACTTTTGCAAGTGAGGCGTGTACTCAGTGCTATAAGTTATGGTGGTGTAGTATAGGATGGCCTTCATTTCATTATCTAAGGTTTCAGAAACTTAGGGTCTTATAGAAATAATGAAAACTAGTGTTATTTATGTGCAAGATGATTCGAAAAGAACTCTATCTCTCGAACCATTGATAAAACAAGCTGTGAATGAAGCAGTCGCTCGGCAAAAAGCTTTAGGTTTACCGAATTTCTTTATTCGGAATGGCAAAATTTACGGTCGAGCTTCAAACGGAAGATTTGTCAGCGCAAGGGAGTTTCTCAGAAGGCATAACAAGTAACTATTGGCTCTTATTAGCACCAAGTCATAATCTCCATAACATTATACTGCAAAGACTTTCACTGGGCGCGGTAGCGAAACGCACTAACGAACTCCCTA
>JAURWE010000091.1 GCA_030655075.1 Pararhizobium sp.
GGCGCCGTCGCGCGCGGAGGACAGAGAGCCGCTGACCTATATGCAGCAACGCATGACCGAAGGTGTGGTGCGCGATGTCGATATCGTTGCGGGCAGCCGCACGGAGCGCACATCCGAGACGACGCAACTCGCTTCGACCGAAGCCGTGGTCAACACTTGGAACGACCAGATCGTCACGTCGGTGACTGCATACAATCCCGTCAATGGAACGGCGGCGCTCACTGCAGCGCTTGCGGGCACTCCCGGAAGTATCGTCGTGCTCAACGGCAGCCTGGAGATTGTGGACACTGTTACAATCGGAGAAAACCATACCCTGCTTGGCGGAGGCGCCGTTTTGCGCGTGCGCGGCGCCGATACCGGGGTGGAACTGCACTACGTCGCCAACGGCCCTGCCGGCAGAATTTTCGGGGATCCGCCTGGGTTATTGAACACTTACGATACCCTCATACTCATGCGAAGCGGTAGCGTCATGGGTGGCTTAGATCTGGAAAAGACACAGGCCGGCGGCTTGGCCAAATCCGCCACCGCGTATGTGTTGAATGCCGACAATGTATCGATTTTCAACAACACAGTTAAGGGCAGCAGCGGCTTGCGCGGCCACGGCATTGTCGCTGACAATTCAACCAACGTGAGGATCTCCGGAAACACCATAGAAACCCAAGGTTTCTCCAACACCTACGGCATTGTAACCGGCGCCGGCTCCGACCTGGTGGCCGATGGGAACACAATAACCACGAACCATCTACAATCGGGAGCAATTTTCATTCAGGGCGGCACGACCCAATTTTCCAACAATACGGTCTCAACCAAGGGGGAAGTTGTATCCGGGCAGGATGGACTCTATCGCGACGGGTCCAGCGGCAATACTATAAAACTGCCTTATAGTGCCAACTTGCAATGCGGCCAATTTGGAACAGCCAGCGGCACGGTATCCTTCACCAATGCTCCCGACTGCATTTTCTAATGCATGTCTCCCAAAAGTGTGCGCGGGTTTGGGCTAAAGATATGCATAAAAACAAAGATCACTGAATGAGTGGCACCGAGAAGCATCATGCTTTGAGCAGCAGATTGTTCCATTGCACGTGGCAAACCTTGCCGATCATTCGCCCAAACACTTGGCAAACGCCCGTTTTATAACGCTTTTTTGCGTCAAACCGACACACAGCCGGTCAAAAACACGTAAATCTGTGCCATGATCCGTTCATAGGTAGTGTGATATAGGTGAGGTGCCTCACAAAAACCCATTTCAGCGTCTCTAACTGCGAGCATAAGAGCAAAGACAGAGAAAGAGGGAGAGAACAATGACCGATAAGAAGAATCTGTACCGCATTGTTGAAGTGAGCCTGAAGCGCGGCGAAGATCGCCGTGATGTCGGCATCATGACCGTTCGCCAGGCGCTTGCCCTGCCGGATGTCCCCAGCCTCGAATATACCCATCCCGAGCGCAACTCGCGTCCGGACGGCGCCTTCATCAACCGCGACCAGCTTCGGGCCTATGCCTGCTGCGGTTAAAGCGCCCTTGAGTTCGGCGGGCCGGTAACGGCTGCTTTTCTGCTATGTTCATTCGCAGAATCAAATTCCCGCGAGTGACCATGACGACTGTCTTCCCCCTTCCCGCCCCGGTTCTCCTGCCTGTTGTCGGCAGCACGCTGACCTTCCCCGTACGCCGGGTCTATTGCGTCGGTCGCAACTATGCCGACCATGCCCGCGAAATGGGCCATGATCCCGATCGCGAAGCCCCGTTCTTCTTCCAGAAGAATTCCGACAACCTTCTGCCGGCAGGCCGATCCTTCCCCTACCCGCCCCTGTCTGATGATGTGCACTACGAAGTCGAATGCGTCGTGGCGCTGCGCTCGGGCGGTACGGACATCGCTGTCGAGAACGCGCTTGATTGTGTCTACGGCTATGCCGCCGGTGTTGATTTCACCCGTCGCGACCGGCAGGCCGAGGCGAAAGCCGCAGGACGCCCCTGGGAGGTCGCAAAAGCCTTCGAACACTCCGCGCCCATCTCGCCGATTTCGCCGGCAACCACGATCGGCCACCCCGCAACGGGCACGATCTGGCTGAAACGCAATGGCGAAATGAAACAGAAGGGCGATCTCAACCAGATGATCTGGCCCGTTGCCGATATCATCGCCGCCCTGTCGCACGCCTTTACGCTTGCGGCCGGAGACGTCATTATGACCGGGACCCCGGCCGGCGTTGGCGCTGTCAATCGCGGCGACCGCATCGAATGCGGTGTCGACGGCATCGGCCTTCTCGCCTTCGACGTGGTCTGAAACATTAAAAATACACCCCTCGTGCTCCCTGATTGCAAATGCGGCTTACCCCGCGTCACTGGCGGTCACCGAGCGGTGCAATCATCATAGTCACTATTGTTAGCGATACAAAATATGTGGGCGTTTTCATACACTTGAGCAGGTTCGAATCGGAGCTTGCTGATGATGACCATGAAAAAAGGGCGCGCCGTGACGGCGGTTGCCCTGCTCATTTCTGCGCCTATAGCTAACCCCGTCTTTGCCAGTGATTTCGACAACCGCTGGGGCGCCTCGGTCGATGTCGGCGGGCGCGTCGGCAGCGGCCGCGAGATCGGCGAGACCAGCCTGTTTGCGCCGCTCTGGCAGAATGATACCTCACTTCTCTTCACCGACCTGCGCGGCTCCTTCGATGACAGCCAGGCCCGCGAGGGCAATTTCGGCCTCGGTTTCCGCCACATGCTCGACAGCGGCTGGAACATCGGCGCCTACGGCTATTTCGACGTGCGCCGCTCAGCCCTCGGCAACACGTTTCATCAGGCCACCGTCGGCCTCGAAGCGCTGAGTGAAAACCTCGATTTTCGCGCCAATGTCTATTTGCCTGTCGGCGATACGGACAAGACCCTTGAGACCGGCCGGCAGAGCGTGACCAGCATCAGCGGGCAGAAATTGATACTGAACGGCAGCCGACTGACGATCGAGGGTATAGCAACGACCAGAACCATCACTTCGACCGTCACCGAAAAGGCAATGAAGGGGGTCGATGCGGAAATCGGCCTGCGCCTGCCCGTCCTGCCCGACGATTGGAATGTGGACCTGCGCGCCTTTGCCGGCGGTTATCATTTCGAGGCCGACGGAGTGCGCAACATTTCCGGCCCGCGCGGCCGTCTTGAACTGTCCGCCCGCGATGTCGCCGGTCTGCCCGGCGTGCGGCTGACCGCAGGTGTGACCTACCAGCATGATCAGATGCGCGGCAGCCAGTGGATAACAGGTGCGCGGCTCACCGTTCCGCTCCATGCCCCATCCAACGTGAACGAGTTGCCGCCGCTGACCACCATGCAGCAGCGCATGACCGACAGCGTGGTGCGCGATATCGACATCGTCTCGGACGGCAGCACCACAGAATTCAGCATCATCACGACCCAGGCCCCCTCAACCGAACCTGTCATGGAGGGTTTCTACGATCAGGTGATAACGTCAGTGACCTATGTCGATGCCACTGAGGGCGCGGCAGCTCTCAATGCGGCGCTCAGCGGTTCGCCGGGAAGCCTTGTCGTCCTAAACGGCCAGCTTCACGGCATAAGCGAGCCAATCATCGTGGGCGAAAGAAATATCCTCGTCGGCGGCGACACCATCATGCGCCTGCGCGGCATCACAAGCGGCTTCGAGTTTCTTTATCACACAACGGGGGTCATCGGTTCCATTGCCGGAAACCCGGGGACGCTGGTTGACGGATACAATGTGCTAGCCGCCGTGCGAAGCGGCAGCGTTCTTGGAAATCTAACGCTCGCAAAAACGGGCACCACCGGTGGCGCCTTCGCGGCGACCGTTTACGCCGGAAATGTGGACAGAGCCCTGATCATTTCGAACACCATTTCGGGCGGTGACGATCTCGCAGCCTATGGGATCTATGTCGAAAATTCCCAAGCGGTTGAAATTTACGATAATCTCATAACCATGGGGGCGAACGACTTCACAATAGCGCTTGGAAACTTCGGATCTTCAACCACCGTCGATGGCAACGAGATCTCTACGAACAGCGCCATAACGTCGGTGATGGGCACTGAAAACGGCGATATGCTGTTCTCCAACAATCTCATCCACCCGCATCCCGAGGGCACCATTATCGAGGGTCTCGGCACTGCGGAATTTCTTCCCGGATCGACCGGCAACACCATCGTCTTTCCGGCGGGCTACATCGGGACAACCTGCAATTCCAACGGCCTTGCGACCGGGACGGTGTTTTTTACCAATGTCGCGCCTGAAACTGAGTCCTGCGTCTTCCCGTGACAGACTTCACTCTCGGTTCCCTGGCATGGCCGCACATGCCTTTACGCCTCTCCCCGGCAATGCCATGATGACGGTACACCGGCATCGGCCGTCCCGCCTTCGACGTCGCCTTGGGAAACAAACGAATGCCGCTGTACGCTCTTGGACCACTGACACCCGCGACTCCGCCGCGCGGCAGCTATTGGGTGGCGCCCGGCGCGCACGTGATCGGCAATGTCGAGATCGGCGAGGATGTCGGCATCTGGTTCGGCACGACGGTGCGCGGCGACAATGAAAAGATCACCCTCGGCGCGCGCAGCAACATTCAGGAAAATTGCGTGCTGCACACCGATCCCGGCAAACCGCTGACCATCGGGCCAGGCTGCACCATCGGCCATGGCGCCATCCTGCACGGCTGCAGCATCGGTGACAATTCGCTGGTCGGCATGGGCGCGACCGTGCTCAACGGCGCCGTCATCGGCAAGAACTGCCTGGTCGGCGCCAACGCGCTGGTGACAGAGGGAAAAATCTTTCCCGACAATTCCTTGATCGTCGGCGCTCCGGCCAAGGCCGTGCGCACGCTGGACGAAGCGGCGGTGGCCGGGCTGAAGCTCTCGGCGGACCATTATGTGAAGAACTGGCAGCGGTTCGCGATATCGCTGAAACCGCTCGACACGATGTGAAAAATTCCATTCTCCTGTCGGTTTCCCGTCCTATCATGCGTCCTTGAACCATGGCGCTAAAAGACGGGCGCCGTTCAAAGGAGAAAGACCATGCGAAAACGAAACCTTCGACCGGCATACGCCTGCTGATCGGCCGCAAGACCTACGATATTTTTGCCGCCCACAGGCCATGTATGGAAAAGGAACCGCCGGAGGGCGTCGGGACAGGCTGATCAGGCTGCCGTCTTCTTTGCTTTGGCAAGCCGCTTTATGGCCTGCTCCAGCAACCTTTGACCATCACAGTAATCCTGCCATGCCGTACTCTTCTTGATGAGGCCGGGGACGGTGCGGATCGTAAAACGTGTTGGATCAAGGCCGGCTTTGACCTGCGTCCAGTTGAGCGGCATGCACACCGTCGCCCCTGGCCGAGCGCGCGGCGACAGGGGAGCCACGGCCGTCGCCATTCGGTCGTTGGGAAGATAGTCGAGAAAGATGCGACGCTCGCGCTGGTTCTTGGCCATCTTGATCAGATAGAGGTCCAGATTGTCATGGGCCATCTGCTGGCAAACGTTATGCGTCGCCGCCGGTTTCGAAATGCTCGACGAAGCGCAGACGCGGATCCTCGCCGGCATTCAAAAGGACAGTCTGGAGCCGTTGCTTGCGTTGGGTCAGGGGGAGTTCCCGCAGGTCTTGGTCTCTAACGAACAGTAAATCGAACGCGAAATAGACGAGATCATTGGTTTTTCCGTCAGACAGTGCTGCTTGCAAAGCGGCGAAGTCGGGCGCCCCTTGTTCATCGAGCGCGCAGATTTCGCCGTCGATGATGCAGTCAGGAAGCTCCGAAGCCACCTTGGCGATGGCGGGCCATTTCGCGGTCCAGTCCAGACCCTTGCGTGTCTTGAGCGTGACGTCGCCACCTTCGACGCGCATCTGGATGCGGTAGCCATCGAACTTGATTTCATGAATCCAGCCGCTGATCGACGGTGGACGCGCGAGGTTGTCGCACAGCTGAGGCGCAACGAAATCGGGCAGTTCTAATTTCGCACGCGCGGCAGTGGACGGCTTTTTTCTCGTCGGGTTCGACTTCTCCGATGTCGTTGTGCCGGCTTCGCGCTCTTCGGCGGCAAGACCATGATTGCTGTCCCAGACGGCATCGGCTTCAACCGACCCGCTCTCAAGCATGAATGGCTTCGGTTTCTTCCCCTTGCCCGCAGCGATGGCTTCCATCGTCCGGCCCGATGCGAGCGAAGATTCGTTGTCATCAAGCATTGCTGCGCCATTCTCTTCGACGGCGTCCTCATCGCGATGTTTGATCAGAAGCCAATTGGTGCGTTTGCCACCGTCGCGGTCGTGGCGCATGCGCACGAGAACGAAGCTGCCATGCAGCCGGTTACCCTCTAAGGTGAATTTGAAGTCGCCCGTGGCCAGGGCCTCTTCCGGCGTTTTGTTCCCCTCCGGCTCCCAGTAGCCGCGATCCCACAGCATCACCGTGCCGCCGCCATATTGGCCTTTCGGAATGGTGCCCTCAAAGTCGCCGTAGTCGAGCGGATGATCTTCGACTTCGACGGCAAGGCGCTTGTCATGGGGATCCAACGAAGGGCCTTTCGTCACCGCCCAGGATTTGAACACGCCGTTGAGTTCGAGCCGAAGATCATAGTGCAGCCGCGTTGCGTCATGCTTCTGGATAACGAAACGCCGGCGATATGACACCTTGACGTCAGCCTCGCCGCTTGGCTCGGCTGTCTTCTTGAAATCACGCTTGGCACGGTAGGTCGAAAGATTGTCGGCCATTGGTTCGTTATCCTAATACGCACACAATACTGGGATCAGCTTAGTGTCGGTCATCGATACTCAACGGCCAGAGACGCGTATTGCGCCGGCATCACTTAGGCTGCGCTGAACGGCAGCGATCTGGCCTGCTGCGATATCAGCAGAGACTTCGATTTCACCGCCAAGCGCCGCATCGCCACGGGCACCCTCTTCATGAGACGCGTCACCGCCGGAGGGTAAGATTCCAGCGGTGTTTTCGGCCGTTGCTGATTGGATGAAGATGTCCGGCCTCGATATGCCGTGCTGCTGAACAAGATGCTCGACCGCAAGATCCGCTGCCGCGCGGGTCTCGAAAGTCGCCTTAATCGTTGTGGTGCTGTCGTCAGCCATGGTTTGTCTCCTGCTCTGGTAAGGTCACGGGTGTAAACGCCGCCAGGCTCGACTCGTTTCGCCGGTCGAGACGCAAAAGGGATGCAATGGTGGATTTAAACGAGAAAGCTGATATGTTCCCTTTTTGTTTCCATGCAGCCAGCCGATTAGCACTGCGATGAATTTCATGTCCCAACTGCCCACGCGCAAAATCATCCATGTCGACATGGATGCCTTTATGCATCGGTCGAGCAGCGCGACAATCCGGAACTGCGTGGGCGACCGCTGGCTGTCGGCGGGTCGGCGGCACGCGGTGTCGTAGCGGCTGCAAGTTACGAGGCCAGAACATTTGGGGTGCATTCGGCCATGCCGTCGGTGACCGCAAAGCGGAAATGCCCGGATCTGATCTTTGTCCCGCCTCGCTTCGAGGTCTATCGGCAGGTCTCGCAGCAAATTAGGGAAATCTTTGCGGAATACACGCCGCTGATCGAGCCACTGTCGCTGGACGAGGCCTATCTCGATGTCACCGAGAACCTGAAGGGCATGGCGACCGCAACTGAGATTGCGCTGGAAATCCGCGCCAAGATCAAGGCGGTCACCGGACTTAATGCATCCGCTGGCATTTCATACAACAAGTTCCTGGCGAAGATGGCTAGCGATCTGAATAAGCCGAATGGACAGGCGGTCATCACGCCGAAGAACGGCCCGGGTTTTGTCGAATCCCTCCCCGTCAAGAAATTCCATGGCGTTGGGCCGGCCACCGCCGAGCGGATGAAACGGTATGGCATCGAGACCGGGCTCGATCTCAAATCGAAATCGCTCTTTTTCCTTCAGCAGCATTTTGGCAAATCCGGTCCATATTTCTACGGCATCGCCCGCGGCATAGATGAACGCGGGGTCAAACCCGATCGCATCCGCAAATCTGTTGGCGCGGAAGACACGTTCGGGGAGGACATCACTGGTCTCGATCTGGCCAAAGCAGAACTGCGGCCCCTGGCCGAGAAAGTCTGGCGCTATTGCGAGGCGCACGACATCACGGGAAAGACGATCACCGTCAAAATCAAATATTCGGATTTTAGCCAGGCGACACGCAGTAGGACAGTGTTAGCA
>JAURWE010000092.1 GCA_030655075.1 Pararhizobium sp.
GTCTTGGTCTTGGAGGTGAGCGCCAGGATGACGACCGGCGACGACGCCGGATTCGCTTTGCGGTAGGTCGGGTTGCGCCGCAGCGTGGCCGGCAGGTCGACCCGCGCCGCGTTGATGGCCGCCTGCACCTCGCGCGCGGCGCCGTCGATGTTGCGCTTGAGGTCGAATTGCAGGCTGATGCGGCCCGAGCCGGTCGAGCTGTTCGACGTCATTTCGTTGACGCCCGCGATGGTGCCCAGGCGCCGCTCGAGCGGCGTGATCACGCTGCTGGCCATGGTGTCCGGGCTCGCGCCCGGCAGGCTCGCACTGACCGAGATCGCCGGGTAGTCCACGTTGGGCAGCGGCGACACCGGCAGCACGAAGAACGCGGCAATGCCGGCCAGCGCAATGCCGATGGTCAGCAGGACCGTGGCGATGGGGCGCTCGACGAAGGGGCGGGAGAGGTTCACCTATCAGACTCCTTCCCTGACCTCGCCCGCAGGCTTCCGCCCGAACCGCTGTCCCACCCGATCGAACGCGAGGTAGATCACCGGCGTGGTGAACAAGGTCAGCACCTGGCTCACGATGAGCCCGCCGAAGATCGCGAGGCCCAACGGCCGGCGCAGCTCGGCACCTTCGCCGAAACCGAGCATCAGCGGCACCGCCGCGAACAGCGCTGCCAGCGTCGTCATCAGGATCGGCCGGAAGCGCAGCAGCGCCGCCTGGTGGATCGCCTCGAGCGGCGTCATGCCCTGGTGGCGCTCGGCGTCGATCGCGAAGTCGATCATCATGATCGCGTTCTTCTTGACGATGCCGATCAGCAGGATGATGCCGATGATCCCGATCACGCCGAGGTCGTTGCCCGTCAGCATCCGCGCCAGCAGAGCGCCCACGCCGGCCGATGGCAGCGAGGACAGGATCGTCAGCGGATGGATGTAGCTTTCGTACAGCACGCCCAGCACGATGTAGACGCAGACCACCGCCGCCAGAATCAGCCACAGCTGGTTCGACAGCGACTTCTCGTAGGCGCCCGAGGCGCCCAGGAAGCTCATCGTCACGCTCGCCGGCATGCCGATGTCCTTGGCGGCCTGGCGGATCGAATCCACCGCCTTGCCCAGCGACACGCCGTGCGCCGTGTCGAAGCCCACCGTCGCGGCCGGGTACTGCGCCACGTGGGTGATCTGCAGCGGCGAGAGCTGCTCGCGGATGGTGGCCACCGCCGAGAGGGGCGTGGGCGCGCCCGAGCCGGTCTTGAGGTTGAGCGTGCCCAGCTGCTGCGGCGTCTCGATCGAGTCCGACTTCGCCTCCAGGATCACGCGGTACTGGTTGGTCTCGGTGAAGATGGTCGACACGATGCGTTGGCCGAACGCGCTGTAGAGCACGTCGTCCACCGCACTTGCCGTCACCGACAGCCGCGATGCCGTGTTGCGGTCGATGTCGACGAAGGCCGACAGGCCCTGCGCGCCGGCATCGCTGGTCACGTTGCGCACGCTCGTGTCGTTCTCCAGCTTCGCCATCAGCTTCTTCACCCACTCGGTCACCGTCGCCGAATCGACGCCCTCGATCGAGAAGCGGAACTCCGTGGGGCCGCTTTCGGCGTCGATCGTCAGGTCCTGCGTCGGCTGCAGGTACAGCGTCACGCCGGCCACCGTGCGCACGCGCTCGCGCAGCCGGTTCATCGTGTCTTCCTGGCTGCCGCGGTCGGCCCTCAGGTTGATCAGCAGGCGCCCGGTGTTCAACATCGTGTTGTTGGCCGCGTCCACGCCGGTGAACGAGCTCAGGCTCTGCACGTCCGGATCGGCCAGTATTTCTCGCGCCGCGGCCTGCTGCAGTTCGGCCATGCGCACGTACGACACATCCTGCGCCGCCACCACCCGCCCCTGCAGCTGCCCCGTGTCCTGCGTCGGGAACAAGCCCTTGGGGATGACCGCGTAGAG
>JAURWE010000100.1 GCA_030655075.1 Pararhizobium sp.
CGCGCGGTGCGCGGCCAGCCAGGCCGCGCAGGCGCGCCGGCCGTCCTGGCGCATCAGCTCGAACAGCAGCGCGCCGACGGTGCGCTTGATCGAGGGCTCGGTCTCCAGCAGGCCGGCCGGCTGGTCTTCCAGGCTCAGCACGTGGAAACGGACGTCCGCCCGGGCGACGTTGCGGTTGACCAGGTCGAGCGCGCGCAACTCTGACACCAGCCCGTTGACCGAGGCGATCTCGTTGATGCGGTTGAGGATGTTCTTGGCCGACATCGGCGTCTCGGCCCGGTGCAGCGGCGTGAGCTCGACCAGGAAGGTGTCGCTGTTGAGGTTGCCCTCGTACAGCGGCCACAGCGAGGTGTTGGCGCCATAGCTGCCGTCCCAATACGATTCGCCATCGACCTGCGCCGCCTGGTAGGAGATCGGTGCGCAGGCCGAGGCGAGCAGGGCGTCGATGCTCATCTCGGCCGGGCCGAACACCCGCGTGCTGCCGGTGGTCACATGCACGGCGTTGACGAACAGCGGCGGCGCGGCATCCGCCTGGCGCAGCAGCGCCTCGTCGGCCACCGACCCCAGGATTTGGCGCAGCGGCGCCATGCCCATCGGGTTGATCTGGTAGGGCGAAAGCATGGGCAGGGCGTCGTCCCACACGCCCATGCCCGGCTTGCGCAACGGCAGCATGAGCATGGTCATCAGCGAGCCGGCCGCGGCCACCTGCGTCCATAGCATCTGCAGATGTTGCTTCGCGCCCGCGCGCCCGCCGCGCGCCAGCCGGTGGCCAGGGCCGCGCCGTTCAGCGCGCCGGCGCTGCTGCCGCTGATGCGGCCGATAGCAATGTCTTCTTCTTCCAGCAGGCGGTCGAGCACGCCCCAGGTGAACGCACCCTGCGCGGCGCCACCCTGCAGCGCCAGGTTCATTGTCGCAGGCTTGGCCATGCGGGCTCCCAAAATTTAAGAAAGCCAATGCTAGGGCGCGGGAGGCGGCGGCCCGGTCAGCCAAAGTCGACAGCTGAGGAGCGGCCCAGGTGAATCGCTACGGCTCAGGTGTGTCGCTCTTGCCCGCGCCGCGGGGCCACACAGCCGTGCCACAGACGGAACGTTGCAAGCTGCAGGCGATGTCGCTGGCGACAGCCGCCTGCTTGGCGAGCATGGCCCCCATAAAAGCCACGCAGCAAACCTGGGCCAGCAGAACAATCGACTGGGAAACCAGAC
>JAURWE010000101.1 GCA_030655075.1 Pararhizobium sp.
GGACGAATTCAAGTCCTACGAGACGGTCGCCTACACAAAGGGCTTCCTGATGGTGGCCTCGAGCCCGCTGACCCGCTCCTCGCACCATGCCGGCGACGACTTTGCCAGGCTCCGGGCAGCGCGGGAGAAGAAGCTGCTGGCGGCGGAGTAGACGGGCCTTCCGGCCCGCCACCCTGTTCAGACGTCATCCCATCAGAGAGCGGCCTGCCGCAACCGCTTTGCATCGGCCACCAGAACGGGTGGCGCGACATCGCTGCCGGCTGACGGTTTGGCTTCGCCACGCCTTGCCATGCGGTGCATCAGCGGCTGCAGCGCCGCATGGGTATCGGTGTAGAAGTCGAAAACTTCGCCATATTGCTTATGCCTTCGCCGGTCCGGCTCCACCACATGGCTTTCGGCGACCATGGCGGTAGCCGCTTCCGCGAGGCTGTCATAGAAACCGGCGCCCACGGCGGCGGTGATGGCGGAGCCGAAGGCGGTGGCTTCTTGCACCTTGGGAACGACGATGGGAATGCCGCAGACATCGGCGTGCATCTGCACCAGGAACGGCGTGCGCGTGGCACCGCCGCAGATGACCATGGTTTCGACAGCGACATCGTGGCGGGCAAGCGTGCGCAGGATATTCTCGGTGCCGTAGGCAATCGATTCCAGCAGTGCCCGCAGCATGTGGGCGGGCGTGTGTTTCAGCGTCAGGCCCCAGAGCGCGCCCTGCAGATCATAGTCTGTATAGGGGTTGCGGTTGCCCTGCCAGAAATCGAGCGCGATCAGGCCATCGGCGCCGAGCGGAATGTCCTCGGCCTGGCGCAGCATCTGGGCATAGGTGTCCGGCCCGGAGCCTGCGAGTTTTCCCAGATGATCGTGCCACCAGCGGATGATCGAGCCTGACGAGACCTGCCCGCCCTCCATGACGAACAGGCCTGGCACGACGCAATCGGGGTGTGGCCCGAAAATGCCGGGGACTTCGATATCGCGATCGGTCATCGGCAGGACGAGATGGGACGAGCCGGTGATGAAGGCGGTCTTGCCCGGCTGGCAGACATTGAGGCCGACCATGGCGACATAGGCGTCGGTGCCGTTGCAGACCACCGTGGTGTTGCGCGTCAACCCCATGGCTTCAGCCGCTTCCGGCGCAATGCGGCCGATAGAGGCGCCGAGCGGCAGGATTTCGGCCGGGAAACGTTCGGTGATATCGCCAAGACCGATCCTGCCGTAAAAATCCTCTGGCCAGCCGCCCCGGCGTCCATCGTAGAACCAGCGGTTGGTAATGTGGTTGAGGCCGAGCGTCAGGCGTCCGGTCAGGCGCAATGCCAGATAATCGACCATCTCGACGAACCAGCGCGAGCGCTCGTAGATCTCAGGTGTGTTCTCCTTGATCCAGAGGATCTTCGGGATCATCGTCTCGGAGCTGACGCCCAGCTGTGAACGGCGCAGCGCCGGGTCGTTTGTCTCCATCATCCGCCGGGCCTGCGGCGAGGCGCGATTGTCCATCCAGAGGATCGCCGGCATGGTCGGCTCACAATTCCGGTCAAGGGCGACGAGCGTGCTGGAGGTGCCGTCGGCCGAGATCGCCCAGATATCCGCAGGGCTGATGCCGGAGCTGCGGACGGCCTGGCGGACAGCGAGGCAGGCCGCGGTCCACCAATCGGACGGTGTCTGCTCGGCCCAGCCGGGGCGCGGGAATGTCGTCTGGTACTCATGGGTGGCCATGGAGACAACGGTGCCAGCGAGATCGGTGATGATGGCGCGGGCACCGCCGGTGCCGCCGTCGAGGCCGACGAAGTAGGCGTTTTTCTTCTGCGCCATGCTTAGGCTCCCTGTGCGTGTGACGACGTGCGGCGGCCGGCCCGCATGGCAACAGCGACGCCGACCAGCAGCAGCACGCCCTTGATAATCTGGCGCTGATAATCGGCCCAGCCGAACATGGCGCTGCCGCTGACGAGAACCGACAGAAGCAGGATCGCCGTGGTCGTGCCGAGCACGTTGGGTTTGCCGATCCTGAGCATCATGCCCCCGAGCAGCACTGCCGTCAGGCCGTCGATGAAATAGGACGAGCCGATCATCGGCTGGCCGGACGAAAGGCTGGCCGCCAGGAGAACGCCGGTGATGGCCGACAGCACGGCGGAAAAGACGAAGAGGAAAAGGATCAGGCTGCGGGCCGAGACGCCGGCCTCGTTGACCGCTTCCTCGTTCTGGGCGGTGGCAAAGATGTAATGGCCGAAGGTCAGCTTCTCCTGCGCGTACCAGGATGCCAGATAGAGGAGCGCTGCGATGACCGCGATAACCGGCACCGGGCCCCAGTTGGTGAAGAGCATTTCACCGAGAGGTCCGGCATCGGCGATGCGGATCGAGGTGCCCTTGCCGAGCGCGGCCGCGATCGAGGCGCAGATGCCGCCGGTGGCGATGGTGACGATCAGCGGCGGGATGCGCAGGATGGCGATCAGAGTGCCGTTCAGCAATCCGGCCAGCGCGCCGACGGCGACACCGCAGAGGGCTGCGAGCAGCCAGCCGCTTCCACCCGCCAGCATCCAGGCCGTGGTCATGTTGGCGAGAGCGGCCACTTGCATGAAGCTGACATCGATCTTTCCGGCGGCGATCACCCAGGTCAGTCCGAGGATCATGATCGCCATCAACGCTGAGGAACGCAGGATCGTCGCGATATTGGAGCTATCGAGCAACTGCGGTCTGAGGAAAGCGAAGACAGCGATCATGACAAGCAGGGTCGCGACCAGCCAGTAGCGCCCTATGAAGCGGTTCAGCGTCTTGGACGGCCGCCGTTGCGGCGCCGTGTGCGAGGTGGTGATGACGTCCGTCATGGGCGGGTCTCCCGGACCTGGGCGGCGGCCTGGGCGGACGGCTTTGCGAAGGACACGAAATCCGTGAAGAGCTGGCGCACGCGGGCATCAAACAGCACCACGCCGGCCAGAAGGATCGTGCTGACCACGCCGTCGCTGTAATAGTAGGGCACGCCGAGAAGAGAGAACCCGTCGAGCAGCATGGTGATGAGGAAGGTGCCGGCCAGCGTTGCCAGAATCGAGGTGCCGCCGAGAAGGGCTGCACCCAGGAAGACACCGGCATAGGCGGGCATCAGCAGATTGGCACCCTCGTTGGTGTCGGCGGTGCCGGATTCGGCAAGAATCAGCACGACGGCAAACACCGAGGTGGCCGCGCAGATGACAAAGGCCAGCATCGTATAAAGCTTTGTCGGCACGCCGGAGAAATAGGCCGAAACCGGGTTCTCGCCGGTTGCATAGAAGGACGCACCATAGCGGGTCCGGTGCATGAAGACCCAGGCGGCGGCATAGAGCGCGATCAGGAAGAAGAACGAGACGCTGTAGCCCATGATGCGGGCGTCGTTGAGATCAAGAATGCCGGAATTGACGAAGTTCTGGAAGATGGTGCGGCCGCGCGAATAGAGGAAGGCGAGACCGCCGGCGATCGAACCCGTGGCGATGGTCGTGACGATGTCGGGCAGGCCGAAATAGCTGATGGCGATGCCGTTGAACGCGCCGACCACGATAGCCACCAGAACGCCGACCAGAATGCAGAGCCAGAGATCATGGCCGCCGGCGATCATGAAGCCGATGGTCATGGCCGATAAGCAGGCCGTTCCGGCAAAGGACAGATCGAACTTGCGCACGATGACGACCAGTGTCAGTCCGAGGGCGGCAAGGCCGTTGGCGGCCATGTGCCGTGTGACGGCGGCGATGTTCTGCGTTGACAGGAAGCGCGGCTCGACCAGCGTGAAGGATGCGCCGATGATCAGCACGAGGGCGGCAAAGGCCAGAAGCCGGCCGGCGCCGGCAGGCAGGACGGAGGTTCTAGACATGATTGGCATCTCCCATGATACCGGCCATCAGAAGCTGATTTCGGGTGAATATCCGGCCCGATGATGCGATCTGTCTGCCCTTGTAGAGGGCGAAGGTGCGATCCGAGATGCCGTGCACCTCGTCGCAATCGTTCGACATGACGATGACGCCGGCGGTGCGGCTGAGTTCGCGCATGAGGCCGTAGAGCTTGGCCCGGGCGCCGATATCGACGCCGACCGTCGGCTCGACGAAGATATAGACATCTGCATCGGCAAACAGGCCCTTGGCGACGACGATCTTCTGCTGGTTGCCGCCGCTGAAGCCGCTGACAGGCATGGAGACATTGGCTGGGCTGAGTGCCACGCGGGCGGCAAATTCGGTGCTCTTGCGCCGGTTGGCCGAGCGCTTGAGGAAACCGGCAAAGCCCGAGGCGCGGCCGAGATTGGCGAGCGTGATGTTGAAGATCGACGATTGCGATAGCGCCAGCCCCTCGACGCGGCGGTCGCCGGGTACGAGGAAAATGCCGGCTTTCAGCGCCTCGCGCGGCGATTTCAGAGCGCGTTTTTCGCCTTTCAGCTCAATCTCGCCCCCGTCCACGGGCAGGGCGCCGTAGAGCACCTTCGACAGTTCGTCGATGCCGGAGCCGACAAGGCCGAAGACGCCGAGGATCTCGCCGCGTTTCAGCTGGAAACTGACATTGGAAAACAGCCGGTCATGGCTGAGACCCCTGACATCGAGGACCTTTTCACCGAGATGTTCGGGCTCGCCTTTCTGCGGGAAAACCGCACCAAGCGTTTCGCCGAGCATGAGTTCGGCAAGCGACAGGTTCTTCTCGCGAACCTCACGCGGCGTCATCGTCGCGATCATGCGGCCGCCTCGAAAGACGGAGAAGCGGTCGGCGATCTCCATGACCTCTTCCAGCCGGTGGGTGATGTAGAGAATGGAGATGCCGCTGGCCCGCAATGTATTCATCAGGCGAAAGAGAACCGCTTTTTCGACTTCCGTCAGCGTCGATGTCGGCTCGTCGAGGATAAGGATGCGGATGTGGTCACCGGCGATTGCCTGAAGGATGGCGACGATTTCGCGCTCCACGGCCGACATGTCTTCGATGGTGCGCGACAGGTCGATCTCGACGGGAAAGCGCGACAGAAGCTCGTCGCCGCGCCGTTTCAGAACGTTGCGGTCGATGCGCGCGGTGAAGCTCGCCCGGGCGGCCTCGCGGCCGAGAAAGATATTTTCATAGCCGGTGAAATCGGCGACCAGCTCGGGATGCTGCTGCACGGTGGCGATGCCGGAGCGGATCGCATCCTTGGGATTGCGGCAGTCGATCTCCTGGCCATCGACCTCGATCGAGCCTTCGTCCTTGATATAGACGCCCGAGAGGATCTTGATGAAGGTCGATTTTCCGGCGCCATTGACGCCGAGAAGCGCATGGACTTCGCCCGTTTCGAGCACGAAATCGACATCGTTGAGCGCATTGACCGGTCCGAAACGTTTCGAAACCGCTCTGGCGCATAAGGCGGGAACCGTCATCGCCCATTCCTCCGCTTGCTTTTTTACATTCTCGAAAACCGGCGCGGCCCTTTCGGACCGCGCCGTCTTTTCGAATTCAAACGGCGCGAACCCAGCCGAGCTGTGCTGCACGGCCCGGCACGTCGAAATCGTCGGGCAGGCCATCCTTCAGCATGGACTGGTCGACGGCATAGGTCGGCGTGACGACGAGGCGCGGCGTCTTTTTGCCTTCGAGATGCTGGTGGGCATAGAACACCGAGAGATAGGCCATCTCGTAGAAGCTCTGCGCCATGGAAAGCTTCAGCTGCGAGGGACCGGCGATGTAGCTGAAGGCCTGCGAACCGCCGTCGATGCCGGTGATGATCAGGTTTGGCCGGTCGGCTGCACGGGCAGCCAGCGTGCCCTCAACGGCAGCACCGTCCCAGGCGCACCAGATCGCGTCGATATCGGCATTGGCGGTCAGGATGTTGTCGACGGCCTGGCGCGGGGTGACGTTGCCGGCCAGCGCGAAGGCCCAGTCGGCGACGATCTCGATGTCCGGATACTGGCGCAGCGTCCACTCCATGCCGAGCGTCCGCTGGTCCCAGCTCTCGTTCTGCGGCAGGAGAACGCGAGCGATGCGACCCTTGCCCTTCAGGAGCTTGGCGATGTAGTCGCAGGAGTGCGCACCCATGCCGAAATTGTTCGACATTGACGTGGTGTTGACCGCAACGCCCGGGACCGCGCTGTCGGCGCAGAAGACCGGGATGCCGGCCGCGATGGCGCGCTGGACGGCAGGGGCAATGGCAACGGCATCGGCCGGGGTGATGAACAGGGCTTCCGGCTTCGATGCGATCAGGGAATCGATCTGGTCCGTCTGCGTCTTGGCATCGAAGCCCGCATCCGTGGTTGTCAGCGTGCCGCCGAGTTCCTGAACGGCGGCGGTGAAACCGTCCTGCAGGTGGCGCCCGGAATCGTAGGTCGTCCAGCCGAGCGATGCGGCAAACTTGCGGTCTGCAGCCTGGGCACGGGCGCCTGTCGAGCCCATGTATTGTGCAGCGACGAGAGCTGCGGTGCCACCGAGCAAGGCGCGGCGGGAAAGTTCAAAGTTCAGAGCGTCGAAGTTCATGTCTATCCTCCCAGATGAAACACTTGGTGTTGAATCCCGGAAACCATCCTGATCCCCGTAGACAGTTTTTGCCGCCGGCGGGCGTCATGCCGCCGAAAGCAATCTCGTTCAGGCCGCTCCCACCGCGACCGACACGCGCCTGACCTCCGGCATGACCGAAAGCCATGTCCGGTAGGCCTCGGCGTAGGCGGGTGCGAGGTCCTGCACCGGCGAAATCATCCTGTTGATCTTCGGCGGCCGCAGCACACCAGCGGTGCTGGCTCCCGTGCTGGCGATCATGCCCAGCCGGGCGGCGCCGAAGGCCGCGCCGAGCTCGCTGGCTTCGGGCACCCGCAGCTCGACACCGAGGCAGGTCGCAATCATCGACAGCCACAGGTCCGAGCGCGAGCCGCCACCGATTGCCAACAGTTTTTCGATGGAGGTGCCGGTTGCCCGGAAAGCATCGGCACATTCCAGAAGCGCGAAGGCGACACCCTGCAGCACGGCGCGGGTCAGCTCCTCGTCGCCAGAGGAATGCTGCAGGCCGATCAGGGCACCGCGGATTTCCGCGTCGCTGCGCGGTGACCAGCAGCCATCGAGAAAGGGCACGAAAACCACGGGGCTGGGCGCTCTCAAAACAGTCCCCAGGTCGGCGACCAGATCGGCGGCCGGGCGCTTGACCAGCCGCGACAGCCAGTTGACGCACGAGGTAGCCGACAGGATAACCGACATCTGATGCCAGACACCGGGCAGCGAATGGCAAAGCGTTTCGATGGCGTGGTCATAGCTCGGGCGCATTTCGTTCATGGCGACGAACAGGACGCCCGATGTGCCGAGCGAGATGGTTCCTTCCCCATCATGGATGACGCCGGTGCCGCAGGCGCCGCAGGCATTGTCGCCGCCGCCGGCCGCAATCACCGGGCGGCTCTTGATGCCCCAGCGATCGGCAAGCTGTCCGCGCAACAGGCCGGTCGCCTCGGTACCCTCATGGAGTTTCGGCATCTGCAAGCGCTGCATGCCGGTGGCGTCGAGCAGCGTATCGGACCAGTCGCGGGCGGCGACATCCATCCACATCGTGCCGCTGGAATCGGCCATGTCGGAGGCCTTGTCGCCGGACAGGAGGAGGCGGATATAGTCCTTGGGCAGCAGCACATGCGCCACCTGATCGAAAACAGCGGGTTCGTTGTCGCGCAGCCAGGCGAGCTTGGTTGCGGTGACCCCGGGGGTCGGCTTGCGTCCGGCGATGCGGCGCACATCGGGGGCGCGTGCTTCGAGATCGGCGCATTGTTTTTCGGTGCGGGTGTCGTTCCACAGGATGGCGGGCCGCAAGGGCCGGTCGGACGCGTCGAGCACCGTGGCGCCGTACATCTGGCCCGACAGGCCGATGCCCTTGACGCTTGCCAGTTCGCGGCCGTGATGGGCGGCCAGACCGTCCATGCTTTCGCAGACAGCGTTCCACCACAGATCCGGGTCCTGTTCCGACCAGCAGCGATGCGGCCTCGATATCTCGAGCGGCCGGGACGATTGCTCCCCGACGATCTTCTGATCATCGTCGATCAGAATGGATTTTACGCCTGATGTACCAAGATCTATGCCGAGATACATAATGTCCTCCTCCCATGCCGGCCTTTCAGGCTGCCGGCGCTCCTTCGTCCTTCCTGCTGGTCGCACGTCTCTGCGGGTGCCGGTCCTCAGCCGGTCATCCGCAACCGCTTTCCCTCCAGAAAGCGGTCGATTGATTCGATTTCAGTCTGGCTCAGCCGCAGGCCGAGCTTGCTTCTGCGGAAGAGAATGTCGGGCGCCGAGCGGGCCCATTCCTCGCGGACCATGTAGTCGACTTCGGCCTCCGTCAGCCCCGCGCCAAACGAGATGCCGAGATCGGCCCAGGAGCGGGCGTGTCCAAGCACCTTGCTGACGCGGGTTCCGTAATAGCGAAATAGCCGGGTTGCGTGGTTGGCTCCGAGGAAGGGGTATGCATCCAGAACCGCCCGCACCTTTTCCTCAAAGGCGTCGATCGGGAAATCCCCGCCGGGCAGTGCCGTGCGGCCGGTCCATCCGGCTTTGACAGCCGCACTCTCGGCCGTTTCCGGCGGAAGGTAAGGAGCGAGCTTCTCCAGCACCGATTCGGCCAGCCGCCGGTAGGTGGTGATCTTGCCGCCGAACACCGAGAGCAGTGCCGCGCCACCGGCATCGTCCACATCCAGTACATAATCGCGGGTCGCCTGCTGGGCCGCACCGCCGCCATCGTTGTAGAGCGGCCGCACGCCGGAATAGCTCCAGAGCACATCCGGAACGAGGACCGGCTTGTCGAAATAGCGGCTGGCTGCCCGGCAGAGATATTCGATCTCGTCTGCCGTCGCGCCGAAATTGTCGAGATCGCCTGAGAAGTCATGATCGGTGGTGCCGATCAGCGTGTAGTCGTCCTCATAGGGAATGGTGAAAATGATGCGGCTGTCGCTGTTCTGGAAAATGAAGCAGCGATCGTGGGCGTAGAGTTTCGGCACGACGATGTGGGAGCCCTGCACCAGCCGGACCTTACCCCTGGCCGGACGTTTTGTGCAGAGATCGGCAACATCGTTGGCCCAGGGGCCGGCGGCGTTGACGACGAGGCGAGCCTTCACCGTCTTCTGGATATCGCCCTCGCCGGCGACGGTCAGTGACCAGGTGTCCTTGCCGCGCGTTGCGGCAATGCAGGAGGCGTGTGTATCGATGACGGCGCCGAGTTCCTCGGCGGACTTGGCGTTCATGACGACCAGCCGGTTGTCCTCGACCCAGCAGTCGGAATATTCAAAGCCCGTTGCCAGCGACGGCACGAGGCCCTCGCCCGTTGCACTCTGGCGGAAGTTGACGGCCGAGGTCGGCGGCAGACGTTTGCGGCCTCCGATGTGGTCGTAGATGAACAGGCCGAGCCGCAGCAGCCACTTCGGCCGCATGCCGGGCGTGTGCGGCAGGACAAAACGCAGCGGCCGGACGAAATGCGGGGCGATGCTCCACAGGGTCTCGCGCTCTTTCAGAGCCTCGCGAACCAGCCGGAATTCATAGTGTTCGAGATAGCGCAGCCCGCCATGCAGCAGCTTGGTCGAGGCGGACGAGGTTGCCCCGCCGAGATCGCCCTTTTCGCAGAGATAGACCTTGAGGCCGCGTCCCGCCGCGTCGCGGGCAATGCCGCAGCCATTGATGCCGCCGCCGATGATCGCCAGATCGAAAAGCTCAGCCATGGGCCCGCTCCCGTCCGGATCGAACTGCGAGCAGGCGGGCGGCGACCTCGACGAAGCCGGCACCGCCGCGCCGGGCGGCGATGAAGGCGGGCAAGGCGCTGCCACTGTCCTTGAAATCCGCGACATTGGCGACGCCGCAGGAATTCGGGAAAAAGGAGAACATCGGTCCGTCGTTCGGGCTGTCGCCGACGAAGACGATGCTGTCCTTCTCGGCGTCGAGATCCATGCCGAGAATGTCGGCGGCAAAGATCCGGCTCATCGACAGCTTGTCATAGTCTCCAAACCAGCCGTTGACATGGATCGAGGAGAGCTTTGCGACGGCACCTTCGTCCTTAAAGATTTTCAGGACGCGGTCGATTTCGGCGACAGGCAACGGATCGACATCCTCGCAGACGTCGATGGCAAGATCGGCCTCGCGATAGAGCTGGTCCGAGGCAATGCCGGTGCCCGGCACTTCGCGCAGGATGCGCTCGCGCAGCCGGTCGAGCTTGGCGCGGTTGGTCTTGCGCTCCGCGTCGGTGGCAAAGAACCGCTGGCGCATCTTGCGGGCCTCGCGGTCGTAGGAAAAATAGAAGGCGCCGTTTTCGCCGACAATGCCGGCCACCGGCCAGAAGCGGGTGATCATGTCGCACCAGCCCGCGGGGCGGCCGGTGATCGGCACGACGTTGAGGCCGGCCTGCGACAAATGTTCCAGCGCCGCATAGGCATCGGCATGGAGCTGGCCCTCGGTGGTCAGCGTGTCATCGATATCGGTGAAGACCGTGGTGACACCGGCGAGCGCCGTGTCGGAGAGTTCGGAGAGCGGACGCATCAGCATTCCTCCTCGATGAACTGTTCGAGGATGCCCATGTCGGCGGCAAGATCGAGCATCGAATAGCGGTTGCGCATCTCCTTGGAGAAACGGACGGCATCGCGGTAGAGATCGCGGTCCATGCCGACTTCCGCCGGGGTCGCGCCGCCACCGGCCGCCCGGATGTGACCGGCCAGCGTTGCGGAGGGAACCGCCATGTCCTTCAGCCTCAGCCGCAGTGTGGGCCAGAGCCTTTCGAGATCGGCATTGAAGCGGTCGGCACGGACCTGATCCATGACTTTGGCGCGCGAGGCATTCAGGCACTCGTCGACGGCAGCGGCCGGGTATCGGCTGCGAATGGCGGCCTCGTCGAACAGGGTCGGATGCACTTTCGGCGCCGTTTCGCTGGCGAGGATGATTTCCTGCAGCCGGGCCATGGTGACCGATGAGACACCAACCTGCTGGCCATGCACCGTGCCGGGATGGCGGGCGCCGGCGAAACTGTCTATCCAGTGCGAGATCTGGTGCTCGCCCATGGAGCCCGGATGGCTCATGCCGGTAATGCTGATGCCGAAGCCGCCAAGCGTCAGGATGCGGTGCAGGTAGCCAATCGCTTCATGATCGCGGCGGCCGAGACCTTCGGAGCGCGCCATGGTGGCATCCTCGTCTTCGGTCTGCAGCACATAGGGCGAGGTGGCATACTCGGTGCCCAGCAACATGTGGGAAAAGTACCAGTCGACCTGCGCCGTCGAGCGGCACAGGCTGTCGCCGAAACCGGCGGCAATCAGGTATTGCGGCGCACCGGCGCTGACTTCGATGTCGAGAAAAACACCCTTGGCGGCATGGGCCGGCCTTGTGGTTTTGAGGCCGCTGTCGAGCGTGATCGATGCTGTCGTGGAGGTATAGCCGTTCATTGACGGCGCTGTGCCGAAGACGCTGTACTGGCGGCCATCGCCAGCCGTCGCATATTTGCAGAGATCGTTGATCGTGCCGGAACCGACGGCGATCAGCGCATCGACATGGCGTGTCCTGTCGCGCAGCGCCCGGACTTCGCCTTCGTCGGCATGGGGATGATCGAGAACGATGACGGAGGCGCGGCTGCCGAGACTGCGGGCAATCGCATAACCATAAGCGTCGTAGGTATCGCGGTCGGCAACCACGCCGTAGGTGGCGGCCGGCATGGTGCGGGCAATGAGGTCGGCCTCCGCGCCGCGCAGACTGTCTTCGATGATGACCGTCTTGAACGGAATTTCCGCGTGCAGCCCGGTGTCCGGGTTAAGCCAGGCACCCGCACTCACATCGCGGATCACATCGTTCCAGTCGCGCCGTCCGGCCGGTGGCCGGATAGCGTTGGCTGCATTCTGCATTCTCTCCTCCCAGAGCAATTTCTGGCAATTTTCATCAGTGCGTGCAAAATGTCAATGGCTTTTTTTATATTAGCTTGGCAAATGCCAAACATGAAAATCCGCAGATAAGGATATGCTGGACTTGCAGCGGAAAAGCTGGCAATCATCGCGGCAGGAGACATGTTCAGTTCAATGCGCGCTACTCGGGCCGACGACAAAATTGCCAAGCGGAAACCACCGCCGCCGATGCAGTTTGGCGCGGATCAGCCGCTATGGGCGGCATGGCTTTATTACGAGGAAGGCCTGAAGCAGGACGAGATCGCCGAGCGTCTCGGCATTTCACGCGCCTCCGTCTTCAATCTGCTGCAAAAGGCGCGCGACGACGGGATCGTGACGATTACCATCGACCCGACGCGGCTCGAGCGCGCCGATCTTTCGGTCGAGCTGAAGGAAAAGGGCGGACTGCTGGAATGCTACGTGCTACCGGCCGACGGCTCCGGTGCAGCACTCTATGACCGCATCGGCAGGCTCGGTGCGCGCATTCTCGAACAGAAGATCGAGGACGAGGATGTGATCGGGGTTGCCTGGGGCCGCACGGTCATGTCGCTGTCGAAGGCCCTGTCGCCGGCCAACAAACCCGGCGTGACGGTGGCGCAGGTTACCGGCAGCTCGATGGCGACCTATGATTTCTCGCCGGAACTCTGCACCTCGAACATCGCCGCACGGCTGAACGCACGCTGTGTCAACCTGCATGCGCCGGGTGTCGTTTCCAATCCGAGCATGAAGAAGCTGCTGATGCAGGAACCGATCATCGAGCAGCATTTCAATCTTCTGCGCCAGTGCACCAAGACCCTGTTCGGCGTCACGCATCTGAGCGGCCCGACGCTTCTGGAAGACAGCGGCGTCATGACCGAGGAGCTGCTTTTGCAGTACCAGCAGAGCGGTGCAGTGGGCTTTGCATCGGGTTATTTCTTCGATCCGGAGGGCAAGATCATCCGGACAGGATTCGACGACCGGCATATCGTCATGCCTATCGAGGACTTCTTTCAGGTGCCGCGCCGCATCTGCATCGGCGGCGGCCCGGAAAAGATCACGGCGATCCAGGGCATGCTGAAGGCTGAGCTGGCGAATGTCCTGATCACCGATCAGGACACGGCGCGCAGCCTGTGCGGTATTCTTTAGAGCTTACAGAAAATCGTCGCGCTGTGGCGTGAACGTGTCGATCAGCAATCCCTCTTCCAGCGCCACCACGCCGTGTACCAGATTGGGCGCGACGATAAAGCTGCCGCCTTGGGGCAAGGTCGTCGTAACGCCATCGACGGTGACCTCGAAGGCGCCCTTGGCGACATAGCTCACCTGTGTGTGCGGGTGCGAATGCAGTGCACCAATGGCGCCCTTGTCGAAGCCGAAGGCGACGAGCATCATTTCTGGGCGGTAAGACAGAACGGCGCGGCGGTTGCCGGGCGAGGTTTCGGTCCAGTTCAGATTTTCCGGCAGCGTATAGTGATCAGACATTGCTTGGTTCCTTATCGCGCCAGCCAGCCGCCATCGACGGGCAGGACCGTGCCGTGCACATAGTCCGAGGCCCTTGAGGCCAGAAAGACCGCAGCGCCCGCCATATCATCGGCGCGCGCCCAACGCCCGGCTGGAATGCGCTTGAGAATATCGGTGTTGCGCACAGCATCGGCCCGGAGCGCCGTGGTGTTGTTGGTCTCGACATAACCGGGCGCGATGGCGTTGACGTTGATCCGGTGGGCCGCCCATTCGTTGGCCATCAGCCGCGTCAGGCCGGCAAGGCCGCTCTTGGCCGCCGTGTAGGAGGCGACGCGGATACCGCCCTGGAATGACAGCAGCGAGGCGATGTTGATGCTCTTCGCAGGCATCTTTTCCGCCATCGCTGATCGGGCAAAAGCCTGGCAGAGAAAGAAGGCCGATTTCAGATTGGTGTCCATGACCGCATCCCAGTCTTCCTCGGTGAAATCGATCGTATCGGCGCGCCGGATGATGCCGGCATTGTTGACGAGAATATCCGGGCGCCCGCCAAAATTGCCGGCCTTGCCGATCAGGGTGCGAACCTCATCCATCCGGGAGAGGTCGGCGCGCAGCGAATGAAACGCCCGGCCACTTGCCGTGACGCGGGCGGCCGTTTCCTCCATCGGCGAGCGGCCGACGCCGATGATGTCGGCACCGGCTTCGGCAAGGCCGACGGCGATCGCCTGGCCGATGCCGGTGTTGGCGCCGGTGACGATGGCAGAGCGGCCGGAAAGGTCGAACAGGCTCATCGCAGGCTTTCCATCGGCACCTTGTCCATGTCGGTAAAGCTCATGTTGTCGCCGGCCATGGCCCAAATGAACGAGTAGCGGCCGGTGCCGGCCCCGGAATGGATGGACCAGCCGGGCGACAGGACGGCATCATGGCTTTTCAGCACGAGATGCCGGGTCTCGTTCGGCTCTCCCATGAAATGGAAGATTCGGGTCGTCTCTTCCATGCCGAAATAGAGATAGACCTCCATGCGCCGGTCATGCACGTGCGCGGGCATGGTGTTCCAGACCGAGCCGGGTTCGAACATGGTGAGGCCGACCAGAAGCTGGCAGCTGTCGCAGACATCCGGATGGACATACTGATTGATGGTACGGGCATTGGCCTCGACGGCCGAGCCGGTGTGCACCTTCTTGGCCATGTCGAGCGTGATCAGCACGGTCGGGCAGGTCCGGTGCGCCGGCGCGCTCAGGAGGTAGAATTCGGCCGGGCCGGCCGCATCGTCGCTCTCGAACGACAGAATGCCTTCGCCCATGCCGACATAGAGCGCATCTTGAAAGCCAAGCGGATAGGCCTTACCGCCGACGGTCACCGTGCCTTTGCCGCCGATATTGAGAATGGCCGCCTCGCGCCGCTCGAGAAACTGGCTGGTGCCGGTTTCCTTGACCTGATCGATGACGAGATCGCCACCTGCGGGGACTATGCCGCCGACGATCATGCGGTCGAGATGGCTGTAGGTGAGATTGATCTGGCCTTTGACAAACAGACCCTCGATCAGGAACCCATCGCGCAGGCCGTCGGTATCGCGCCTTTTTGTGTCTTCGGGGCCAATCGCCTGGCGCACGTTTACGGAAATTGTCACGGCATCTGCCTCTTGTCGCTGGATGGAAGGATCACGTGAGGACCACGTATTCGGTGAGCTGGCTGATGGAGGTGTCGGCCTTGTTGACATCGAAGACCTTGGTCCCATGGCTCATGATCACGAAACGGTCGCAGACCTGGTAGGCGTGATAGAGATTGTGCGTCACCAGCACGCTTGAGACGTTTTCGGCCTTGAGCTTCAGGACCTGGGCCAGCAGCGCTTCGGTTTCGCGCACGGACAGAGCCGAGGTCGGTTCGTCGAGCAGCAGCACCCGCCGCTTGAAAAAGACGGCGCGGGCGATGGCGACCGCCTGTTTCTGGCCGCCGGAGAGATCACCGACCAGCTTGTCGGGCGAGTCGATGCCCGAGATGTGGACGGCCTTTTCCAGCACTTCCATGGCGATGTCGCGCATTTCGGCCTGTTTCAGGAAACCAAAACCATCGGTGCGCTCGCGGCCCATGAAGATGTTGCGGGTGATCGACAGCGAATCGACCAGTGCGGTGTTCTGGTAGATGGTCTCGATGCCGGCATCGGCGGAATCGGAGCGGCAGGTGAACACCGTCTTCTGTCCATCGACGCTCAGATGGCCGGAGGTCGGCTTGTGAATGCCGGAAATCAGGTTGACGGTGGTCGACTTGCCGGCACCGTTGTCGCCGAGAAGGCCGACGACCTCGCTTGGGCCGACATGGAAGCTCAGGTCCTTCAGCGCCGTCAGGGCGCCGAAGCTTTTCGAGATATTGTGCAGTTCGAGAAGATTGGGTGCGGACATCATGCAGCTCCCCGGCGTTCGATGAGATGATTGAAGGCAGCGGCCACGACGATCAGCGTTGCGATGAACATGTCGAGGTAGAAGCCCGGAGCCCGCAGAAGCAGAAGCACGTCGGTGATGGTGTGGATGAGCATGACACCGAGGAAGATACCGATGATCGAGCCGCGTCCGCCCCTGAGAGACAGGCCACCGATGACGCAGGCAGCAATCGCCTGCAATTCAAGACCGGCACCCTGGCCCGGCTGGACGCTGCCGACACGCGAGGTGGCGATGATGCCGGCCACGGCCGCCATGCCGCCGGCGATAGCAAAGGTGATCAGCTTGACGCGGTGGGTGTTGATGCCGATGGCAATTGCTGCAGCCGGGTTGCCGCCGGTGGCAAAGACATGGTTGCCGAACTTGTGGCGATGGAGCAGCAGGTAGAAGGCGAAGACAAAGACCAGCATCCAGATAAAGGCGGCGTTGATTCCGAAGATCGTACCGGCAAAAAGGCCGGAGAAAGCTGGCTCCGGATCGAAACGGACCTGGACCGCGCCATTGTAGAGCAGCACGGCACCGCGCCAGAACAGCATGCCGCCGAGCGTCACGATGAAGGAGGGCAGGCCGAAGCGCTGGACGATGGTGCCGTTGAGCAAGCCGATCAGCACACCGGTGAGGATGCCGAGCGGAGCGGCAATAAAGGCGCTGATGCCGGCCTCGACCAGCGTTGCCATGAGGATCGCCGTGAAGGTGTAGACCGAGCCGATCGACAGATCGAACTCGCCGGCGATCATCAGGATGCCGGCGCCGAGCGCCAGGCAGCCGAGAACCGGAATCGCCTTCATCAGGATGGTGAGATTTTGCGGCGACATGTAGCGGAAGTCGTCGGGATAGGCGAGCGCGCCGGCGATGCAGACGATCTGCAGGGTGACGAAGACCAGCAGAATGGCGCCGGCCGGCATGGTCATGATCTGCTTCAGCAGCGATTGTTTTTTCGTGCGCGATTTCGGCGCGACACCGTCGGTGATTGTGTGGGTCACTGTGGTTACTCTGTTCCGGGGATCGCGATGACCTTCCGGCTGGCGCCGGAAGGTCTTTCAAGCGAAGCGCTTAGCGGTAGCTGCCGATCAGCGGCTTGACGGAGCTGATGCGCGACTTGTCGAGGAAGGCGCCCTGTCCGGTGTCGATGTCCGTCGGGGTCAGGCCGTATTTTTTCGACAGCGCGATCTGGGCGATCGGATAGTAGCCCTGCAGGTAAGGCTGCTGGTCCATCGTCGCGAACATGGCGCCCGATTCCACCGCGTTGACGATTTCGACCGCGAGATCGAAACCGCCGAACGGAATGTTGACGCCAGCATCCTTGATGGCGCCCGCACCGACGGTCGAGGTGACCGAACCCGTGCCGAAGAGAGCCTTGGTGTTGGGGTTTGCGATCAGAAACTGGGCGAGGATGTTCTGCGCTTCGGCCGGATCGAGACCGGACTTGACCGTCTCAACCTTGATGCCATGCTCCTTCATCGACTTCTCGATGCCGCCGCCACGGGCGACAGCGAAGCTGGCTTCCGGAATTTCGCGCGGGTTGAAGACCATGTCGCCTTCCTTCAGGCCGAACTGCTCGATCATGCGGTTGCCGAGCTCGTAGCCGGAGGCGAACTCGTTCATGCCGACATAGGCCTGGCGGCAATTGCCCTTGGCGCCATCGAGATCGTCATTGTTGAAGCCAATGACGACGATGCCGGCCTTGACGGCCGCGCAGATGCTGGCGTCGAAGGCGTCCGAGCTGGAGATGGCGACGGCGATGCCGTCGACGCCTGCAGCCGTGGCGCTTTCGATCAGGTCGTTCTGGCGAACCGGATCGTTGTTGGCGTACTGAACGTCGAGATCGACGCCGAACTGCTCGGCGGCATCCTTGGCGCCCTTGACCACAGGATTGAAGAACTGGACACTCGGATCCAGGTAAATGATCATCGTGGCCTTGACATCGGCCGCCGTGGCGGTGGATGAGAAGGCAATAGCTGCGCATGCCGCAAGCATTGCGGTTTTCAGTTTGGTCAATTTCATTTGCGTATCCTCCCTTTGGATGTGCAATCGGGTCGAAAGACCCCCAATGTCTTGGCTGGCGGGCTCCGACCAAAGATCGCGCCAGCCAAGATGTTTCCCTCCCCCTCAGTATCCGGTGACCGAAATCACCCGAACCAAGGATCCGGCCGGCCCAAGGTCACGTGAATGCCCTTGAACTGCGAATACTCATCAAACCCATAACGGCCGAGCTCGCGCCCGAGACCGCTCTTTTTTGTAGCCGCCGATCGGCAGCTCCGGCGCACCATCGATGACGCTGTTGATCCAGCAGCGCCCGGCACGGATGCGGCGGATGCTCTGCAGCGCATTTTCGAGATTGGTGGACCAGACGCTGGCCGACAGGCCGAATTCCGACGCATTCGCCAGCGCGACGGCCTCATCGGCCGTCTTGAACGTCAGCGTCGACAGGACCGGTCCGAAAATCTCCTCGCGGGCGATCGACATGTCTGCGGTCACATTGCCAAACACGGTCGGCGCATAATAGAGCCCCTTGCCTTCTCCGACCCGGGAACCGCCAAGCAGCAACTCGGCGCCTTCGGCCTGACCGGCCTCCACATAGGAATGGACCTTGGCCGCGTGAGCCTCGGAAATCATCGCACCGATCTTGGTGCGCTCGTTCAGCGGATCGCCGAAGGTAACCTTGCGGGAAATATCCAGCAGGCGCTCGAGCAGCGCATCGCGGATGCCTTCCTGCACCAGAAGGCGGCTTCCCGAAATGCAGCACTGGCCGGCATTGTGATAGACGCCATAGGCGATGCCGTCGGCTGCGGCGTCGAGATCGGCATCGGCGAAGACGATCTGCGGGCCCTTGCCGCCGAGTTCGAGGCCGACGCGCTTGACGCTGCGGGCAGCAATTTCGCCGAGCTTGGTGCCGACGCGGACCGAGCCGGTGAAGGCGATCATGTCGGTGCCGGGATCTTCGGCCAGAACCTGGCCGGCCGGATCGCCGTAGCCGGTGACGACATTGAAGACGCCATCAGGAATACCGGCTTCGCGGGCGAGTTCGGCCATGCGGATCGACGTGCCCGAGGTGAACTCGGATGGCTTCAGCACCACCGTGCAGCCGCCGCCGATTGCCCACGGCACCCGCTCGGAGGCGATGATGAAGGGGAAGTTCCACGGCGTGATGATTCCGACGACGCCAACCGGTTCGCGGAGCACGAGGCCGAGGCGGTTTTCACCGATGTTGTTGTGGGTCTGGCCTTCCAGCGCCCGAGCCTGACCGGCCGCATAGGACCAGAGGTCGGCGCAGAAGGTGATCTCGCCACGCGCCTGGGCGATCGGCTTGCCGACCTCGAGGCTTTCGATCAGCGCAATTTCCTCGACATTGGCGAGAATGCGTTCGGCCACCTTGAACATAAGGCGCGAGCGCTCGGCACCGGACATGCGCGGCCAAGGGCCTGTGTCGAAAGCACGGCGGGCAGCGGCGATCGCCGAGCGCACATCGTCGGCCGAGGCATCGGGCCAGGTGCCGACGACAACGCCGGCGTGGCCGGGGCTGACGCGGTCAATGGTTTTGCCCGAAGCAGCGTCCACCG
Organism: Pararhizobium sp.; assembly: GCA_030655075.1. GTDB lineage: Bacteria > Pseudomonadota > Alphaproteobacteria > Rhizobiales > Rhizobiaceae > JAURWE01. Next base: position 19,246 of record JAURWE010000101.1, read on the forward strand.
ACTTGCCGTCGATAAGCATCTGATAGCGGGATTTACTCTGCAGGCGCGGATCAGTAGCATCCGGGCTTATGAAATTTGAATGTATTGTCATCAACCAACCGAGATATGTTCCCGGCTCCTCCGTCCGGCGGGCATCAAAGAGTGCCGCGCTTGTGTTGCCGTTAAGTTGTATGGTACTGTATGGTGGTTATGAACAGATGTCAACGAGACAGCGGCGGCGAAAAGCATGAACCTTGAAATGCTGAAAACAGAGACCGGCGAAACGACAGCGGCGCAGGTGGAACGCGACCTGCGCGAAGCGATCATCCGTCTCGATCTGGCGCCCGGTTCACGACTCTCCGAACAGGATATCGCCACGCGCCTAGGGGTCTCCCGCCAGCCGGTGCGCGAGGCGCTGATCGCGCTCGGCAAATCCAAGCTCGTCGAAATCCGGCCCAACCGGGGAACGGTCGTTGTCCGGATCTCGGCGCGGCAGATGATGGAGGCGCGTTTCGTGCGCGAAGCGATCGAGGTGGCCGTCGCGCGGCGGGCGAGCGAGAGCTTCGACACCTGGACGCGGCGCAAGATCGACGGCATTCTCGACCGGCAGCGAACCGCCATGGAAGCGCATGATCACAATGCCTTCCGCAGGGAAGACGAGCAGTTCCACATCGCCCTTGCCGAAGGGGCCGGCTGCGGGCTCGCCTGGAACGCGATTTCCGATATCAAGGCGCATATGGACCGGGTCTGCAATCTGCAGCTCCGCAATCCGGTTTCCATGGGCCGCCTGATCATGCAGCACGAAAACATCGTCACCGCCATCGACACACGCAACGCCGACGCCGCCGGAGATGCGATGCGTTCGCACCTGAACGGCATTCTCACCGACCTGCCGCAGATCGAGGCCGACAATCCGGGACTGTTCGAATAGACGCCGCGAAAAGGAGCAGGTCGCGGCACGCTCTTGAGAATTGCGGCTTTTGCTCCTAGGCTTCCACAGCCAAAATCAAAAGACGTGGGGGTGCGGTATGAGAGGCGTTGCGTGCATGCAGATGATGGGAGCCGCCGCCGCGCTGGCCTTTGCCCTGTCCACCGGCCTTTTCTTCGGCACCGCCGAAGCCCAGACCCCGCAGGTTCCAAAGGGCCGCTATTGCGGCGACCTCGTCTCCGGCGGCTCGTCGGTGAAGGTGGAAACCGAATTTTCGATTGCACCGGACGGGCATCTGGCCGGACGCTACACGTTCGCGGACGGCGAAGGCGAAACCTCCGGCTGGCTGATCGAAGCCGACGCATCGGAAGGTTTGCTGAAGCGCCTGCGCTGGGCCGACAAATATGGCGCCGGCCGCCTGGTGATCTCCTTCAGCGCCGACTATTCCAGCTTCTCCGGCCTCTGGGCCGCAAAAGAGGCGCAACCCTCCGAAGCCTGGAACGGCCGCCGCTGCGGCGAAAGCACGGCCTGAAACCTCGTTACCAGATCACCACAGCCGTCACATACATGCCGAGCGCAAACACCGTATGCGCCACGAGGTTCATGATGCGGACCTTGTTGGGGTTGGGCGTCTTGGATGCGGCCCAGCCGATGCCAAGTCCGGGCTGCAGCAGAAACCAGCCGGCGCCGACGGTGACGATGCCGAGGATGAAGGCCGGAAGGAACGTTGGGAAGATCAGCCAGGCGGGGCCGGTGATCAGGACGAGGATGATGCCGTAGAGAATGCCGACGGCGTAATGCGAGATCCAGCCGAGGGCGTTTTCATGAGAATAGGGTTCGGCGTTGCCGATGCTGTCGTGGAAGACCTTGCCCCTGCCGAGGTGCCAGAACCAGCGGCCGACCGGCGCCCAGTTGGGGGCGGACTGGCTAAAAAACCGGCGCAATAGAATGGCCCAGGCGTCCATGAACACCGTGCCGCCGATACCGACAAGAACACCACCCAAAATGGTCTCAATCATTTTCAAACATCCAGACACTGAAACGGAACATGCAAAGGGCGACAAAACCACTGCCACAGGGGCGATGCAAGCGCCGGGCTGGCTCTAAACCCCATGGCTGGAGCGGCGGAGCGCCTTGTCCACAGCTGGAATCGCCAGCGCCCCACTGGCCTCGCGCAGCAGCCTGTGTCAGAAATTTGCCAAGGCCGATGGAGCGGCCGGAGCGGCGGGGGCCGGTGGCTGACAAAAGGGGAACCGGGGATGATGAAAATGGTGTTGCGGTTGACGTGCCTGGCTCTGTTCCTGACGGCGGCGGCAGGAGGTGTGGGGGCCGCGTCGATCGTCAATGGTGAATGGGAAGGCACCTATACGTGCCTCGGCAGCCAGACAGGCCTGCGGCTGAAGCTCACCGATGCCGGGGCGCTGAAGGTCGATGCGCGCTTCATCTTCTATCCCACCGCCAAGCCGATCGGCATCACCTTCGGCGAGTTCATGATGGACGGGACGTTCAATCCGCAGACGGGCGTGCTGGATCTCAAGGCCGGCGGCTGGATCAAGCGGCCCATCAACTACGTGACCGTCGACCTGCAGGGGGCGATCGGCTCCGATGGCAGCACGATGACCGGCAAGGTCGTCTACCCGGGCTGCACCGAATTCACCGCGATTAAAATCCCCTGAGGCGGCGTTCTTCGCCTTGAAAACATTAGGGGCCGCAATCTTTTTTGGCGTTTGCCGCCTGACATCCATCTTGAAGCATTTTCCTTTATGAAATTTCTGCTAGCACAGGCCGGGGACAGCCGCCGGCGGCGCACGAAGGATTGGGGCACATGAGCTTTACCGAAACGACTAGAACATCATGGTTTTCACGCCTGAAAAGCGGCGTCGCCAAAATCTTCATCGGCTTCCTGTTCGTCATCGTCGCGCTGGTGGCGCTGTTCTGGAACGAAGGGCGCTCGGTGAAAACCTACCGGGCGCTGGCTGAGGGGGCGAGCATCGTCGTTGCCGTCGACAGCGGAGCCGTGGACGGCGCCAATGAGGGCAAGCTCGTGCATATTTCCGGCAAGGCGACGCCGGTCGGCACGCCGCAGGACCAGACCTTTGGCATCGAGGCGGACGGTGCCGCCCGTCTGTCGCGCAAGGTCGAGATGTTCCAGTGGGTCGAAAAGAGCCAGAGCGAAACCAAGAAGACGCTTGGTGGCGGTGAGGAAACGGTCACGACCTATTCCTACAACCGGGAATGGAAGAACAGCCACGTCAATTCCAGCGATTTCCGCGAACAGGCCGGCCACGACAATCCGCAGCTTCCGGTCGAGGACGAGAGCTTCACGGTTCCCTCCGGCACGGTCGGCGCCTTCAGCATCGATGGCGATGCGCTGGCCAATGTCGGCCAGCGGACGGCGGTTTCCATTTCGCCGCAGCAGGCCCAGCAGATCGGCGGCGCACTCGGTGGCCGCAACGCCATTTCACAGGCAGGAACGGTCCTTGTCTCCAACTCGCCGCAAAACCCGCAGATCGGCGATCTGAAGATCAGCTACACGCGCTCCGACGTGCGCGAGGCAAGCATCGTCGGCGCCCAGCGCTCGGCCACGCTGGTGCCCTACAAGGCGTCGAACGGCCGCGACCTGTTCCTGACGGCCGGCAGCATGCAAAGCGCGCCCGAGATGTTCGAGACGGCACAGAGCGAAAACACCGTCATCACCTGGGTCATCCGCGTCGCGGGCCTGTTCGGCCTGTTCATCGGCTTTGCCCTGATGTTCTCGCTGCTCGGCATCATCGCCGACGTCATCCCCTTCGTCGGCTCCATGGTCAGTTTCGGAACGACGCTAATTGCCTTGGTGCTGACGCTGATCATCGGGCCGCTGGTCATCGCCATCGCCTGGTTTGCCTATCGGCCGCTGCTGGCGATTTCGGTATTGGGTGTCGGCGTCCTGCTGGCCGTCGCCATTCTCTACCTGAAGCGCGGCAAGGCGGCGGTGACCCCGCCTGCCGGTGGAAATTCCGGCTTCGGGCGCGGCGCGGCGAGTTGACATTGCCGCAGCGGTAACACAGCCGCTGCCGGAAGGACCTGACGCATCATGTTTATCGTTTCCAAGGTCTTCTGGCTGCTGGCGCAGCCGTTGTCGCTGGCGTTCCTGGCAATTTTCCTGTCGATCCTCTGCGGCGGAGCCAATAGGCAGCGCCTGCGCGGCTTCTTCGCCGGCTGCGCCGCCCTCATCCTCTTTGTGACCCTGTTTACGACCACAGGCCCATATCTGCTGCAGACACTGGAGAACCGCTTTTCCCGGCCCGCATCGCTGCCCGCCGATCTTTCCTGCATCATCATTCTGGGTGGGGGCTTCGATACGGAGGTCACGACCTCACGCGGCGGATTTGAGATGAACCAGGGCGGCGACCGCTTCGTCGAGGGCCTGTTGCTGGCGCAGACATATCCGGCCGCCCGGATCGTCGTTTCCGGCGGCGATGGGTCGCTCGGCGGCACCTATGAGGGCGATGCCGTGACGGCCGCCCGTTTCTTCAGCGCCTTCGGCATCGCGCCGGAGCGGTTGCTGCAGGAAGACCAATCCCGCAACACGTTCGAGAATGTCCGGAACCTGAAGACCACGCTCGATACGGCAGGGCTGAGCAATTGCGTGCTGATCACCTCGGCCTATCACATGCCGCGCTCCGTGGGCCTGTTTCGCAAGGCGGGCATCCCGGTAACGCCCTGGCCAGCGGACTATCGCACCGAAGCGTCCGTGGCCCTGGCACCGGATTTCACCCAGCCATCGCGCAATGCGCAATTGACCACGACAGCCATGCGCGAATGGATCGGACTGTTCGCCTATTTCCTCGGCGGACGCACGCACGCACTGCTGCCGAAGTAACCTAAAGCTTTCATGCATGTCACTATCCCAAAACCGCTGCACACTTTTGTGAGACATGCACCGGCCTATTTCCGGGATATCGTCTCGAACTTGGTGCCGCGAACCCGGATCGTCATGGCGCAGGTTTCGCCTTCCGGCTTCTTGCAGGAGACGCCGTCGGCCTGCAGCACCAGTACCATGTTGCCGTAGCGCTTGATCAGGTCATAGCTGTAGAGATCGGCATTGGCGGCAAAGAGATAGCCGCCCTCGGCGACGCGGATATAGAAATTATACGGACAGCCGATCGGCTTGCAGGTGGTGCCTTTCTTGCCGTCGCAGACGACTTCGCCATGGCTGACGATGGCATCGACTAGGCCGTCATTGTTGAAATCGACATCGCGGATGAAGTTCGGCCCGTAGAGGATCGAGCCGCAATGGCCCTCGTAGCTGGCCTTTTCCTGCGCGGCGACATCGGGAATGATTTCCGATTGTGCCCGGGCGGGAACCAACAGCAGCGACAAGCAGAGCATGGACAGAAAAAACGTCTTCAAGGCAACCCTCCTCGGGCAGTCACGGCCGATATGCGGCCCGCAGACAACGGCTTGGCACCAACGGCTTCATTGTCATCGGACAGGCTGAGCGATATCACGATAAGCTGTTCTGAAACTGGCAGGAGTGCCCGGCGTGACGATCCTCGAATTTCTCGACTATGCCGGTGTTGCGGTTTTCGCCGCATCCGGGGCGCTGTCGGCGTCGCGAAAGGAGCTTGATGTCATCGGCTTCCTGTTTCTGGCAGCGGTGACCGGTATTGGCGGCGGCACGTTCCGCGACGTCATCCTCGGTGCGACGCCGGTCTTCTGGGTGGTCAACCCGACCTATATTCTCGTCTGCGCCGGTATGGGTCTCATCGTCTTCCTCTCGGCACACCGGATCGAATCGCGCTACCGGCTGCTGGTCTGGCTCGATGCGGTGGGGCTGTCGGCCTATTGCGTCATGGGGGCCGCCAAGGGGCTGGCGGCAACCGGTTCGCCTACGGTGGCGATCGTCACCGGAATGCTGACGGCGACGTTCGGCGGCATTTTGCGCGATCTTCTGGCCGGGGAACCTTCGGTATTGCTGCGGCCGGAAATCTATGTGACGGCGGCGCTGGCGGGAGCTGCGGTCTTTACCGGCTTCACACTTCTCGGCGCGCCGCTGATCGCGGCTTCGGCAGCAGGGGCCTTGTCGGCCTTTGCCGTGCGCGGCGGCGCGCTGTGGTTCGGCTGGTCGTTTCCAACCTACAAGAGCAGGCCGGGCCGGCATCCTGATGATGTGATGTAACGGGAATAGAGATCAGGCGCGCTTGGGGCGCAGGCGAATCACAACGTCGACATGGGCGATTTCCATGCCCTCTGGGGGCTCCGGCAGGTTGCCGATGGAAATGTTGTTAACCGGAATATCCAGCACCTCATTGTCGCCTTCGACGAAGAAGTGGTGATGATCGGACACGTTGGTGTCGAAATAGGTGCGCGCACTTTCGACGGCGAGAACCCGCAGCAGGCCTGCCTCGGTGAACTGGTGCAGCGTGTTGTAGACGGTGGCCAGCGACACGGGAACGCCCGCCTGCACAGCCTCTTCATGCAGCTCTTCAACCGTCAGGTGGCGGTCACCCTTGGCGAACAGAATGTCTGCAAGCGCGATGCGCTGACGTGTCGGCCGAAGCCCCTGGCGGCGCAGGCGCTCTTCGGCGCTAAGGTCGGCGTCATGCGTCATGAAAGACAAATCGGGTTTCCAGCATCTGGTAAAACAATCTTGAACTTCCGATATAACTTTTGCGGCGCGGTCTTTCAATAGTATCAATGGCGCGAGCGCCGGTTTGACTGCGGAAAACCGGGCGTTTACCGGCTTTGCGATCATTTGGGGCTGGCTGTGGCGGTCCGGTTCCTGTATGCGACCACAAAACAGGCTGGGCCTGGAACCGGCTGGACGTCCGGGGTGCGGCGGCTGCAGAGCCATGGTCGCGCTTTAATTTTTGTCCAGCATGTTCTAAGCAGGTCAATGAAAAACATTCGCGATCCGGGGGTATGACATCCTATGAGCACCAGACAATCGAGCTTCAACTATGAAGAGATCCTGACCTGCGGGCGGGGCGAACTGTTTGGTCCGGGCAATGCTCAGCTCCCCCTGCCACCGATGCTGATGGTCCACCGCATTACCGACATTTCCGAAACGGGCGGTGCGTTCGACAAGGGTTACATTCGCGCCGAATACGACGTGCGTCCGGACGACTGGTATTTCCCCTGCCATTTTCAGGGCAACCCCATCATGCCCGGCTGCCTCGGTCTTGACGGCATGTGGCAGCTGACCGGTTTCTTCCTCGGATGGCTGGGAGAGCCCGGCCGCGGCATGGCGCTATCGACGGGCGAAGTGAAGTTCAAGGGCATGATCCGCCCGGACACCAAGCTGCTCGAATACGGCATCGACTTCAAGCGCGTGATGCGCGGCCGTCTGGTTCTGGGAACCGCCGACGGCTGTCTGAAGGCCGACGGCGAAACAATTTATCAGGCGAGCGACCTGCGAGTCGGTCTTTCCAAGGAAAAGGCAACCTGATCTGCCGCTTGGCCGGTTTGCGGCCAGCCGCACCATCTTCAATAAAGAGAAGGTCCTCATATGAGACGGGTTGTTGTCACGGGTCTTGGCATTGTTTCCTCCATTGGAAACGATGCGGATGAAGTTACCGCTTCGCTGCGCGATGCCAAGTCCGGCATTTCTTTTTCGCAGGATTTTGCCGATCACGGGTTCCGCTGCCAGGTCTGGGGGGCACCCAACATAGACACGACCGATCTGGTCGACCGGCGCGCCGCACGCTTCCTGTCGCAGGGCGGCGCCTGGAACCACGTGGCAATGAAACAGGCGATCGCCGATTCCGGCCTTGAGGAAGCGGACTATGCGGCCAACCCGCGCGCCGGCATCATCATGGGCTCGGGCGGTCCTTCGACACGCACGATCATCGATGCAGCCGAGATCACCCTGAAGAACAACAGCCCGAAGCGCATCGGCCCGTTTGCCGTGCCGAAGGCCATGTCCTCGACCGCGTCTGCAACGCTTGCCACCTGGTTCAAGATCCACGGCGTCAACTACTCGATCTCGTCGGCCTGCTCGACTTCGGCCCATTGCATCGGCAATGCGGCAGAGATGATCCAGTGGGGCAAGCAGGACATCATGTTCGCCGGCGGCCACGAGGATCTCGACTGGTCGATGTCGAACCTGTTCGACGCCATGGGTGCCATGTCGTCCAAGTACAACGACACGCCCTCGACAGCTTCGCGCGCCTATGACGTCAGCCGTGACGGTTTCGTCATTGCCGGCGGTGCGGCGGTTCTGGTTCTCGAAGAGCTGGAACATGCCAAGGCACGCGGCGCAAAGATCTATGCGGAAGTGGTCGGCTACGGCGCCACCTCCGACGGATATGACATGGTCGCTCCTTCGGGCGAAGGTGCCGCGCGCTGCATGCGTCAGGCACTTGCCACGGTCACCGGCGACGTCGATTACATCAACACGCACGGCACCTCGACGCCGGTGGGCGATTCCAAGGAAATCGGCGCCATTCGCGAAGTGTTCGGATCGAAGATCCCGCACGTCCAGTCGACCAAGTCGCTGACGGGCCACTCTCTGGGTGCTGCCGGTGCGCAGGAATCGATCTACGGCCTCCTGATGATGCAGGCCGGTTTCATCGGCGAAAGCGCGCACATTACCGAGCTCGATCCGGAATTCGACGGCGTGCCGATCGTGCGCAAACGGATCGACAATGCCAAGATCGACACGGTCCTGTCCAATTCGTTCGGCTTTGGCGGAACAAACGCAACGCTCGTTTTCCAGCGCTACAACGGGTGACATCATGAACGGTCTGATGAACGGAAAACGCGGCCTGATCATGGGCGTGGCGAACAGCCACTCGATCGCCTGGGGCATCGCGCAGGCGCTGTCGGCACAGGGTGCAGAACTGGCTTTCACCTATCAGGGCGAAGCGCTCGGCAAGCGGGTCAAGCCGCTGGCGGCTGAACTGGGCTCCGACTTCGTCATCCCTTGCGACGTCGAGGACATTGCTTCGGTCGATTCCACCATCGCCGCGCTGAAGGAAAAATGGGGCAAGATCGACTTCGTCGTCCATGCCATCGGCTTTTCCGACAAGAACGAGCTGAAGGGCCTCTACGCCGACACCAGCCGGGACAATTTTACCCGGACCATGGTCATCTCCTGCTTCTCCTTCACGGAAATCGCCAAGCGGGCGGCGGAACTGATGACGGACGGCGGCACGATGCTGACGCTGACCTATGGCGGCTCGGTTCGGATCATGCCGAACTACAATGTCATGGGCGTTGCAAAGGCAGCCCTCGAGGCTTCCGTGCGTTATCTTGCCGGCGACTACGGGCCGCAGGGCATCCGCGTCAACGCCATCTCGGCTGGCCCTATCCGCACCTTGGCCGGCGCCGGTATTTCCGATGCACGCGCCATGCTGTCCTGGCAGCAGAAGAACGCACCGCTGCGGCGCACGGTGACGATCGAGGATGTCGGCAGTTCTGCCCTTTATCTCCTGTCGGACCTGTCGCGCGGCGTCACCGGCGAAATCCACTATGTCGACAGTGGCTACAACATAACATCAATGCCGGCGCTGGAAACGCTATCGAAGGCGGATTCAGAGTAATCGCCTGAATGCGCATCATGATGCGCACTGTTGTTGAATTTTTCTGACACTTCACCTATCCGTGAGCAGGTCAGCGCATAGTCCGGGACAGCCGCGCAATCCTTAAACGCCTTCAAGGCGAGGGTTATGAGATTGTTTTGGTTCGCGGGTCTCATCACAAGCTGCGAAAGGGTACACGACCATCATCGTGCCGCACCCAAAGAAGGACCTGCCGCTTGGTACGGCGCGCGCAATCGCCAAACATGCAGGCTGGCTCGACAGGGAACGCTGATGAACCACTACATGGCTCTGATTCACAAGGACGAAGGCAGCGCCTATGGCATCAGCTTTCCCGACCTGCCCGCCATCTTCTCAGCCGCAGACGAGGAAGACAATCTTGCCGCTCAAGCGATTGATGCGCTGAGACTGTGGGCTGAGGACGAGGCAATGCCGCCGCCCTCGGCGCATGGCGAACTGCTTGAGCGTCCTGATATCCGCAAGAAACTGGCAGCAGGCGCTTTTCTGATGCGCATTCCCTTTATCGAGGACAGCACACGCATCGTGCGCGCCAACGTCACCTTTGAAAAAGGCATGCTGGACGCCATCGATACGGCCGCGAAAGAACGCGGCCTCACCCGATCGGCTTTTCTTTCAAGCTGTGCCCGCAAGGAAATTGAGGCTGCCTGACGTCAGACAAGCACCCGATACAGCAGCGCAACGACGGCGATGGCTGCAATGATGCCGATGCCGATCAGGACCGGGCTCATTCCGGCGCTGGCGACGGGGCCTGCGGATGGGCGTTGGCCTGGCTTGATGAAGGCGATCGGCACTTCGGACTTCGATTCGGGAGCAGACGAGACCTGATCCTTGGCAATAACTTCGGCAACACCTTCAGGAAGCGGTGGGCGGTGTGATCCAGTCTGCATCGTCGCACTCCATTGGCGTGCTCAAAGACACGCGGCTGCAATGGCCGCAGGGTGAACCGCTTTCAGCCATAAAGCAATTACAATAATCAAGGGGTTAGAGCCGCCGAGAGCGGCTTATCGCTTGCCCCAAAGGACCTTAAAGCGAGCGTTGCGGCAGGTCTCGCCATATTCCTTGAAACTGGCTGCCAGCGTCGGCTCGTAGTTCAGACCCCGATTGGCCACCAGCATCAGCCGGCCGCCCATTTTCAGCGCCTTGGCAGCGGCCTGGATCATCGATTTTCCCAGCGCCGGGTCTGCGGCATGACCTTCGTGGAAGGGCGGGTTCATGACGATGAGATCGTATTTGTCACGCGTGTCTTCGGCGACGAGATCGTGCCAATAGAAGCGCACCGGCACAGACGGGCAATTGGCCTTGAGGTTTTCGCGCGCGGCTTCCAGCGCGTTGAAGTCGGCCTCGAAGAGGTCGACGCCCTTGAGGCCTGGAGAGGCCTGTGCCAGAGCGACGGAGAGATAGCCCCAGCCGGCACCGAAATCGGCCGCATGGCCCTTGAAATCGTCCGGCAGGCGGGAGACCAGAAGCTCGGAGCCCGCATCGATGCGGTCGTGCGAGAACATGCCGGGTGCTGCGGTGAAGGTGCCGTCGATGCGAACCGGCTTTGCGGCCAGCTTGGCAATGGTGTCGGACGGGTCGGCCGGACGGCCGAACCAGAAGACGACGCCGTGATATTTCGGCAGGGAATCGCCACCCCATCCGAAGGCATCAATGCGCTTGCGCAGCGACTGGATGCCGTCTTCCTTGCCGCCGGCAATGACGATCAGGCCGCCGGTCTTAACCCGCGACAGGGCTTCGGCAATGTGGTTCTCGTTGTCGCCCTTGTGCTTGCCGCACAGGATCAGGGCTGCGTCGTAGTCGTCACCCTCGATCACAGGCGTGACAGCAATGCGACGGGCCTCCAGTGCCCGGTAAAGCGGCCGCAGCGGCTGGACGCTCTCGATCGAAGCGGCAAAGCCTTCCGGCAGGATGAAGCCGGCTTCGGCGCCGAGGAACAGCACCCGTTCGCCTTCGGCCGGCGGCACGAGGACGCCGGTAACAAAGGGATGGAAAAGGGTTTTCAGCGCGTCGCGGCTCATCGTTCGGGTCGTCCTTGTGGCGGCATGCCCTGGGCCTGCCCGCAAAACGGAAAGTGGGCCGACGGCCGGTGATCCAGCGCCATGGCCATTCAACAGAAAGGGCGCGGAACGATCCGCTCCGCGCCCGTCTATCCGAAAGATCGGACAGATTATTCGGCGGCTTCGCCGTCGGCCTTTTTGTCGGCAGCGACTTCCTTGCCGGTGGCCTGGTCGACGACCTTCATGGAGAGGCGAACCTTGCCACGCTCGTCGAAGCCCATCAGCTTGACCCAGACCTTGTCGCCTTCCTTGACGACGTCGGAGGTCTTGGCAACGCGGTCGCTGGCCAGCTGCGAGATGTGCACGAGGCCGTCACGCGGGCCGAAGAAGTTGACGAACGCGCCGAAGTCGGCGGTCTTGACGACGGTGCCTTCGTAGATCTGGCCGACTTCCGGTTCCGCAACGATCGAGTGGATCCACTTGCGGGCCGCTTCGATCTCCTTGGCGGACGACGATGCGATCTTGATCGTGCCGTCGTCGTCGATGTTGACCTTGGCACCGGTCTTTTCGACGATTTCGCGAATGACCTTGCCGCCGGAGCCGATGACCTCCCGGATCTTGTCGACCGGGATCTGCATGACTTCGATGCGCGGGGCGAATTCGCCGAGCTGGCTGCGGCCTTCGGTGATGGCATTGGCCATTTCGCCGAGGATGTGCTTGCGGCCGCCCTGCGCCTGGCTGAGCGCGACCTTCATGATCTCTTCGGTAATACCGGCGATCTTGATGTCCATCTGCAGCGAGGTGATGCCATCGGCGGTGCCGGCGACCTTGAAGTCCATGTCGCCGAGGTGATCTTCGTCGCCGAGGATGTCGGAGAGAACGGCAAAACGTTCACCTTCGAGGATCAGGCCCATGGCGATACCGGCAACGGGCTTGGCCAGCGGCACGCCGGCATCCATCAGAGCCAGCGATGTGCCGCAAACGGTTGCCATCGAGGACGAACCGTTCGATTCGGTGATCTCGGAGACAACGCGCAGCGTGTAGGGGAACTGGTCCGGGGACGGCAGCATCGGGCGGATGGCGCGCCAGGCAAGCTTGCCATGGCCGATTTCGCGGCGGCCCGGGGAGCCCATGCGGCCTGTTTCACCGACCGAATAGGGCGGGAAGTTGTAATGCAGTAGGAACTTTTCCTTGTACATGCCGGTCAGGCTGTCGACGTACTGTTCGTCTTCGCCGGTGCCGAGCGTGGCGACAACGATCGCCTGGGTCTCGCCGCGGGTAAAGAGGGCCGAACCGTGCGTGCGCGGCAGGATGCCGACTTCCGAAACGATGGCACGAACCGTCGACAGGTCACGGCCGTCGATGCGGCTCTTGGTGTCGAGGATGTTCCAGCGAACGATCTTGGCCTGCAGGTGCTTGAAGACGGCACCGATGACTTCGTTGGTGTACTTGGCTTCAGCGCCTTCCGGGAAGAAGTGTGCCTTGACCTTGGCCTTGACGGCGTCGACGGCAGCGTAGCGCTCGGCCTTCTGGGTGTTCTTGTAGGCAACCCGCAGTTCGGCTTCGGCGATGCCGAGCATTTCGGCCTCGAGTTCGGAATGGTCTTCCGGGGTGAAGTCGCGCGGTTCCTTGGCGGCCACTTCGGCCAGCTTGATGATAGCGTCGATGACCGGCTGGAAACCCTTGTGGCCGAACATGACGGCGCCGAGCATGATGTCTTCGTTCAGTTCCTTGGCTTCCGATTCAACCATCAGGACGGCGTCCTGCGTGCCGGCGACGACGAGGTCGAGGATCGATTCGTCCATTTCGTCGAGGTGCGGGTTGAGGACGTATTCGCCGTTGATGTAGCCGACGCGGGCGCCGCCCACCGGGCCCATGAAGGGAATGCCCGAGATCGTCAGGGCAGCGGAGGCTGCAACCATGGCCAGAACGTCCGGATCGTTTTCAAGGTCATGCTGCATGACGGTGACGACGATCTGCGTGTCGTTCTTGTAACCATCGGGGAACAGCGGGCGGATCGGGCGGTCGATCAGGCGGGAAACCAGCGTTTCCTTTTCAGACGGACGGCCTTCTCGCTTGAAATAGCCACCCGGGATCTTGCCGGCGGCGTAGGTCTTTTCCTGGTAGTTGACGGTCAGCGGGAAGAAATCCTGGCCCGGCTTCGGCGACTTTGCCGAAACGACGGTGGCCAGAACAACGGTTTCACCGTAGGTCGCCAAAACCGCGCCATCGGCCTGACGGGCGATGTTGCCGGTTTCGAGACGAAGCGGGCGGCCTGCCCATTCGATTTCGACCATGTGTTTATCGAACATATACGTGTCCTAATTTGAGAGCGGCGTGCCGCGGCCATTGTGGCGCCGGCAGATTTCCGCGTTGCATGACGCATCACGGGCAAGACAGCGGGGGGCTTCCGTACAGTCAGGACGATCCTGATCGAAGCATCCGGCAATCCTGCCCCATGACAGGTCAGCGGTTGGTTCCGCAGGTCCGGCCCATCCGGCCTGCTGGATAATTCTGCGGCATGGTCTCTCATGCCGCCTGTTTCCATGCCGGCCATAATACGGCGCACATCGGAAACTGATATTTGCGCGGATGAGCCCATCCGCAAAAGCGACCGGCGGGCACCCGAGAGCAGCCCGCCGGAAGAGGTCTTAGCGGCGGATGCCGAGAGCACCAATCAGCTTGGTGTAACGGGCTTCATCCTTGCCCTTTACGTAGTCAAGAAGCGAACGGCGGCTCGAAACCATGGCCAGGAGGCCGCGGCGCGAGTGGTTGTCCTTCTTGTGACCCTTGAAGTGTTCGGTCAGGTTGTTGATCCGCTCTGTGAGGATCGCGACCTGGACTTCCGGAGAACCGGTGTCGCCTTCGACGGTTGCATATTCCTTGATGAGCGCAGCCTTGCGCTCTGCAGTGATCGACATCGGGAGATCCTTTCTGTCTGAGGATTTCGGGTCGCCAACGGCCGGGATGTCGTCCAGCAGTGGCCGTGAATGCAATGATGCGGCGATCAACGCCATCTCATGCTGGCGGTGCCTATAAACCATTCAGAGGTCAATTGGAAGAGGCGGTCTTTTCCAGCCCTATTGGGCGTTGAGGTTGCCGGTCAGCCTGTCGAGCGGAATGATGAAGCGCCACTCGATGCCATCGGCGTGCATCTCACGCTCAAGCTCGGCTCCGAGCGCCATGCCCAGCATCCGCTCGAGCACGGTGGAGCCAAACCCCTTGCGGACACGGCCGTCGGCCGGGACCGCGACATCGGCGCCGCTCTCGCGCCAGGTGAGAAAAAGCTTCTGGTCGCGGATGCGCCAGTCGAGCGTGACGACACCGGATTGATTGGCATAGGCACCATATTTCGAGGCATTGGTGGCGAGCTCATGCAGGGCCATGCCGAAGGTCTGCGAGGCCTGGGCATCGAGCCGGAACGAGGGGCCGGACATTTTCAGCCGCTCGGCCGCATCGGGCAGGAACGGCTGCAGCTGGTTCGTGGCAAGCTCGCGCAGGTCGACACCCTGGGCCGCGTTGGCGATCATCAGGTCGGTGGACTTGGCGAGACCGGCGACGCGCTTGCGGAAGCCTTCGGCAAAGTCGCCGCTGTTGTCACCAAGAGCGGCCGACTGGTTGAGCATGGCCTGGATGACGGTGAGCTGGTTCTTCGAGCGGTGGGCGACCTCGCGCATTAGGAAGCGGATCTCGTTTTCCGCCTTGGCGCGGGCTGCGGCCGCGTTGGACAGAGCAAAGGACACAGCCTCGACTTCGGCGATCATGTGCGTGCGTGGCTTGATCCGCTCACCCGCCCCGACGCGCTCGGCATCGCGGGCCAAATGTTTGACGCCGCGCGAGAGCAAACGCGCGATCGCGGCCGCGCCCGATGCGGCGGCGATGGTGATGACGAACCCGCCGAGAGACAGCCACAGAAACGACGATAGCGCCGGCGCATCAACATCAGACTGCTTGGCCCAGGCGATGATTTTCCAACCCGATATGGCTGAAAAATCCGTCACGACCCGGTAGGCAATCCCATTGTGCGACGCTTCGCCGATGCCGACGTGCAGGGCCGGGACGATATCCATAAAGAAGGATTTTCCGGTCGCCTCTTTGGAATCGGAGGAGACGATGACATTTTCGCGCTTGTCGATGAGGGCGGCGTTCCAGCCCGCCGACAGGCTGTCGCGGTGTACGGCCGCATCCATGTTTTCCGCGTTCTGGGTCAGGGTCAAAAGCGCCTGTTCGCCTGAAACCAGACTGACCGGCTGATAGACGTTGAACACCCAGGCTTTCGCCGTCTTGCCGAAAAACACGTCGGACACGATCGTCGTGTTTGCCTTGAAGGCGGCCTCGACCGAGTCCGGATCGGACACCGCATTGAGCTTGCTGCCGAAGGGAACGCGGGTGTTGAGCAATTGGCGGTGATCACGACCGATCAGGATAAGATTGGAGCCCGTCCCCTCAAGGGCCTGGACCGCGTGGGCCCGGAATCCGGCATAGTCACCCAGCTTCAACGTCGGTACCGAGGAGAGAACTTTCAGTGTCGTCATCATGCCGGATATTTTTTGATCGACGATCTGGTTGACCGAAATGGTCGAGGCCTTGAGCAGCGACGTGACCACCTTGTCCTGCGCTTCGATGCTTCGATAAAGGACGGCCATGGCGAAAATGAAGGTGGGGACGATCGATATCAGTAGCAGCAGGGCGATATAGAAGATGATCGGGCGGTGCAGGCGGGCAGACCATACACCGCGCAGCCGCTGCGCGCCCAAACCTTGCTCTGCTTCACCGCTCAGTGTCGCCACCCGCTACCCTGCTCCCAGCAGGCAGGGGCCGAAGCCGGCTCTGCCTGTCGATCCAAAAGGATTCGCTTAAAAACAAATCAGTCCGGCGTAGTCATAGCAGGAACAGTCCCGGTTATCACGCCAAGATGTGGCGTGAAAAAGCAGCCCAGACAACCACGCCTGACGATCAGACGAAGACACGCCGGGGGCGGAATTCGCCCTCGCCGATCTCGCCGATGGCGATCAGCTTGCCATGTGCCGTGGCATAGGCTTCCGGTTCGGCAACCGGCGCATCGCGGCCACGCACGATGATCGGGTTGCCCATTTTCAGGCGATGGGCCTGGTCGTCGGTGATGGTGATATGCGGCAGGCTCGACAGCGCCTCGCCGGTGTCGATCAGGAAGGCATCCATGGCTTCAAGGCGTTCCGCCTCGTCCTCGATGCTTTCGAGCGCGACCAGTTCGGCAAGCGTCACCATGCTGTCTTCGGCAAAGGGCGCAACGAAAGTGCGGCGCAGGGCAGAAACATGGCCGAAGCAGCCGAGATCACGGCCGAAGTCGCGCGCCAGAGCGCGCACATAGGTACCCTTGCCGCATTCGACCTCGAAATGGGCCGTATCGGCATCCGGGCAGGCAAGCAGCGTCAGGCGGTGGATCTCGACCTCGCGCGAGGGAATATCGACGGTTTCGCCTTCGCGGGCGAGATCGTAAGCGCGGTTGCCGTCGATCTTGATGGCGGAAAACTGCGGCGGTGTCTGGCTGATGACGCCGAGATAGTTCGGCAGCAGATCGCGGATCATCTGTTCGGACGGCCGGGTGTCGGACGAGTGGGTGACAGCACCCTCGAGATCGTCGGTGGTGCGCTGTTCGCCCCAGCTGACGGTGAATTCATAGATCTTTCGCCCGTCCATGACATAGGGAACGGTCTTGGTCGCATCGCCCAGCGCGATCGGCAGCATGCCGGATGCCAGAGGATCGAGCGTGCCGGCATGGCCGGCCTTCTGCGCCTTGAACAGCCACTTGATCTTCGACACCGCTTCGGTGGAGCCGAAATCCAGCGGCTTGTCGAGGATCAGCCAGCCGGAAATCGGGCGGCCCTTGGGCTTGCGGGGTTTTGACATTGGGGAAACCTTGTTGTCGCGAACGCTGGAAAGCAGGCAGGTGACAGACTTTCAGATGCCCTGCCCGACACCGCTTCGTTTCAATAGATCCGCCGCGAGGCGATTCTTGACGGCGCGGTGGCCGGCGGGCGCTGGAAAAGTCAGTCGTCCTCGCCCTTGCCGGCTTCCAGATCGCGAACGACCTCGGGAGAGCGGAGCAGCTGATCGATCTTCTTGTAGTTGTCGAAACTGGTGTCGTCGCGGAAACGGATTTCCGGCATGTACTTCATCTGGCGCAGATGCGGCGTCAGGCGGCCGCGGATATATTTCGCGTGTTTGTTCAGCGCCTCGATGACGGCAGCATGGTCGGCGACGCCGATCGGCGTAACATAGGCCGTGCCGATCTTCAGATCCGTCGACATGCGCACTTCCGAGATCGAAATGACCGTCTTTTCAATCAGCGGATCGATAACCTCGCCACGCTGGAGCACCTGGGTTACGGCGGCGCGCACCTGCTCGCCGACGCGCAGCATGCGCTGGGACGGATCGGAGGAGCTTGGTCGGTTCATGGTCTTGTTCCTTTGCAGCCGTGCGGCTGCTTACTTCTGAATTTTCAAGGGTGCCGGCTTGGCGGTCTCGATGTCGATCCGGTCGGTCTCGATGAGGTCGATCTCCTGGCCGCCGGACTTGGCCGTGGCGGAGACGATGTCAAAACCCTTGACGTTGCAGTCGGTCTCAACATGGGCCTCGTTCGAGGCGGTGACGGCGGAACCGCCCATGACATCCATCGAGATCGTTTCGTCCTTCAGCTCGGTCGAGCCGCTCGCCGTATCGTTCGGGTCGTAGTCGGGCCTGAGCACGATCTCGATGTTGGTGAGTTCGTCGCCTGCCTCATGCACCGCGAAATCATAGGTGCAGTAACCCTGACCGCCGAACCAGGAATAGGTGCTGATGAGGGTCAATGCCAAAAACTGCGCGAGCATGCCGGTCTCCGTGTTTCGTTCATGCGGTGAAAGGACGGGCATTTTCATGCCCGCCCTTCAAAGCTGAAACGGTGTCCGCGATCAAAGCGTGCGCGTTACATGCTCGACACGGAAGCACTCGATCGTGTCTCCGGCGCGGATGTCTTCGTAGTTCTCGAAGGCCATGCCACATTCCTGGCCGACCGGCACTTCGGCGACTTCGTCCTTGAAGCGCTTGAGTGTCTTGAGCTTGCCTTCGTGGATGACGACGTTGTCGCGCACCAGACGGACGCCTGCACCACGTTCGACCTTGCCTTCGGTAACGCGGCAACCCGCGACCTTGCCGGTCTTGGTGATGTTGAACACTTCCAGGATTTCGGCATTGCCGAGGAAGGTTTCGCGGCGCTCCGGAGAGAGCAGGCCGGACATCGCAGCCTTCACGTCATCCACCAGATCGTAGATGATGTTGTAATAGCGGATTTCGATGCCGGAGCGCTCGGCTGCGGTGCGGGCCTGGACGTTGGCACGAACGTTGAAGCCGATGATGGCCGCGTTCGAGGCTTCCGCCAGCGAGATGTCGGACTCGGTGATGCCACCGGCGCCCGAATGCACGATGCGGGCGCGGACTTCGTCGGTTCCCAGCTTGTCGAGGGCACCGGCAATGGCTTCGATCGAGCCCTGCACATCGCCCTTGATGACCAGCGGGAATTCCTTGAGACCGGTGTTCTGCAACGTCATCATCATCTGCTCGAGCGAACCGCGCGAACCGGACTGGCGTGCGACGGCCTTGTCGCGGGTCAGGCGCTGGCGGTATTCGGAGATTTCGCGGGCGCGGCTTTCGTTCTCGACGACGGCGAACTTGTCACCGGCGAGCGGCGTGCCCGAAAGACCGAGAACTTCCACCGGCATGGCCGGGCCTGCGGACTTCACATGCTCGCCCTTGTCGTTGACAAGTGCGCGAACGCGGCCCCACTGGTCGCCGGCAACGATGATCTGGCCGGGTGTCAATGTGCCCTTCTGGACGAGA
The DNA here is from genome assembly GCA_030655075.1 of Pararhizobium sp. Taxonomy (GTDB): domain Bacteria; phylum Pseudomonadota; class Alphaproteobacteria; order Rhizobiales; family Rhizobiaceae; genus JAURWE01. The sequence goes on from JAURWE010000101.1 coordinate 38,550, forward strand.
ACGGTGGCAACGGCGCCACGGCCCCGGTCGAGCTCGGCTTCGACGACCGTGCCTTCGGCGGTGCGGTGTGGGTTGGCCTTGAGGTCGAGAATTTCGGCCTGCAGCAGAACGGCTTCGAGCAGCTTGTCGAGGTTCAGGCGGTTCTTGGCGGAAACTTCGACGTCGAGCACTTCGCCGCCCATGGACTCAACGAAGACCTCATGCTGCAGAAGCTGCATGCGGACTTTCTGTGGATCGGCTTCGTGCTTGTCGATCTTGTTGATCGCCACGATGATGGGAACACCGGCTGCCTTGGCGTGGTTGATCGATTCGATCGTCTGCGGCATGACGCTGTCGTCGGCCGCAACCACGAGAATGGCAATGTCGGTCGCCTGGGCGCCACGGGCACGCATGGCGGTGAACGCCGCGTGGCCGGGGGTGTCGATGAACGTGATCTTGTGACCGTTGTGCTCGACCTGGTAGGCGCCGATGTGCTGGGTGATGCCACCGGCTTCGCCTGCAACGACACTGGTCTTGCGGATAGCATCGAGCAGTGACGTCTTGCCGTGGTCGACGTGACCCATGATGGTGACGATCGGCGGACGCGACAGCATTTCGCCATCGTCCGACGCGTCGAAGATGCCTTCTTCAACGTCCGATTCCGAGACGCGCTTGACCGTGTGGCCAAATTCGGCAGCGATGATTTCGGCCAGATCGGCGTCGATCACGTCGCCCGCCTTCATCATCTGACCTTCCTTCATCAGGAACTTGATGACGTCGACCGAACGCTCGGCCATACGCTGCGACAGTTCCTGAATGGTGATGGTTTCCGGCAGGACGACCTCGCGCATGACCTTTTCGCGGGTTTCCTGCATCTGGCTGCGGCGGAACTTTTCCTGGCGGCGGCGCATGGCAGCCATGGAGCGGCCACGAGCGCTGCCATCTTCATTGAGCGCGTCGGTCAGGGTCAGCTTGCCACGGCGGCGATCTTCCTCGCCCTTCGGGCGTGCGGGAGCCTTGGCCGGTTCGGGACGAACGACCTTGCCACGGGCAGCAACCGCGCCGCGCGGCGGGCCACGGTTCTCGTCTTCCTCGCTGTCGACCTTGCGGCGATTGCCAGGAATAACGCCGGGCACCAGGGCGGGCGGCGAATTGTCGGGTTTTGCACCGGCGGTGCGGGCCTGTTCTGCGCGGCGGGCAGCAACGGCTGCTGCGGCGGCAGCCGCTTCAGCGGCGGCAGCTTCGGCAGCAATGCTTTCCGGTGTTTCCGGTGGCAGGTTGGCGCGGCGCTCGGCTTCGGCGACGGCAAAAGCTTCGGCTTCGGCCTTCTCGCGAACGATGCGGGCTTCTTCCTCGACCTTGCGGCGTGCCTCTTCCTCGACCCGGCGCTTGGCGTCTTCGGCATCGCGAACCTGGGCATCGGCCAGCGCCCGGCGGCGGGCTTCGATCTCGCCTGCGGACAGGTGGTTGAGAACCACGCCGGTGCGCGGACGCACCGTTTCCTGGCGCGGCGCTTCCTGCTGGATGTTTGGCCGCACGGGATGGCTGATCACCGGCTCGGGCGCCTTGGCGCTCGGGGTGACAACGATCGGGGTGACCGGCTTTTCGTCTTCAGGCCGGGTCAGGCGGCGTTTGCGGGTTTCCACCACAACAGCCTTGGTGCGACCACGGCCCATGTCCTGGCGCACGGTCCCCTGCTGTACCCCACCGGGCTTCAGAGTGAGCGTTTTCTTGCCAGCCACGCCGATAGTCTTGTCGTCTTTGTTGTCCGTCATTCCGTTCCCGTTCCTCAGATCGGGGCCGGATGCATATCACCAGACCCCGTCGTTCAATTCCTGTCGTCCAACAGCAAGGCGGCCGGCAGTTGCCGGTGACCGTGTCATTGGGTTTGCTCACCAGCGCTGACAAGCGCCCGGACCGGGACGATGCCACGGTACTTTTCGAGCATGATTGCGCGCTTCACTACACCCTCACCCGCCTGCCCTGCAAGCGCTGCGGCATGGATAAAAGCATTCTGGCCCAAAAGGCCGTCCAATTCCGCTCCGGTAAAGAAACGGAAAACCGGTATTTCCACGCCCTCGCCTATTCCGAGCGTCCAGGCTTTGCGGGCCTGGGCGATCTTGCGGACACCGTCGGCGGCCGCGTCAGCCGAGTGGAACACGGCCACCGTCGCGCCGGAGCGCACGGCCTGATCCACCTTCGTCGCGCCGGTGATGAACTGGGCTGCCTTGCGCGCCATGTTCATCATGCCCGACAGCTGCACCGACAAAAGCCTGTCGACTTCATCAGCCAGTTCCGGTTCTGCCCGGACTTCGGCCTTCAGGGCACGCGCAAAAGCCTTCTTTGCGATGGCTTTCTCGACAAGCGCCCGTTCGGCCTTGACCCAGCATCCCCGGCCCGGAAGCTGACGCTTCAGATCGGCAACGACACGTCCATCCGGAGCCGCGACGAAACGGATGAGATCATCGGCCGTTCCACTTTCCCGTGTCACAATGCACATGCGACCATTCACATCCGCACCCATTTCATCGTCACTCACCCCGTCGGGGGCCGGCGCGCCGTTGACCGGAGCCAACTCCGCCGGGGGCAGACCGGTTTCCCGGTTGCCCTCATGCATCCTGTTCGGCGCCTTCGACTGGCTCGGCTTCGATGGCTTCGACTTCCTTGGCCATTTCGTCCTCGGTGATCCAGCCGACGGCCAGACGTGCCTGCAGAACCATGCGCTCGGCTTCGGTGCGCGACACTTCCAGCTTTGAGAACAGGCCTTCGAAACGCTTGGTCTCGCCGTCCTTGCGCTCCGACCAGCCGACGAGATCGTCGGCGGCGCAGCCTGCGAAGTCTTCCAGCGTCTTGATGCCGTCTTCGCCCAGTGCGACCAGCATCGGCGAGGTCATGCCGTCGATCGTGCGCAACTCGTCGGCAACGCCGAGTTCCTTGCGCTTGACGTCGAGTTCGGCTTCGAGCTTGTCGAGATACTCGCGCGCGCGGGTCTGGATCTCGTTGGCGGTCTCGTCGTCGAAACCGTCGATCGAGGCGATTTCGTCGAGTTCGACGAAGGCCAGTTCCTCGACGGCGGCGAAGCCTTCGGAGGCCAGCACCTGGCCGACCATCTCGTCAACGTCGAGCGCTTCCATGAACAGGTTGGTGCGCTCGTTGAATTCCTTCTGGCGGCGCTCCGATTCCTCGGCTTCCGTCATGATGTCGATATCCCAGCCGGTGAGCTGCGATGCGAGGCGGACGTTCTGGCCGCGGCGGCCGATGGCCAGCGACAGCTGCTCGTCCGGAACCACGACTTCGATGCGCTCCGCATCCTCGTCGAGAACGACCTTGGTCACTTCGGCCGGCTGCAGCGCGTTGACGATGAACGACGCCGGGTCCTGGCTCCAAGGAATGATGTCGATCTTCTCGCCCTGCAATTCGCCGACGACAGCCTGATCGCGCGTACCGCGCATACCGACGCAGGCGCCGACCGGATCGATCGAACTATCGTTCGAAATCACGGCGATCTTGGCGCGCGAACCCGGGTCACGGGCAACCGAACGAATCTCGATGATGCCGTCGTAAATTTCCGGAACTTCCATGGTGAAGAGCTTCACCATGAACTGCGGATGCGTGCGAGACAGGAAAATCTGCGGCCCGCGCTGCTCTCTGCGCACATCATATACGTATGCACGGACGCGATCGCCATAGCGCATGTTCTCGCGCGGGATCATTTCGTCGCGGCGGATGATGCCTTCGCCACGGCCGAGATCAACGATGACATTGCCGTATTCGACGCGCTTGACCGTGCCGTTGACGATTTCGCCAGTGCGATCCTTGAACTCGTCGAACTGGCGGTCACGCTCGGCCTCACGCACCTTCTGGACGATGACCTGCTTGGCAGACTGAGCGGCGATGCGGCCGAAATCCATCGGCGGCAGCGGGTCGGCAATGAAGTCGCCGAGCTTGGCATCCGGATTGCGGTCGCGCGCCAGTTCCAGGGCGATCTGCGTGGCGTAGTCCTCGACGACCTCGACGACTTCGAGCAGGCGCTGAAGCCGGATTTCGCCGGTCTTGGAGTTGATGTCGGCGCGGATGTTGGTCTCCGAGCCGTAGCGGGAGCGCGCAGCCTTCTGGATGGCGTCGGCCATGGCGGCAAGCACGATTTCGCGGTCGATGACCTTTTCGCGCGCCACTGCATCGGCGATCTGCAGAAGTTCGAGGCGGTTAGCACTCACTGCCATTGTCTTGTCTCCGTCTGAATCGAATTATTGCGGGGTGCCCTTTTGGGGCAATTCACTCAATAGGACTGTCTTCGTCTTCGAAGTTCTGGTTTGCGGCCTGGGCGGCCTTCGCCTTCTTGTCGGCGGTCAGGGCGTCGCGGATCAGGTCGTCCGTCAGGATCAGCTTGGCTTCGGCCAGCGCCGTGAACGGGATCGTCGCCACGGGCTCTTCACCATAGGCAGGCTGGTCGCGCTCGACCACGAAACCATCAGCATTCACAGAGACGATCTTGCCGCGGAACCGCTTGCGGTTGTCGACCAGAACCGAAGTCTCGACCTTGACAAGATGGCCCTGCCAGCGGACGAAATCGCTCTTGCGCACCATCGGCCGGTCGATACCGGGCGACGACACTTCCAGATGATACGCCTTTTGCACCGGATCTTCCACATCAAGAACCGGCGAAACGGCCTTGGAAACCTCTTCGCAGTCCTCAACGGTCATCGTGCCGTCCGGACGTTCGGCCATGATCTGCAGCGTGGCACCGTTCTGCGGCGAGAGGCGAACCCGCACCAGGCGGAAGTTCAGCTGCTCCAGGACGGGCTCGATAATATCGGCGATACGCCTGTCGAGACCCGTCTCGGTGATGAGGCGCGGTTCGATGGCGGTGTCTGCCGGTGTCTGCTCGGACAATCCAAAGTCTCCGGTGAGGATCGGCTAACAAAAAAGAGCGGGTCCTTGCGGGCCCACCCTTCATCAACCGATCAAGAATTTGAGCGTGATATAGACCCAGTTTCCTCAAATTGCAAGCAATTAGGCCAGAGGGGCGAAGTTTCGGGGGATGAGCGGAAATTCCATTTTGAAAAACATTCACCCATATGGTTGACTAATCTCAGAACCTACGATATTCAACCATCAGGGAGAATAAATGAACGAAGATGCTCTGTCACGAATTTTGAAAGCCGCCGGCGACACCACGCGCCGGCACATCTTGACGCTGCTCGTTCAGGAGGGCGCGTTGAGAGTGACCGCGCTTGCCGCTCATTTCGACATGTCGCTCAACGCCGTCTCCAAGCACATCAAGGTGCTGGAGGAGGCAGGCCTTGTCACCCGCCGGACCATGGGACGCGAACATTTCATCGCGGCCGAACTTGAACCACTGACGCTGACCGAAGCCTGGTTCGGACAGTTGAAATCGATCTGGGAACTGCGCCTTGCGGCGCTTGAAAACATACTCGTAGAAAAGGAATGAAGAGATGAACGAGCTCGAACTGACTGTCAGCCGCACGATCGCGGCCCCGCGCGAAACCGTCTTCAAAGCATGGCTTTCTCCGGAAACGCTGGCGAAATTCATGGCAACACCGTCCGGCGGCAGCGCGCCCTCCAAGGTCACCAATGATGCCGTCAAGGGCGGACGGTTCTCGATCGTCATGGTGACACCGGACAAGGACATCCCGCATGGCGGCACCTATCTGGCGATCGATCCCTACTCGCACCTGTCGTTTACCTGGGAATCGCCCTATTCGCTCAGCGACAGCGTCGTCACCATCGACCTTACCGAAGTGGACGCCGCCACGACGAAAATCACGCTGAAACACGTGAAGTTCAGAAGCGAAGAGGCGCGCGCCGGTCATGAACAGGGTTGGGCGGCGATCATCGGCAATCTCGCCGATACGCTCGCTTAAGCTGCTATTCAGGGACCTATAGCCGGGCGGGCTTCAGAAGGCCTTGCCCGGCTAAAATTTACCGATCAGGCTTTCTTCCGGATAGCAGGTGGCCGGCAGTCCGTTTGCCTGCTGCCATTTGCCGATGGCGCGGCGGGTCTTGTAGCCCGGCAGGCCATCCGAACCGCCGACATCGTTGCCCTTGGCTTCCAGCCCGCGCTGCATGGCGGCGACATCCGAGCGCAGCATCTTGCCGACATTGCCAAAGGGTGCCTTGAAGGCGCCGCCGCCCGAGGCAATCCGGTCGGCGAGGTTGCCGATGAACAGGGCATAAAGGTCGGAGTTGTTGTACTCCTTGATGACGTAAAAATTCGGTGTGACGATGAATTCCGGCCCGTGCGTTCCGGCGGGCACCAGCATCATGCCCGGAAGACCTTTTTCCCCGGACGGAAAATCCTTGCCGGAGATGCGCTTGATGCCGGTCCCGGCCCAGGCCGAAATCGGCTTGGCAAGATCCGGGCCTTCCTGCGCGCAGGACACGCCTTCCGGGATACTCACCTCATAGCCCCAGTCGCGACCCCGCTGCCAGCCCTTCTTCGCCAGATAATTGGCGATGGAGCCGAGCGTATCGGGCACCGAGGTCCAGATATCGCGGCGGCCGTCGCCGTCGAAATCGACGGCATATTTCAGGAAACTCGTCGGCAGGAACTGCGGCTGGCCCATGGCGCCCGCCCAGGAGCCCTTCATCTCGGCCTCACGCACATCACCGCTGTCGAGAATGTGCAGGGCGGCGATCAGCTCGCGGCGGAACAGGTCCGGCCGTGTCGACATGAAGGCCTTGGTGGCCAGCACGTCCATGATCGGATGCGGGATTTTGGCCCGGCCAAACCCGGATTCCCGGCCCCAGATGGCGATAACGACCGATCCGGAAACACCATAGGTCTTTTCGATCTTGCGCAGCGTCGCCGCATGGGTTTTCGCCAGCGTGCGGCCGGTGGCGGCCAGTCCCTGCAGGCGCTCATCGGAGAAATAGGAGGCCGGCGAGGAGAATTCCGCCTGGCTCTGCTTTTGGTTTTTTTTCGGCTTGGTGCCGGGCGGCACCAGATCCGGCAGGTCCCAGTTGAGCGTCACATCGGCGAAGGCAGCCTGGAAGGTCTTTTCCGAAATGCCGGACTTGGCGGCATCCGGCCAGAGATTGCCCTGCAGCCACTGGCGGAACTGGGTTTCGACATCGGATTTGGAGGCGGCCGCCGCCGGAAGGCTGATGAAAACTGCAAGCGCAAAGACTGCTGCCGACAGAATCCGCCGCAGCGTACCCCCCTCTGTCGGCGACGCCGACATCTCCCCCTTGAGGGGGGAGATTGCAACTGGCCTTGAACGCCCATGGGAAAAGAACGATCTCCCCCCTTGAGGGGGAGATGTCACGCAGTGACAGAGGGGGGTGAAGGCTCTCCACATCGACAAAACCTCTATCCTGTTCAAATCGCTGTCCTCGCCCGCAAGGCGGCCGTCAGCGTACCCTCGTCGAGATAATCGAGTTCGCCGCCGACGGGCACGCCGTGGGCGAGACGAGTGATCTTGATATCGAGGCCCGCAAGGCGGTCGGTGATGTAATGGGCGGTGGTCTGGCCCTCGACCGTGGCGTTGACGGCAATGATCAGTTCGCGCACGCCGCCATCGGCAACGCGCTGGACGAGGCCGCGAATGTTGAGATCGTCAGGCCCGACGCCGTCGAGCGGCGACAGGGTGCCGCCGAGCACGTGATAGGCGGCATTCATGGCGCCGGCCCGCTCCAAGGCCCAGAGATCCGAGACATCCTCGACGACGATGATGGTCGACTGGTCGCGCTGGACATCGGTGCAGACGGTGCAGGGGTCGATCGTATCGACATTGCCGCAGCGCGAGCAGATTTTCACCTTGCGATGCGCCTCGCCCATCGCATCGGCGAGCGGCCCGAGCAGCTGTTCCTTCTTCTTTACCAGATGCAGCGCCGCCCGCCGTGCCGAACGGGGCCCGAGGCCGGGCACCTTTGCCAGCAACTGGATGAGTTTTTCGATTTCGGGGCCGGTGACTCGCTTTGCCATTTGCCGTTTCTATCCCATATCCTTGGCAAACGGAATCTCCCGAAGGACAGTCGCACCGATGAAAATTCTCGCCGTCTGCACCGGCATGGCCGAGCGCCTGCCCGGAAAGAGCTACAAGACCGGCATTTTCAAGCATCCGGCCGCGAGCCCGGTCATGGTCGACCGCGAGGGCCTGCTCGGCGATGCGATCTGCAACCGCAAGCACCATGGCGGCCCCGATCAGGCCGTCTACGCGCTTGGATCTGTAGATCTCGACTGGTGGTCGAAGGAACTGGGCGAGGTGCTGGCGCCGGGAACCTTCGGCGAGAACCTCGTCATCGAAGGCGCCGACAGCCGGACGATTTCGGTGGGCGACCGGTTCGAGACCGAGCAGGTGCTGCTGGAGGTGACCTCGACGCGCATTCCCTGCGGTACGCTTGCCGTGCGCATGGGCGATCCCGCCTTTGCCAAACGCTTTGCCAAGGCGGGACGGCCGGGCTTTTATTTCCGGGTTTTGCGCGACGGGATGCTGACCGAGGGCGATGCGGTCACCTATTATCCCTATGAGGGCGCGCCGGTGACCATGCCGGAAATGCTGAAGACCTTCGGCAAGAACCTGCCGGACGAGGATCGCGCGCGTTATCTCGCTGCCCCCATCCACCAGAAGCTTCGGGCAGCTCTTACCGGCTGAACGCGGCCTGCGGCACGGGATTGTGCGCCGGCAGCTCGTAGATGTGCATGGTGTTCGAAAGTTCGCTCAGCGTGTTGGGGCGACCGAAGAGAAAACCCTGAACCTCGTTGCAGCCTTCGATCCGCAAGACCTTCATCTGCTCGCGGGTTTCCACGCCTTCGGCTAGGACCGGCACCTCGAGGCTGCGGCCGAGTGCAAGAACGGCGCGGACGATGGCCTTGGCCTGCTTGCTGGTTTCAAGCTCGCAGACGAAGCTGCGGTCGAGCTTGATCTTGTCGAAGGGGAAGGAACGCAGGGTTTCCAGGGATGAATAGCCGGTGCCGAAATCGTCGATGGCGATGGTGACGCCCAGAGCCTTGATCTGCCGCAGGATATGCAGCGCCCGGCCCTTGTCGGCGATGATGGCGGTTTCGGTGACTTCGAGCTCGAGCCGTGACGGCGCAAGGCCGGTTGCCTTGAGAACCGAGGCAACCTTGTCGACGAGATTGCTGTTGACCAGCTGCAGTGCCGAAAGGTTGACGGCGATCTTGTGCTGGAGCGCCCATTCGGCCGCCTCGCGGCAGGCGGTTTCCAGCACCCAGTCGCCGAGCGCAACGATGGCGCCGCACTCTTCGGCAATCGGAATGAACTCGGCCGGCGAGACCAGCCCCCTGAGCGGATGTTTCCAGCGCAGCAGCACCTCGTAGCCGGTGATCTCCTCGGTCAGAACCGACCGCTGGATCTGGTAATGGAGGAAGAACTGTTGTTTCTCCATCGCCGTCCAGATGTCCTTGGCGGTCGCGCGCCGTGCCCGGGCTGCCTCGTCCATGGAGGCCTCATAGAAGCAGATCTTTTGCTCGATGCTGGCCTTGGCACGATACATGGCGAGGTCGGCATTGTTGAGAAGCTTGTCGCAGCTGTCGCCATCCTGTGGGTAGACGGCCACGCCGATGCTGGCGCCGGGGCCGATCATCGTGCCCTCGATCTCGACCTTTTCCAGGAGTGCCGTTTCCAGCCGCAGCACGAAATCGTTGAGCTCGGAATCGCTGACATAGGTTTTCAGCGCAACGAATTCGTCGCCGCCAAACCGGGCAACGCTTTCGCGGTCGATGATCTTACCGATAATGCGGCTGCTGATCGTCTGCAGCACGGTGTCGCCGACGGCGTGGCCGTAGATGTCGTTGATGTCCTTGAAATGATCGAGGTCGATGCCGATCACGGCGACGCGCTGGCGCAGCGGTTCGGCGGCGGCAATTGCCGCCTCGAGTGTGTCGATGAACTGCAGCCGGTTCGGCAATCCGGTCAGCGCATCGTGCCGGGCCAGATAGGCGATCTTGGCTTCCGATTGTTTGCGCTCGGTCACGTCCTCGATTGTCGTCACCCAGGACCCGTCGCCGATAGGGCTGTGCAGCACCCGGGCAGCCCGGCCGGCACCCAGCTGGTGCAGCATCTCACCACCCTGCGGTTGGGCGATCAGGGCCTTGTGCTGATCATAACTCTCAGCCGCCTGCTGCAGGGCTGCTTCCGTGTCGCCGTTTTGAACCAGCGCGGTCAGTTCACAGAGTTGCCGCAGCGTCAGGCCTTCCAGCACCGTGTCGGCCGGTACGCCGATGATTTCCGTCAGGCGGCCATTGTGCAGGATCAGCTGCTCGCTGCTGTCGAACAGGCACAGCGCGTGACCCATATGGGTCAGGGCCATCTGCAGCTTGTGACGCACCTCGCCGATCTGCCGCTCGTCGCGCTGGCGGCGCACCTCTTCGCGCATGTCGCGGCGGCGTTCACGGTTGTCCAGCACAAGGCTGCCGAGTGCTGCAAACAGGATCAGCAGGCTGCCGATCGCCAGGCTGCCGGCCATCATTGCCGGGCTTAGATCATAGCGGCCGCCGGTGGTGAAACAATTGTCGAGGTTGAGCGCGCTCATGGCGGTAAAATGCAGCGAGCAGATCGCCAAGACGAGAAGCACCGTTGCCCAGGCAGCGCCGCGCTTGGTGATGTCCATGCTGACAACGGCGGCGGCGGCGCCGAAAACCAGCGCCATGACCACAGAGGCTGCGACCAGCCAGGGGTTCCAAAGGATCGCACCGCCCATGATCATCGAGGCGACGCCGACGAAGTGCATGGAGACGATGCCAAGCCCGAGGATGGCACCGGCCACGGCCATGTCCCGGCGGGTCTTGCCGATGGTCGCCACCCAAAGGCCCAGACCCGAAACGCCGATGGCGACGGCCAGCGACAGGACGGTCATCGCAATGCTGTAGGTGATATCGATGCTGGTCTGGAAGGCGAGCATCGCCACGAAGTGCGTCGACCAGACGCCGAAGCCGACGGCAATGGCGGCGACCATCAGCCAGACATAACGGATACGGCCGGCGGTCTTGCGGGCATGATGCAGCAGGTTGATGCAGGCGAAGGATGAGATGATGCAGACAAGCGCCGCAACAAGCACCAGGCTTGGACTGTGGCCGACAAACAGGAACTCGACGAGCGTGCGCATTGGAACCGGTGATCTTTGATTTCTGAAGACCAAGCGCTATTGGAAATCCTTAAACTTTCTCTAAAATTTTAGGGCTTTCGCTCCCGGCCGCCGCCGGACCGGGAGGTATATCGGTCGCTACCATGAATGAAAGGTAAATGCCTTCAGAAGGGGAACTTCATGCCCGGCGGGATGGGCAGGCCGGCGGTCAGTTCGCGGGTCTTTTCGGCGGTGATGGTTTCGGCCTTGTCGCGGGCATCCTTGTGGGCGGCGACGACGAGGTCTTCGAGGATCTCCGCATCGTCTTCCCGAAACAGGCTCGGGTCGATCTTCAGGCTTTTCATGGTGCCTTTGCCGTCGAGAACGACGGTGACAAGGCCGCCCCCGGATTTGCCTTCGACTTCAAGTGCGGCGATGTCCGCCTGCATCTGCTCCATCTTGGCCTGCATTTCCTTGACCTTGCCCATCATGCCCATGATGTCGCGCATCGGTGTCTCCTTCAGATCGTTATTGTTCGATGTCGTCGCCGGGAAGGATATCGCCATCGGCGGATTCGACAACCGCCGGTGCAACGATTGTCTCGATGTCCGGTTCGGCGCCTCTGATCCTGACGTCGGTGATCTTAGAGCCTGGGAAACGGGCGAGGATGGCTGCGACATCCGGGTCGGCACGCGCATCGTTGACGCGGGCTTCCTGGGCGCTGTTCTCGGTTTCGATGAGGGTCGGCTGGCCCGGCTCGCGGCTGACGATGACCATCCAGCGGGCGCCGGTCCATTCTTCCAGCCGCTTCTGCAGATCGCCGACCAGCGACCGCGGCGCATCTTCCGGCAGGTTGATTTCGAGACGGCCCGGTTCCAGCCGGACGAGCCGGGCAAAACTGCGAACCTGCGTCTTCAGTTTGATGTCGCGGTTCTTGGCGCAGAGTTCGACGATGTCGCCGATGGTGCGGACCGGGACCAGTGGCGCTGCCGCTGCAACCGGCATCTCAAGCGGCTTTTCCTCGATGCGGCCCAGCGCCTGTGGTTGCGGCTCGGATTCCGGCACGGCGCGCAGCATGGTGGCGCCATTGCCGTTCGGCCGCGGTGCGGGGTTTTCGCTGCCCATAGCAGAAACAGAGGATGAGGATTGCACAGGACCGCCGTTGCCGGAAGCATTTCCACCCTGCGGCGAGGCACGGGCGGGTGTGTCGCCGCTCGACAGTTCGAGCAGGCGGCGGGCGGCATCTTCGGGCGACGGCAGATGGGCCGCATGGGCAAGGCGGATCAGCACCATTTCGGCGGCACCGGCCGGCCGGCTCGACGTTTCGGTCTCGGGAATGCCCTTCAGCAGCATTTGCCAGAAACGCGACAGGGCGGTGACCGCGACGGAGCCGGCAAATTCGGCGCCCCGCAGGCGCTCGATCTCGCTCAGCGACTGGTCTTCGGCCGCACTTGGCACGAACTTCAGCCGGGTCACGAGATGGGTGAAATCGGCCAGATCGGTCAGCACCACAGACGGGCTGGCGCCCGCTTCATATTGAGCGGCAAATTCGGCCAGCGCTGCAGCGACGTCGCCCTTCACGATATGGCCGAACAGATCGACGATGCGGGCGCGGTCGGCCAGACCCAGCATCGAGCGGATGGCCTCTACCTCAACGGCGCCGCCACCATGGGCGATCGCCTGATCGAGCAGCGACAGGCCATCGCGGGCCGAGCCTTCGGCGGCACGGGCGATCATCGCCAGCGCATCCTGATCGGCCGGAATGCCTTCCTTGCCGAGAATGACGGTGAACAGGCCGACCAGATCGGATGCGCTGATGCGGCGCAGGTCGAACCGCTGGCAGCGCGACAGAACCGTGATCGGCACTTTCCGGATTTCGGTGGTGGCGAAAATGAACTTCACATGCTCGGGCGGTTCCTCAAGCGTCTTCAAGAGGCCGTTGAAGGCCTGGGTCGAGAGCATGTGCACTTCGTCGATGATGTAGACTTTGTAGCGGGCCGAAACAGGGCGGTAGCGCACCTGCTCGATGATCTCTCTGATATCGTCGATGCCGGTGTGCGAGGCGGCGTCCATCTCGATAACGTCGACATGGCGGCCGTCCATGATCGCCTGGCAATGTTCGCCGGGAATACGCAGGTCGATGGTCGGCTTGTCGATCTCTGCGGTCTTGTAGTTGAGGGCGCGGGCGAGAATGCGGGCGGTGGTGGTCTTGCCGACGCCGCGAACGCCGGTCAGCATATAGGCCTGCGCGATGCGGCCGGTCTCGAACGCATTGGTCAGCGTGCGGACCATCGGCTCTTGGCCTACCATCAGGTCGGAGAAATCCTTCGGCCGGTATTTTCGCGCAAGAACGCGATAGGCGGCGGGCTTCTCAGATGTCGGGATCAACGTGTTTTCGCTCATCGCCCTTTTTTCCCACGATGGGGCCGCTCGGCTTCAGGTCGCGTCCAGACAGGACAGAAGGAAAAGGGTGGGAGGCTGGCACGATGACCCGTGCCTGGCTCGTTGGGGCTGCTTCCTTCCGGACCTGACCCGGTTGGCGAGTGGCTCGTCCACCACCAACCTCCCGCTCTCCATATCGGCAATATCCAAACCAAATGCAAGCCAAGCCTTTAAAAAACTGCTATACCCTTCATAAGTCAAAAGAATATCCAACGGCTCCGGGAGGCCACATGGCGGCGTTCGAACTCGATCCGCGCCTTCTGCGCGACAGCACGCATGTGGCAAAGATCGGCCTGTGCGCGCTGAGATTGATGAACGACGGCCGTTGGCCCTGGCTTGTGCTCGTTCCGCAGCGCGCAGGCATGGCCGAGCCATTCGATCTGACGCCGCTCGACCAGACCATGCTGACCTTCGAAACCAACCTGGCCGGTGCCGCCTTGAAAAAGGTGACCGGAGCGACGAAGATCAACACTGCCGCCATTGGCAATATCGTTCGCCAGCTCCATGTGCATGTCATCGCCCGCAGTGAAGGTGATCCGAACTGGCCTGGCCCCGTCTGGGGTTTCGGCACGGCCGAGCCCCGGCCGGAGGACGAAACAAAAAGACTGACGACCCTTATACTGGAAAATCTCTGACCATGACGACATCCATCTTCGACCCGAGAAGCCCGCATCCCGAGCCGAGTACGCTCGTCGCCTTTGCTGAAAATCATCTCGACCGCCAGTCCGAACACCGGGCAGACGACTGCCTGGAAAAGGCCTTCGCCACCGAAGGTGCTCATGTCTTTGCCTTTTCTGGCAACAAGCTCGTCGTCAAACATGACGAGAAGATCATCGATCCGCTGTTTGCCCCCTATGAACTGGCCGGCCTCGACCCCGATCTCGATGAAGCAATTCTGCTGGGCTTTCTGCCGAATGGCGAGCCGCGGCTGGCGGTACCGGTCGGCATCGCCGAAGAGGACCTGCCCGAACCGTTCAAGCTGGCCGACGGGCGCACGCTCTACCGCCAGCAGATGCTGCCCGACGAGATACTCGGCCAGTTCGCGCAGGCATCGAGCCTGATCACCTGGAATGCCACGACCCGATTCTGCGGCAAGTGCGGCAGCACGATGGAGGCAAGGGGCGGCGGTTACCGGCGCGTCTGCAGCGGTTGCGGCCACCTCGCCTTTCCGCGCACCGACCCCGTGGTCATCATGCTGACCATTGATATCGAGCGCGATCTCTGCCTGCTTGGCCGCAGTCCGCATTTTCCCGAGGGCATGTATTCATGTCTGGCCGGCTTTCTGGAGCCGGGCGAAACGATCGAGGGTGCCGTGCGCCGGGAAACGCTGGAGGAATCCGGCATCAAGATCGGCCGCGTGCGCTATCACGCCTCGCAGCCCTGGCCGATGCCGCACACGCTGATGATCGGCTGTTACGCCGAGGCGAAATCGCGCGACATTCACCGTGACGACCAAGAACTGGAAGACTGCCGCTGGTTCACCCGCGACGAGGCCCGCGCCATGCTGGAGCGCAAAACCGGCGTTTCGCATACGGAGGGCCAACAGATTTCGCCGCCCAAAGGCGCCATTGCCCACCAGCTGATGCGCGATTGGCTCGACTGGGCCGTCAAGGCCTGACATGTCGCGATCGGAGCGATTGCTGGATCTTTTGCAGGTTCTGAGGCGCCATCGCCAGCCGGTGAGCGGGCAAAGCCTTGCCGGCGAGACCGGCGTCAGCCTGCGTACGCTCTATCGCGACATTGCCAGCCTGCAGGCGCACGGCGCGCCGATCGAGGGCGAGGCCGGTGTCGGTTATGTGCTCCGGCCGGGCTTCATGCTGCCGCCGATGATGTTTTCTCAAGAAGAGATCGAGGCGCTGGTGCTGGGATCGCGCTGGGTGGCGCGGCGCGGCGATGGCCCGCTGGCGGCAGCAGCCGAGGACGCACTGGCAAAGATCGCTGCGGTTTTGCCCAGTGCGCTGCGCGAGGAACTGGATTCGTCCACCCTGCTCGTCAGCCCGCGGCAGCAGTCACAGGACACTATCGACCTGCCAACCGTGCGCGAGGCGATCCGGCGGGAGCGAAAGCTCGACCTCGACTATACCGACGCCGACGGTGCACGGACGCGGCGCATCATCTGGCCATTTGCGCTGGGGTTTTTCGAGGAGGTGCGCGTCATCGTCGGCTGGTGTGAACTGCGCGGCGATTTCCGGCATTTTCGCGCAGATCGGATCCTGCGGCTTTCGACCGTGGACACGCGCTACCCACGGAAGCGGCAGGCGCTTTTGAAGGCCTGGCGGGAAACGCACGAACGGCATGGGCTCAATGCTGACGGAAACTGACAGCAGGGTCTCGTAAACCCGGTCTCCTCAACAAGGAGACGAAGCAATGCCTACACCCAACCTCATCATTCTCTATGTCGAAGATACGATCGCCAGCGCGGCCTTCTATCGAAAGCTTCTGGGCATCGAACCCCATGCGGAGTTTCCCGGCTACTCGTCGTTCCAGATGGACACCGGCCTGACGCTCGGCCTTCTGGCGAAGACATCGACAGCCGTCGTTCCATCCGCAGCTGGCGACAGGACGGAGCTCGCCTTCATGGTGAAGGCAGACGATGACGTGACGGCGCAGTATGAAGACTGGAAAACAAAAGGCCTGACGATTGTTCAGGACCTGACCCGGTTCGAATTTGGACCGAGCTTTGTCGCGCTGGATCCGGATGGTCACCGGTTGCGCGTCTGCCTTTACGACGACTGAGGGCCGTAAAAAGCTTTCTCCGATCTCCGCCGTGAAAGCGGCGGAGATTGAGCGGATGAATGTCGATTAACGGCCGTAGACGGCTGCGCGGATTTCCGAGCGGGAAATACCGAGGTCGCTGAGCGTGTGGTCGTTGAGGCGGCTCAGCTCGCGAACGGCGCGGCGGTTGACGGCAAACTGGACGAGTTTCTGACGGATGTTCATGATGTTCTTCCTTTGGTTCGGTTGAGAACAATATAGTCATCTGCCCAAAAATTGAGTAGCGCGATGATCGCAGATTAGGCATGCGTCCGGCGCGGGGCCGGTTAACACGCCTTCACCTGTCACAGCGTCCGGCGCATCGGGTGGGCCGTGTAGGTGCCCAGAATCCGGACCTGCTCGGAAAAGAACTTCAGCTCGTCCAGCGCCTGGCGCACATGCAGATCATCCGGGTGGCCCTCGATATCGGCATAGAACTGCGTGGCAATGAACTTGCCGCCGAGCTGGTAGCTTTCCAGCTTGGTCATGTTGATGCCATTGGTGGCAAAGCCGCCCATCGCCTTGTAGAGGGCGGCGGGAATGTTGCGCACATTGAAGACGAAGGTGGTGACGATGACCTCCCCGGCGCTTTCACGGGCGATCAGCTTTTCGCTCGGCGACAGCACGACGAAGCGGGTGACGTTGCTTTCGGTGTCCTCGACATTTTCGGCGACGATCTCCAGACCGTAGAGATCGGCCGCCAGGCGCGGGGCGAGTGCTGCCATACTGCGGTCGCCGCTTTCGGACACCAGCTTGGCGGCACCAGCCGTATCGCCGGCGACGACCGGCTTCCAGCCATTGGCCCGGACGATCTTGCGGCACTGGCCGAGCGCATGAATGTGACTGTGAACGGTCTTGATCTCGTCGCGCGTGACGCCGGGCAAGACCATCAGCTGGAAACGGATCGGCATGAAATATTCGCCGATGATGTGCAGCTTGGATTCCGGCAGCAGGTGATGGATATCGGCGACGCGCCCGGCAATGGTGTTTTCGATCGGGATCATGGCGATATCGGCTTCACCGGTCTCCACGGCGACGAAAGCGTCCTCGAAGGTCTGGCAGGGCAGCGGCTCCATGTCGGGAAACATGTCGCGGCAGGCCATGTCGGAATTGGCACCGAATTCGCCCTGGAAGGCGATCCTGTTGGTCTTTTTGGTCATTCTGGATTTCCTCAGAGAGGTTTGGCGGCAAGCAGCCGGCGGGCTTTTTCGAGGTCGGCGGGAGTATCGACACCGAGCGGGATGGTGTCAACGATCTCCACATCGATGCGCATGCCGGCTTCAAGTGCCCGCAGCTGCTCCAGCGATTCGCGTTTTTCTAGCGGCGATGGGGACAAGGACACGAAGCGTTCGAGGGCGCGGCGGCGATAGGCGTAGAGGCCGATGTGGTGATAGAGCGGGCCCTGCCCGTGCGGCGCCGTGGCGCGGGTGAAATAGAGTGCGCGCAGGCGGCTTTCCGACAGCGGCGAGCCGACGACCTTGACGACATTCGGGTTGGTCTTATCTTCCTCGTCACGGATCTCGACCGTCAGCGTGGCGATATCGACCTCAGGATTTTGCAGCGGCCTGAGCGCGGCGCGGATTGTTTCGGCATCGATGGTGGGCAGATCGCCCTGGACGTTGATGACAACCTCGGCCAGACCGTCGGGATCGCTCTTCAGCAGCGCTTCATGGATGCGGTCGGAGCCGGACTGATGGTCGACCCGGGTCATCACCGCCTCGAACCCGGCAGAGGTCACCGCATCGAAAATGTCCTTGTCATCGACCGCCACGACGATGCGGCCAACGGCTGCTTCGCGGGCTCTCATGGCCACCTGCACGATCATCGGCAGGCCGCAAATATCGGCCAGCGGCTTTCCCGGCAGGCGGGTCGAGGCCATGCGTGCAGGTATCAACACGAGCGTGCGGTCTAAATTCTCAATCTTCATCGTTTGGCCTTCAAATGCTTGGCAAAAAGTGTCAAAACGTCTCAGGGCACGGGACACAATCGCTGTTGCAACGCAGAGCCAAAAGACATAGGTTCCGCGCGATTTCAAGGTGTGCCGATGCGTATTCGTGACGGTTGCAGAAGGAGCGTTTGCAAATGAACTCATATGTGAACATGGGCGTCGGCGCCTTTCTGGGCACGGTCTTCGTCCTCATGTCGGTGTCTCTGGCATCGGAAGGCATTTTCCACTCGGAAGCACCCGAGAAGGAAGGCTTTGCGATCATTGCCGAAGAGGGCCCAGCCGAGGGTGCCGGTGGCGGCGAAGAAGCCGAAGTCGATATCAAGCCCCTGCTCGCAAGCGCCGACCCTGTCGCCGGCGAAACTGTTTTCAAGAAATGTGCTGCCTGTCATACCTCGGAGAACGGGGGGGCCAACAAGGTCGGCCCCAACCTGTGGGGCGTCGTCGACCGCCCGATCGCCTCGCATGAAGGTTTTGCCTATTCTGCCGGCATGAAGACCTTTGCAGGCGCCAATCCGAAGTGGGATTATGATCACCTCAGCTTCTTCATCGAAGCGCCGAAGAAGCATGTTCCCGGCACGGCCATGGGCTTTGTCGGCGTCAAGAAGCCGGACGAGCGCGCCAATCTGATCGCCTATCTGCGCACCCTGGCCGATTCCCCGGTTCCGCTTCCGGTCGCCGGTGCCTCTGCGGAAGCAAAGCCTGCTGAGGGTGAAAAGCCCGCTGAAGACGCGAAGCCGGCCGAGGATGCGAAACCGGCCGAGGGCGAAAAGCCGGCCGAAGACGCAAAGCCGGCTGAAGGTGAAAAGCCGGCTGAACAGCCAGCGACCGCTCAATAAGATTTCGACATAAGCTGTCGACCGAGAAGCCCGGCCTCGTGCCGGGCTTTTTCGTTTGCCCTAGGGCACCAGCAGATAGGCCCAGACGGACACGGACAGGACGCCGAACAGCGTCGTCAGCGTGATGGTTGAGGAGGCAAGACCGTGGCCAACGTTGAAATGGTTGGCGATCAGCCAGGCGTTAACGCCTGTCGGCACCGAGGCCGTGAGGACGAGCGCCGCCGTCCATTCCGGGCCGAGGCCCACGAGCATCGACACGCCATAGACCGAGGCCGGCAGCAGCACCAGCTTGAGCACGGAGGTGACGGCGGAGAGGCCGATATTGCCGGATATGCCGTATTTCACCAGCGCCATGCCGATCGAAATCAGTGCCGCCGGGGCGGCGATACCGGCGATCTGATCGATAACGGTCTTGAACGGACCGCCGACCGGAAGGCCGGTCAGATGAAACAGCGCGCCGCAGACCAGCCCGATCACCAGCGGATTGCGGACAAGGTTGCGGCCGATATCGAGCAATAGTCTGCCAAGCCCCTGCCCCGCCTTGCCGCCGGTCTTGCGTTCGGCCCGCTCCATCATGATGGTTCCGGCAATCATCATGACAGGCAGGTGCACCGAGAGCAGCAGCGACAGCGCCACCACGCCTTCCTGTCCGACGATGCGCGAGACCAGCGGCAGGCCGATGAAGACGCTGTTGGCAAAGGCTGAGGATACCCCGGCCAGCACGCCCATGCGGGCGTCGCGCTTGAAGAGCAGCGTCGCCATCAGGTGGCCGGTGCTCCAGGTGATGGCGACGCCGGAGAAATAGGCGACCCAGAGCAGCCAGGGCGAACCGCCGGAAAAATCGGCTTCGGCAATCGTGCGGAACAACAGAACTGGGACGGCCACCCGGAAGACGAAATCGCTCAGGCCGTCACCTAGGCTTGCCGGCAGGTAGCCCAGCCGGACGATCAGCCAGCCGATGAGGATGAGAACGAAGATAGGGACGACGTTGAGGACGATGGCCGACATTCGGAAGCCTTGCAAGAATGAGCGCCTGAACGGCGGCGGCCGCGCCGGGCCGGTGCAATAAATTAAGGAGCGATGGCGCCGCTCAGCACCGCCGCCTCAAGACGGTCGATGGCCAGCGCCAGCTTCTCGTCGATGATGTGGAGATATTCGGTCCAGTCGCCGACATGTTTCAGCTCCTGCCTGCCATCGGATATGCCGCGCAGGCCGATCAGCGGCACAGCGAACGACTGGCAGGCCCGCAACAGGGCAAAGGTTTCCATCTCGACCATGTCGGCGGCAATCGTGTCGTAGACGGCGCCCGAGACGATATTGGCGCCGGTGGACAGGCTCGCCTCCGGCACGCCGGGAATGCGCAGGGGAAGATCGACCGTGATGGGCAGATCGAGAAAGGGCGTCGCGCCCTTCTCGAAACCGAGTGGCGAGGCGTCCATGTCGCGGTAGGCAACCGAGGTTGCCTGATAAACCTCCGTCTGCTCCAGTTTCGCCGACCCGGCCGAGCCCAGCGATACGACGAGATCGGGAAGGCTGTCCTTGGCGTTCAGCTCAGTCAGCGCCCGGGTGAGCACCACTGCCGCCTCGACCGGACCGACGCCGGTCATCAGCGGCGAAATCCTCTGGCGCAGATGCGAGCCATATTCGGCGTCTGCGGCCATCACATAGAGGATGCGGTGGACGCCCACGTTTTTCAGATCGAAGATCAACCGGTTATCCCTTCGCGTCCCCGGATAACCATCATCGTGCCGGTCATCGAGGCGATCAGCTTGGCCGGGCCATCGGCCGAAATGGCATAACCTCGGCCGTCAGCGACGATGATCGTCGTGCCGGGCTTGGTCACCTCGCCGCGAAACAAAAAACGCTCGCCACGCCCCGGCGACATCAGGTTGACCTTGAACTCGATGGTAAGGATGGAGGCGTCCGGCTCGATCACCGAATAGGCGGCATAGCCGCAGGCGCTGTCGAGTGCCGCCGAAATGATGCCCGCATGCAGGAATCCGTGCTGTTGGGTCAGCTTCTCATCGAAGGGCAGCTCGATCTCGACTGTCCCCTGGCCGACGCGGGTGAGTTCGGCACCGATTGTGCGCATGACCGGCTGGTTGTCGAAACTTTCGCGGATCCGGGCGCGAAAATCGGCTTGTGGGACGTTGTTCATCGGTGCACTTCGGTTTTCTGATGGGCGAAAGTGCCATGGCGTCCCGCAGTGCACAAGCGGGTTGTGAAAGAGACCGGTCAATTCATCAGGTAGATCGAGCCGTTAAGCAGCGTGGCGAACGACACCCAGGCCAGATAGGGCACAAAAAGCCAGGCGGCGAGCCTGTCCCTGTTCCAGGTCGCGATGATGAAGGCGATAATGGGCACCAGCAGGATCAGTATGACGATGAGGGCCGACGAGATGTCGCGCAGGCCAAAGAACAGCGGCGACCAGGCAAAGTTCAAAAGCAGTTGCACGATCCAGAGCCGCATGCTGGCCGTGTTGCGGTAGCCGATGAAGGCACGCGCACCCACGATGCCGATCATCACATAGAGGATCGACCAGACGGGGCCAAAAATCCAGTTCGGCGGATTAAAAGCGGGCTTGTTCAGTGCCTGGTACCATTCGCCGGGAATATTGTTGATGCCGATCAGCAGACCGATGCCGAGAACCACGGCGATGAAGAGGACATGGATGAGGATCTTGTTCATAGGGCGGAAATAGTGCGGGCGAGAGAGGCGTCCAGAGGGAACCAACTTGCTTTGAACGAGCAATACTTGGGCATTCAGCGGGGCAGCCTCATCCAATCCGGATGATATGCTGGTCCCAGGCGACAGGGCTCATCGTTCCGGCAAACTTTCCATCATAGGAGGAGATGGCAAAACCGTGCGGGGCGGCGGCGACGCCGGCGGCGTCGATCAGGGTTTCGGTTTTCAAGACGGTGCCGGTGCGGGCATCGAGCGTGACGGCCGTGCCGCCATTCGGCGAGGTGACGCCGACGAGGCCTTCGTGGCGGTTGACGGCGATGGCGCCGATATAGTTGGCGAGGCTGTCGGTCACCGTCTCGGGCAGGGTTACGAAGGACAGGTCCTCACCACGGGCAAAGCGGCCGATGAGCGGCGGGCGGTCGTTGCGCGGACCTTCGTACTGGCAGGCAAACCAGATGCGGCCTGCGGCATCGAGATCAACATGGCGCGTCGACAGCTGGCGCAGCTTTTCCGGCAGAGTATGTTTTTCGATCAGCCCGCCGCTGTGCGTATCGATCAGCACCAGCGAGGGTTCCATGGCGTCGAGATTGAGCTTGGTGCGGCCGAAATCGGGGTTGGTCTCGATGCCGCCATTGGCGATGACCATCGCTCCATCCGCCGACAGGGTCATGTCGTGCGGGCCGATGCCATAGGAGGGGAACTCACCCTTGCGGGAAAAGCCGTCCGTCGCATCATAGACGCCGACCATGCCGCGATTGCCGGCACAGTCGTTCTCGGTCGCATAGAGCAGCTTGCCATCGGCGGAAAAACAGCCGTGCCCGAAGAAATGTCGGTCCTCGGCAGCCGTTATGACGATGGGTTCGGCCTGCGGCGACAGGATCTTCGCATAGGTGCCCGGGCGCCGGGCAAAGGCGACCATGCGGCCGGTGACGGGGCAGACAGTCATGCCATGGGCGCGGGCGGGCAGCGGGTTGCGCTCGATGATCGTGCCATTCTCGGCCACCGTGGCGACGCCATAGCTGCCATCCGGCGCCATGTAGGCGGAGGCAAAGACGGCGTCGGTGCGCGACAGGGCGAAGGCGCCGCGCGGGGCCAAGCCCGCCAGCCAGGCTACGCCCGCCATCTTCAGGAAGGCACGCCGATCCCTGAGCCCGCCGCGACCCGGCATCAGTCGCCGTCCGCGAAGGAGAAACCGGCACCGAGACCGATGGCGCCGCCGTAGTCCTTGTTGAGGCGATTGAGCAGGTCGTTGATGTTGAGGAGCACAAAATCCAGCCGGGCGTGTTCGTCCTTGCCGGCCAGCGCCCGGTCGACAGGAAGGTCGATCTGCCGGGAGACGCGCAGGACGGACTTGAAGACGAAATCGACCGAGCCCGCCAGCGAGCCGAAGCCCGGATCGAGCAGGGTCTGCATGCCGGCGGTTTCCCAGAGCGTTTTCAGCGCTTCGATATTGGTGATGACTGAGGCCATGGTGTTGCCCGAGCGCCAGTAGATCGCGCTCTTCGGGCGGCCCTTGTCCGGCACGCCGTTGACCGTGCCCTTGTAGAAGGCCTGCAGCCGCTGGTCTTTGACCGCTTCCGTGCCATGGACGAGAATGCCGAGAACGCCGGTGATGGCTTCCTTGTCGTCGCGGAAGACCGGATTGTCCGGTCCAGGCTTTTTCCAAGCCTGCTGGATGCCGTCGGGCTTTTCCCATTCGGCCGACAGCCCGGATGCGACCGAGGCGAGATTGTCGGCGATGGCGGCGCCGTAGCGGCAGCGGAAGCTTTCCGGCGCGGCGGTCACGTCTTCGCGGCCGGTGCCGTAGAGCACGAATTCCAGCGCGCCCAGCCCCTGCATTGCGACGCTCTTGCCGTTCAGCGTTTTGGCTGAGGTGGCGGTCTCGTCGGGCTTTGCCAGCAGCGTTTGCACCTGGCGCAGGCCGGTGCCCTTGCGGTCGGGATAGAAAAGGAAGCGTTCGAAGCGGTTGCCCTCGATGACCGGGCCGACGCGCACGACCTCGATGGCCGACCAGGCCTTAACCACGCCGTTGAACGAGGACTGCACCGCACCCAGTTTTTCTTCAGACGGCGCCTTGCACAGGGCCTTCGTCGTGACCGTCAGGTCTTGCGTGGCCGACACGAGATTGCGGTAGCCGGGTCGGATAAAATCATCGACGGTTTTTTGCAGAACCAGCGGCACCGCTTCTGTCCTCAGCTTGCCGGAGGGCACCGCCCCTTCCTGAGCAAAGGCACCTGATAGAGGCAGCAGGGCCGCCGAGAGGGCAAGACCGCACGATATCGACAGCCACAGGCGCATCAGAGCGACTCCAGAAATGTGAGAAGGGCATCGCGATCGGCCTTGGCCAGAGCGGCGAACGTGTCCCGGGCCTTCTGCGCCTCACCACCATGCCAGAGGATCGCCTCGGTCAGGTTGCGGGCGCGCCCGTCGTGCAGGAAGAACGTATGGTTGCTGACGGTCTTCGTCAGGCCGATGCCCCAGAGCGGCGGCGTGCGCCATTCCTTGCCATCGGCAACGCCGACCGGCTGTCCGTCGGCCAGGCCGTCGCCCATGTCGTGCAACAGGAAATCCGAATAGGGCCAGATCAGCTGAAAAGCCTGCGCCTTGTTGCCGGCATCCCGGCGCGTCACGAATTTCGGTACATGGCAGGAGGCGCAGCCACTGGCGTAGAAAATCTTCTTGCCGTTCAGCGTCTCGGGAAAGCTTGCCTTGCGGCGGGCGGGGACCGCAAGGTTTTCCGAATAGAAGGTGACGAGATCGAGAACCGGATCGGGTGCTTCCGTATCGCCGAGACGAGCCTGGACGCCGGTCGGCATGTCGAGGCAGGCCTGCTCTGCCTCCGTACAATCCCCATGGCTGCGCGGCACGTCCGGGGTCGAAATGCCAATATCGCCGGCAAAGGCATCGGCGCTCTGGGCGCGGATCGACGCATTCTGTGCCTTCCAGCCGAAGCGGCCGAGCACCAGACTGCCGGTCTTCGGGTCGCGCACGATCGCCGCGTTGCCGCTGATGCCGTCACCATCGGCATCGTCAGGGTCGGCATGGGCGAGAATATCGGCCTCGTGGATCGCCTGCACCAGCCCAAGACCGATCATCGGCTGGGTGACGCGCGGCGACAGGGTCGTTGTTGTGTCGAGATCGCCATAGGCAAGCTTGTCGGCAGCGTAGCTCGGGCGGCGCAACGAGACGGTCTCGCCGCCGTTGAGCGTCACCGGCTCTTCCGTATAGCCGAT
Organism: Pararhizobium sp.; assembly: GCA_030655075.1. GTDB lineage: Bacteria > Pseudomonadota > Alphaproteobacteria > Rhizobiales > Rhizobiaceae > JAURWE01. The sequence goes on from JAURWE010000101.1 coordinate 63,476, forward strand.
CTTCATCTTGCCTTCGGCGGCAAGGCCAGGCACGGCCAGATCCTGCAACTGGCTGCCATAGACCGGGTCGGGGAAGTTTACCACCTGATGGGCGGCAATCGCTTCGCGCTCGGCGTCCGTCGCTGGCGCCCGGGATAGGCGGAAGAACATCGAGGTGGCGTCGGCCAGCCCTTCGGGCGGGCGGCCGCGCCCGTCCTTCAGATGACAGCTCTGGCAGGCACGGGCGTTGAACAGCGGGCCGAGGCCGTCGGAGGCCTGGGTCGAGGAGGGCGACGACACCCAGAGCTTGCGGAACAGGGCATTGCCAAGCTTGAAATCATCTTCTTCGGCAAAGGTCAGATTGGCCGAGAACTGCGAGAAACTGTCGGCATTGACGGCGGCAAGCGTGGTCGCGGCGCCGCCGGACATGGCCTCGAAGGATTCAGCCTTGGTGAAGTTCACCGTCGGCTTGGTCACTTTGCGGACGCGGGCCTTGTCCTTGTCGGTAAGATCGGTGCGCTCTGCCGGAAAGCCGGCCTGCGTGGGCAAGCCTGTGCCCAGAACGGCGGATGTTGCGAACACCACGCCGAGCAGGAGGGCGGAAAGGCCGACTGCAGTTCTGTTCATAGAGAGGCCGGGCCGCCGGTTTTTGCCAGGCGGCCCGCTTTCTTCTGCTTATTTGAAGACGGCGTTAGGATTATCCAGGCTGTCGGAACCTTCAAGTTCAATCTTGCCGAGATCGAGTGACGAAATGACGCGCTCAACGGTCTTGGTCTGGTCGATCAGCCCGTCGATCGCCTTCTGGACGGTGGCGTTGCCCTCGGCATTGCCCTCGCCGATCATCTGGTCGTATTTCTCGACCGTGTCGCCGCGCTTGGCCATGGCCAGCATGGCGTCGGTGGTCGCCGTCAGCTTTCCGGACAGTTCCTTGTCGAGCGCTGCATCCTTTTCGGCAACAAGTGCCGAGAGCGACGCGCCGGTCAGCTTGGTACCGTCGACCCGGGTGTATTCGCCCGTGTAAGCCGTCTGGATGCCCATCTGGTCATAGAGATGCGAGTTGTAGGTGTTGTCGGAGAAGCAGTCGTGCTCCTCTTCCGGATCGTGCAGCAGCAGGCCGAGCTTCATGCGCTCGCCGGCCAGTTCGCCGTAGGAGAGCGAGCCCATGCCGGTGAGGATCGCCGAAATGCCTGCCTTCGGGTCGGCGGTCACGGCCTTGGCGGCCTCGCCTTCCGGCGCCCACTTGGCGGTCATCTCTTCGAGATCGGTGACGAGCAGGGTCGTTGCCGACTTCAGGTAGGCGGCGCGGCGGTCACAATTGCCGTTGGTGCAGGCCTTGGTGTCATAGTCGGTATAGGCGCGGTTGCCCGCACCCGGGCCGGTGCCGTTCAGGTCCTGGCCCCAGAGCAGGAATTCGATGGCGTGGTAACCGGTGGCGACGTTGGCTTCGATGCCGCCGGCTTCCTGCAGCGATGCAATCAGCTCGGGCGTGATCTTGCCGGCGTCGACATCTTTGCCGTCGATCTTGATCTGCGGGTTGGCAATGACGTTGGCGGTGAAGAGCGCGTTCTCGTCACTCTCGGTGCCGTAGCTGGCGTCGACATAGTCGATCAGGCCCTCATCGAGCGGCCAGGCATTGACCTTGCCTTCCCATTCGTCGACCAGCGGGTTGCCGAAGCGATAGGCTTCCGTCTGCTGATAGGGGCTGCGGGCCTTAAGCCAGGCGTCGCGCGCAGCTTTCAGCGTCGCTTCGCTCGGCGTTGCAATCAGCGCATCGACGGCGGCGTCCAGCGCCTTGGCGGTGGTGAGCGCGTCTTCGAACTTGGCATGGCCGATGTCAGCATAATGCTTCACAACGGCGGCCGGATCGGTGGCGGCCTGGGCGGACTGGATGGCGAAAAGCGATGTGGCCGTAGCCAGCGCCAGAACGGCGCGACGAAGGAATGATGTGGTCATGACCTCTCCTGTGGCGGGGTGCCCGCCAACTCGTGTTCAAGCGAGGTTGTCATGTCAAAATTCCATACTGGTGTCAAAGAGTATAGTTTGGAACGTTTCCAGTTCCTACGATACCGCGAGGCACCGGACGAAATGACGGGACCGTGACGAAAAATGCGCCACCCTGTCCGACTTATAGGCATTTACCGGAAAAACTTTCGACGGTAAGGTCGTCGCAACGTCTCTCATTGTGAATGTTCATGCGGCATCATCTGAAGCACTACATTCGCCGGCACGAACCGCGCGGCGCAGCTCACCTTCATCTCAAGTCCGGCATCGGCGCCATTTCGGCGATGGTTCTGGTCGGGCTTCTCGCCGTCTACACCGGCCTGCCGATGCTGATCGCGCCGTTTGGAGCGACGGCGGTGCTGCTGTTCGGCCAGCCGAAGAGCCCGCTGTCGCAGCCGGCCAATGTCATCGGTGGCTATCTGCTGGCGGCGCTGATCGGCGGCCTTGCTGCGCATTTCTTTCCGGGACTGTGGCTGGCCGGCGCCGTGGCCGTCGGTCTCACCATCGGCCTGATGCTGTTTCTGCGCGTTACGCATCCACCGGCCGGCGCCGTGCCGCTGGTCGCCATCGCCTCGCATTTCGACGTGCCGGTGCTGATCGAAGTGGTGATGATTGGCAGCATCCTGCTGGTGGCCGTGGCAGTGCTGCACCACTATATACCGCCGCGCCAGCAATATCCGCTGCGAGCGGATTAGGCTTTTCTTGACATCATGCAGAAGAAGAAACCGTCGGTGCCGGTCGAGGCCGGCGTCAGCGTCAGCGTACGCCCGTCGCTGGACCGGGGTTTGGCTGCGCTTGCGCCAAAAATCTGCGTCCAGCTTTCGAGCGAGGACTGGATGGAAAAGTCCGGATGCTCTTCGCAGAAGGACATAACCTGAGCCTCGTTCTCCTGCGGCAAGATCGAACAGGTGATATAGACGAGATTGCCACCCGGTTTGACGAAGCGGGATGCATGTTCCAGCGCTTCGCGCTGCTGGGCCAGCCGCTCGTCGAGGTTCTTCTCGTTCAGCCGCCATTTGGTGTCGGGGCGGCGGCGCCAGGTGCCCGTGCCTGTGCACGGTGCGTCGACCAGAACCCGGTCGAAGCGGCCTTCGAGCGGGGCCAGCGTCTTGATATTGTCCTGGACCTGAACGTTGCGGGTGCCGGCGCGCTTCAGCCGCTCGATGATCGGTGCCAGGCGCTTGCGGTCGGTATCGTAGGCGTGGACCTGGCCCTTGTTGTTCATGGCTGCTGCCAGCGCCAGCGTCTTGCCGCCGCCACCGGCGCAATAATCGAGGATCTGGTCGCCTTCCTTGGCAAGAATCAAATCAGCGACGATCTGCGAACCCTCATCCTGAACCTCGAACCAGCCTTTCTGGAAGGACAGTTCGGCCGTGACGTTGGGCAGGCGCGAGGCGCCCTCGCCGGCAGGAATGCGGATGCCGTTGCGGGCGATGGCGGCCGCCTCGGCGCCGCTGCGGTCGAGCGCCTTCAGTACCTTGTCGCGCGTCGCCTTCAGCGTGTTGGCACGCAGGTCGAGCGTCGGCCGCTCGGCCAGTGCCCGTGCCTCGGCAAGCCAGCTGTCGCCGAAGCTCGCCTGGAAGGCGGCCACCGTCCATTCGGGAATGTCGCCCTGCACATGTGCGGGCGCGTCAGCGAGATTGCGGGCGTTGAAGGCTGCCAGCGTTTCGGCGGAGAGAGGCTCAGGCGCAAACTTGTCGCCATCGAGATCGGCGGCAAGCGCCTCTGAGGTGATGCCCCACTGGCGGAAGAGAACCGCATGGGCGATGGCCGAAGGGCTCTCGCTGTCCATGAGGAAGGCATGCGACAATTTCATGCGCAGCGCATCATAGACGATGTTGCCGATTGCGGAGCGATCGCCGGAGCCGGCGAAGCGATGCGAGAGGCCCCAGTCCTTCAGGGCATCGGCGACAGGGCGTTTGCGGGTTTCGATATCCGCCAGTACGTCAATGGCTCCAGCGAGCCGCCCACCCAGTCGCATGCACCGATACTCCAGTTTCCGCCAATGTCAGCGCCCGCAATCGGGCGCCGCAAGCGGCCGTGGTAACGGGCGGGCGCGGCAAGAGCAAGCTTGAACTGTCTCAAACCTGCCGATCACGCTCGGCCGAAACATCCGGAGATGATGACGGATCAGGAGATGATCTTGTAGCAGACGCTGGCCGTGCCGGTCTTGATCATGCCGATGTGGGAGGCTGCCGCCTTGGACAGGTCGATGACCCGGCCGCGGATGAACGGGCCACGATCGTTGATGCGGACGACGACGGTCTTGCCGTTGCGCTTGTTTGTCACCTGGACCTTCGTACCGAAGCGCAGCGATTTGTGGGCTGCTGTCATCAGGGAGGCATTCATGCGCTCGCCGGACGCCGTGCGGGATGACAGTGCATACCAGGATGCGCCACCACAGCCGGTGCCTTTGGCCGAGGCCGTGGTTGCCGATGTCAGCGTGGCGCCGAGGGTGAACAGAGCCGCAACAGCGACGGTCGAAATCTTTGAGATCATGAAGCAGGAAGCCCTTTGAAGAAAAATTTTGCGTTTTTCGTTTCTAAGGCCGCCCTATTTGGACGAAAGATGGCAGAAAAAAGCTTCAACCAGAATTTTTGTCTGGGTTAGGGCGTCTGCCTCATTTTGACTCCGGCAGAAATGCTGCGACGCAACATAAACACGCCCAGAAAAAACCGTTGCGAATCAGCGTGCAATCGGTCGTTGGCCGGAAATTGTCGATGCATCCGGCAGATGCTGGAAAAAGAGTCAGAAAAAAGGATTCCAGCCTCGAAAAACCATCCGATTTAGCGGCAAAAATGCGGCGGATCGCCATATGGTTGTGTCAAATCGCAAATTCATGAATAATGATTAGAGAAAGCCGAGCCCTAAAAACGTTGTGACGTCCACAAATGTTCCAGCGAAATCCGGTAGTCCGGAAAACGGAACTCAAAACCGAGATCGCGGATCTTGTGGTTGGAAACACGCTTGTTCTCGCCATAGAAGGAGCGCGCCATCGGCGACAGGTCTGCAGTCTCGAACTGCGTTTCGGCCGGTGGCTCGACGCCCATCAGGCGGGCCGCTTCGCTCACCACATCCTGCGGCGGAGCCGGTTCTTGGTCGGTAATGTTGAAGATGCCGCCGGTCTTGCGCTTGGCCAGAAACATACTCGAGGCGGCGATATCTTCGACCCGAATGCGGTTGAAGACCTGATCCTTCTTGATCAGCCGCCGCGCCGTGCCATTCTCCAGGTTGCGGAAGGCGTTGCGCCCTGGCCCGTAAATGCCCGAGAGCCGCAACACCGCAACCGGCAAATCCTGCTCGGCGCCGAAGGCCAGCCAGCTGTCTTCGGCCATAACACGCTCGACGGAGCGATCTGAAACCGGATGGCAGGGCGTGTCTTCATCGACCCAGCCGCCCTTGTGATCGCCGTAGACGCCGACCGTCGAGAGATAGGCCGCCCATTCGAGCGCCGGCATCAGGTCGGCGACGGCCGGCAAACCTGGCCGGAACAGCGGATCGCCGTCGCGGCCAGGCGCGATCGACTGGACGAGATGGGTGGCGGTGCCCATGACGGCGCCGAGTTCATCGGAGAGATCGGCGCCGTCGAACAGAAGCGGGGTGATGCCCAAGGCTTGAAGCGCCGGCATCTTGGCTTCGGAGCGGGTCGTGCCGAAAACCTCGGCACCCTGCGACTTAAAAGCCGCACCGATGGCCTTGCCCGAATAGCCCGCACCCAGAACCAGAACCCGCATCATACAATCCCCGCCAAAATCCATTCCGCCTGCACCTCTGCCTCGCTTTCGGCCGGACGTCCAGCGGCAAAGGCAGCAAAATCGCCTGACGGCATCAGCCGCTTCAGCGCCCAGACCGCCATGCCGCGTACGACCGGCGCGGCATCATCCATGAGGTTCTGACAGATCGGGATCAGCGTGGCATCGCCGGAGTTGCCGGCTGCGATCAGCACGTTGCGCACGAAGCGATCGCGGCCGATGCGCTTGACCGGCGAGCCGGAAAAAAAGCTTCGGAAGGCTGCATCGTCGAGTGACAGGAGAAAGGAGAGTTTCGGTTCCTTCAAATCCTGGCGCGGTCGCAGCTTCATTTCGGAAGCACTCTGGGCGAACTTGTTCCAGGGACACGCGGAAAGACAGTCATCGCAGCCATAAATTCGGTTGCCAATCAGCGGCCGGAGATCGGGATCGATCGCCCCCTTGTGCTCGATCGTCAGGTAGGAAATGCAGCGCCGCGCATCGATCTTGTAGGGCGCAGGAAAGGCATCGGTCGGACAGGCATCGAGGCAGGCGCGGCAGGAGCCGCAGTGGTCAAGCTCCGGTTCATCCGTGATCAGCTCGGCCGTGGTGAACAGGCTGCCGAGAAACAGCCAGGAACCGAAGGTGCGATTGACCAGATTGGTGTGTTTGCCCTGCCAGCCAAGACCTGCCTGTTCGGCCAGCGGTTTTTCCATGACCGGGGCTGTATCGACAAAAACCTTGACGTCCTGCCCCGAGCGCGCGGCAAAGCGCGTCGCCAGCTCTTTCAACCGGCCCTTGATGACATCGTGATAATCGCGGTTGCGGGCATAAACCGAGATGGCGCCGCGATCGGGCTTTTCCAGAATGCCGCGCGGGTCTTCGTCCGGCCCGTAGTTCAGGCCGAAAACGACGACCGAGCGGACATCCGACCAGAGCGCGTTCGGGCTCGCCCTTCGCTCTTGAGTGTCGGCCATCCAGTCCATGGTGCCGTGATAACCGGCACCCAGAAAATCGGCGAGGCGCTGCGGTGCCAGCGGGATGGTGTCCGGGCGGGTGATGCGGCAGAGATCGAAGCCGAGCGTCTGGGCCTCGCTGCGAAGAAAGGCGGTCAGTTTTTCGGCTGGGCTGCTCTTATTGCTGGCCACACGCTGCCGGGCTCCCTAGCTTTGCGTTGATCCATGTCTTTATCCCGAAACGCTGCGCACTTTCGGGACACATGTCTTAGAAATCGAGATCTGCATAATGCGAGACGGGCGTGACGCCGCGCACCCGCTCGATCAGAAGCGGCCGGAACGAGGGCCGGGACTTCAGCCGCTGATACCAGTCCTTGGCAGTCGGCGCTTCCGTCCAGTCGATCTCGCCGAGGTAGTCGAGCACGGAGACCGAAGCTGCCGCTGCGAGATCGGCATAGGAAATCCGGTCGCCGGCCAGCCACTGGCGCGAACCTGCCAGCCAGGAGAGATATTTCATATGCTGGCGGATGTTGACGCGCGACGTGCGCAGCACCTTGGAGTCCGGTGCGCCACCGCCCTGGTCCGGCGTCATCTGCAGCTTGAAAATTCGCTCGCGCACCAGCGGCCTTGTTACGTCCTGCTCCATCTTCAGCAGGAACCATTCGACGAGGCGGCGGATTTCGGCGCGCTGGAACGGGTCTTCGGCCAGAAGGCGGCGGTCGCGCTTCATGATACCGCTTGTCTCGTCGAGATATTCGGAAATGACGGCAGCGCCACAGAGTGCCCGCATGCTGTCATCGACATAGACCGGCAAGGTACCAGCGGGATTGAGCGCCAGGAAGTCGCGGCGATTTTCCCAGGGCTGCTCCTCGGCAAGCTCGGTCTGGTAGCCGTACTCCGACAGGATGAGCCGGATGAAGCGTGACGCGGATGACATGGGATGATGGTAGAGCGTGGGCATGGATGATCGGGCTTTACAATCGATGACGGCAAGAAGCGGGATTTGTCGCGGCGCATGATACTGGTCACCGCGCGGCCAAAAGAGCTATAGGAGCTTGCCCGCTCCAATACAAGCGAATCAGGCAGAGCCACATCCATCAAAGGACAAAACATGGCTGACCAATCCATCATCAGCGCGCTTTTTCTTGGTCTGATCGAAGGCCTCACCGAGTTCATTCCCGTCTCTTCCACCGCGCATGTGCTGCTTGCTGGCCATTTTCTTGGCTTCAAATCGCCCGGCAACACCTTTGCCGTGTTGATCCAGCTGGGGGCGATTCTTGCCATTCTGCTCGTCTATTTCCAGCGGCTGCTTTCGATTGCGCTGTCGCTGCCCTCCAGCGAGAAATCGCGCCGCTTCGTGCTGGCGGTGCTGATCGCCTTCCTGCCGGCCGCCATCATCGGCGCCATTGCCCATGATTTCATCAAGACGGTGCTGTTCGAAACGCCGATGCTGATCTGCATCGTGCTCATCGTTGGGGGCATTATTCTCTATGCGATCGACCGCATGCCGCTGAGCCCGAGATACACCGACGTAATGGATTATCCGCCGTCGCTGGCGCTGAAGATCGGCCTGTTTCAATGCCTGGCGATGATCCCGGGCACGTCCCGCTCCGGCGCCACCATCGCCGGTGCGCTTCTGATGGGGACCGACAAACGTTCGGCGGCGGAGTTCTCGTTTTTCCTTGCCATGCCGACCATGCTCGGCGCCTTCACGCTCGACCTCTACAAGAACCGCGATGCCTTGAATTTCGACGATGTGACGCTGATTGCCGTCGGCTTCATCGCCGCCTTCGTGTCGGCGCTGTTCGTGGTGCGCTCGCTGCTGGCCTATGTCTCAAGCCGGGGTTTTGCCGTGTTCGCCATCTGGCGCATCCTTGTCGGTACCGCCGGCTTCATCGGCCTGTGGGTACTGGGATAGCAGACACAAAAAATCCGGAAAGCCCCCAAGGCTTTCCGGATCAAAACCGCTTCAAATGTTCTGCCGATCTTACTTGATGCCGATCGAGCCGGTTACGCACGGGTCAACGCCATAGGCGGACGTGCAGCCGCTGCGGCCTCCGGCGACCGTCTTCGGTGCCATGAACGAACCAGCCACAACAACGATAGCCGCACATGCAAAGAAAATAGCGATGGACTTGCCCATGAAAACTCTCTCGGAAAAGGTTGTGCGCGACGGCTTCTGATGATTTCGGTGACGTTGTGCGAGCGGGGTTTATTCGCTGACCCGGCAAACATCAATAAGCCAACATGCTTTATTCGCGGTAAATGCGCGGAGTTTTTTCAGTGCGGCGAAAGTGCAACGCTTTCACCCTTCGGGCGGCTGAAATGCCTCGATAATGGGCAAAAATAACCACGCCCAAGGCAGGGTGCGACTATTGGAACCGGCACATATCTTGCCGCGAAGAGTTCTCTCAGGCAGCCTTGCCGGAGCGGGTGTACTGGCCCTGCGGGCGGTAGCGCACCAGATACGAGGCGAGCACGGATTCTGCCAGTGTCGGGGCGATGCCCATGCCCTTGAGCGTGCGGCCATCGGCTTCAGCGGCAGCCGAGACGATATTGTCGCTCTTCAGGAGAACGACCTGATCGGGCGTCAGTGGCGGCGTGATCAGGGGGATCATCGAAGCGGCAGAGCCAATCAGCGAGGCAATGCCGAAGGGCAGCGTCACCAGCGGGCGCTTGCGATCGATGACCTTGAGCATCAGCTCGAGACAGTCGCGGAAGGTCATGACCTCAGGTCCACCCAACTCATAGATCTTCCCCTTGGCCAGCGTGCCGTCGACGGCACGGGCGACCGCGTCGGCGACATCCGTCACATAGACCGGTTGGAATTTCGTGTGGCCGCCGCCGATCAGCGGCAGGACGGGGGCGAAGCGGGCCATTTCGGCGAACTTGTTGAAGAAGCCATCTTCCGGACCGAAGACGATCGACGGGCGCAGAATGACGCCATCAGGCATCGTCTCGAGAACGGCCTTTTCGGCCCGGCCCTTGGTGCGGGCGTAGGTCGATTCAGCATCGGCATCGGCGCCGATGGCCGAGACGTGCGACAGGGTTGCATTGTACTTGCGGGCGGCCTCGGCCACGGCGCGGGCACCGAAATCCTGGACGGCATCAAACGTGTTGCGGCCGCTTTCAAAGAGGATGCCGACGCAGTTGACGACGTGATCTGAGCCTTCAACGGCGCGGTCGACCGAACTGCGATAGCGCAGGTTGGCCTGCACGAAGGAGATTTGCCCGACATTGCCGAGCGGCTGCAGGAAGCCGGCGAGATCCGGGCGGCGGACGGCGACGCGGATGCGATAACCCTTGCGTGCCAAGGACCGCACCACATGACGGCCGACAAACCCCGAACCGCCGAAAACAGTGACGAGCGGAGGAAGGTTGGACAAGGTCATGGGAGCGGCTCCTGAAAGGTCGGATGGTGGTTTCTTCATAGAACAATCACCGGACAAGGTGAAGGCTTTTCAAGCAAGGGCGGCCGCGCAGAAAGCCGCAGCTCCATGAGAGATCAAGTACCCTCGACAACAACCATCTCTGCATCGGCCACTTCCTGGCGGATGGCGGCAGCGATCTGGTATTCCGGCGAATTGTAGCAATCGACCGCCGCCTGCAGCGACGGGAATTCGATGATGACATTGCGGGCACGCGGCGTGCCTTCAAGCTTTTCGAACGCCCCGCCCCGGGCAAGGAAATTGGCGCCATATTTTTCGAAAGCCGGTTTTGCGGCGGCGACATAGTCCTTGTAGCGCTCGGTATCGCGCACATCGACCCGTGCGATCCAGTAGCCCTTTGCCATATCGATCTCCTGCGCTTGGCCGGCCTCTTAGACGGCACCGTTCATTTCGGCGAGAATAGCCCGGGCCGCCGCAAGCGGGTCGGCTGCCTTGACGATCGGGCGGCCAACGACGAGATGGCTGGAGCCGGCGGCCAGTGCATCGGCCGGTGTCATCACCCGCTTCTGGTCGCCCTTGTCGGAGCCGGCCGGGCGAATGCCCGGTGTGACCAGCGCCATGTCCGGCCCGATGATCGAGCGGACGGCGCGCGCCTCTTCGGCGGAACAGACGATGCCGCCCATGCCGGCGATGCGGGCCTGCTCGGCCCGGCACAGCACCAGCGTGTGGGGATCATATTCGTAGCCGGCGTCGATGACGTCCTGCTCGTCCATCGAGGTCAGTACCGTGACGCCGAGCAGGCAGAGGCCGGAGCCCTTGGCCGCCTCGACCGCCGCCTTCATCGCCTTCGGATAGGCGTGCAACGTCAGCATCGACATGCCCATCCTGGCGATGTTTTCGACGCCCTTGGCCACCGTGTTGTCGATGTCGAGCAGTTTCATGTCGAGAAAGACCTTCTTGCCGCTGGCGGCGAGGTCCTTGGCAAAGTCGAGCCCGCCGGCAAAAACCAGCTGGTAGCCGATCTTGTAGAAGACGACCTCGTCGCCGAGCGCCGTCACCAGGGCTTCGGCTTCCGCAACCGTGGGCAGATCCAGCCCGACGATCAGACGATCAGATGCAGTCATGTCTTTTATCCCTGCCAGGATTCCATTGCCGTCCAGTCGCACGCGACGGGGCGCTTCGCAAGATCAAAGACAAAAGATTGCCGGGATGACGCAGCCTTAGTGGGCCTTGCGGTAGACCCAGAGCTGGGCCGGAGGGATGTTGCGCATGACGAAATCGAAATGCTCGATCTTGTAGAGATGCGGCATGGCGACGACGGGCGAAACCGGGCCGTAGGAAAACTGCACCACCGGTCGGCCTGCCGGCACGCGGGTGAGAAGATCCTCGATCAGCGAGACGCGCTTGTGCATCGGGAAGTTCAACAGCGGAATGCCCGAGATGACGCTGTCGAACTGCACGCCCTTGTTCGGCCCCAGCGTTTCCTCGAGATTGAAGGCGTCGCCATTGATGAAATTGACGCCCGGAAAGCGGGTGAGAAGGTGATTGTAGAAATCGGTCGAAAACTCGATCGAGAAGAGTTTTTCCGGCGCGATGCCGCGCTCGAGAATGGCCTTGGTGATGACGCCGGTGCCTGGGCCGAGCTCGAGAACCGGAAGCTCGGTGCCGGGCGTGATGACGGCGGCCATCTTGCGGGCGGTGACCGCCGAGGTCGGCATGATGGCGCCGACCGTTCTGGTGTTGCTCATCCAGCCCTTGAAGAAGCGAATTTCATCGTCGAATTTCTTGCCGAAACGCTCTTTGATACGCAGTGACATACATTCCCCCGACATACAGATCGCACCCAAGTCCTGGCCAATGACGCATTCCGGATCGGCTCATGCCGGGAATGCAGGCAAGTCTGCTTTAAGGCCGGGGTTTGGAAGCCGGCGGAGATGTCATCTTGCGCTTGTCTGCGGCGAAAACAAGTCTGGTTGCGGTGCAATACAAAACTGTTTTGCAGATGTGGCTAATGCACCGCACAAAAATGCCCGGAGGCTTTGGAATCCGGGCATTTGTGAAGGGCGCAGCAGGACGGCAGTCAAATTCCGTTCAGGCTGAGGCGAAAATGTGTGAGGTCGAGAACCGGAGTGGAGCAGACTTAATGGACGCGAGTACCGGAAGCGCAGAGGTCAGCCGTTTGCAGCCCCGCCTGGGCGGAATGACGATCTGCCCTAGACGCGCATCGGCATCAGCACATAAAGCGCATCGTCGCCGGCCATGTCGCGCACCAGGGTCGGTGAACCTGCATCGGCCAGCATGAAGACCGCATCGGTGCCGGAGAGTTGCGCGGTAATGTCGAGCAAGTATTTGGCATTGAAGCCGATTTCGAGCGGGTCGTTGTCATAGCCGACGGCCAGCTCTTCGGTGGCGCTGCCGGAATCGGGATTGTTGACCGTCAGGGTCAGCTGTCCATCGGCCAGTGCCAGCTTGACGGCTCGGCCGCGCTCGGACGAAATCGTCGAGACGCGGTCGACGGCCTGGGCAAACGACTGGCAGTCGATCTTCAGTTCCTTGTCGTTGTTGGCCGGGATGACGCGCTGGTAATCGGGAAAGGTGCCATCGATCAGCTTCGAGGTCATGACGATGTTGCCGATCGTCAGGCGGATCTTGGCATCCGAGACTTCGACGGTGACCATGACATCGGGATTGTCGACCAGCTTCTGCAGCTCGCCGACCGTCTTGCGCGGAATGATGATGCCCGGCATGCCCTCCGAGCCCGATGGCGCCTCGATGTCGGCACGGGCGAGGCGATGGCCGTCGGTGGCGACGGCGCGCAGCTTCAGCTTGCCGCCGCTTTCGATCGTGTGGATGAAGATGCCGTTCAGATAATAGCGGGTCTCTTCGGTCGAAATGGCGAACTGGGTGCGATCGATCAGCATCTTGAGGTCGGTTGCCTTGATGCGGAACGTGTGGCTGAAGGCACCGGCGGTCAGATCCGGGAAATCCGACTGCGGCAGGCACTGCAGCGAGAATTTCGAGCGGCCGGACTGGACCGTCATGGTGCTGCCGTCCGGATTGGTGGCGAGCAGCACTTCCGAGCCATCCGAAAGCTTGCGGACGATATCGTAGAGAAGATGGGCCGGAACCGTCGTCGCGCCGGCCTGCTCGACCTGCGCCGGCGTTGCCTCGGTGATTTCTAGATCGAGGTCGGTCGCCTTCATTTCGAGGCTGGCGCCGTCGGAGCGCAAGAGGACGTTCGAGAGGATCGGGATTGTGTTGCGGCGCTCGACCACGCGGTGCACGTGGTTCAGCGACTTCAGAAGGTTTGACCGCTCAAGAGTGATGCGCATGGTGAGACTACCGCTTTCAATCATCGCCAGCCGCAAGTCGCGGCCCGGCGTCACTGTACTCGTCCTGCTGGGGACCCGGAAGGATGTGGACGGGCAAAATGGCAGAATTACCGTTGAAAAAGCAAGGGCCGTTATCGGGGTTTTCGCGCTAAACACAGGTCCGCCGCGCTTTGGTGCACATGGCACCGCGCTTGCCCGCTTGCCGAAGCGGTCCTGCTCCACCATAAAGGCCGCAAAGGCCGGCATCGCGCCGCCATCGCGCAAGGAAACGGCTGTTTTGGACAAGAAGGACGCGAGCCCTGCAGACGGCACGGAGCGGATGCGCAGCTACCGGGTGCACACGATGACCGTGCCTGCCCGGCCGCTGGAACCAGCGCTCTATCTGGTGGCGACGCCGATCGGCAATCTCGGCGACATTACGCTTAGGGCGCTGGAAACGCTGGCGGGCGCCGATGTGCTGGCCTGCGAGGATACCCGCGTCACTCGCGTGCTGCTCGACCGCTACGGCATCGTAAACCGGCCCTATGCCTATCACGAGCACAATGCCAACGAGGCGGGGCCAAAACTTCTGGCCGCTTTGGAGGCCGGAAAATCCGTGGCGCTGGTTTCCGATGCGGGAACGCCGCTCATCTCCGATCCCGGCTACAGGCTCGGGCAGATCGCGATTGAGGCCGGGCACCGGGTCGTGCCTATTCCGGGTGCTTCAGCGCCGCTGGCGGCGCTGGTCGCCTCCGGCCTGCCGAACGAGGCCTTTCTGTTTGCCGGTTTCCTGCCAACCAAGGACAAGGCCAAGCGCGACCGCCTGGCGGAGCTTTCGCGCGTGCCGGCAACCGTGATGTTCTTCGAATCGCCCCACCGGATCGGCGCGACGCTTGCCGCTGCGGCCGACGTGCTGGGGGCAGTCCGAAAAGCCGCCGTCTGCCGCGAGTTGACCAAGACCTATGAGGAAATCCGCCGGGGAACGCTTGGCGAGCTGGCGGAGGCCTACGGGGGCGACGAGGTGGTGCGCGGCGAGATCGTGCTGGTCATTGCTCCGCCGGAGCCCGAGGCGGCGCCGGAAGCGGCCGAAGTCGACACGCTGCTCGCGCGTCTTGCCCAGGACATGCCGGCCGGCAAGGCGGCAACCGAGGCAGCGCGCATCACCGGCCTGCCCCGCCGGGATCTCTACCAGCGGCTGCTCGACCTCAAGGGGCCGGACAACAGGCCCTCCGATGACAGGCGCTAAGCCGCCCTCGAAGCAACGCCGAAGCGCGTTCCGCCGTGGGCATCTGGCGGAGTACCGGGCCGCCTTGGCGCTGCTGCTGAAGGGGTACAGAATTCTCGCCATCCGCTACAAGACCAAAATGGGCGAGATCGACATCGTCGCGCGCAAAGGCGACCTTATCGCCTGCGTCGAGGTGAAGGCGCGCGGTAGCCAAGAGGCGGCGATCTCTGCCGTTTCGGCACCGTCGCAGTCCCGGATCCGGGCGGCCAGCGACATCTGGCTATCGAACCAGCCACTGGCAGCTCGATATTCCATCCGCTACGACATCGTCAGCGTCACGCCCTGGGGCTGGCCGCGGCATTTTCCGGATGCTTTCTGAAGCCATCTTCGCCTTGCCTAAGCTCCTGCCTGCCTCTACATGTGGCGGGGTTTTTCGAGAGGGAATGGTAGCCACATGGCGAAGATCAAGAACGTCGCGGTCCAGATGGACCACGTCTCCGGCATCAGCATTGGAGGCGACAGCACCTTCGCAATGAGCCTCGAGGCGCAGGCCCGTGGCTACAAGCTGTTCCACTACACACCGGACCGGCTGAGCATGCGCGACGGCACCATCATCGCCTCGGTCGAGCCGATGGAATTGCGCGACGTCAAGGGCGACCACTACACGCTGGGCGAGCCCGAGCGCATCGACCTGTCGACCATGGACGTGGTGCTGCTGCGCCAGGATCCGCCCTTCGACATGTCCTATATCACCTCGACGCATTTGCTGGAGCGCATTCATCCCAAGACGCTTGTCGTCAACGATCCGGCCTGGGTGCGCAATTCGCCGGAAAAGATTTTTGTCACCGAATTTCCCGACCTGATGCCGAAGACACTGATCACCCGTGATCCGGCCGAAATTGCCCGCTTCCGCCAGGAGATGGGCGACATCATCCTGAAGCCGCTCTACGGCAATGGCGGCGCCGGCGTCTTCCACTCGACCAAGGACGACCGCAACATGTCATCGCTCTTGGAAATGTTCGGCCAGATGTTCCGCGAACCCTTCATCGCGCAGGAATATCTGCCGGCGGTGCGCAAGGGTGACAAGCGTATCATTCTTGTCGATGGCGAGCCTGTGGGCGCCATCAACCGGGTGCCGGCCGAACACGACGCCCGCTCGAACATGCATGCGGGAGGCACGCCGATGCCGACGGAGCTGACGACGCGAGAACAGGAAATCTGCAGCCGCATCGGGCCGGCACTGCGCGAGCGCGGCTTCCTGCTGGTCGGCATCGACGTCATCGGCGACGTGATGACGGAAATCAACGTCACCTCACCCACCGGCATTCGCGAGGTGAAGAAATTCGGGGGGGCCGATATTGCCGCCCTTCTGTGGGACGCGATCGAGCGCAAGCGCGGGTGAGAATCGGCCACCTTTCGCCACCGGCGTTCACATCTGTTCGACGTTGTTCTAAGCTTTACAACCGGCCACAACCATCATTCGCGCCATAAGCGTATTCGTTCGATAATTGTTCTTGTTTTATTCTCTGCGCCGTGCAAGATTTCAGGTCACAACCGCTGACGGTTGCGATGGCCGGATTTCCGGCCTCCGGGGCAAGAGGGATGGGCATGGTCGCGCGTGTCAGCACAGTTGCATTCCAGGGTATCGAGGGTGTTCCCGTCGATGTGCAGGTGATGGTCGCCCCGGGCAAGATCAACATGCATATCGTCGGTCTGCCTGACAAGGCGGTTGCCGAAAGCCGCGAGCGGGTGCAGGCGGCGCTGCACGCCTCCGGCCTGGCGCTGCCGCCGAAGAAGGTCACGGTCAATCTCGCGCCCGCCGACCTGCCGAAGGAGGGCAGCCATTTCGACCTGCCGATCGCACTTGGCCTGA
Source organism: Pararhizobium sp. (assembly GCA_030655075.1). Lineage (GTDB taxonomy): Bacteria > Pseudomonadota > Alphaproteobacteria > Rhizobiales > Rhizobiaceae > JAURWE01. Next base: position 79,938 of record JAURWE010000101.1, read on the forward strand.
TGGCCGTGCTTGGCGCCATTCCGGCCGACGCGCTGTCCGACTACGTTGTCATCGGCGAACTCAATCTCGATGGTACGATCGCTGCCGTTGCAGGCGCACTTCCGGCGGCGATCGGCGCCAATGCGCTGGGCAAGGGCCTGATCTGCCCGGCTGACAGCGGGGCGGAAGCCGCCTGGGCCGGGGCCGGCATAGACATTCTGGCGCCGCGCAGCCTAATCGCGCTCGCCAATCATTTTCGCGGCACGCAGGTGCTCTCGCGGCCGGAGCCGGCCATTCGTGCGGCCCCGGCCAACATGCCCGACCTTGCCGATATCAAGGGCCAGGAAAGTGCCAAGCGGGCTTTGGAAGTGGCGGCGGCCGGCGGGCACAATCTTCTGTTTGTCGGACCGCCCGGCTCGGGCAAATCGATGCTGGCGGCGCGGCTGCCCTCGATCCTGCCGCCGCTGTCGCCGGCCGAACTGCTCGAGGTGTCGATGATCCACTCGATTGCCGGACAGCTCTCCGGCGGCAAGCTATCGGACCGGCGTCCCTATCGAGCGCCGCATCATTCAGCCACGATGGCGGCGCTGATCGGAGGCGGATTGCGCGCAAAACCGGGCGAGGCGTCGCTGGCCCATAACGGCATCCTGTTTCTCGACGAGTTTCCGGAATTCTCGCCGCAGGTGCTCGATGCGCTGCGCCAACCGCTAGAGACCGGTGACTGCATCATCGCCCGCGCCAACCACCGGGTCACCTATCCGGCCGCCTTCCAGCTGGTGGCGGCCATGAACCCTTGCCGCTGCGGCATGGCCGGCGAGCCCGGGCACACCTGCGCCCGGGGGCCGCGCTGCATGAGCGATTATCAGGGCCGCATTTCCGGGCCGCTGATGGACCGGATCGACATCCGCATCGACGTGCCGTCGGTTTCCGCCGCCGACCTCATCCGCCCGGCGCCGGCCGAGACCAGCGCCACGGTGGCCAAACGTGTCGCCCGGGCCCGGGCATTGCAGCTTGACCGCTTTCTGGCGCTGGGAAGCCCAGGCGTTCTCACCAATGCGCGCTGTTCGACGGCGCTGATCGAGAAGATCGCCGAGCCGGATGCCGGTGGCCTGCAGCTGCTTCGCGATGCGGCGGAAAAGATGAAGTTTTCGGCACGGGGCTATCACCGCATCCTTAAGGTCGCGCGCACGCTGGCCGATCTCGACGACGCGGAAACGGTGGGGCGCATCCATCTGGCCGAGGCGATTTCCTACCGCATTGCCGGAGAGAGGTTGACGGCGGCGGCGTGACTTCAGCGGCGCACTACAAGTAGTATGCGCTTCAGGCTGCGTGCTGCAACTCGATGGCGGGCGGGCGGTCATACTGGACTGTTGAAAACGGCTTCGATCCGGTGTCCGTCCGGATCGATGACGAAGGCCGCGTAGTAGTTCGGGCCATAGTCTGGGCGCAGGCCCGGTGCGCCATTGTCCATACCGCCATGTTCGAGGGCTGCGTGATGGAACCGCGCCACCGACGCCCGGTCCGGTGCGGCAAAGGCGAGCTGGAAGCCCGGGCCGGGCGGCCGCGATGCGTCGGACTGCTTGAGCGCCAGTTTGTCGCCGCCGCCGGGCAAGCCATAACCCACGGCTTGGCCCGCTTGGCCGGGGCGCATATCCTCCAGACGCGGACATAGCCAAGCGGCGCAAGGACAGCATCGTAGAATGCCGAGGCACGGGCGAGGTCCAGCACGCCAAGCGAAATGTGATGAAGCATGGATACCTGCGTTCTGCATCGGACCAGCTGTCCGATGAATTCCTCATTTGGCCCGCGAAATGCCTGTCTGAAGCGTGTTTCAGAAACTCGGATTTCTGCAGTGCACGTCGGATCTCTTGAATGCCCGTCTCCCAAACCGCTGCGCATTTTGGGGAAATATGGATCAATATGTGTCGGTGAAGGCGGACACGGCGTCATAATACCGGTTTTCAGCCTCCTGCCCTGAGGTGGCATCCGGCCAAAGATCGAGCAGCATTTCGAGATCGGCCTTCATCGCTCCGTAGGCAGTTTCGGCCTCAGCCTGTGTGGCCGCATAGGCCGTGTGGACCATGACGCCGTAGATGCCGCAGGTGATAGCGAAGGGCGGGCGTGGACTGTCTTCGAGCGTGATCCGGGCACCCTGCGCATGCTCTTCGTCGCGCAGGATGATGCCGCCTTCGGACCCGGCCGTGCCCAGGGACGATCCATCGTCATAGGGACCCCATCCCATCTTCGTCTGCTCCGTTCGGAAGGTTCAAGCGCTAGACACAGAAAGGGCCGGCAGAACCGGCCCTTTCTGTGTTCGTGGTGATACGGTTCAACCCCCCAGGCCCTCGAACAGCACAGTCGACAGATAGCGCTCGGCAAAGGAGGGAATGATGACGACGATGGTCTTGCCTTCATTTTCAGGCCGCTGGCCAACCTTGATGGCGGCGGCGAGTGCCGCGCCTGAGGAAATGCCGACGGGAACACCTTCGAGGCGAGCGACATGGCGGGCCGTCTCAACCGCCGTGGCGCTGTTGACGGTGATGACCTCGTCATACACAGTCCTGTCGAGAATGGCCGGCGCGAAGCCGGCGCCGATCCCTTGAATCTTGTGCGGGCCGGGATTGCCGCCCGACAGAATGGGGGATTCTTCCGGCTCGACGGCGATGACCTTGATGGAGGCCTTCTTGCTCTTCAGCATCTGGCCTGCACCGGTGATCGTGCCGCCGGTGCCGATGCCGGCCACGAGGATGTCGACGCTGCCGTCGGTGTCGTTCCAGATCTCCTCGGCCGTGGTCTTGCGGTGGATTTCCGGGTTGGCCGGGTTTTCGAACTGCTGCGGAATGATCGCGTCCGGCGTTGCCGCAGCCAGTTCCTCGGCCTTGGCGATGGCGCCCTTCATGCCCTTCGGGCCTTCGGTCAGCACCAGTTCGGCGCCGAGCAGCGCCAGCATCTTGCGGCGCTCGATCGACATGGTCTCGGGCATGGTCAGGATAAGCTTGTAACCCTTGGCGGCGGCGGCAAAGGCGAGCGCAATGCCGGTGTTGCCCGAGGTCGGCTCGATCAGCGTCGTCTTGCCGGGGGTGATCTTGCCCTGCGCTTCGAGGCTCTCGATCATGGCAACGCCGATACGGTCCTTGACCGAGGCGATCGGGTTAAAAAATTCGAGCTTGGCCAGAAGATGCGCCTTGACGCCGTTTTCCCTGGCCAGCTTGTCGAGGCGAACGATCGGCGTGTCGCCAATGGTCTCAGTGATCGAAGCATAGACGCGGCCGCGGCCGGGCTTACGTGTGTCGGACATGGTGTTCTCCCTTTTCCTGTTCTTGGGCCCGACAATAGGTGTAAAACCTGCCGCTTGCCAGACTGCGCATCGCCGACAGCTGCGACCGGCGGGAAAAAACTGTTGCGGAACCGGCCGCCGAGAAACGAATTTTTCACGCGGCCCATGTGGCTCTCTTAGCACCGGACAACGTGCCCAATATCCGCGAGGTCCAGCGAAGACAGAAACGTCGGCATTGATCGATGTGGTAGAGTGGCCTAATATAAAATCTGCCGGGAGCGCCGATCCGCATGCCCGGCGCTTGCCCGGAGTTCCCGATCATGACAACGGCCCTTCTCATCATCGACGTGCAGAATGCCGTTCTCGAGGGCGAAGGCACGCCGGACCGGCAACCGGCGATTGATGCGGCATTTACAGAAACCACCCTTCGCCTGCGGTCCGTGCAGGAGCGTGCGCGCGCTGCGGATATTCCCGTCATCTTCGTGCAACACGACAGCGGACGGGGTGACACGCTTGCCAGGCCGTCCCAGGGCTGGGAACTGCGCCTGGAAATCAGGCCCCTGCCGGGTGAGACCGTCGTGCACAAGACAAGCTGCGACAGTTTTTTCCACACCGCGCTGCAGGACGAATTGCAAAAGCGCGCGATTACGCATCTGGTCATCGGCGGCTGCCAGACCCCGTACTGTGTCGATACGACGGCGCGGCGCGCGGTCTCTCTCGGCTACGGCGTCACGCTTCTCTCCGATGGACACATGACCGGCGACAGGGGCGCGTTGACCTTCACGCAGATCATCGCCCACCACAACGCCGTGCTCGGCGGCTTCAATGCCGGGTCCCACGTGGTCGAACTGCGCCGTTGCGATGAGATCACCTTCTAAGTCTCGAGACGGCTGGTCTGCATGCCAAGCAGCCGCCGGGAAACGAATGTTTCACGCGGCGCGCGTGGCGATATAGGCGGCGGTACCCCCAAGAATGCCGGCAGCGACGCGGTTCAGCGTTTTCAGGGCACGCGGTTGTTTCAGAAGCGTGCGGGCGCGGGTCGCCAGCAGGATATACGGGATAAGCACAGCCAAAAGCACGAGGAAGGTGGCAGCGAGCAGCAGGCCGTAGTCGGCAAGGCCGATCCGGTTGAGATCGATCAGCGTCGGCACCAGCGCCACATAGAACAGCATGGTTTTCGGATTGCCCAAAGTCACCAGCAGGCCGGACAGAAACGACATGGCCATATTGCCTGACGTCTTTGCCTTAATGTCCTGTGCAAAGATGCCCGCCGTCCACAGTTTCCAGGCGATGTAGACGAGATAGAGCGCGCCAAGAATCTTGATCACCATGAAGGCGGCGGTAAAGGTCTGGGCAACGAAGGCAAGGCCAAGGATGACCGCCGTCAGGTAGACCATGTCACCCAGAATGAGCCCCAGCCCCATGAAGAAGGTCTCGCGAAAGCCCGAGCCCAGCGCCCGGGCAACGATCGCCGTCATGCCGGGCCCCGGAATGGCAGCGGCAATCAACAGGGCGGCGCAATAGGCCAGCAGCGTGGCAAGGCTCATAGATGGTTCCTCCGGACCTTTTCCCAGTGTTCTAGGCCTGAACGGCAAGGTTTTCAATCGGGCCGGGCATGCGCAAAAAGCGCCGAGCAACCTGTTGAAGAAGGGTGGACATTGCGGCAAGAAGGAAACGTGCGTTTTGAAATCCCGGAGACCGCAGTGCCCGAATTGACAAGCCTTCTCGCCTTTGGCCTCATCTGCATCGGCATGGTGCTGACACCGGGGCCGAACATGGTCTATCTCGTCTCGCGCTCGATCTCGCAGGGGCCCGTCGCCGGGCTGATCTCGCTCGGCGGCGTGGCGCTGGGGTTCGTCTTCTACGTCTTTTCGGCGGCGCTCGGCATCACCGCACTGATCTTTGCCGTGCCGATTGCTTATGACCTGCTGAAATTTGCCGGCGCCGCCTACCTGCTCTGGCTGGCCTGGAATGCCGTGAAGCCCGGCGGCCGCTCGGCCTTTCAGGTGCAGGCGCTGCCGAAGGACCGGCCGCGCAAACTCTTTGCCATGGGATTGCTCACCAGCCTGCTCAACCCGAAAGTCGCGGTGCTCTATCTGTCGCTGCTGCCGCAGTTCATCAAGCCAGAGCTTGGCAGCGTCTTTGGCCAGTCGCTCATTTTCGGCTTCAACCACATCGCCATCAGCCTCACCGGCAACACGATGATTGCGCTCAGCGCCGGCTCGATCTCGGCCTTTCTTGGCCGCCGGCCGCTGTGGATGGCCATTCAGCGCTGGCTGATGGGCACGGTCCTGGCCGGTCTAGCCCTGCGCATGGCATTCGAGGCGCGGCGGTAGGCGTTACACGCCCGTCGAACCGAAGCCGCCGGCGCCGCGTGCCGTTTCGCCGGATGCCGACACTTCGCACACGGTGACCTGCGTCACCGGCGCTACCACCATCTGGGCGATGCGCATGCTGCGGGTGATGGTGAAATCTTCCTCGCCCAGATTGACCAGCAGCACCTTCACTTCGCCGCGATAATCGCTGTCGATCGTGCCCGGTGTGTTGAGGCAGGTGATGCCGTTTTTGAAGGCAAGGCCGGAGCGCGGGCGAATCTGCGCCTCGAAACCGGCCGGCACCTCGAAGATGAAGCCGGTGGGCACGAGCGCGCGTTTGCCCGGCGCCAGCACCAGAGTATCGCCGTCCGGCACGGCGGCGCGCAGGTCCATGCCGGCAGCACCTGCGGTCTCGTAGGCGGGCAGGTCGAGGCCGGCGCCATGGGGCAGGCGGACGATATTGAGGGTCGGGGCGGATTTCAGATGCAGGGTCATGATCCCATTAGCCGGGCGGTGCCGCCGCCGGTCAATTGCATATTGCCGTGCGAGCCTGTAGAAGACGCCGCAATTCACAGGATTCACATCATGGCTGAAAGTCTCGCCGAGGCGGTTTCCCGCCGCCGCACCTTTGCTATTATCGCGCACCCGGACGCTGGCAAGACCACGCTCACCGAAAAGCTTTTGCTGTTCGGCGGCGCCATCCAGCTTGCCGGTGAGGTCAAGGCGAAGAAGGACCGCATCCAGACACGGTCCGACTGGATGAAGATCGAGCGCGAACGCGGCATTTCGGTCGTCACCTCGGTGATGACGTTTGAGTATGGCGGCAATGTCTTCAACATTCTCGACACGCCCGGCCACGAAGACTTTGCCGATGATACCTACCGGACGCTGACGGCGGTGGATGCGGCGGTGATGGTGATCGACGCGGCGAAGGGCATCGAGCCTAGAACACTGAAGCTGTTCGAAGTCTGCCGTATGCGCGACATTCCGATCATCACCTTCATCAACAAGATGGACCGGGAAAGCCGCGACCCGTTCGAGATCCTCGACGAGGTCGAGGAAAAGCTGGCGCTGGACACGGCGCCGATCACCTGGCCGATCGGCCGGTCGAAGAGCTTCTGCGGCTCGTACTATCTGGCCGAAAACACCATTCGTGGCGCCGATACGCAGGTGGAAGCCACCAAGGTCAACGGCCCGGAAAGTGCTGCCGACCGGCTGCCGGAAAACGAGCGGGCCGCCTTCATCGAGGAAACGTCGCTTGCGATCGAGGCCTGCCGTCCCTTCGATCGCGACGCCTTTCTCGAGGGCCACATGACGCCTGTCTTCTTTGGCTCTGCGCTGCGCAATTATGGCGTGCGCGATCTGATCGATGCGCTCGGCGACATCGCGCCGCCGCCGCGCGACCAGGTGGCCGACACCCGCACCGTGCATGCGACCGACGACAAGATGACGGCCTTCGTCTTCAAGATCCAGGCGAACATGGACCCCAACCATCGCGACCGCATCGCCTTTGCCCGCATCTGCTCGGGCAAGCTGGAGCGCGGCATGAAGGCGCGGCTGGCGCGCACCGGCAAGCAGCTGGGCCTGACGGCGCCGCAATTCTTCTTCGCCTCGCAGCGCCAACTGGCCGACACCGCCTATGCCGGCGACGTGGTCGGCATTCCCAACCACGGAACGCTCAGGATCGGCGATACGCTGACCGAAGGCGAACAGCTGGTGTTTCAGGGCGTGCCGAACTTCTCGCCAGAAATCCTGCGCCGCGTGCGTCTGGAAGATGCGATGAAGGCAAAGAAACTGAAGGAAGCGCTGCAGCAGATGGCCGAGGAAGGCGTCGTGCAGCTGTTTTCGCCCGAAGACGGATCACCCGCCATCGTCGGTGTCGTCGGCGCACTGCAGCTCGACGTGCTGAAGGAGCGCCTGCAGGGCGAATACGGCCTGCCGGTCTCCTTCGAAATGGCCCGCTTCTCGGTCTGCCGCTGGGTCTCGTCGGACAAGCCTGGCGAAATGGACCGTTTCATCACCGCCCGGCGCGGCGACATCGCCCGCGATCTCGACGGCGACCCGGTGTTCCTCGCCCAGGACGGGTTCTCGCTCAACTACGAGGCCGAACGCTGGAAAGACATCAAGATGGTCGCCATCAAGGAATACCACGTCGCCAAGGCCGCGTGAGGGGTTCGGGGCTGAAGGTTTCCCCCTCGCCTTCGGGCGGCTGGAGAGGTTCTTCCTCGATTCCCTGTTCGTGGCCTTCCCCTCTCGTTGAAGGGGAGAGAGCGACCTACTCTTCACATCCTCTAGGAAGCAGCTGCGCGTCTATTGAACCGCAAGCGAAGCACCAGGGGGATGCTGACGGTGTAGATGGCAAGGACGGTGAGCCAGATGGCGCCCGGCCAGTGTGACTGGGCGCCAAAATAGATGCTGGAGAAACCGAGGGGTGCGGCGATAGAGGCGAGACTGAGGGCCGAGGCGAGCACGCCCTGAAACTGGCCCTGTTGACTTTCATCCACCTGCCGTGTGGCGAGCGACTGAAGGGCGGGCACGCCGATGCCGGCGAGTGCGAAGACCGGCATGATGGCAAAGATCATCCAGCCACGGGTGGCAAAAGCCATGACCAGCAAGGCGAGGCAGGCACTGGCGATGCCGGTGAGAATGGCCGCACGCTCGCCCAGGAGCTTGACCGCAGGACCAGGAAGGAAGGCCTGGGACAGGGTCTGGCAGATGCCGAAGGCGCCGAGCGACAGGCCGATCCACAACCCGTTCCACTGGAAGGCATCATGTCCCCAGAGTGCCCAGCAGGTGCCGTAGGCCTCGCCGGTGGCACTGAAGACGAAGAAGATGAGGATGACCGGCAGGAGGCTCTTTACGGAGAAAACCCAGCGCAGGGGGCGCAGCGGGTTGAGCGTCGCGAGGTCGATCTTCTCACCGGACGGTGCGCGCGATTCCGGCAGGATGAAGATGGCGAGCAGCAGATTGCAGCCGTTGAGCACTGCGGCGGCGATGAACGGCAACCGCAGCCAATAGTCTCCCAGCACACCGCCGAGCACGGGACCGATTATGAAGCCGATACCGAACATGGCGTTGAACAGGCCGAAGCGGCGGGCGCGCTGGTCTTGCGGCGAAATGTCGGTGATGTAGGCGGCGGCCACGGCTGTGTTGGCGCTCGTCAGGCCAGCAATGGCGCGGCCGATGACCAGCATCCACAGGCTGGGTGCAAAGGCGAGGAACAGATAATTGACGGCGGCGCCGGCCAGCGAAATCAGCAGCACCTGGCGGCGGCCGAGCCGGTCGCTGAGCGCGCCGAGCACCGGCGAGAAGATGAACTGCATGGCGGCGTAGAGGGCAGTCATGATGCCGATATACGGCGCGACGTTTTCAGCGTGTGTGACCTCCTGCAGCAGCGACGGCAAGATCGGGAAGATGAGGCCGATGCCGACGGCATCAAGGACGATGGCGGTAAAGATGACGATGAGGGGTTTGTTGATAGCGTGTTTCAAAATGCGAACTCCGGTTGGCGCAGGCTACCGGCGCTTCGAAGCCTTTGCGGAACTCGTTCCAACAAAAGGGCTGTCGCGGTTTGTTCGACGCAAAGCCGCGAGACGCGCAACGCGTATACGGACGGCAGGCGTCAAGCGCCAAGGCTGCGATCAGGGCCTGACGGATCAGGCATGGTTAACTGGGAAGGCGCTGGCCGATCCACGCTCAAAGGGCATGGATGGTGTGTGCTTGACCGCCTGGACGACAATTCGTCCACCTGTTTACTCCGCCTGTGGCGGATCAAGGGAAGCGGCCGCTTTTCGCGGTTGGTGCTGGCATAGACCAGTTCTGCTGAGGCCGCAAGAGGCGTTGCTTGCGGGCGCCGATGCGGCGCCCACGTTCGGTGAAGGACTACCGCACCGGCCGCAGCAGCCGGAGCGCGTTGATCGTCACCAGCACGGTGGCGCCGGTGTCGGCGAGGATGGCGGGCCAGAGACCGGTGATGCCTATGACGGTCGTGACGAGGAAGACGGCTTTCAGGCCGAGCGCGATGGTGATGTTCTGGTGGATGTTGGCCATCGTGCGCTTCGACAGATCGATCATGCGGGCGACATCGCCGACGCGGCCGTGGAGGATGGCGGCATCGGCGGTTTCGAGCGCCACATCGGTGCCGCCACCCATGGCGATGCCGACATCGGCCGCAGCCAGCGCCGGGGCGTCGTTGATGCCGTCGCCGATCTTGGCGACGATGAAGCCTTGCGTTTTCAGCGCGCCGACGATGCGCTGCTTGTCCTCCGGCATGAGTTCAGCGCGAACCTCGATATCCAGCTGCTTGCCGATGGCCGTGGCGGTGCGGGCATTGTCGCCGGTGAGCATGACGATCTTGACGCCGGCATCTGTCAGCGCCTTCAGGCCTTCCTTCGCGTCAGTCCGGGGTTCGTCGCGCATGGCGATGGCACCGGCGAGCACGTCTCCGGCGATCAACACGGAGACGGTCTTGCCTTCATCGTTGAGGGCGGCGATGCGGGCGAGCTGGTCTGGCGACAGGGCGGTGCGCTCGGCGGCGGCCTGGGGCGAGCCGAAGAAGACGGGCGTGCCATCGACCGTGGCGGTGACCCCCTTACCGCCCAGCGCCTTGGCGTCCTGCACCGGCGGGATTGTGACGTCATCGGCTGCGGCTCTCGCCAGAATCGCAGAGGCGAGCGGATGGCTGGAGCCGGTTTCGAGCGCGGCGGCATAGGTCAGCACCTCCGCTTCCGACCGGCCGAAGCTGATGATATCGGTTACTTGCGGCTTACCTTCGGTCAACGTGCCTGTCTTGTCGAAGGCGACGGCGGTGATCTTGCCCAGTGTTTCGAGCACGGCGCCGCCCTTGAGCAGCAGGCCGCGGCGGGCGCCCGAGGACAGCGAGGCGGCGATGGCGGCGGGCGTCGAGATGACCAGGGCACAGGGGCAGCCGATCAGCAGGATGGCGAGGCCCTTGTAGACCCATTCGCCCCAGCTTCCGCCAAGGAGCAGCGGAGGGGTGACGGCGACAAGGGCTGCGACGATGACGACGCCGGGGGTGTAGTAGCGCGAGAAGCGGTCGATGAAACGTTCGGTCGGGGCTTTGGACTCCTGGGCTTCCTCGACCAGACGGACGACGCGGGCGATGGTGTTGTCGGCGGCAGCGGCGGTGACCTTCACGCGCAGCGCCGCATCGCCATTGACGGTTCCGGCAAAAACTTTTGCGTCGACGCCCTTGCGCACCGGCGTGCTTTCGCCTGATACCGGTGCCTCGTCGATGGCGCTTTCGCCTGAGACGATGATGCCGTCGGCGGAGATGCGGTCGCCGGGGCGCACGAGAATGATGGCGCCGACGGCAAGGCTTTCGGCAGGCACCTCGCGGGTCTGGCCTGCCTCTTCCAAGAGCGCGCTTTTGGGAACCAAAGTTGCCAGCGACTGGATGCTGTCGCGGGCCTTTCCGGCGGCGACACCTTCGAGCAACTCGCCGACGAGAAAGAGGAAGACGACGGCGGCCGCCTCTTCACCGGCATCGATGATGATGGCGCCGACGGCGGCGATGGTCATCAGCATTTCGATGGAAAAGGGCGTACCGGCCATGGCGGCCATGATGGCGCGGCGGGCGATCGGCACGAGGCCGACGAGCATGGCAATGAGGAAGGCGTAAGAGGCGATCGACGGAACGAGGTGGCCGATTGCGTAGGCGGCAACGAGGGCTGCGCCCGACATGATGGTCAGGCGACCTTTTCTGCTCTGCCACCAGGGGCCGCTTGCCGGCGGATGATCGTGGCCGTGAAGGCCTTCGATTTCTGGCTCGGCGGGTTCTTTGGCGTGCTCGTGGCCTTTATGGTCGTGGCCGGCATGATCATGGCCCTGGTGATCGTGACCGCTATGGTCTTCGTGATCATGGCCGGGATCGTGCGTATGCGCCGACGCAGCCGGCGTGGCATGTTTCGCCAGTGGTATGACGGAATAGCCGAGGCCAGCGACCTTTTTCTCGATGGCGGCGAGGTCGCTGTCCGGGCCGTGACTGAGCAGCATCGTGCCTGCCGCAACGGAGACAGAGACGTCCTCGACGCCCGGCATGCGCCGGACTGCCGTGTCGATCTTGGCAGCGCAGCTTGCGCAATCCATGCCGCCGATCCTGTATCGTGTCTGTGCCGCTTCCGTCATGATCCCCACATCCTTGTCAACCAGAAGCATCCTCTCTACATCCTCTAGCGACTAGAGGTGCAAGAGGAAAATCATGAAAAAGATCACCATCGGCGAGGCGGCCCGGCAGAGCGGCGTGAAAGTGCCGACGATCCGCTATTATGAGGGCATCGGCCTGTTGCCGGAACCGAGCCGCAGCGAGGGCAACCAGCGATCCTATGAACAATCGGACCTCAACCGCCTGACCTTCATCCGCCATGCGCGCGAGCTGGGTTTCGAGGTGGATGCGATCCGCACGCTCTTGGGGCTCCAAGACGACCCGCATCAATCCTGCGCATCGGCCGATAAGATCGCCAAGGCAAGGCTGTCGGAGATCGAGCAGCGCATCCGCAGCCTGACGGCGCTAAAGGTGGAGCTGGAAGCGATGGTGGAGGGCTGCGGCCACGGGCGGGTCGACCAGTGCCGGGTCATCGAGGTGCTGGCCGATCACGGGCATTGCACGCACAAACATCACTGATCGGTGCGAAACGGCGGCGGTTCAGTCGGTTTCTACGCCGGGTAGGCCGTCGATGTGACCCACCCATTCCAGCGCTGAGCGGCACCATATCTGCCGTTTTGGGGGAAGGTTGCGGCGCTGGGTGACGGTGCCGAGGCGAATACCGACCTCACCGGCATCGCCGCCTTCGCCGGTCGTGTAGAGGGGCGAGCCGCAGTCCGGGCAGAAAAACTGCAAGCGCCTGGCGCCATTCTGGCCGGTCTTTACATAGAGCTTCGGCTGCCCCTGGGTGATGTGGAAGTTTGCCGCAGCGGTCGAGACGGTGACGCGATAGGCCGAACCGGTCAGGTTCTGGCAATCGGTGCAGTGGCAGATCGACACGTTGTCAGGGTCGATCTCAGCCTCGTAGGCGATGTGGCCGCAATGGCACCGACCGTCGATCTGCATGGGTACAGTTCTCCCGTTTCCGCACACCTAGTCTCCCATCAATGCGCAGCCTTGATAAAGGTGCCATTGCGCAGCTCCGCCATCGCCAGGCGCAGCTCGTCCTGCGTGTTCATGACGATCGGGCCGTGCCAGGCGACGGGCTCCTCGATCGGCTTGCCGGAGACCAGCAGGAAGCGAATGCCCTCGTCGCCGGCCTGCACGGTGATCTCGTCGCCGGTGTCGAAGACGACCAGGGTGCGGTTGCCCGAGAGGTCGCGGATGTTGAGCTCCTCGCCGTTGAACTCCTTTTCAACCCGCACACCGAGCGGCTTGGAAGCGTCGCGGAACGTGCCGGAACCGGCGAAAATATAGGCGAAGGCATTGCTGTAGGTATCGACCGGCAGGCGCTTGCGCTTGCCCGGCGGCACGGAGACGTCGAGGTAGACGGGCTCGGCGGCGATGCCATCGACCGGACCGGCCTTGCCCCAGAAGCTGCCCGATATGATGCGCACGGCCGTGCCGTCATCATCGACAACGACGGGAATGTCGGATGCCTTGACGTCCTGATAGCGCGGTGCGGTCATTTTCAGCGCCGAGGGCAGGTTTGCCCAGAGCTGGAAGCCGTGCATGCGGCCGGCGAAATCACCCTTGGGCATTTCCTGATGCAGAATGCCGCTCCCGGCCGTCATCCACTGGACGTCGCCCGCACCCATCAGGCCGCGATTGCCGAGGCTGTCGCCATGTTCGACCGTGCCGGCCAAAACATACGTGATAGTCTCGATGCCGCGATGCGGATGCCAGGGAAATCCCTTGATGTAATCTGACGGATCATTGTTGCGGAAATCGTCCATCATCAGGAAGGGATCGGTCATCGACGGATCGCCGAAACCGAAGACGCGGTGCAGCTTGACGCCCGCACCTTCCATGGCGGGCGTGGCGGTGGACTGGTGCTTGACGGGGCGGATAGACATGGAATGTGCCTTTCGCTGGAGTGCTGTTGCTTGAGGCTGAACATAAGGGGCGGCGGCCGGAACGCGAAGAGGCAGCGCGGGCAACGCAGTGTTCACAAAGCGCGTTGAATGCCAGGGCTGACGATTTGACCAAAGACTGCCGCAATTGGAGGAATAGAGGGGCGGCGGGCGGCCTTTTTAAGAGTTTGTTACCCATTCCATTGAAAGATCGTCAGACCCGTTCGGCCGTTTTGCGCCGGATGGAAGCCGGAGTTTTGCCAATGTGCCGCTGGGCAGCCTATCGCGGGGAACCGCTGTATCTGGAAGAACTGGTGTCGTCGCCCGCCCATTCGCTGATCGAGCAATCGCACTGCGCCACACGGGCAAAGACAGCCACCAACGGCGACGGGTTCGGCATCGCCTGGTACGGCGACCACCCGGAACCCGGACGTTACCGCGATATCCTGCCTGCCTGGTCAGACTGCAACCTGAAAAGCATCGCGCGGCAGATCCGCTCGCCGCTGTTCCTGGCACATGTGCGGGCGGCGACCGGTGGCGGCACGCGCCGCGACAATTGCCATCCCTTCGTACATGGCCGCTGGTCCTTCATGCACAACGGCCAGATCGCCGATTTCGAGCATCTGCGCCGGCCGATGGAAAGCATGCTCGACAATGATCTCTACCTCGCCCGCACCGGCTCGACCGATTCCGAACTGCTGTTCCTTCTGGCGCTCCAGTTCGGCCTCGACCGCGATCCGCTGGCGGCCTTCAGCGAGGCGCTGTCCTTTGTCGAGCGGCTGGCAACGCATCTGGACCGCAAGGTCCTGATCCGCTTTACCGCTGCCTTTACCGACGGCAAGACGCTCTATTCCGTGCGCTACGCCACGGACTGGAAAGCGCCGACGCTCTATGCGGCACCGATGGGCGAAGGCCAGGGTTATTGCCTTGTCTCCGAACCATTGAACGACGACGACAATGCCTGGGTGGAGATACCGGACGGCACGGCTGTGATCCTCGGGGAAAACGGTGTCGACGTGCGGCTGTTTTCCACCGGTACCGACGATGCCGGCGTCAGGGTCCAGCGGCCGGCCGTCAGGTGAAGCCTGTCAGGTAGACGCGAAGCGTGAGGCCACGAGTTCGGCCAGCCGGGCGGCGACGTCTTCCTTCGACATTTCCGGCCATTCATCGATACCGGCCTTGCTGACGATCTTCACACTGTTGCGGTCTCCGCCCATGACGCCCGTTTCCGGCGAGACATCGTTGGCGACGATGTAATCGGCACCCTTGCGTTCGAGCTTGGCGAGCGCATTTTTGGCAATATCCTGCGTTTCAGCGGCAAAGCCTATAACCACCGTCGGCCTCTGTACGTGATGGCCGATGGTTTTCAGAATGTCGGGATTTTCTGTGAGAGCCAGCGGGGCCGGCGCTTCGCCCGGCTGTTTCTTGATCTTCTCGCCGCTGGCGGCCGCCACGCGCCAGTCCGCGACTGCGGCGACCATGACGGCGATATCGGCCGGGAGGGCATTGACCACCGCATCCAGCATATCCCGCGCCTGCTCGACATGGACGGTGGTCACGCCGGGCGGATCGGCCAGCATCACGGGGCCGGACACGAGCGTAACCTTGGCCCCGAGCCGCGCTAACGCCGCAGCGATGGCATGGCCCTGCTTGCCGGAGGAGCGGTTGGCGATGTAGCGCACGGGGTCGATCGGCTCATGCGTAGGGCCGGAGGTGACGATCGCGGTCTTGCCGGCAAGCGGCTTGGGATTGGTATCGAGAAGCGCCTCGACAGCGGCGACGATCTCCAGCGGTTCGGCCATGCGGCCCTCGCCCTTTTCGCCGCTCTCGGCCATCTCGCCCGAGGCGGGACCGACAAAATGGATGCCATCACGCAAAAGGGCCTGGTGATTGCGCCAGGTGGCGGGGTGCGACCACATGGCGGGGTTCATGGCGGGTGCTGCCAGCACCGGCCGGTTGGTCGCCAGAAGAACGGTCGAGGCCAGATCGCCGGCCAGTCCATGCGCCATCTTGGCCATCAGATCGGCCGTCGCCGGCGCGATCAGCACTAGATCGCAATCGCGCGCCAGGCGGATATGGCCGACATCCTGTTCGTCTTCGCGGGAAAACAGCTCGGTATAGACTTTGCCTGTCGCCAGAGCGCCGGCAGCGAGTGGTGTGATGAAATGCTGCGCACCTTCGGTCATGATCACGCGCACCGTCGCACCGCGTTCGCGCAGGCGCCGGATCAGATCGAGGCTTTTATAGGCCGCGATGCCGCCGGAGATGATGAGGAGAATCGTCTTGTTGGTCAAAACCATGATGAATTCCAAGCGGATGCCAGGCGCAGGCGAAAGCTCCTTCATCTTACGTGAGCGGGCAAGGCTATTCAACCGCGCCCAAAAAGCCCGGTACCGAACCAAGGGAACCGAATCCCGCAGCCACCCGTTGAAAGCCTTCAATCGTCTCCTAGTTTCCCCTTTAGACATCAGAAGAGAACCCGAATGGATCAATCAACACGGGCTGCAAAAGCCAGAACAGGTGTGACCGGCCTGGACGATATTCTCGCCGGCGGACTTTCGGCCGGGCACGTGTTTCTGCTTGAAGGCAATCCCGGAGCAGGCAAGACCACGATCGCCCTGCATTTCCTGATCGAAGGCGAAAAACAAGGCGAAACAGGCCTTTATATCACGCTGTCGGAAACCGAGCGCGAGCTGCGCGAGGGCGCTGCGTCGCATGGCATGGTGCTCGGCGACAAGATCACCGTCTTCGAACTGGCGCCGCCGGAAAGCCTTCTCGACGACGACCAGCAGCAGAGCCTGCTTTATTCGTCCGATCTCGAACTCGGCGAAACCACAAAGCTGATCTTCGACGCCTTCGAGCGGTTGAAGCCGCAACGCGTCGTGCTCGACAGCCTGTCAGAAATCCGTCTTCTCGCTCAGAGTTCGCTGCGCTACCGCCGGCAGATTCTGGCGCTGAAACATTATTTCGCCCGCCAGGGGGCGACCGTGCTGCTGCTCGACGACCTAACGGCCGACGTGCTGGACAAGACTGTGCACAGCGTCGTGCATGGCGTCGTACACCTAGAAGAGCTGGCCCCCAATTACGGGCCCGAACGGCGGCGCCTGCGGGTGATCAAATATCGTGGGCAGGCGTATCGCGGTGGCTACCACGATTTTACCATCCGCACCGGCGGCGTCGTGGTCTATCCCCGGCTGGTGGCGGCCGAACACAAGACGAAATTTTCGCGCGACGCGATGTCGAGCGGCATCGGCGAACTGGACCAGCTTCTCGGCGGCGGCATAGAGCGCGGCTCGAGTGCGCTGATTCTCGGGCCGGCCGGCACGGGCAAGAGCACTTTCTGTCTGCAATTCGTCGCGGCGGCGCTGGAGCGGGGCGAAAAGGCGGCGATCTTCATTTTCGACGAGGAACTCGGACTGTTGTTTTCGCGCATGCAGGCGATGAACATCGATCTGCAGGCAATGCGAGACAGCGGCAGGCTTCATATCGAACAGCTGGATGCGGCCGAAATTTCCCCGGGTGAATTTGCCCACCGGGTGCGCGAGCACGTGGACCGCAACCAGGCCAAGACCGTGCTGATCGACAGCATCAACGGCTATCAGGCGGCGATGCCCGAAGAGAATGCGCTGATCCTGCACATGCACGAGCTGCTGCAGTATCTGAACCGCCAGGGCGCCACGACCTTCCTGACGGTTGCCCAGCATGGGCTGGTCGGCGACATGAAATCGCCTGTTGATGTCACCTATCTGGCCGATACGGTCATTCTCTTGCGCTATTTCGAGGCGCTCGGCAAAGTCCGCCGCGCCGTGTCCGTCATCAAGAAGCGGACCGGCAGCCACGAAGACACGATCCGCGAGTTCCGCATCAGCCACAACGGGCTTAAGCTCGGCCTCCCGCTGGATGGTTTTCAGGGTGTTCTGCGCGGTGTGCCGACGCTGGTTTCACAGGCAGGTCCGCTCCTGCCTCATGCCGGTGCGGGTGATGACAATTCCTGATATCGCAAAAGCGCCGGCCCTGATCTTCGCGCCGCAGGGGCGCGATGCCACCGTTGCACAATCCCTGCTGTGCGAGGCAGGCATCATGTCCAGCCAGGCGGACGGCCTGGAGGATTTCGCCCGATCGCTGGGAGACGATGTCGGCTTGGCGGTTCTGACCGAAGAGGCGGTCCGCTCGGCCGATCTGCGTGCGATCGCGACCTGGATCGACGAGCAGCCGAGCTGGTCGGACCTTCCCTTCGTGGTGCTGACGCAGCGCGGCGGCGGACCGGAGCGCAACCCGGCGGCTGCGCGCCTGTCGGAAGTGCTGCGCAACGTGACATTTCTTGAGCGGCCATTCCATGCGACCACATTCGTCAGCGTGGCGCGCACGGCGCTGAAGGGGCGGCGGCGGCAGTACGAAGCCCGGGCGCGCATGGAGGATGTGCGCGAAGGCGAACGCATGCTGCAGACGGCGCTTCTTGCCGGGCGGCTCGGAACTTGGGAACTCGATCTTCAATCCTCGGCGCTGACCACCTCCGACACCTGCCGGGCAATCTTCGGGCGCAAGCCGGAGGATGTGTTCGACTATGCCGCCCTTCTTTCCAGCATTCACGCGGATGATGTTGAGCGGATGAAGGCGGCCATGCGTGAGACGATCGAGACCGGTGCCGACTATGCCATTGAATACCGGACACTCTGGCCCGATGGCAGCCTGCACTGGGCGGAAATGCGGGCGCGGCGGGTTTCAACCTTTTCGGAAAGGACTCAAAGGCTGGTCGGCGTCTCTTCTGATATCACCACGCGCAAACTTGCCGAAGCGGAACTCATCGATCTCAACGCGACGCTGGAAGAGCGCGTCAACGCCCGCACCCGGGAGCTGAAAGACGCCCACGAAACGCTGCTCGAGGAAGTGGCGCAGCGCGAAAGCGCCGAGGCGCAGCTGCGCCAGTCGCAGAAAATGGAAGCGATCGGCCATCTGACCGGCGGTGTCGCCCACGATTTCAACAACCTCCTGATGGCGATCCTCGGCAATCTCGATCTCTTGCGCAAGCGTCTGGCCGACGACCCGAAGGCCTCGCGGCTGATCGACGGCGCCCTGCAGGGTGCGCGGCGTGGCGCAGCCCTGACGCAGCGGCTGCTGGCCTTTGCGCGCCGGCAGGACCTGCAGACCGAAGCGGTGAACCTGCCCGCCCTGGTGCGCGGCGTCCGCGAACTCTTGGAACGGTCGATCGGCCCATCGATTAAGCTCGACATACGGCTGCCGGAGACATTCGCTCCCGTCATGATCGACGGCAACCAGGTGGAACTGGCGCTGCTCAATCTTGCGGTCAACGCCCGCGACGCGATGCCGGACGGAGGCACGCTCAGGATCGGGCTCGACCTGGTCGAGACCGCCGATGCGGAGGATCTGGCGGCCGGGACCTATGCCTGCCTGTCGGTGATCGATACGGGCTTCGGGATGGATGCCGAGACGCTGAACAAGGCCATCGACCCGTTCTTCTCGACCAAGGAGCTGGGCAAGGGCACCGGACTTGGACTGTCGATGATCCACGGGCTTGCGCTGCAACTGAAGGGCGCGCTGCGGCTGACAAGTACGCCCGGAAAGGGTACACGGGCAGAACTCTGGCTGCCCACCACCGACATGCCTGCCAGACAAGATCTTCCAGACGCCTCAGAAGTGACCGCCATGACCGATTTGAAAACACGCATTACCATCATGATCGTCGACGACGATGCCCTGATCGCCATGAGCATCGTCGATATGCTCGAGGATCTCGGCCACGATGTCATCGAAACGAACTCCGGGGCGCAGGCGCTTGAGGTTCTCCAGACGGGCAAGCCGATCGACCTGATGATCACGGACTATTCAATGCCGGGCATGACCGGCGCCGAACTTTCCAAGGCGGCGCTCGCCATGCGGCCGGGCATGCCGATCCTGATTGCCACCGGCTATGCCAACCTGCCGCCAGGCGAGGACATCGACCTTCCGCGCATCGGCAAGCCCTATACGCAGGACCAGCTAGAAAGCGAGATCGCCAAGATCCTGCCTCACTGACAGGCGATCCCGTCGCCTCGACCATTCCGGACATCGCAAAAAAGAAGCCCGGCGGAAGGATCCGCCGGGCTTCTTTCATGATCGGCTTTTCAGAAAGGTCTATTCGCAAACCTTGATGCGCTTGACGATCAGATTGCCGTAAGAGTCATAACGGCGGATCTTCTTCCAGAAGCAGACCGGCTCGTAATGGCGGCGCTTATAGTACTTCTTGTGACGACGGTGACCATAATAATGTTCGACCTGCTGAACACCGTTTGCGTACTGTGTTTCGGTCGGAGCAGCGCGGTAAGCGCCGGCCTCCACTGGTGCGACGCCAGTCAATGCGGCGCTTGCCGCGATGAAAGCGGCGATGAGCATTCTGCGCATGATTGTTCTCCTTTTCGATCTGCGGGATGAGGTTTCCCAACCCGGAGGAAAATCTCACATAGGGAAGACAACCATTGTTCCCCGGTGACCCTCACAAAAACGCCTGAAAGCAGAACATTGCCCTCGAGCCTTTTTGCCCTCCTCAGCGACGGAGTGTAGCAGCAGCTTTTCCAGTGTAAACCCAAGTTATTGCGATCTTTTTGCCCCGGAAGGCGAAAAGGCAACCGATTTTGGGCCTAAATGGAACACAGCCACCGGAACGGCCTCAGGTGAGCTTCCAGGCAATGTAGACGAGCACCACGACGATGGCCCACAGCGCCAGCCGCCCGGAGCGGCTGTGGCGCGCCTCTGCCTTGCCGATCGCTTCGGCCGTTGCCGCGTCGAAGCGGAACCCGTGTTCGGCCATGGCGGTGATCTCGCGCGAAAAGCGTTCGGTCTTGGCGGCGATTTCGGGAGCGGCTTCGGCCAGGCGCAGGGCGGCACCGAGGCCGTCGCGCAGATCCGTGACGATGCGCTTCGGCCCGAGATTGTCGCGGATCCATTTGCCAACGACAGGTTCGGATGCCTTCCACATGTTGAACTGCGGATTGAGCGTGCGGGCGACGCCTTCGACCACGACCATGGTCTTTTGCAGCATCACCAGTTCCGGCTGGGTTTCCATGTCGAACAGGTTGGTGACCTCGAACAGCAGGGTGAGCAGCTTGCCCATGGAAATGGTTTCAGCCGGCTGGCCATGGATCGGCTCGCCGATGGCGCGGATCGCCTGGGCGAAGCTGGCCGCATCGTGGTGGCCCGGAACGTAGCCGGCCTCGAAATGCACGTCGGCGACACGTTTGTAGTCGCGGGTGATGAAGCCGAAGAGGATTTCAGCGAGGAAGCGCCGTTCCTTCTTGCCCAGGCGCCCGACAATGCCCATGTCGACGGCGACGATGATGCCGGCCGGATCGACGAAAAGATTGCCCTGATGCATGTCGGCGTGGAAGAAGCCGTCACGCAGCGTGTGGCGCAGGAAGGACTGGATAAGCGTGTCGGCAAGCCCGTTAAGGTCGTAGCCGGCGGCGCGCAATGCAGCGACATCGGACATGCGGATGCCGTCGATCCATTCCATGGTGACGACATCGCGGCCGGTGCGCTCCCAGTCGACCGTCGGTACCCGGAAGCCGGGATCGTCCTTGGCATTGTCGGCGATTTCCGACAGGGCGGCAGCCTCGAGCCGCAGGTCCATTTCGATCTTGGTGGTCTGCTCCAGCGTGCGGGTGACCTCGACCGGGCGGAGCCGGCGGGTGTGCGGCAGGAAGCGTTCCTGCAGGCGCGCCACTAGATACATGGCCTCGATATCATTGCCGAAGCGCTGGCGCACGCCGGGGCGGATCACCTTGACGGCAACCTTCCGGGCGACACCATCCTTCAAGACGACGGCTGGATGGACCTGCGCGATCGAAGCGGCGGCAATCGGCTCGCCGAAACTGACAAACAGGTCGTCCATGGGGCGGCCGAGCGAGCCGGTGATCGTCTCTTCGGCCGCCTGCATCGGAAAGGTCGCCATGCGGTCCTGCAGGACGGAGAGATCGGCAGCGAAATCCGCGCCGACGACATCGGGCCGTGTGGCGAGAAACTGGCCGATCTTGACATAGGACGGACCCAGACGCTCGACGGCCTTGGCCAGCCGGTCGCTGCGGTCGCGGCTGCGGGCGCGATTGCGGGCAAAGAGGCTGGCAGCCGACTGCGCCAGCCGCGCCATGGGGGGCAGGTCTTCCGACGGCAGGGCGGAGACCACACCTTCGCGCACCAGAACCCAGCCGATCCGCACCAGGCGGAGATATGCGCCGAATGTGCTCATCGGGCTTACAGTTTCCAGCCCGAATGCAGCGCGGCGATGCCGCCGGTATAGTTGGTGACGGTGACGCGCGAGAAACCGGCCGTGCCGATCATGGCGGCAAAATCGCGCTGATTGGGGAACTTGCGGATCGATTCGACCAGATACTGGTAGGGCTCGGCATCGCCGGTGATGAGCTTGCCGAACTGCGGAATGGCATTGAACGACCAGGCATCATAGACCTTGTCGAGCAGCGGCATCTCGACCTCGGAGAATTCCAGCACCAGAAGGCGGCCGCCGCGCTTCAGGACGCGATAGGCTTCCGACAGCGCCACGTCGATGCGCGGCACATTGCGGATGCCGAAGGCGATCGTATAGGCGTCGAAAGAGTTGGGCTCGAAGGGCAGCGCTTCGGCATTGGCCTCGACAAAGGTGAGGTTGGGGGAGAGGCCCTTCTTTTCGGCACGCGCCGCGCCGACGGCGAGCATCGAGCCATTGATATCGAGCACCGTCGCCTTTGCCTGGCACCCGGATGCCTCGACAATGCGAAAGGCGATATCGCCGGTGCCGCCCGCCACGTCGAGAACTGTGTAGGCCGTGTCCTTGCGGGGGTTGAGGGCGGCGATCATCGCGTCCTTCCAGACCCGGTGCAGACCGGCGGACATGACGTCGTTCATGATGTCGTAGCGCTTGGCGACTTTGTGAAACACATCGTTGACAAGGGTCTGCTTCTCACCCTCGCCGACCTGCCGGAAGCCATAGGAGGTTTCCATGCCACCATCGGCGGATGTGCGTTGACCTGTCATGCGCGATACTCCGAATAAACCCTGTGCCAGAGACCATAGCGAAATGCGCTGCGGCACGCTATCTCTGCGGCTGCGGCATTCGGGCCTGCCCAGCGGTTCTATAAAGGACGCGGCGGCCGAAGGGAATTGCGCGCAGCTGTTGACATGGAGAAATGCCGATGCCGGAACTGCCGGAAGTGGAAACGGTGAGGCGCGGGCTCGCGCCGGCCATGGAAGGTGCGCGGATCACCCGGGCCGAGCTCCGGCGCGCCGATCTGCGCTTTCCCTTTCCGGCGGGTTTTGCCGACACGCTGACCGGCCAGCGCATATTGTCGCTGTCGCGCCGGGCGAAATACCTGATGATCGACTTGGAAGGTGGCGACGTCGTCATCGCCCATCTCGGCATGTCGGGCTCCTTCCGCGTCGAAGAGGGCGCGGAGACCGTGGTTCCCGGCGATTTCCACCATGCCCGCTCCAAGGACGACAAACATGATCATGTGATCTTCCATCTGGAGGGCGACAGAGGACCGCTCAGAGTGATCTACAACGACCCGCGCCGGTTCGGCTTCATGGACCTGGCGCGGCGCGAGACGCTGGCCGAACACGCCTTCTTTCGCGGCATGGGCGAGGAGCCGACCGGCAACGTGCTGAATGCCGCCTACCTGGCGGCACGGTTCAAAGGCAAGGCGCAGCCGCTGAAGAGCGCGCTGCTCGACCAGAAGAACATTGCCGGGCTCGGCAATATCTATGTCTGCGAGGCCCTGTGGCGGGCCAAACTGTCACCGCTCAGGGCAGCCGGCACGCTGGTGAGTGCAGGTGGCAAGCCGAAGGCGTCGCTCATCACGCTGACCGACTGCATCCGCGCCGTCATTGCCGACGCCATTGCCGCCGGCGGATCGTCGCTTCGCGACCATATCCAGACCGACGGCACGCTTGGCTATTTCCAGCATTCGTTTTCGGTCTATGACCGGCAAGGCCATGCTTGTCCGACGCCGGGCTGCGGCGGGACGATCGTTCGAACCGTGCAGGCGGGGCGATCGAGCTTCTATTGCCCGGTCTGCCAAAAGTGAGGCCGGATTTATCGGGCCGTCACCGGCGCTTTGTCGAAATTCCGCGTTGACGCCTGTGCCGTTTCAAGTTATACGCCGCCCACAGTTTGGAAAGCCGCTTCAAGGGTTTTCCGATATTGCTCCCGAATTGTTTGGATGACAGGTCGCAGTGACCCGGCGCGCAACAATGGAGCTTGTGTCAGATTTCGAAAGAGGCATCCATGGCCAATACATCTTCGGCGAAAAAAGCGACCCGTAAAATCGCCGCCCGCACTGCAGTCAACAAGGCCCGCCGTTCGCGCGTTCGTGGTTACGTCCGCAAGGTCGAAGAAGCCATCGCAACCGGCGATCAGGCCCTGGCCGCCGCTGCTCTGAAGGCAGCCCAGCCCGAGCTGATGCGCGCTTCGACCAAGGGCGTCATGCATGCCAACACGGCATCGCGCAAGGTGTCGCGTCTGGCATCACGCGTTAAGGCGCTGTCGGCTTAATCACCGCAGAAAACTCTCCAATTTTGATCAGCCCGGTCGCGAGACCGGGCTTTTTGCGTGGACCGTTCACGTTATGGAATAGGCGATGCTAATATGCCTTTCGTGTCAATGGTGTGACAAATTTTTCGCATTAAAATCAAGTGGTTGCGGATGAATGTTCTAGTGGTCGCAGCCCGGCGCCGGGGCCACGGCGGGCATGGGTGAGTCAAGGCAATTTTTTTAAAATTTCTTTTTCGCCAGCTAAGTTCTCCTGCAGAATCGAAAGCCCTTGATTCAAATGGGATTCTCGATTGGAGGGGGCTGGACGCTGCAAAATGGTGCGCCAGAGTCAACGGCTGGCGCTTAATTTTCCGTAAAATTCGCGATTGATCTTGCCTGCCGATCCTGCCTAAATGATTTTCACAAGGGGCGCAGACAAGAGCTGTGACGAGCAAAAAAACGAACGGTCCACAGAGACTGGCGTTGCTTCAAGTCGGCCCTTTGACGCGGTGACTCCACCACGTTTCATCATCGATAGAAAGCCTATTGGCCGGTCAGCGCTGCTGTTCCGGAGCGGCAGGTTTTTTGCAATTTTAGAGCGTTTGGCAAGTGTAAAGCGTAGCCATTCCAGAAGCCGGGCGGGGCAGACATGGAAGTGGTCCAGAAATGGACCTGAGGTTACAACCGGGGAAATCGGCGTTATCTCACAGATGCGCCCTGTTTTTCAGATAAGGCACCGAATGGGCAGTCGTCTGGATCTGATGATCCGGAAGGAATTCGTAGTGCCGGAAAACGGAGATCGAGGGACCCCAACACGGTCAGAGGCTGAAAGCAGCTTTTGACGAGGCTGAACGGGCGTGCCGCAAGGCAGGGTGCGGCAGGGCAATTGGAATTGGAAGGCGGCGAGATGCAGACGAATTTGATAATGGCAGCCGGTGCATTCGGAAACGGGGACAATGCACCACAGCTGCTGGACGGCGCGCATGGCAATGGATCAGGGGATGCGGGACAGATGAAGCACAATGCACTTTTCGAACGTGTGAGCGCGCGTTTGAAAGCTCAAGTCGGACCTGATGTCTTCGCCAGCTGGTTCGGCCGTCTCAAGCTTCACTCCGCATCAAAAAGCATCGTACGGCTCTCGGTGCCCACCACCTTTCTGAAATCCTGGATCAACAACCGCTATCTCGACCTGATCACCTCGCTGTTCCAGGAAGAAGACGCCGAGATCCTGAAGGTCGAAATTCTGGTGCGGACTGCGATGCGCGGCACACGGCCGATGGCAGCCGAGGATGTCGCCACATCCACGCCGGATGCCCAGGCGACGACCCCGTCGCGCCGCTCGACGGCACAGCCGATCTCGCATCTGATGCCATCGGCAATGCCGTCTGCGGCACGGGCACCTGTCTCCACGGCCAGCCCACTGTTCGGCTCACCGCTCGATCCGCGCTATACATTCGACAGTTTCGTCGAAGGCGCGTCCAACCGTGTGGCGCTGGCGGCCGCCAAGACGATCGCCGAAGCCGGTGCCGGTGCCGTGCGCTTCAACCCGCTGTTCATCCATTCTAGCGTCGGTCTCGGCAAGACCCACCTGCTGCAGGCGATCGCCACGGCCGCCGTCCAGAGCCCGCGCGCACCGCGTGTCGTCTATCTGACGGCCGAATATTTCATGTGGCGTTTTGCAACGGCGATCCGCGACAATGACGCGCTGTCGCTGAAGGAAACGCTGCGCAACATCGATCTTCTCGTCATCGACGACATGCAGTTCCTGCAGGGCAAGTCGATCCAAAACGAGTTCTGTCACCTGCTCAACATGCTGCTCGACAGCGCCAAGCAGGTCGTGGTTGCGGCCGACCGCGCGCCCTGGGAACTGGAATCGCTCGATCCGCGCGTCCGTTCGCGCCTGCACGGTGGCGTCGCCATCGAGATGGAAGGCCCCGACTACGACATGCGGCTCGACATGCTGCAGCGGCGCCTAGAAATCGCCCGGCACGAGGACGCCTCGATCGACATTCCGGTCGAGATTCTCAGCCACGTGGCCCGTCATGTGACGGCCAGCGGCCGCGAGTTGGAAGGCGCCTTCAACCAGCTCCTCTTCCGCCGCACCTTCGAGCCGACACTGACGATCGAGCGCGTCGATGAACTGCTCGGCCATCTGGTGAGTGCCGGAGAGCCTCGCCGCGTGCGCATCGAAGATATCCAGCGCGTCGTCGCCAAGCATTACAACGTCTCGCGCCAGGAGCTGGTGTCCAACCGGCGCACGCGCGTCATCGTCAAGCCGCGGCAGATCGCGATGTATCTGGCCAAGGCCCTGACCCCGCGCTCCTTCCCGGAAATCGGCCGGCGCTTCGGCGGACGCGACCACACGACGGTCCTGCATGCGGTGCGCAAGATCGAGGAGCTGATCACCGGCGATACAAAGCTCAGCCATGAAATCGAGCTCTTGAAGCGCCTGATCAACGAGTAGGATAGGCTTCTCGGGCGAAAACACTGTATTTCGCCCGAACGGCCCAATTTGTGCCCTCACTTTTTAACCTGTGCACGTTATTATCGGGGCAATGATTCCCGGGTGCGTCGCTTATCTGCGGCAATGGCCCAGGAACGGGAGCAGGCCTTGCTTCCGGAGCGGGTGAAAGCGGATTGCGATGCTGACGAAAAAAGGGAAATACGGACTGAAGGCGCTGGTCGATCTGGCCAAGCTCCCATCCGGCCAAACCGCCTTCATCACCGAGGTAGCCTCCCGCAACAATATCCCGAAGAAATTCCTCGACACGATCCTGCTCGAACTGCGCAATGCCGGCGTGTTGCGCTCAAAAAAGGGGCCTGGCGGCGGCTATTCGCTCTCGCGTCCGGCCTCCGAAATCCGCATCGGCCTCGTCATCCGTACGCTCGACGGCCCGCTGGCGCCGATCCGCTGCGCCAGCCGCACAGCCTACGAGGCCTGCGACGATTGCCGCGATCCGGAAACCTGTCAGGTGCGCCGGTCGATGACCGAGGTGCGTGACGCCATTGCCGACATTCTCGACAATATGACGCTGGAACAGTTCGTTCGCAGCGGCGCTGCCGAACTGCGCGAGCCGGACCCGCAGGCAGCTTTGCAGGCCAGCTGAATAATACACAATTTTTATAGACTGAATTGACAGAGGCCGCATTTCTGCCATCATGCCTGTTAACGGACGTTAATGGGGAGTGCGCGATGTTTTCGATGGGCAGTATGACCCTGGGGTATTTCAGCCCCGTGCCAGTGGCAGCTAAGCTGCAAGCAACCGACAATGCGCAGACCGACATCACCCACATAGCAAATGAAGACGATCGCAGCCCGATGGGTGACGACACGGTCGATTACCGTCAGGAGCTCGAGAGAGCCTTCCTGACGCCGTGGCATCTCTTCTTCTAAAAGCCACTCCGGAACAAAGGCAAGCTGTCAGCGTTTCGCTGGTTCTTGCTTTGACGTGGACCGTTACGCGTAAGAAATTCGACGGAGGAGGCAAATTTTTTACGCAGCGCGTGAAAGCCGGAAAATATTCCCTATTAAAACAATAGATATTATTTCACATTGACCAGACGGCACGGTGCCGGGCCGACAGGCCAACGAAAGCGGAGGAACACATGCAGACGAACGCGACCTTCCAAAGCATCTCATCGCCCGCACGCGCAGCAAAGCGCAAGTCCTTGACGACAGGCCTTGTGCACGGCTGCACCGTTCTGGCTGCCTTCATCTTCGTGTCGGCTCTCGTCATCGGCATTCTGTAAAGTTTTCATCACTTGCCTAAAGCCCGTTGCGTGAAAACGAATTCACGCACTGCGCTTTAGATCTTTGTTTTTATGCATGTCTTTAGCCAAAAACCGCGCACACTTTGGGAGACATGCATCAGCAAGCGAGATCGGCTACGACAGCGTCGAGAATGAGCATACCCTTCGGAGTACAGCGCAGGCGCGAATTTCCCAGTCGTTCGATGAAGCCGTTCTCGATCAGGAACTGTTCTCGGGCGGGATCCGGATCCCGGCCTGACAATGTCTGCCAGCGGACGAGATCGACGCCCTCCTTCAGACGCAATCCCATCAGCAGCAGCTCGTCCGACTGCTCACCATAATCGAGCCTGTCGTTGACGATCATGCCGTGGCCGTGCTCTTCGACCAAGCGCAGCCAGTCTTCGGGCTTGCGTTCGGTGGCTGTGGCGATCTTGCCGCTTGTGGTCGTCAGGCGGCCGTGCGCGCCCGGGCCGATGCCTGCATAGTCGCCATAGCGCCAATAGGTGAGGTTGTGGCGGCTTTCCGCTCCCGGACGGGCGTGGTTGGAGACCTCATAAGCGGGCATGCCCTCGCGCTCCATGATCTCCTGCGTCGCCTCGTAGAGGGTTGCCGCGTGCTCTTCGTCCGGCACGATCAGCTTGCCGGCTTTGTGCAGGCCGTAGAAGGGCGTGCCCTCCTCGATGGTCAGCTGGTAGAGGGAGAGGTGATCGACCGCATAGGAGATCGCCTGTTTCAGCTCGGCGTCCCATTCCTCGATCGTCTGTTTCGGCCGCGCATAGATCAGATCGAAAGACATGCGCGGAAAGATATCGCGGGCAAGGCCGATCGCCTTCAGCGCATCCTCGACATTGTGCAGGCGGCCGAGGAATTTCAGGTCGCGGTCGTTGAGCGCCTGCACGCCGAGCGAGACGCGGTTGACGCCGGCCGAACGGTAGCCATGGAAACGTGTTGCCTCGACGCTGGAGGGATTGGCCTCCATGGTGATCTCGATCCCGTCTGGCACATGCCAGCTTTCGGCAATGCCCGCGAGCACGGCATCGACCGTGGCCGGATCCATCAGCGACGGCGTGCCGCCGCCGAGGAAAATGCTGGTGACCGTGCGAGGGCCGGAGAGGCGGCGGGCTTCGGCCATTTCCCGCAGGAAGGCCGCGACGAAACGCGGCTGGTCAACCGGCTGATGGCGGACATGGCTGTTGAAATCGCAATAGGGACATTTTGCCGCGCAGAAGGGCCAGTGGACATAGATGCCAAAGCCCGGCTCGCCATCGTCCCGGTTCAGGGGGCGGTTGCGCAGCTGCGTCACGGAGGCTGTGTGCGGATCAGTCGGCAAGGCAGGTCTCGACAAACATCTTGAAGGCGCGGGCGCGGTGCGACAAAGCCTGCGGGTCGCCCGGCTTCCAGCCGTGTTTTTCCTCCGAGGTCATTTCGCCAAAGGTACGCGCATGCCCGAGCGGCTGGAACACCGGATCGTAACCAAAGCCGCTCAGGCCACGCGGCGGCCAGACGACATGACCTTCAACCTCGCCCCGGAACAGCTCGACATGGCCGTCCGGCCAGGCAAGGCAGAGCACGGAGACGAAGCGGGCGGTGCGGGCGGCCTCTGCGGTCGCGCCTTTTTCCGCCAGCGCCTGCTCCACCTTCTGCATGGCCCAGGGAAAATCGCGGCTGCCGTCCTCGCGCTCGGCCCAGTTGGCGGTATAGACGCCGGGCGCGCCGCCCAGCGCATCGATAACCAGGCCGCTATCATCCGACAGAGCCGGTAGGCCCGAGGCAGTTGCCGAAGCCAGGGCCTTGATCGTCGCGTTTTCCTCGAACGTCGTGCCGGTTTCATCGGGCTCAATGAACTGAAGATCGGCCGCCGATTTGGCGGAAAAGCCGAGGGGGCCAATGAGATCGCGGATTTCGGCGATCTTGCCGGCATTGTGGCTGGCGACAACCAGGGTCTTGTCGGTGAGCTTGCGCATGTCTGTTCCTAGTCGATGTTCCAGAGGCCGGGTTCGGCGCATTCGAGACTGTTGCCCGCCGGATCGCGAAAATAAAACGAGCGGGCGCCATTCGGCCAGTGCACATCCGCCTCGATCGGAACGCCGGACGCCCTGAGCCGGTCTGCCCAAGCGTCAAGACCGCCGGAGGCAACACGAAAACATATATGCCCGGCACCGCGTGTGCCGTGGGGCGGAACCGGAAGACCGCCTGCCGGTGGTGGCTTCAGCGTTTCGGCCGGGTTGAAGATCAAGAGCACGCCCTGCCCGCAGCGAAAGAACACATGCCGGTCGGCAGCGCGCGTGATCTTTTTCAGGCCCAGAACCGAACCATAGAAGGTTTCGGCCCTGTCAAGATCATCGGCGTAGAGTGCCGTTTCCAGAATGCCTTCGAGCGGTGCAGGCGCTGCCATTCCTGTTCCTCAGCCGGCGATCGCCTGCTTCTGCATGGTGACCAGATCGGCGATGCCGGCCTTCGCCAGACCGAGCAGGCTGGCAAACTCTTCCTCGCTGAACGGCTTGCCCTCGGCCGTGCCCTGGATCTCGACAATGCCGCCGGAGCCGGTCATGACGAAATTGGCGTCGGTTTCAGCCGACGAGTCTTCGAGATAATCGAGGTCGATCACCGCCTGATTGGCAAAGATGCCGCAGGAGATCGCGGCGATATGGTCCTTCAGAACCTTATCGACGCTCTTGATCATGCTGCGTGTTTCCATCCACTTCAGGCAATCGTAGAGCGCGATGAAGGCGCCGGTGATCGAGGCGGTGCGGGTGCCCCCATCGGCCTGGATGACATCGCAGTCGAGTGTGATCTGGCGTTCGCCGAGCGCTTCGAGATCGACGACCGCGCGCATGCTGCGGCCGATGAGGCGCTGGATTTCCTGGGTGCGGCCGCCCTGCTTGCCGCTGGCGGCTTCGCGGCGCATGCGGTCGCCGGTGGCGCGCGGCAGCATGCCGTATTCGGCCGTGACCCAGCCCTTGCCGGTGTTGCGCAGCCACGGCGGCGTCTTTTCCTCAAGGCTCGCAGTCACCAGCACATGCGTATCGCCGAACTTGACGAGGCAGGAGCCTTCCGCGTGTTTGGAGAAATTGCGCTCGAACGAGACCTTGCGCATTTGGTCGGTTTTTCTGCCGGATGGCCGCATCGTAATGTCCTTTAGGTTTCTGGCGCCCTTTTAGAGCAAGACACTCGCAAAGGGAAACAGTTCTGTCACGACAAGAATGGCGAGGGACGGAGCGTGATTTCCGTTTTGCCATCATCGGTTTACCGGCTATATTTTCCCCAGAGCTTCACACGACAGGATACGCAAAGGCCCGATGGTTATTGGCACGCCCGCTCCCGGGGACAAGGCAACGGCGCTCGACGAACGCTCGGGGGAGGTTTTCCGCCGCATCGTCGAAAGCTATCTGGAAAGCGGCGAGCCGCTCGGTTCTCGCAACCTGTCGAAGGTCCTGCCGATGTCGCTGTCGGCGGCGTCGGTTCGCAATGTGATGAGCGATCTCGAGGACCTCGGCCTGATTTATTCGCCGCATATCAGCGCCGGCCGCCTGCCGACGCAGCTGGGGCTGCGCTTCTTCGTCGACGCCTTCATGCAGGTTGGCGATCTTTCGGCCGAAGACCGCGCCTCGATCGACCGGCAGGTGCGCGGCCCCAACCGCGACCAGCCGGTGGAGAACCTTCTGACCGAGGCGAGCCGCATGCTGTCGGGCATGTCGCGTGGCGCCGGTCTGGTCATCACCGCCAAAAACGACCCGGTGCTCAAACATGTGGAGTTCATCAGGCTGGAGCCGACCAAGGCGCTCGCAGTACTGGTCGGCGATCACGACCAGATCGAAAACCGCATCATCGAGCTGCCGGCGGGCATTTCCAGCTCGCAGCTGACCGAGGCCGCGAATTTTCTCAATGCGCATCTGGCCGGGCAGACGATCCCCGAAGTGCGCGGCCAGCTGGTCAAGCTGCAGGAAGACATCAAGCGCGAACTCGACACGCTTTCGCAGGATCTGGTGTCGCGCGGTCTTGCCATCTGGTCAGGTGGCCACGACGAGGAAAAACCGACGCGGCTGATCGTGCGTGGACGGGCGAACCTGCTTGAAGGTCTCGGGGGCGCCGAGGACATGGACCGGCTGCGCATGCTGTTCGATGATCTGGAAAAGAAAGACAGCCTGATCGAGATCCTTAACCTTGCCGAAAGCGGGCCGGGCGTGCGCATCTTCATCGGGTCTGAAAACAAGCTGTTCTCGCTGTCCGGCTCCTCGCTGATCGTCGCGCCCTACCGCGACAGCGATGACAAGATCGTCGGCGCCGTCGGCGTGATCGGGCCGACGCGGCTCAACTATTCGCGCATCGTGCCGATGGTGGACTATACGGCACAACTGATGACGCGGCTTTCCCGCTGAACCACGCACTAGAGCACCGGAATTCGGGCAATCTTGCATTGCACTCTTGATTTTTCGGCGGCAAACCTCGATATCCGCGCTAACTTCCTAAAACCAAATTCCGGAGACCGTCATGACCGACGACACGAAAAAACACGGACCTGACGCAACTGTCGAAGAGATCCTGGCTGAATATGATGCGGCGTCCGACGACCAGCAGCAGACAGAAGCGGCCTATGCCGAGCCGGACCCGGTCGAGACGCTGAAGGCGGAGAATGCCGATCTGCGCGACCGCTTCCTGCGCCTTGCCGCCGACATGGACAATCTGCGCCGCCGCACCGAGCGCGAGATCAAGGATGCGAAGTCCTACTCCGTGGCAGGCTTTGCCCGCGACATGCTGGCCGTCTCCGACAATCTGCGCCGGGCGCTCGACGCGATCCCGGCAGAGGCCCGCGCCGCCGGTGATGCCGGATTCACGACACTGGTCGAAGGCGTGGAGTTGACTGAACGCTCGATGCTCGGCGCGCTGGAACGTCACGGCGTCAAGAAGCTCGACCCGGTCGGCGAAAAATTCGATCCGAACTTCCATCAGGCAATGTTCGAAGTGCCGAACCCCGAGGTCCCCAACAACACCGTCGTCCAGGTCGTGCAGGCCGGCTTTACCATTGGCGAACGCGTGCTCCGCCCCGCCATGGTCGGCGTCGCCAAGGGCGGCCCGAAGGTTGTGGCAGCGGAAGAAACGCCGACAGCGTAAGTGGTAAGCAGTCTCCCTCTTCTCCCCGTCGGGGAAAAGATGTCCGAAGGACAGATGAGGGGGCTTTTACCGCGCATTCAGAGGCGTTGAACCCCCCTCATCCGGCGCTGCGCGCCACCTTCTCCCCGCTGGGGAGAAGAGGGCGACGGGCGCTAACCTCCCGAATCGTTGCCAATCGCACTCCTTGTTCAACCAAACAGCTGGCGGAGATGGTCGTTGAGGAAACGGCCTTCAGGGTCGAGTTTCGAGCGGAGTGCCCGGAACTCGCCGGCGCGGGGGTAGAGTTCGGTGACGTCCTCGGCGCCGAGGAAATGCAGTTTGCCCCAGTGGGGGCGCGAACCGTATTGGCGCAGAATATCATCGACGTCCTTCAGGTAATTCCAGTAATCGGTGCCCGGCTGGCCCGAGACTGAGAGGGTGATCGAATCCTGCTCGAAGAACGGGCTGATCCAGCCCTTGTCGCCGGCGGTGAAGCGGTATTCGATTGGGTAGATGCAGGTAGGGTGTTTTTCCAACATCAGCTTGCGCACGGCGGTGCAGGCTTCCTTGCCGTAGCGCACCGGCACCGCATATTCGAGCTCGTGGAAATTCGGCACATATTCGATCGGGTAGATTTCCGCGGAATAGGCAACCTTCTCAAAATCGCTTTCAAAGGGTTCGCGCTCGGTGATGTCGATCACCTTCATTTCGCAGACGTCCGACAGGCTGGTCGTGGTCGAAACCGATGACGTGTCCGGCAGGCAGTAGCAGTGGCGGCTTTCCGGCACGGGGCACCAGAAGAAGCCAAAATGCCGATGGTTTGCCGCCAGGTCGTCGTGCTGCTCCATGCATTCGTCGAAGGTGCAGCGCCAGAGCTTTTCGTGAAGATTGTAGCTGTCCATCACCTGCAGGGTGATTTCGGAGATGACGCCGAGCATGCCGATCGAGACGCGGGCGGCGTTGAGCAAGTCCGGTTCGCTGTCGTCGATGGCCAGAATGCTGCCGTCCGGCTGCACCAGCCGCATGCCGACGATCTGCGAGGCCATGTTGCCGAGTTCGAGCCCGGTGCCGTGGGTGCCCGTCGTCAGGGCACCGGCCAGCGCCTGGCTGTCGATGTCGCCCTGGTTGATCATCGACAGGCCGTGGCGCTTCAGCGCCTTGCCGAGCGTGTTGATGGTCGTGCCTGCATGGACGGAGACGCGCTTGCGGGCCGTGTCCATATGCGTAATGCCCTGCAGGCCCGAGAGCGTCAGGTGCAGGCCGCTGGTCAGCGCCACCGGCGTGAAGGAATGGCCTGAACCGGCGCAGCGGACATTCAACCCCTTCGACGTCGCTTCGCCGACCATCTCGGCCAGATCCGCCTCGCTTTGCGGCGCGCCCCTGTGGCGCACGATGCACGATTGGTTTCCAACCCAGTTCCGCCAGTGCCCGCCCGCTTCGATCATGTGACTGCCCCTCAAACTGCTGTGAAACAATTGTCGACGAAAAGATGCGTGCCGTTGACGAAGCTGGCTTGGTCGCTGGCGAGGAACAGGGCTGCCTGGGCCACTTCCATCGGCTCGCAGAGGCGGCCCTGCTGGGCAGAGATGGCGGCGTCCGAGACGTCGATACCGTATTTCGACAGGCCGGCGATTTCGCGCTTGCCGTGGTCGGTGGCGATAAAGCCGGGGCAGACGGCATTGGAGCGGATGCCACGATCGCGGAATTCGACGGCAATGGCACGGGCGAACATGTGGCAGGCGCCCTTGGTCGTGTCGTAGAGAACCTCCATCGGCGTTGCCGCGACGGCTGAGATCGACGATGTCGAGACAATGCTGCCGCCACCGGATGCCAGCATTCCCGGCAGGACGGCCTTGGTCATCAGGAACATCGAGCGGACATTGACGGCCATCAGCCTGTCCCATTCCTCCTCGCTGGTTTCAAGAAACGGCCCGACGGCCAGGATGCCAGCGTGATTGAACAGTACGGTGATGGTCCCCAGCGCCTCGGTGACGCTGGCCACCGCGCTGGTGACCTCTGCGGACTTGGAGACATCGGCCGGCGCGAACACCGCCTGGCCGCCTGACGCACGGATGGAGGCGGCGACCTCCTCGCCCTTGCTGGTCGGCAGATCGACAATGCCGACCTTGGCGCCCTCGCGAGCGAAAAGTTCCGATGCGGCAAGGCCGCAGCCGCCCGCACCGCCGCTGATCAGCGCGATTTTACCCGAAAGCCTGCCTGCCATGTCTTATCCCCTCAGAAGTGTCTGCAGGGAGTATTGTTGACGGCAGGCATGCTGTCGATATCAGCGTCGATGAATTGTGCTTATGTTTCGAACAGATGAAACATGATCGGCCCGGACCGGGCCGGATCTTGAAGCCGTTTATGCATGTCTTTGTCCCAAAACCGCTGCACACTTTTGCAAGACCTGCATCAGGCGGCGTTCGAGGCCTGCTCTTCGTTAAGGAAGGCATAGATCGCGCTGGCATTGTCGGTGCCGCGCAGGCGGGCGACGATATCCTGGTCGCGCAGAACCCGGGCGATGCGTGACAGGGCCTTCAGGTGATCGGCGCCGGCGCCTTCGGGGGCCAGAAGGAGGAAGACGAGATCGACCGGCTGGTCGTCCAGTGCCTCGAAATCGACAGGGGATTCCAGACGGGCGAACATACCGACGATGGCGGGCAGAGTGTCGAGCTTGCCGTGCGGAATGGCGATACCATTGCCGACGCCGGTCGAGCCGAGCCGTTCACGCTGAAGGATAACATCGAAGATTTCGCGTTCGGGAATTCCGGTGATCTTGGAAGCCTTAACCGCCAGTTCCTGAAGCAACTGCTTCTTGGTGTTGACGCGCAATCCCGGAATGATCGCATTCTGCTGCAGCAAACCTGCCAATGCCATGCTTTTGTCCTCGTGTCGTCGGGCGGCTGCTTGGCATCCGGAATGAATGCCGCACTGCCTGTCCGCTCTGCTCCGGGCCCGGCGATGTTTTGATCGTCAGACCTTGTTCCGGTAAAGCGGAGCAAGAGTGCCATTGCCGGCACTCTTGCCTGTTCTTCAGTTCTTTATATTGGCCGCGTCGATCCAGCCAATATTTCCGTCGTTGCGGCGGTAGACGATGTTGAGCTGCTCCTTGCCGACACTGCGGAACATCAGAACCGGTTCGTCGGTCATATCCAGTGCCATGACAGCGCTCGCCACCGACATCGTCTTCAATTTCTTCGTGGTCTCCGCGACGATGGTCGGCGCGTAGTCTTCTGCAACTTCGTCTTCCTCGTCAGGAACAGAGTCCATGACCGTGTAGGCAACTTCGGCGTGGTTCGAATGGCCGATATGGTGGTCCTTGAGCTTGCGCTTGTACCGGCGGAGACGTTTCTCAATCCGTTCCGATGCCGCATCAAAGGCCGCCTGCGGATCATTCGCCTCGCCGGTGGCCTGCAGGGCAGTGCCGGTGTCGAGATGAAGCTTGCAGTCAGCACTGAAACGCGAGCCGGACTTTTCGACCGTCACCGAACTCGAATACCCTCCGTCAAAATATTTCGTTACGGCCTGCTCCATATGCTCTTCAATTCGAACACGGAAGCTTTCGCCGATTTCCATATGTTTCCCGGATACACGCACACTCATGGAGTTTCCTCTCTCATTGTGATTTGCGCTAGCCAGTCTATTCCAACCGCAGTCTCTATCCAAGCTATTCGCGCACGCAAAGGTAATTAGCGCGGCCGGAGCATTGTCAAAGCTGGGATAGGTCGAAAACCGGAATATTTCCCCTGCCGATTGGGGCGGGCATGTACCGTGACGATGGGGCGATGTCAATTGCGACGGGTGGCAAATCGTTCACCATGATCGCGGAGAAAGCCCGGGATTGCGGGATTCTGCACAGGCTTAGCCGCTCGAAACCTTTGAAAGCGCCCGCTTTTCGCGTCGTCTTTGGACAGATGAGGGAATGTTCATTGCCTCGCGGTATTTTGCAACCGTCCGGCGAGCGATATCGACGCCGCCCTCTCTCAGGCTGTCGACAATGTCATCGTCCGACAGGACGGCGTCCGTTCGTTCCAGCGTGATCAGCGAGCGGATGCGGTGACGGACGGATTCGGCCGAATGATTGTCTCCACCGCCCGACGCGCCAATAGAGACGGTGAAAAAATATTTCAGCTCGAAAAGGCCGCGCGGCGTCAGCATGTATTTGTTGGAGGTTACGCGGCTGACGGTGGATTCATGCATCTTGATCGCGTCGGCGACGGTTTTCAGATTGAGAGGCCGCAGATGATCGACACCGTGCATCAGGAATGCATCCTGTTGCCGGACAATTTCCGAGGCCACCTTCATGATGGTCTTGGCGCGCTGGTCGAGGCTGCGGGTCAGCCAGTTGGCCTTCTGCAGGCAATCATTGAGAAAACCCTGGTCGCCGCCGTTGCGCGGTGAGACGCGCGAGACGGAGGCGTAGTATTCCTGATTGACCAGCACGCGCGGCAGGGTGTCGGGATTGAGCTCGACCAGCCAGCTGCCGTCGGGGGCTGCCCGCACGACGACATCGGGAACGATGCCTTCGGAGATACCGGTCTCGAAACTGGTGCCGGGCTTCGGATCGAGCTTGCGGATTTCGGCCAGCATGTCGATCAGGTCTTCCTCGTCGACGCCGCAGATCTTCTTGAGCTGGACGAAATCGCGGCGCGCCAGAAGCTCTAGGTTTTCGATGAGAGCGGCCATGGCAGGATCGAGCCGGTTGCGGGCGCGCAGCTGGATGGCCAGACACTCGCTGAGCGAGCGGGCGAAAACGCCGGGCGGATCCATCAGCTGCAGATGCGCCAGAACACGGTGAATTTCGGCGGGCACTACGCCCAGACGCGCCGCGACATCGGAGAGATCGGCAGCGAGATAACCGGCCTCGTCGAGCTGGTCGGCCAGATACTGGGCGATGAGCCGGTCACCGGTCGAGTGAAGCGCGAAAGGGATCTGCTCGTTGAGCACGTCACGCAACGTTTTGCGGCTGGCGACAAAATCATCGAGATCGTAGCCCTCGGCACCATCGACGCCCGATCCGCCGGGCATCGACTTCCATTGGCTCAAGAGCTCTGGCGCATCAGCCCTGGCCGGGCTCATGTCGTCCTGAAAGACATTCTCGAAGCTGGCATCGAGCTGTTCACGCAACGTGTCGTCGTTGCCGCCGGTGACGCTGTCGTAGAGATGGCGCTGAAAATCCGGCTCGGAGGCGCCAAAGCTGTCGCCGCCACTGCCTTCGCCGGAGCCGCGCTCATCATGGGTCAGGTAGATATCATCGCGGCCGGGACGCTCGGAATCGGGACGTTCGTCCTCGTTCGGACTGAAATCGAGCAGAGGATTCTTTTCGACTTCCTGCTCGATAAACTGGTTCAATTCGAAATAGGTCATCTGCAGCAGCTGGATCGACTGCATCAACTGGGGCGTCATGACCAGGGACTGGCTCTGGCGCAGGAACAGACTGGCTGAAAGTGCCATGACGGACGCGGAACTCCCTCAATCTTCCCTGTTTACACCGGGAAAAATCGTCTATTTTCAGGCAGGATTTTCACTTGGCCTAAAAATTGCTTTTTTATGGGGTTTGGTCAAGTCCAGGATTGAAAGAAGGTGAAAATCACAGCCCAAGGCTGAATTTTCATCACAAGCTGAAATTATCGCCCAGATATAGGCGCCTGACATCTGCATTGTTGACAATGTCATTGGCGCGGCCGTGAGTCAAAACCTCTCCGGCATGAATAATATAGGCACGGTCGATCAGGCCCAGGGTTTCCCGGACATTGTGATCGGTGATCAGCACGCCGATGCCCCGGTGCGTCAGGTGCCGGACCAGCGCCTGGATGTCGGCGACCGAGATCGGATCAACACCGGCGAAAGGCTCGTCGAGCAGCATGAAGGTCGGATCTGTCGCCAGAGCGCGGGCAATTTCCAGACGCCGCCGTTCACCACCGGACAGGGATACCGCCTGCGACTTGCGCAGATGGGCGATGGAGAACTCGCCAAGCAGGTCGTTCAGCTTGGCCTCGCGCCGCTCCTTGTTCTTGTCATGGACCTCGAGAACGGCACGGATATTATCCTCCACCGAAAGGCCGCGAAAGATCGAGGCCTCCTGCGGCAGGTAACCGACGCCGAGACGGGCGCGCTGATACATCGGCATGGACGAGACGTCATTGCCGTTGATCTCGATCGAGCCTTCGTCGACCGGAACAAGGCCGGTGATCATGTAGAAGCAGGTGGTCTTACCGGCACCGTTCGGGCCAAGCAGGCCAACAGCCTCGCCACGGCGCACG
The DNA here is from genome assembly GCA_030655075.1 of Pararhizobium sp. Taxonomy (GTDB): domain Bacteria; phylum Pseudomonadota; class Alphaproteobacteria; order Rhizobiales; family Rhizobiaceae; genus JAURWE01. Next base: position 119,145 of record JAURWE010000101.1, read on the forward strand.
ACCAGCGAAACACCGTTGACGACACGGCGTGTGCGGTAGGTCTTGGTCAGGCCCCGCGCAATCAGCGTGCCTTCATATCGCGCCTTGTCGCCGCTGCGGACCTGGCTGTCCGCCTCGTGGCTGCGCGCGTTTTTCTTCTTGCTCAAAAAGGGAATGTGCACGTGGTTCTTGCAATCAGTTCGCTGGCTTCGACTTGGGATCGAGCATGATCTGGACACGGCCGCCGCAGCTGGAGAGGACGGCCTCACCGCTGGTCATGTTGACGTCCAGCTGGCAGCCTTCGAACACGTTCGGGCCTTCGGACAGGATGACGCGCTTTCCCTTGAGCACAAGGGTCTGGCTCGCCATGTTGAATGTGCCGGTGTCAGCCGTCGCCTGCTGGGTGCCGGACTGAAGAAAGACCCGCTCGCTGACATCAATCTTGTCGATATCCGCATTGCCTGAGGTCACCGAACCTTGGCCGCCACCTGACTTGTAATAGACGACCATGGCGCCCGACTGCAGAAGCGTCGTGCCCTGCACCACCTTGACGTTGCCGGTGAAGATCGCCTTGCTTTCCTGCTCCTTGATCTGGAGCTTGTCGCTCTCGATCTGGATCGGCTGGTCGTTTGAAAGCTCGAGCCCTTTCATGCTGCTCTTGGTCTGCTGCTGCGCGGATGCCGGCGCGAGGCAGGCAGCGACAATCGCGCCCGCCAGACCGAGAGTTCTTGCATGCCGGACGATGAGGGCCCGGACGATGAGGGCAAGGCTAGCTGACATGGGCTTATCGAATCCTATTTCTTCTCAGTTTTCTGAAGGGCGCCCGCAGCAATAACCACTTTGACCTTGCCTTCGAAAACGACGACCTGCCCCTTATCCGTCATTTGCAAATTCTGTGCAACAATGGAAGCGTCGTTCGTCTTGATCGCCACCGGCTTGTCGGACACCATCGTTCCGCCCGTCACATCGAGCTTGGCCGACTGAAACTGCGCCGTCAGCCCGTTGTTGAGATTGATGGTGAACGGCGTCGTCATATCGAGCTTGTTGCCGGCGCGGTCATAGATGCCGCTGATCGCCTCGACCGTTGCGACGACACTGTCATTGACCGGCATGAGGGCGCGGATGTTTTCCAGCGTGATGAGATCGGGATTGGTGATGTCCTGAAGCGCCCGCTCAGCCTTCATAGAGTAGCTGATGCCCTTGTCATTGCGGCCAGCGATGGCGGGCTTGCGCATGACGAGTTTGCCATTCTCAATGGAAGCGCTCTCGATCTGCATATCTTCCGGAAGATAATTGCGCGCCAGAGACGCCACAGCAAACAGGCCGCCGATCACGACGGCCACCAGCGGAAGAACGATCCGCAAACGGCGCACGCGGGCAGAGTGGCCAAGTGCCTGCCTGTAGGCGCCCTGTTCCGCAGTTGCGGGCGAAGTATCTGTCTGGCTTACGGTATTCAGCATGAATCTTGATGCTTCCGGATTCGTTCATACGGAGGCCTGCTTACATACAGGCGCGTTCGTATCCGCACATATAAGAATGAAGTTTACGCCAACAATGCGCCACAGGTCAAAAAACTTTCAAGGCCGGCTTCCCAGCAGCAATTGCGAGTATTTCTTGCCCTTCCGTCCTGATCGGATATGACGGAACGCGGAAACAGTCTAGCCTGCAATACTGAAAAATGGGGATTTGGGATGAATCAGCTTGCAATCGCCGACCGCCGCCAACTGCGGCGGAAGCTGGGCTTCTGGCGTATTTTCAGTATTCTCCTGATCGTTGCGGCCGGTTTCGCCACAGCATTTTTCCTCACAAGGGATGAAGGCGCAAACACCGGAAGCGACCACGTAGCGCGCATTTCGATCTCGGGCCTGATCCAGGATGACCGGGAACTGGTGGAGCGGCTAGGGCGAATCGAGAAGAACGATGCGGTCAAGGCCCTGATCGTCACCATCTCCTCACCGGGTGGCACGACCTATGGCGGCGAAACAATCTACAAGGCCATTCGCAAGGTTTCGGCCAAGAAGCCTGTCGTATCCGATATTCGGACGCTGGCCGCGTCTGCCGGTTACATGATCGCGATTGCCGGCGACACGATCGTTGCAGGAGAGACCTCGATCACCGGATCGATCGGCGTCATCTTCCAGTATCCGCAGGTCAAGCCGCTGCTCGACAAGCTGGGCGTGTCGCTCGACGAGATCAAATCGGCGCCGCTGAAGGCGGAGCCATCGCCCTTCCATCCAGCCAGCGACGAGGCCAAGGCGATGATCCAGGCGCTGGTCAACGATACCTATGACTGGTTTATCGACCTGGTTGTCGAACGGCGCAAACTGCCCCGGGCCGAGGTCATCCGGCTGGCGGACGGCACCATTTTCAGCGGACGCCAAGCGCTGAAGGCAAAGCTCGTCGACACGCTGGGTGGCGAGGAGGAGATCCGCAGCTATCTCGCAACGCGCAAGGTCCCGGCCGAACTCGAGATCGTCGATTGGGAGGCACCGCGCCGTTCTGTGCCATTCTGGTTCGGTTCTTCCATAAGCGATTTGTTGAAGATATTGGGAAATGGTGTTTTTCCAGGCGCCCTCAACCTCGAAACTGGTGGCGCGGACAAGTTGTTTCTTGACGGTCTTGTTTCCGTTTGGCAGGTTGGCGGCCGTTGATCGTGAAAAACAGCGGGTGAGTGGCGCTTGTGACGGTGCTGTTCCTCTGTCATCACGATAAGCGTGACGGGTCGTTGCGCTCCGGTGAAAAAATACGGCGACAATCCGGACCGGCTTGAGGGGGCAACAGTGATCAAATCAGAATTGGTGCAGATTGTAGCGGCGCGCAATCCGCACCTCTATCACCGCGATGTCGAGAATATCGTCAATGCCGTTCTGGACGAGATCACGGATGCGCTGGCCGGCGGCAACCGGGTTGAACTGCGCGGTTTCGGTGCGTTTTCCGTCAAGAACCGTCCGTCCCGCTCCGGCCGCAATCCACGCACGGGCGACAGCGTCTTCGTCGAGGAGAAATGGGTGCCGTTCTTCAAGACCGGCAAGGAACTTCGCGAACGCCTGAACCCCGGCCAGGACGACGACGACGGCGAATAGGCTGCGCTCATGCATTTGCCCCAATGCGGATGCATGACGACAGGACCTTTGGCTTGGAGAGTGAAGCATGATGAAGAAGCTGATCAATATCGTGGTGCTGATTCCGGTCGGTATCGTGCTGATCGTGCTTTCCGTAGCCAACCGCCAGGCCGTAACGCTCGCGCTCAACCCTTTCCGGCCGGCCGATAGCATTCTCTCCGTTTCGGCGCCGCTGTTCGTATTCCTGTTTCTGGCGTTGATAACCGGCCTGATCATCGGCTCTCTGGCTACCTGGTTTGGCCAGTCGAAATACCGCAAACGCGCTCGCAACGAGGCCAGCGAAGCGTTGAAATGGCACACGGAAGCTGAAAAACATAAGGTGCGGGCTGAAAAAATTGCTTCGCAAACACTTCTGCCGGCCCATACGAAATAAGTGCCGCGCCGTGCTCAGGCGGATGCGGCACTCACCGTCGCGTTGAAATCTGCAAAGAACTGCCGGGCAAGTTTTCCCGTGACCGAACCGACGAGCTTTGATCCGAGGCGGGCAAGATAACCGCCTATCTGGGCTCCGGCGTCATAGCGCAAGATCGTTTCCGCACCATCATCCACCAGCACGACATCGGCAGTGCCCCTGGCGAAACCCGCTATCCCGCCTTTGCCCTCGGCCGACAGCGTATAGCTGTCCGGGGCATTGATGTTGGACAGAGTGATGGTGCCGGCAAAGGACGCCGACAGCGGGCCTATTGTGATCTTCACCACAGCCTGCAGTTCGGTCGGCGATGTCTTTTCCAGCGACTGGCAGCCGGGCATGCAGGATTTCAGAATTGCGGGATCGTTGAGCGCGGCCCAAACCACGTCGCGGGGTGCGGAAATACGTTCTTCGCCGCTCAGATCCATGGTTTTTCCTTGCACCGGCCGTCAAGCAGACTTGCGCCTTGCAGTCCCGGCTTGCGCATCCATGTATCGCAGATCGGAAACAGCTTTGCCAAGAGCACGGGCGATGCTATTTGCAGCCTTTGAACCTATCGATGAGACGGACAAGACCCCGTGAAAGACAAAGATCGCCGGCCGCGAAACAGCAACGGACCGGCCGGAACCACACGGCCGCCGGGCGACCGCAGCAAGGATCGCAGCGCAGCGCGCTCCTTTGAGGCAGGCAAACCGGCAGGTTTTTCCAAGCCGCCCCGATCGTCGTCGCGCGAGATCGGGCGCGAGCCTGCACGGCCCGTTAGCGAGGACACGGCGGCCGTGCAGAGCGTATTGCCACCCCTGCCCCTGCGCACGGGTGAAAAGCCTGCCGAGCGCATTCCGGTCATTCTCGAGACGACTGCCACCGGCGATTATCACCTGATCGACAGCGGCCATGCGCTGAAACTCGAGCAATACGGCCCCTACCGCATCGTCCGGCCGGAAGCGCAGGCTTTGTGGCCGCCGGCCCTGCCGCAGGGGGTGTGGGACAAGGCCGATGCGGTCTTTACCGGCGACACGGACGAGGACGGTGCCGGCCGCTGGCGCTTCGACAAGGATGCGATGGGCGAAACCTGGCCGATGCGCCTGCTCGACACGGATTTTCTCGGCCGGCTGACCTCTTTCCGCCATGTCGGTGTCTTTCCCGAACAGCTGGCCCACTGGTCCTGGGTGGTGGAGCAGCAGCGCGCCGCCGGACGGCCGCTGAAGGTTCTCAACCTGTTCGGCTATACCGGTGTCGCTTCGCTGATCGCGGCGCGGGCCGGGGCAGAGGTCACCCATGTGGACGCCTCGAAGCGGGCGATTGCCTGGGCGCGCGAAAACCAGACGCTGGGCAAGAACGACCATCTGCCGATCCGCTGGATCTGCGACGATGCGATGAAGTTCATCCAGCGCGAGGAACGGCGCGGCAGCCGCTACGACATCATTCTCACAGATCCACCGAAATTCGGCCGCGGACCGAACGGCGAGGCCTGGCATCTGTTCGAGCATCTGCCGCGCATGCTCGATACGTGCCGCGACATCCTGAGCGACGATGCACAGGGGCTGGTGCTGACGGCCTATTCGATCCGCGCGAGCTTCTATTCCATCCACGAGCTGATGCGCGAAACGCTGCGGGGGCGTGGTGGCGTGGTGGAGTCCGGCGAACTGATCATCCGCGAGGCCGGGCCTGACGGCAAATCGCCGGGCCGCGCGCTCTCCACATCACTTTTTTCCCGCTGGGTGCCAAAATGAACAGTGACTACCGTCAGGATGGCCCCGGCCGCGTCGGTCTGGTGAAGGAGGTGACCAGCCTCACCAATCCGATCATCAAGGATATCCGCGCGCTCAGCCAGAAGAAGACCCGCGACGAGACCAACAGTTTCATGGCCGAGGGCCTGAAGCTGGTGATCGACGCGCTCGATCTCGGCTGGACGATCCGCACACTGGTCTATTCCAAGAACGCCAAGGGCAAGCCGGCCGTCGAGCAGGTGGCGGCCAAGACCGTGGCCAAGGGCGGACTGGTGCTGGAGGTCAGCGAAAAAGTGCTGGTGGCGATTACCAAACGCGACAATCCGCAGGCGGTCGTCGGTATTTTCGAGCAGCGCATGGGGCATCTTCGCGATGTGCGCCCGAAGAGCGGCGAGACCTATGTGGCGCTCGACCGGGTCCGCGATCCCGGCAATCTCGGCACGATCATCCGCACCGCCGATGCGTCGGGCGCATCCGGCGTCGTGCTGGTCGGTGAGACGACCGATCCGTTTTCGCTGGAAACGGTGCGGGCGACGATGGGCTCGGTCTTTGCCATGCCGGTCTACCGCGCCACCGTCGATGAATTCATCAAATGGCAAAAGCAGGCCGGCGTCAGCGTCGTCGCCACACATTTGGCCGGTGCCGTCGACTACCGCACCATCGACTACAAATCGAAGCCCGTTGTGATCCTGATGGGCAACGAACAGGCCGGGCTTCCCGATCAGCTGGCGAAAGGGGCCAATGCGCTCGCCCGCATTCCCCAGGCCGGCCGGGCCGATTCGCTCAACCTGGCGATCGCCACAGGCATCATGCTGTTCGAGGCGCGCCGCCACCTGCTGACACTGGATGGCAAGGCATGACAGCAACCCGCCCGGCCCTTTTCTCGCGACCGGTTCCGATCGCGCTCTTCATCGTCATTGCCCTCATCCTCGATCAGGCGATCAAATATGCTGTCGAGACCTGGCTGCCGTTCCAGCAGGAGGTCGGGCTCATCCCGCACCTGTCACTCTACCGCACCTACAACTATGGTGTCGCGTTCTCGATGATGTCGGGCATGGAGGGCTGGTTCATCGTGACCTTGCGGCTCTGTGTCGTGGGCTTTGTGCTGTGGCTCTGGCGGCGGACACCGGACACGCGTTTCTTCGCGCATCTGGGCTATGCAATGATCATCGCCGGGGCCTTCGGCAATCTCATCGACCGGGTGCTGTTCGGCTATGTCATCGACTATGTGCTGTTTTATATCGGCAACTGGTCGTTCGCGGTCTTCAACCTGGCCGACAGTTTCATCACGCTGGGGGCCGGGGCGATTGTTGTCGATGAGCTGCTGCAGATGAAAAACCGCGATCGTTAAAATTTTAAACACCCTTTGAAGGCAATCGGAACGCTTGGTGTGTTAGCAGACGCACATGAGCGAACCATCCAAGCTGCAGCACAGGATTGCCTTCGAGTTGAACGCAGCGATGCCGGGCGAGCCCGCGCGTCTGCAACCGGCTACGCCAAGCCCGACCGCAGCCCAACCCGTTCAGTCCACAGCCACCGACCCGTACATTGCCGTTCGCTACGCCATTGCCGGTGTCGGCCTGTTGTCGTCGGCCTGCATTTTCGGCCTCGGGCTTGAGGCCGGCTTCTATTTTCTCTCAGGCATTCTGGCGCTTTCAGGCGTGGCCGGGGCAATTCTGCTGCTGAAAAGCCGAAACCCTGCCACGCCGCGCACGCTCGATGCCAGTGAAGAGCTGCTGCACGACAGCCGCTGGGAGCGCAGCGAGACCTCGGAACTGCTTTCGGCCATTCACGATGCACTTGGCGATATAGCCCTGATGCGGACGCTGGACGGCAAGATCGTTCAGGCCAATACGGTGTTTCTCGAACTGGCCGGCTGCCCGGCGCCACAGGGCATGACCTGCGAGGCGCTGGGCCTGACCTTCACCCCGGATGGCGACAGCAATCGCTTCGACGTCGATATCGCGACGCTTGCCGGACGCCGGACGTTTCTTTGGCATGATATCGTTGCCCGCGACCCGGCCAGCGGCACCCTGATGCTGCACAGCATCGGCCGCGATGTGACCGACGAACGGCGCGCCGCCCGCGAGCGTGAGGATGCCCGCAGGAAGGCCGAGGATTCGAGCGAGGCAAAATCCCGGCTGCTGGCCACGGTCAGCCACGAGATCCGCACGCCGCTCAGCGGCATTCTCGGCATGAGCCACCTGATCAGCCAGACGCGCCTGACCGCCGAACAGAAAAACTATCTGGCCGGCATGCGCCAGTCGGGCCACGCGCTGGTGCAGCTCGTCGACGACCTCCTGGATTTCTCCTCGATCGAGGCCGGGCACTTCCAACTTCGGCCTTCGAAAGAACCGATCCGCGAGGTGCTCGAAAGCGTCGTGGAAATGCTGGCGCACCGCGCCCATGAGAAGGGCATCGAGATCGGATCTTTCGTCTCGGCCGACGTGCCCGGCCTTCTGGAATTCGACGTGGCGCGGCTGCGGCAGGTTCTTTTCAACGTCATCGGCAATGCGGTGAAGTTCACCCATGTGGGCGGCGTTTCGGTGAGGACCGCCATGGAGCGCGGCGCGATCATCATCACGGTCGACGATACAGGCCCGGGCATGACCCCGGCCGAGCAGGCGAGCCTCTTCGAGGAATTCAAGCAGGGTGGCAGCAGCGCGCAGCAGCGCGGCGGCACCGGGCTCGGCATGTCGATTTCCCGGCGCATCATCCGCGAATTCGGCGGATCGCTGACCGTATCCTCGACGCCCGGCTCCGGCAGCCGCTTCGAGATCCTCTTCCCCTGCTCGCCGAACGACAGGCTGCAGACGGGTGTGTCGCGCGAAAACATTCTCGTGGATTCGGCAGTTCTGCTGCTGGCACCGGACGGTCCGGCCGCCTGGGCGATCTCCCACACAATTACTGCACTGGGTGGTCTTTGCCACCAGGCCGTGAATATGGAGGCGGCCGAGAGTTTGCTGGCGCGTGTGAAAAGCGGCAGCCTGCAGCTGTCGGACGTTATCGTCGATCATCGCAAGGCAGGTCTCTTCAGGAAGCTTCGGGCCCGGATGCCTGTTCTCGATCAGGCGGATATCCGCAAGACATATCTGGTCAATCCGGAAGAACGCAACGACCAGCTGATGGGACAGAATGAAGGTTTCGACACCTGGCTCATCCGGCCGCTTCGTGAAAAATCCCTTGTCGACGTGCTGCGGGGACGAATGAAAGGAATGGAAGTGCGCGACGCAATCAACGACAACCGCCCGATCCTGCGTGATCTGCACGTCACCACGGCCATGCCGAATGCCGGTGGCATCCTTCTGGCCGAGGACGATCCGGTCAACGCCCTGATCGTGCGTTCCGTGCTGGAGAAGGCCGGGCATGCGGTTCGCGTCGTCGACGATTTCCAGGCCCTCGACATGGCGCTCTACGCAGCTCCTGCGGCCGTGCGGCTGGCGCCATCGCTGCTGATCACAGATCTCAATATGCCGGGCGGCGACGGGCTTTCGATGGTCGAGCGTATCCGCGCCGAAGAGCGCGACACCGGTGCCAAGCCCGTTCCGATCATCGTGCTGACCTCGGAGGCTCGCACCAGCGTCAGCGCCGACCTCTTGAAAGCTGGCGCAAATGCCGTCATCGGCAAGCCGGCGGAGCCGCAAAAGCTGCTGGCCGAGATCGAACGCCTTCTCTCCTGACCCTGCTAAATTTCCCATGCTGACATTTGCGCGGGTCGCGAATGTCACTATCCTGTTGCATAAACCTGTTTTAAGGCGCGCAGGATCAAAGCAGTTCGGGATGATTCCAAATGACCGTCGAGCTATCAGAAACGCTGAACAGGGCTGACGCCGTCCAGACCGCCCCACGGCCCCGGGTTGCTGCTGCACCCGACGTGCTCGGCCGGATCGGCAATCTCGAAACCCGCATCGCCCGCACAGCCTCGGAAATCGACGCAGCGCAGGCTGTGCGCTACCGCGTTTTCGTCGATGAGATGAAGGCGCAGATTCCGCCGGAGGCCGCCCGCCGCAAGCGCGACATCGACAGCTGGGACCAGATCTGCGACCACCTTCTGGTGCTCGATACGGCGATCGACGGCGACCCGGAAGACCAGATCGTCGGCACCTACCGGCTGCTGCGCCAGGATGTGGCCTCAGCCGCCGGCGGCTTCTATTCGGCTTCCGAATTCCGGATCGATACGCTTCTGGCCCGCCACCCGGCAAAACGCTTCATGGAGCTCGGCCGCTCCTGCGTGCTGCCGCAATACCGCACCAAACGCACGGTCGAACTTCTCTGGCAGGGCAACTGGGCCTATGCGCTGAAACACGGTATCGAAGCCATGTTCGGCTGCGGCTCGTTTCCGGGCCGGGTGCCGGAGGAACATGCACTGGCGCTGTCGTTCCTGCATCACAACGCTCTGGTGCGCGAAGACTGGTCGGTTGCCGCGCGGCCAGAGCTGTTCCGCACCATGGATTTGATGCCTGCCGAAGCGATCAACGCCCGCAAGGCGCTGTCGGCCCTGCCGCCGCTGATCAAGGGTTATCTGCGCCTTGGCGCCATGGTCGGCAACGGTGCAGTCGTCGACCATGCGTTCAACACGACGGACGTGCTGATCGTGCTGCCGATTACCAGCATTTCGGACCGCTACCTGAACTATTACGGCGCGGACGCGGGCCGGTTCGCCTGCTGAGAAACTTGCCCTCCCTTTGCGGGGAAGGCAGGATATCACGCTCCCGCGTTGTAGGCGGCAATCGCCGCCATATTGACGATGTCGCTGTCTTTTGCCGACATCGAGACGATCTGCACCGACTTGTCGAACCCGACCAGCAGCGGGCCGATGACGGTGCAGCCGCCAAGTTCCTGCAGCATCTTCGTCGAGATCGAGGCCGAGTGAAACGCCGGCATGACCAGCACGTTTGCCGGGCCTGACAGGCGGCAGAACGGGTACTGTTCCATGATCTTCGGGTTGAGTGCCACGTCGGCGGCCATTTCGCCGTCGTACTCGAAATCGACCCGGCGCTTGTCGAGAATCTTCACCGCCTCCTTGACCCGCTCGGAGCGTTCGCCCGAGGGGTGGCCGAAGGTGGAATAGGCGAGCATGGCAACGCGCGGGCTGTAGCCGAGACGGCGGGCGAGGCCTGCGGCTTCCTCGGCGATATCGGCCAGTTCTTCCGATGACGGCATGTCATGCACGGCGGTGTCGGCAACCAGCACCGTGCGGCCCCGGCAGAGGGCGATCGACACGCCGATGACCCGGTGGCCGGGTTTGGGATCGATGCAGCGGCGCACGTCCTGAAGCGCCGTCGAATAATTCCGCGTCGTGCCCGTCACCATCGCATCGGCATCGCCGAGCGCCACCATGCAGGCGGCGAAATGATTGCGGTCGTTGTTGATCAGGCGCTGGGCGTCACGGTGGAGGTAGCCGTCGCGCTGGACACGGGCATAGAGATAATCCGTATAGGCATCCACACGCTTGGAAATTCGGGCATTGACGATCTGCAGGCCGGGGCGGTCGAGATCAATGCCGGCCTTTTCCGCCGTTTCGCGCATCTGGTCCTCGCGGCCAAGCAGGATGGCGGTGCCGAGCTGCTGGTTGGCATAGGCGAGCGCCGAGCGCATGACCTGCACCTCCTCGCCCTCGGCGAAGACGACGCGCTTGGGCTGGCGGCGGACGCGCTCATAGATGCGCTGCAGGGTGGAGGCGATCGGGTCGCGCCGGGCCGAAAGCTGGCGGGCGTAGACATCGAGATCGGGAATGTCGCGGCGGGCAACGCCTGAGGCCATCGCCGCCTTGGCGACCGCGACGGGAATCGCGGAAATCAGGCGGGGATCGAAGGGCACGGGAATGATGTATTGCGGGCCGAAGCGCGGCCGGTTGCCCTGATAGGCGGCGGCGACGTCATCCGGCACGTCTTCCTTGGCAAGGCTCGCTAAGGCCTGTGCGGCAGCGATCTTCATCTCGTCGTTGATCGTATAGGCACGCACGTCGAGCGCGCCCCGGAAGATGTAGGGGAAGCCCAAGACATTGTTGACCTGGTTGGGGTAATCGGACCGACCGGTGGCGACGATGGCGTCGTCGCGGATGCGGGCCACTTCCTCGGGCGTGATTTCCGGATCGGGATTGGCCATGGCGAAAATGATCGGGTTCGGCGCCATGGAGCGGACCATGTCTTCCGACAGAGCGCCCTTGGCGGACAGGCCGAAGACCACATCGGCACCATCCATGGCCTCGGCCAGCGTGCGCCGGTCGGTCTTGACCGCGTGGGCCGATTTCCACTGGTTCATGCCTTCGGTGCGGCCCTGGAAGATAACGCCCTTGGTATCGCAGAGGATGATGTTTTCAGGCGCAAAGCCCATCGACTTGATCAATTCGATACAGGCGATGGCGGCGGCACCGGCGCCGTTGCAGACGAGCTTGGTGGTCTTGAAATCGCGTCCAGTCAGGGTCAGCGCGTTCATCAGGCCGGCGGCAGCGATGATGGCGGTGCCGTGCTGGTCGTCGTGGAACACCGGAATGTCCATGACCTCGCGCAGCTTCTGCTCGATGATGAAACAGTCCGGCGCCTTGATGTCTTCCAGATTGATGCCGCCGAAGGAGGGGCCGAGAAAGCGTACCGCATTGATGAACTCGTCGACATTTTCGGTATCGACCTCGAGATCGATGGAATCGACGTCAGCGAAGCGCTTGAACAGCACCGCCTTGCCTTCCATCACAGGCTTGGAGGCCAGTGCGCCGAGATTGCCGAGGCCGAGGATGGCGGTGCCATTGGAGATGACGGCGACCATGTTGCCGCGGGCGGTGTAGTCATAGGCAAGATCCGGATTTTCAGCGATCGCCTTGACGGGAACGGCGACGCCGGGCGAATAGGCGAGCGACAGGTCACGCTGCGTGGCCATCGGCTTTGTCGGGGTGATTTCGAGCTTGCCGGGACGGCCCTGGGAGTGGAAGTCCAGCGCTTCCTGATCGGTGACGCTGGTTCTGCTGCGTTCCGGCTTGTCTGTTCCCGCCATTGCCTCAACCTCCTGTGGGCGAAGGCTTCTCCCCGCCTCATTGTTATTGTGTTCTACAGGGCTGCGTGGATAGTGTGCCACCTGTTTTTTTGGAAAAGCATCATTTTCGTGAACGATCAAATCGCCCGCAGAGCAGAAATCCTGACGGTTGAACAGTTGTCTTCGGGCGAAAGCCGGGCGACGGCGACGCCGATGATGGAACAGTTCATCGAGATCAAGGCCAACAATCCGGGCTCGCTGCTGTTCTACCGGATGGGCGATTTCTACGAGCTGTTCTTTCAGGACGCCGTCGACGCCTCACGGGCGCTCGGCATCACGCTGACCAAACGCGGCCAGCATCTGGGCCAGGATATCCCGATGTGCGGCGTGCCTGTGCACGCGGCCGACGATTATCTGCAAAAGCTGATTTCGCTGGGCTTCCGGGTCGCCGTCTGCGAACAGATCGAAGATCCCGCCGAGGCCAAGAAGCGCGGGTCGAAATCGGTGGTGCGACGCGACGTGGTACGGCTGGTGACGCCGGGAACGATCACCGAAGAAAAGCTGCTGTCGCCGTCGGAATCCAACTATCTGATGGCGCTCGCCCGGATCAAGGGTGGCACGGAACCGCTGCTGGCGCTTGCCTGGATCGACATTTCGACGGGCGTGTTCAGGCTGGCGGAAACCGACCTGTCGCGGCTCCTGGCCGATATCCTGCGCATCGAACCGCGCGAACTGATCCTGCCGGACACGCTGTTCCACGAGCCGGAGATGCGGGCCGTTCTCGACGTTCTCGGCCGGGTGGCCGTGCCGCAGCCGGCGGTGCTGTTCGACAGTGCCACGGCGGAAAGGCGCATCACCCGCTACTATGGGGTCAGCACGCTCGACGGGTTCGGGACGTTTTCGCGAGCGGAACTTGCGGCAGCGTCCGCCGCGGTTTCCTATGTCGAGAAGACCCAATTTGCAGAACGGCCGCCCTTGGGCCTGCCGGAGCGCGAGAGCGGCGCCTCGACCCTGTTCATCGACCCGGCGACGCGCGGCAATCTGGAGCTTGTGAAGACGCTGTCGGGCGACCGCAACGGCGCACTTCTGAAGGCACTCGACCGGACGGTAACTGGCGGTGGCGCACGGTTGCTGGCCGAGCGGCTGATGTCGCCGCTGACCGACCCGGAGCGGATCGGCGAACGGCTGGAGTCGATTGCCGTGCTCATCAGCCAGCCCTCCTTCGGCGACGATCTGCGCGATGCGTTGAAACACGTGCCGGACATGCCGCGCGCGCTGTCGCGGCTGGCGCTCGGGCGCGGCGGCCCGCGCGATCTCGGCGCCATTCTTCAAGGTCTGCAATCGGCCGCCTCCGTTGCCGGACTTCTGTCGCGCGGCCAGCTTTCGCGCGAGCTTGAAACGGCGCGCGACGGAATTGCGGCGCTGCCGCCGGGGCTGGGGCTGAGCCTTAAGTCGATGCTGTCGGACGAACTGCCCCTCCTGAAGCGCGATGGTGGCTTCTTGAAGCCGGGGGCGAGCACCGAGCTCGACGAGATGCGGGCGCTGCGCGACCAGTCGCGCCGGGTGATCGCCGAGTTGCAGCTGCAATATGCCGAGGAGACCGGCGTCAGGTCGCTGAAGATCAAGCACAACAATGTGCTTGGCTATTTCATCGAGGTGACCCAGGGCAATGCGTCGGGCCTAACAGATGGGGACGAGGCCAAGGCGCGTTTCATCCACCGCCAGACCATGGCGGGCGCCATGCGCTTCACCACGACGGTGCTGTCGGAGCTGGAAACCAAGATCGCCAATGCGGCCGACAAGGCGCTGACGATCGAGCTTGCCACATTCGAGGCGATGACGGCGGATGTGGTCAACCAGGCCGAGGCGATCAAGAGGGCGGCCCGGGCGCTGGCGACCGTCGATGTCGCCACGGCTCTGGCGGCGCTGGCCGAGGAGCAGGGCTACTGCCGGCCGATCGTCGACAGTTCAAAGATGTTCGCCATCACCGCCGGGCGGCACCCGGTGGTGGAGCAGGCGCTGCGGCGGCAGGCGGCCAATCCCTTCGTCGCCAACAATTGTGATCTTTCGCCGATCGAAGGTGCCGGCGACGGCGCCATCTGGCTGCTGACCGGCCCGAACATGGGCGGCAAGTCGACCTTCCTCAGGCAGAACGCGCTGATCGCCATAATGGCGCAGATGGGCTCCTTCGTGCCGGCGGGTTCCGCCCATATCGGCATTGTCGACCGGCTGTTCTCGCGCGTCGGCGCCTCGGACGACCTGGCGCGCGGCCGCTCGACCTTCATGGTCGAAATGGTCGAGACGGCGGCGATCCTCAACCAGGCGACCGAACGGTCGCTGGTCATTCTCGACGAGATCGGCCGGGGCACGGCGACCTTCGACGGCCTTTCGATCGCCTGGGCAGCGGTCGAGCATCTGCACGAGGGCAACCGCTGCCGGGGGCTTTTCGCCACGCATTTTCACGAGCTGACGGTGCTGTCGGAAAAACTCGGCCGTCTTTCCAACGCGACGATGCGGGTCAAGGAATGGGACGGCGACGTGATCTTCCTGCACGAGGTGGGCCCGGGTGCGGCCGACCGGTCCTACGGCATTCAGGTGGCGCGCCTGGCGGGGCTGCCGGCGTCCGTCGTGGCGCGGGCCAAGGACGTGCTCGCCAAGCTCGAGGACGCCGACCGCAAGAACCCGGCAAGCCAGCTGATCGACGATCTGCCGCTGTTCCAGGTGGCGGTGCGCCGCGAGGAGGCGGCGCGATCATCCGGTGCGTCAAAGGTCGAGGAGGCGCTGAAAAGCCTTAATCCTGATGATATGACCCCGCGCGACGCGCTCGACGCCCTATATGTGCTGAAGAAACAACTTGGCAACTGATCGCGTGTAGGGTGCTGTCTTTCCAGAGCCATAAGGTCTATAGGCCATGCAAACGCAGCGGGCGGCATACGATCGCAGACAGGATACCATCGGTCACGCCATGACCCGGAACGATATTGCATTTCCCGATATTCTGGACGTTGCGGCGCTGAGATCCAAATGCGATTTCATTGCCAGTGCGCATGCCGACTATCCCGACAACATGCGCCAGGCCTTGCTGGCCCTGTTCAAGAAGGTCAACACGGCCGGGCGCGAGAGAGCCCGCGAGCTTTTGTTCGAGGACGGCAGCGGCCTGAAATGCGCCGAGCGGATTTCCTGGCTGCAGGACCAGCTGATCCGCACCCTGCATGATTTCGTGCTCTACCACGTCTTCAACGCCATACATGCACCGCTCAACGAGCGGCTGGCGGTTACGGCCGTCGGCGGCTACGGGCGCGGCACGCTGGCGCCGGGCTCCGACATCGATCTTTTGTTCCTTCTGCCGCCGAAACCGGCCGCTTGGAGCAATGCCGCCATCGAATTCATGCTCTACATTCTTTGGGATCTTGGCTTCAAGGTCGGCCACGCGACCCGCTCGATCGACGACAGCATCAGGCTGTCGCGCAGCGACATGACCATCCGCACGGCCATTCTCGAAGCGCGCTATATCTGCGGCTCGCAGAGCCTGATGGATGAGTTGATGGTGCGCTTCGACAAGGAGATCGTGCGCAACACCGGACCGGAATTCATCGTCGCAAAACTTGCCGAACGGGACGAGCGTCACCGCAAGGCCGGGGACACGCGCTATCTGGTCGAGCCCAATGTCAAGGAAGGCAAGGGCGGGCTTCGCGACCTGCACACGCTGTTCTGGATCGCCAAATATTTCTACCGGGTGAAGGACTCGGCCGATCTGGTCAAGCTCGGCGTTCTGTCGCGACAGGAATACAAACTGTTCCAGAAGTCCGACGACTTTCTCTGGGCGGTGCGCTGCCATATGCACTTCCTGACCGGCAAGGCCGAAGAGCGGCTGCATTTCGACATCCAGCGCGAGATCGCCGAGGCGCTCGGCTATCACGACCATCCGGGTCTTTCGGCTGTCGAACGTTTCATGAAGCACTATTTTCTCGTCGCCAAGAATGTCGGCGATCTGACGCGCATTTTCTGCGCGGCGCTGGAGGAGCAGCAGGCCAAGGATGCGCCTGGGCTTACAGCCGTTCTCAGCCGCTTTGCCAAGCGCAACCGCAAGATCGCCGGGACGATCGATTTCGTCGAGGATGGTGGCCGCATCACGCTGGCCGATCCGCAGGTGTTCAAGCGCGATCCGGTCAACCTTTTGCGCTTCTTCCACGTAGCCGACATTACCGGGCTTGAATTTCACCCCGACGCGCTGAAGCAGGTAACGCGCTCGCTGCGGCTGATCACGCCGCAGCTGCGCGAGGACGAAGAGGCCAACCGTCTGTTCCTGTCGATCCTGACGTCGCGGCGCAATCCGGAACTCATCCTCCGGCGCATGAACGAGGCCGGCGTGCTCGGCCGCTTCATTCCAGAATTCGGCAAGATCGTCTCGATGATGCAGTTCAACATGTATCATCACTATACGGTCGACGAGCACCTGCTGCGCACCGTCAGCGTGCTGTCGCGCGTCGAGCAGGGCAAGGAAGAAGAGGCGCATCCGCTCGCCGTCAAGCTGATGCCGAGCATCGAGGACCGCGAGGCGCTTTATGTCGCCGTGCTTCTGCACGACATCGCCAAGGGGCGCCCGGAGGACCACTCGACGGCCGGCGCCAAGGTGGCGCGCAAGCTTTGCCCGCGCTTCGGCCTGTCGCAGAAACAGACCGACACGGTGTGCTGGCTGATCGAAGAACACCTGACCATGTCGATGGTGGCGCAGACGCGCGACCTTAACGACCGCAAGACGATCATCGACTTTGCCGAGCGGGTGCAATCGCTCGACCGGCTGAAGATGCTGCTGATCCTCACCGTCTGCGACATCCGCGCTGTCGGCCCGGGTGTCTGGAACGGCTGGAAGGGGCAGCTGCTGCGCACGCTCTACTATGAGACCGAGCTGCTGATCTCCGGCGGCTTCTCGGAAGTGTCGCGCAAGGACCGGGCGAAACACGCCTCCGATCTGCTGTTCAATGCGCTGTCCGACTGGCCGCAGAAGGACCGCAAGGCCTACACGAAGCTGCACTACCAGCCCTATCTGCTGTCCGTGCCGCTCGAAGACCAGATCCGGCATGCGCATTTCATCCGCTCGGCCGACAAGGCCGGCCAGACGCTGGCGACGATGGTGCGCACGCACTCGTTTCATGCGATCACCGAAATCACCATCCTGTCGCCCGACCACCCCCGTCTCCTGACCGTGATCGCCGGAGCCTGTGCGGCTGCCGGGGCCAACATCGTCGATGCGCAGATCTTCACGACCTTTGACGGCCGGGCACTGGACACTATCCTGGTGACCCGCGAATTTGCCGACGATGCGGACGAGACACGCCGGGGCGGTTCGATCGGCAAGATGATCGAAGATGTGCTGTCAGGCTCGAAACGCCTGCCCGAGGTCATCGCCACCCGCACCAAGGGCCGCAGGCGAAGCAAGACGTTCAGCGTCGCGCCAGCGGTCATCATCAGCAACACGCTGTCGAACAAGTTCACCGTCATCGAGGTCGAGTGCCTAGACCGGCCGGGCCTGCTGTCCGAAATGACGGCGGTTCTGTCCGACCTGTCGCTCGACATCGCCTCGGCGCACATCACCACCTTCGGCGAAAAGGTCATCGATACGTTCTACGTGACGGATCTGGTCGGCCAGAAGATCACCAACGAGAACCGGCACGGCAATATCGTTGCCCGGCTCAAGGCCGTGATGGCCGACGAAGCCGATGAGGTGCGCGACCGCATGCCCTCCGGCATCATCGCCCCATCGGTGACGACACGGTCGATCAACGCTCCAAAGAAGGCCAAGGCAGAGACATGAGCCTCGTCAGGAAATTCGCGACGGTCGGCGGCGCGACGCTGGGCAGCCGCCTGTTTGGCTTTGCCCGCGAAACGCTGATGGCGACCCTGCTCGGCACCGGTCCGATCGCCGATGCCTTCAACGCCGCGTTCCGCTTTCCCAACACGTTCCGGCGGCTGTTTGCCGAGGGCGCCTTCAATTCGGCCTTCGTGCCGCTGTTTGCCAAGGAGATCGAGGCGGGCGGCATGGACGGCGCCAAGCGCTTTTCCGAAGAGGTCTTCGGCGTTCTCTTCACGGTGCTGATGCTGATCACCATCATCATGGAACTGTCGATGCCGTTTCTGGTGCGCACTGTCATCGCACCAGGCTTCGTCGGCGACGCGGTGAAGTTCGACACGACCGTGTCGCTCGCCATCATCATGTTTCCCTACCTCGCCTGCATGTCGCTGGCGGCGATGATGGGCGGCATGCTGAATTCGCTGCACAAATATTTCGCCGCCGCCATCGCGCCGGTGTTTTTGAACATCATCCTGATCGGCGTTCTGGCCTACGCCTGGTTCGGCGGCCACGATACAGTGACGGTCGGCTACGGCCTGTCCTGGGGCGTGATGGCGGCCGGTGTCGTTCAGCTCGCCATCGTCTGGTTTGCCGTGCGCCAGGCCGGCATGACCATCGGCTTCCGGCGTCCGCGGCTGACGCCGAACGTGAAGCGGCTGCTGATCCTGGCGCTGCCGGCGGCCATTACCGGCGGCATCACCCAGATCAATCTTCTGATCAACACGGCCATCGCCTCGACCCAGGACGGCGCCGTGTCGTCGCTGGTCTATGCGGACCGGATCTACCAGCTGCCGCTCGGCGTCGTCGGCATTGCGGTCGCCACCGTTCTTCTGCCGGAACTGGCCCGGGCATTGCGCGGTGGCAACCTGATCGAGGCCGCAAACCTGCAGAACCGCTCGGTCGAATTCGTGCTGTTTCTCACCCTGCCGGCCGCCGCCGCTCTGCTGGTCATGTCTGAGCCGATCGTGCGGCTGGTATTCGAACACGGGCGGTTTTCGGCCCAGTCGACGGCAGTGGTCGCCAATATCCTCGAAATCTACGGCCTCGGCCTGCCCGCCTTCGTGCTGATCAAGGCCTTCATTCCCGGATTCTTTGCCCGCGAAGACACGCGCACGCCGATGATCTTCGCGGGTATTTCCGTGGCGGTGAACGTCACGCTCGCCTTTCTGCTGTTTCCACGGTTGTCGGCCAGCGGCATCGCGATCGCCGAGATCACCGCCGGATGGGTCAACGCAATCCTGCTGTTCGTCACGCTCTTGTGGCGCGGCCACTGGACGATCGACATTCCGCTTTTGACACGCATTCCCCGCCTGCTCTTCGCAGCGGCGGTCATGACGGTGGGCCTGTATTTCGCCATTCAGTGGCTGGCGGTGCCGCTCTCGTCGGCAGCGCCTTTGTGGACACGGGCGCCGGTTCTTGCTGCCCTGGTGGCGGCGGCCATGGCAATCTATTTCGGCCTTGCCTTTGCGACCGGCGGCGCAAGCCTCGGCATGATCCGCCGTAACGTCAAACGCAAGCCCCGCAGCGGCGAGCCTCCGGGCACGGACGGCAGTTCAACTTCTTCTTGATCGCAAACCTGCGTCCGTGCATAAGCGCGGCCACCAAGAGTTTCGGATCACCAACGATGATCGGGCCCTCCACAAGCCTGAAAGAGGATAGACATGAACGCGTTCAAGCCGCTCGTTTTCTCCGGCGTACAGCCGACCGGCAACCTGCATCTCGGCAATTATCTGGGCGCGATCCGCAAGTTCGTGGCGCTGCAGGACAACAACGACTGCATCTATTGCGTCGTCGACCTGCACGCGATCACAGCGCAGCTGGTGCATGAGGATCTGCCGGCCCAGACACGCTCGATCGCCGCCGCCTTCATCGCGTCGGGTATTGATCCCACCAAGCACATCGTCTTCAACCAGTCGGCCGTGCCGCAGCATGCGGAATTGGCCTGGATCTTCAACTGCGTCGCGCGCATCGGCTGGATGGAGCGGATGACGCAGTTCAAGGACAAGAGCGGCAGTAAGAACGCCGAACAAGTCTCGCTCGGGCTTCTGGCCTATCCGAGCCTTATGGCCGCCGACATTCTCGTCTACCGCGCCACGCATGTGCCTGTCGGCGACGACCAGAAGCAGCACCTGGAGCTGGCCCGCGATATTGCCCAGAAATTCAACATCGACTTCAAGGAACGCATCCGCGCCACCGGCGCCGGTGTCGATATCGTCGTCGGCGAAGAGCCGATCCACGCCTATTTCCCGCCAGTCGAACCGCTGATCGGTGGCCCGGCACCGCGCGTCATGAGCCTGCGCGACGGCACCAAGAAAATGTCGAAGTCTGACGCGTCGGATCTTTCGCGCATCAACCTGATGGATGACGCCGAGACCATCGCCAAGAAGATCCGCAAGGCCAAGACAGATCCGGACGCGCTGCCGGGCGAAACCGAAGGCTTAAAGGGCCGCCCGGAGGCAGAAAACCTCGTCGGCATCTATGCGGCCCTGTCGGACAAGACCCGCGACGAGGTGCTCGGCGAATTCGGCGGACAGCAGTTTTCGGTCTTCAAGCCGGCGCTGATCGAACTTGCCGTCAGTGTTCTGGCGCCGATCACCGACGAGATGCGGCGGCTGATGGACGACACCAGCCATATCGACGGCATCCTGCGCGATGGCGGCGAGCGGGCCCGGGCCCGAGCTGAAAAGACCATGAGGGAAGTGCGCGATATCGTTGGCTTCCTGCGTTAAAGTGGCCCGGCGAGACTTGAAAAAGATATGTTGCAGCTTCCTGTCGAGGGTGTAAAAGTTCCGCCATGGTTTCACCACGATTGTCCCGCCTAGAAGGTCACCGGCGCAAGTTTCTTGCGGTGATCGACGATACGCCCGAGTTCGGGCGGGCCGTCTATTATGCCGGCACCCGCGCCAAAAATTCCAATGGCGCCGTTGTTCTTCTCTATGTGATTCCCGATGGCGATTTCCAGCAGTGGCTGGGTGTCGAGGAGATCATGCGGGCCGAGGCGCGCGAGGAGGCCGAGGCCACGCTTGCCAAAGCCGCCCAGAACCTGCGCGAACTGATCGGCATCGAGCCGGAAATGGTGATCCGCGAGGGCAACCCGACTGACCAGATCATCGGCCTGATCGACGAGGATCGTGACATTGCCATTCTGGTTCTGGCGGCAGGCTCGGCCAAGGACGGGCCTGGACCGCTGGTCTCGGCCGTGGCGGCGCGTGGCGGGGCGGCGTTCCCCATCCCGGTAACCGTCATTCCCGATGTGCTGACCAATGAGGAAATCGCCGCGCTGGCATGAGAACGCCCTGCAGTTTCACTTGAACCGCAGCGCCGTTCGTCCTATCTTCTTTTGAAGAATTCTAAGTTACCCCATTCCAGCGATCCATGGGCCGGCCTTGAACCGGTTGGACGGAGAGAAACATGTTTATCCAGACCGAAGCCACGCCAAACCCCGCCACGCTGAAATTCCTGCCCGGCAAGGTGGTGATGGAGAACGGCACGGCCGATTTTCGTAACGAGGACGAGGCTGCCGCCAGCTCGGCGCTTGCGGCCCGCATCTTCAACATTCCCGGCGTCACCGGCGTCTTCTTCGGCTACGACTTCATCACCGTCACCAAGGCGGACCAGGAATGGCAGCATCTGAAGCCGGCCATTCTCGGCTCGATCATGGAGCATTTCATGTCGGGCCAGCCGGTCATGACCGTCGCCGGCGCAAGCGATGATGCCGGCGATGGCGAAGGCGAATTCTTTGAGGAAGGCGACGAGACAATTGTCGCAACCATCAAGGAACTGCTGGAGACCCGCGTTCGTCCGGCCGTGGCCCAGGACGGTGGCGACATTACCTTCAAGGGTTTCCGCGACGGTACGGTGTTTCTCAACATGAAGGGTGCCTGCTCTGGGTGCCCTTCCTCGACGGCGACACTGAAACATGGCGTGCAGAACCTGCTCCGGCACTTCATTCCTGAAGTCCAGCAGGTCGAAGCCATCTGATCTTCTGTCCGCACAGGTTCGGGCATGCATCGGCGTATACTGACCATTCGATGATCGTTCTTGCACTCGATACGGCCGGTTCCGGCTGCTTTGCCGCCGTGTACGACCACGGGTCCGGCTCGGTATGCAGTGCCGGTGCCGTGATCGGCAAAGGCCATGCCGAGCAGCTGATGTCCTTCGTCGACGAGGCCCTGGCGCGCGCCGGAACAAAACTATCCGATATCGACCGCATTGCCGTGACCGTCGGCCCCGGCTCCTTTACCGGCATCCGCGTCGGCGTGGCCGCAGCACGCGGATTGGCCCTGGCGCTCGACCGCCCGGCCGTTGGTATTTCGACATTGCAGGTGCTGGCCCAATCAGCTGCGGGAATATCGCCGGGGCGGCCCATTCTGGCTGTGATGGACGGAAAACGCGGCGACCTCTATTGCCAGAGTTTTGCTGCCACTGGCTCCGCCACGATGGAACCAGCGGTTCTGACACTGGAGACCGCACGGGAAACCTTCGCCGGCTTTTCAGGTGTTGTTACGGGTTCGGGAGCGGGCCTTCTCAAGGGCAGTGATGCGGCAGTCGTGGGCGACCGTTTCGATATTACGGTTGTCGCCAAGCTGGGGGCGCTGGCCGATCCGTCCTTGGGAAAACCGAAACCGCTCTATCTCCGAGGTGCCGACGCCAAGCCGCAGACCGGCTACGCACTCGCACGGGCCTAGGGAGGTTGCTCGGTGTTTCTGGGGTATTTCGGCACAAAACCTTCCTTCGAGATCTTCGAGATGCAGGCCGGTGATCTGCATGCCGCAGCCGACCTGCACAAGGCGCGTTTCTCGCACGCCTGGAACGACGGCGCCTTTCATTCGCTGCTCAACCAAGAAACCGTTTTCGGCTTTGTCGCCAAGCAGACGAGCCTGCAATGGGGCGTCTCCACACTCGGCGGCTTCGTGCTGTCGCGGGCGGCGGCGGGCGAGGCGGAAATCCTCACTGTCGGCGTGGATCTGCGGTTCGAGCGGCAGGGCCTTGGATGGCGGCTGATGAGGGCGGCGATGGGGGAAGCTCGGCATCGCGGCGTCGAATCGATGTTTCTAGAAGTGGACGAAACGAATGGCGGCGCAGTGGGGCTCTATCAAAAGCTCGGCTTTTTCAAAGTCGGTGAGCGGAATGCCTATTACAAGAGCGGCGACGGCCGCCGCTCGACGGCGCTTGTCATGAAGCTCGATCTTCGCTAGGTCCGGTGAGACAGGTATCGGGCAGCAGAGCGGGCACGCCATGGCGGATCTGGATAAAACACTGGAAGAACTCTGTGTCGAGCGCGGCATGCGCATGACCGATCAGCGCCGCGTCATCGCGCGCGTGATCGAGGGCTCCGACGACCATCCCGATGTCGAGGAACTGCACCGCCGCGCCGTCAAGGTCGACGCAAAGATCTCGATCTCCACGGTCTATCGCACGGTCAAGCTGTTCGAAGACGCCGGCATCATCGAGCGGCACGATTTTCGCGACGGGCGCTCGCGCTATGAGACGGTGCCGGAAGAACACCATGATCACCTGATCGACCTGAAGACCGGTGTCGTCATCGAGTTTCATTCGCCCGAGATCGAAGCGCTGCAGGAAAAGATCGCCAGGGAACACGGGTTCAGGCTGGTCGATCACCGGCTGGAACTTTACGGCGTGCCGCTGAAAAAGGACGAGCAGTGACGGCGGCCAACCGGGTGCCTGCGTGATCGGCTGGCTGCGCATAGGCTGGGTGACGGTGTCGATTGGCCTGGTGACACTCGCGCTCCTGCCTTTCCAGCTCCTGTTCCTGGGACTGGGCCTGCCGCTGAAACGGCGTCTGCCGCGCTGCTGGCACCGGGCCTGCTGTTTCCTGATCGGCATTCGCGTGCATGTGCATGGCGCGCCGGACGGACGGCGGCCGCTGCTTCTGTCTGCCAACCATGTCTCCTGGAAAGATATTCTCATTCTCGGCTCGATCGCCGACGTCACCTTCGTCGCCAAGAGCGAGGTGAAGTCATGGCCGGTCTTTGGCGTTCTTGCGCGGCTGCAGGAAACGATTTTCGTTGTGCGCGAGGAAAAACGCAGGGTCGGGCATCAGGCCAACGAGATCGCACTGCGGCTCGCCGCCGGCGAGATCGTCGTGCTGTTTCCCGAAGGCACGACATCGGACGGCAACCGTCTGATGGAGATCAAGTCTTCGCTCTTTGGCGCTGCCGGATCGGCCGTGCCGCATTCGCCGACCGGCATGGTGCATATTCAGCCGGTCGCGATCGCCTATACGGGCATCCAGGGCATGGCCATGGGCCGCTATCACAGGCCGCTCGCCGCATGGCCGGGCGACATCACCATGTTGCCGCATCTCATCGGCATCCTGCGCGAAGGCGCCATTGAGGTCGATGTGGTTTTTGGCCAGCCGGTGGACGTCGATGCCCAGAGCCGCCGCAAGGATATCAGCCGGGAAGTCGAAAGCCGGATGCGTTCCCTGCTCGGTCGCCGGTTGCGCGGCCGTTGAGTGTCAAAAACGCTTCAATTTCCGGGCTGATTGCTCTAAAGAACCGGCCATGACCCAGAACCTTCTTCAGGAAACGATCGTGACGCCGGGCGAGACCGCGCCGCTTGCCAACAGCCGCAAGGTCTTCGTCAAGACCTATGGCTGTCAGATGAATGTCTATGATTCCGACCGCATGGTCGATGCGCTGTCGAAAGACGGCTATGTCTCGACCGATGTTCTGGAAGACGCCGATCTGGTGCTGCTGAACACCTGTCACATCCGTGAGAAGGCGGCCGAGAAGGTCTATTCCGCCCTTGGCCGTCTGCGCGACATGAAAACCAAGCGTGCCACCGAGGGCCGCGAGATGCTGATCGGCGTTGCCGGTTGTGTGGCGCAGGCAGAGGGTGACGAAATCCTGCGCCGGGCGCCGTCGGTCGATCTCGTCATCGGTCCGCAGACCTATCATCGCCTGCCCGAGACCCTGAAGCGTGTGCGCGGCGGCGAGCGGGTGCTCGAAACCGACTACGCGATCGAGGATAAGTTCGAGCACCTGCCGCCGCCCGACAAGGAAAAGACCCGCCAGCGCGGCGTGACGGCATTCCTGACCGTGCAGGAAGGCTGCGACAAGTTCTGCACCTTCTGCGTGGTGCCCTATACGCGCGGCTCGGAAGTGTCGCGCCCGGTGGCGCAGGTGGTCGCCGAGGCCGAAAAGCTTGCGGACGCCGGCGTGCGCGAAATCACGCTGCTCGGCCAGAATGTCAACGCCTGGCACGGCAAGGGACCTGACGGCACCGACTGGGGGCTGGGCGAACTGCTTTACCGGCTGGCGCAGATTCCCGGCCTTGCCCGCCTGCGCTACACGACCAGCCACCCGCGCGACATGGATGAGAGCCTGATCGAGGCGCACCGGACCCTGCCGCAGCTGATGCCCTATCTGCACCTGCCGGTGCAATCGGGCTCGGACCGGATCCTGAAAGCGATGAACCGGCGGCACACGGCGGCGGAGTATATCGCGCTGATCGCACGCATCCGCGCGGCCCAGCCGGGTCTGGCCCTGTCCGGAGATTTCATCGTCGGTTTCCCCGGCGAGACCGATCAGGACTTCGAAGACACGCTGAACGTCATCCGGGCGGTGGGTTATGCACAGGCCTATTCGTTCAAATATTCGACCCGCCCGGGCACGCCGGGTGCCGATCTCGGCGATCAGGTGCCGGAGGACGTGAAATCCAAACGCTTGGAAATATTGCAGGATTTGCTCTACCAGCAACAGAAGGCCTTTGGCGAAGCCTGTGTCGGCAAGGAGATCGACCTGCTTCTGGAGAAGGCGGGGCGGATGCCAGGCCAGCTTGTCGGCCGGTCGCCATGGCTGCAGCCCGTTATTGTTGATGCAAAAGCATCGCAAATCGGTGACATTATCAAAGTACGAATCACAGGGACCGGCACCAACAGTCTTATTGCAGAGGCGATCGGCTGACCGGCCCAGCAAAGCTCGAGGAGCCTGCCCGCTTGAACGGACACGAATTGGTTTCAACATCATCGCGCCAGTCCCGTACCTCAGCGACCGACGCCAATCACTTCGTGCTCACCTTCGAGAACAACCGCTACGCCAGCGAGCTTTTCGGCCAGTTCGACCAGAACCTGAAGCTGATCGAGGAGCGGCTGCATATCGATGCCCGCGCCCGCGGCAACTCCGTTTCCATCTCCGGCGAACTGTTGGCCACCAATCAGGCCCGCCGCACGCTCGATTATCTCTATGGCCGCCTGCAGAACGGCGGCTCGATCGAGACCTCCGATGTCGAGGGCGCCATCCGCATGGCGGTTGCCGCCGACGACCAGCTGAGCCTGCCAACGATGGAGCGCAAAGCCAAATTGTCCATGGCGCAGATTTCCACCCGCAAGAAGACCATCGCCGCGCGCACGCCCAATCAGGACGTCTACATGCGGGCGCTGGAGCGCTCCGAACTGGTCTTCGGCGTCGGTCCGGCCGGCACCGGCAAGACCTATCTGGCCGTGGCGCACGCTGCACAGCTGCTCGAGCGCGGCGTCGTCGAACGCATCATCCTGTCGCGTCCGGCGGTGGAAGCGGGCGAACGCCTCGGCTTTCTGCCCGGCGACATGAAGGACAAGGTCGATCCCTATCTCAGGCCGCTCTATGATGCGCTCTATGACATGATGCCCGGCGACAAGGTGGAACGCGCCATCACGGCCGGCGTCATCGAGATCGCGCCGCTGGCCTTCATGCGCGGACGCACGCTGGCGAACGCTGCCGTCATTCTCGACGAAGCCCAGAACACGACAGCGATGCAGATGAAGATGTTTTTGACGCGTCTGGGCGAAAACGGCCGGATGATCGTCACCGGCGACCCGACCCAGATCGACCTGCCGCGCGGCGTCAAATCCGGCCTGGTGGAAGCCCTGCAGATTCTCAACGGGGTCGAGGGTGTTTCTGTCGTGCGCTTCAAGGACGTCGATGTCGTGCGCCACCCGATGGTCGCCCGGATCGTTCGTGCCTACGAATCGAAGACGGCCGTTCAGGACGAAAGCGAGCGAGTGGACCGCTGATGCATGCTGCCCTAAAGTGTGCAGCGGGTTGGGAGCAACGGCATGCATCCAAACGAACGCTTGAAGGCGGCTGCGGCATCCGATGACCTGTCTCGATATCCAGATCAGCGTCGAAGCCGGCGGCTGGCCGCCCGAAGACGACATGCAGGCGCTTGCGGAGAACGTTCTTGGCAAGACCGCCGAATTTCTTTCGGCAAACGAAAAACAGCCTTTTCCCAAGGTGACGCCGGAACTGTCGCTGGTTTTCACCGACGATGCGGCGATCCGCGAGATCAACGCCGAATGGCGAAAGCAGGACAAGCCGACCAATGTCCTGTCCTTCCCCGCCTTCCCGGTCACGCCTGGCAAGATGCCCGGCCCGATGCTTGGCGATATCGTGCTTGCCTGCGAGACGCTGGTGCGGGAAGCGGACGACCTCGGCAAACCGTTCGACGAGCATCTGACGCATCTTCTCGTCCATGGCTTTCTGCATCTTTTCGGCTATGATCATATCGAAACAGATGACGCCATAAAAATGGAAGGCCTCGAGACTCGCATTCTTGCCTCTCTTGGACTATCTGATCCCTATGCCGACAGTGACGCCGTTTGACAGTTTGGAACAATGAGCGACTTCAGGACACGACCGGTCACCACCGATGCCGATGAGGCAGATGCCTCGGGACAGGACGAGGCGGGCAGTCCGTACAAACCCGAGACCAGCGGCAGACCTCCGTCGTCCTTCTGGTCCCGCGCGGCACGCATCTTCCGCAGTTCCGGCAATTCGCTGCGCGAAGACCTTGCCGATGCGCTGCTGACCGACGACGGCACCAACACCGCCTTTTCGCCTGAAGAGCGGGCCATGCTGCACAATATCCTGCGCTTCCGTGAGGTGCGCGTCGAAGACGTGATGGTGCCGCGCGCCGATATCGAGGCGGTCGACCAGGAAATCACCATCGGCGAATTGATGATCATCTTCGAGGAATCCGGCCGCTCGCGCATGCCGGTCTATGCTGAAAGCCTCGACGATCCGCGCGGCATGGTGCACATTCGCGACCTGCTCGCCTATGTCACCAAGCAGGCGCGCAACAAGCGGCGTGCCGGCGCAAAACCCAAGTCCGCAGCACGCGCCATCGCCGCCGATCTGGCACCGACAGCTGACAAGCCGCTGCGCGCCGTCAAAGCGAATTTCGATCTTGCTCGCGTCGATCTCGGCAAATCGCTGGCGGAAGCCGGCATCGTCCGCAAGGTTCTGTTCGTTCCGCCTTCGATGCTCGCCTCCGATCTGATGGCGCGGATGCAGGCCGATCGGACGCAGATGGCGCTCGTCATCGACGAATATGGCGGCACGGACGGGCTGGCCTCGCTGGAAGACATCGTCGAAATGGTCGTCGGCGACATCGAGGACGAACATGACGACGAGGAGGCGATGTTCACGCGCTCGTCGGACGACGTCTTCATCGCGGATGCGCGCATTGAGCTTGAGGAAATCGCCGAAGCGATCGGCCCCGATTTCGACATTCGCGAACAGATGCAGGAGGTTGATACGCTGGGCGGACTGATCTTTGCCGCCCTTGGCCGCATTCCGGTTCGCGGCGAGGTGGTGCAGGCCGTTCCAGGCTTCGAGTTTCATGTTCTTGACGCCGATCCCCGCCGGGTCAAGCGCGTGCGCATCACCCGAAAACGCCCGCCGGCCCGGCGCCGCGTGACCATCAAAGCCGATTCAGACGCAGCAGCGGCATCCCACCCCGAGGACAAAACCGGCTCTGCCGACCGCTAGCGAACACCGGCAATATGCAATCCCGCTTGCGCAGGATGCTGCTGACGGTCCACAGAGACACGGGCTTTGTTTTTTGGAACACTGACCGCTGATTCGGGGACTTTCGGAAGGGGACAGCATGCAGCGGCTTGCGGGCAGGATCATGCTTCTGTGGGGCTGGAAACGCGGGCTCACCGCCTTTCTCGCCGGGTTGGTCAGCGTTCTCGCCCTCGCGCCCTTCGGCATATTTGCCGCCTGTTTCATCTCTTTTCCGGTTCTCGTCTGGCTGCTGGACGGCGCTTCCGGCAATCCGGATGCGGGACGGCTCCGGCGGCTCCTGCCCGCCTTCTTCATCGGCTGGTGGTTCGGCTTCGGGTATTTTCTCGGCGGCCTCTGGTGGATCGGCAATGCGCTCCTGGTCGAGGCGGAAGACTTCGCATGGGCGCTGCCGCTGGCGGTCGTCGGCCTTCCGGCCGGTCTTGCGATTTTCTACGGGATCGCAACGGCCCTTGCCCGTGCGCTATGGTCGGATGGCGTGGGGCGGATTTTTGCACTGGCGGCGGCTTTCGGTCTTGTCGAATGGGCGCGCAGCTTCGTCTTCACCGGCTTTCCCTGGAATGCCATCGGCTACACGGCAATGCCGGTGCCACTGATGATGCAGTCGGACCGGGTGATGGGCATGGATGCGATGAGCATGCTGGCGGTGTTTGTCTTTGCCGCGCCGGCCCTGCTTGGAACCATCAAAGGTGCCCGCATCGGCCTGACGCTGGCCGGTTTGGTGGCGGCAGCCCATTTCGGCTACGGCGCCTATTCGCTCTACATCGAAAAGCCACCCATCGACCCGAGCCAGCAGACCCTCGTCAGGCTGGTTCAGCCGGCGATCGACCAGTCGCAAAAACTCGACAATTCCAGCCGCCTTTCCGTTTTCGAGGCGCATCTGGCGATGACGGCGGCAGTGCCTGCGGAAGGCGGCAAGCGCCCTGATGTGATCGTCTGGCCGGAAACCGCCGTTCCGTTCATTCTGACCGAAAATCCCGATGCGCTGCTACGGATCGCCGATGTGCTTCAGGATGGACAGGTGCTGCTGGCCGGAGCCGTGCGAACGGAAGAAAGCGGAACGGAGCAGGAACCGCGCTACTACAATTCGATCTATGCCATCGACGACAAGGGACAGATCATCACTGCTGCGGACAAGGTTCACCTCGTGCCATTCGGCGAATATATGCCGTTTCAGTCCCTCCTGCGCTCGTGGGGCGTCGATCCCGTCGCCATGCCCGGGGGTTATTCGGCAGCGTCCGTGCACAATCCCCTCGCTCTTCCACAAGGACGCAGCTTTTACCCGCTGATCTGCTACGAGGCGATTTTTCCCCATGAGATTGAGAGCGCCGCAGCCGGGACGGACGCGCTTCTCAACATTACCAACGACGCCTGGTTCGGCAATTCACCCGGTCCTTACCAGCATTTCCAGCAAGCACGCCTTCGGGCGGTTGAAAGCGGGCTGCCGATGATTCGCGTCGCCAACAACGGCATCACCGCGATGATCGACGCCAGGGGCCAAATCGTCGAGGGCCTTGGTTACGACGCCAAAGGCTATTTCGACGCCACCCTGCCTGGAAAGATGCCGTTGGATCACGGCAATTCATCACGCAATTTGATATATACAATATTAGCATCACTAGGTTTTTTGGTTGCGCTGATTTCCCGCTCAGGTTTTATTTCCAGGGATAATTGACCAAAAACCCCTAAAATTGCATAGTGCCGCAGACCAGTGATCTTCACCTATGTTACGAGCTCACCAATTGGTCTGCATGCCCCAAGGATGCAGACTGCTCCGTGCAAAAGTCCAGGTTATGGGAGCAATGTAAAAAACCGCATGTTAGGACCTTTGTCATGATCGAAAACAAGAAGAAGCCCAACCCTATCGACATCCACGTCGGAAGCCGTATCCGGTTGCGCCGCACAATGCTTGGCATGAGCCAGGAAAAACTGGGCGAAAGCCTTGGCATTACTTTCCAACAGATTCAGAAATACGAAAAAGGCACCAATCGCGTTGGTGCAAGCCGTCTGCAAAACATATCTAATATATTGAATGTACCGGTTTCCTTCTTTTTTGAAGATGCACCGGGTGACAATTCGTCCGGCGCTGCCGGCATGGCGGAAGCGTCGAGCTCCAATTATGTGGTGGATTTTCTGTCGTCGTCTGAAGGGCTGCAGCTCAATCGCGCCTTCGTAAAGATCACCGATCCTAAAGTCCGTCGCAAGCTTGTGGACCTTGTCAAAGCACTGGCAGCCGAAGCAGACAGCGAATAAGCGGGTAGCAACGGCCTATTCGGCATGAGGCGGCTTAGGCCGCCTTTTTGCTGTGTGCAATTTCCCACACTGAAAAATTCTACCAGAAAATCACCGAAATTGAGCTTTCCTCCATGATATAAAGATATATCCATGTCGTTGTGTCCTTGTTTTTTGAACAGCGACTGACTAACAACGTGCCTATCGTTTTCATTGAGGGGAATCCCGCATGCGCAGCAATTACATGTTCACCAGCGAATCGGTCGCCGAAGGTCATCCAGACAAGGTCTGCGACCGGATCTCCGACGAAATCGTCGATCTGGTCTATCGCGAAGCCGCCAAGACCGGCGTCGATCCCTGGACAGTGCGCATCGCTTGCGAGACCCTTGCCACGACAAACCGCGTCGTTATCGCCGGTGAAGTGCGCCTGCCGGCCAGCCTGATGAAGAAGGACAAGGACGGCAACGACGTCATCAACCCGTCGAAGTTCAAGTCGGCCGCCCGCAAGGCGATCCGCGATATCGGCTACGAACAGGCCGGCTTCCATTGGAAGACCGCCAAGATCGACGTGCTGCTGCATTCGCAGTCGGCCGATATTGCCCAGGGCGTTGATAGCGCTGCCGACAAGCAGGGTGACGAAGGCGCCGGCGACCAGGGCATCATGTTCGGTTACGCCTGCCGCGAAACCGCCGAGCTCATGCCGGCCCCTATCTATTATTCGCACCTGATCCTGCAGCTGCTTGCCACCGCCCGCAAGAAGGGCGAAGGCGATGCCGGCAAGCTTGGCCCAGACGCCAAGAGCCAGGTCACTGTGCGCTATGTCGATGGAAAGCCGGAAGCGGTCGACTCGATCGTTCTGTCGACCCAACATCTCGACGAGAGCTGGGATTCCAAGAAGGTTCGCGCCGTCGTCGAGCCTTATATCCGCGAAGCGCTGACCGGCATCACCATTGCCGGCGATTGCAAGTGGTACATCAACCCGACCGGCAAGTTCGTCATCGGCGGCCCTGACGGCGATGCCGGCCTGACCGGCCGCAAGATCATCGTCGACACCTACGGCGGTGCGGCTCCGCACGGCGGCGGCGCATTTTCGGGCAAAGACACGACCAAGGTCGACCGTTCGGCCGCCTATGCGGCGCGCTACCTTGCCAAGAACGTCGTTGCCGCCGGTCTGGCCGACCGTTGCACGATCCAGCTGTCCTATGCCATCGGCGTGGCACAACCGCTGTCTGTCTATGTCGACCTGCATGGCACGGGTTCGGTTTCGGAAGACCAGATCGAAGCTGCGATCCGCAGCTGCATGGATCTCTCGCCATCGGGCATCCGTCGCCACCTCGACCTCAACAAGCCGATCTACGCCAAGACCTCATCCTACGGCCATTTCGGCCGCAAGGCTGGCCGTGACGGCTCGTTCTCCTGGGAAAAGCTTGACCTGGTCAAGGCCCTGAAGGCTGCGATCAAGGCTTGATGCGATCATGACGGACGAAGCGCGCCGCAGCCGGGCGACAGAAGCATTCTTTGGCCGGCGGAAGGGGAAACCCCTGCGGAGCGCGCAATCCACGCATCTGGAAACAATCCTGCCGTCGCTTCGGGTCAACCTCGAAGCGGCAGCACCTTCAGATCTGAAGTCTCTTTATGATTTTCCCGTCGAGACGCTGCGTCTCGAAATCGGCTTCGGCGGCGGCGAGCACCTGATTCATCGGGCGCTCGAACGGCCGGCTACCGGTTTCATTGGTGTCGAACCCTTCGTCAATTCCATGGCAAAACTTGTCGGGCGCATCGAGGAAACCGGCGCCCGCAACATCCGTCTGCACGACGACGATGCGACGCAGCTCTTGGACTGGCTTCCGGCTGCATGTCTCGACCAGATCGACCTTCTCTATCCCGACCCCTGGACGAAGCGGCGGCACTGGAAGCGCCGGTTCGTCTCTCCCGTCAATCTCGACCGGTTCGCGCGCGTTCTGAAGCCCGGCGGGCTTTTTTGCTTCGCTTCCGATATCGATACCTATGTGAACTGGACGCTGCTTCATTGCCGCGATCACGCGGCTTTCGACTGGCAAGCGGAAAACGCCGCCGACTGGCTGACACCCTATGAGGGCTGGCCGAGCACACGCTACGAGGCCAAGGCCCGGCGAGAAGGCCGCTCGTCGGCCTATCTCACCTTCCGCCGCGTGTAGACGCGGCGCCAAAACGATATGATTGCTGGCCGAATTGTCGAGCCCGTCCGCAACAGACAGGCTGGAAGGATCAGTGCAGGCTGACGGTGCGCAGCTCGTCTTCGGCAGCCTTGTAGAAGGTGCTCGAGCGATTGTCGGTCAGAAGGATCGGCGTGCCATCAGCGCCGAACAGCGCCCAAAGGTCTATGCCCGGATCCATGTCCGGCGCTTCCGGGAAGCAGCGGGAGACATCTTCCGAGCGAATCTTGCGGATGTAACCGACTTCGCCGGCACCGAGATGCGCAAGATCATTCTTCGTCAGGTGAGAGGTGATGTGCTTCAATCCCATTAGATGCCTCCGTGGCTTCCAGAAACCGGCCAGCATACGCTGCTCCGGTTATCCTATTCTGGAACCGATATGTTAATTTTCTTCACCATACGCGCCGGCTCCGGCCGCATTAGATCTATGGATAGCAGACCGTTCTTGAGTTCGGCGGTCGAGACCCGCATGCCGTCGGCCAGCACGAACATCCGCTGGAACTGCCGGGCAGCGATGCCGCGATGCAGATAGTCCCGCTCGCCGGTGTCGGCCTGTCGGCCGCGAATGATCAGCTGGTTTTCTTCCGTCGTAACATCGAGATCTTCTTCGGAAAAGCCGGCGACCGCCAGCGTGATGCGCAGGCTCTCGGGCTGTCCTGTTGTGTCATTGCGGGCCAGGCGTTCGATGTTATACGGCGGGTAGCCATCATTGCCCTTGGCGATGCGCTCAAGGGTCTTTTCCATCGCGTCGAATCCCAGCATCAGGGGGCTGGTAAACGGAGTTATCCGGTTCATTTTCCTAGTCCTTGCATCTCAAGCGACTGTGTACGGACCCGCAAGCAGCATCCTCACGGTCCAATATGGTAGTTGTGATCAATCCCCGCAAGGCGCTTGCGTGCGCATGCTTCACAAATCATAGTCGCGCCGCAAAAAGCATTGGAAGGACGACGCATGCCGGCACCCAGAAAGATCATCATCGACACGGATCCGGGGCAGGACGATGCGGCCGCCATCATGCTCGCCTTCGGCAGCCCTGATGACATCGCGGTGCTCGGGCTGACGGCCGTTGCCGGAAACGTGCCCCTTACGATGACCAGCCGCAACGTGCGCATCGTCTGCGAACTCTGCAACCGGCCAGACGCCAAGGTCTATGCCGGGGCCGAAAAGCCGATCGCACGGGCACTGGTGACAGCCGAACATGTGCACGGCAAGACCGGGCTCGACGGCACGGAGCTGAACGAGCCCGTCATGGCGCTACAGCCGGGTCATGCAGTGGATTTCATCATCGAGACACTGCGCGGCGAAGAGGCCGGAACGGTGACGCTCTGCACGCTGGGGCCGCTGACGAACATTGCGATGGCGCTGCAAAAGGCGCCGGATATCGCCCCGCGCATCCGCGAACTGGTGATGATGGGTGGCGGCTTTTTTGAGGGCGGCAACATCACCCCGGCCGCTGAGTTCAACGTCTATGTGGATCCGGAGGCGGCCGATGTAGTGTTTCGCGCAGGCATTCCGATCGTGATGATGCCGCTCGACGTGACGCATCAGGTGCTGACCCACAAGAGCCGCGTCAAACGCATTCATGATATCGGCACGCCGGCGACCAAGGCCATGGCCGAGATGCTGGAATTCTTCGAGCGCTTCGACATCGAGAAGTATGGGTCGGACGGCGGGCCACTGCACGACCCGACCGTGATTGCCTACCTTTTGAAGCCGGAGCTGTTTTCCGGCCGCGACTGCAATGTCGAGATCGAAGTTTCTTCGCCGCTGACGGTGGGCATGACGGTTGTCGACTGGTGGCAGGTGACCGAGCGACCGCACAATGCCAAGGTGATGCGGACGGTTGATTCCGACGGATTCTTCGATCTTCTGATAGAGCGTTTCGCACGCCTCTGACATATCGAAAGTCTAAAAACGAGAACGGCGCCCGTGGGCGCCGTTTCCTGTTTTGGATGTCGCCTGCGGAGATCAGAATTCCTCCCAGTTGTCGCGGGAAAGCGCATTCGAACCCAATGTCTGGGACACTGACGTGCGGGCTGCAGGCCGGCGGTAGTCTGCGGCAGTGGACGGTTCCGGCGCGCGCATCTGTTCGGCCGTCTGGCGGAGCATGTCGCCTGGAGCCTGTCGGGCAATGCGGAAGCGCGACACCAGAGAGCCCAGAACCTTGGCTTCCTCGTTCAGCGTCATGCTGGCCGCCGTCGTTTCCTCAACCATTGCCGCATTCTGCTGGGTGACCTGATCCATCTGGTTGACGGCGGAGTTGATCTCCTTGAGGCCGACGGCCTGTTCGGAGGCCGAACCGGCGATCTGGCGGATCAGTCCGTTGATCTGTACCACCTGATCGGCAATCTTTTCCAGCGCGCCGCCAGCTTTGCCGACCAGATCGACGCCCTCGCGCACCTGGGTGGCCGAGGTGTTGATCAGCGCCTTGATCTCCTTGGCCGCATTGGCCGAGCGCTGCGCCAGTTCCCGCACTTCCTGCGCGACGACGGCAAAACCCTTGCCTGCATCGCCTGCGCGGGCCGCTTCAACACCGGCGTTCAGCGCCAGCAGGTTGGTCTGGAAGGCGATCTCGTCGATGACGCCGATGATGCGGCTGACTTCGCCGGAGGATTGCTCGATGCCCTTCATAGCGGCAATCGCCTTCTGGACGATTTCGCCCGACTGGCCCGCATCGCTGCTGGCCGCATCGACCGTGCCGGCGGCAACCTTGGCATTGTCGGCGCTGGAATTGACCTGCGACGTCAGCTGGTCGAGCGCCGCTGCCGTCTCTTCAAGGCTGGCTGCCTGCTGTTCGGTGCGGTGCGACAGGTCATTGGCGGCATTGCTGATTTCGCTGGTGCCATTGCCGATGTTGCTGACGGAGCTGTTAACCGTCTGGATCGTCTCTTCAAGGCTTTCCATGGCCGCATTGAAGTCGCGCTTCAGCTGCGCATATTCGCCGGGGAAGTCTTCGGCAATCCTGTAAGCCAGATCACCGTTGGAGAGATGCGACAGACCGGCGCCAAGGCGGGCAACGACTTCGCGCTGCGTGGCGTTCGCCTCTGCCCGGTCGGTTTCCGACTGGCTGCGATCCGTATCGGCCTGCTCACGCGCACGGCGGGCTTCATCTTCGAGGCGGGCGGAGTCGGCCAGCTGGTGGCGGAAACCTTCGAGAGCCTTGGCGACGGAGCCTGTTTCGTCACTGCGGTCCTGACCAGCGACGGGTGCTTTGTATTCACCGTTGCTCAGCTGCTGGACATCCTTGACGAGACCGGCCAGCGGCGACTGCACGAAGCGGCGCACGGCGAGCCAAAGACCTGCGAGAACGGCAAAGAGCACGATGATGCCACCGATGACCATCATCGTGGTCTGCGCCATGATCGGGGCAGCAATGGCGGCCTGCGGCACATCGACCAGAACAACCCAGTTGGCATTCAGGCCCGGAAGGGCGAACGGATAGACGAGGCGATCATACTTCTCGCCTTCGGCGCCGGTGATATCGAGGATCGTGCCGCCGGTGTTGTTCGCGAGCGCCGCCTTGACGGTCTCGGCGCTGTCGCCATCATAGTCCTTCATCATGGCATCGGGATTGGGACCGACCAGCCATTTGAAATCCTGCGAGACCAGCATGACGCGGCCGGATTCGAACGGGCGCAGCTTGGCAAGATTTTCGGCCAGCGAGGCCAGCGAGATATCGACGCCGCCGACACCGATGAACTTGCCATCGGACATCACCGGATAGGCGATCGAGCTCATGGTCGTGGGAACATCGGTTCCTTCAGCAACATAAGGCTTGGTGATGGCTCCCTTGCCGGTTTTTGCCGCCAATGCATACCATTCGTCGCCGTACTTGGCCTCAAATGTGCTCAGCTGGGCGTTGCCGTTGCGATCTTTCGACCAGTAGGGCGTGAAGATACCTTGGGCATTGCCGCCGAGTTCCAGCTTGTCGATCACGTCTTCCTGGCGGCCGTCGAAGGCCTTGGCCTCTTCGGCAAACCAGCTGCCGAAGGCGAAAGGATTCTGTTCGAGATTGGCCTTCAGGATATTGATCGTCCCTGGACGGTCCATCGACTTGCCGGCATGACTGCGGCCGATGACGCCGGTCATCGTGCGGGCGGCGCTCGAAAGTTCGCCGACCTGGCCGGCGATATCGGAGGCAATTGCCTTTGCTTCGGTGCGGGCCTGATCGAACACCAGGGTCTCCACCCGGTCCTGTGTCTGGGAAATCAGGACCAGATTGGACGCGAGCAGCACCAGCGCAATTGTCGACCCGGTAACCAGGATCAGTTTCGTTGCAAGGGACTTCGGCTTGAACGCAGACATGGGATTCCTCGTACGTCGGAGGGACAACGGCGTTTCGGCCGCAGCGTCAACAATGAAATGGGGGATGCTCCATCATGGAGCTCGGCCTGCCCTAGGGCAACGCGGTGATTGAGCCCGAACTTTCGGGGCTTTATCGTCAAACCCGTTTTATGGCCCGAGGCGTTAAAAAACGGCCAACACCGGGCTAAGAAACGTTAAAACTTCAATGATGATTTTTACAAGAAATTGCGTCGTTGCCGGAGCGGAAGATGGCGTTTTCACGCCACTTTCCAGACATTGATTAGCGCGACCGCGTTCAAAGGTGCTTTTCGACCGCTGCCGCCATAGGGATTGAGGGCTGCGCGCCGTGTTTGGTGCAGGCAAGCGAGCCGGCAATGGCTGCGCGCCTCAGCGCATCGGCGAAAGCCAGACCGGCATCGAGGCCTGCAGCCAGGTAGCCGCAGAACGTATCCCCGGCCCCCACTGTATCGACCGGTTCGACAACAAGGCCCTTGGCATGGATGAGTGTGCCCTTGCGAATGGCGACGACACCATCGGCGCCGAGCGTGACAATCAGGGTCTGAGCCGTCTCGGCATGGATACGCTCCATGGCGGCCTCGCGCTCCCCGGCCGTCATGCCACTCTGTCCGGCCAGAAGCTCAAATTCCGTCTCATTGGCAATGACGATATCGGCCATGCCGCCAAGACGTGCGGCCTCCGGTGTCAGCGGCGCGATGTTGATCACCGAGATCACGCCCTTGGCCTTTGCCAGCGTCAGCGCCGTCTCCACAGAGGCCGGCGGAATTTCCAGCTGGAGCATGAGAATATCGCCGCGCGCCATCTGATCGACCGCCTTTTTGGCAATCGTCTCATCGACGACGGCGTTGGCGCCAGCAACGATGACGATGACATTCTCGCCCTTACGGTCGACAAGAATATGCGCGGTGCCGGTCGGCTCGGGGGCGATGCGGACCTGCGAAAGATCTGTTCCGGCATTGGTCAGCAGGGTCAGCGCCTCGGTGGCGAAGGGATCGTCACCCACAGCACCGGCCATGCGAACGGATGCGCCAGCCCGCCGGGCCGCCAGCGCCTGGTTGGCCCCCTTGCCGCCTGCAGCTGTGGAGAAGCTGCTGCCCGCCACCGTTTCGCCAGGTTTTGGCAGCCGCGCAGTGGTGGCAATCAGATCCATATTGATGGAGCCCAGAACTGTGATCATGGCGGCCTATCCCGGCTAGACATTCTTGTGGTGAAATCTGGCTTGTGGCGAAATCTGGCCGTGACAGTGCCCGACTTGATCAGTCTTCGTCAACCACGCGTAGTTTTAAAGAGCCCGTTCTACTCTCGACATGCCGCAGCCCAGCATCACCGGTTTCAGTCGCAACGGCCGTTGAGGAGCCTTCAAATTCCATGGCCTCGATCTTCGAGCCGCGCTTGGTCAGCTTGTCGGACGAGGTCAGGATCAGTTCGACGTCTTTCTGTGCCATGGAGAAATGACCCTGCAGCTTGCGGACACGATCGTCCAGCCGCGAGAGGTCTTCCATCAGCCGGATGACCTCGCCCTGAATGAGATGGGCCTGCTCGCGCATGCGCGCATCGCGCAGGATCGCCTGAATGACCTGGATCGACAGCATCAGCAGCGAGGGCGATACGATGATCACCCGCGCCCGGTGCGCCTTCTGGACGATGCCTTCGAAATGCTCGTGGATTTCGGCAAAGATCGATTCCGACGGCACGAAGAGGAAGGCCGTGTCCTGGGTTTCGCCCGTAATCAGGTATTTTTCCGAAATGTCCTTGATGTGCACGTCCATGTCACGGCGAAACTGCACACCAGCAATCTTGGCGGCGTCCGGATCCGTGGCGGCGCGGATTGCATTCCAGGCCTCCAATGGAAACTTGGCATCAATGACCAGGACCGGCTGGTCATTGGGCATGCGCACGGTGCAATCCGGCCGGGCGCCATTCGACAGGGTCTGCTGGAAGGCATAGGCGCCCATGGGCAGGCCGTCGGCCACGATGGTTTCCATGCGCGACTGGCCGAAGGCGCCGCGCGTCTGCTTGTTCGACAGGATGGACTGCAGGCCGACAACGTCCTTGGCCAGCGCCTGGATGTTATTCTGGGCCGTGTCGATGACCGCAAGACGTTCCTGCAGGTGGCGGAGGTTTTCGTGCGTCGACTTTGTCTGCTCGGTGATCGAGGCGCCGAGCCGGTGCGTCATGCCGTCGATGCGCTGGTTGATCGACTGGTTGAGCTCCGACTGGCGCGCGCCGAAAACGTCTGTCATGGCCGCGAGGCGTCCCTGCATTTCCGTCTGGGCGGCAAGGATGGCGGCCATGCGCATTTCCGCGTCCAGCGCATGGCGCTCCTCCTGCTCCAGCTTGCGGGCATGGCGCACCCGGGAAAAAATCACGAATAGGACCATGACGACCGCAAGTGCGATGAGGATTGCGCCCAACGTGACGGGCACAGTGCCGATGAGAAGGAGGGGCTGGTCGAAGGAGATTGCAATGGGTTCCATGCTCAAAACCCTAGCAGATTCGCGTTTGAATACCAGATCAAAACAAGAACGGGATGGCGGCATCCCCAGGTCTGCCGATGGAAAGCCGTGGTTTGGCCGGTAAAAAGAGGCGAAAAACTTCGCAATCCGGAATTCCAAATCGGCAAATCCTGCGCTAATGGAAACCCATGACCATAAAGCCGCTGATCCTTCTTCCCGATCCCCTTCTCCGCGACGTTTCCCGGCCTGTGGAAAGCGTCGATGCCGAAATCCGGCGTCTGGCTGCCGACATGCTGCAGACGATGTACGACGCACCGGGCATCGGCCTTGCCGCCGTGCAGATTGGCGTGCCGCGCCGCATGCTCGTCATCGACATTGCCAAGGAAGGCGAAGAGAAGCAGCCGCAAATCTTCATCAACCCGGAAATTCTGACGTCGTCGGACGAGCGCTCGGTCTATGAGGAGGGCTGCCTGTCGATCCCGGACTATTATGCCGAAGTGGAGCGTCCTGCTTCCATCACGCTGAAACATCTGGATGGCGATGGCAAGGAGCAGGTGATCGAGGCGGACGGGCTGCTCGCCACCTGCCTGCAGCACGAGATCGACCACCTCAACGGCGTGCTGTTCATCGACCATATCTCCCGGCTGAAGCGCGAGATGGTGGTGAAGAAATTCACCAAGTTTGCCAAGGGCCGCACCGCCAAGGTTTGACGTCTCTCAGCAGATTTAAAAACACGTCGAAACGCATTATGATATCGGCGATAGCATAATGGAGCGTTCGTAGCCGACCTGCTCATCCGGAATATTCCGGACGCTCTGAAAAAGAAGCTGGCCGCATCGGCGGAACGTCCCGGGCTCAGTCTGTCAGAGAAAGCCAAGGAGCTTCTGTGGCGCGGCATCGTCGCTGAAGAAGCCGCGCGATCCACCGCGCCCGCCTCTGCTTGGACGGTACTGCGGGCGACACTTCTCATCGATGACGGCGACGAATTTGCGAAGATCATGGACGAGATCGAGACCGAGCGAAAAAGCGACTTCGGCCGTCCGCTTGAAAGCTTCGAATGATCGTTCTTGATACGAACATCATTTCCGAAATCAGCAAGCCGAAAGCCGATCACAATGTCAGTCGTTGGTTTGCGGGGACAGGTTCGGATCGCTACATTCGTATCGTCGAAGAATTGCTGGCACGGCATTTCGAGGACAGGATTTTGCCACTGGACACGTTGGCAGCAAGGACCACTGGCCGCATCCGCGCCAGCCGCGAAAGT
Organism: Pararhizobium sp.; assembly: GCA_030655075.1. GTDB lineage: Bacteria > Pseudomonadota > Alphaproteobacteria > Rhizobiales > Rhizobiaceae > JAURWE01. The sequence continues at coordinate 160,486 of JAURWE010000101.1, forward strand.
GATGGCCGACCGATCTCGGTTCAGGATGCAATGATCGCCGCCATATGCCTTTCGAACGGTGCGGTCCTGGCGACGCGCAATACAAAAGATTTCGAAGGGCTTGATTTGAAGCTGGTAAACCCGTTTGAAGGGGCCTGATCAGCAACGGGAGCGCGGGCAGATGCCGCTTCGCATCATCTTTATGGGAACGCCGGAGTTTTCCGTGCCGACGCTGGCAGCGCTCGCAGCCGCCGGGCATCAGATTGTTGCCGCCTATTCGCAGCCGCCAAGACCCGGCGGCCGGCGCGGACTGGATTTGCAAAAGTCGCCCGTGCATCAGGCAGCCGAACTGCTGGGCATACCGGTTTTCACACCTATCAATTTCAAGGCCGAGACCGACCGGCAGGCTTTTATCGACCTCGATGCGGATGTCGCCGTCGTCGTTGCCTATGGATTGCTGCTGCCGGAGGCCATTCTTAACGGCACGCGGCTTGGCTGCTACAATGGTCACGCTTCCCTGCTGCCGCGCTGGCGTGGGGCAGCACCCTTACAGCGCGCCATCATGGCCGGCGATCGCGAAACCGGCATGATGGTCATGAAAATGGACAAGGGGCTGGATACAGGGCCGGTGGCGCTGACCGAGCGCGTGCCGATCGGCGAGGCGATGACGGCGGGTGAGTTGCACGACCGGATGATGCAGACGGGCGGCAAACTGATGGCAAAGGCGATGAACCTTTTGGACGAGGGCCAACTGCCGCTGACACCGCAGACATTTGACGGGGTGATCTACGCCGCCAAGATCGACAAGGGCGAGACGCGGATCGATTTTTCCCGGGACGCCACGGATGTGCACAACCACATTCGCGGTCTCTCGCCCTTTCCCGGCGCCTGGTTCGAGGCGGAGTTTTCCGGCCGGATGGAGCGGGTGAAGGTGCTGCAGTCGGAACCCGCCGAAGGCAATGGCACGCCCGGAACGATTCTCGACGACCGGCTGACGATCGCCTGCGGCCGTGGCGCAGTGCGCCTGTTGCGGCTTCAGAAGGCCGGTGGCAAGCCGCTGGATGCGGCTGAGTTCTTGCGCGGCTTTCCGATGCCCCCAGGCACGAAGGTGTCCTGATGCCGCGTTTCCGGATGACCATCGAATATGACGGCTCGGCCTATGTGGGCTGGCAGCGGCAGGACAACGGGCTTTCGGTGCAGGGCGCCATCGAACTGGCTGTGCTCAAATTCACCGGGGAGACGGTCTCTGTGCGCGGGGCGGGGCGAACCGACAGCGGCGTGCATGCGCGTGGGCAGGTGGCGCATGTGGACCTGACCAAGGACTGGCCGGTAGAGACGGTACGCAACGCGCTTAACTCCTATCTCGGCCGGGCGGGCAACCGCATCTCCATTCTCGATGCCGTCGAAGTGCCGGAGACCTTCGACGCACGGTTTTCCGCGACCCGCCGCCACTATATCTACCGCATCATCCAGCGCGCCTCGCCGCTGGCGCTGGAAGCGCGACAGGCCTGGTGGGTGGCAAAGCCGCTGGATCACGAGGCCATGCATGAAGCCGCCCAGACGCTGGTCGGCCGTCATGATTTCACGACCTTTCGCGCCACCCATTGCCAGGCGAACAGCCCCATCCGCACACTGGACCGGCTGGACGTCACCCGGGACGGCGACCGGATCGAAATCCATGCGACGGCGCAGAGCTTTCTGCACAACCAGATCCGCTCGTTTGCCGGGACGCTGAAGCTGGTGGGTGATGGCCGCTGGACGCCGGACGATGTGCGCGCGGCACTCGAGGCCCGGGATCGCACCGCCTGCGGCCCGGTGGCGCCGCCGGACGGGCTCTATTTCATGCGGGTCGACTACTGATTTCCTCCCGCTGCACAGCCGCAACGCCGGCAAACCAGGCGGTAAACGCGGCTGTCTGTCGCGAGACGCTGGAATCGGTGATCATGAAGTAGCTTTTGTCCGATTGCGTCTCGATATCGGAGACGATCACCAGGTCGCCATGCTCAAGTTCGGCGCGGAACACGGCTGTCGGGCAAAGGGCAACGCCATGGCCGGCGATCAGGGCTGTCGCCAAGAGGTTGAAGTCCTGGAAGACCGGCCCCGTCATCACCTCCGGCTGCGGCGCGCCTGCCACGCGGAACCACTCCTCCCAGCCCTGACGCGTCTCGTCATGCAGCAACTGTGCCCGTGACAGGGCCAACGGCGTATCCAGCTTTCCGTGGCGGGCGAGATAGTGCGGGCTGCAGACGGGCCGGTTGGCGCGGGAAAAAAGTTTCGTGGTGCTCATGGCGGCCGGTCCGTCTTCGCCCAGCGTGATCAGCACGTCGTGGCTGGCGGGCGAAAACCGCTGCTGGGCCGTCGCATACTGAACCTGGATCTCGATGTCGGGATGAAGGTTCGCGAAATCCGGCAGGTTCGGAATGAGCCAGCGGCTGGCAATCGACGGAATGCAGCCGATCGTCAGGACTGGCCGCACCGGCTCGGTTTTCAACCGCGCACACAGTTCCGCCATGGCCATGAAACTCGGTGTCAAAAACTGCGACAGGATCGTGCCTGCCGGTGTCAGCGTGACGCCGACCGGATTGCGGTCGAACAGCGGCCGTCCCAGCCATTGTTCGATGCGCTTGATCTGATGGCTGACGGCTGAATGGGTGATGCTGAGCTCGTCGCCCGCGCGCGAAAAGCTCAAGTGCCGCGCGACGGTTTCGAAAGCCCGCAGTGCATTCAGGGGAGGCAGCTTCATCCTGTCTAAATTCCTCACATGGTCCGTTTAAATCGATCATTTGATCATTGCCATTCGTAAGCAGTATTGACAGATCTGTTGCAGATAGGGAGATGGAAATGTTTGTTAGAAACCTGAAGACGGTCGAGGCCGGTGAGTTTTTTGTGGACTGGGGCAATGGCACAAGCCATCGCCTGATCACCCGGCATGATGGGGTGGGGTTCACGGTGTGCCACACAGTGGTGCGGGCAAGGAGCGAATCCCTGCTCGAATATCGCCGTCACAAGGAAGCTTGCTATTGCATCGCCGGAGACGGAGAGGTCGAGGACATGAACGGGAACAAACACCCGATCAAGCCTGGCGATATCTATGTGCTCGACCAGCACGACAAACATATTCTGCGCGGTGGCCCGGACAATGATCTGGTGCTGGTCAGCGTCTTCAATCCGCCGCTGGAGGGCACCGAACGCCACACGCTGGACGGATCCGACGGTTCGGCCTACTGACTGTCGGGATCAACCGGGAATGATGCCCAGCAGCCGTTGCAGCACATCGCCCACCATCATCGGAGGCAGGATGAAGATGGCGGTGATGGCGGCAGCGAGCAGGGTCTGGTTTCCGGTGATCATCTTCAGCAGCCGGAACAGGGCGGCGATCGCCCCGACCAGCAGCAACAGCCAGAGCAGGCTGGTGAATTCCTCGCTGTCGGAGATCAGCAGCCGCAGGACGGCGGGGATGACCATCGCATAGGACAGCGGCAGAGACAGCCAGTTTGTCGCCACGACGATCGGCCCGAGTGCGCGCGAGAAGCCGAGCGGGCGGGCGATTGCGGCGATGAGCAACAGCGGCAACAGCCAACAGACCAGATCGATGAGCAGGAGCTTGACGAAAAAGCTGGGGCCGGTCGCAGTGCCCGCCGGCATGTTCGCCAGATAAAACATCCGCCAGGAGGCCCAGGTCACCGCCATGGCCGGCAGGCACCAGACGATAGCCCAGAAGGAGCGGAACGTGCCCTGCAGACTGAAATCCAGCCAGGCAAAGCCTTCGGCTTCGTTGCGAACCAGCAGCCAGAGTCCGGTCAGGTAGCGCTGAACCTCTTCAAACCCCGGCATGGCCAAACCAGCGCTGGACGAAGGTTTCGTAGATGGTCGTCAGCGTTTCGAGATCGGCAACGGCGACGCGTTCATCGACCATGTGCATGGTCTGGCCGACCAGACCGAACTCCACGACCGGGCAGTAGTCCTTGATGAAGCGGGCATCCGACGTGCCGCCTGTGGTCGAGAGTTTCGGCACACGGCCTGTCACGGTTTCAATCGCCTGCGACAAGGATGCAGTCAGCGCCTCGTCGCGCGTCAGGAAGACGTGGCTTGGCCGTTCGCCCCAGACGATATCGTAACTGACGGGCGCGCGGGCGGGACGCAGCTTTTCGCGCACCGAGGCGCGGTCGAGCCGATTGTGGATTTCCGCCATGACCGTCTCGGCCGTCCAGGTATCGTTGAAGCGAATGTTGAAGCTTGCCGTTGCCTTGGCCGGGATGACGTTGACGGCGCGGTTCGCCACGTCGATCGTTGTGACTTCGAGGTTTGAGGGCTGGAAATTCTCCGTTCCTTCGTCGAAGGGCGGATGCATCAGCGCATCGGCAAGCTGGATGATGCTGCGGACCGGATTGTCGGCCAGATGCGGGTAGGCGGCGTGGCCCTGGACACCTTTGACCGTGATGGTGCCGGAGACGGAGCCGCGCCGGCCGATCTTGATCATGTCGCCCAGCTGATCCGGGTTGGTCGGCTCACCGACGATGCAGGCATCCCAGGTCTCGCCCTTTTCGGCGGCCCATTGCAGAAGCTTGACCGTGCCGTTGATCGCCGGGCCTTCTTCGTCGCCTGTTATCAGGAACGAGATGGAACCGGTCGGCGGACCGTTCTTTTCGATATGGCGGGCGACGGCAGCGATGAAGCAGGCAATGCCCCCCTTCATGTCGACGGCACCGCGGCCATACATTTCGCCATCGACGATATCTGCGGAGAAATGTCCATGCGTCCAGGCGGCTTCGTCACCCACCGGCACGACATCGGTGTGTCCTGCAAACATCAGGTGCGGGCCGTTGCCGCTGAGGCGGGCATAGAGGTTCTCGATATCCGGCGTGCCCTCTTCGCGCGCCGTGACCCGCTCGACGGTGAAGCCGAGCGGCGTCAGCATGGCCGCGATCGCCGACAGGGCGCCGCCTTCGGCAGGCGTGACGGACGGGCATCGGATGAGAGTGGCGAGATTGGCGATCGGGTCGGTGACTGTGGTCATGGAAATGAAATGGCCGGTTGGTCAGGCGCCAGGGCGGCGCGCTCTACATGTTCGGACCATGGTTTAGCGGATCGCAGGGAGGCTGTCACGGGCAACGTGACGGCGCCGGTCCCGTCCACTGGGGCGAGACCGGCAGGTTCAAATGTCAGTTTGCCTTGGTGCCCTTGCGGTGCGGCTTTGGCGCGCCTTTTTTCTCAAAGAGGGGCTTTTCAAAGGCGGGCTTGTCGAAAGCGGGTTTGCCCGGCTTCTTGGTCCAGGGCTTGGAGTCCTTCTTGTCGCCGGCGTTGAAGGCCGGAGCGGCACCCGGCTTCTTGTCGAACTTGCGCTTCGGCCGGTCGTCGCCAAACCCACCGGATGGACGCTCGTCGTTGTTCTTCTTCGCATAGGGCTTTGAGGACGGCGCGCGGCTGATATCGGGCATGCGGTCGAGCTGCGTAACGATGATGCCCTTTTCGAGCGCCTTCTTCGGACCGATGGCCTCGACGAAACGGTCGGCCCAGTCAGCGGCAATTTCGACGTAGGTCTCGTCCTGCTGCATCTTGATGGCGCCGATTTCCTGTTTGGTGATGCGGCCGATGCGGCAGAGCATCGGGATCAGCCAGCGCGGTTCGGCATTCTGCTTGCGGCCGGCCGACAGCGAGAACCAGACGCTGTCGCCAAAATCGCCGCGCGGTGCCCGGGGCTCCGAGCTGAATTCGCGCGGGCGGCTGTCGTTAGACGGCGTGAAGGACGGCACGTCCATTAGGTCTTCCGGCGCCGAACGGCCAACGCGGTAAAGCCGCAGGAAGGCGGCGGCGACCTGTTCGGGGCCGTGTTTACCCAAGAGTTCGCGAACGAAATCCTGTTCTTCCTCGCGCAGCGGCTCGGTGAAAGCCGGATCGGCGAGAATGCGCTCGTCATCGCGGCGGGTGACCTCGTCGGCCGATGGCGGCTTTGCCCAGGTCGCATTGATGCTGGCATCGCGCAGCAGGCGCTCGGCCTTCTTGCGGGCATTGTTGGGCACGATCAGCGCGCTGACGCCCTTGTTGCCGGCGCGGCCTGTGCGGCCGGAGCGGTGCAGCAGCGTTTCCGGGTTGCTCGGCAGATCGGCGTGAACCACGAGCTCGAGGCCGGGCAGGTCGATGCCGCGGGCGGCAACATCGGTGGCGATGCAGACGCGGGCGCGGCCGTCGCGCATGGCCTGCAGCGCGTGGGTGCGTTCGTTTTGCGACAGTTCGCCCGACATGGCGACGACGGAGAAGCCGCGATTGTTGAAGCGGGCGGTCAGATGGTTGACGGCGGCGCGGGTGGAGCAGAACACCAGCGCGTTTTTTGCCTCATAGAAACGCAGAACGTTGATGATGGCGTTTTCCCGGTCGGCCGGGGCGACGGTCAGGGCGCGATAGTCGATATCGACATGCTGCTTCTGTTCGGCGGCCGTCGAGATGCGCACGGCATTGCGCTGGTAGCTTTTGGCCAGATTGGCGATGGTGCGCGGCACGGTCGCCGAGAACATCAGCGTGCGGCGCTCGACCGGAGCTGCATCGAGCAGGAACTCAAGATCTTCGCGGAAGCCGAGATCGAGCATCTCGTCGGCCTCGTCAAGCACGACGGCGCGCAGCTGCGACATGTCGAGACCGGCACGGCGGACGTGGTCACAGAGGCGGCCGGGTGTGCCGACGACGATGTGGGCGCCCTGTTCGAGGCCGCGCCGTTCGCTGCGCATGTCCATGCCGCCGACGCAGGAGGCGATGCGGGCACCGGTGAGCTCATAGAGCCATTCCAGCTCGCGCTTGACCTGCAGGGCCAGTTCGCGCGTCGGGGCAACGACGAGGGCCAGTGGCTGGCCAGCGCGGCCAAAACGTTCCTGGCCGTCGAGCAACGTCGGAGCCAGCGCGAGGCCGAAAGCCACGGTTTTGCCGGAGCCGGTCTGGGCGGAAACGAGCGCGTCCTTGCCGTCAAGCTCGGGCGCGATGACCGCCTTCTGGACCGGGGTGAAATCTGTGTAGCCGCGTTTGCTCAACGCCTGGGCGATCGACGGAACGATGCCTTCGAACTCTGTCATTTTTGGTCTTTCGGAATGAGAGCGCAAGGGCTCTGATGTTTCGTGCGCCCGTGGGCCGGGCAAGCAATAGGTCGCCGCCGCCGGAGGCCGCAGGCAAATTCATGCTGCCTCATACTGCGCGCAGGGCAATTTGTATAGGGGCAGGCGTCTATTGCATCGATCCTGTCAGAAAACCGACATGTGATTGTCATAGGATGGTCACGGTCCGACCGAAATTCCCGCCCATCATCGATCGGCTTTTGCATCGCACCATCGAAACGGAACCGACCGGTTCCTCCTGCGTTTGAGGGTTCGGGGCGGATGTTTAGTTCAGCAGGGTTGTGCCGTTTCAGCGGCTTGTCCCTCCAGCAGACGGAGCGCCGGCGCCTTGAAACGGTTCGACATCATAGACGGCATGCGAGGCTACTTTCTTGTCTTCATGCTCATCAACCATCTCGTCTTTGTCGGTGACTACTGGCTGATGGAAGTCAACCACCGCCAATTCGCCTTTGTTGAGGATGCGCAGGGTTTCGTCTTCCTGTCAGGGCTGATCATCGGCATGGTCTATGCCCGCAAGATGCTCAAGACCGGCTACGAGACCGGGCGCCAGCTTATCTGGGCCCGGGCCTTCGAGCTTTACCGCTATGCCATGGGCATCGTCATGGTGGCGCTGGTGGCACGCATGATCCTGCCGGACGCAGCGCGGGTGTGGTACAACTGGCTGGGCACGACATCGTTCGACGACCCGCTGCGTCTGGCCGCCGTCGCCACATTTGTGTTCCAGCCGACGTTCATGGACATCCTGCCGCAATACATTGTCTACATGATCTTCGCACCGGTGCTGATCTGGGCCTGCCTCCAGGGCAAATGGCCCTATGTGCTGGCCGGATCGCTAATGGTGTGGACGGCGGGCCAGCTCGGTCTGCAGCAGATCATCACCACGCCGCTCAACGACTGGATCAAGGGCGCCGACGATCAGGGCATCCGCGTCAGCTTCAATCTTCTCGGCTGGCAAATCGTCTTCTTCTCGGCGCTGGTCATCGGGGCGCTGACGGCGCAGGGCAAGATCGAGTGGCGCCGCATCTTCGCGCCGGAAAAGACGCTGCTGCCGAAGATGGCGCTGACGATCTGCCTGTTCTTCCTGCCGCTGCGCATCCTGACGGCGCATGAATTCATGCCGGAGTTCATGCTCGGCAAATTCTCCACCATGGAGATCCGTGCCGATTTCGGACCCGTCTACCTGCTGAACTTTGCCGCCGTTGCCGTGGGTCTTGCCTGGGTGCTGATCGCCGGGCCTGAACACCGGAGCGCTCTGGTGCGGAGGATCGCTGCCGGTGTTACTTGGGTGTTCTCGATCCGCTTCCTGCAGCTGCTCGGCCGTCATTCGCTGCAGGTCTATGTCGGGCATGTGGCGATCGTCTATGTGGTCTATTACATCGACGGCCGCACCCCCGCCCTGTCGGAACTGACCAAGACGGCCATTGCTCTTGTCTGCATTGCACTTCTGCCGCTGCCGGCTCTATGGCGTGAACGCGAAAAACTGTTCGGCTGGGGGGCCAAGACCCCGGTCGAGATCAAAGGGGAGAGTTGATCCCAACCCGATCCGGCCGGAGGCCGAAAAGCCAGCCGATTGCTTCGGCTTCACCTTCCGCGCGTTGCGGCGCCAAGGGTGTGGCCATGCCGCAACGCCACGGCAGCGTCAGGACGCAGTCTGAAGTTGCTTCAGCTTGGCGCGAAGGCCGGCAAGTTCGGTCGCGAACTCGCTTTCCATATCATCGATCTGCCCCAGAATGGATGCGATGAGGGCACTCCTCCCACCTTGGTCGTCTACGATGTTTCTCAGTTCCTGAAGCGCTTCATCCAATGTCGGCGAAATTTCGTAGACCGTCAGCTCGCCGCCAATGGTGGCGTTCGGATCGCTGGCACGCGGGATCCGGTCAAACTCGTACCCCCGCGTCATCGGAAGCAACGAGCCCGGTTTGCGCTGATATTTGATTCGAAGCAGGTCCTTTGCCGCACTAATGTTGACAAGACTGTGCGAAACAATCTGCTCCGGATTGAGAATTCCCATCAGGGCAAGGGTTGGATATTTATCGGACATTTCAAAGATCCTCTACGTGGGTTCCAGCCAGCGCGGCACGTGTTACTTGATTGCGCCGCGCATGACGCCGGCGATGATCCACCGTTGTCCGATGACATAGCCGATGATGGCCGGGATCATGGCAATGGCATAGGAGGCAAAGGCGACATTATAGTTCAGGGTCAAAGTGTCCCTGAACGTCGCCTGTACGACTGGAAGCGTTTGCTGGCTGACGCTCGAAATGATCAGCGACGGCATCATGAAGTCGTTCCAGGATTGCAGGAACGCAAAGATGCCGACCGTCGCCGCCATCGGGGTGAGCAGCGGCAGCACGATCTTCCAGAACACCTCGAATGTCGAGCATCCATCGAGAATCGCGCTTTCCTCAAGCTCCGAAGGCAGCGCCCTGATATAGGCAGCGAACATCAGCGTGTTGAAGGACAGGCCGAACATCCAGTTGAGGATGACCACGCCGAACGGATTGTCCAGACCCAAAGACGCCATCAGCTTGATCTGCGGCAGGGCCAGGACCGTGAACGGAATGAACATCGTGGCCAGAAGATAGATGAACGCGTAACGGAACAGCGGCGTCGACCAGTTGCGCACCACCGCCCACGCGACCATCGCCGGGATCAGGATGTTGCCAGCGATGCTTAGCGCCGTGATGACGACGCTCCAAAACAGCGCCACCGGCGCGTTGACCATCTCCCAGGCGGCAGCATAGTTCGACCAATGAAATGTTGTCGGCCATTCGAAGCCGCTGGCGTCGACCATGTCGGCGGACGACTTCAGCGACATCGCCAGCACGAAATAGAGCGGCAGCAAGATAAACAGCGAACCGGCCGCGAGGATGGCGGTATTCCCCCAACTGATGTTCTGCTTGGGCCCAAACAGTTTGGACAGCAGAGACGGGGCGTCTGCAGAGGAGGCAATGGATCCAGTGGTCATGATTTTTTCCCCATGAAGCGGATGAGGCCCAATTGAGCGATGGATAGTAGGATTGTGACGACGGCGAAGACGACGGAATTGGCAGCACCGTAGGCATAGTCGCTTGTGTTGAGCGTGTTGACGATCGTCATGGCGACGGAGCGCGTCGCCGTGCCCGGACCGCCATTCGTTAGACCGACAATGATATCATAGGCGCCCAGAAAGCCTTTCAACCCAAGCACCGTATTGATCACCAGGAAAGGGGCCAGCAGCGGCAGTGTCAATTGGCGGAATTGATCCCAAGGGCTGGCTCCATCGATCTCGCCAGCCTCGTAGACATCGGGGCCGATCGAAGACAGTCCTGCTAGGAACATGATCACCGAGCCTGGGAAAGCCGTCCAGACAGCGACGAAAACAACACCCAGCCATGCATAGCCTGGATTGCTGAGAATGCCCTCATGCAGCGGTCCGAAAGAAACGAGCCGGGGCAGCGCTTGGGAAAAAATGTACTGGAAGCAGAATGCGACGACCAGTGCCGACAAGACCATCGGGATGAAATAGATCGCCTTGAAGAGTGTCGACCATTTTATTTTTGAGTTCAGCAAGACCGCCAATGCGAGCGACAGAACGTTGACGAAGAGCGTGGTTGCGATGGCAAAAATAAAGGTAAACGAATAAGCCTCTAGAATGGCCGGATCACCGAACAGAGCCTGGTAGTTGGCGAAGCCGATCCATCTCGAATCACCATAGCCTGCATAGTTCGTGAAACTATAGACGACGCCCTGAATCGCCGGCAGCGTGATGAAGATGGAAAACAGGATGATTGCCGGAATCAGCATTGCATAGTGGACGAAGTGCGGCTTCTTCTTGGGAAGTCCGTCGTCCACGATCACTCTGGATGTGGTTCCCGTGCGGGACGATTGCGGGGTTGCGGTCATGGCACACCTTTTTGATTAAGGAAGTCGGCGTCAGACGGAAGTGCGAACGGCGAGCCGTTTCCAGTCCGCATCCAAGCCTCTCAGAAATGCTCCCGCATCCTTGTCGAATATGAATTGGCTAAGACGCGCATTGAGATCGATGCCCGACGGCGGGAAGTAACGCCAAACCCCAATAGAACTCTTCCCAGATGAGACGAATGGCGTTAGATCCGATACTCTTGGATCGTCTTGCGGCGGTGCATCGACCGTTGGTGAGAATGCCAGATTGTCCCGGTTGTAGGTATGGACGACCTCTGGACGCAGCAGATAGCTGAACAAGGCATCGGCGCCCTCACGCGTTTTCCCGGAAATCGAACGGGGGATCCAAAGCACGAGGTCGAAGACGGTGGCGCACTTTCTGTCATCGGGATTTTCAGTGGCCGGCAGCACGAACATGCCCACACGAATGTTCGGGTTGGCAGAGAGGATGGCGGAATAGGCCCAAGGCCCTTGCATCAGCATTGCGGTCTTGCCTGTGGCGTAGGCATTGCTGCCTTGCGAGTAGGTGTCGTTGAAGGCGTCTCCGTTAAAGTACGGCAGCGCCTCAACAATCCTGGCGCAGGGCGCTGCCAGGTTCTTCTCGAATGAAACCTGGGAGTTGGGGCCGATGTCAGTTCCTTGGGCCTCCATCTGGCTGATGAAGCCCGGAATGTCCGGAATCATGCTGGTGGTGACGAACTCGAACAGCCCCTGCACTACCGTCCAGATGTCTGCAAACGTTCCTTGGATAGGCGTGATGCCTCTGCTCTTGAATGTCTCGCAAACATGAACGAACTCCGACCATGTCGTCGGGACCGCAAGCCCGGCGGCGTCGAAAAGATCCCGGTTGTAGATCACGCCCTGCCCGGCAATCGAGTAGGGGACGATGTTCGTTTCATCGCCATAGTGCCCCGCGTCATTGAGCTGTTTGAGAAGGGCCGGGACGAGTCTCGGCAATTCCGGTTTTCCGGTCAAATCCGCGAGAACGCCCCGAAGCGCGTAACCTGCGTCGGCCCTCGTATAGTTCTTAAGCGCGAGGGAGACCGGCGTGTCGCGGACAAAGTCCGCCGTGACGCTGGTCAGCTGCTCCAGACTGACATCGTAATCCTGCTGCGACGCGACGAAGTCGGCTGCGACCTTCTTGAAGTAGTCGACGGTCTCGCGTTTGCCCGCCATGAACCGTATTGTCGTTCTGCCGCCAGCGTCAGAGCAGGCGCTCAGCCCAGGAAGCGCTGTGGCCAGCGCCAGGGCCCCAGCGCCCTTGAACAGGGTGCGACGGTTGATCTGTGATGATCTTATTGGCATGTCAAATCCTCCTCCCCTTACCGGTCACGCGGCGTCGTAGTCGGGCAAGCGCCGACCGGTTGCTGCATCGAAGACGTGCATTACCGCACGCGATGGCCGCAGCGTCAGGCGGTCACCGGCCTTGTGCTTTTCGCTGGCATCGCGGCGGATTGTGATCGAGCGCGGTTGCGGGTCATCGGTCTTGAGGTAGACGTAGGTGTCGGTGCCGAGTTCTTCGACAACTTCGACCACGGCGCGGACGCCGGGCTCGTTCTCGGACAAGAGGTGGTATCCCTCGGGACGGGACCCGACGACAACTTTTTGCGAGGTGAGTGCCGCCTGCTGCGCCCTGCCCAGTTCGATCGGAAAGGTGCCGTATTTGATGCTGCCGTTTTCGACAGGGAACTCGAAGAGATTCATGGCCGGCGAACCGATGAAGCCGGCGACGAAGACGTTGACAGGCCGGTGGAACATCTCCATCGGCGACGCATATTGCTGCAGAATGCCGTCCTTCAACACTGCGATGCGGTCGGCCATCGTCATGGCTTCGACCTGATCGTGGGTCACGTAGAGCGTCGTCACCCCGAGGTCGCGCTGGATCTTGGAGATCTGCGTGCGGGTCTGTACGCGCAGTTTGGCATCGAGATTCGAGAGCGGCTCGTCCATGAGGAACACCGAGGGATGCCGGACGATTGCCCGCCCCATGGCGACGCGCTGGCGCTGACCGCCGGAAAGATTGGCCGGTTTGCGATCGAGATAGGGCTCCAGGTCGATCAGCTTTGCAGCCTCGTGTACCCGGCGAGCGATCTCATCCTTCGGCGTCTTTTGCAGCTTCAGATGGAACCCGATATTTTCGGCAACGGACATATGCGGATAGAGCGCGTAGCTCTGGAAAACCATGGCGATGTCGCGGTCACGCGGCGAGACGGCAGAAACGTTCCTGCCGCCAATATAGACGCGGCCGCCGGTGATATACTCCAGACCGGCAAGCATCCGGATGGTCGTGCTTTTGCCACATCCCGACGGGCCGACGACGCAGACGAATTCACCATCCTCGACGGTCAGGTCCAGTTGATGGATTGTCGGGCGTGACAATGTCGGGTACTGCAGTGTTGCCTTCTCGAAAACGACTTGCGCCATCTTGGTTCTTCTCCTCTCGAAAGTTGTGCTTGGCCACGCGCCATCTGTTGGGGGAATCCGGCTTTTCCGCCGGCCCCATCGCGTCGCTTCTTAAAATCCTGTAGAGTGTCAGTCGTCGTTCAACGGCTTCATTGCCGCCGACAAGCAACCGTCAGCAGACGGGCAAAACTGTCGTTTGGTTCATCGATTCCCCTCCCCTAGCGTCAGCGGACTCCCACCCGCAATATCCTCACAAGACGCAAACCCGTCCTTATTGAACCGGCAACCAAGTGAAAAACATTTAAAGCGCTTTCAATACTTGATGATATATATGATGAACATCTTGTCAAGAGAAACGAGAGGAAAAGCGCGCAGATGAAGCTCATCGTTATTTCTGGGTGGGTTGGCTTCGATGGGCGTATTCGATGCACGCATCTCAAATAGTGATCGTGAGATCGCCATTACCGGACCGAGCGTTCTGCTTCTGCTGGACAGGTTCTACCGCAATGCCGTTCATGAACGGACGATGATGGCGCTTTCAGGCTCTCTGGGACGACACGGCGGCCTGAACATCACCATTGAATATCTATCGTTCCGGCCTCGTGCGGAAAGGCCAGCCGGTGATACCGGATGCATAGAGCGCCCACCAGACGATGACCGGCTGCAGGGCCAAACGGGGTGCGTGATACCACCAGCCGAGTTGCGCATGACCGGCGGGCAGACCGTCGATGGCATGTTTGATATTGGCCGGAAAAACGCATACGGCGTAGAGAGCCAGACCCAGGCCGGCCGCCTTGCGCAGGCCGGGCGTCATCAGCCCCACGGCCCCGGCAATTTCGCAGATGCCCGTCAATTGCACGACCTGCTGTGGCCAGGGCACCCAGGCGGGCGTGATCAGCAGAAAGGTGTCCGGCTTTGCCAGATGCAGCATACCGGCGATCAAGTAGAAGGCGGCGAGCGCAGCCCGCGCCCAGTCGCGCGCCGTCACGTCTTCTTTTTCCTGGCGACCGCCTCGACCGGTGGCGTCGTCAGCGACAGGTCGCGCATCTCTTGCGGCGTCAGGTAGTAGAGCCGGTCCGGCGGCGTTTCCAGTGCGTGCAGCCAGAGGCCGGGCTTGATGCCCATGGCGTCGAGGTGGCGGCCGACGCGGGCGGTGATCATCTGGGCGCTCGACATGGCTTCTTCGGGCGTCGGTTTCTCCTGCGCGCCATTGAAGACCTGGTGGACGCCGATGACCGCGTCCTCACCCGCTTCACGCACGGCACCGCCGGCAAAGACGATCGGGCAGGACGAGGCGCACAGCGCGCCTGTCGCAACCGACGTGGCCAGTTTCTTTTCCCGGATCAGCGCCGACATGGCGAGCGCATCATCGATCGAACCGCCCGGTGAATTCAGCGCAACGGTCTTCACATATTCGCCGCGTGTTTCGATTTCGGCAGCAAAGCGCGCGGCCGCACCGGGATCGATGGCGCCTTCGGCGGAGAGAATGCCGCCGGGCTTGAGTTCGAAGCGGATCGCCTTCTTCAAGACCTCGGGATCGGCGGTGATATCGGACGGCGCGCTGTTCGGCTCACCCTCCGTCAGGGCCGGCGGCAGCACCGGCATCGTGTCCGGCTGGGTGGGATCAAAGCCCGGCAGGGCGGTATTGCTGGCATTGATCTCGCGCAGGTCGATGACAAGAAACACCACCGCTGCAGCCAGCAGGCCGTAGAACACGTTGCGCATCAGGGCGCCGTCATCCATGGCCAGAAAGGCGGATTTCAGCCGTGCGGCTGTGGCGTTGACGTTCATGCAGGCGGGCCCTTGCGCGGCGTCTTGCCGAGGTCGAGACTGGTGATATTGGAATCCTCGGTCTTTTCCATATGGGCAACGGTGGACACCATGTTGTCCGACAGGTCGTAGCGGTTGATGGCCTTTTGCACTTCCAACGCTTCGAGCAGTTCGGCAGCCGTGATGCGCTCGGCAAAGGGCAGGCTCTGCTCCTGTTTGCGCATGGTGCTGTGGACGATCGACAGCATGAAGATCAGCACGGCCGGCAGAAGATCGATCGAGATCGCACCCGCCCAGCTGGGAATGAAATCCCCGGCGTAGCGCAGCACGGCTTCGGCTGAGGACAGCGGCACAAAGCGACGCTCGGTCACCGGGTCGCGGGTGAGGATCTCGTCCGCCGCCTGCGACAGAACCTTCGATTGCGCGGCGACCGAGGTGCGGATGGTTTCCATGACCTGATCCTGCCGGTTGGCAAGCTCGGCTTCGGCACCGCTGGCGACGGGCGCAATGAAGCCCAGCGACAGGTCGTCGGCGGCACGTTTGACCGAGGCGGCGATCGACGTCTGCTCCAGCGAGGCGATCGTGCCGGAAATGGCCACGACCTCGGCGGAGAACTGGTCGGCGCGTGGTTCGATGGCGCCGGGGGCGGAGACCAGCGTGCGCATGGTGGCCAGATGCGTTCGGCCTTCGTCGAACAGTGAGGTCACGCGCTCGCGCGAGGCGGCAATGCCGGTTTCGAGCTCCTTCAGCTGCGCGGCCATCTGGGTGAGAAGCTGGACGACGCTACCGGCGCCAGTGGTGCCTGTCAGGGCGCCGGTCTCGCGCTCCTGCTCGGCCAGCCGGGTAAAGCGCTCGGAGGTGCGCTGGATATCGGGCAACAGGCTCTGGGCAGCCAGCGCGTTCTGGTGCGCCTTGTCGAGGTCGGCCGTATAGTCCTCGAGCGTTTCGGCCAGATGCTGTTCCAGGGCTGCGGAGCCCGCAAGGGCTGCGGCGTTCAACCAGCTCGACATGGCCATGATCATGGCGCAGCCGAGCGCCATCACGCCCAGCATGGCGGCGCGGCCGCCGACACTGGTCACATGCGGGTAGAACCGGGCCATGTAGGTCCAGAACGCGTAGATCGCCACCGAGACCGAGCTGGAGTAGATCATGGCGGCGAAGAAGACGGCTGTGGCCGAGCCATCGAGGATGCTGCGGACGCCGAGATAGGTGAAGACGCCGGACGCCAGGGCCAGAACGGCCAGGGCAAAACGTGTCATGGTTTCAACGGCGTCGATACCGTCCTGCAAACGGTGAGAGGCACCAAGCGCCATAGGTCATGTCTCCAACAAGATGTCGGTTAACAAACCATGACGATACCGGCAAAAACAAGGCCGGAACGGCGCTCACGTCTCGATGTGCTGGCGTTTCAGTTTCGCCAGCAGGCGCACGGTCAGAAATACCGCTGCGGCCGAGATCGCTGCCGCCGTGAAGAACAGGACTGGATAGCCAAGCTTGTCGGCTATGACGCCCGCCACCATCGAGCCGGCGAGATAGACGATGATCTGCGCGCAGGACAGAATGGTGAAATCGGTGCCCGGCTGATCCTTGGACGACACGGCCATGAACAGGCTGAACAGGGCGACGATTTCCATGTAGCGGATCAGCGTCTGGAAGCCGGCGGCACCGATGAGCGGGGCGAGGCCGGTGAGCACGCCGATGGCGTGGAGGCCGAAGAGCAGGAAGCAGACGGTTCTGAGCACGCCGAGCAGAAGCAGCGTTCCGCTGGCGCCTGACCGGCGGACGAGATAGGCGGCGACCGCCGAGCCGGCGATCCCGGCCGTGGCCGCCGAAATACCGCTCAGATAGCCGATCGACGACAGGGGCAGGCCGGCATCGACCAGGTAGGAGCCCTCCATCGACTTCACCAGCCCCTCGCTGGCGCGGTAGGTGAGCGCAACCGTCAGCGCCGTCACGGCTTCCGGCCGCTTTAGGAACGCTTTCAGCGACGGCCGGTTGACCGGATCGAAGGTTGCGGTCTTCTCGTCTTCGGGCATGAAGGCGATGGCGACGAGCGGCAGGGCGGAGACGACCGCAATGGTCAGGATCATCGGCTGCCAGCCGACCCATTCGTAGAGGATGAGCGAGCATGTGCCGCCGACGATGACGCTGGCGGCGACGGCGCTGCCCTGGATGGCATTGCCGACGGCGCGGTCTTCCTGGCGCAGCGCCTTGGTGGCGTAGCCGTCGGTGGCGATGTCCTGCGTCGAAGTGAGGACCGCGATGACCAGCCCGACGCTGAAAATCGCAACAATGTTGGTCGGCTCGAAGAGCGCCAGGGAGGCGATGGCGGCGACCGTGCCGAGCTGTGTCGGCAGGATCCAGCCGCGCCTGTGGCCGATGGCCATCGGCCGGATGCGGTCGACGGCCGGTGCCCAGAGAAACTTGATGGTCAGCGGGATCATCAGAATGGCGAGAAAGCCGATGGCCGTGCGCGATACGCCGAGCTCGCGCATGATCGGCGGCACCGCCGCCACCAGCAGATAACCGGGAATACCCTGCGCCAGATAGAGACCGGCAAGAACCGCAAACAGGCGGAGGCGCGAGCGCCTTCCCGGTTCGGCCTCGGTCTGCGGGATGGCAGGGGAGATCGACATGTCAGGCCTTTCCGGCGGTGAGATGGGCAAGGGCGAAGGCAAAGGCATCCTCGCTGTCATTGGTGACGTGAACGGGAATGGACCAGAGGCGGGCAAAGGATTGCTGCGAGCGCGGATTGGGCTTTTCCCGCACCAGTGCCAAGGCCCGGCAGGTGCCGGAAATATGCGCGCGCGTGCGCTTGGCCCAGGCCGATTGCCTGATTTCACCGTCACGCGAGAGATGCCTGTGCCCGGAAATATCAACCACCATAACAAACGGCGTCTCGATCGCACCGATGCGATCGAGAGCGTCAAGATATTCGTCCTCATCCGCATCCTGATGCGGAAGACAGAGGTGAAGATGGACAAGTCCATCCCCACGGATCGTCAGGCTGATCATCTCAGAACGTCACCTTGTAGCCGAGCGAGAGGGTGCGGCCGGCGCCATTGACGATGTTGTTGCGCGTCGCACTCGCTGTCGGGTTCATATATTCCGTATCGAAGAGGTTCTCGACGCCGAAGCTCAGATCACCAGCGCCGACCTTGCGGCTGGCCAGAACGTTGACCAGCGTCGTGCCCTTGATTTCCGGCACGTTGGCGATCTTGTCGCGGCCGCTGAAGAACACGACTTCGCCGCGCAGGCTCATCTCGTTTTCGAACACGTAGGTGCCGTAGACCATGCCGCGGAACGGCGTGGCGATGCGGTTGTTCGGCAGCCAGCTTTCGGTCGAGCCATTGCCGTCGCGATCGAAGCGGCCCTCGCGGAAGGACAGAACCGTGCCGACGGTGAAGGCCTCGGTGACGCGCTTCCAGGCGGTCGCCTCTGCCCCCCAGATCTTTTCCTTCTGCTGGGAGACGCGGTTGGTAGCAACGTCGTAGTTCACGCCCTTGTCGGAAGTCGACAGGAAGGCCGACAGGGAGCCGCCGAAATCGTCCCAGCCGCCGCGAACGCCGATTTCGTAATTGTTGACCACCTGCGGATCCGGCGCGATGCTCGCATAGCTGACCTTGAAGTCCGGCGCACCGGCGCCCGGGCACACAAGCGCACCGTAGGCATCGCATAGTTCCGCGCTGCTGTTTGCACCGGCACGGCGGGTGAAGCCGCCGATATCGGTCAGCGAAAAGCCCTGGGAGTAGCCGCCGAAGGCCTGCAGTTCGGTGGTGATATCGAAGGTGCTGCCGAGATTGAGCGTCAGGTTGTCATAGATAAAATCGCCGCCGATGACGTCGATGGCCGGGTAGACGCGGCCGAGCGAATAGATCGCCGGACGGCGGAAATCAGCGACATTGAGGAAATAGCGCTCGTAGCGGGCACCCGCCTGAACGTTGAAGCGGTCGGTGACGGGAATCTGCAGCTGCGCGAAGGCGGCCACGGAGTTCTGCGTCATCGGGCTGATGATATCCCAGCCGTTTTGAAGCTTCTGGTAGGTATTGTCGTAGACGTAATCGAGGCCCCACGTCAGGGCCATGCCGTCGCGCAACTCGTCGAGCGGCGTTGCCACCGTCGCATTCAGGCCGGCCCGTTCACTGAAGAGCGTGCCTTGCGCAAAATCGGCCTGCGGCCGTGCCATGCTGCCGGAATAATAGACCTGGTTGTTGACGGCATTGTCGTAGCGCGTGAAGGGGAAGCGCTTTTCCATGTCGTTGTAATAGGCCTTCACATCCAGTGCGCCGAGCGCAAAGGCGCTGTCGGAGAAGCTGGCGCTCAGATATTTCGAATTCTCGGTGACCGGTTCGCCAAGATAAGGCGCGTTGAAATCGGGAACGGCCGGGTTGGCCAGATAGTTGGAGAACCAGTCCGGGTCCTGCTTCAGGTTGACGAGTTCGCCGGTGATCTCAAAGCGGCGGGTGTCGTCCTCGTAGCCGAGCCGTGCGTAAAGATTGCTGAAATCGGTGCGGTCGCCACCACCTTGGCCGAGCATGCCGTCGGATGTCAGTTCGCGGCCAGCGCCATCATAGGTGCGGCGTACCTTTTCGCCTGTCGCCGATATGAAATAGTCGAAGTTGCCGACCTTCTGCGCGGCGGATATCGAAACTTCCGGCCCGACGGACTTGCCGAGGTTCTCGGTGAAGGCGCGGGCCTTGGTCTCGACCGTGATCACAGGCTTGGTATCCACGCCCTTCTTGGTGATGAAGTTGATGGTGCCGCCGGTGCTGCCGGAGCCGTACAGGCTGCTGGCGCCATTGACGACTTCGATGCGCTCGACGGTGCTGAGATCGATCAGCGACAGGACACGCGAGACGTCGCGCAATGGCGTGTTGCGCGGAACGCCGTTGACCAGCACCAGCACGCTGCGGCCGCGGAAGGTTTCCGACGCACCGGACATTGTCTGGTTGGCAACCGAGAAGCCGGGCACCAGCTTGGAAATCAGCGTTGCCGGATCGCTGCTGAGCTTGGTTTGCTCGGCAATATCGGCTTCCTCGATGACGATGACGGAGCCTGGAATGCTCGAAACCGGGCGGGCGGACCGGGTTGCGGTGACGACCAGCGTTTCCAGCGCCGTGGCATTGCCGGCATTTTCCTGATCCTGCGCATGCGCCGGCGACAGCGCCATCAAGGGAAGAAGGGCAAGCGCCGTTCCGGCGAGCAAAGTGCCACGCATGGTCATACTCCTGAATTCATTCACGACGCACGCCTTTGCATGTTGCCGCGCATGCGGTATGCCTCTGGTCCCCGGCGTGTAAACCGTTTAAAGATGTCATTCACAGTCATGTTTTATCCGCCTTAAATCAGGCCCGCTTGGATCGCAGCGAATCTTCCTAGGTCTGCAGCGAAGCCGAGAGATCAGAACGAAGTATGTTGCATTTTCGTCACATAGCGCCTGCCCATGCCGATTGACGCGATCCGACCCGTGCATTTCAATACAGAGGGGCTCGGCACCGGCGACAGCCTGTCACTCTGCGCGGAGAAACTGGGCGCGGTCATCGGGCCCGGCCGGATCGACAGTTTCGGGGCCGATCTCACCGGCACGCGCGGTATTTTCTGCAGTCTCGAGAAGCTGCGGGTGATGACGGTGTTCTTCACACCGCAGGCCACGGTGATTCAGAGCAGCGGCGTACCTGGGTCTGACGACGTGGTGATGCTGCGCAGCATGGAAGGGCCGCTGACCGTCCGCCAGGCGGGCGTCGAGATCGTCGCCGAGATCGGCGACTTCATGTTCATGCCCGCCGCAGAACCGTTCGAATGGCTGCTGCCGGAGGGCGGGCGCATCGACTGCGGCCTGCTGCCGTCGGCAACACTGCCGGTGGCGCGCGAGCATCTGCCTCGGATCTTCCTGCGGACCATTCCGAAATCGTTTCCGCCACTGCAGTTGCTGATCACTTACGGCGCCTATCTCCTGATGCGCGGACCGCATTCGGACGAGGAAGCCGAGATGATGAACGCGCATTTCACCGAGATCCTGCCGCTGGTGATCGGCTATCTCTACGACGGCAAGGGCGGCGGCAACCGGCCCGACCGCTTGGCGTCCATCAAGGCGCATATTGACAAGAACCTGCCGGATCAGGCGCTGTCTGCTTCCGCTATCGCGCAGATCCACGGGGTGACACCGCGCTATGTGCAGCTGCTGTTCCAGCAGGACGGGACGACGTTTTCGAAATATCTGCTGGACCGGCGGCTGGCGGCGGCCCGGTCGATGATCGGCAGGCTGGGAGACGAGCGGCCGATCAGCACGATCGCCTACGATGTAGGCTTCGGCGACCTGTCTTATTTCAACAGGACGTTCCGGCGGCGCTACGGCGCATCGCCGACGCAGCTGCGCCGTAGACCGACGGCCTGATCCTTTCGATCAGACCGTGCGATCCTTCGGCCAGTTCGTCAGGCGGCCATATTCGTTTGGCTCCGTCTGGCTGGGCCAGACGCAGAAGGCGATCAGCGCGATGAAGCAGATGGCCGGGATGAACAGGCAGATGGTGATGGGGCCGGGCACCCCCATGTCGTGCAGGCGCTTGATGGTCAGCATGACCGAGGAGACGGTCGAGGCGATGCCGACGGCAAAAAAGAACAGAACGGCCAGACCGGCCACCGCCTGATTGTCCTCGTAACGGACGATCACGACGATCGGCAGGCTGACGAGCAGCAGCCAGAACAACCAGGCCAGCGCATAGGGCTTGCGCCCCAGACGCCCGGAGGGGCTGAAGAACAGCCAGGCCATGGTTGGTTCGCGCATCTCGGCCAAGGGCTCAGTCCCGAAGCAGTTCGTTGATGCCGGTCTTGGAGCGGGTCTTTTCATCGACGCGCTTGACGATGACGGCGCAATAGAGGTTCGGCGCGACGACTCCGTTCGGCATGAGGTTGCCCGAGCCCATGGACCCAGCCACGACGACCGAATAGGGCGGCACTTCGCCATAGGTGACGTCGCCGGTGGCGCGGTCGACGATCTTGGTCGACTTGCCGATGAACACGCCCATGCCGAGGACCGAGCCTTCACGCACGATGCAGCCTTCGACGACTTCCGAGCGGGCACCGATGAAGCAATTGTCCTCGATGATCGTCGGGCCGGCCTGCATCGGCTCCAGCACGCCGCCGATGCCGACGCCGCCCGACAGGTGGACGTGCGCGCCGATCTGGGCGCAGGAGCCGACGGTCGCCCAGGTATCGACCATGGTGCCCTCGCCAACATAGGCGCCGAGATTGACGAAGGACGGCATCAGGATGGCGTTCGGAGCGATATAGGCCGAGCGGCGGACGATGGCGTTCGGCACGGCGCGGAAGCCGGCCTTTTCGAATTCGTTGACGCTCCAGCCGTCGAACTTGGAGGGAACCTTGTCCCACCAGGAGGCTTGACCCGGGCCACCCTTGACGATTTCCATCGGGTTGAGGCGGAAGGACAGGAGCACGGCCTTCTTCAGCCACTGATTGACCGTCCAGTTGCCATCCACGCCTTTTTCCGCGACCCGAACCTTGCCGCCGTCGAGCAGATTGAGGGCCGTTTCGACCGCATCGCGGACTTCCCCGCGCGTCGATGTGCTGACGGCATCGCGATTGTCAAAAGCGGTATCGATGGTCTGCGACAGGGAAGCAAGATCGTGGGTCGTCATCGGAATTCCTTAAACTTCGACATCTATCGTCTGTTTTAGCATTGCCGGATCGGCATCCGGTTCCGGATGCGACAAGTAGAGCAAGATTCCGAAAAGAAAAAGCCTTTTCCAGACGTTTCCTGCCAGCTACTGAGAGTGGAAGCATTTCCCGATTCCGTCCGGTACGGACAGGTCGAGAGCAGAGGACACGAGATGGCGAGAATGAAGAAAAGCAGCCTGCGGCGCAAGGACGGAGTCTGGGATCCGCTGGCCGACAGCAGCTTCGACAAGAAGCGTGCGGAAGGTGTGCCGAAAACGCCGCAATCGGCGTCACCGGCCTACCGTCTCGCCTATGCCGACGACGATTTTCTCTGCAGCGAGGAGTTGCGCCCCGTGCGGCTGCAGCTGGAGTTGATGAAGGTCGAGATGAGCCTGGCCGAGCGCGGCATCAAATCGACCATCGTCATGTTCGGCGGCGCCCGCATTCCCGAGCCCGGCGGCGATGCCTGGGCGGCCAAGAACGAGACCCAGCGGAAAAACCTGACGGCGGCTTCCGTCTATTACGACGAGGCGCGCAAATTCGCCCGGCTGTGCTCGCAGCATTCGGCGCGGCACGAATACAAGGAATATGTCATCGTCACCGGCGGCGGGCCAGGCGTGATGGAGGCAGGAAACCGCGGAGCTGCCGATGTCGGCGCGCCCTCGATCGGGCTCAATGTCGTGCTGCCGCACGAGCAGGCGCCGAACGCCTATGTGACGCCGGACCTGTCCTTCAACTTCCACTATTTCGCCATCCGCAAGATGCATTTCCTGCTGCGGGCCAAGGCGATCACCGTCTTTCCCGGCGGCTTCGGCACGCTCGACGAACTGTTCGAGACGACTACGCTGATGCAGACCGGCCGCATGGCGCTGGTACCGCTCATTCTGTTCGGGGAAAAATTCTGGCGCAAGATCATCGATTTCGAAGAACTTGCCGCCTTCGGCACAATCGCGCCGAATGATGTCGATCTGGTGAAGTTCGTCGATACCGCCGACCAGGCATGGGACATCATTGCGCGGTTTTACGCGACCGTCGATCCTAACAACGTGGAAGTGGCCTCCGGCAAACGATAAAGCGCGCGGAGTTTTGCCGCGCGCCTTTTTCGGTTCCTTGGACAGGCTTATTTCTTGCCGAAATCCGCAGCGTCGATGAAGCCGTCGGCATTCTTGTCGCGGCGCTTGAAGATTTCGCCGGCGGCGCTTGCCACTTCCTGCTTGCTGAGCGAGCCGCTCTTGTCCGTGTCGGCACGCTCGAACATCTTGCCGGCGCCGGGAAGCATGCCGACGCGGGCTTCGCGCAGCTTTTCACGGGCTTCCGTGCGGCCTTCGCCTTCCGACGCTTTCACCTCACGCCAGGCCTTGCGGGCCTCGTGGAAGGCTTCGCGCTTGGCCTTCAACTCGTCCTTGCTGACCTGGCTGTCCTTGTTGGTGTCGAATTGGTCGAAGGTCAGCGCAGCCTTCTGCACGAGCTCCTCCTGCGAGATCTTGCCATCCTTGTTGAGGTCGAGGCGCTGCAGCATGCGTTCGGCGCGCTGTTCGCGCTTGCCATGCCTGTCCCCATGGCCCTTGCCGCCGAAATCGGCTGCGTCGAGAAAGCCGTCATCACCTTTGTCGCGGCGCTTGAACACGGCGTCCGCAGCGTTGGCAACTTCCGTTGCGCTCAGGGTGCCGTTCTTGTCGGCATCGGCCTGATCGAACATCTTGCCGACACCCGGCAGCATGCCCGGACGTTCAGCGCGCAGTTTCTCGAGCGCCTGCGTCTTGGTATCGCCTTCGGTCTTGCGCGCTTCGTGCCAGGCCTTGCGGGCCTCGTGGAACGCGTCGCGCTTGGCCTTGATCTCGGCCTTGGTCACCTCGCCATTGCCATCGGCATCATAGGCCTTGAAGGTGGCGGAGACATTAGTCTTGAACTCGTCCGGCGAGACCTTGGCATCCTTGTTCGTGTCCAGGCGCTCGATCATACGTGCGCCGTCCCGATTACCGTGCTTGCCGTGTTTGGCAGCGAAGGAGGCGGTCGAGAAACCAGTCAGCGCGAGGCTGACGGCGGCCGCACCGAGGATCAAATGTTTCGTCTGCATGGGCTGTTCCTTTCAATCGAATTTTCCAGTCTTCGAAAGGCAGGATAGGCGAATGCAGGCGATGCGCCAGTTACAAATTGGTAATTTAACCCTTTGACAAAAAAGGGGAATTTCTGTGTTCGCAATGTGTCTGAACTACAGCTGGAGCTGGGCCAGGACCGCATTCAGGAAGGCCGTCAGATCCTCGCTGACATAGTCGATGTGATCGTCCGTATCGTTCGAGCGCTCCCAGCTTTCTGCAAAGGTATATTCGAGATTGCGCGGCACCAGGAGCACGGTCTTCATCCCGAGCGCACGCGGCACGATGAGGTTGCGCGGCAGGTCCTCGAACATGGCGGCATGCTTGGTATCGACCCGGTGCAGGCTCATGAACTTGTCATAGGTGGCACCGGCAGGCTTCGGCACATATTCGGCCGCGACGATGTCGAAGATATCGTCGAAATGATCGAGAATGCCGAGCGCCCGTGCCGTCATCTCGGCATGGGCAACACTGCCGTTGGTAAAGATGAACTTGCGGCCAGGCAGCGCCTTGATCGCCTCGCCCAGCGCCGGATCGGCGGGCACGACGCTGTAGTCGATCGCGTGCGCCTTTTCGAGGAAATCGTTCGGATCAATGCCATGATGCAGCATCAGCCCCTGCAGCGTCGTGCCGTGATCGCGGTAATACTGTTTCTGCAGCAGCTTGGCCTTGTCCGGCTCGAGCCGCAGCAGCGTCGCCACGAAAGCCGTCATGTTTCTGTCGATCTGGGCAAAGAGATCGACGTGGTGCGGATAGAGCGTGTTGTCGAGATCGAACACCCAGTCGGTGATGTGGGCGAAATCGGACGGCAAAGGAAGGGTCGGGCGCTGTTTCATGGCCGACTTATGACATGAGGCGGCCGTCCGGCAAACGGGAAATGTGCGTGATGACCGACGAAGCGGACAGCAAGAAGCGGGTGGCGCCGCTACTGCCGCCGCTCTAGCATCCTGCGCCAAAGGAGATGTCGATGAACAAGCCGGGATCAATGCGCGGACTGGAAACGCTTGGCCGCACGCGGCTCTCGCAGAACTTCTATTTCCGCGATTTCCTGCATTCGGAGATCGGCAGCTTCTATGGAATTGCCAATATTCCTGACGATCCCGATCTCGCTATCGAGACCGGGACACGGCTTTGCACCGACCTGCTGGAGCCGCTTCAGGCAAAATTCGGCCGGCTTCATATCCGCTCGGGCTACCGCTGCGCCGCGCTCAATGCCTTTGGCAACAGCAACAGACTTAACTGCGCTTCGAATGAAAAGACCGCCGCCGATCACATCTGGGACATGCGCGACAACAACGGTTTCAAGGGGGCGACAGCCTGCATCGTGCTGCCATCGGTCCATGACCGATTTCCAGAAGACGGCGGCTGGCAGGGGCTGGCCTGGTGGATCCACGACCACTTGCCCTATGGCTCGCTCTGGTTCTTTCCGAAACTGTGGGCGGTCAACATCCAGTGGCATGAAAGACCGGTTCGCGAAATCCGGAGCTATGCCGCGCCACGCGGGTTTTTGACGAGGCCCGGAATGGACAACCACGGCGGCGATCACGCGGACCTGTACCGGGGCTTGTAGCCCCCGAAATGGTTTGTCAGAGACGGTGTAATTGCCCGAATAATCTGCATGCTGAAACGTCTTGATACCGTTAAAATAAAAATCTGGGGGACCCATGAAGAAGCATATCGTGACGGCCGTCGCCGCTGCCCTTGCCACGTTTGGCTGGCCGGCATTTTCGGAAGCCGGAGTGACGACGCTCGGTTCGTCCTACACCGTCTATTCCACCTCTGCCGGCGAAGAGGCCAAGGAATACCCGAGTTTTACCGGGTCCCTCGTCGAAGCGCTCGTCGAAGGCAAAGCTGACGAGGATATCGCCGTCACCGTGAGGCGCACGCGCCGGAAGATGGTCAACGGCACGACGCCCGTGGTCGACGATCAGTTGCGGGGCACGCTGTCGCTCAAGGCCGCAGCTGCGGCAAAAATCGCGCTCATTGTCGGCGTCAGCGATTATGGCGCCCGTTCGCTTTCGTCGCCCACGAAGGATGCGCGCCTGCTGGACGGCATCCTGAAGGGTCTCGGCTTCACGACGACGCTCGTCATCGATCCCGATCTGGCCGAATTCAACGCCGCTGTTCAGAGCTTCACTTCTGCAGGCACCGCACCGGACACGGCACTGGTGTATTTCTCCGGAAACGGCTTTCAGAGCGACGGCCAAAACTACATCGTTCCCAGCATGGAGGTGGGCGACGGCACGACGCTGCAAGCAAACTCAATCGCCTTCAAAAGCCTGCGCGATACGATCGAGGGTGCTTTTCCGCAAAGCGTTCTGATCATTGATGCCGGGCGTTCAGATCTCATGGCCAAGCAGGTTCGCTAACCGGCTTCGTGCTGCGCTACAGCGTGAGGCGGTAGCGCACATGTCCGTCGCTGGTGACGAACTGGTCGTAGAGCTTGCGCGCGGTGGCGTTGTTTTCGTCCGTGTGCCAGTAGAGCCGCGCATAGCCCTTGTCCCTACAGATGCGGATGAGATCTTCCATCAACGCGCGGCCGATGCCGCGTCTGCGGACGGATGCGTCGAGGAACAGATCTTCGAGGTAGCAGTCGGGCGCCGCCACCCAGGTGGAATCGTGATGATGGTGGATGGCGAAACCGCCATCTTGCCCTCGATCAGAGCTACGCGCATGCGCACCCGCTCGGCCGGATCCAAGATACGCTCCAGGTTCTGGCGGTGACGGATTCGTCGAGGGCGACCTTGTAGAAGGCCAGATAGCCTGCCCAAAGGCGGCGCCATTCCTGCTCGTCTGTCGCCAGCGCATCGCGAATTTCGATGGAAGGTCCGGGCATCCTATTCGCTCGCCATTCTATTCGCTCGCCTTGTCGAGCAGCCGGATGGCATCGTCGGACAGGCTGAGCTTGGCGGATTTGATCAGGCTTTCCACCTGTTCCAGGCTGGTGGCGCTGGCGATCGGAGCGGTGACGCCCTTGCGCGCCATGATCCAGGCAAGCGCGATGATGGCCGGCTTCGAGCCGGTCCCAGCGGCGATCTCGTCGAGCGCACCGAGGATGCGCATGCCGCGTCCGTCGAGATATTTTTCGACGCCGCCGCCCCGGGTCGAGCCCTCCAGATCCTTGTGGCTGCGATATTTGCCGGTGAGGAAGCCGGACGCGAGACTGTAATAGGTGATGACGCCGATATCCTCGGCGATGCAGAGATTGCGCAGCGCGCCGTCAAAGCCCGCCCGGTCATAGAGATTGTATTCTGGCTGCAGAACATCGTAGCGCGGCAGGCTGTTGTCTGCGGACACCTTGAGCGCCTCGGCCAGTTGATCGGCATTGAGATTGGAGGCGCCGATGGCGCGGATCTTTCCCTGATCGAGAAGTTTTTGATAGGCGCCCAGCGTCTCGGCATAAGGGATGCTGTCGTCCGGCCAGTGGGAGAGGTAGAGGTCGATATGGTCGGTCTGCAGCCGCTTCAGCGAATCCTCGACCGCCTGCTCGATCCATTTTGCCGACAGGCCCTTGCGGCCATGACCGAGATCGGAGCCAACCTTGGTGATCAGCACCACCTTGTCGCGGGCGACACTCGAGCTTTTCATCCACCTGCCGATGATGGTTTCGGATTCGCCGCCCGAATTGCCCGGCGCCCAGGACGAATAGACGTCGGCCGTGTCGATGGCATTGAAACCGGCATCGACGAACGCATCCAGCATGGCGAAGGAGGTCTTTTCATCGGCGGTCCAGCCAAAGACGTTTCCGCCGAAGACCAGGGGGGCAATCTGCAGGCCTGTGCGTCCGAGCTGTCGCATGTGCATGGTTCTCTCCGATTTTTGAAAGGCGCTCCAACAGTCCCCGCCTCTGAACTTTCCCGAAGGGACATAGGCCAATCCGGCGGCAATTTACACCGCCCGGCGCGCATTTTCTTTGGCAGCGCATGTCTTGCCTGGCAGGGACCTGCAGACTAGTGTGCCGCCAAAATACAGTTTGGGAGGACACACCATGTTGCGTTTTGGAATTCTTTCGACGGCCAAAATCGGTCGGGAACTCGTCGTCCCCGCCATTCAGGATGCGGAAAACTGCGTCGTGACAGCGATCGCCAGCCGCGACATCGGCAAGGCGCGCGCCATGGCCGACCGCTTCTCGGTGCCGCACGCCTTCGGCTCCTATGAGGAGATGCTGACGTCGGACACGATCGATGCCGTCTATATCCCGCTGCCGACCTCGCAGCATGTCGAATGGACGATCAAGGCGGCCGATGCCGGCAAACATGTGCTTTGCGAAAAGCCAATCGCGCTGCAGGCCTCGGACATCGCCAGCCTGATTGCGGCACGCGATCGCAACAAGGTTCTTGTGTCGGAAGCCTTCATGGTGACCTACACGCCGGTGTGGCAGAAGGTCCGCGTCCTGATAGCCGAGGGCGCCATCGGCCGGCTTCGCCACGTGCAAGGTGCCTTCACCTATTTCAACCGAGATCCGGGCAACATGCGCAATGTGCCGGCCCTTGGCGGCGGCGGTCTGCCTGACATCGGCGTCTACCCGACGATCGCCACACGGTTCGTCACCGGCCAGGAGCCGGTGCGCGTCCAGGCGAACACGGACCGCGACCCGGAATTCGGCACCGATATCTATTCCAGCGTACGCGCCGATTTCGGCACGTTCGAACTCAGCTTCTACATCTCGACACAGATGGCCGCCCGCCAGGTCATGGTCTTCCACGGCGACAAGGGGTTCATCGAGGTGAAATCGCCGTTCAACGCCGATCGTTATGGTGCCGAAGAGATTGAACTCACCAACCAGAACCATTCGCAATCCCAGTTTTTCCGTTTCCCCGACAGCCGCCAGTACAAGTGCGAGGCAGAAGCCTTCGCTGCGGCAGCAACCGGCGGTGCGGCCGAGGTCGTCACGCTGGAAAGCTCGGTCAACAACCAGAAACTGATCGATGCGATCTATCGGGCCAGCGAGAAGGATGGCTGGGAGACGGTCTAACAGCCGCTCAGGGCCGCCTCATTTTCCGAAGACGAAGCGGGAATAGCCGATGTAGGACAGCACCGTTGCCAGCCCTGAGGCGATGACAAGCGCCAGAGGCGGCGGCGTGGCGGGGATGGCAACCAGCAGGCCGGAATAGATGGCGTAGTTGGCGATGCTGGTGGAAATACCCACCCCGCCGTAACGGGCGCCCTCCTCCGCCAGCGGCCTGCCGCTGGCCCCGAACGCCCAGGTCCGGTTGATTACGAATGTGGCCGTCATCGCAAGGGCGATGGCGATCAGCCGGGCAATGAACGGGCCGAGGCCCGTGTAGGTGAGCAGCAAAAGCAGGACGGCGGCATCGATGGCAAATCCCGTGGCACCGGCCAGGGCGAACCAGACGAGCCGTTTCATGCGGCGTCGGCTCTTTTGGCCGTGCTCTTGCGCGCCGCCGGTTTGATCGTTTCCACAAAGAGCGGCGTTGCGCCAGAGGGGAGCTTGCGGCCAGAGGCCTGTGCCGGCAGGCTCATATAGTGGATGCGCAAGAGTTCGGTGCGGGCGCGGGCGAGCGAATCAAGGATCAAGCCGGCGCCGAAGGTCATGAACGAGATCATCATCAGCGCCATGGACAGAACCCAGGTCGGCATTCTCGCGACAAGGCCGGTTTCGAAATATTCGAGCAGGACCGGCGTCATGAAGGCAAAGCTCGACAGCATGAAGATACCGCTGATGGCACCGAAGAAGGTGAAGGGCCGCGTCTCCTTCATCAGCATGGCGAACATCCAGAGGATCTTGCTGCCGTCGCGGAAGGTGGAGAGCTTCGAATGCGAGCCTTCGGGGCGACGGCCGTAATCGAGCATCAGTTCGCAGACCGGCATTTTCAGCCGGGAGGCATGCACCGACATTTCCGTCTCGATCTCGAAGCCGCCCGACACGGCCGGGAAGCTCTTGACGTAACGGCGGGAGAAGGCGCGGTAGCCGGAGAAGATGTCGCTGAAATCGGTTCCGAACAAGCTGCGGTAGAGGATGTTGAAGAGGCGGTTGCCGATCGCGTGACCGTGACGGCCGGCATCGCTGGTGACGTCGCGGCGGGTGCCGACGACCATATCGGCCTGCTCGGTCAGAAGCGTGCGCACCAATTCCGGCGCATCCTCCGGCGCGTAGGTGCCGTCACCATCGGCCATGATGTAGATGTCGGCATCGATATCGGAGAGCATGCGGCGCACGACATTGCCCTTACCCTGGCGCCGTTCACGCACGACGGTCGCGCCGGCAAGTGCTGCGCGAAGTGCCGTGTCATCACTGGAATTGTTGTCGTAGACATAGATGCGCGCCAGCGGCAGGGAGGCGCGAAAGCCCAGGACCACGGAGGCGATCGTCTGCGCTTCATTGTAGCACGGCAAGAGAACGGCAATATCCAGATTTTCCATCGGCATTTCACTCATGCCATTCTCCCCGTCGGTCATGACTTCGGCCCGCGCGTTTACGGGCACCGCTTTACTATTTCTTGAGAAGGTTAAGCTTAGGTTTCAAGAACCGCCGCCTGTTGCAAAAAGGGTAGTCCCGCATGACAAATTCGCGCCTGGCGCCTTCTCCCGGTCTTTCGGGAGACCTGGGCAGCAGCACTGCCGTGGACAAGCCGCAGTCCGGCGAAGGCCTGACCTTGAAAGTTCTCGCCCTCTACAGCCTGCTGGCAATCTGCGTTCTAATTGGCATGACGCTGCCCTTTGCCACCGACTATGTCGGACGCGACAATGACGACGTCATGCGCCTGATCGAGGTTCGCGACCTCCTGGCCGGGCAGAGCTGGTTTGACATGCACCAGTACCGTCTCGGGCTTGCGGGCGGTACGCTAATGCACTGGTCGCGTTTCATCGACATGCCCATTGCCAACCTGATCGCGTTCTTCAGCCTGTTCATGAGCGGGCAAAGAGCAGAAGCGGCAGCACTGACGATCTGGCCGCTGCTTCTTGTTGTGCCGCTGCTTTATGGCGCGGGCCTTGCCGGGTTTCGGCTGGGTGGTCGCCCGGTGATGCATGCAAGCCTCGCGCTCACCGTCATTCTGGTTCTCTCGATGAACCGCTATGTGCCCGGCGCCATCGACCATCACAACGTCCAGCTGGCGCTTGTCCTCATTATCGTTGCCATGCTTCTTGATCCTGCCCATCGGCCGAGGAACCTGGCAATATCAGGGCTTTCAGCCGGTCTCGCCATCGCCATCGGCGCGGAAACCACGCCCTTCATTGCCGCCGTGTGTGTCGCCGTTTCGCTGCTATGGGCCTGGCACGGACCGGTCTACGCCGCCGCTGCCCGCGCCTTCGGGATCAGCCTTGCGGCAACCGTTGCGGCGGCGTTTTTCCTGACGGTCCCGCCCAGCGCCTATTCGCAGGTCACCTGCGACAATCTCTCGTTCGGCTTTTTTGCACTGACGGTGATTGGGGGTGGGCTGCTGGCTGTTGCGGCGGCCTTTTTCAGCCAGACAAACCGCTCGTTCCGGTTCGCAATTCTGGCCGCGACGGGGGGCATCATTGGCGCTGCCACGGTCGTGATTGCGCCCGGTTGCCTGCGGGGGCCGCTCGCCGATCTGGACCCGATGCTGGTCTCGCTCTGGCTGAATGGTGTCATTGAAGCACAGTCGGTTTTCGGAATGCTCCAGAACGATCCGAAATCGCTCGGCACGTTCTATGCCATTGGACCCATTGCCATCGCGGTCTGCCTCTACCGCATCGTCAGAGTTGATCGCCGTGAAGCCCACGCGATCCTGCTCGGGCTGATCGTCACCTGTTACGGCGTTGGCCTGGTTCAAGTTCGCGGCGCCATTCTCGCCAACTTCATTGCGAGCCTGCCCTTGGCGGCGGCCATCATGGATGCGCGCCGGGCCGCCAATGCACAACCATCCCGGCCACTTCTTTCCATCGGCTTTGTTGCCCTGACGCTCGCGTCCGTTTCGTCCGTATGGGGCGTTGCCGGTGTTCTGCTGAGTGGCGAGGCTCTTGAAATGAGCGCGTCAAGCCCGGCCCAAGGTGAAACAGCGGAAAGCGACTGCACCAGCCAGGCCGGATTGCGGGGGCTGGCGCTGCTTCCGACAGGCGTCGTGGCCGCGCCATCCAACCTCGGTGCCAATATCCTGCGCTACACACCGCATCGCGCCCTGTCGGCACCCTATCACCGCAATCAGGGTGGCATGCTGACGGAGCTTCATATCGGGCTTTCGAATGCGCGCCAGGCGGAAGCCTTCATCCGGGGTGCCGGCGTGACTGCGGTTGCCTTCTGCGCCAGCGATCCGCAAACCAGCAAGATCGCTGCGCTGGAACCGCAAGGGCTTTACGCCGATCTGACGGCTGGCAAGGTTCCTGCCTATCTCGGACCGCTGCCGCAAACAGTAAAAACCGGGCTAGAGGTCTTCAAGGTCACCGGCATACCGTGACCCCGCGTGAAAAGGTTGGGTGACTGGCACGATTGGCGCTTTTCAAGGGCGCCACAGCGGGGCAAAATGGGCCATGAGCTCGATTTTTGATTCCGCATCGCCGTCAAACCTGACCGAATATTCCGTTTCCGAATTGTCCGGATCGATCAAGCGTACGGTCGAGCAGGCGTTCGACCAGGTGCGGGTGCGCGGCGAAATTTCCGGCTATCGGGGGCCGCACTCTTCCGGACATGCCTATTTCTCGCTGAAGGACGACAAGGCTCGGATCGAAGCGGTGATCTGGAAGGGCGTCATGGGGCGGCTGAAGTTCCGCCCGGAAGAGGGCATGGAGGTCATCGCCACCGGCAAGGTCACCACCTTCCCGGGCTCCTCGAAATATCAGATCGTCATCGAGACGCTGGAACCGGCAGGTGCCGGGGCGCTGATGGCGCTTCTGGAAGAGCGCAAGCGCAAGCTTGCCGCCGAGGGCCTTTTCGATGCGGTGCGCAAGCAGCTGTTGCCACACATGCCGAAGGTGATCGGCGTCGTGACCTCACCGACCGGCGCAGTCATTCGCGACATCCTGCACCGGATCGCCGACCGCTTTCCCGTGCATGTGGTCGTCTGGCCGGTACGGGTCCAGGGCGACGGC
This sequence comes from Pararhizobium sp., assembly GCA_030655075.1. Lineage (GTDB taxonomy): Bacteria > Pseudomonadota > Alphaproteobacteria > Rhizobiales > Rhizobiaceae > JAURWE01. Next base: position 194,423 of record JAURWE010000101.1, read on the forward strand.
TCGGGCGACGAGGTGGCAGCCGCCATCACCGGTTTCAACGCACTTCAGCCGGGCGGCCCTATTGCCCGGCCGGACGTGCTGATCGTCGCGCGCGGCGGCGGCAGCCTGGAAGACCTCTGGGGCTTCAACGACGAGGCCGTGGTCAGAGCTGCGGCCGCCTCGGACATTCCGCTGATTTCGGCCGTCGGCCACGAGACCGACTGGACGCTGATCGACCATGCCGCCGACCAGCGGGCGCCAACGCCGACAGGCGCTGCCGAAATGGCGGTGCCGGTGAAGGCCGACCTCGAAGCGAACATTGCAGGCCTCGCTGCCCGCCTGAAAACCGGGGTCGGGCGGCAGATGGACATACGGCGGCAGGGGCTGCGGGCACTGGCCCGGGCGCTGCCATCGCTCGATCAGCTGTTGGCGCTGCCGCGCAGGCGGTTCGATGAGGCGGCGGCAGGGCTGGGCCGGGGCCTGCAGATGAACACTGTCAACAAGCGCCGGGCGTTCGAGCGCGCCTCCTCGGCCCTGCGCCCGGACGTTCTGTCCAACCGGCTGACCGAGCGCCGCCAGCGGCTGGCAGATCGGATGCAGCGGGCCGAGCGCATCATCGAGCGGCTGTTCGATCGCAGCCGCAGCCGCCTTGACCGCGCCGACGCTGTCTTCGCGTCATTTCCGGCCCGTCTCCAGACCCAGACCAGCCGGTCGCGCGACCGGCTTTCCGGACTGGCTGCACGTGCCGACACGGCGATTGCCAGCGACATCAGGCGCATGCGCAGCGCGGTGACGGCCCAGGACCGCATTCTGCAATCGCTGTCCTATCGCAATGTGCTGAAACGCGGTTACGCGCTGGTGCGTGACGGCAATGGTGTTCCGGTCAAGGAAGCAGCCGCCCTTCACACCGGCATGGCGATCGCCATCGAGTTTGCCGACGGCAGCGTCAGTGCCGTTACCGGCGAGGGCGGCGCGCCGCCGCCACCCGCACCACCGTCAAAACCGCGCCCGGCGCGGCCACCCGAGCAGCCAGCCGACAAGGCCAAGCAAGGCTCGCTGTTCTGATGCGCATTCTGATCGTGCTTGCCCACCCGCTGGAAGATAGCTTTGCCGCCAGCGTCGCCGATGCTGCCCGGGAAACGCTAGAGGGCAGAGGCCATGCGGTGGATCTTCTCGATCTCTATCGCGAGGATTTTGACCCGCGCCTGAGCATATCCGAACGGCGCGGCTACTTCGATGATCCTTATGATGCATCTGGCGTGCGGGAAATCGTCGAGCGCTTGCGCGCCGCCGATGGGCTTATCCTGGTGTTTCCGCAGTGGTGGTTCAATTTTCCGGCGGTCCTCAAAGGCTTTTTCGACCGGGTCTTCGTGCCCGGTGCCGCCTTTGACCATGATCAGGCTGGGGGGCGGATCGTGCCCCGGCTCGGCCATATCAAACTCTTCTGGGCGCTGACCAGCACCGGATCACCATGGTGGCTGGTGCACCTCTACATGGGCAACCCCGTTCGGCGGTTGCTGAAGCGCGGCATTGCCGCCTTCTGCGCCAAAGGTCTGAACTTCAAGATGCTGACGCTGCACGACATGGACCGGACGACGGAGGCGAAACGCAAGGCGCATCTCGCTCTCGTCCGGAAAGCACTACTTTCGATCTGAGGGTCGTCAGCCTCTGGCGGCTTCTGCTGCCGCAGCTGCCAGCCCTTTTGAAATAGGCGTGTCGATATCGGCAGCGGTCATGGCCGTCAGCCCCGCCGCAGTGGTGCCACCATAATCGGTGAAAATCTGGACGGTCTCGGCCGGGGTCTGTTCCGTGCCAGCCATCCATGTCGAGGCACCCAGAAAGAGCTGCCGCACGGCCGTATCGGCAATCGCGGGCGAGACGCCGTTGGCGATTGCGTCGCGGATCATGACATCGGCAAAGGCGGCAATGAAGGCCGGGCCGGAGCCAGTCAGTGCGGTAAAATAGTCGAGTTCGGCCTCTGTCGATACTCTGGTTGTCTTTCCCGAGCAGGCAAAGAACCCGTCGGCGAATGTCTGATCGGCACTGCTGGTGGCAGAACCGGCAAACCAGGGCGTGAAAGACAGGCCCTGTTCGGCAGAGGCATTCGGCATGGCTCGAACAATACGATCGCTCTTGAACCGCGCTTGCAATCGTGCGGCCGGAATGCGGGCCATAACCGAAATGACCAGCTTGCCCGACAGGTCGAGATCGAGCGCGTCGAGGTCTTCGGGCCGGACGGAGAGAATGACGATGCCGGATCGTGCGGCAAGGTCCGCATTGCTGGTCGTGAACGAAATGCCGGGCCAAGGCTCGAACCCATCCGACCGGCCGCTTCGCGACGACAGAATGAGATTGTCGGGCTCTATGAAATTCGAGGTCAGCGCAGGACGAAGCAAGGCACCGCCGAGCCAGCCCGTGCCGCCGATAACGCCGAGCGTGGTCACGCCCATTCGCCCTGGCGCATGACCGGCACGCTGCTGCCATCGGCGCGCAGCCCGTCGATGTCGACCTGCCCCGAACCGATCATCCAGTCGATATGGATGAGGCTGGAATTGCCGCCCTGCGCGGCGATCTGCCCCTGACTGAGATTGGCACCATCGAGGAAACATTTCGAATAGCACTGGCCAAGCGCGATATGGCAGGAAGCATTTTCGTCAAACAACGTGTTGTAGAACAGCACACCACTGGCCGAGATCGGCGAGGAATGCGGCACGAGCGCAACTTCGCCCAGCCGCCGTGCACCTTCGTCCGTATCCAGCAGCTTGTTCAGCACTTCCTCGCCCTTCGACGCCTTGGCCTCGACGATGCGGCCGCCTTCGAATCGAACCTGGATGTTGTCGATCAGCGTGCCCTGATGCGACAGCGGCTTGGTGCTCGACACATGACCTTCGACGCGCAGCGCGTGCGGCGTGGTGAAGACTTCCTCGGTCGGGATGTTCGGATTGCAGGTGATGCCGTTCTTGGCGACTGAGGCGCCGCCATGCCACTCGTGGCCATCGGCAAGACCGACCTTGAGGTCAGTGCCCGGACCGGTGAAATGCAGCGCTGAAAAACGCTCGCGGTTCAGCCATGTGGATCGCCGGGCGAGATTGGCATTGTGTTCCGCCCAGGCAGCAACCGGGTCTGCAACATCGACACGGGAGGCGGCGAAGATGGCGTTGGCCAGCTTTTCGACGGCAACCGCTTCTGTGTCGTCCGGAAACATCTGCCGGGCCCAGGCCGGGTTCGGATAGGAAACAATGTTCCAGTTGATCTCGAAATTGGAGATCTTCTCCAGCGCCGGCTTGTAGGCAATCGACATGGCCTTGTTGGCGCGGGCGACCTTGGCCGGGTCCTGTGCCGCCAGCATCATGGGATTGTCGCCGGAGATGGCCAGCCGGGCGGCATTGTTGGAATAGGCCTTGGCCATGCCCTCATAGAGCCAGTCGCTGGCCCGATCGAAGCTTTCGTCCGGCGCATATTGATAGCGCGCCAGCGTCGTCTCTTCGTCGGCATAGAAGGTGGTGACCAGCCCGGCACCGGCCGCATAAGCGTGTTTGGTGATGAGACGCACCAACGGAAGAGCGGCGATCGGCGCGGTGATGACCAGATCCTGTCCGCGCTGCAGCTGCAACCCGACCTTGACCGCGACCTCGGCCAGTTTTTCCAGTTTGACGGGATCGATGGGATTGGACGAAGAGGTCATCGGACGGCCTTTGCACTGAGAATATCGTCTCTCAGACTTAGTGCGCTTTGCGGCGAAATTGAAGGTGCTTTCGTGCGAACACCAGCGATCAGCGCAAGGCTGCGATGACGGCGGCTATGTTGCTTTGATGAACGTCCTCATAGGCGACGAAATAGAGGATGGCGCCTGTCTCGATCTCGGGCGCGACGAAATCTTTCAACGACGGGTTGACCGTTTCGCCCCGCGCCATCGTGGCAGTCAGGCGCTCCAGATAGGCTTTGTTGGCGTCGATGAGCGCTGGTGCGTAGCCTCCGCCGGCGATCCGGGTGCGGTCGCCGTGGCTTGGCAGGATCTTTTCGATTGGCCACGTCTGCATGCGCGCCAATTCACTGATATGGGTTGCGATCTCACCGGCTTCGGCGATGTAGGTGACGGTATCTTCCACTGTATCGCCGGCCAGAAGCAATTTTTCATCGGGCAGCCACATGACATTGCCGTCGGCGCTGTGGATGGCGAAATGATGCAATTCCAGTCTGCGGCTACCGACGGTGAGTTCCAAAGTGTGTTCAAACAGCCGCGTTGGAACGACCAGTGGGATAATAGGCGGGTTGGCGATCTCGATCCTGTCGCGGTTCTGATTCAGCCGGTCCGCCGTCAAGGAGAGCGCGATGATTTCGCAATCGGCAAAGACGGCATTGCCGGCGATGTGATCCTTGTGCCAGTGGCTGAGAACGACCCTGATCGTGTTAACACCCAGCCCTTCGAGATGGGCACGGATGGTGGCGGCATGGGCCAGCGAGATGTGCGTGTCATACACCAGAGCCTCGCCGCCATCGACGATGGCGTAGGAGGCGACGCCCAGCGAATAGGCGCCATCGTCCAGCCAGTTCGGCACCTCGGCATGCAACCGCCGGCCGGCGATTCGCCCGTCATAATAGGCGAAGATACCGGGATAGGGTTCGAGGATCGACAGCGTTTCCGTCATCTCCGGCATGGTGATCCTTTCAGGCGATCAGGGGTGCTGCCACGGCATTCAGCGCGCTCAAGGCATCGGCCGGCGAAAGCCGCACCTGCAGACCGCGCTGGCCACCATTGATGTAGACGAGCGCCTCGGCAAGAGCCGCTTCCTCGATCGCTGTCGGTACACGCTTCTTCTGCCCGAACGGGCTGATGCCGCCGACATGATAGCCGGTCAGGCGCTCGGCATCGGCGGGCTTCATCATGTTGGCCGATTTGCCGCCGAATGCAGCGGCAAGCTTCTTCATGCTGACCTCGCGGTCGGACGGCACGATGACGCACACAGGCTTGCCATCGACTTCGGCCATAAGGGTCTTCAGCACCCGCGACGGCTCTTCGCCCAGCGCTTCGGCCGCTGCCCTACCGATCCGGTCGGCGGAAGGGTCATAGTCATAGCTGTGCACGGTGAAGGCCGCACCGGCCTTTTCAAGAAACTGGGTCGCGCGGGTGGTTTTCGACATGGGCTACACCTGCAAGGTGCGCTGGTAAACATCCGGCTTGAAGCCTGCCAGCAGATGGCCGTCGCCTTCCAGGACTGGACGCTTGATCATTGAGGGCTGCGCCAACATCAGCGCGATGGCCTTGGCGGTGTCGAGATGGGCTTTCGCGTCGTCGGGCAGGGCGCGAAATGTGGTCCCGGCGCGGTTGAGCACGGTCTCCCAGCCGAGCGCCGCGCACCAGCGCTCGAGGTTTTCGCGGTCGATCCCTGACGCCTTGTAGTCGTGAAACACATAGGCGACCGAATGCCCGTCGAGCCAGTCCCGGGCCTTCTTCATCGTGTCGCAGTTCTTGATGCCGTAGATGGTGATGCTCACGCGCAGTCCTCTTAGGTATGTCCAGGAGGCGGACAGGCGTTCATGCATAGCGCTGCGGCGCGGGCGAGAAAAGGGGCTTCGCTCAGGTCAGGCCGGCGTATCTGCCGGGCCTGTGATTGATGGCGAGGATCATGTTGACGATGACAGCGCCGAGAACCGAGAGCGCCAGATTGCCCGGCGGCAACACGAAGAAGGCGGCGCCAAGGATCGAGAGGTCGACGGCGAGCTGAAAGTAGCCGGCGCGCAGGCCGAACTTTTCCTGAAGATAGATGGCGAGAATATTGATGCCGCCGAGCCCGGTGCGATGGCGGAACAGCACCAGAAGGCCGCTGCCCGACAGGCATCCGCCGATGACGGCGGCAAAGAGTGGATCGAGCTCGGAGAATGACACCCAGTTGGTCATCAGGCTGGCAAACAGCGACACAAGACTGACGGCGATAAAGGTCCGCAGAGCGAACTGCCAGCCGAGGCGGATGAAGGCCAGAGCATAGAACGGCAGATTGACGGCAGAAAAAATGATCCAGAAGGGAATGCCGGTCACATATTGCAGAAGCAGGGCGAGCCCGGCCGTGCTGCCGGCCAGCAGCACGGCCTTGGCATAGACGATGATGCCGAAGGCGACGAACAGCGTGCCGAGAAGGATCGCCAGCGCATCCTCATAGAGACCGTGGCGCTCGCCCTGCCCGGCCTCGGCAACCGACGACGGATGAGTTTGTGACGTGGCCATGATCAGAGACTCCGGAACTTGGCGACGACGCTTTCGACATCAGCCGTCTTCAGGCCGGCGATGTTGATGCGGCCCGAGGCCGGCATGTAAATGCCGTGCTCTGCCCTGAGTTTGAGTACTTCGGCCTCGCTGACCGGTAGAAGGGAGAACATACCCTCCTGCGCGGCAATGGCGCCGAGCGCCTGCCAGCGATCGCGCAGGCCAGCAGCGAGGCCGGCACGGATACCGGCGATGCGCTGGCGCATGGCCTCGAGCTCGGTCATCCAGTCCTGTTTCAGGGTTTCTTCGCCGAGAATTGTCCGCACGATCGCTGCGCCGTGATCCGGCGGCATGGAATAGCTTGTGCGGGCTAGGGCTGCCAGATTGGAACGGGCGACATCTGCCGGCGCCTGGGCCTGGGCGATGGCGTAGATCGCGCCGATCCGGTCGCGGTAGAGGCCGAAGGATTTCGAGCAGGAGACGGCCAGAAGCGCCTCCGGCACACGATCGAGAAGCGTGCGAAGACCGCTCACGTCTTCGTCCAGCCCGCGCCCGAAACCCTGATAGGCGAGATCGACCAGCGGCAGAAGGCCGCGTGTCTCCATGATGTCTGAGAGTTCGGACCATTGCGCCTGTGTCAGCACACCGCCGGAGGGATTGTGGCAGCTGGCGTGCAGCAGCGCCGCGTCACCGGCCACCGCGCCGTCCAAAGCTTCGGCCATCCGTTCGAACAGAACGGTCTGGGACGGCACGTCGAAAAACGGGAAGGTGGCAATGCCGAGGCCGGAAGCCTTGAAGATACTGGCATGGTTCGGCCAGCTGGGCAGGCCGAGCCAGATCCGGCGCGTTCCCATGCGATGGAGCAGATCGGAGGCCAGCCGCAGCGCGCCTGAGCCGCCCGGCGTCTGCACCCCGGCAACCGCACGGTTGCTGGCAGCCCCGCCGGTCAACGCCCAGAGATGATCGAGAAAGACGCCGTCGCCTTCCGGGCCGATGTAGGATTTGCTGTCTTGCGTTTCCCAAATCCGCTTTTCCGCCACCTTTACGGCACGGAAGATCGGCGTGGCCCCGGTTTCGTCGCGATAGACACCGACACCCAGATCGATTTTTCCGGGACGATCATCCTTGCGATACAGGCCGATCAAGGCCAGCAGGGGATCGTCGGGCTGGCTGGCGAGAGCATCGAACATGGCGGTTTCCTGTGTGCTGACGTTTCGAACGCGGTTGAAGTGTGCAGCGGCGCGGACACGAGCGCCAGTCCCCATACGCTTTTTGCCGGTTGTCGATTTATAGAGATCGAGCCTCGCAAATACGACAGTTTATTTGCTGTCTTTAAACTCCAAACCGCTGCGCAATTGCGATAAACTTGCCTTCTCGTCTATATTTTTGCCCTATGAGAAACTTTTGAGGGCACGGATATGAGCGACAACAGCACTATCGAACTCGACGCAACAGATCGCCGGATCATCCGGCTGCTTATCGAGGATGCGTCGCGCAGCAACAACGAGCTGGCAGAACTCGCGGGCCTTTCGGCAGCGCCGCTATCGCGGCGGCTGGCCCGGCTCTATGGGGCAGGCGTCATTCGCCAGACCGTGCTGGTCGATTCCCGGCTGGTGGGCATCGGATTTCAGGCCTTTCTCGAAGTGACGCTTGAGCGCACGGTGACCCGGTTTGCACAGGGTTTTGTCGATGCCGTCAGCCGCATGCCGGAGGTGCTGGAATGCCACACCGTGGCCGGCGATTTCGATTTTCTCCTCAAGATAGCCGTTCGCGATGTCAGCGACTACAAGCGGCTGCTCTGGGTCGAGTTCGAAAAGATCGCCGAGATCAAGACGCTGCGCTCGACCATCCTGCTCGACAGCCCGAAAATGCAGGTGAGCACGCTGCCGTGATTCTACACCTCAGTCCTCCAATGCTCCCGGCTTGCGATTGGCCTCACTGCGTGAGGCGCAGAGGATCTTCATCAGATCGCCGCGACGGCGGGCGAAACGGGCTGAACTGCGGGTGACGATCAGGCCTGCCTGTGGCGCGTGGATCTCGATCGAGCCATTCTCCATGCCCGGCGCGGTGATGATCGTTGCGAGGAGATCGTCGGCCTCGACCCGGTCGCCAATATTCCTATGAAAGAGGATGGTGCCCGGCTGGGGCGTGCGGATCATCTCGATATTGTCGAGCGGCAGAGCAGCGCCGGTAAAAGCGCCAACCGGCTTTGCGGTGCCGGAAACGATGCGCCGCGCCACGAGGAAGTCCCAGAGACCGTCAGCATCCGTTGCCGCCATATCCGGATAGACATCGCGCATGCCGCGCAGCTCGACGGTAACGGCCAAACGGCCCGGCAAGCTGGTTTTCCTCTCGCCGTCATGCTCGTGTTTCCAGGCGTAGCCGACCGCCTCTTCAAAGGCGGAGCTCTCGCCGTCGGACAGGAACACGGCTTCCATATCGAGCGCGGACGCAAGATCGGCGGCCTCCGGCCAGAAGGCCTCGTTGATATAGGCATATTGCAGGGAGTCGTCGTCGCAGTGGAGATCAAGCACCAGATCGGCGCCGAGGGCCGTGTGCAACAGCGTGCGCTTCAGCCGTTCGGTTGCCGGGTAACGATCAAGATCGGTCATCAGGGTCTCGCGCTCACCCAGCGCAATCAGCGGGAAGTCGCGGTTGAAATTGGTGCGCGATCCCAAGTCGAAACGGCCCTGCAGATCGCCGAAATGGGCCTGCGCCAGGCCGATCGGATTGGCATGCGGCACGATGGTGATGTCGCTGCGGATGGCGCCGTCTGCCTCGGCCTTGCGCAGGCGCTCGCACAGGACGTGGAGCAGCGCCGTGCCCGGCAATTCGCCGGCATGCAGGGCCGCCTGGATGTAGACTTTCGGCGCCTTCGGATCCTTACCCGTGAAGCGCAGGACCGGCAGGCGCCATTCGATGCCTTGCGTATCGCCGGGGATGAGGATTTCGGAAATGTCCACTGTGTCACTCTTTCTCTTGCGTCGGCCGCTTGTCTCTGTGCGCCCGGCATAAGAGGTGCGGATGCTTCAGGCAAGCAAAACACTGTTGTCTGACTTGGCAGAAAGCGGCCAACGGCGTAGATATTCGTGGCGCGTCTCGCCGAAAAAGCTTTGCACCAGCGCAAACTCCTGCGCCCGCCATTCGAAGGGCGGTGTGAGCGTAATGTCCGGCACGATCGTGCTGCTATAGACCAGCGTCATGTGCGGTGTTTCCTTGCGGATGGCGGCGAGCTTGCGTTTCAGCGCCGCTTCGGTGATCTGCCGCCGTAGGGCCTGAACTCCGCTCGATCCACCTTTTTTCGGAAAAAGGGCTATGGCCGCGCGGCCACTTTTGCCGACGCTTGCAGCGCGGTCGAACGACATGCCGAAGCCTTCTGCCTCGACGGCATCGCCAACGGCGAGAGCGGTGTCGATCATGAATTGCGGCATATGCTGAAAGAGGCGGCTCATCATCAACAGGCTGACATGCAGGACTTCGACGGGACGGGCCGGTTCGGCCAGATGGTAGACGTTGCGGATGTTGGACGACAGGCGGGCCGCGTCCGCCACGATCTTGCCCGGCGGCAGGAGCGCAAAGTAGAGGCGGCTACGCGAAGCGCAGCTCTGGTTGAGCAGGCCGGGGCGCGGGAAAAGGTCGAGCGGCATCTGCGGCGGCGTAGGTTTCATCACATCCTCCTTTACGCAACAGATGCCGGACGAAAATGCAGATGCCACGATAGCCAGAATGCCGGCGCTCGTAAAGAACAAAAGATGAACAATTTATTGACGGCACGCAAGAAACGGGTGGCGTTCCCACCGCATCCGGGGTTAACATTCCGCATGACTTATGTTTACAAGACCATGATATCACCGGTCGGCGCTCTGACACTGGTGGCCAGCGGACGCGGGCTGGCGGCGATCCTATGGGAAAATGACAGGCCCAACCGTGTCCGGCTCGGCGATCTGATCCCGCAAGACAAGCATCCGGTTCTGCGTCTGGCCGAGCAACAGCTGGACGCGTATTTTGCCGGACAGCGCACCGTTTTCGACATCAGCCTCGATATGAAGGGTACCGATTTTCAGAAATCGGTCTGGGTAGCTCTGCTCACCATTCCGTTCGGTGAGACACGCAGCTATGCCGACATCGCCCGGCAGATCGGCAGCCCCAGGGCCTTTCGCGCCGTAGGTGCGGCAAATGGCAGAAACCCGATTTCGATCATCACGCCCTGTCACCGGGCGGTAGGTTCGGACGGGTCCTTGACCGGCTTTGCCGGCGGGCTCGAGGCCAAGCGCTACCTGCTCGATCTCGAAAACATCACAGGGAGACCCCAATGATGACCGAGACATACCACATCTTCGAGACCGCCTACGGTTATTGCGGCATCGACTGGAATGCCAACGGCATTACCCGGCTCCAGCTGCCGGCCCGCGACGCGGCGACGACGGACAAAAACATGCGGCGGCAGGCGCCCGATGCTGATCCCGGATTGCCGGCACCGGGCATCAGCGAGGTGATCGCTGCGGTGAAGAGGTATTTCGAGGGCGAGATCGTCAATTTTGCTAATCTGACGCTCGATCTCGACGGACAGGAACCGTTTTTCAAGGAGATCTACGCCTCGTTGCGGCAGGTGCCCTGGGGCGAGACGACGACCTATGGCACACTGGCCAAAGCGCTCGGCGCCGGGCCGGAAGCAGCCCGCGATGTCGGCCAGGCAATGGCGAAGAACCCGATACCGCTGATTATCCCCTGCCACCGGGTGCTGGCGGCGGGCGGCAAGGTCGGCGGGTTTTCGGCGCCGGGCGGAGCCGCAGCCAAGGTGCGCATGCTCGAACTCGAAGGCGTGCGGTTCACCCCGCCAGAGCCGGCACAACACAGCCTCGGATTTTAACACGCAGGCTGGCCACGCCAAGCCGGGAAGCCGGCATGGCCTGGGCGGTGTGTTCGCTCTGGGGCCAGATCGTCACCTCTGTCTGCTTCGCCGGTATCTCCCCCATGTGGGGAAGTTGGCCGCAGCGATGGAGGCGGCGATCTAGCTCAGACTTGTCCATCGCCCTCAATGCCCAGCCGATATATCGCCGAGCACTTTCATCTAGGTGACGGCAGACGCAGCAGCTCGCGGCCAGCGCGAAACAGAAACGACACAAAACCCTCGATTTTAGAGAAAGAATGCGCTTGCGTAAGCGCTTACGTGACGCTAACCTTGAAGTGGAGGGATGGCGCCGGGTTGCTGACGCTAGCGGAACACTCTGGGGGGAGAGCGCCACGCGATCGTTCAAATCGGCAACGCATGCCCCCGGGCCTGCGCGCGCTTTTTCATTCCAAACACCGCGTTCAACGCAAAATGGAGGAAAAAATGCTTGTACTCATGGAACGGAAAACGCGCCGCGAGGCGCTCAAATTCAGTATCTTGGCAGGGATCGCGGTGACGGCCGCGCTTGCACCGCTGGCGCAGGTCTTGGCAGCGCCGGTCGAGCTGCGCTATTTCTATCGTGCGCCTTGGCCATCGTCGGAAATCTATGCCAACTGGATGATCGACGAGTGGAACAAGCAGAATGGCGAGCGCATCCATGTGACGGGCGCCAGCGTCGATGGCGAGACCTACAAGACCAAGCAGACGATCGAGCTGAACTCGAACAACCCGCCCGACATTTTCTATTCCTGGGAAGGCGGCCGCGCCAAGGACGTCATCGACAACGGTTTTGCAGCCAATCTGGACGATTATTACGCCAAGTACGGCTGGGACAAATCTCTCGTGCCTGCCGGTGTAAGTCTCGCGACCTTCGACGGCCACAAGTATTTCGTGCCCACCGAGGTGGGCGCCTCCGTCGTCTGGTATCGCACCGACATCTACGAAAAGCTGGGCCTGAGTGTTCCCAAGACCTGGGACGAGCTTATGGCCAATGCCCAGAAGATCAAGGATGCGGGCATTGTGCCGTTTCAGCTGGCCAACCAGAAGAAGTGGCCGTCGCAGTTCATGTGGTCGGCCATTCTCGTCAACAAATATGGCCTGCAGACCTACAACGATCTGATCGACAGAAAAATTCCGTGGACCGATCCGCGCGCCGTGGATGTGACAGCCATCATGAAGGATCTGGCCGACAAGGAGATGTTCGAGCCTTCGTTCAACTCCGTCGATCTCGCGCCCGCCTTTATCCCGTGGAACCAGGGCAAGGCGGCCATGTGGTATCAGGGGTCGTTCAACCTCGGCAGTTTCCGGGGTGAGCAGGCGCAGTGCTGCACGGTACCCATGGATTTCTTCCCGATGCCGGCATTTGCCGGGCAGCAGCCGGTCATGTCGGTGTTTGCTGAAGATACACTGATGATCCACGCCAAAAGCCCGCACAAAGACGAAGCGGCCGAGTTCATCAACTGGATGGTTTCCAAGGAGGCCATGACGAAGAAACTCGAGATCGACAAGCCGTTCCCGTCGCGGATCGATGCGGATCTTTCGCGCCTGTCGCCGATGGAACAGCGGCTGGCCACAGCGATCAAGGACGCTGGCGCGTTCACGTTCATGCATGTCGACCATGCCATCTCGCCAGCCATTTCGGACAAGTTCCTCGATGGCGTACAGGGGGTTCTGGCGGGGGCGCTGTCACCCGAAGAAGCGATGCAACTGACCGAAGACGAAGCCATCAAGGTTCGCGGCGGTCTTTAGCTCCCAAGGCCGCCGGGTGGAGAAGCATTCGTGCACTCTTCCCGGTGGACCGTGCGGCCGGCTCCGGACTTCTTTGACCTGCCTTCAGCTTGAGAGACCCTAATGAATGATAACTCCGCTTCCGCGCTGGGACGCGCAGCCGACTGGACACGGCAGAACGGTTTCGTGCTGTTATTTGGCATGATCGTGCCGGTGCTGGTGTTCGTGATCTTTGTCGGCTATCCGATCATTTACACGCTGATCTTGAGCTTTTACGAGTGGAACGGCGCTTCGGCGGATCGAACCTTCGTCGGCCTCGCCAATTACCAGGCGCTCCTGCACGACAAATATGTCTGGGTCGCCCTTCAGAACAACGCCAAATGGCTGGCCGTGAGCCTCGCCTTTCCAGTCTGCGCCGGCTTCATCATCGCCTATGTGTTGCGCAGCGGCCTGGTACCTTTTCCGACACTGGTCCGCACGGCGATCTTTTTCCCGGTCACCATGTCGCTGATTGCGGTAGGGCTGATGTTCCTGCTGATCTTGAACCCGAATTTCGGCGCCTTCAACGAAGCGTTGCGCGCCCTTGGCCTGCCCTTCCTGATCCGGGAGTGGTTCGGCGACTACAAGGTCGCGCTCTATACGCTGGCTTTCGTCTCGGGCTGGGCGTTTACCGGCATGCCGATGATCTTCTACTTTGCCGGCCTTGGCGACGTGCCCAAGGAGACCTTTGACGCCGCCCGCATCGAAGGCGCAGGCCACGTTCGGATGATGACGCAGGTTGCCCTGCCGCAGCTTCGGCCTGTTACGGCGGTCGTGGTCATGCTGACCATCTTTGAATCCCTGCGCGCATTCGATCTTGTTGCTGTCATGACCAAGGGGGCACCATTCGGCACCACCAATGTGCTGGGTTACCTCGTCTATCTCGAAAGCTTCTGGAACAACCGGTTCGGCTACGGCGCTGCCATCAGCGTGATGATCCTCATGCTTTCGTGTGCGCTTGCCGCGATTGTCCTGACGCGGTTGATGAAGGGAGCGTTCGATGCTTGATCATGCCGTTTCACATCCGGTCATCCGGGTCCTGAACAGCCTGCGCCGCCTTCCGGGCATCGTGCTTCTCGGCGCCTTCGTTCTCATCTGGCTGGGGCCGATCATCCTGATCGTCATGACCTCGCTAAAGTCGAACGAGGCGTTTCTTGCCGATCCTTTCAGTCTTCCCACCAGCCCGACGATCGCTCCCTATGTGACCGTATGGCAATCGCTGGGCTTCGATACGCTGTTGGGCAATAGTCTGCTTTATGCGACGCTGGGATCGGCGCTTGCGGTGCTTCTGGCCCTTGTGCCGGCCTATGCGCTGAGCCGCAAGCACATTCCAGGACAGACGCTCATCTTCGCCATGCTGCTCACCGGCCTGATGCTGCCGCAGCAGACCGTCCTGATCCCGCTCTATGACACGTTGCGCGCTCTCAATCTGCTCGACACCAAACTCGGGCTCATCATCGTGCATGCGGCTTATGGCATGCCCTCGCAGGTTCTCATCCTGCGCGGCTTCATGACCGCAATTCCGCGTGAACTCGACAAGGCGGCCTATCTTGAGGGCGCCAGTGACTGGGAAATCTTCAGCAGGGTCATTCTGCCCTTGTCGCTGCCCGGCATCATCGTCGGCTACACGCTCAACTTTATCGCCATCTGGAAGGAATTCGTTTTCGGACTGGTGTTTCTCAACTCGGAAGCCAATTTCCCTGTCACGGTGGGCATGCTGAAGCTGAACAGCGACCGCTATATGTCGGTGTTCAACATGCCGGCGGCCGGTCTCGTCATTTCCCAGATCCCCATCGTTATTCTTTTTGTCCTGACCTACCGCCTGATTGCCGGCGGGCAGTTTGCAGGCGCTGTTAAAGGCTGATGCCACATCATATCACCGAAGGAGTGTGCCGAAATGGCTGACGTTGTTCTGACTGACCTGGGCAAGCGCTATGGCGAACATAGTGTCCTGAAGGGACTAAATCTCGATATCAGCGACGGTGAATTCGTTGTGCTGGTCGGACCGTCGGGGTGTGGAAAATCGACCACCCTGCAAATGATCGCAGGGCTGGAAACGGCATCCAGCGGCTCCATCGTGATTGGCGGACGCGATGTCACCCGCCTGCCACCGAAAGCCCGGGATATCTCGATGGTGTTCCAGTCCTACGCGCTCTTTCCGCACATGAGCGTGCGCGACAACATTGCGTTCGGGCCGAAGATCCGGCGCGAACCGAAGGCGCAGATCGAGAAAAGCATCAAGGATGTTACCCAGCTCTTGAAGATCGAGGACTATCTCGACCGGTTGCCGAAGGCCCTGTCGGGCGGCCAGCGCCAGCGTGTCGCCCTCGCACGCGCATTGGTGCGGCGCCCCGGGGTGTTCCTGATGGATGAGCCCCTTTCCAACCTCGATGCCAAACTGCGCGTCGAAGCCAGGAGCTTTCTGGTAAAGATGCATCAGGATCTGGGAATCACCACGGTTTACGTCACGCATGACCAGTCCGAAGCGATGACGATGGGCAGCCGCATCGTGGTCATGAAAGATGGCGTCATTCAGCAGGCGGCCTCACCGCTGGAAATCTATAGCCGGCCGGCAAACCAGTTCGTTGCCAGCTTCATCGGTTCACCGGCGATGAATTCTCTGGAACTCGACTTTGCCGGTGGCATGCTGGAAGACCGCGAGGCGGGATTGCGGATTGCCCTCCCGGACCAGCATCGCACGCTGCTCGAGTGGCAGGGGCTGACAAGGGTCATTCTGGGCGTGCGCCCGGAAGACATCCGCATCCTCGGCCGGACAGACCCGCGGCCGGGCGTTCGCTTCGGCATCGACGTGGTGCAGCGTCTCGGGCACGAGACACTGCTCGATCTGGCGGCGGGCAAACATCGGATCATGGCACGTGCTGCCGCCAGCGAAGATGCCCTGCCAAACGAGGTGCGTGAGTTCGAGATCGACATGAACAAGGTGCATTTCTTCGACATCCAGACCGGGGCAAATCTTCAGCATTGAACCATTTGCGCAGTTCGGACTTGCAACGGCAAAAGAAAACCAGTCTGCCTTTCACCCAGCGAATTGCCGTCACGGCATTCGATCGGAAAGCGGCAAGGGGCAACCACATGACACGGCCTACAATGGCAGACGTAGCGAAACGGGCCGGCGTATCGGCTGCGACAGTGTCGCATGTGCTCAACCAGACACGCTTCGTCAGCCCGGATACGGTCGCCGTTGTCGAGGAGGCGATCGCATCGATCGGCTTCATTCCCAACACGCTGGCGCGCTCACTTGCCAGATCGTCAACCTCGAGCGTCGGAATTGTTTTTTCGGGTATCGCCAATCCGTATTTCATCGACATCATCACCGCCATCGAGGAAGAATGTTACAATATCGGACTGAGCGTGCTCCTGTCGGATACGAAGGACGATCCTGAAAAGGAGCTGCGCATCGTCCGTGACCTGCACCAGCGAAGGGTGGACGGCATTATTCTGGCGCCGGCCCCCGATCCTTCGATGCGCACCCTCAAATATCTCAAGCTCAACTCTATCTGCACCGTTTTGGTCGATCGCATCATGGGCCAAGATTTCGATGAGGTCGGAGTCGAGAACCATCTGGCTCTGCATCTGCTGGTCGACCATCTGGTCGAGCACGGGTACCGGCACATCGGCATGGTTCCGGGACATGAGGGCTATTCCACCACCCTCGAGCGCAGAAGCGCCTTTACCGCGCGAATGGCGCATCACGAGCTGAGCGAAAGCGCCGTCGTTTCTGCATCGTGCAGCACATCGCTGGCGGCCGAGACGGCGGCGATCGCTATGCTTCAATCCGCCAACCGGCCGCGCGCAATTATCGCCGGCAACAACCTGTCGACAATCGGCTGCATGCGCGCCATCCGCCGCCTCGGCCTGCGCGTTCCTGAGGATGTTGCCCTTGTGGGCGTCGATGACTTCGAATGGGCCGACAGTTTTGAGCCGCGGCTGACCCTCGTTGCGCAGCCCTGCACCCACATCGGCCAGCGTGCGGCGGCGATGATGGCCGCACGGATCAAGAATGCCGCCGGCCGGCCAACGACGGTCCGGCTGAAGCCTTCCCTGATCATCCGGAACTCCTGCGGCTGCTGAACCGCCAGCCACCGCTGCCGCTGCGCCATGGCACCTCCCAAAACAAAGAAGGGCGGCCAAAGGGCCGCCCAGTTGGCGAATTGGTGGGAGAGCAATTCGCGGCGCGGTTATCCTCTTATTCGGTACGCTCGGTCGCCCAGCCGATATAATCGTTGACGTTGTCGCGGGTCACGAGCTTGGAATCCAGCAGCTCGACAGGATTCTCCGGCTTCGTACCACTGAGGATCCCGACACCCAGGCTGACGGCACGGCGTGCCATCGTGTATGGGTCCTGCGTGGCAGAGGCCTGGACCATCTCGGCTTTCGGATCCTTCAGCGCGGCTTCGATATCAGGAGCCCCGTCGACCGAGGTGAAGATGATGCCGGTCCGGTTCTGCTGACGGGCCGCGAGGTCGGAGCCGATCGCCTGCGGATCGTTGATGGTAAAGACCGCATCGATCTTTTCATAACGGGTGAGGTAACCCTGCATGACGTTCATGCCGCCGTCGCGGGAGCCTTTGCCGTCCTGATCGTCCGACAGGATCTTGATGTCGGGCGCCTTGGCAAAAGCCGCCTTGCAGCCGGCAACACGGTCGAGCACGGACGAGACCTGCGGGCCGTTCTGGATGATGACGTCGCCCTTTCCACCCAGCTTGTCGACAATGTACTGGCAGGCGATTTCACCCGCCTGCAGATTGTTGGTCTGCACGACGGCATCCGCGCCTTCAGCCGCAGTATCGACCGCAACAACAACGATGCCGGCGGCCTGGGCCTTCTTGATCGCCGGGCCGATGGCCTTGGGATCGCCTGGGTTGAGCAGGATCAAATCGACACCGGCAGCAATGAAGTTGTCGATCTGGGTAAACTGCTTGCCGATATCGTAATCATAGCCGGCAGCCTGGACCTCGACATTCGGATTGGTCTTCTTGGCCTCGGTCTCGGCGCCCTTTGCCAGGGCGACGAAGAACGGATTCCCCATCGAGCCGAGCGAAATGCCGATCTTGTTGAGATCCTTGGAAAGGGCCGGGCTTGCCGTTGCGGCCAAGGCCGCTATAGACGCCAGCAAGAGTGTGCGTTTGAACATGGGTTTGCTCCTGGTTTTAGTTGGGTTTGGATGACAGCAGCCGGAGGGATCCGGCGGCGGATGGACAGATTGGGGGACGCTGGGATCACCTGTCGGACCCGGGCTTCGTCAGCTCCATGAAAAGTTGGCAAAGACGCATTTGCCTTACTGGTTCGCGCTCCAGCCCTTGTAGCCGGCAATATTGTCTGCGGTGATCAGAACCGGCGTCATCAGTTCGACAGGATTTTCCGGCTTTTTACCCGCAACAATATCGAAGCCGACCTTTGTTGCCTTGCGGGCCATCTCATAAGGGTTCTGGGCAGCAGAAGCCTTGATCAAGGTATTCGGGTTCGACTTCAGGGCCTCTTCAAAGTCGGGGCTGCCGTCGACTGACGAGATGAAATATTCCGTCCTGTTCTGTTGCTTGCCCGCAAGATCGGCGCCCACCGCTGTCGAGTCGTTGATCGTGAAGACCGCGTCAATCTTGTCGAACCGGGTCAGGAGGCCGCCCATCACACCAAGCGCGCCTTCACGCGTACCCTTGCCGTCTTGGTCCGCCGACAGAATGTTGATGCCGGGCGCCTTGGCAAAGGCATCCTTGCAGCCCTTCACCCGGTCGATGACCGAGGAAACCTGGGGGCCGTTGATGATGACGACGTCACCCTTGCCAGCAAGCTTGTCAACGATGAACTGGCAAGAGATCTCGCCGGCTTTGATATTGTCGGTTGTGACTGTAGCATCCGCGCCTTCGGCGGCCGTATCGACAGCGACGACGGGGATACCTGCGTCATGGGCCTTCTTGATCGCTGGGCCGATGGCCTTCGGATCACCCGGATTCAGGAGGATCAGCTGCACACCGGCCGCGATGAAATTGTCGATCTGGATGAACTGTTTGCCGAGATCGTAGTCAAAGCCCGAGGCGTTGATGTCGACATCCGGGTTGAGGCTCTTGGCTTCCGTCGTCGCGCCGTTCACCAGCGCCTGAAGGAAGGGATCTCCCATCGATTGCACGGAGATGCCGATCTGCTTTACCTCGGCAGCCTGCGACGATGAAACTGCAGTCGCGATAGCGATCACTGAGGACGCCAAAAATAGAGATTTGCGCATGTTTTCTCCCATTGTATCTGTTGTTGTGTTTGCTGGTGCATTGATCGCATGGGCCGATGGAACGACCCATGCGGGGTCGATCAAAACGAGTCCTGTGAACCGAGATGG
This sequence comes from Pararhizobium sp., assembly GCA_030655075.1. Lineage (GTDB taxonomy): Bacteria > Pseudomonadota > Alphaproteobacteria > Rhizobiales > Rhizobiaceae > JAURWE01. Next base: position 213,611 of record JAURWE010000101.1, read on the forward strand.
ATCAAGTGCGGGCAGAGCCCTTCTGGCGGACACGATCGAGAGCGACGGCGCCGATGATCACGAGGCCCTTGATGACGTATTGCCAGATGTCGGAAACACCGACCAAGATCAGTCCGTTCGTGAGCACGGCGATGATGAGGGCGCCGATCAGCGTTCCCCAGATCGTGCCGATGCCGCCGACGAACGAGGTGCCGCCGAGAATGACCGCCGTGATGGCATCAAGCTCATAGGACTGGCCAAGCTGCAGGCCGTTTGCGGCATAGAGCTTGCTGGACAGCATGATCGCGCCGATGCCCGACAGAAAGCCTGAAATGCCATAGACGGTCAGGTAGATGCGTGGAACCTTGATGCCCGACAGGCGCGCTGCAGCCTCATTGCCGCCGACGGAATAGATGTGTGTTCCGAGCACCGTACGCTTGAGCACGAACCATGATGCGACAATGACGATCAGCGCGATCACGGCAAGCCACGGCACACCAAGGATCGAACTGTTGCCGATGAAGGCATAGGGAATTTCCGAATTGAAGATCGTGGTATCGGACCCCATCAGGCGGGCGATGCCGCGGACCGCCGTCAGCGAGCCGAGCGTTACGATGAAAGGAGGCAGCTTCAAGCGCGAGATCAGCAAGCCGTTGATCAGGCCGAAACCGAGACCGACAGCCGCAGCCACGAAGATCCAGAGGTAGGAAAGCTCCGGAATGGTGGAAGTGATCAGCCCGGCCATGGCCGCAGCGGCGAGAATCGACCCGACGGACAGATCGATGCCGCCGGTCAGGATGACGAAGGTCATTCCAGCTGCCAGAACCGTGTTCACCGACGCCTGTTGGAAGACGATGCTGAGGTTTTGCCCGGTAAAGAACCTTCCACCGGACAGGAAATGAAATCCGATCGCCACGGCGATCAAAACCGGCATCATGCCCAAAGTCGCAATCAGCCCTTGAATTTTCTGACGCCGTAACTCTCTCTCATCCATTGCAGCGGTAGCCATGATTGTATCCTCCCAGTTGAAACGGCCTGTTCATTCGGCAGCGGTCGACGTGACGCCGGTTGCAAAGCCCATGATGTTTTCTTGTGTTGGCTCAATTCCTGTCGTGCCACCGACCTCCCCGGTGATCACGCCTTCGCGCATCACGACGATGCGGTCGGCAATGCCGATGACTTCCGGCAGCTCCGAGGAAATGACCAGAACCGCGACACCCCTTTGCGCCAGGGCATCGATGATCTTGTAGATCTCCGACTTCGCGCCGATATCGACACCACGCGTCGGTTCATCCAGAATCAAAACCTTGGGATCGATCTCGAGCCAGCGGGACAGCAGAACCTTCTGCTGATTGCCACCCGAGAGGCCACCGACCGGATATTCCGGACCGGGCACCCGCACTTTCAGATCCTTGATCGAATTTTCGGCACGCGCCTTCGCCTTGCCGAGATCCATGACGACGCCCCACTTCGCGTCGCGCCTGAGCACGCCGGTGTTGGTGTTGTCCTGGCAGGACATGTCGAGGAACAGGCCGTTGCCGCGGCGATCCTCGGTGAGGTATCCGACGCCTTGGTCGATGGCATCCTGGGGCGACTTCGGCGCGTAGGTTTTGCCTTCAAGCGTCATCGTTCCGGTGGTGCGCGGACGCACCCCGAAGATCGCCTGGGCGAATTCAGACCGGCCGGCGCCGACCAGACCCGCAAGACCGACGACTTCGCCGGCATGCAGCGTAATCGAGCAGTTCCTGACGCGCGTGCCATCGGAGACGTCCTTGGCCTCGAACACGACCTTGGCATTGACGGCATCCGGCTTCGAGGTCTTGGTATAAAGTGACGACAGCTCACGCCCGACCATCATGCGCACGATGGCATCGGGGCTAAGCTGCTCCCGGTCGAGCGTGCCTACATACCCGCCATCACGCAGCACCGACACACGGTCGGCGAGTTCGTACACCTCGTTCATCCGGTGCGAGATGTAGACCATGGCCAGACCTTCTGAGCGCAGCTGGCGGACCATCGAGAACAGACCGTCGGTTTCGCGCGAAGACAATGCGGTGGTCGGCTCGTCGAGGATCAGGATCTTGGAATCGGCGTGCAAAGCGCGGGCAATCTCAACCAGTTGCTGGTTGGCGATGTTCAGGGTACCGACAATGGTGGAACCGGTGAACTGCGCGCCGAGCCGTTTGAGGACGGGCTCAACCTCCTTGAGCATGGTTGCCCTGTCGACGATGCCGCGATGGTTGATTTCGCGGCCGAGATACATGTTATCGGCCACTGTCAGATTGGGGGAGAGTGACAGCTCCTGATAGATGATCGAAACCCCCGCCTCTCTGGAGGAGATCGGATCGGTGATTTCGGTCCGCTTGCCTTCGATGTAGATTTCCGATCCGGGATCGGGTTTGTAAGCGCCGGACAGCACCTTCATCAGCGTGGACTTGCCGGCGCCGTTTTCACCCATCAGGGCGTGAACCTCGCCCGGATAGAGCGTCAGCTGCACATTCGTCAGCGCCTTGACGACGCCAAACGTCTTGGAAACGTTCTTCATTTGAAGAATGGGATCCGTCATAAGCTTCCCTCCCTTGCTTTGACAGGCACCGCATTGAACCAGTGTGTTCACCGGCAAAATTTGACCGTGCTCGTGGCGTCACCGAAAGCGGACGAAGGTGTGGGCATGCAGATGCATATCGGACCCCTCCCTATCCTCTCGCCTCACCTCCTCAGTGTGATGACCACCGGATGAAACTCCGCCGGTGTGAATGCAGGATTTCGCGCAACGCGCTGCGTGCTGAAACCAAGTGCGAACAATCGATATTTTTGAAATGTTGAGTCCGCCGCCGGGGTAAACCGCTGCGGCCCGGGTCGAAACACCTGCACAAACAGTATCGCCACGGACTGCTTTTCAGCTGCACGTGGCGATATCGGGTCGCTCCCATCTTGGGCGGGAATTGTTGCCAGGGTCCGACCGGACTCTGCTCCTGAGAAGGTTGAACGTGCTCACTCAGTCCAGAGCTGGATTGAGCAACTGCTGCTCCTTGACCTCGTTCATGTTGTCACGGGTAATCAGGTTTGCCCCCGTATCGATGTATCCGAGAACCCCCTTGCCCTGCGAAGCCTCAAATGCTGCTTTGACGCCCTGATAGCCTATCTGGTAAGGATCCTGAACAATCAGCCCCGAGATGGTCCCATCGGCGAGATAGCCCGTGAGAGCATCGCTTGAATCAAAGCCGACGAGCTTAATCGTGGCTGCTAGACTGGCCGTTTTGAGCGCCGCAGCCATAGCCTCGGCCGCGTTCAGATTTGACGCAAAGACACCTCTGATATCGGGATGCTCCTTCAACACCGAGGTCACGATCTGTTCAATGGACGACTTGGCGCCGTCACCATCACGTTCATCAATGACGGTGATATCCGGATATTTCTCAAACAAACGATCCTTGAACCCCTTGGAACGGTCGATGAGGGACCCCGTGCCGCCGATGAAGTTGACGATCACGACTTCACCTGAAGGCGCGCCGTATTTCGCAGCAATCGCCTTCGCCAAAGCGTCGGCGGCGATGCCGCCGGCCTCAACGTTATCCGTTGCAACGGTGGACTTCATATTCAGGCTGGCAACGCTGGAATCGATCGTGACCACCGGTACATGTCTGGCTGCCTCGTCCACAGCCGGGCCAAGTGTTGTGTATTGCGTCGGGGCGATCACGATTCCTGCGGAATTGCTTTTCACGGCATCCTGCAGAAGCTTGACCTGGCCGGCAACGTCGCTCTCAGAGGTTCCACTCTGCCCGAGAACCTTGAGGCCGAGGTCCTTGCCGGCGGCCTGGGCGCCCGCCAGCACGATCTTCCAGAAATGATCCGACTGGTCCTTAACAATAACGGCCACCACAGGCTGCTCCTGCGATTGGGCAGGATGAGCCACCGCAGCCAGCAGCAGGGCAACCGACATGACTGACGTAACAAAGCTGGTTGTAATCTTCCACATATCGTCCTCCCGACGCACATTTTCGAGTTCCTGACCAGCAGAATGGCGAACGGCGCGGTTGCCCGTGCGCGACAGCGGCCAAAGCCACGCTGTGTCGGGACGTATTGAAGGCGCGGATTGTGAACAGCGAATTTTTTAACGCCGCACGCAGAGGTACTGGTTTTGAAACCATGTTGTAATATTCGTAGTAATTGTAACACGAAAGTATATTGCAGATATTCTTAATATATATATTTTGGATTGCTGTGGTTCGGCCCCGGCCCACGCATGCAGCGGGAGGAGCGCGTGCAATGATTGGGCAGCATTTCGCACGGGGCGTTCCGGTCTCGTTTGTCTCCGGCTTCCGGCTGCTGGCGCTTGCATGCACAGTCCTGTTTGCCGCTCTTCTTGCGTCGACTGCCTCTGCACGAGAGCTGAAGACGATCGGCGTTCTGGTCGCCGATCTCGGAAATCCATTTTTCGAACAGGTCGGCCGCGGCGTTGAAGGTGCGGCTCGGCGTCTTCTTGGCCCTTCCGCCACCGTCACGGTGCGTTCGAGCGGTTATGATCTCGACCGTCAGATCAAACAGATCGAGCAGTTCATCCAGGAGCATACGGATCTGCTGATCATCAACGCCGTCGATACCGAACGGATCGGACCGGCCGTTCGCCGGGCGAGAGAGCTTGGCGTCGTCGTTGTCGCGATCGACGTTCGGGCATCTGGGGCTCAGGCTACGGTCACCTCGGACAATATCGGCGCGGGGATCATGGCCTGTCAGTATCTGGCGCATCGCCTCGGAGAGAAAGGCGACGTTCTCATTCTGAACGGCCCGCCGGTGTCGTCCGTCATAGAGAGAGTAAAGGGTTGCAGGAAAGCGCTCGGCGCTTTTCCAGCCATTAAGGTTTTGCCCGAGAACAAAGATTGCGGCGGCAGTCTTGAGGGCGGGCTTTCATGCATGACGGAAATATTGACGAAATATGCCCGGATCGATGCTATCTTTGCCATCAACGACCCCACGTCGATCGGCGCCAATATTGCTGCAGCGCGCGCTGGCCGGGAGGAATTTTTTATCGTGTCGATCGATGGCTCCCCGCATGGCGTGGAGGTGCTGAAGGAACCGGACACCAGGCTGGCAGCGATGGTCAGACAAGACCCCCGGCAAATGACGGAAACGGCTGTTGCACTGGGCCTTGAGCTGTTTCGGGGACAGGGCGTCAAGAATGCGGATGTCGAGATTCCTGTCAGCCTGCTGACACGCGAGAATGTTGCAAAATATACCGACTGGGAGCGATAGAATGTCGGCACACGGTTACAAGATGGAAACGGCGTCGGGCGGGGAGCAGATACGGATGGATATCAGTCCGATCCTCCAGATCGCCGTCGTCGAAGACGACACCACATTGGCCTCCACATTGGAAGACATGCTCCTTGGCGAAGGCTACAGGGTGCATCTGTGTCCCACCGCTGCCGCATTGCGAACCTTGATGGCGCGGACCGAGATCGACATGATCCTGCTCGACCTTTCCCTGCCAGACGGGAACGGCCTGGCGGTGGCCGCCCAGATTCGCGCCACGGCTTCGGTTCGCATCATTATTCTGACCGGAAAGGGCAGCGAACTCGATAGAATCGTCGGGCTCGAAATCGGTGCAGACGACTATGTGGTCAAGCCCTTCAGCATACGCGAGGTCGCTGCACGTATCCGTGCGGTTCTGCGACGGGGTCGCAACGCCCCGCCAGCACCGGCCGATGCGCGAAAAGGCTACAGGTTTGCCGGCTGGACCCTCGATACGGACTTGCGCCGTCTGCTGAATTCAAACGGCAAGCAGATTTCCCTGACGGTCGGCGAATTCGATCTTCTGCATTCGATCGTTTCCGCCGAACGCCGGATTCTCAGCAGGGACCAACTCCTCGAAATGACCCGCCGCAGCAGCAATGACGATGTTTTTGACCGGACGATCGATGTGCTGATCATGCGCCTGCGGCGCAAGATCGAGACCAACCCGCACATTCCAGAGTTCATCGTCACCGAGCGCGGTATCGGTTACCGCTTCAATGTAGCCGTTGAGCGTTTCGATTGTGACTGACGGCTGTCGAGAGCCTGCCGGATGGCGCTGGCCAACGTCGCCTTAGGATAGGGTTTCGCAATCAACATGACATCGCTTCCCAAGGGCACCTCGCGCGCCAGCTTGTCACGCGGATAGCCTGACGTGTACAGGATGGCCGTGTCCGGGCAGTGGTTTTGCGCATAGGCCGCAACATCGTCTCCGGTGCGGCCATCCGGCAGGATGTAATCGGTGAACAGCAGGTCGAAATGCCCACGGTTCAGCTCGATGATCGCCTGATCGGCGGTCGCTGCAGCCACTGTCTGGTAGCCGAGGTCCGAGAGAATATCGACGGCCGTCTCGCGAACGATGCGATCATCTTCGACGATCAGTATGCTCTCGCTGCCACCGACCGCTGCGGTGCTGAAGGGCCTGACCGGCGGCCTTGTCCGGGGCCGCAGGCCGGCGCCTGCCTTCGGAAGCACGATCGTGACGGTGGTTCCCTGAGCCGGCGCGCTTTCGACGCCCACGTCCCCACCGGATTGGCTGACAAACCCGTAGACCATACTCAGGCCAAGACCGCTGCCGCGTCCCCGTTCCTTCGTGGTGAAAAACGGCTCGAAAACATGGGCAACCACATCGGGCGACATGCCGCTGCCGTCGTCACTCACCCGGATGCGCACCGCCTGGCCAAGATCATCGGTGTGGATGCGGATGGTCCCGCCGTCCGGCATGGCGTCGCGGCTGTTGAAGATCAGGTTCAGAACGGCATTCTCGAGCTGGGCCTGATCCACGAATACGGCATCTATGTCCGGATACAGGCCGGCTTCGATGACGATCTTGTCACCCAGATTGTAGTCCAGCAGATCCAGAAGATTCAGCAGAAGCGTATTGACGTCGGTCAGTTCAGGCGTCAGCGCCTGCTGACGGGAGAATGCAAGCAGTCTCTGGGTCAAAGTCGCGCCGCGCTCGGCCGCTTCGAGCGCCCTTGTTATTCTCGGCATCAGGTCTGCGCGCCCCTGCAGCGCCTCTTCGAGCATCTGGAGATTGCCGCTGACCGCTGCCAGCAGGTTGTTGAAGTCGTGCGCCATGCCGCTGGTCAGCTGCCCCACCGCCTCCATGCGCTGGGCCTGACGAAGCTGCCCTTCCATTGCAAGCCGCTCCGTCAAGTCCGTATAGATCGTCGCGAAACCGCCATCCATCGGCCGGCTTCTCAGTTCGACGATCCTGTTGCTGGAAAAGGTCTGTTCATAGGTGATCGGGCCGGTCTGACGCCGGCGGAACATCTCATCGGGATCGCTGATTTTGCCATCCTCAAAGGCGAACTTCACACCTTCCATGACGAGATGGCCGAAGATCTCCCGAAAGTGCATTCCCTGGTGAATCCTGGATGGATCCAGCTCGTTGAGCTCGACGAATTGCGGGTTCCACGCAACCAGATGACCGGCCGTATCGAACACCGACATGCCGTCGGTCATATTCGCAAACGTGGCCTCCAGGGTGCGAGACTTCTCGACGAGATCGTTTGCCAGCGTTTCGCGGTCGAAGCTCTGCTCCTTGAAGATATTGAATGCGCGCGCCAGACTGCCCAGTTCGTCAACGCGGTCGATGGCCGGTACACTTGTCATTCGGTCGCCGGCAGCCAATCTGGACATGGCATTGGTAACGGCCTGTAGATTGCCGGCGAGATCGCGCAGCACGTACAGTGCGGCGGCCACACCCACGAGCAGTGACACCAGGGTGAGCACGGCAATTCTTTCTTTTCCCGTTTCGAGTGCGGCATTGGTTGCGGCGCTCCGCGTCTGCGCCATGTCGCTCGTTCGCCTCACGACCGCCGAAACGCGATCGCTCAGCAATGAGGAAAGGGCGTGGATCGATGCCAGCAGATATTGCGTCCTTTCAACCACGGAGAGCTGAAGACGCCGCAGCTCGAAAACCCGCGCCTGTTCAGTTACGAAGTCCCTGAGATCGCCCGCAGCCGAGGCGACCTCCGGCCGGTCGCTCTGCATCTGCAGGTTCTTTGCCAGCACCGCGTAATCTGCCTCAAGTGCATTGAGGCTCATGGGACTTTCGCTGCCCATGGCGGTGAAGATGATCTCAATCAATCTGCGAAACGCCGCCAAGCGCTCGCCGGACGGATCCACGCCGCCGGAGTTCTGCCGAAGGCTTGCATCGATTTCCACCCGCCGTTCGAAAGCGTAGCGCAGCTCGAGGATATCGGAACGGACGCCCAGCCCTTCCCGGGTGTTCTGGATCAGATCCCGAAGGCTGGAGTCGAGCCGCACGGCCAAATCCCGCAGCGACCCGGTGGCCGGTTTAACGCCGCTATTGCCGAGGGGCTCGACGACATCGACCAAAGCTTTGAATTCGACGAGCCTGGATTCGAGTTTTTCGCTCTCCACATTCAGCTGGTTGACGACCTGTATCGAACCGATGAACGGAGCGATTGCGGCGACGGCCGAGCTCTTGCGCGCCAGTTCCATGGCCTTGCCGATATCCGGCAAACTTTCCTGGCGCAAGGAATTCAGGGCCTGCTCTGTGTTGGAGAAACCGTTCCATCCGATCGAGCCAATGATCAGGCTCAGCCCGACGATCAGGCTGAAGGCAATGAGCAGCTTCGCCTTGGCCGTGCGGAAAAGTGGAAACCCCCTATTTCCGGTCATCTGTTCCCATCCCACGTCTGCGACACGCATACGATTCCGGCAAGATCGCATTTTTTACACGTATCGGAAAGTCCATGCCGCCGGAACGCTGGCCTTCTGAGGCCTGGGTTCGGGCGGCATGGAAGCAAGAAAAAACACCGGAGCCGTCCCGAGGAAACGGCCGGCTCCGGTGTTACGGACGCAGCCGGGTGCGGCTGCGTCCTGAACCCTGTAAAATCTTCGGTCCTGCCGCCGCTGGCGACGCAGTCAGGCTCTCCTTCAATCCGAAGAAGAGCAGCGCTCTATTCTGCGATCTCGTTCTGTTCCGGACGGATTTTATTTGGCTTTCTCGTTCTCTTAGCGACTGCTTTCCAGACCGTTTTCGCGGCCTCGCCGCCTTTCGCATTCGACGGCATAACCCCGGAATCGTCATGGCTCCGCCTGCCGGCGTCTTCGATTTTCTCGTGCGCGTTGCCTATATCTCGATCCTCCTTCGAACATGCATTCGCCGGATGGAATCAGGTCAACATGAACCGGGTATTTCAGACGGCTGTCACGAACCGTTTGTTATTGCCACATGCAACTGCGGCAGTACTCATTCCCACTCGATCGTACCTGGGGGCTTGCTGGTGACGTCGTAGACAACGCGGTTGATGCCGCGCACCTCGTTGATGATGCGGGTGGCGGCCCGGCCCAAGAATTCCATATCGTAGTGATAGAAATCGGCGGTCATGCCGTCGACCGAGGTGACGGCGCGAAGCGCACAGACGAATTCGTAAGTGCGGCCGTCGCCCATGACGCCGACGGTCTGGACCGGCAGCAGCACGGCAAAGGCCTGCCAGATGGCATCGTAGAGGCCGGCCTTGCGGATTTCGTCGAGATAGACGGCATCGGCCTCGCGCAGGATCTCCAGCTTCTCGCGGGTGATGCCACCCGGGCAGCGGATGGCAAGGCCCGGACCCGGAAACGGATGGCGGCCGATGAAGCTCTCGGGCAGACCCAGTTCCTTGCCCAGAATGCGGACTTCATCCTTGAATAGTTCGCGCAGCGGCTCGACCAGCTGCATGTTCATGCGGGCTGGAAGACCGCCGACATTGTGGTGCGACTTGATGGTGACCGAAGGGCCGCCGGTGAAAGAAACGCTTTCGATGACGTCGGGATAAAGCGTTCCCTGGGCGAGGAATTCGGCGCCGCCGAGCTTCTTGGCTTCCGCTTCGAAGACGTCGATGAACAGACGGCCGATGGTTTTACGCTTGGTTTCCGGGTCGCTTTCGCCCTCGAGCGCATTGATGAACATGTCGGATGCATCGACGTGAACGAGATGAAGATTGTAATGCTCCTTGAACATGGCGACGACATCGGCCGCCTCGTTCTTGCGCATCAGGCCGTGGTCGACAAGGATGCAGGTCAGCTGGTCGCCGACCGCCTCGTGGATCAGCAGAGCCGCGACCGAGCTGTCGACGCCGCCGGACAGGCCGCAGATGACCCGCTTGTTGCCGACCTGCGCCCGGATATTGGCAACCGCCTTGTCGCGATAGGCCGCCATCGACCAGTCACCCTTGAGACCAGCGATCTTGTGGACGAAATTGGCCAGCAGCTTGGCTCCATCGGGCGTGTGCACGACTTCCGGGTGAAACTGGACGGCGTAATATCTTTTCGCCTCGTTGGCGATGAAGGCGAACGGCGCGTTCGGCGAAGTGGCGACGACCTCGAAACCATTTGGTATCGCGGTGACGCGGTCGCCGTGGCTCATCCAGACCTGATGGCGGGAGCCGACGGTCCAGATACCATCATAAAGATCGCAGTCCTTCTCGATCTCGATGAAGGCGCGCCCAAACTCGCGGTGATGGCCAGCCTCGACCTTGCCGCCCAGCTGTTCGCAGATGGTTTGCTGGCCGTAGCATATGCCCAGAACCGGCAGGCCGCTGTCGAAGACGATCTGCGGAGCGCGGGGCGAGCCGATGTCCAGCGTCGAGGCCGGGCTGCCCGACAGGATGATCGCCTTGGGCTTCAGCCGGTGGAAACCTTCATCCGCCGACTGGAAGGGCACGATCTCGCAATAGACGCCGGTCTCGCGGACGCGGCGCGCGATCAGCTGCGTCACCTGGCTGCCAAAATCGATGATGAGAACGGTGTCGGGATGTGCGGTGGTCTGGCTCATGCGGGGGATCTTTCAACGAGCGGGATCATGGCGAGCCTTTAATGAAAGCAGGCAGACAGCGCAACGTCTACATTGCACCCGGACAATTTTCGCCGGTTTACGACGGGTTTTACCAGGAATGGCGGCGGAACCGAAGCTCCGCCGCCATGAAAATGGACTGCTGTCCGGCGCCTTTAGCGCGAGGCTGTTCTTAGCAGCGTGCACAACTGGCGAAGGGCCGCATCACCACCGCCAGACGCAATGTCGCGGCAACGGACCATAAGCTGGCGCTGTTCGCGGCTGGACATGCGGCTGAAGAGCCCGAGCGCCTGATCGCCGCCAGCGGGCGTAATGCCGCCGGCGCCAGGCGTGCTGTCGTCGCGGTTGGTGGTGCCGTCGCCGCCTATGCCGACACCGACGCCAACGCCAACACCATTGCCTCCGCCGACAGTGGCGCCGACACCGGCGTTAATGCCCCGCGCGCCGCCGATGCTGGCGGTGACGCCTGCATCGATACCGTCAGAGCCGCCAACGGAGGCACCAACACCGGCATTAACGCCCTGCGAGCCGCCAATTGACGCGCCCAGTCCGGCATTGACGCCGTTCGAACCGCCGACCGTTGCTCCGGCGCCGGCATTGACGCCCTGCGCGCCGCCAATCGAGGCACCTGCGCCGACTCCCAGGCCACCGCCTCCGGTGCCCAGACCGACACCGGCATTCACACCATTGGAGCCGCCGAGCGAGACACCCACGCCAAGACCGCCGCCATCTTGAGCTTGCATTACCCCCGGAAGCGCCATCATGAGCGCGGTACCGATAGAAAGGATAGAAATTCTGTTGACTTTGACGTACATGACATTTCCTCCTGTTAGCGCCAAAGTTGAACATCATTTTCGTGGCGCGTATAAGATGAACTGTTTTCGTGCGGCAAAGTTTCTCGCGGGCGGGCTTTATCGGGGCGGTTAATGTACGGGTAATTACCGCACTGATTAAAATTTTATAAAACCGGCGCGAGTGTTCGCGCGCGATACACATTTCCGCGCCTGCGCCGCAACATTCTAATATTCCGAAATTAAATCAACCGGCTAAGGCGCTTGGAAGACTACGCCCAGCCAACGATTCCCTTGATTTCCAGGAAGTCATGAATTGCCCAGTCGGCATATTCGCGGCCATTGCCGGACTGCTTGTATCCACCAAAGGGCGCATGCGTGTCCCAGTCGGGATAGTTGAGATAGACAGATCCGGCGCGCATGCGGGCGGCGACCGCACGCGCGTGCTCCATATTCTGCGACTGTATATAGGCGGCCAGGCCATAGACCGTGTCATTGGCGATGCGCACCGCATCATCCTCGTCCGCATAGGAAATAATGGACAGAACAGGCCCGAAAATTTCCTCGCGCGCGATGGTCATATCCGAGGTGACGTGACCGAAGACGGTGGGGCGGACATAGTAGCCACGATTGAGCCCTTCCGGCCGTCCGAGACCGCCGGTGACCAGTGTCGCACCTTCCTTGATGCCCTTCTCGATCAGACCTTGAATCTTGTCGAACTGGATCTGGCTGACGACGGGGCCGAGCGCGGTGCTGTCGGATTTGGGATCGCCGACCTTGAAGGTTTCGGCGGCGGTCCTGGCGATGGCCAGCGCTTCGTCATGCCGCTCCTGCGGCACCAGCATGCGCGTCGGTGCGTCGCAGGACTGTCCGGAATTGCCGAAGCAGCCTTCGACGCCCTTGGTCACAGCGGTTTCGAAATCCGCGTCGGGCAGGATGATGTTGGCCGATTTGCCGCCTAACTCCTGGGCGACGCGCTTGACGGTTTCAGCCGCCGTCTTGGCGACGATGATGCCGGCGCGGGTGGAGCCGGTGAAGGAGACCATATCGACATCCGGGTGACCGGCCATGATCTGGCCGACATCGGGTCCGGTGCCGTTGACCAGATTGAAGACGCCCTTCGGTGTGCCGGCCGCTTCCATCACTTCGGCAAAGATGATGCCGCTGATCGGGGCGATCTCGCTCGGTTTCAGCACGACGGTGCAGCCGGCAGCAATCGCCGGGGCGACCTTACAGACGATCTGGTTCAGCGGCCAGTTCCACGGTGTGATCAGGGCGCAGACGCCGATCGGCTCCTTGACGACCATCGTCGAGCCGCGCTGTTCGCTGAATTTGTATTCCTCCATCGCCTTGATGGTGGCCTCCAGATGGCCGCTTCCGACCGCCGCCTGAGCCTCGCGGGCAAAGGACAAAGGCGCGCCCATTTCTTGGCTGACAGCCTGGGCGATGTCTTCGAAGCGCGCGTTGTAGGCCTCCAGGATCCGGCGCAACAGCGCCAGGCGCTCGTCCTTGGGTGTTACCGAGAAGCTCTCGAATGCGGACTTGGCGGCGGCCACGGCGGTGTTGACGTCGGCCTCGGACCCGAGAGAGATCTGTGTGTAGGCCTCCTCCGTGGAGGGATCGATGACATCGAGAGCCTTGGCAACAGCCGGGCTGACCCAGCGTCCGTCGATAAAGAAATTCAGATGGTTCGACATCGGGCTCTCCAAAATGCTTCGTGATTCAAAGGGGTAATATCGGGCAGGCCCTTACCATATGCAATGCCGCCGGAGTGTTCCTAGCGCTGCATGGCGTCAAGCATGCGATACCACGTGATGGTGGCGGCAACGCCGATCTGGCGGAAGGCGTGAAAGGCAATCGGGCGGATGGGTGAGATGGGCAGGGGCAACATGCCGGGATCGCCGCTTGCCAGATAGTTGGCAAAACAAGGCCCCAGCGCGGTCATCAGCCCCAGTCCGCGCCCCTGGCACCCGGCCGCCACCAGCAGGCCCGGTTCCGGCTCATGGATGTGGGGGAGATAGTCCCGCGTCATCGCGACGCGGCCGAACCAGCGTTTCTCGATCTCGATGCCGCCGAGTTGCGGATAGAGCCGCAGCATCGCCCTGTGTAGATGCCGCCAGTCGCCTTCATGCCGAGGAACAGCCATGCGGCCGCGGCCGCCGACCATCAGGCGGCCGTCCGGGCTCTTGCGATAGTAGACGAGAATCCTGCGTGAATCCGAGACTGCCTGTCCCTGCGGCAGGATGGTTGCCGTCAGCGCGTCGGGCAGCGGCGCCGTGGCGATCTGGAAAGAGTGAAGCGGCACCAGCGTTTGTGCGAGGCCGGGGATCAGGCCATCGCTATACGCATTGGTGGCAATGACAACGAAACGGGCGCGGATTTCCGGGCCACTTGCCGTCGACACGCACCAGTCATTGCCGGATTTTTTCACGCCGGTAACCGCCGTATGTGTGGCGACCCCGACGCCAGCCTCACGGGCAAGACGAGCGAGCTCGAGCGTGTAGCGCAAGGGATCAATCGCGCCCGCCCGCCGGTCCAGCCAACCACCGAGATAACCCTGCGCGCCTGTCAGCCTCGCAATCTCCCCAGCATCGAGCATGGCGATATCAGCACCGCGAGCGCGCCATTGCCGGTCGCGCGCCAGAGCGGCATCCAGCGCCGTCTGCGTGTGCGCTGCCTGTATCCAGCCATTGCGCACATGGGGAACGTCGAGCTTTTCGGTGCGGATCAGATCGAAGACCGCGTCCGCTGTTTTCGAGGCGAAATCGACCAGCGCTTCGCCACGCCCGGCGCCGAAATTCGCGATCAGCCAGTCGGGATCATATTTCAGGCCGGGGATGACCTGCCCGCCATTGAGGCCGGAGGCACCCTCTCCAAGCGTGCGGGCTTCCAAAACCCTGACGCGCATGCCGTTGCGAGCGGCAGCCAATGCCGTCGAAAGGCCCATGATGCCGCCGCCGACAATGGCGAGGTCAACGGTTTTGCCACCCTCAAGCGGGCTATCCGGCAGGGTTGACCGCTCTGGGAAGTCCCATACTGACTGAAACGAACAATCTGCCATGAATGCCTGCGCCAACCTGCTTTCCCAAGACCTAACAGAATTCCGCCGGTTGGGAAGCGTGACCGTCGGTGGCTCTTGCACCGTGTGGTCTTTGCGGGATACTTCAGCACATCCTTTCTTTGTCTGTGCTGGCCATCCGTGGCAAGCCCCTTTGCCTGCGGAGTGCGCCTTGGAAATCGAGCGGTTTGAAGACTATTTCATCAACACCGTCCTGCCGGTCTGGGCATCCACCGCCTTCGATGAAACGGCCGGCCAGTTCATGGAAGGGCTGCAACTGGATGGAGCGCCGGACCCGAGCGGGATCGTGCGGACCCGGACGGCGGCCCGGCAGATTTATGTCTTTGCGCAGGCCGCAGTGCTGGGCGTCGCGCCACAGGGCGCGCTCGACAAGGCTGAGACCGCCTTTGCCAATCTGCGCAAGGTGGCATGGGTCGACGGCCCAGCGCCGGGCTATGCGCGGGCACTGCATTATCCAACTGCGAAGATCACCGATCCCGAGCGCGATCTCTATGATCATGCCTGCGTTCTTCTGGCGCTGGCCTGGCTGTCGAAAGCAGCCGGCAAGGCCCGCTATCAGTCTTACATCGATGAAATCATCGCGGCCATGGATCTGACGCTGGCGGCACCGGCCGGGGGCTGGGCGGAAGACGGTGCGGGACGCCTGCCGCGCCGGCAGAACCCGCATATGCATTATCTCGAGGCCTGCCTGGCTCTGTGGGAAACCGGCCATGGCGAGGCCTATGCGGCGCGGGCGGGCCAGTTGCTGGTGCTATTCCAGACGCGGTTTTTCGATGAGGAAACCGGCGCGCTGCGCGAGTTCTTCGGGCCCGGTTGGGAGACTGAAGAAGCGTATGGATCGCACAGGCTGGAGCCTGGCCATATGGCCGAATGGGTCTGGCTGCTACGCCGCTATACGATCCTTTCGGGCAACGATCAGAGCACTGCGGGCGCGCGCCTTCTTGAGGCCGCAGTGCGGATCGGCCGTTCGGGTGAAACGTCGTTTCTGGTGGACGAGGTTCTCATCAGCGGTGAACCTTCCAAGGCGAGCCGGCGACTGTGGCCGCAGGCGGAGCTGCTGAAGGCGCTGGTGGTGGAAGGCCACGCGCAGGACCGCGCGGATTATCGGACGGATGCCGAACGGATGATCGCCGCGCTGTTCGAAACCTATCTGGCGGAAACACCTGCAGGCACCTGGCGCGATTGTTTCGACGGCGATGGCCAGCCGATCGCCACTTCGATACCGGCAAGTTCTCTTTATCACCTCTGGACGGTCATTCCCGAACTGCTGAGGCTCAAGTCCACCTGAGGTTCAGGCCCGCTCCGGAACAAGGGATCCTTAGCCGGCTGCAGGTACCGCAGGATATCGGCATCGGTAACCTCCGCCAATGTTGCGGGGTTCCAGCGGGGATTGCGGTCCTTGTCGATCAGGGCGGCGCGAACACCCTCATAAAAATCGTGGCCGTGCAGCACTTCGCAGGCGGCCGCGAATTCCCGCTCCAGGCAGGCGCCGAGATCGGCGCTTTCCCGGCCGAGCCGCAGAAGCTTGAGCGTCAGTTTCAGGCTGGTGGGCGAGCGCTTGTGCAGAACCGCCAGCGTGTCCCGCGCAAAGCTGCTGCCATCGGTCTGAAGTGCCCAGATGATCGCGTCGATGTCGTCGAAGCCGAAGGTCCGGTCGATCAGGTCGCGGTTGGCGGCGAGAATACCCGCAGCCGGGACTGTGGAGAATTCCGACATCAAGGCGTCGACAGCAACGTAGGCATTCTCGGGCGGCACGGTCCCCAGTGCCTGCACAAACTCGGGCAGCCGGCTGGAGGAAATGCAGACATCCGCCAGGCCGGCATGGATGGCGTCGGCGGCGCCGATCTCGCTGCCGGTAAGACCGAGCCAGGCGCCAGTCTCCCCGGGAGCGCGCGGCAGCAGCCAGGTCATGCCGACATCAGGGAAGTAGCCGATGCTGGTTTCGGGCATGGCGAGACGGGTTCGTTCGGTGACGACCCTGTAGCGGCCGTGGGCCGACAGGCCGACCCCGCCGCCCATGACGATGCCAT
Source organism: Pararhizobium sp. (assembly GCA_030655075.1). Classification (GTDB taxonomy): domain Bacteria; phylum Pseudomonadota; class Alphaproteobacteria; order Rhizobiales; family Rhizobiaceae; genus JAURWE01. Next base: position 230,312 of record JAURWE010000101.1, read on the forward strand.
CCATCAGGGCGACGAGCGGTTTTTCGTAACTGCCAAGCCTGCGGTTAAGCGGAAATTCCTCCCGCCAGAACTGTGCGGCATCGGGATCGCCGGCCCTGCCCTGATCGTGGATGCGGCGGACGTCGCCACCGGCGCAAAGCCCGCGACTGCCTTCTCCTGTTAACACCACGCAGGCGACATCCGTCGCGCTTGCATATTGCTCCAGCGCACCCGCAATGCTTCTCACCATGTCGAGAGTGATGCTGTTCAGCGCCTGCGGCCGGTTGAGGCGAATGACCGCTGCAGCGCCGATCCTGTCGAGGATGATTTCGTCCATGGGAGCCCCGTTTGCACTTATCGTTTCATCGCGCCGCTCTAAATCTGTATATCAAAGTACGACCATTCTTCCCGCATGCGCCATCGCAAAAGGAACCGCTTGCATGGATATCAAACGAAACGGCTCACGACCGTCCTCCGTACCGCCTGCGGCGTATTTTTCCGGGACGGTGCGGCTCGACGCGCTGATCGAGACGCCGGAACCCGCGCGGGTCCGCGCCGCCAGCGTGACGTTCGAGCCGGGTGCCCGCACCGCCTGGCATACGCATCCGCTCGGCCAGACGCTTGTGATCACCTCGGGCTCCGGCCTCTGCCAGACCTGGGATGGCGGCATCCAGACGATCCAGCCGGGCGATGTCGTCTGGTTCGAGCCGGGAGAAAAACACTGGCACGGGGCGTCCGCAACCGTTGCCATGACCCATATCGCCATTCAGGCGGCGCTGGACGGAAAGGCCGTCGACTGGCTGGAGCATGTCTCCGACAGCCAGTATGGCGGGACTGCGGCCGGGCCGGCGCCATGACGGAACGGATTCCGGCGCCCGGCGTTCGGTTTTCATGCAAGATCCAGCGACGGGAAAAACAGTGGTGAAACGAACGCTGCGCGACAGAGTGAACACCGCAGCTGTGCTTCTCACCAGCAGGAACCGGCCGAGCCTTCAGGTGGAGCCGGCACGGGTTGACCCCAGCGATATCGTCATCGCTTCCTACAATGTCCACAAATGCATCGGTGTTGACCGGAAATTCGATCCGAAACGCACGGTCAGCGTCATTGCCGAACTCGGCGCCGACCTGATCGCCATCCAGGAGGCCGACAAGCGGTTTGGAGAACGCTCCGGCCTGCTCGATCTGGCGCTTATCGAGGCCGAATGTGGTCTGGTGCCGGTGCCGATCACCGCCCTTTCGAGCAGCGGCCATGGCTGGCACGGCAATATGCTGATGATGCGCAAGGGCTCCGTCCTCAAGGTGCAGCAGCTGAAACTGCCCGGTGTCGAACCGCGCGGCGCGCTGGTGGTCGATATCCGGTTCGATGTCGGGCACCTCAGGATCGTCGCAGCGCATTTCGGCCTTTTGAAGCGCTCGCGCGCCCAGCAGGCCCGCATGATCCTTGCTTCGATCGCCGATGATGAAAAGATGCCGACCTTGCTGATCGGCGACCTCAACGAGTGGCGCGAGGGTAAACGTTCATCGCTCGCTTCGCTGCAGCCGGTGTTCGACCCGACATCCGGCGCCGTGCCCAGCTTTCCTTCGCGCTTTCCGGTGCTGGCGCTCGACCGAGTGCTCGGTCATCCGCATGAACTCGTGACGGCAATCAGCGCCCATGACACGCCGCTCGCCCGCATCGCTTCGGACCACCTGCCAGTCAAGGCCCATATCGACCTTCGCACCGTCTGGGAGCGGCACTACAAATAGGGCGAGCCAAGCCAGACGACGCGCTCGGCCAAACGCTGGACGAAGGGCCGGGCCCTCAGCTTATCGAGCTCGACCGGGAGGGCGCCGTCCAGCGCAGCCAGAATCCGGCTTTCGATCATCTCGGAAAAGCCGGTGTCCAGCACCTCGATATCGACCTCGAAGTTCAGCCGCAGCGATCTGGGATCGAGATTGGATGAGCCGATGTAGGACCAGGTGCCATCAACGACCATCAGCTTGGAATGGTTGAAACGGCCATGGGTGCGCCAGATGCGGCAGCCATATTTGAGCAACTGATCGAACTGTGCCGTCATGGCCGAATCGACCAGACGCAGATTGTTGGCGGAGGGAACGGCGATATCGATATCGACACCGCGCCGCGCTGCCGTCACCAGGGCGCTGATCAGCTCCCGGTCGGGCAGGAAGTAGGGCGACATGATGCGGATGTGCGACTTCGCCACCGAGAAGGCGCCCATCATCATGCGATGGTTGCTCTCGATGCTCTTGTCCGGGCCAGAGGGCACGACCCGCGCCAGAATTCCGGGCTCCGGGTCGCGCAGGACGGTGCGCCATGCATCACCCTCCAAAGGCTCGCCGCCGGAAAACCGCCAGTCCTCGCTGGCGGTCTGAAAGAGGTCGGCGACGAGAGGACCGGACACATGGAAATGCGTGTCGTAGGCGCTGGAATTGCCGGCGAATTCCGAGGAGAACCCGGAGCGGATGTTCATGCCGCCGGTGAACGCCATTTCGCCATCGACCACCATGATCTTGCGGTGGGTGCGCAGATTGGCATAGGGCAGGCGCAGGCCCATGATGATGTTGCCGTTGAAAACTTTGACGGACAGGCCGGAATCGCGCAACAGTCCGACGATCGACGGCATGGAATAGCGCGCGCCGACGGCATCGATCAGGATGCGGACATCGACACCCCGCCTTTTGGCCTCCACCAGCGCCTCGACAAAGCGGGTACCGATGGCGTCGCGGTCGAAGATATAGGTTTCCAGCAGAATGCTGCGTGTCGATGCGGCGATCGCCTCCAGCATCGCCGCGTAGGCCTCATCGCCGGACTTCAGCATGTGGATGCTGTTTCCGGAGGTCAGCTTGTAGCGGCTGACCGTATCGCCAAGCCGTTTCATCGCCGTGAAGGCGCCGCTAAACTGCTGGTGGATCTGCTCGTCGGTGGGGCTGGCACCGGCCATGACATGCCGCGGCCCGGCCGGCAGACCGTCGCGCTGCATGTTCAGCGTGGCACGGCGCATGAGGTTGATGCCGGCAATGGCATAGATCACGGCGCCGACGACCGGCGACAGAACGATGATGCCGACCCAGCCAAGCGCCGAGCGCACCTCTTCCTTGGTCATGGTCGCGTGGATTGCGGCGGGCACCCCGAGCGCCAGCGAGATGACGAAAAGGATATGCGGCCAGTAGTTGGAAAAGGTGTCGATCATCAGCGGTTCGCGGCATGGGCTCCGGCGGCGGTGCGGAAACCTTCTTGTCGAACCTTATATCGGTTTGCCCGGGGAAAATACGAGTGCCCGGCTGCGCAATTTGCGGCTGGGCACAGTCGTTCAGCGCGAGCAGTGCCTATTCGGCAGCCAGTGCCGTTGGATAGGTTGCGGTCTGTGTGTCTTCTACGACCGGCGTCTCTGTCTCCGGCTCGGTCTTCTTCGGTTCCTTGCCGAAGAACAGCGCGTAGCCGGCGGGAAGGACCAGCAGCGTCAAGATCGTCGCCACCAGAATGCCGCCCATCATGGCGTAGGCGAGCGGACCCCAGAAGACGCCGCGCGAGATCGGAATCAGCGCCAGAACAGCCGTCATGGCTGTGAGCACGATCGGCCGGAAACGGCGGACAGCCGCCCCGATGATCGCCTCGGATCGTTCCATGCCGGCGGCGATATCCTGATCGATCTGGTCGACGAGGATGATCGAGTTGCGCATGATAATGCCCAGCAGCGCGATGACGCCGAGGATGGCGACGAAGCCGAACGGCGCGCCGCTGATCAGAAGCGCGGCGGCAGCGCCGATGATGCCGAGCGGTCCCGTGGCCAGCACCAGCATGGCCTTGCCGAAATGCTGCAGCTGGATCATCAGAAGCACGACGATGACGGCCAGCATGATCGGCGCCTTGGCGGCGATCGAGGCCTGGCTCTCGGCCGCATCCTCGGCACCACCCTGGATCTCGACCTTATAGCCGGGCGCCAGGCCGTCGCGCAGACCCTGCAGCTCGCCAAAGATCTTCATTGCCACATCATTGGGCTGGACATCATCCGGCAGGGTGCCGCGCACGGTGATGGCAGGCAAACGGTCGCGCCGCCATTCAATGCCCTGCTCCAGCACCGGGACGACCTTGGCCACCTGCGACAGCGGCACAAAACCGTCGAAATCGGTGGGGATATAGACCGAATTGACTGCCGAGAGCAGGTGACGGCTGGTTTCCGGTTCACGGGCCACGATGGAGACGGTTTCCTCGCCATCGCGGAAGGTGCCAATGGGGGCGCCGGACATGGTGGCCTGCAGCATCTGGCGGATGCGCTGCGAGGAGACGCCGAGCGCGCGGGCGCGGTCCTGATCGACAACCAGCTTCATCGCCGCAACCGGCTCCAGCCAGTCGTCGTGAATGGCGCCGAGTTGTGGGTTTTCGGCGAACTTGGCTTTCACCTGATCGGCGATGCGGCGAACCTCCTGGCGATCTGGACCGACCACGCGCATCTGCACCGGCCAGCCGGTGGGCGGACCGAGGAAAAGGCGATCGACCTTGGCGCGGACGGACGGAAAGTCGTCGGCGAGAATGCCGCGCAGCTTGACGATCAGCCTTTCACGGGCCGGTTCATCGTTTGCCATGACAAGCAGCTGGGCAAAATTCGGATTGCGAAGCTGCTGGTCGAGCGGCAGGAAGAAGCGCGGCGCGCCCTCGCCGATATAGGTGGCGATAAACTTCTTGTCCTTGTCGTCCATCATGCGGGCTTCGAGAGCCTTGGCCTCAGATTCCACATCCTTAATGCTGGTGCCTTCCGGCAGCCAGAGATCGACGAGGATTTCCGGCCGCGAGGACTGCGGGAAGAAGTTCTGCGGAATGAACTGGAACGCCCAGAGGCTGGTGGCAAAGGTGACGAGCGTCATGGCCAGAACGATGATGCGGTGGCGCACCGCCCAGCTGACGGTTCCGCGCAGGCGGCGATAGAAGCGCGTGTCGAAAATGTCGTGATGTTCGCCGCCGGCATGTTTGCGTTGCTTCAGGATCATGTAGCCGAGCCAGGGCGTGAAATAGACCGCCACGAACCAGGAGACCACCAGCGCGATGCCGACGACGTAAAACAGCGAGCGGACGTATTCGCCGGCCGTCGAGGCAGCAAAGCCGACGGGAATGAAGCCGGCCGTGGTGATGAGCGTGCCGGTCAGCATCGGGAAGGCGGTGGAAGAATAGGCAAAACTCGCTGCCTCGATCTTGACGAGACCTTCTTCCAGCTTTCGCTCCATCAGCTCGACGACGATCATCGCATCGTCGACCAGGAGCCCAAGTGCAATGATCAACGCGCCGAGCGAGATGCGCTGGAGGTCGATGCCGAGCTCGTACATGATGGCGAAGGTAGCGGCCAGAACCAGCGGAATGGCGATGGCGATGACAAGACCCGAACGCCAGCCGATCGACACGAAGGAAACGACGAGCACGATCACAAGCGCTTCGCCGAGCGCCTGCATGAACTCGCCGACGGCTTCGGTGACGACTTCCGGCTGGTTGGCGATCTGGTCGACCTCCACACCGTAGGGCAAGGACGCGGCGAAACTTTCGTAGGTGGCTTCGACTGCCTTGCCGACATCGGTGACCTTGAAACCCTTGGCCATGACGACACCGACCTGAACGCTGTCGTGGCCGTTGAACCGGTATTTGCGCTGGTAGGGGTCTTCGAGCCCCGCGCTCACGGTGGCGATATCGCCGAGCTTGGTTACCTGGGTGCCCGAGCGCAGGCGCAGATTGCGGATATCATCGATCTTGCTGACATCACCCTCGACCGAGATGCGCACGGAGCGTGTGCCCGTATCGACGGCGCCCGCCGGATCGACGGCGTTCTGGCCGGCAATGGTGTCGCGCACATCGGTAAGCGTCAGGCCGCGTTCGGCCAATGCTTTCGACGAGACGTCGATATAGAACTTTTCCGGCTGATCGCCGATGATGACGGCCTTTTCGACGCCGGGTGTCGTCAACAGCATGTCGCGTGCCTGCAGCGCGAATTTTTTCAGTTCGGGATAGCTGTAGTCGGCGCCGCTGAGCGAGTGCAGCGTGACGAAGGTGTCGCCGAATTCATCGTTGAAATAGGGGCCCATCAGGCCTTCCGGCAGCTCGCCGGCAATGTCGCCGACCTTCTTGCGCACCTGATAAAAAGCGTCGGCAACGTCCTGTGAATTCGTATCGCCCTTGACCTGCAACGTGATGATGGCGCTGCCGGCGCGGGTGTAGGAGCGGACAAAATCGAGATGTGGCGTTTCCTGCAGCTTGCGTTCGATCTTGTTGACTACCTGGTCTTCCATGTCCTTGATCGAGGCACCCGGCCAGACGGCCTGCACCACCATGACGCGGAAGGTGAAGTCCGGGTCTTCCTTCTGGCCCATGCGCATCAGGCCAAGCACACCGGTGATCAGCACCAGCCCGAACAGGAATCGGGCTATGCTCGGATGACCGATGGCCCAGCGGGACAGGTTGAAGGGCTGCTTGTCTTCGGTCGAGGTATTATCGGTCGGGGTCGACATCGGCATCATCCGCGTTTCAAGGATCGGGTGTTGTTAGCGAACGAGCTCGGCAGCAACGCCATCGGCCCGGGCCGATTGCTGCGGCACGGCGTCCCGGTCAAGCTTCACCTTCAAATTTTCGGTCATGAACTGCGTGCCGGCGGCAACGACGACATCGCCGGCTTTGAGGCCATCGGCAACCCGCACACCGTCAGCGACGAAATCGGCAACCTGAACGGCGCGCGCATGAACGGTTTCACCAGATCGTTCCACCGTCCAGACGATGGGCTTGCCGTCTTTTTCGGCGAGCGCGCTCAGGGGAACCACGACGAACTGCTGGTCATCTTCGGCCGAGGCGGCGATGGCGGCCGTCATGCCGAGAAGGATGCGCGGATCGTTGGGCAGGCTGACGCGCACGGCAAAGGTGCGCGACTGCTGGTCGGCGCTGCCGGCCACTTCGCGAACCTTACCGTCAAGCGTCAGCGCGTCGTCGGACCAGAAGCTGGCCTTGACGGCATTGCCCGGCTTGAAATGGGCGATTTCCATTTCCGGGACGGCAATCAGCACTTCCTTCTCGCCATCGACGGCAACAGTCAGAACCGGTGTACCGGAGCCGACCACCTGGCCGATATCGGCGTTGATGGCCGTGACGATGCCACCCTCTTCCGCCTTGAGATCGGTATAGCTCACCTGGTTCTTGGTCTGATCCAGAGCGGAGCGGGCCGAATCGCGGGTTGCCACAGCCTGATTGTAGGCCAGCGCCGCCTGTTCGAGCTGCGCCTGCGAGGAGACCTTTTTGGCGAACAGCTGTTCGGCGCGTTTGCGGGTCTGTTCGACCGTCTCGACCTGCCGCTCTGCCGCCTCGAGGCTTGCCTGCGCGCTGCGGACGGAGAGCTCGTAGTCAGACGGATCGACCCGGGCGAGAACGTCACCGGCCGAGACACGTTCGCCGATATCGACCAGCCGCTCGGTGATCTTGCCGTTGATGCGGAAGCCGAGGTTCATTTCGGTGCGCGACCGCACGGATCCGGAATAGTTCAACTGCCGCGTCGTGTCCGCCTTGGCGATCTCGACAACCTTCACTGGCCGGATCACCTCCTTGGTTTCCACCACCTCTTCCGAGCAGCCAGACAGGGTCAGCGCGACTGCCGCCATGAGCGCCAGAGAGGGAACGGGGAACTTCTTCGAACGGATATTGCTCAGCGAAAACATTTCGCACTCCTGACGGGTAAAATGGACAATCGGTGGCGCCGTGGGCGCTGCTATTTTTTCAGGGCCCTGAGGGCAAAATCGATAAGATCATCGGGCGAGGCGCGGTTTTCCTTGGCCATGCACTGCGCCACCATCTGCGGATGGCAGAGATTGACGGTGGCAGCGCCAAAACAGCGCGAGGCCACCACCGCGTCCTGATCAGCGAATTCACCGGCGGCGATGCCCTCGGCGATCATCTCGGCGACCAGATCGTGCATGCGGTCGATGTGTTTTTCGATGACGTGCCAGTCGCGCTCGATGGCGACGATGACCATCTCGTGAACTTTTTCTTCGTCAAGCATGGTTTCGGTCGTCATCCGGTACTGAGCATGGACAAACCGGCGCAGGCGCTCGGAGGCCGGCAACGGCAGCCGGGATATGTCTGATGCCATGCGGTAACCGGTCTCCAGCATGCGGCCGCAGACCGCCTGGTGGATCTCGGTCTTGGAGCCGAAGAACCGATAGATATTGGCCGGTGACATGCCGAGATCGCGCGCCACGTCGGCCACCGTCGTCTTGGTGTAACCATAGTGCCGGAAAAGGCGCTCGGCGCTGTCGAGAATGCGTGTGACATTCTCGCTGCGGACATCGGCAGGCATGAGATCGGCTGTGTCGTTCATGATTGCGGCTTTCGATTTACGACTGACGAATTTTGTATTTCGTCAGTCGTAAATCGAAAGGACCGTTCTGTCAACTGCAGCGTACTGTCCGGTGTCCTGGCGGGCGGATCGAAAGCGTGTATTGTCCCGGATCAGGACAAACATATCCGGGGAACATTCCATGAAATCCAAGCTTTTGGCGGGTGCGCTCGCAACCATCTTGATCACCATGGCGGCGCAGATCGCATCGGCCGAAGAGCGCCAGTTCTACTGCGGCGAGGAAAGCTTTCTGGCCGTCGACATTATCGACGCAAAACGCATTTCAGCCGGGCTGATCAATGGCGAAACGCTGATCCTCAAGAAGATTGCAGACACCAACCGCTATTCCTCGGGCAAGACCACGATCGAACTGTCGGCGGACGAGAACACCGTGATGATTACGCCCGAGGGCGGCGAAACCATCGGCTGTGTCTTCCCGGTGCCGAAGGATGTTATTACACCGGGCGGTGCGACCGCCAATGTGTCCGGAGAAAAGGCGCCGGGCGCCAAAACCGGAACGCAGGTCCAAGCATCAGACATGACGGCCGCGGAACAGGCGCTGATCGAGGAGCGTTTCGAAGCCCGATCCTACGGCGGCGTCGTGCGCGGCGGCCCGGGCATGGAATTCCCGAAGGTGGCAAGCCTCAAAGAAAACGAACCGATCACCGTCATCCGCTCCACCGGCGTAGAATTCAACGGCTACATGTGGTTCGAGATCCGCTTCCGCCACGAAAGCGGCTTCCACTGGGGCGGCATCATCTGCCCGATCGGCAAGGAACAGCCCGGCGCGTTTGGGAAATGTGATTGATGGCTGGATCTACAGTCGAGCGCCTGTTCGAAGTCGCCAGCACCTTCAGCCGCAATTTTTGCGCATATCAACTATGTGCATTCCTTCAGAAAAGCATTGTCTATTTAGAGGAAAAATCATTGGCCAAAGCGTTGCGGCAAATCCTGCCCCAACCTGCCACCTTTAAGAAAGGGATTTCCAGAGCGCTTCTGGCGTGCGGGATGGAGGGAAAAATGCCTTTGTCTTTCAGTGCGTTACGAAACCAGTCTGCGTCGTAGCTGCGATCAGCCAGCAGCTCGCTGGCTTTCTGGCAGGCGATCGAGCAGGTTTCGGGCACCCTGGTAATCGCTAGCATTGCCTGCGGTGAGGAAGAACAGCAACGGCCGTCCCAACCCATCCGTGACGGCGTGCAGCTTGGAATTCAGGCCGCCTTTCGTTCGCCCGATACAGCGGGAAAGGGGCCCTTTTTTAGCAGGCTGGCGTAAGGAAGCGCCCTACCTTGTCTCAATAACATCCTTGAACATCCTTGCCTGGAACCCGCACGACCCAATCTGGATGCCGGAGCGGGATGGGGTAAAGCATCGGCCGTTTTGCCTATCATCCCACTGTGCCGATACCGTACTGATGCGGACGACGCTTTCGTAAAGGCGTATGCTACCAACGCTGCAAACAGAAGCTGCCGCGAGGATCGCGACTTTGTTTGCTGGTAGAGTCTTGTGCCGGTATCTTCCAACGCCAGAGGGACCTCGAAAGCCACTATACCTAAGACCACACCCTTTTTGGCGGGATTTCGATATTGACGAAACGCTCATCTTAACCAAGGATTAAGCAAATTCTTTAAATTATTTCTTACTATGCTAGGCTGTTTGCATGCCCATTTATGGAGCCCAGTGTTGAAATGACAATTACAGTTGCATTCGTGGATGATCATCCCGTTCTTCTGGAGGGGCTGGTCAGCCTTTACTCCGGCAAGGATGATCTAACGATCGTTGGCAGAGGCTCGAATGCCGTCGATGCTCTCAAGATTGCCGAGCAGCTTGTGCCCGATGTCCTTGTGGTCGATCTGAGCATGCCGGGAGATTCGCTGGCTGCCATCGAGATCATCAGCAGAACCATGCCAAACACCAAGGTGGTGATCTTTACCGCCGCTTCCAGCATCGAGATGGCGGTCAAGGCGCTGAATTCCGGCGCTTCCGGCTACGTGCTCAAAGGCAGCACTGCCGAAGATCTGCACAACGCGATCGTGGCCGTGCACAATGGTGACACCTACATGACGCCGGGATTTGCGACCAAGGTGATCATGTCGATGAAGACGGCGGAAATTCGCCAGAAGGCGTTCAACACCAAGCGGCTGAGCGCGCGCGAAGAACAGATCGTCCACTGTCTTATGAAGGGCCGGACAAACCGCGAAATCGCGGTCAGTCTCGATATCAGCGAAAAGACCGTGAAACACTATATGACGGTTCTGATGCAGAAACTCGATGTCCGCAATCGCGTCGAAGTGGTTCTGGCAGCACAGAAGATCGATCCGAGATCGGACATGCACAATTAACCGACTGTCTGCTGGCCCACCAGCCGGCAGAGATGCGCCGCCGCTATTGCCCCGGCACGAGCGGACCGGACGGGCTAGCCTCCGCCAGCATGACAGGCAGGATCGCCGCCACAATCGTTCCCTTGCGGCGCTTGAAACTCCTGATCTTGCCGCCGAAGGCGCGAACACGCCGCTTCTGGGCGATCTTGCCCAGCTTGGTGCGCTCCCGCTCACGTTCATTCGGCGGGCTGGCGTCACTGCCCAGATCGGCGACGAGGAAAACCAGCCTCTGCGCAGTGATCCGGTAGCGGACCTTCTGGCTGTTGCCGGGTGCATGACGGAAGCCATTCATCAGCGCTTCCTGGATGACCCGGTAGGTACAGACATTCAGATGCGGGCTGATGATACCGGGTTCGGAATGGCCGATCAGTTCGACGCTATTGCCCGTTAGATCTCCGTAGCGCTGGACAGCCAGCCGGATCGTGTCTTCCACAGACAGCCGGTCAAGCTCCGGAAGGACCAGACCCGCCGAAATGCTGCGCAGATCGCCGACGACGTTCGAGACGAGTTCGCCGACCTTGGCGAGCTTTTCCTTCTGATCCGACAGGGCCAGAGTGGTGCAGGACAACAGGTCGCTCAGTCTGAGCTTGATCAGCGTCAGAACCTGCAGTGGACCATCGTGCAGGTCGGCGCCGATCTGATCGAGGATCTTTTCGTTAAGCTTTCCAGCTTCCAGACGGGCGTAGTCCGCGCCGAGCCGCAGCCGGTTGTTTTGTGCCGAAAGGTTGAGGGCATGTTCCAGGTTGTGCTCAATGGCGCGGCGCTGGCGCGCGATGATCGCTGCGGCGGCGCTGACGATGACATAGAGCAGCCCGATCATCGGCAGCGTTATGGCGCCCGTCACCAGCACGGTCATCCGCCGCATGGACCGCAGCTCTTCGGTGAGATAGTTCGGCGCCCCGTAAAACTCGCCGACCAGCGCGATGCGGCCGGTGCTGTCGCGCCACAAGGGGGCATAAACCTCGATCAGCAGGTCGGTGACCTCCTGGCCCGTATACTGATGTTTGCTGTTGGTGGTGCGGGAGACGACGATCTCGCCGGAAAATGCTGATGCGAGTTCGTCAAAGAGACGGGGATGTTTGATTGTCTGGCCTGATGTCGAATAGAGAAGACTTCCATCCAGCTTCCAGATCTTGATCGACTTGATATGCTGGCCAAGTGGCCCCGTGCCCAGCATCGATTTCAGCTTGTCCGTCAGCACCGTATCCAACGAGCCTCTGTCGACATCCTCCTGCTTGATGAGGGGAGACACGAAGGTCTGCAGATACAGCGCTCCGACGGCACCGGCACCGGAAAGTGCGGCCCGCTCAACCCGGTTCACCGTCCAGAACGTCAGAACGGTCATCAGCGTCACCACGACCAAGGACATGGCAAGCATAAACTGGGTCTGCAGGCTGACCTGGCGCAGCCGGACTCGCGCTGCTTTCCAGAAAGATGCACGCATAACGTGCATAGGTGGAGCAACTAAAAATGTTCTAGATGATTGGTTCTTTGCCATTCATCGTCCTGCAAATAAATTCATGCGCAATTTAAGCAATATAGACGAAAATCCCCGCGTATCAAACGACTAATTTCTGGCATATATTTTGTTTCGCTATTATACTCAAAAATCATAGTTTTTCTAAGTATTTTTATAGTCGGACTTGGGTCCCTAAATTATCAGACCAAAGTCTGATCTCTCGATAGGACAAAGGCAGCAAAAGAAATTGGACCATGTGAAGTGGGATTTTTGCGCACTTTACTACACCATCCAACCATAAGCCGGTGCGTCCACGAAGCAATGGGGCCGTGGGTGCTGGATTACCGGTAGCAGGGGCTGCTGCTCACTCGATGGGCGCCGACGTGTTTGGTCGGATATGCGGTCTTTTATTGGAGGGGATTGAAATGACTGCCTTTACGCTCACCAAAGCCGATCTCGCGTTCATGCTCTTTCAGATCAAAGTTGCAGAAATGCATGCATCCGGGGTCCCTCTGACCGAGATTCGGGTGAACGCGGACGGCACGCTCATTTCAGACCGGCTTCAGTACAATGCCATCACAGGCGTCTATCTCGGCGATCCGGCAACGCCGCAAGCCATCCCCGATCCGCATGTTCCCGTCGGCCTGCGCACCGTCGATGGCAGCTACAACAACATCGTCGCCGGGCGCGAATACTGGGGCGCTGCCGATCAAGTGATGCCGCGCCTGCTCGATCCCTACTATCTCAACGACGCCGATGGCGATGTCATGGGCCTGGGACCAGGCGCCACAGTCACCAACAACAACTACGGCGTCGGCGGAGCGCCCTCTGCGACAAACGGCGGAAACCTCGGCAATGTCGCCGATGCCGATCCACGCATCATCTCCAATCTCATCGTTGACATGAGCCTGAACAACCCATCGGCAATCCTCGCCGCGCTGACATTTGCCGGCTCCGAGGATCCCTATGCCGACATGCAGACACTGCTCGCTGCCAGGCTCACTCCGGCCGAGGCCGCCGCAGCCCTGCTGGCAGCGCAAAACGCGCTGGCCAGCGCCAATGCAGCGCTCCAGACGGCTGCGGACAATATGATTGTCACCAATCCGGCATCCATCGATGCCGTCCAGACTGCCGCCGCAGCGGTGACCGCCGCCGAACACGATCTCGATCAGGCGACGGCCATGGCAGCCAACCCAACGGCTGCATTTCAGGCCTTGGCCGTCGAAATGGGCCTCGTGATCAACAGTGAAGGCTCCCTCGTCATTCCGAACGTTTCGGCCGATGAAGGCCTGTCGGCTCCGTTCAACGCCTGGATGACCTTCTTCGGCCAGTTCTTCGACCACGGCCTCGACCTCATCACCAAGGGCAACAACGGCACGATCTACGTGCCCCTGCAGCACGACGATCCGCTCTACAACAAGGGAGCCGACGGCATTGCCGGAACGGCCGACGACGGCCGCACCAATTTCATGGTTCTGACCCGTGCCACACCGGCCGGCGGTTCGCAGACCAACACGACGACGGCCTTCGTCGACCAAAACCAGACCTATACGTCGCACGCGTCGCACCAGGTGTTCCTGCGCGAATACACGCGGGAAACGGACGGCGATGTCGTCGCCACCGGCAAGCTGCTTGATGGCATCGGCCCAGACGGCGTCACCAAGAACGGCCTGCCGACCTGGGCCGACGTCAAGGCTCAGGCGCTGAACATGCTGGGCCTGCGGCTGAGCGACCAGCATGTTCTTGAGGTGCCGCTGCTGGCGACCGACCAATATGGCATGTACGAGCGCGGCGCCAACGGCTACGCGCAGGTTCTGGTTCAGGTTGCTCATGCCGGCGGCCTGACGACCTTGAAGGTCGAAGGCAAGGCCGGTGGCCTCAACCTCCTGAACATCACGGCGGCAGATCTGCCTGCCGGCCATGGCCTGACCGGGATCACCACGATCTTTCCAATCGGCACACGCCACGCCTTTCTCGACGATATCGCCCACAATGCGGTTCCGAGCGGCGTTTACGATCCGGACGGCCCCGGAGGCCCGCTTGGCGATACGCCGATCGGTCCAGACAGCGACACGGCTACGGGCAATGTTATCGGCACCGATTATCGCGGCCGCAAGGTCGCCTATGATGACGAGCTACTCAACCGCCACTACATCACCGGTGACGGCCGCGGCAACGAGAACATCGGCCTGACCGCCGTCCACCATGTGTTCCATTCCGAACACAACCGCCAGATCGATGCCCAGAAACTGACGGTCCTGCGCAGCGGCGATCTTGCCTTCATCAACGAGTGGCTGTCCAACGACGGCGGCGACATCACGGCACTGCCGGCCGGCTTCCAGAGCATGACCCCGCTGCAGCAGCTGAGCTATGCCAACAGCCTGAGCTGGGACGGCGAGCGCCTGTTCCAGGCGGCCCGCTTCGCCACCGAAATGCAATACCAGCATCTCGTGTTCGAAGAATTCGCCCGCAAGGTACAGCCGGCCGTCGACGTGTTCGTCTTCAATTCGATCACCGACATCAACCCGTCGATCTTCTCCGAGTTCGCCAACGTCGTTTATCGTTTCGGCCATTCGATGCTGACCGACACGATGCCGCGCATCTTCCTCAACGCGGATGGCGACGTTACATCGACCGACGACATGGGCCTGATCACCTCGTTCCTCAATCCGGTCTCTTTCGAGAACAACGAGACGCTGACGGCCGAACAGGCTGCGGGTGCCGTCGTTCGCGGCATGACGATCGAACGCGGCAACGAGATCGACGAGTTCATCACCGGCTCGCTGCGCAACAGCCTTCTCGGCCTGCCGCTCGATCTGGCGACGATCAACATCGCCCGCGCCCGTGACACGGGCATGCCGACACTCAACCAGGCCCGCGACCAGCTGTTCGGGGCCACCGGCTCGAGCTTCCTGACGCCTTATGCCAGCTGGACAGACTTTGCCGCTAACCTGAAGAACCCGATTTCGGTCGTCAACTTCATCGGCGCCTACGGCACGCACAGCTCGATCACGGCAGCCACGACCGTCGAAGCCAAGCGTGACGCCGCCTGGAACCTCGTTTTCGGCAACGACGCCTTGACGGGTCCGGCAGCCGACGCATGGAATGCCGAACGTCTGGCATTCCTCAACAGCACCGGCACATGGAACGCCCAGACGTCCGGCCTCAACGCCATCGATCTGTGGATCGGCGGCCTGGCTGAAAAGAAGATGCCGTTCGGCGGCTTCCTCGGCTCGACCTTCAACGCCGTTTTCGAGGCACAGCTGGAGAACCTGCAGGACGGCGACCGGTTCTACTACCTGACCCGAACCCAGGGTCAGAACTTCCTGAACATGCTGGAGCAGAACTCCTTTGCCAAGATGATCATGGCGAACACGGATATTGCCCAGCCCGGCGCCGATGGCATTCGCGGCACGGCTGACGACATCATCTCGCGCCATATCGGCGTCGACTCATTCGCGGCCTATGACTTCGTGCTGGAAGTGGATGCATCCAACCAGCAGGATTATAACGGTGCTGCGGCTGGCAAGGATCCGCTCGGCAACGACCTGGTGCTCGAATCCCTGGGTCTCGGTCGGGTGCAGCGTGACAATCCCGGCACGGTGGGTCCCGACGCAAACTACCTGCGCTTTACCGGTGGCGAACATGTCGTGGTCGGCGGCACCAATGGCAACGACACGATCATCACCGACTTCGGGGACGACGGCATCTGGGGCGACGCCGGCGACGACCGGATCGAAAGCGGCGCGGGCGTCGATCTTGTCAACGGCGGTTCTGGCAACGACATCATCACCGACAGCGGCGACAGCGGCGACTTCATCAAGGGTGACGAAGGCGACGATGTCATCGCCAATTCCAATGGTATCGACATTCTGATGGGCGGTATCGGCAACGACGTCGTGTTTGTCGGTGTCGACGCGACGGAAGTGTTCGGCGGCGAAGGCAACGACTTCATCCTCGGCGGCGACGATGCCGACTTCCTGCTCGGTAACGAAGGCGACGACTGGTTGGAAGGTGGCGGCGGCTTCGATACGACAGCCGGCGACAATTCGGAACTGTTCTTCAATTCAGCCATCAAGGGCCATGACGTCATGTTCTCCGGCAGCGAAGAGCACGATTTCGACGCCGAGTCCGGCGACGACATCATGGTTCAGGGCGAAAGCGTCATCCGCAACGAAGGCATGTTCGGCTTCGACTGGTCGATCTACAAGGGCAACGAGATTGCCGCCAACGCCGACCTGCGCGTGCCGATCTTCACCACCGAACAGGCCGACATCCTTCGCAACCGTTTCGACAAGGTCGAAGCGCTGTCCGGCTGGGAAAAGGACGACATCCTGCGCGGTGACGACCGTCTTCCCGATGCTGCCGGAACGGCCACGATTGGCGCGGCCGAAGGTGTGTTTTTTCAGGATGAACTGACCCAGGCCGGCGTCAACCGCATCGACGGTTTCCGCGCCTTGCTGGGGAACCTGATCGCGGCAGCCCCGACGACACCGGGCATCGACCTTGAGAACATCATCGCCTTCAACCAGGGCAACGTGCTTCTGGGCGGCGCGGGCAGCGACCAGTTGCAGGGCAACGGCGGCAACGACCTGATCGACGGCGATGCCTGGCTCAATGTCCGTATCCGCATCACCGGAGCTGGCCAGGGCAACGCAGCCGGCAATCAGATCGCCACGGTCGACAGCCTGAAGCATACGTTCACGGCCGCCGAGAACCCTGCCTGGGCCGGCAAGTCGCTGTTCGAACTGCTGGTTTCCCGCACGATCGTGCCGAACCAGCTGCATATCGTCCGCGAGGTCGTCACGACGGGTGCGCAAGTGGCGGATGAAGACACCGCCATCTTCAACGATATCCGCGCCAACTACACCATCACCAGCAATGCTGACGGCACCATCACCGTCACGCACGATACCCTCAGTGTTGCAATTGACCCACTGACCGGCCGCCCTCTGCTGTCCGACGGTGTGGACACGCTGCGCAATATGGAGTGGGCCCAGTTTTCTGACGGGCGTGTTCGCCTGGCGGCTGCAAAATTGCAGTTGGACGGACCCAATATTGGTGAATACCAGGACCAGTTCGGCAACAACAGTTTCGGCAACTCGGACGGCGACACCCAGTGGAATCCGGACTGGATAGAAACCAATGACAGTGGTGGCGTAACTACTGGCCAGATCCGCATCGATCCGGGCGCCCCTGCCAACAATGTCATGCAGTTCATCGGTGGAACGGTTGCTGCCAGCTTCAACGGTGCGGAAATCACCCGCGTCGTACCTCTTGCCGGTGCGACAACGGCAACGCTGCGATATTCGGCCGACCCTGCCAGCCTTGAGGCCGGTGAAAGCGTCCTGGTTCAGTTCGCGGCAAACGGCGTCGACTTCGTCACGGTCAACGCGATAACCGGCGATGGTGCCAACGTGGCCCACACCCACACCTTGACGGGACCGTTCAGCGCCGCATCGGCGATCCGGTTCGTGGCCAGCGCCATGAACGAGATCAACGACATCGTCCTGATCGACAACGTCACGGTTGATTTCACCCTGCCCGGCGCCACCAATTTCGAGGATACATTTACCGAAGGCGGAGGCGATGCAGACATTTCGGACGCACCGTTCATCAGCGACGCGACGGTGATCGTGTCGGCCCGGATCGTGCTGACCAATGCACAGGCCGGAGACGCCTTCGACGTGCCCGGCAACCTGCCGGGTAACATCAACAGCACGATCGTCACGGCGGTTGCAGGCCAGATCACGGTTCTTCTGACCGGTTCGGAAACGGTGGCCAATTATCAGGCCGCGATCCAGGCTATCGAGTTCCGCAACACGTCGCAGAGCCCGAGCCAGATTGACCGTATTATCAACGTCACGGTCAACAATGGCATTGTCGACAGCAATGTTGCGGTCGCGACGATCAACGTCATCTCGGTCAACGACGCGCCGAATGCCGTGACGGACAACCTCATCACCAACATTGCCGGTGCCATCACCGTGCCGGAATGGCTGATGCTGTTCAACGACACGGATGCCGAAGGCGACGTTATCCATGTCACCGGTGCCACTGAGAACGATGTCAACTTCAGCATCGTCTTCAACGCCGGAAACGTCACGGCAACCCGCACGGATGCTGATAATACAAAGGACTTCACTTACACGCTCAGTGATGGCACGGCCACCGATACGGCCGATGTCGATATCACCTGGGACACGGTCGGCACGGTCAACGGCACCAATGGCGCCGACATCCTGCTCGGCGATGGGGCAGCCAGTGTCTTTGACGGCGCTGGTGGCAATGACATCATCATGGCCGGTGCCGGCAACGACACGATCGGCGGCGGGACCGGCAACGATCTCATCGTCTGGAATGTCGGCCACGGCCGCGACTTCATCGACGGCGGCGCCAACACGGACACGGTTAGGATCGTCGGTGACGGAACGGACGAGGTCTACCGCGTCTATTCCCGTGCCTCTGCCCTTGCGGCGGGCATGACCGGCCTCAATCCCAACACCGAAATCGTCATCACCCGCGGTGGAACCACCAATGCCTTCATCATCGCGGAACTCGACAATATCGAGGAAATCGTCATCGACACGGGCGCTGGAACCGACCAGGTCATTCCGATCGGCACCTTCAATCAGACCAGCCTGAGCTTCAGCACCATCACCGTCAACGGCGGTGCGGACGATGACACGGTCGATATTTCCGGCCTCCTGTCGGCGCACCGTATCCTGTTCCGCTCGAACGGCGGCAACGACACGATCCTTGGCACCCTGCGTCCGCAGGATGTGGTTGAGCTTGCACCGGGCGAGGACATTGCGAGCTACACGCTGACCAACAACAGCAACGGTACCAAGACCCTCTCGAACGGCACCAATTCGATCACCTTCACCGGTGCGGTGCCGCCACAGTTCCAGGAAACGCCTGACACGAACGAAAACGAAAACGGCGTCTCGGGCAATTTCGAATATACCGCCAGCGATCTCGCCGGTCTGAAAGCCCTGGTCAACGGCCAGTCCCCTGAAGACTCGGACGACCCGATGCCGACAGGCGTGCGCACACTGTCGGGCCATGGCAACAATCTTGCCGATCCTGACGCCGGAGCTGCCGACACGCCGTTCATCCGGATCACCGATGCCCATTACGGCGAGAGCGACAGTTTCGGAAATTCGGCGATCAACCCGATCTTCGTCGGTCTTGATCCCCGCAATATCAGCAACATCCTCGGCGCACAGGAAGCAGATCTGCCCAAGGCGGAAGACGCCAACACGTTCTTCATGGCTTTCGGCCAGTACTTCGACCACGGCCTCGATTTCCTCGGCAAGGGTGGCAACGGCACGGTCCAGATCGGAGCACCCGGCAACGGTGCGCCCGGATCCGGCAACCCGGCCGACCTGACACGCGGAACCGTCGCCTACTATGAAGACGGCGTTCCGCAG
Organism: Pararhizobium sp.; assembly: GCA_030655075.1. Classification (GTDB taxonomy): domain Bacteria; phylum Pseudomonadota; class Alphaproteobacteria; order Rhizobiales; family Rhizobiaceae; genus JAURWE01. The sequence continues at coordinate 249,918 of JAURWE010000101.1, forward strand.
CACATCAACAAGACCTCTCCCTTCGTCGATCAGAACCAGGCCTATGGTTCGAACGATCTCGTCGGGCAGTTCCTGCGCCAGGGCGATGGTGACGGCGGCCTGACGGCACGGCTTCTGACCGGTGGCGACGATCCGTCCAACCCGGCCTTCAAGCTGATGCCAACGCTCAGGGAAATGATCCTCCACCATTGGGAAAACGACACCGTGTTTGAGTCGCCCAACCTTCCCGGCGGCCAGACGACCTTCCGCGCCTATTATGCGGGACTGGTGGCTGCCGACGGCGTGACGATCACCGCCTCGATGCTACCGGCCATGGCATCGGACTTCATGGGCAGCACGCATGCGCTCTTGCTCGACACCAACCCCTATATCAGCCTGCTCGACCACTATGTGGCAGGCGATGGCCGTGCGAACGAGAACATCGCACTGACCTCGATGCACACGATCTGGGCCCGCAACCACAATTTCCATGTGGAAGGGCTGACGGCCGCAGGTTTCCAGGGTTCGCCCGAGGAAATCTTCCAGGCCGCCAAGATGATCAACGAGGCCGAATACCAGCGCGTCGTCTTCACCGAATTCGCCGACAAGCTGATCGGCGGCATCCGGGGCGTCGGCGACCATGGCTTCAATGGCTACAATCCCGACGCCACGGCGGCGATCAGCCATGAATTTGCCGCTGCGGTCTATCGCGTCGGCCATTCCCTGATCGGCCAGACGATGACCGTGCTGGATGCCAACGGCAATCCGACGCAGGTGACGCTGTTCGATGCCTTCCTCAACCCGACCAACGATGCCACGGCCTTCACGGCGCCGCTGAGCACGCTGGCTCAGTACGGCTACATTCCGCAGCCAGGGTATGAGCAGCTCGGGGTCAATGCGATCCTCGGCGGCATCGCCCAGCAGCCGGCGGAAGCGGTGGATTTCAACATTGTCGATGCGGTTCGCAACGACCTTGTCCGGATCAACGCCGACCTGTTCGCCTTCAACGTTGCACGCGGCTGGGACATCGGCCTTGGCACGCTCAACCAGGTGCGCACGGATCTTGCCGCATCCATGGACCCCTATGTCAGGGAAGCAGCCGGCTTCACGGAATCGCTTTCAGCCTACGTTTCCTGGGAGGACTTCCAGGCCCGCAACGGCCTGTCTGCCACTGTCATCGCGCAGTTCAAGCAGGCCTACCCGGACCTGGTTCTGTCTGCCGACGAAATCGAGGCCTTCAATGCCATCAACCCGAGCATCGCGGTCATGATGCAGAGCGACGGCACCGGGATCGTTAAGGGCATCGACCGTGTCGACCTCTGGGTCGGCGGCCTTGCCGAGAAACACATCAATGGCGGCATGGTCGGGCAAACCTTCTGGATCGTCCTGCACGAGCAGTTCGACCGGCTGCAGGAAGCCGACCGCTTCTACTACACAGAGCGCTTCGACGACTTCGACTTCTACGAAAACTTCATCGACGGCCAGAGCTTTGCCGACATCGTTGCCCGCAACACCGGCATGACCGATCTGCAGGAAGACATCTTCTCTCCGCGCATCGACGACAATGGCAACGATGGGGACGAAGACGACGATACGGACAATGATGATGATGATGATGATGACGGCGACGTTGATGGCGACGGCGAAGACGATGATGGTGACGCCGACGGAGACACTGACGGCGAAGACGACGGTGACGATGATGATGACGGAGACACCGACGGCGAAGACGATGGTGACGATGACGGCGACACCGACGGTGACGATGATGGAGACGACAACGATGGGGAGGACGACGATGACGACGATACGGACGATACCCCCGGTGAAGACGAAGACGACGATGATACGGACGGTGAGGACGATGATGATGACTGCGGCCCTGGCACGCATCCCGGCACTGGCGGCGGCGGGACGGCGGTTCCTCTCCCGGCTGCGGCGGTCGCGCTGATCGGCACGGCGGCAGGCGAAGTGCTTGCCGGCAATACCGGCGACGACACGATCCTTGCCGGCGGCGGCAGCGATATCCTGTCCGGGGATGCCGGCAGCGACATCCTTCGCGGTGAGGACGGCGACGACGTCATCACGGCAGGCGGTGCCAGCGATGTTGCCTCGGGCGGTGCCGGAGACGACGAAGTCCACGGCGGCGGCGGAAACGACTTCCTGTTCGGCAATGCCGGGTCCGACCTCGTCTTCGGCGATGACGGTGACGACATCATCGAAGGCGGAGCGGCCGACGACCAGGTCTGGGGCGGTACCGGCAATGACACGGTGCTGGCGACGGCGAACGACGGCAACGACCGCTACTGGGGTGATGCGGGGATCGATACGCTCGACTATTCGGTGGCCACAGCCAACCTGACGGTCGATATCGGCGCCGGCTTCATGGGGCATGGCTCGGTCTCGGGCGGCACGACCGGCAGTGACACGTTCTACGGGTTCGAGAACTTCATCGGCGGCTCCGGCCACGATGTGATCACGGCGTCGAGCCTTGCCAACGTGCTCGACGGCGGTCTTGGAGAGGACACGTTCCGCTTCACCACCTCGGGCTCTGCCCATGGCGATACGATCTACGGGTTCCAGCCCGGCGACAAGATCGACTTCTCGGCCATCGACGCCAACACAGGCGTCGCCGGCAACCAGGACTTCGTCATCAACACTGGCGCCTCACTGACGGCGGTCGGCGGTGTGGCGATCACCCACGAGATGCGCGACGGCGAGGAGTTCACCATCATCCGCGGCCATACGGACGCAGACAACGGTGCGGACTTCGAGCTTGCCATTGCCGGCCGGCACACGCTGACCAGCAGCGACTTCAGCGGGGTCGCCTGACGAATACCTTGAGGGCCTGCCCGTCAAATGCCGGGCGGGCCCTTGGAATACCGGGGAATACTGGCCGCAAGGCGCAGGGGGTTTACCATCTAAATTAGCAATGCTTTCAGAATTTGACGCGGGCAGCGAGGTGCCGTGTTAGATTTGCCTTACCAAGGCTCTGGAACATTCAGGGGGTCCTTATGAGTGGCACGAACAAGAACAAACCAGACTACCAGGTCGATGGCATGGGCGGATTGATGGCCTATGTCTTCGGCCTTTCTGGTCTCATCAATGTGCTGGCGCTGACCGGCGCCTTCTACATGTTGCAGATCTACGACCGGGCGCTGGCGTCGGGCAGCGTCTCGACGCTGCTGGCGCTGTCGGCACTGGCCATCGGGCTTTACGTGTTCCAGGGCATGTTCGACATCCTGCGCTCGCAGATCCTGGTGCGGCTCGGAGCACGGCTTGACCGGCGTCTGGCGCCGCTGGCCCACAAGGTGGTGATCGACATGCCGCGCTACGGCTATTCGACGGCCGAGGCCACCGAGCGCGGCCGCGATGTCGATACGGTGCGCGGCTTCCTGGCGAGCCCCGGCCTCATCGCCCTGTTCGATCTTCCCTGGATGCCGATCTATCTGGTCTTCGTCTGGCTGCTGCATCCGATGCTCGGCCTGTTGACTGTCGGCGGCGCCGTCGTACTCGGCCTTCTGACGCTGGCCACAGAACTCCTGACCCGGCGGCATGCCAAGGAGATGATGCGCTCGGCCGTGCTGCGCAGTGCGGTGATCGATTCCAACGCCCGCAACAGCGACATCCTGCATTCGATGGGCATCAGCGGCCGTGCCGTCGACCGGTTCGAACGCGCCAACCGGCGCCATCTCGACACGCAGACCAAGACCTCGGATATTTCCGGCACGTTCTCCGGCCTGTCGAAGGTGCTGCGCATGATGCTGCAGTCGGCCATCCTCGGGCTTGGCGCCTATCTCACCATCAAGGGCGAACTGTCGGCCGGCTCGATCATTGCCTCGTCGATCGTCACGGCCCGGGCGCTATCGCCGGTCGATCAGGCGATCTCCCAGTGGAAGGGCATGGTCGCCGCAAGGCGCAGCCATGCGCGCCTCAAGGAAACGCTCGCCGTCATCACCGACGACGATGGCCTGCTGTCGCTGCCGGCACCGCAGGAAAGCCTGACGGTGGAAGCCATCACCACGGTGGCACCGCACACGGGCGCAGTTCTTCTGAGCGATGTCAGCTTCGAGCTGAAGGCCGGACAGGCGCTGGCGCTGATCGGGCCTTCGGGCGGCGGCAAGACAACGCTGGTGCGCTCGCTGCTCGGCATCTGGCCGACGCTGCGCGGCGCCGTGCGCGTCGATGGCGCCGAGCTCAAGCAGTGGCCGTCGAGCTTCTTCAGCGAGCATGTCGGCTATCTGCCGCAGGATGTGGCGCTGATGGATGGGACGATCTCGGAGAACATCTCGCGTTTTGCCGACAGCCCCGAGCCGCGCACCATCATCCGCGCTGCCCGGGCGGCTGGCATCCACGACATGATCGTGCGGCTGCCGAACGGTTACCAGACGGAACTGGGTCCGAGCGGCATGGCCCTGTCGGCCGGCCAGCGCCAGCGCATCGCGCTTGCCCGGGCGCTCTACGGCGATCCCTTCCTGATCGTACTCGACGAGCCGAATTCCAATCTGGATGCGGAAGGCGAAGAAGCGCTGATGCAGGCGATCACCAAGGTGCGGGCCCGCGGCGGCATCGTGGTCATCGTTGCCCACCGCCCGAGCGCACTGCAGCCGGTCGACATGGTCGGCGTGATGCAGAACGGCAAGCTTGTGGCCTTCGGCCCCAAGGAAGAGGTGATCAAGCCTCCGGCCCCGCAACTGGTGCGCCAGACACCGGAGCGGGTGGCCGCAGCAGAATAAATGTGACGCCGGCACAGGGTGGTCCGTGCGGGGCCGCCCATGCCAGGCGGTCCGGGGGTCGCCGGTTTCCGGCAATGAGCCCCGGCAGACGTTAGGGGAAGCGGCATGGACGACAGACTGATCCTTGGACTGCCCGATACGGCAGCCGCGATTGCACCGATGAACCGGTTTGCCGAGCGCGAGCGCCCGGCGCCGAAAACCCGACGCGTGCTGATACCGGCGATGGTTCTGGCCGCCGTCGGTGCGTTTCTGGCCAAGCTGCGCGCCGAGATGGAAGACGAGAAGGCCGAACAACCAGGCCACCAGCCGGTGTCCGACGGGCCGCTGCCGGAAGAAGAGCGCGATACGGCCTATGCACCTCCCGGCCTCGACATCGCCCAGCAGGTGGCTGCCTATCTGCGCCAGGTCGCTGAAGAGGCTGCAACCCCGCGCAACAGCGTTCCGTCGCCCGGCCGGCTGCGGGCGCTGCAATCGAGCGTTCCCTCGCCAGATGATATCAATCCCGAAGACCCGCTCGAGACCGATGGCGTGCGCGTGCGCCGCTCGGCCAATGACAATCTGTCGACCGGCTCGGTGGATTTTGCAGCACTTCGTACGCCAGGAAGCATCAATGCTCCCGTGTCGGGCGGCAGCGATGAAGACGATACCGAGGGCTCCAACAGCGATACCTTGCCCGGAACAGACACGAACACGCCCGGCCCGGGCGGCAACAACGGCACTGGCGGCAACACACAGCGCAACCGCCTGCCCGTCGTGGCCGGCAAAGTCTTTCTGGCCAACGGGCTGATGAACCTGTCGGTGCTGCTGCTGCTCGACAATCTGGCCGCAGCCGCCACCGATCCCGACGGCGACCCGCTGTCGGTCTCCAACCTCACCGTGTCCGCAGGCATGGTGCGGCCCTATGGTCCCGGCATGTGGATCTATACGCCGGAGCGCGGTTTCCTGGGCGATGTCACCTTCAGCTACAAGATCGGCGACGGAACCGGCACGGTCTCGGCCAAGGCCATGCTCGACCTGCTGAAGGCCCCGGCCAACGAGATCCGCGGCACCGAGGGCGGCGACACGCTGCTCGGCACGCCGCATGAGGATCTGATCGAGGCGCTCGGCGGCAACGATATCGTCTATGGCCGCGAGAGCGACGACATCATCACCGGCGGTGACGGCGACGACACGCTGCTCGGCGGCGGCGGCAACGACATCCTCTACGGCGAGGCCGGTCATGACCGGCTGTTCGGCGGCGACGGTGACGACATCCTGTTTGGCGGCACCGGCAACGACCAGCTCTATGGCGAAGCTGGTGAAGATATCCTGATCGCCGGAGCTGGCGATGACACCGCCAGCGGCGGCACCGGCAATGACCGGCTGTTCGGCGAGGACGGCAAGGACAATCTGTCGGGCGACGGCGGCGCCGATCTTCTCGACGGCGGCGCCGGTGACGATCTGCTCACCGGCGGATCCGGCGACGACGCCGTCATTGCCGGGGCGGGCGATGACCGGGTCATGACGGGTCCTTCGAGCGAAGAGCGGCGCAGCGGCGCTTCATCCCTGGTCTCCGACGGCAACGATACTTATGAGGGCGGCGAGGGCTACGACACCTACGATGGTTCCGCCTCCGCCTACGATCTGGTGATCGACCTCGCGGCCAGGCTGGCGAGCGGTCTCGATATCGGCCTCGACCATATTGACGGGTTCGAAGCGGCCATCGGCGGGGCCGGCGACGACAGCATGACCGGCGACCAGCATGCCAACCGCCTGATGGGCGGCGATGGCGACGACACGATGGCCGGCGGCGGCGGCGATGACCTGGTCGAAGGCGGCCAGGGCGACGACCGGATCGTTGTCCTCGTCATGGCCAGTGGCGATGACGGCGACGACCGCTACGACGGCGGCGATGGCCATGACAGCTACGATGCGTCTGCAACGCTCTCCGGCGTCATGATCAATCTCGACACCGGCGTTGCCAGCGGCATCGAGATCGGCTGCGACCAGTTGCAGAACGTCGAGAACATGACCGGCGGCCACGGCGACGACATTCTCGTCGCCAGTGCTGCGGTCAATGTGCTTACCGGCGGCGATGGCAACGACATCTTCGTCTTCCGGTCTGTCGCCTCCCTCCACAACGGCGGCTACGACAGCAGCGACCGCATCCTCGATTTCCGGATTGGCGACCGGATCGACCTGTCGGATCTGGCCGGCGAGATCGGCGGGCTGATGTTCGACCGGATCGTTGATCATATCGACGATCAGGACGACGTGAAGCGCATCCGGCTCTACAGCGAATTCGACGATGGCGAGACCCGGATCGTGCGCGCCGTGATCGACCTCGAAGACACGGGCGACGATCTGGAACTGATCATCTACAGCCATCAGGGCCTGACTCAGGAGGACTTCATCCTGGCGGCCCGCCACTATGACGACGACGGCATTGCCGCCCGCGCCTGATCGGCCGGAGCAAACGAATACCAGTATCCAACCAGACCAACGCGTAGGAGAGTAACATGAGCCAGGATCGCAACACGGGCAGAGCCGCAGCACGGGGCGCCAAGGAAGACAAATCCTTCGGGCTGACCTTGCGTGTCGTCGTCTCGGCGCTTCTGGCCGGCGGGCTGGTGTTCGGCGTCGGCGGCTGGGCGGCACAGGCAAAGCTTGCCGGCGCCGTCATTGCCCAGGGCCAGCTGGTGGTGCCCGATCAGGTCAAGTCGATTCAGCATCGCGACGGCGGCATCGTCGCTTCGATCCCGGTGACCAATGGCGACCGCGTCCAGGCGGGCAGCGTGCTTCTGAGGCTCGACGAAACCCAGACGCGGGTGGAACTCACCATTATCCAGAGCCAGCTGTCGCAGCTGAGGGCCATGAAAGTCCGGCTGGAGGGCGAGCGGGACGGCAGCACCGAGATCCATTTTCTGAGCAGCGACAGCGGCGGCGACATCGCCCGCAGCGAGACAAAGCTGTTTGAGGAAAACCGCCGGATGATCCTCAACCAGAAACAGCAGCTGGAGCTGCAGGCGACCCAGCTTAGCGACCAGATTGCCGGACTGACCTCGCAGCGCAAGGCCAACGAGGCCGAGAAGGCAATCATCGCCAAGGAAGTCGCCGTCATGGACAAGCTGGCCGGCAGCGGTCTGGTGAAAATGTCGGAGTTCCGCGACCTGCAGAAACAGGTCGCCCGCATCGACGGTACGCGGGGCGATATCGATGCGCGCATCGCCGAAGCTCAAGGGGAAATCAGCGAGCTGACCGTCAAGCTCCTCTCCATCGACCAGACGACCCGTTCGGAAACCCAGAAAGAGATCGTCAACATCGAGGCGAAGCTGGCCGAACTCAGCGAACGCGAGGTTGCCGCCCGCGACCGCCTGTCGCGCATGGAGGTCCGCGCCCCGGTCGATGGCTTCGTCTACGACATGCAGATCCACACGATCGGCGGCGTCATCGCGCCCGGAGCCGTGATCATGTCGATCGTGCCGCGCGGCGACGACATGAAGGTGGAAATCCGTATTCCCCCTGCTGATATAGACCGCGTCACCATCGGCCAGAGCGCCCGCATGCGCCTGACCGCCTTCAACCACGCCACCACCCCGGAGGTTCAGGGCCAGGTCGAGGTCATCGCCGGCGCGACGGTCACCGACCGCACCACCGGACAGCCCTACTACCTCGCAACCGTCGCCATGAACCTCGACAAGATCGACCTCGACGGCAAGAAGCTCATGCCCGGAATGCCCATCGAGGTCTACGTCCAGACCGAAGAACGCGCCGCCTGGTCCTACCTCGCAAAACCCTTTACAGACCAGATGATGAAGGCGTTCCGCGAGGAGTAGAGCGGGAAAGCGCTCCTTCTTTTTCAGGAGGCTTTCTGCTCCACCGGGCTGGCGCCCATCTTCTTCAGGGCTTCGGGCTCGACCAGGCGGGCCACCATCGGGTGGATGCGCAGGTCGCCTTCCTTGACCACCTGCTTGAAATTGGCAAGCACGGATGTGGCGAGTTTCGGCGTCGGGGCGATGACGTCGAGGAGCCAGTTGATCTTGCCGCTGGTCCAGTCTTCGGACTTCAGCCGGATCGGAAAAACGCCGGACTTGATCTGCTCGCGGATGTGGCCGTCGACGGCTTCGGACACGCTGGCCCAGATGGCGATTCCGGCAAGACCGCCGTCCTCTGTGCCGGGATTGGCCGGCTGGGCGATGGCGATCCGGTCGCGGATCAACGGGTCGAGAACCAGATGCGACAGATCGGCAATCGACAGGTGGCGGTAGCGCGGCGTCGCCATCATCGCCAGAGACACTTTCCCGAAGGTCTCGTTGACCTTCGCGCGCACGGCCGTGATCTTCTCCAGGAGAGCCGGATCGATCTTCTGGTCGGGCGTGGCGCCATTGGCCGGGGCGGGAAATGTGTCACTGCCAGCCTTGCTGCCGTTTGCCTCTGTTGCCTTCTTGCCCATCGCGTCCAACACTCCATTTTCTAGACCCAGCGTTTAAGACCTGCCGGCGAGATCCTCCGGCCGGATGCGGACTATAAATTAGCAACACTGCATTACAACCGGAAAATGACATCGCCACAACCGGTCGCGCAAAGGCCTGGTGTTCTCTCCTAGCCCTTGCGTTCCAGCTGCTTCAATGCCGATCTGAGCCCCAGGCTGTCATAAGGCTTCGTCAACAGGATCGCATCGTCGACGGTGCCGACCGGTGTTTGGTCGTTGCCGGTGGCGAAGATGATGGCAAGCGAGGGGTATTGGCGGCGCGCGATGACGGCCATGTCGGCGCCGGACATGTCCGGCAGGCCGAGATCGGTGACCAGCACGTCCAGATCGCGTTGCGTCAGCTTGGCCAGCGCCTCGGCCGCCGTGGCCGCCTCAATGACGGCGTGGCCGAGGTCCTGCAGCATTTCCGCCGTGTTGGCGCGGATCAGCATGTCGTCCTCGACCAGGAGAATGGTCAACGGCTTTTCGACAGACGAGGCCTCAGCCGGCGCCGGCTTTATCGCCGTAGGCTTTTCCTTCAGCGCCAGGTTCCTCTGATGCTGATTGTCGAGCACATGGCGGATCTTGCGGGCCAGCGCCTCGCGCGTATAGGGCTTGGACAGAAGCTCGACGCCGGCATCCAGCCTGCCACCGTGAACGATCGAGTTTTCGGTGTAGCCTGAGGTAAACAGCACGGCCATATTGGGCAAGCGCTCCTTGGCCATGCGCGCCATTTCGGAACTTTTCAGGGTTCCGGGCATGACCACATCGGTAAACAGGAGATCGATCGACATGCCGCTTTCGACAATGCTGAGGGCGCTCTGGGCATTCGGCGCCTTCAGAACGCGATAGCCCAGTTCACCCAGAAGCTCGACGACCGTAGCGCGGACCTCGTCATCATCCTCGACCACGAGAACCATCTCGGAACCGCCGACCACCGGACCGGCCTGCAGCACGACCTCGCGGTCTTCAGCCGCCGCCGCACGCGGCAGGTAGAGCTTGACGGTCGTTCCTTGGCCCACTTCGCTGTAGATTTTGACGTGGCCGCCGGACTGCTTGACGAAGCCGTAGACCATGGAGAGGCCTAAACCGGTTCCCTTGCCCTCGGGCTTGGTTGAAAAGAACGGCTCGAAAACCTGCTCGATGATATCAGGTGTCATGCCGCTGCCGGTGTCGGTAACAGCCAGCATGACATATTGCCCTGAAATCACCTCCAGATGCCCGCGCGCATATTCGTCATCGAGGAAGGCGTTGCCGACCTCGATGGTGAGCTTGCCGGTTCCTTCCATCGCATCGCGGGCGTTGATCGACAGGTTGAGCACGGCATTTTCAACCTGGACCGGATCAACAAGGCTGTTCCAGAGGCCGCCGGCTATGATTGTCTCGATCTCGATGGCTTCGCCGATGGAGCGGCGCAAGAGATCGTCCATGCCGGTGATGAAGCGGCCAACATTGATAACCTTCGGTTCCAGCGGCTGCCGCCGCCCGAAGGCCAGCAGCTGGCTGGCAAGCTTGGCGCCGCGGCCGACACCGGCCAGCGCGTTGGTAACGCGTTTTTCCGCGCGCTCGTTGCCAGCAACATCCTTGGCCAGAAGTTGCAGATTGCCAGATACGACCTGAAGCAGGTTGTTGAAATCATGGGCGACGCCGCCCGTGAGCTTGCCGATGGTTTCCATCTTCTGGGCCTGCTGCAACGCCACCTCCGCCTGGCGCCGTTCTGCAATCTCGCTGGCGACGCGGACTTCGAGCGTTTCGTTGAGCTGACGCAGCTGGTCTTCGGCGCGCAGCCGGTGACGAACCTGGCGCTCGAGATTTTCGGCGTGCTCGCGCAACGTGCTTTCGGCCTGGCGCTGTTCGGTAATGTCGGTATGGATGCCGACCCATTCGGCAATGCTGCCCTTGCCGTCGAGGATCGGCACAGCCCGGATGCGGAAGGTCCGCCAGACACCGTCGTGACGGCGCACGCGGTGTTCGAATTCATAAGTGGTTTTTGCCGCGACGGCGGCATTCCAGGTCTCGACCGAAGCCTGCCGGTCATCCGGATGCACGGCATCTGCCCAGCCGTACCGCTGGTATTCCGCAGTCGTCTGGCCGGTCAGGGCGGCCCAGCCGGATTGTTCGCCTTCCATGCGCCCATCCGCCGTGTTGGTCCACAGCACGCCATGCAGCGCCTCGACGGCGGCCTGAAAGCGGTTGTTGCTGTTGCGCAAGCCGGTTTCGGCCTGCTTGCGATCCTCGATATCGATCATCAGAACGTAGACGCCCTGGACCGCACCGCTGTCGCCAAACCTCGGCGTGTAGCGAACTTCGGCAGCTCTCGGCATACCGTCCGGCCGGCTTATAACCGAATCCGTCACCACGGTTTCCCCGGCCAGCGCCTTTGTCAGCAGAGGCAGGCGGCTGGCGTAATAGTCCTCACCGATCACATCGCGAATATGCCGGCCGACAATATCCGCCGAATTCATGCCGAACCATTCCAGATAGCCGCGATTGGCGAAGCGGTAGACCTGGCCGGCATCGACATAGCCGACCAGAATGGGAAGTGTGTCGGTCAGCCGCTCCAGCTCTGCCTGGCTTTCGGCCAGCGCCTTCTGGGTCAAGACTTTTTCGGTGTTTTCAATGACGGTGCAGAGCACACCATCGACGGTGCCGTCGTAATTGTAGATCGGCGTGTAGAAGAGATCGAAATAGACCTGCTCGGGCCTGCCATTGCGGTTGAGTATCATCGTCTGTTCGCGGAAGGACTGGACCTCGCCGCGAAAGCCGGCGTCCAGAATGGCCTTGTTCCATTCCCAGATCTCCGGCCAGATGCCAGGCACCGTGCCGCCGAGCGCGCCCGGATGATAACCACCGGCGATCTCCCGGTAGCCGTCATTGTAGATCATCACGTGATCCTTGCCCCACATCAGCACCTGCGGAATGGGCGAATTGACAATGGAGTTGACCTTGATCAGCAAGTTGTCCGGCCAGCTCGCCATAGGCCCCAGAGACGTACCAGACCAATCGAACCGACGCACGAGCTCGCCAAGTTCGCCACCGCGAACGGGCCATGAATCCGGCCCCAACATTTTCGTCATTAAAATTTCCAGCACTGTGAAATGAACGCCTGCCGGGCAGGCCGCAGGACGTTCTAAGGGTCATGTGAAAGCATGTCCATTCGATTCCAGCAGACGAAACAACCGATTGTGCGACGTCTTCGCGGTGTGCGGCGGCAGCGACAAAAGCGTGTACGAACACTGCAGCCGTCCGTTCTTGACCGCATCTACGCTTCCGCTAGCGGCGGTGATCATTTATGACGGTTTTGTGACAGTGAGACGCGAGCGTAAAGGAAGCATTGGAATGCTGGGCCTGTTCAGAAAACTGCTTCCGCGGGAAGACCGGTTCTTCGATATGTTTTCGGCGCATTCGCGTACCGTGGTGGGTGCGGCCGAAGCGCTCGACCGGTTGTTGTCGGGCCAGGACATCGAAGCCAATTGCCAGCGAATCGTGACGCTCGAAAACGAGGCTGACGACATTACCCGCGAGGTTCTTCTGGCGGTGCGCCGCAGCTTTATCACCCCGTTCGACCGGGGCGACATCAAGGACCTGATCCAATCGATGGACGATGCCATCGACATGATGCACAAGACAGTGAAGACGATCCGCCTGTTCGAGCAGACCAGTTTCGAGCCCCGCATGCAGGAGATGGGCAAGGCCGTGGTCAGCGCCGCGCATCTGATTGCCGAGGCCATTCCGCTTTTGGACAAGGTCGGCACCAACTCGCACAGGCTGAGCGCCATTGCCGAAGAGGTCACCCGCGTCGAGGGCCGCTCCGATGAGCTCTACGATCAGGGTCTCAAGGATCTCTTCCGCCGCCACGGCAGCACCGGCAATGCGATGGCCTACATGATCGGCAGTGAAATCTACGGTGAACTGGAGAAGGTGGTCGACCGGTTCGAGGATGTCGCCAATGAAATCAGCGGCATCGTCATCGAGAACGTATGATGGATGCGAGCCTCGCCTTTCCGCTTCTGGCCGCGCTGATCGGCGTGGCGCTGTTCTTCGACTTTCTGAACGGCCTGCACGATGCGGCCAATTCAATCGCGACGATCGTCTCAACCCGGGTGCTGCGGCCGCAATATGCGGTCGCCTGGGCAGCTTTCTTCAATTTCATCGCCTTCCTATTCTTCGGCCTGCATGTGGCCGAAACGCTCGGCACCGGTATCATCAGCCCGGCCATTGTCTCGCCGCAGGTTATCTTTGCCGCCCTTTCCGGCGCGATCATCTGGAACATCATTACCTGGTACTTCGGCATTCCTTCCAGCTCGTCGCATGCGCTGATCGGCGGCCTTGTCGGCGCCGGGCTCGCCAAGGTCGGCTGGAGCTCGATCGTCTGGAGCGGCCTACTGAAGACGGTCGCTGCCATTTTCATGTCGCCGATGATCGGCTTTCTGCTGGCGCTGTTTCTGGTGCTGGTGGTCTCGTGGACCTTCGTGAAACAGACACCCTTTGCGGTCGATCGCACCTTCCGCGTGATGCAGTTCGTCTCGGCCTCGCTCTATTCCCTCGGCCACGGCGGCAATGACGCGCAGAAGACCATGGGTATCATCGCCGTGCTTCTCTACTCGCAGGGCTATCTCGGCGCCGACTTCTACGTGCCCTTCTGGGTGGTCATCACCTGCCAGTCGGCCATGGCGCTCGGTACGCTGTTCGGCGGCTGGCGGATCGTTCACACGATGGGATCGAAGATCACCCGGCTGAACCCTATGCAGGGTTTCTGCGCCGAGACCGCAGGCGCGCTGACGCTGTTCGGGGCAACCTGGCTCGGCATTCCGGTGTCGACCACCCACACGATCACCGGCTCCATCGTCGGCGTCGGCGCCGCCCGGCGCATGTCGGCGGTCCGCTGGGGCCTTGCCGGCAATATCGTTATCGCCTGGGTCGTCACCCTGCCCGCCGTCGCCCTGCTTTCGGCCGGCTTCTACCTGATCGCCAATCTGTTCGGTTAGGCATCAGGTGCTCGCTGTGTTCCATCGTTGTATGCTTTGTGAACTGATTCTCCGGTTCGATGCGCAATCCTATGGAAACGTCTCTTTATCTGCCTGTAAAATCTTTTCTCGAAATCGCGGGCTATGCCGTCAAAGGCGAGATTGGCGGCTGTGATCTTGTCGGTCTCAGCGAGGACGACCCGTCCGTCGTCGTGATCTGCGAGCTGAAACTCAGCTTCAATCTGGAGCTCATCCTTCAGGCCGTCGACAGGGCCGCCCTTGCCGACGAGGTCTGGATTGCCGCGAAAATATCGGCCAAAGGCAAGGGACGGGAGAGCGATAAACGCTATCGCGATCTCTGCCGCCGCTTGGGCATCGGCATGCTCGGTGTTTCCGATGGCGGCGAGGTCAGCATAATTGTCGGGTCCATATCCCCCATGCCGCGAACCAATCCGAAACGGCGCTCGCGGCTGATGCGCGAACATCAGAAGCGGCGCGGCGATCCCGCCCTTGGCGGCAGCACGCGCATACCTGTGATGACGGCCTATCGCCAGCAGGCGCTCGGCTGCGCGGCCATCCTTGCCGCCGGACCCTTGCGCGTTCGTGACGTGACATCAGGTGTACCGGAGGCGGGCAAGCTTCTGCTGTCGAATGTCTATGGCTGGTTCGAAAGACTGGAGAGGGGCGTTTACGGCCTGACCGATGCCGGCCGCGAAGCGTTGCAGCGCTGGCCCCAGCCGGAAGTACGGTAGCGTTGAGAATTTGAACATTGTCAGTTCTGGGAAAATTCTGGCGGACAGGGCGGGATTCGAACCCGCGGTACGCTCTCACGCACACACACTTTCCAGGCGTGCGCCTTAAACCACTCGGCCACCTGTCCGTTCATACCGCACCGCTGGTCAGCTCGGTGGGGGCCGCCTTGATCTAGAACCAGCGAACCGGCGCGATATATACCGATGATCCACGCCGGATCAACTGTATTCTGACAGTTTTTTGACGGGACGTGATCGCGCTGGCGCGTTGCTGCCATTGCAGGACGGGCTGATCGCGCCTATCTCTGTCGAGGAATATGAAAAGCAGTCGTGCCGTAAAAGTCTTGTGGCAGGAAACACGGTTCAGAAATACATGCGGCTCTTCTTCCGGTTGGCGAGTTTTATTGTTCTGGTGCTGGCGATCTTTGCCGGGGCTATCGATTCCATCCAGTCGGTGTCCGCGTCTGAGCCGGTACTGACCGCCACGGGTGCCGCATGGTTCGCCTTCAGCCCATCAACGCTCAATATGATGCAGGCCGTGGTGCAACGCTATCTCCACCCGGCGATCTGGGATCCGGGCATCCAGTGGGTGCTGCTGCAGCCAGCCTTTGCGGTGCTTTTGGCCCTGTCGCTGATCCTGTGGATGATCGGCTACAAGCGGCGGCCGATTGCAGGACGTTTTACGGCCTGATCTGCTTTTTAAGACCATTCGTGCCGGTCTGATGACCGGTTCCATTCCTGTTTCTGATAATCGACAGCCGCATGGCGGCAAGGAGGATACGATGTCCCTGTTGGATATGTTCAGCAAGAAAACCGCAATGCCGAGCCCCGATACAGCGCTTCCCGGCCGAAGCACGCCGGAGACGGTGCCCGCCAATCATTTTGTCAACGGCCGGGCGCTGAAAGGCCCCTATCCAGAGGGTAGTAAGCAGGTGCTGCTCGGCATGGGCTGCTTCTGGGGCGCCGAGCGCCTGCTGTGGGCCATTCCCGGCGTCTGGGTGACGGCTGTCGGCTATGCCGGCGGCATCACGCCGAACCCGACCTATCGCGAGACCACGACCGGGTTGACCGGCCACGCCGAAGTGGTTCTGGTGGTCTATGATCCGAAGGTGGTTTCGCTGTCGCAGCTGCTGAAAACGTTCTTCGAGGAACACGACCCGACGCAGGGCATGCGCCAGGGCAATGATGTCGGCACGACCTACCGCTCGGCGATCTATACCTATGATGCCGAGCAGCTGGCCGAGGCGGCGGCGGCGCGCGATGCGTTCCAGAGCGCGCTGACGGCTTCCGGCCATTCGGCCAGGATCACCACGGAAATCGGACCGGCCGAGACCTTCTACTTTGCCGATGGTGACCACCAGCAATATCTGGCCAAGAACCCGAACGGCTATTGCGGCCTCAAGGGCACCGGCGTCAGCTGCCCCATTCCACAGCGCGCCTGATGAACTCTTGCCCTGGAGCCGCCTCTTGCAGGCGCTCCATGGCCCTGTTTTTTGATGATTTTTAACCCCGCCGGCTTTTTTACCAATTGAAAAATTTCTGGTGAATTTTTTGGGAAGGCGTGCAAGGATGCCTGAGGCCAGCACCTCGAAGAGGGTGGCGGTTCCGCAGAACATGCCTGCCAAAGGCTTGCGGGAGGACCCAAAAGATCAATAGGAAAAACAGGGCTGCACCATGAAAAAAACCCTTCTCAGTCTCCTTGCCGTGGCCGCGATGTCGACAACCGCGCTGGCGGCCGACATCAAGCCGGCGATCATCTACGATCTGGGCGGCAAGTTCGACAAGTCGTTCAACGAGGCGGCCTTCAACGGCGCCGAAAAGTTCAAGGCCGAGTCCGGCATCGAATATCGCGAATTTGAAATCGCCAACGACGCCCAGCGCGAACAGGCGCTTCGCCGCTTTGCCGGCGACGGCAACAACCCGATCGTCATGGCGGGCTTTTCCTGGGCCGAGACGCTTGAAAAGGTCTCTGCCGATTATCCGGACACGAAGTTCGCCATCATCGACATGGTTGTCGACAAGCCGAACGTGAAGTCGGTCGTCTTCAAGGAACAGGAAGGTTCCTACCTCGTCGGCCTGCTGGCCGGCCTCGCCTCCAAGAGCAAGACGGTTTCCTTCGTTGGCGGCATGGACATTCCGCTAATCCACAAGTTCTCCTGCGGCTATGTTGGCGGCGCAAAAGCTTCAGGCCCGGATGTGAAGGTTCTGGAAGCCTTTACCGGCACGACGCCGGACGCTTGGAACGACCCGGTCAAGGGCGGCGAGATCACCAAGTCGCAGATCGACCAGGGTTCCGACGTCGTTTATCACGCGGCCGGCGGCACCGGTGTCGGTGTTCTCCAAGCCGCAGCGGATGCCGGCAAGCTGGGCATCGGCGTGGATTCGAACCAGAACGCCCTTCAGCCGGGCAAGGTCCTGACCTCGATGCTGAAGCGCGTCGATGTCGCCGTCTACGATGCGTTCACATCGGCCAAGGACGACAAGTTCACCTTCGGCATTTCCAACCTTGGTCTCAAGGAAGATGGCGTCGGTTACGCAGTCGACGACAACAACAAGGCGCTGATCACGCCGGAAATGACGGCTGCCGTCGAAAAGGCCAAGGCCGATATCATTGCCGGTACGGTGACGGTTCACGACTACATGTCGGACGAAGCCTGCCCCTATTGATCGCTGCCCGCAGCATCACAATACAAAGAGCCGCCGGACCCACAAGGTCCGGCGGTTTTTCTTCATCACGGCTCAATAATGGGGCGGCCTTGTATTGGCCGGTGCCTCCAGACCCTGCTCCTCGAGCGACAGGAAACGCTCGGTCAGCCGGTCGAGCTTGGCGCGGACCTGCTCGACAACCGTCCACTGGGTGGCCAGCTGATCGGACAGTTCCTCGATCGTCTTGGCCTGATGGGCCAGCGTTTCTTCCAGATGGGTGATGCGCTCGTTTTCGTCTGTCACGTCCGCCGTCCTTTGAAAATCTTCAGCCTGTCCGGCTGCCATTTGGCGATACATGTGGACTCTCATTATCGAACTGTCGAGAGTTGATATCGGCGAAGGCAGCACAGAAGGCCGGAATGAACTTTTTGGCTTCCGCCCCGGCAATTCGATGCTAAACCTATACCAATTGGTAAAAAAATGAACGGCCCGGTCCGCAAGGGAAAGCGGAGACGGGGACAACCGGGGAACACAGGCAGATATGAGCGATATTGCCATCGAACTGCGCGGCATCGACAAGAGTTTCGGTCTCGTGCATGCCAACAAGAACATCAACCTCATCGTCCGCAAGGGCACGATCCACGGCATCATCGGTGAAAACGGCGCCGGAAAATCGACCCTGATGTCGATCCTCTACGGCTTCTACCAGGCGGACAAGGGCGAGATCGTCGTCGATGGCCAGACCATCACCATCAAGGATCCGAATGCCGCCATCGCTGCCGGCATCGGCATGGTGCATCAGCATTTCATGCTGGTGGAAAACTTCAGCGTGCTCGAAAACGTCATGCTCGGGGCCGAGGAAAGCCAGATCCTCAACACCAGCATCGCCAAGGCACGGGTCGCGCTGAAGCAGCTGGAAAAGGACTATGCGCTCGAGGTCGATCCCGATGCGGTCATCGAGGAACTGCCTGTTGGTATCCAGCAGCGTGTGGAAATTCTGAAAGCGCTTTACCGCAAGGCCGACATTCTCATTCTCGACGAGCCAACCGGCGTTCTCACCCCGGCCGAAGCCGATCACCTTTTCCGCATCCTGCGCCAGCTGAAGGACCAGGGCAAAACCGTCATTCTCATCACCCACAAGCTGCGCGAGATCATGGCGATCACCGACGAGGTGTCGGTGATGCGGCGCGGCGAGATGGTGGCGACCCGCACCACGTCGAAGACCTCGGTGGAGGAGCTCGCCGAGCTGATGGTCGGCCGCCGAGTGCTTCTGCGCGTCGACAAGGGCGAGGCCAATCCGGGTCCGGTCACCTTCTCGGTGAAGAACCTGACGGTGCGCGACAGCCGGGGCGTCACCATGGTGGACGACGTCTCCTTCGACATCCGCGCTGGCGAGATCGTCGGCATTGCCGGCGTGGCGGGCAATGGCCAGTCGGAGCTGCTGGAGGCGGTTTCCGGCATTCGCAAGGCGGTCTCGGGCACCGTGCTTCTCAATGGCAATGCCATTGCGGTGACCGGACAGGCTGACCCGCGCGACCTGCGCGCCGCGGCCTTGCCCATGTGCCGGAGGACCGCCATCATGTCGGGCTGGTGCTGAAATTCGAGGAGAGCGAAAACGCTATCCTTGGCTACCACGACGATGCCCGCTACGTGAAAGGCGCCTTTCTCGACATCGATGCCATTCGCAAGGATGCCGAAGACAAGATCCAGAAATACGACATCCGCCCGCCGAACGCCCGGCTGAAGACCGCCAATTTCTCCGGTGGCAACCAGCAGAAGATCGTGCTGGCGCGCGAGATGGAGCAGGACCCGGATGTGCTGATCATCGGCCAGCCGACACGCGGCGTCGATGTCGGCGCCATCGAATTCATCCACCGGCGCATTATCGAGATGCGCGACCAGGGCAAGGCGGTGCTGCTCGTTTCCGTCGAGCTCGACGAGATCCGCGCACTGTCCGACCGCATCATCGTCATGTTCGCCGGCCGGGTGATGGGCGAGCGCACGCCGGACGCCACTGAAGGTGAACTGGGCCTGCTGATGGCCGGTGTCGATGGCCGCAAGGAGGCTGCCGAATGAGCAATCCTTACGCAAAACTTCCCGGCTGGGCCGAGTATGGCCTGATCCCGCTGATCAATCTCGCCGTCGCCTTTCTGGTCGCCGGGCTCGTCGTTCTGCTGGTCGGCGAAAATCCGCTCGATGCGGCCTATCACATGATCAACGGCGCCTTCGGGCGCGGCGAATATATCGGCTACACGCTCTATTACGCCACCACCTTCATCTTCACCGGCCTTGCCGTGGCCGTGGCCTTTCATGCCGGCCTGTTCAACATCGGCGGTGAAGGCCAGGCCTACATTGGCGGCATTGGCGTGGCGCTGACCTGTCTCTGGCTCGACAAGAGCATGCCCTGGTTTGTGGTGTTTCCGCTGGCCGTCCTCGGGTCTGCCGCCTTCGGCGCGCTCTGGGCCTTCCTGCCCGGCTGGCTGCAGGCCAAACGTGGCAGCCATATCGTCATCACGACGATCATGTTCAATTTCATCGCCTCTAGCCTGATGGTCTATCTTCTGACCAAGGTGCTGAAGCCGCTCGGCCAGATGGCGCCGCAGACGCGGACCTTCGATGGGGGCGGTCAGCTGCCGCGCCTCGACTGGCTGCTGGCTGCCGTTGGGCTGGATATCGGCACCGCGCCGTTCAACATTTCTTTCCTCTTGGCACTTGCCGCCGCCTTCGGCGTCTGGGTGCTGATCTGGCGCACCAAACTCGGCTACGAAATGCGCACCATGGGCCACAGCCCGGCTGCGGCGCGGTATGCCGGCATTGGTGAGACGCGCATCACCATCATCGCCATGATGATTTCAGGCGCGCTGGCCGGGATGATGGCAATGAACCCGATCATGGGCGAGCAGCACCGCATGCAGCTGGATTTCGTGCAGGGTGCCGGCTTCGTCGGCATCGCGGTGGCACTGATGGGCCGCTCGCATCCCGCAGGAATTATCCCCGCCGCCATTCTGTTTGGCATGCTCTACCAGGGCGGTGCCGAGATCGCCTTTGAAATGCCGGCGATCTCGCGTGACATGATCGTCATCATCCAGGGTCTGGTCATCCTGTTTGCCGGTGCGCTGGAAAACATGTTCCGCCCTGCGGTGGGCAACGCTCTGGCGGCGCTCTCTGCCCGTGCGGCCCATGCAAAACTGGCGAAGGGAGCCTGATCCATGGATGCGTTTCACACGATCATCGTTCTCCTCGAATCAACCATCCGCGTCTCCGTGCCGCTGATCTTCGCGGCCCTTGCCGGTATCTTCACAGAACGGGCCGGGGTCTTCGACATCGGCCTTGAGGGCAAGATGCTGGGCGCTGCCTTTGCGGCCGGGGCGGTTGCCGCCGTTACCGGATCGGTCATGGCCGGGCTTCTGGCCGCCATCCTCATCTCCGTGCTGCTTTCGCTGGTGCATGGCTATGCCTCGATCACCCAGCGGGGCAGCCAGATCGTCTCCGGCGTCGCCATCAACTTCATCGTCTTCGGCTCGACGGTCATTCTGGGTGAAGCCTGGTTCAAGCAGGGCGGCCGCACGCCGGCGCTCAGCGAAGGCGCCCGCTTCCAGACCATCCACCTGCCCTTTGCCGATCAGGTCCGCGAGGTGCCGATCCTGGGGCCGATCTATGCGGATATCCTGTCGGGCCAGTTCATGCTGACTTACCTTGCCTTTGCCATGGTGCCGATCACCTGGTGGATCCTTTATCGCACCCGTTTCGGCCTGCGCCTGCGCGCCGTCGGCGAAAACCCGGGCGCCGTCGATACCGCCGGGATCTCGGTCATCTGGATGCGCTACAAGGCCGTCATCTGCTGCGGCATTCTCTGCGGCTTTGCCGGGGCCTATCTGTCGCTCGCCATGACCGCCGGCTTCGTCAAGGGCATGACGGCCGGCAAGGGCTATATCGCGCTGGCGGCGCTGATCTTTGCCAAGTGGAAACCGGTCAACGTCATGCTCGCCTGTCTGCTTTTCGGCTTCTTGGATGCGTTTGCCATCCGCATGCAGGGCAATTCCCTGCCGATCATCGGCCAGGTACCGGTGCAGCTGATCCAGGCACTGCCCTATATCCTCACCGTCATCCTCTTGGCCGGCTTCATCGGCAAGGCGATCCCGCCCAAGGCCGGTGGTGTCCCCTATGTGAAGGAGCGCTAGAATGTCGTCCGAGCTTTTTGAAGCGGCCCGCACAGCCATGGCGAAAGCCCATGCGCCCTACTCCAAATTCCCCGTCGGCGCGGCGATCCGGGCCGAGGACGGCAAGATCTATTCGGGCGCCAATATCGAGAACCTGTCCTTTCCGGAGGGCTGGTGCGCCGAGACGACCGCCATCAGCCACATGGTTATGGCCGGTCAACGCACGATCGTCGAAGTGGCTGTGATTGCCGAGAAGCTGGCGCTCTGCCCGCCCTGTGGCGGCTGCCGCCAGCGGCTGGCCGAATTCTCCGGCGCCAGCACGACGATCTATCTCTGCGACGAGACCGGCGTGAAGAAGACGCTGTCGCTCTCCGATCTCCTTCCGCACAGCTTTGAAACCGAAGTGATCGGATGACCGGTGCCGCAGAATACCTCGCCGAAAGGCTGAACGGCCTGTCACCACGCTACGGCATCGTGCTCGGCTCGGGGCTGGGTTCGCTGGTCGACAGCGTGCGCGACCCCATTCGTATCCCCTATGGCGAGATCCAAGGCTTTCCCGTCAGCGCCGTCTCCGGTCATGCGGGCGAGCTGGTGGCCGGATATCTGGGCAACACGCCTGTCGTCATGCTGTCCGGCCGGGTTCACTATTACGAGCGCGGCGACGCCAATGCCATGCGCGTGCCGATCGCGGCTTTGAAGGACTTGGGTATCGAAAGCCTGATCCTCACAAATTCTGCCGGGTCGCTGCGCGAGGATCTGCCGCCGGGCTCGGTGATGCTGATCACCGACCACATCAATTTTTCCGGCAGCAATCCGCTGATCGGCGTGGATAGCGATGAGCGTTTTGTCGGCATGACCTCGGCCTATGACGCCGGTCTTTCAAAGCGCATGATGGCCGCTGCGGTGGCCTCCGACATCCCACTCGGCCAGGGCGTCTACATGTGGTTTTCCGGTCCGAGCTTCGAAACGCCGGCCGAAATCCGCATGGCGCGCATCCTCGGCGCCGATGCCGTCGGCATGTCGACCGTGCCGGAGGTCATTCTGGCGCGTTTCTTCGACCTCAGGGTGGCAGCTGCCTCGGTCATCACCAATTTCGGCGCCGGCATGACCGGCGGCGAACTCAGCCACCATGAGACCAAGGATATGGCGCCCATCGGCGGCCGGCGGCTTGCGACCATTCTGGCCAACATGATCACAGGCGAATGATATGATGGCGCAGGATATCATCCGCCGTAAGCGTGACGGCGAACCGCTCGGTCCCGACGACATCGGGACCTTCGTCCGGGGCCTCACGGATGGCTCGATCTCGGGCGAACAGGTTGCAGCCTTTGCCATGGCGGTCTGGTTTCGCGGTATGGACCGGCCGGAAACGGTGGCGCTAACGCTCGCCATGCGCGACAGCGGTGCGGTGCTTGACTGGAGCGGCATCGACCGGCCGATCGCCGACAAACATTCGACCGGCGGTGTCGGCGACAACGTCTCCCTGATGCTGGCACCGATTGCGGCGGCCTGCGGGCTTGCCGTTCCGATGATCTCGGGGCGCGGGCTCGGCCACACCGGCGGCACGCTCGACAAACTGCAATCCATACCGGGCTATACGCTCCAGCCGGACGCGGCCCTGTTCCGCAAGACGGTGATCGATGCCGGATGCGCCATCATCGGCCAGACGGCCGACCTGGCACCCGCAGATCGCCGCCTCTATGCCATCCGGGATGTCACGGCAACGGTCGATTCCGTACCGCTGATCACCGCTTCGATCCTGTCGAAAAAGCTGGCAGCCGGACTGCAATCGCTGGTTCTGGATATCAAACTCGGCAGCGGCGCCTTCATGACCAGCCTTGAGGACGCGACAGCGCTGGCCCGTTCGCTGGTCGATGTGGCCAACGGCGCCGGGGTGCTGACGACAGGGCTGATCACCGACATGAACGAGCCGCTGGCCGATGCCGTCGGCAATGCGCTGGAAATCGACAATTGTATTGCCTTCCTGCGTGGTGAAAAGGCCGGATCGCGGCTCGAAGCCGTGGTCATCTCCTTTGCTGCTGAAATGCTGATGACATCCGGACTGGTGTCCAATCTGGTCGAGGCGCAGACCAGAGCCCGTGCGGTGCTGGCCGGCGGGCAGGCCGCAGACACCTTCGGCCGTATGGTCCATCTGCTGGGCGGACCTGCGGATTTCATGGAGCGATCCCGTGCCTATCTGGCGAAAGCGCCGGTAACCCTGCCGGTTCTGGCCGAACGGGCGGGTTATTTGTCTCGTGTGGACGCCCTAGAGATCGGCATGGCCGTCATCAAGCTTGGCGGGGGGCGGTGGCTGGCGAGTGATACGATCGATCATCGCGTCGGCTTCGATGCGCTTCTGCCGCTCGGAACCAGGGTGGAAAAGGGAGACCGGATCGCCACGGTTCATGCATCCGGGGATGATCAAGCGGAGATGGCCAGCGCCCGGCTGGCCGCGCTCTACACAATCAGCGAGGAAGCACCGGCCGAGCGGGCCGTCATCCTCGACCGGATCACTTGACCAGCAGCAGCTTGCCGTCTGCCACCTGGTAGGAGGACAGGGTTTTCAGGAAGCTCATGCCGACCAGCGTCGTCGTCAGCGTTCCGTTCCTCAGCACCATGGCATCGACATCGTGCGCCACGACCGTGCCGATCTCGACCTTGTCGAGTACGACATAGGCCGCCCTGCTTTTGCCGTTCGCCGTGTCGATCTCGTAGCGAAAATCGAGTTTGGCCGATGAGATGCCGAGCCTGCGCGCCGTCGCTTCGCTGATGGCGATCATGGTGGCGCCGGTATCGACCAGCCCCCGCTCCTTGCGGCCATTGATCCTGAAATCCCCGAAGAAGTGACCGCGCTCATCGGCCGTCAGTCTGGTGCCCTTGCCGCCGGCATATTTGGCGGTGTTGACCGCTACAGGCGTTGTCTTGCGGTTCTCAGAGACAGGATTGTCCGTGCGGTCCAGATAGGTCGAGGCGATGCCGGGAATGAACAGCGCAGCAGCGGCCACTCCACCGGCGATGACCAGAATACGTACAAGCATGGATCGGCTCCGAACAAGGAAGCATCACCAAAGCACGAAATGGCTAACGGGCAACGAAAAGCCGCCGAAACGCGTGCTTTAGCGGCCTCAAACCGGCACCGTGGTTAACCGCAGATAAAGGTCACTTGGTCCCGTACATCCGGTCGCCGGCGTCGCCGAGGCCCGGCATGATATAGCCCTTTTCGTTCAGATGGCTGTCGATCGAGGCAGTGAAGATCGGCACGTCGGGGTGCACCGCGTGGAAGTTCCTGATGCCCTCGGGCGCCGCCAACAGGCAGAGGAAGCGCAAGTTCTTCGCGCCGCGTTCCTTCAGCTTGTCGATGGCGGCAATCGACGAATTGCCGGTCGCCAGCATCGGATCAACGACGATGACCAGTCGTTCGGCCATGTTTTCCGGCGCCTTGAAATAGTACTCGACCGCTTCCAGCGTTTCATGATCGCGATAGACGCCAACGTGCGAGACGCGGGCGGACGGCACCAGTTCGAGCATGCCTTCGAGCAGACCATTGCCGGCGCGCAGGATCGAGGCGAAGACGAGCTTCTTGCCTTCGAGAACCGGCGCTTCGATCGTCTGCAGCGGCGTCTCGATGGTTTCCATCGTCAGTTCGAGGTCGCGGGTCACCTCATAACAAAGCAGCGTCGATATTTCGCGCAGCAGGCGGCGGAACCCGGCCGTAGACGTTTCCTTTTTCCGCATGATCGTCAGCTTGTGCTGGACCAGCGGATGATTGATGACCGTTACGCCGTCCATGACTGAAAACCTTCCGAAATTTACGTCAAACCTATGTGCCGCCTATTTTCACGGAAAGATCGGGCGTCGCAAGTCCGCAGCGCGGTTTTGTCCCGTCATCCCGCTTTAAAGCGCAGCCAGAAGCCGCTGGCGCACGGGCTCTTCGACGAAAGCCGCCTCGATCGCCGTGCGTGTCATCGCGTTGATGGCATCGTCGTCAAAACCCATGACCTGGGCGGCGATCTCGTATTCCTGGGCGAGCGACGTGTGGAAAAATGGCGGATCGTCGGAATTGAGTGTGACGCGCACGCCAGCCGCGACCAGTGCCGGTAGAGGATGCGACGGGAAATCCTTGAACACCTGCAGGGAGATATTCGATCCGGGACATGTTTCGAGCACGACACCTTGATCGGCGATGCGTCGGACGAGATCCATGTCCTCGATGGCGCGAACACCATGGCTGATGCGGCTCGGGCGCACATGATCAAGCGCATCGCGGACGCTGAAGGCGCCCGACAGTTCGCCCGCATGAATGGTGATGCCGAGGCCGGCATCGCGGGCAATATCGAAGGCGCGGGAAAAGTCGGCGACCTTGCCCATGCGCTCTTCGCCAGCCAGATTGAAGCCGGTCACCAGCGGGTGCGCGCGCTTAGCGGCGAACTCTGCCGTTTTTACGCAAGACTCCGGCCCCAGATGGCGGATTCCCGTGATGAGCATGCGCGCTTCGATGCCGGTCGCCGCTTTGGCGGCCTTCATTCCGCCAGCAAGACCGGTGAGATAGGCATCGGCGCCGAGGCCGATCGTGTTGCCATGATCGGGCGAAACGATAATTTCGCTATAGATCGTCCCGGCGTCCGCCAGTTCCCGCAGATAGGTTTCGGCCAGCAGCGCATAGTCGTCTTCCGTGCGGAACAACGAGGCAATGGCATCATAGCAGCGCACGAAGCTGGTAAAATCGTGCCAGACATAGCGGCCGTCCTCAATATAGCCCGTTGTATCGATGCCATATTTTTCGGCCTGCGCCAAAGCCAGTGCGGGCGGCGTCGCGCCCTCGATGTGGCAGTGCAATTCCGCTTTTTTCAGATGATGTGTCACAGGAAACTCTTTCCATGAAGGCCGGGCGCTATGCCGAGATGCTGGGCGATGCTTTCGCCGATATCGGCAAACGTGTCGCGGACGCCGACCGAGCGGGCGCGGACATTCGGTCCGAAAGCAAGAATGGGGATGCGCTCGCGGGTGTGGTCGGTTCCGCGCCAGGTCGGATCGCAGCCATGATCGGCCGTCAGGATCACCATGTCGCCGCGCTGCAGCTTGCGGTCGACATCCGGGAGCCGCCGGTCGAAGGCCTCGAGTGCTGCGGCGTAGCCGGGCACATCGCGACGGTGGCCGTAGAGCATGTCGAAATCGACGAAATTGGTGAACACCAGTTCCCCGTCTTTGGTCTTGTCCATGACCGAGAGTGTCGCATCAAACAGCGCTTCATTGCCGTTGGCCTTGGTGGTGGTGCCAATCCCCTGGTGCGCAAAGATATCGGCGATCTTGCCGACCGCATGCACCGTGCGCGTAGCAGCCGCCAGGCGGTCGAGAAGGGTCGGTTCCGGCGGCAGCACGGAATAATCGCGGCGATTGCCGGTCCGGGTGAAGTCCGCAGCATGGCGGCCGATAAACGGCCGGGCAATGACACGGCCGATATTATAGTCATTGAGCAACCTCCGCACGGTCTGGCAGAGTTCCAGAAGCCGTTCGAGGCCGAAGCTTTCCTCGTGCGCGGCGATCTGAAAGACGGAATCGGTGGACGTATAGCAGATCGGCCTGCCGCTCCGCATATGCTCCTCGCCATAGCGCGAAATGATCTCAGTGCCGGAGGCATGGCAGTTTCCCAGAATGCCGGGAACATCGCCTTCACGGCATATGGCCTCGACCAGTTCTGGTGGGAAGGCATCACCGTCCGTGGGGAAATAGCCCCAGTCGAACCTGACGGGCGTGCCGGCGATCTCCCAATGGCCCGACGGCGTATCTTTGCCGCGCGAGACTTCGCTTGCCGCGCCATGCAGGCCGAAAACCCGCTCCGGTCGCTGCATGCCCACGGGCATGGCGCCGCATGCCATCTGCGCGGCGTTCAACAGGCCGAGCGAGGCCATGTTCGGCAATGCCAGCTGGCCTTGCCGAACACCGGCGCGATCCGCCGCTCCGGCGGCGCAGAACTCGGCAATATGACCGAGTGTATTGGCGCCGGCATCACCGAAATCGGCAGCGTCGGGAGCACCGCCGATGCCAAAGGAATCCAGTACGAAAAGGAAGACACGCGCCATTTTTCCTCCCGGCAAACTCTTGCTGCCCAGCAAGCCGGCTCACCGGCGTTTCCTGGCGGCATTGCGCAAAGACCTACCGGCGTTGTCGGGGGGCCTGCGGCACACGCAGCGGTCTAGCGCAGTTTGGGAAGATCAGCAATTCGAGCAGGCGATGTCATCACCGATACGCTGACGGTAGTAGTATGTCTTCGACAGGTTGATCGTCTTGGCGCTGGATGGTGCGAGACCGGGAGCGAAAAGAAGGAGCTGGTGTGGCACGACCAGTTCCGTACGCACCACGAACCCGCCCACAGACACAAGCTCAGCGGGCACGGTCGTTGGCGAATTTTTGGTGTAGGGAGTACTGCCCGTCTCATCGCGGGACCATGCGACGGTGGCGGCGCCTCCGACAATAACCTTGATGCCTGTTATCTTCAGCTTCATTTGCGAGGCATCATAGGGCGAGATGATGCTGCGCGCGACATCGTCCATCGTATCGAGCTCTTCCTTGGTCGTCTGGCTGCCCTGCGTAACAAGATCGGCGACAGCACTCGATGCACGGGCAACCTTGCGCGCGACACTAAAGCCCGTGGAAATCTCGAAGGACCCGATATAGACCATGAGAAGTACGGGAGCGATAATTGCAAACTCGACGGCACCGACACCGCGCTGGTCAGCAGCGAACCTTTTGAAGATCCGGCCGAAATGGGCCAGCTTCTGAACTGTTTGTTGGGAAAAGCCTGTCATGTTGCCTCTCGTGCGGATGGCCGCATAGCCACGTCTTACGGATAATTTTCGATACGGAATGCGTTTGTAGCGACGATAAGATAGTCCGTCGGCACCGTTTTTCCGGCTGGGCGAAGGTTTGTCACGTAGGGACGGATCAGATCGGTAATGATCTGCCAGCGATAATAGATTCGGACCACATTGATGGTTCCCGGACCGCCAGGCGCATAACTGAAGCCCGTATCGTTCAGATCCACGTACGGCTTGGTGCCTTTCAGAGGGATACCCACTGGAATGGCTGCAAAGCTAGAATAGCTTTTAACGTCGATATAAAGCTTATCTTTTTCGCATGGAAGCATGATGGCGATTTCATCGCACACCATCTTGCGAAACTCCGCCTCTGTCTTGGAGGTTGAGCGGCCTGCAATATTGCTGATCTCGCCGGTTCTGAGTTTGCGCGACAGTGTGTCGCCGGCATTTGCAAGGAGTTGCTCGCCAGTAAGGGCCGCAAACGTTTCGAGCGATGCAAAGATGATCATGAAAAATGGAATGGAGAGAATCGCAAACTCAATGGCGGTGGCACCGCTTCGGTCTTTCCCAAACCTGCACCAACTCCATCGGCGAGAGCGCGCACCTGAACCTGCTGTAGAGTTTTGAACCGTTTTGGACGCTGTCTGGCTTGTCATAAGCAGATTCCGTTTATCATCTTCACAAACGGCAATGTACGCAGCGACTGTTTACATTTCGTATGCATCTAACGAAACAATTCGAAATGAAACGCTCACCAATTCGTAATACTTTCGATCAGGCGCGCAGCATCAGGGAGCGGCTTTCCGTTCCGTATGTTGCTCACAGTTGGGCGTGCACGATAGGACCGAGCGCTCCGTCTCGCGATAAACGCGAACGGTGTTGCCCTCATCGATGGAAACGAGAATGCGGTCATCTATAATGGCATTGCCGTCGAGATCGAGAATGACGAGGTTCGTGGTTCCGAAGCTGCGACCCGTGATGACGATGGTCTTTGAATCGGCGACTGTGGCATCCGCGACGTCGGAATTGCCGATGATCACCTTGCTGACCGGCCTGTCGAGCTTAAGCACGCGCGCGTGATCCATAAACACGCGCATGATGTCGTCATCTTCGGCCTCGACCGGGCCAACTGCGGCGATGCCCGCCATTACTGCAACGGCAAAGGCGGCAGACAGTCGGCCGAATCCGAAATAGTTATTCTGGGAGCGCATCGCGTTTTCCTGGCACAGCTTTTCACAGAGCATCCCCGGTAATGGTGAATGAAGTATTAACAAGCCCTAAAAAGCATCTCCAGCCAGAGGAGCCAGAGGACATTTGGTTCCGGGCGTCCGCTCATCCTGCCTGATTCCGCTACAGATTTGTCAAGGGGTCACTGCATGGTGTTCCACTCTGTATGAATAGAAGAACGCAGGAATGGCCGTTAGCCAACCTAAATCCACGCGCCATTCAGATTTTAGACGATCTCTTTCCGATATATTTACTACGGTAAGGGTATGAACCTGTTCAGCTTTTGGTAACCAGCTTCATTAAGGCGATGGCAATGGGCGCTCTGTAGGTTGCAGACATCCGAACAACGGAAACAGTTGGCGGACGTGCTGAACAACAACTGATATTTAGGAGAATGACCATGACCAAGATTTTCGCCCGTCTGATGAAAGATGAATCCGGCGCGACAGCTATCGAATACGGCCTGATTGCCGCTCTCATCTCCGTTGCCCTTATCGCTGGTGCAACGACCCTGGGTACTGCACTGAACACGCAGTTCACCAACCTCGGTGGCAAGCTTACTCTGAAGCCTTAAGTTTCAGAAATACAGACCAAGGCTGCCTCTGGAGACAGGGCAGCCTTTTTTGTTTCTAGCTGGCCGAACTCTCAATGATATCAGACGATAATAGATGGACGTTCGGCGTTCGGTAACCAAATTTCATTAAACTGGCTGCATAAACCGCAAACCGTTGGAGATAATCATGGCTGGCGCCGCAATTTTCGTGATTTTCCCGCTTTGCCTTGCGGTCGCAGCTTTCTCTGATCTCTTCACCATGACCATACCCAATCGCATACCGGCCATTCTTATGGGATCATTTTTTCTGGTCGCACCGCTTGCAGGTCTGGATTTAACTGCGATCGGCGTGCATCTATTTGCCGGCCTTGTCGTCTTCACGATTTGCTTCATACTTTTCGGCATGAACATCATGGGCGGTGGCGATGCCAAATTGCTGGCTGCCAGTGCCCTTTGGTTCGGCTGGGATATTTCCCTGTTTGAATACGTAATCTATGTCTCGTTTCTTGGCGGCGTCCTGACGGTCGGCATTCTCGCGCTGCGCGCGCATACAGACAGTATCATAGCATCCGGCCTTCCAATCCCCGGCCACCTGCTAACCGAGAAGAAAGTTCCCTACGGCATCTCCATCGGTCTGGCAGCATTCCTGGCATATCCAACCTCGCCAATGATGAAATTAGCATTCTCTCATCTGCTATAGGTGCGCGAATTAAGGTTTGCACTCGAAAATGATTTATTAACTACGATTGCAAGAACTTTATTAACCATAAATATACCAATTGCCTGCCATTCTCCCCGGGACATATTCGCGGTCCCAGGAAACAATTCATGAAACCGGCACGCATCATCATTCTGACAGTTGCCATCGTATCCGCCGGCCTCGCCGGCTTTCTCGCGCTCCAGTTGACCGGCAACACTGTGAACGTCATTTCCGCTGAGCCCGTTATAGAGCGCGAACCTTCGGTGAGTGTTCTCGTGGCCGCAGAAAACCTGCCTGTTGGTGCCCGTTTGAACGCCGGTGCGGCGCACTGGCTCGATTGGCCCAAAGGTGCCGTTTCGGAAGGCATGATCACGCAGGATGCGCGCCCCGAAGCGCTTGCTGAGCTTGATGGCGCAGTTGTCAGGCTGCCAATCTTCAGCGGCGAGCCAATCCGGCCTGAAAAAATCGCCGACTCCAACAGCCGCATCATGTCGTCGCTGCTGCCTGCAGGAAAAATGGCTGTCGCCACTGAAATAACCGTCGCCACCGGTGCTGGTGGCTTCATTTTGCCGAATGACCGTGTCGACATCATCATGGTGCGCAAGGGTGATGGCGATGCGTTTATGACGGAAAAAGTCCTCAGCAACATTCGCGTCCTCGCCATCGACCAGCAGATCCAGGAAAACGAGGACGGATCGAAATCGGCGATCGGCACCACAGCAACGCTGGAGCTCACACCGGAGCAGGCCAAAGTCATCGTGGTTGTCCAGCAGATGGCCGAGCGCATCTCTCTGGCTCTGCGAAGTGTCGCCGATGCACACGAGCCGGACACAAGCGTTCCGGACTATCTCTTAAGCGGCGGCGATGGTCAGCCCGCCGTTCAGGTCATCAAATCAGGCTCTATCGTCAAAAGCGAAAACGCCGTGACAAGCCCCCATCAGCAATAAGCGGGAGCAGGAGCTGAATATGAACAAAATCGGAAAAAAATTTCGAGCTTCGGTCGCTGGTGGCCTTTCGCTGTGCCTTACCTTTGCTGGTATTCCAGGACCAAGCGGTTCTGAACTGGTGGGCCCGGTTATGGCCGAGGCGGCCTCCTCGTCGATCATCCGGATCGCCGATAGCGGCCCCGGCGTCTCGAAGTCGATCAAGCTTGGCCTCAACAAGGCCGTGGTCATCGACCTTCCAGCCGACGCTCACGATATTCTGGTCGCTGACCCCGAACGCGCCGATGCCGTTACCCGGACGTCACGCCGAATCTATCTGTTCGGAAAGAGCGTCGGACAAACCAATATCTTCGTCTTCGGCCCCAACGGCGAGGAAATCGTCAGCCTCGACCTCAATATCGAGCGTGATATTAGCGGCCTTGAAGAACATCTTGCTCGGTTCCTTCCCGATTCCGACATCAAGGTTGAAATCATCTCCGACAATATTGTGCTGACCGGCACCGTGCGCACTCCGCAGGATGCCGCTCAGGCAGCCAATCTTGCAGATATTTTCCTTAAGGGCGGCGAGGCCACAACCCGTAACCAAACCGCAACAGGAACAGGCGGAGATTCGGCAGTCGCCATTTTTGCCGAAGACCGGCAGGTTTCGCAGATCGTCAACATGCTGAAAATCGATGGAGAGGATCAGGTCACGCTGAAGATCACCATTGCGGAGGTCAGCCGCCAGGTCCTGAAGCAGCTCGGCTTCAATGGTTCTGTCAGCGGATCGGATGGAAACATCAGCTTTAGAAACCCGACCAACCTCGGTGGGTCAGTCGACTGGGTCGCGAACGCAGCACTTGGCGGTTCTGTCGGTGGTCTGAGTATCGCCAGCTATGTCAGCGCCATGGAGCAGGCTGGCGTCATGCGCACGCTGGCGGAGCCTAGCTTGACGGCGATTTCGGGAGAAGATGCCAAATTTTATGTTGGTGGCGAATTCCGGCAGCTCCGTGAACAGAATGTCAGCAGTGAAGACGGCGTTTCCAGAGAGACTGAGACGGTCGAATACGGTGTCAGGCTCAACTTCCGGCCGGTGGTGCTATCTGCGGGCCGCATCAGCCTGAAGATCGAAACGGAGGTCTCAGAACCGACGTTCGAATCCTCGACCGCATCAGCAGGCAGCGTCATCGGCGATCTTCGTTATGTGCCCGGCTCGACCCATCTTTCGATCCGCCGCCGCGAAGCATCGACGAGTGTCGAGCTTCCTTCAGGTGGTTCGATCGTCATTGCTGGTCTCGTAAAGGATGATATCCGCCAGGCCATGTCGGGTTTCCCGGGTCTATCGAAAATTCCGGTTCTGGGAACACTGTTCCGCAGTAAGGATTTTGTTCGCAACGAGACGGAAATGGTCATCATCGCGACCCCGTACCTTGTGCGTCCAGTTGCCCGCAATGCAATCTCGCGGCCAGACGACAATTTCAACCCGACCAACGATGCAGCCAGCTTCTTTCTTGGCCAGGTCAACCGCGTCTACGGCCGGGAAGAAAAAGGCGCGCCTGCGGGCCGCTATCACGGCAATGTCGGCTTCATCTACAAATAGACCGTGTAGATGACCAGTGTCTCTGCCAATCCTTATTCTTCGAAAGGCTTCGTATAATGCCGCTGAACACCAGAACGACCGGCGCAAAGAAATTGCCCGCCCTAGCCGCTGCAATCGCCCTGGGCCTGGTGGCTGCGACGCTTGCCGGTTGCGCAAACCGGCCCGAAATGACCACAGGCTCGCTGCCGGACGACTATCGCACACGTCATCCGATCATGATTGCGGAGGCAGAACGGACGATCGACATTCCGGTGTCGTCGCGGGACAGGCGGCTCACCATGGGAATGAAAGACGCCGTTCGCGGATTTGCAACAGAGTATAATCACTCCTCGTCGGGCGTCGTCCAGATCATTGTTCCGCAGGGTTCGATCAATGCGGCAGCTGCTGCGTCAGCGGCCAGAGAAATCCGCGCGCTTCTCGTCGACAAGGGCATTCCTTCCAAACGGATCCTACGGGCGAGCTACAGTGCCGGGGAAGCTGGTGATGCTGCGCCGGTCCGGCTGAGCTTTGTGGCAATATCAGCGAAGACGGAACAATGCGGCCAGTGGCCGGAGGACATGGTCTCCAACACGATGGAGAATAAAAATTATTACAATTTCGGCTGCGCCACCCAGTCAAACCTTGCTGCGCAGATCGCAAATCCCATGGATCTGGTCGCGCCTCGCGATATGTCGCCGATCGATGCGGAACGGCGTGCCACGGTGATCGGCGACTACCGCACGGACGGCAACGGCGTGTAACGCACAACGGCAAAGACAGGACACATTCCGGCATGCCGGATTGCAACGTCAGGATGAAGAGATGAGTGCGATAGACTACAAGATCGAGACAGGACCGGCCGTGGGAACGAACGCCGACGAAGCCGTTCGTCCGAGCGAAGTCGAAAACCTTCGACCCTTGCCGCGAATATCCGTCCACGCCTTCTGCGAAACCGAAGGGTTGCAGCGGGTGATGGAGCGATGTGGCCAAGATCGCAGGATGTCGAAAGTCAGCCTTCGTATCAACAGCGGCAGCATCGCGGCAGCGGCCAACATGTTTTCCAGCGTCTCCACGCCCAATCTGATCATTCTGGAATCGTCGACCGAACCTGCTGCTCTCATGCAGGAGCTGGCGCCCTTGGCGGAAGTCTGCGACCCGACCACGAAAGTGGTGATCATTGGCCGTTACAACGATATCCCGCTCTACCGCGACCTGATCCGGAACGGCATTTCCGAATATATCGTTGCGCCTGTCTCCATGGCGGACGTTTTGGCTGTCATTTCATCGATCTTCGTCGATCCGGAAGCCGAACCGCTCGGCCGCAGCATTGCATTCATCGGCGCCAAGGGTGGGACTGGATCGTCGACGCTGGCGCACAATTGCGCCTGGGGCGTGTCGAATCTTTTCTCGACCGAAGTCGTTCTCGCTGATCTCGACCTACCCTATGGAACGGCAAACATCAACTTCGACCAAGACCCGCCGCAAGGCATTTCAGAAGCGGTTTATTCTCCGGAACGCCTCGACGAGATGTTTCTTGATCGCTTGCTGACCAAATGCTCGTCGCACCTGTCGCTGCTGGCAGCGCCCTCCACGCTTGACCGCTCTTATGATTTTGATCGGGGTGCTTTTCAGCCGATCCTTGAAATCCTTCAGCGCAACGCACCGATCACAGTACTCGATGTTCCGCATGCCTGGTCGGACTGGACAAGGGTGCTTTTGTCGGAGGTGGACGAAGTTGTCATCACTGCGGTCCCGGACCTCGCCAACCTCCGGAACGCCAAGAACATGTTCGATGCGTTGAAGAAATTGCGTCCGAACGACAAACCGGCGCATCTTATTCTTAACCAGGTGGGAATGGCCAAGCGTCCCGAGATCGCACCGGCCGATTTTTGCGATCCTCTGGAACTCGACCCGATCGCCATTATCCCGTTCGACGCCGCCCTGTTTGGAAATGCTGCGAACAGTGGCCGTATGATTGCTGAAATCGACAAAAAGTCGCCAATAGCAGAAACATTCTCCCAGATCTCGCATCTGATTACGGGCCGGGTGACGGCCAAGAAGGCGAAGAAATCCAGTCTGCTTGGACTGCTGCGGCGCAAATAAACCGACTGAAGACGAAACTGGAAGAAGCGAATGTTTGGCAAACGTGGAAACGAAGGACTGGGCAAGGGTGCCGGAGGCGCAAGCTCCACACCGGCGGCCGCAGTTCAGGCAGCGCCCGTCCTCGAACGGGTCGCAGCCACTCCCGCTGTTCAGGAAGCGCGGAAAGAATCGGCTCCGGTTGTGCAGCCAGTCGTTCACGCTCCTCCTCCGCCGGTGGGCGCGGCAGCCCGCAAGCGACCGGTCCGTACCGAAGACTACTACGACACAAAGAGCCAGGTTTTCTCAGCCCTGATCGACACGATCGATCTCTCGCAGTTGGCAAAGCTCGACACCGAAAGCGCGCGCGAAGAAATTCGCGACATCGTCAATGACATCATTACCATCAAGAATTTCGCGATGTCGATTTCCGAGCAGGAAGAGCTGCTCGAAGATATCTGCAACGACGTTCTCGGCTATGGTCCTCTCGAGCCGCTTCTCGCCCGCGACGACATCGCCGATATCATGGTCAACGGTGCCGGACAGACCTTTATCGAAGTAGCAGGCAAGACGATCGAATCGGAAATCCGCTTCCGCGACAATGCGCAGCTTCTGTCCATCTGCCAGCGCATCGTCGGACAGGTCGGCCGCCGCGTCGATGAATCGAGCCCAATCTGCGACGCGCGTCTTCCCGACGGTTCCCGCGTCAACGTCATCGCCCCGCCGCTCGCCATCGACGGCACCGTGTTGACCATCCGTAAATTCAAGAAGGATAAGCTGAAGCTCGACCAGCTCGTGCGGTTCGGCGCGATCACACCTGAAGGTGCCACGCTGCTGCAGATCATCGGCCGCGTTCGCTGCAACATTGTCATTTCAGGCGGTACGGGTTCCGGCAAGACGACACTTCTCAACTGCCTCACGGCCTATATCGATGCGCATGAGCGTGTCATAACCTGCGAAGATACGGCCGAACTTCAGTTGCAGCAGCCGCACGTGGTGCGTCTCGAAACTCGCCCGCCCAATATCGAGGGTGAGGGCGAGATCACGATGCGCGATCTCATCAAGAACTGCCTGCGTATGCGACCTGAACGTATCATTGTCGGCGAAGTGCGCGGACCTGAGGTCTTCGACCTTCTGCAGGCGATGAACACCGGTCACGATGGCTCGATGGGCACCATCCATGCCAACACGCCACGCGAATGCCTCAGCCGTATGGAATCGATGATTGCCATGGGCGGCTTCACGCTGCCGGCGAAAACCGTTCGCGAGATCATCGCCGGATCGATCGACATCATCATCCAGGCAACCCGTCTTCGCGATGGCTCTCGGCGCATCACTCACATTACCGAAGTCACGGGGATGGAAGGCGACGTCATCATCACCCAAGATCTGATGCGCTACGAACTCGACGGCGAGGACGCCAGCGGCAAGCTCATCGGAAGGCATCTGTCCACAGGGATCGGCCGTCCGCACTTCTGGGATCGCGCCCGCTACTTCAACGAGGACAAGCGGCTTGCCGCCACTCTCGACGCCATGGAACAGAAATAAGATTTTCACGATCCCCGCCATCATCGCGCAGGGGCCGGCAGAGTAAACGGGACCTTCACATGTTCGGAATCGACCTGACAATTCTGGGACTTGCCGGCCTCGTGGCTCTGTCTGCGGCGGGGCTTGCCTATGGGCTCCTGTTTTCCCGCATCGAAACCGACAAAAAAACTGAAAGCCGGGTAAAGCGCGTCAAATCCGCAGAGACCGACAGGGTCAAGATGAAACAGGCCCGTGATCGGGTCCTGGAAACCTCGAAACGGCGCAAGTCCGTTCAGGATTCGTTGAAGGACTTGGAAAAGAAGCAGCAGGAAAAGATAAAAAAAGCATCGCCGACAATGAAGGTGAAGTTGGTGCAGGCCGATCTGCCGATCGGCATTACACAGTTCTACATCTATAGCGCCATCTTTTCGTTGTTTCTTTTCGTGTTGTCGTTCCTCGCCGGCGCTTCACTCCTGATCGCGGCCGGCGTCATGGTTGTTGGCTTTGCTGGACTTCCACGGTTTTTTGTCAGCTTCAGGATCAAGCGCCGCAAGAACAAATTTCTCGATGAATTTCCCAATGCGCTCGATGTCATGGTGCGTGCGATCAAGTCCGGCCTGCCGCTCAATGACGCGCTGCGCCTGATTGCCTCCGATGGCCAGGAGCCCGTCAAATCCGAATTTCGCCGCGTGATTGAATCGCAGCAGATCGGTCTCAGCGTGCCGGAGGGTTGTGCGCGTATGGCCAATACGATGCCACTGCCGGAAGTCAATTTCTTTGCCATCGTCATCGCCATCCAGAGCCAGGCCGGCGGCAATCTTTCCGAGGCACTCGGCAATCTCGGGAAGGTTCTGCGAGAACGGCGCAAGATGAAGTCCAAGGTCAGCGCCATGTCGATGGAAGCCAAAGCTTCGGCCGCCATCATCGGCTCACTTCCATTTGTCGTTGCCACCCTCGTCTATCTGACCTCACCCGCCTACATGATGATCCTGTTCACAGATCCGCGCGGGCACCTCATCATGGGCGCGTCGGCGGTGTGGATGACGATGGGCATTCTGGTGATGCGTAATATGATCAATTTCGATATCTAAGGGCGGCATATCATGAGCGAATCTTTGATTTCGACCCTAACCAACCCAAGTTTCCTGATCGCCGTTTTGGTTTCGGTGGCCGTTCTGGCGACATTCTACTCGCTGGCACTGCCCTATTTCGAAGGCAATGACCTCGACAAGCGGATGAAGTCCGTAGCGACGGAACGCGAGCTTATCCGCGCCCGGGAGCGCGCCCGTCTAAACGCCGAAACCGGCGGCAAGGCGTCGTTGCGGGCTCAAAACAATACCTCTGTCCGCCAAGTCGTCGACAGGCTGAATCTTCGCGAGGCGCTCGCCGACGCCAACACGGTCAACCGCTTGAAGGCTGCCGGATTTCGCTCGCAGAATGCCCTGAACACGTTCCTGTTCGCACGCTTCTGCTTGCCGTTCCTGTTTTTTGCAGGTGGCGTTTTTGTAATTTTTGGCCTTGGATATCTTGCCGACAAGCCACTACCCATTCGTATTCTGGCAACGATCGTCTCGGCATATTTGGGATTTTATGCACCCAATATCTTTGTTTCAAATGCCGTCTCTAAGCGCCAGCACTCCATCAATCGTGCCTGGCCGGATGCCCTCGATCTACTGCTCATCTGCGTTGAATCGGGTGTCTCGATCGAAATGGCCATGCGGCGTGTTGCCGATGAAATCGCCACGCAGTCTCCGGCACTTGCTGAGGAGCTGGTTTTAACGACAGCCGAGCTCTCCTTCCTTCCCGACCGGCGCGTGGCGTTGGAGAACCTTGGAACCCGAACCGGGCTTGATATCGTTAAGGCCGTTACTCAGGCGCTGATCCAGGCCGACCGTTACGGCACGCCCGTTGCCCTGGCGCTGCGCGTGCTGGCGCAGGAAAGCCGCGACCAGCGTATGAACGAGGCCGAGAAAAAGGCCGCTGCACTGCCGCCGAAACTGACCGTCCCGATGATCCTGTTCTTCCTGCCAGTGCTGGTTGCCATCATTCTGGGCCCTGCCGGTATCCAGGTGTCCGACCGATTCTAAGGGAATGCGGTGGCAAAACGAACGCACAAAAATGCCGGCTCGAAGCCGGCATTTTCATTGTTTGAACCTGACGTGCGTTCAGTTCGTACCTTTGTCCTTGTCTTCATCCGACAGGGTCTTCCAGGCATTCTGCTGCGATAGAACCGTGCGCAGATAGGCGACGTTCGCTTCAGCTTGCTCTTGCGATAGTTCGTTGCGGGCAATCTTTTCCGCTTCTTCGAAGCGCCCCTGAAGGCCAACGGCTAGGGCGAAATTCTGACGCACGCTGCTATCGGCACCCGGCTGCCCGACGGCATTGCGCATGTAGGTTTCCGCCGTGCGAAGATCCTTCGCCAGAAGATAGGACATGCCGAGATTGGACAGCACGGATGGTTCGTTCGGCTGCAGGTCGAGCGCCTCGCGATAGCGTTCGCGGGCTTCGGCTGAGCGGCCAAGCTGGTCGAGGATCGCGCCTTCGGCTGATTTCAGCCGCCAGTCGGGCCGGTCGGGCGTCTGTGCCCGCGCAATGGTCTGGAGCGCCTGCTCAAGCTGGCCTGCGGCAGCTTGGGCCTTGCCGTAGGCGGCCAAGACTTCGCGGTCGGTCGGGTGATAGATCGCCACCTGCTGCATGACGGCCAGCGCCTGGTCGTTGCGGCCGGTCATGCGCAGCATGTTGGCGTAGTTCAGGCCTGCCTGCTTGTCCTTGGGGTTCTTCTCATAGGCCGTGCCAATTGAGTTCGCCGCTGCAGAAAGCTGCGAAGCATTCATGTTGGCAACGGATTTCGAATTGGGGATGGAGCCGGTGGTCAGGCCACTGGTTTTGGAGGATGCGCATCCCGCGAGCGAGGCGACGACCAGGCAAAGGCAAACGTCGCGGACGAGGCGGTTCTTCGTGTAGGACGACAACACTGTCATGATCGAGGCACCTTGGAGCGTGTTCACGCACCGGACTCCCAAACACACCGGTACAATCTTCTCTCACAGCAATAATCTGTTAACCCTAACAGAGCGTTAATCCGGTGATTCCACCCCGCATCTGAAAGCTCTTTCATGGCCCCCTACCAGTTCATCGACCGTCTTTCGCCGTTCAACACCCACCGGGGCAAGACGCTGCCGGTCTTTGCCGTCACGCCGGGGCAGCTGGAGCAGGGCGCTATCGATCCGCTCGCGCTCGACTGGGCCCGCAAGGCCGTTTTCAAGGGTGATTCGGGAAGCCTTCTTCTGGTGCCAACCGCCGATGGCCACCTCGGCGGTGCGCTGTTCGGACTTGGCAAGACGCCCTCCGACACGCCGTTTCTCACCGGCAGGCTCGCTCGCGCGCTTCCGACTGGAGACTGGCACATCGAGACTGCACCACTGACGGCGAACAGGCTGGCGCTTGGCTATGGGCTCGGCGCCTACCGGTTCGACCGCTACAAATCCGACAAGACCGTCGCGCCGACACTGCTGATCCCTGCTGACGCCGATGCGGATGATATCAAGCGCCAGCTGGCCGGTGTGTTTCTGGCCCGCGACCTGATCAACACACCTGCCAATGACATGGGACCTGTGGCCCTTGAGCACGCTTTCCGGGCGCTGGGCACTCATTACAAGGCTGAGGTTTCGGCGATTGCCGGTGACGATCTGCTGGCGCAGAATTTCCCGCTGATCCATACCGTCGGCCGCGCCAGCGCCGAAGCGCCGCGGCTTCTCGAGCTGCGCTGGGGTAAGACGGGGCACCGCAAGGTGACGCTGGTCGGCAAGGGTGTCTGCTTCGACACCGGCGGCCTCGACATCAAGCCATCCTCCTCGATGCTCTTGATGAAGAAGGACATGGGCGGCGCTGCAAATGTCATGGGTCTGGCTCTGATGATCATGGATGCCAAACTCAAGATCGATCTCCGGGTCCTCGTTCCCGTCGCGGAAAATTCGATTTCGTCCAACGCGTTTCGACCGGGCGATATCTATACCAGCCGCAAGGGGCTGACGGTGCAGATCGACAACACCGATGCCGAAGGGCGGCTGATTCTGGCCGATGCGCTGGCGTTGGCCGACGAAGAACAGACTGATCTGATCGTCGACATGGCAACGCTGACCGGGGCTGCCCGCGTTGCTCTCGGCCCGGACCTGCCGCCCTTCTTCACTGATGACGACGTGCTTGCCGGCAAGCTCGACGCGGCCAGCCACGCGGTTGATGATCCGCTGTGGCGCATGCCGCTCTATCGCGGCTACGAAAAGGATATTTCCGCCCGCATTGCCGACCTGACCAATGCTCCCTCCGGTGGCATGGCCGGCTCGATCACGGCGGCGCTGTTTCTCAAGCGTTTTGTGACCAATGCAAAAAGCTGGGTTCATCTCGACATTTTCGGCTGGGCGCCGTCGGAGCGGCCGCATTCGCCAGTCGGCGGCGAGGCGCAGGGCATCCGGGCGCTGTATCATCATCTGAAGACGACGGTGTGAAGCCATCGAAATTGTACTTGCGGGATCAGGATTTCGGGAGAAGAATGAAACGGTTGCGTAACGGATTTTGCCTAACGTTAACTCGACATCGTCCACCGGAGCCCGCTGTTGCCCGTCGAACTGACCCCGTCTCAGGCGCTCGGCCTATGGTACCGCGTTTCGCTGGAAGAGGTGCGCACGGACAGCCATGACCTGACCCTGCGGCAACTGTCGATCCTGCTGCACATTTACCTGATGCCACCGCCGCATACGGTGCGGGGTCTCGCGGTCATCCTCGGCGTCACCAAGCCGGTCATTACACGGGCGCTGGATACGATGGGCGCTATGAAGCTCGTCGATCGGGTCCGCGATGAAAAAGACCGGCGCAATGTCATCATCAAGCGCACCCTTGACGGTGCGCTCTATCTGGAAAAGCTCGGCGACCTGATCA
Source organism: Pararhizobium sp. (assembly GCA_030655075.1). Lineage (GTDB taxonomy): Bacteria > Pseudomonadota > Alphaproteobacteria > Rhizobiales > Rhizobiaceae > JAURWE01. Next base: position 291,946 of record JAURWE010000101.1, read on the forward strand.
TCGCCGAAGGACGAAGGCCTGCCTCATGAGCAATCTGCCCGACCGACGCATCAACGCTTACAGACCCGACCTTGCCGAGGAGGCGCTGCGCGACCAGATCCAGGCGCCGCGCTACACCGCCGGTGCCCCTGCGCAGGTCATACGCCCGCTGGTGCCCCTTCGTCCGCGCCCGGACCTGTCGGCCGGGATCGACACGCAGTTGCTGCGCGGCGAGACGGTTCGCGTTCTCGATACCGACGACACATGGTGCTGGATCAAGTCGGACGAGGACGGCTATGTCGGCTATCTACCGGAAGATGCTCTGCGCCTGGGCGAGTTCGCCAACACGCATACCGTCTCAGCCTTGCGGACGTTCGTCTATGAGCAGGCCGACCTCAAATCGCCGGCCATGGCCGCCCTGTCTATGGGCAGCCACCTGCTCGTGACCGGCGAGGCCGAAACGCGCGGCACCCGCTACTTTCTGCTCGCCAACGGCCACGCGGTCATCGCCAATCACTGCACCACCATCGGATCATTCCAAGAGACGGACTATGTGTCGGTCGCCGGCCGGTTCGTCGAGACGCCCTATCTCTGGGGCGGCCGATCCGCCTTTGGCATCGACTGTTCGGGTCTCGTCCAGCTGTCGATGATGATGACCGGCCGCAAGGCGCCGCGCGATTCCGACATGCAGGCGGGTCTCGGCGCTCAGATCGAGCGGCACAACCTCAGGCGCGGCGATCTGGTGTTCTGGAAAGGCCATGTGGCGATCATGGAGGACGAAGAGACGATCGTTCACGCCAATGGCCACAGCATGACGGTCGCGCGAGAGAGTCTCGAAGGCGCCATCGAGCGGACCCGCTGGCTTTACAGCGAGCCGACCGGCTACCGCCGGCCATAGCGCCCGATCCTACTGTCGGATGTCGGCAATCCGAACGGCGGCAAGATCGAAGGCCGCCGCCATCAGCGCCTTGGTGTAATCTTCCTTCGGCGCGGTAAAAATCTCTTCGGACGGTCCCTGCTCCACGACCTTGCCCAGCCGCATGACGATCATGTCGTTGGCGAGCGCTCGCACGACTTTCAGGTCGTGGCTGATGAACAGATAGGCCAGCTCGTGTTTGGCCTGCAAGTCCCGCAGCAGATCGACCACCTGCGCCTGCACGCTCATGTCGAGCGCCGAGGTCGGCTCGTCGAGCATGACGAATTGCGGTTTCAGAACCATGGCGCGGGCGATGGCGATGCGCTGGCGCTGGCCGCCGGAAAACTCGTGTGGGTAGCGCCAGCGGGTGGCCGGATCGAGCCCGACTTCGTCCAGCGCTGCGGCGACACGGGCATCACGCTCCTTGGCCGTCAGTTTCGGCTCGTGGATTTCCAGACCTTCGGCAATGATGCCGGAGACCGACATGCGCGGGCTGAGCGAGCCGTAAGGATCCTGAAACACCACCTGCATGCGGCTGCGAAGCGGCCGCATCTGCTTGAACGTGAAGCTGTCGATATCCTTGCCGATGAAACCGATGCGGCCCTTCGAGGAAATCAGCCGCGTCAGCGCTAGGCCCAGCGTCGTCTTGCCGGACCCGGATTCGCCGACGACGCCGAGCGTCTGGCCTGCACGGAGCTTAAGATCGATGCCGTCCACCGCCTTCACGTGATCGACGACCCTGCGCAGGAAGCCGGCCTTGATCGGGAACCAGACCTTGACATCCTCCGCCTCCACGACGACTGGGCGCGACGTGTCGGACTTCGGTGGCATGCCCTTGGGTTCGGAAGCGAGCAGATGGCGGGTGTAGGCGTGCTGCGGATTGGCGAAGATTTCGGCCGTCGGCCCAGTCTCGACGATTTTGCCCTTGGTCATGACGCAGACCCGGTCGGCGATCTTGCGGACGATGCCGAGGTCGTGGGTGATGAACAGCATGGCCATGCCGTAATCGTCCTTGAGCTTTTTCAGAAGCTCAAGGATCTGTGCCTGCACCGTGACATCCAGCGCCGTGGTCGGCTCGTCGGCGATCAGCAGTTCCGGCCGGTTGGCAAGCGCCATGGCGATCATGACGCGCTGGCGCTGGCCACCGGAGAGTTCGTGCGGATAGGCGGCCAGCCGCTTTTCCGGCTCGCGTATGCCGACCTGGTGCAGAAGCTCAAGCACACGCGTGCGCGCTGGCGCGCCCGTCATGCCCTGATGCAGCGCCAGGATTTCGGCGATCTGCTTCTCGATCGAGTGCAGCGGATTGAGCGAGGTCATTGGCTCCTGGAAAATCATCGTAATATCGTTGCCGCGCACGTCGCGCAGCTCAGCATCCGACGCCGCCATCAGGTCCTTGCCGTTGAACAGGACCTGACCGCCGGGATGGCTGGCGGCCGGATAGGGCAAGAGCTTCAGGATGGAATTGGCCGAGACCGACTTGCCTGACCCCGATTCCCCCACCAGCGCCACCACTTCGCCCTTGTGCACATCGAAGGAAACCCCATCGACAGCCAGCGTCGTCTTGCCACCCTGGTGAAAGGCAACCGAGAGATCACGGACAGAGAGGAGAGGTTCGCTCATGCGGCAAGGCTTTTCAGGAGGGAGGTTAGTGCAGGAATGGTCAAAGGCACCATTTCAATGGATTTCATTTTCGTCATGCCAAAACGCGTGTGGCGAAGCTCATCCACAACGCGCAAAGCTCTATCGTCCGTCAGGAAATGTGTACATTCCGACCCAAAGGCCGTGGACAAATGAATGGCATCGGGCAATTTCAACTGCGATTGAGATCGGAGAACGCTGGCATACCATAAGGTTGGTCGCACAACAGGCTGAACCTCCAGCCATGCACTGTCTCTGATCATGTTGTCATAACGATCGATCAGCTCTTCCTGCACATTGCGGTAGGGCTTGACCAGCACTTCGGCCAACGTCAGTTCACTGGTGACAAAGAGAACGTTTTCCGCCTCCTCGGAGGATGAAAAAAGTTTTATCAGTAGACTTGAGCGCTCCGATTGCTCTTCTACTGCAAAGATGAATGCATTGGTGTCGAGATATATCCTCGGCATTTCCGTCATTCGTCATTCCACTCATCACGCAATTCGCGAATGCGCCGCACCGCTTCATTCTGGTCCGTGGACGGGGGATGGCTGGCCTTGTAGGCTCGAATGCTTTCCAACAGATCGGCAGTTTTGATCGGTGCACCAGGCGGGCGATAGTCGAAGAACGATGACGGCAAGCCATGTTCATCGGCGCTAGGCGCCGAAGTCACCTGCTCTTCAATCACGATCCGCACCTCGCCGTCCATGGCAAGCCCCTCCCGCAGATCTTCGGGAAGGCTCGATACGGGGTAGTGTTCGCGCACGATCTTGTTCATCGCCATGGCTCCTGCCGGGGATCGCTGTCACGGTGAATGTACGGCAAACCGGCCAAAATTGCGAGGTCCGCTCGCTTCATCGGAATGTCTTCCTCGGGTCGAAGGCGTCGCGCGTCGCCTCGCCGATGAAGATCAGCAGCGACAGCATGACCGACATGACGATGAAGGCGGTGAAGCCGAGCCAGGGGGCCTGCAGGTTGGATTTGCCCTGGACGATCAGCTCGCCGAGCGAGGCGGAGCCCGGCGGCATGCCGAAGCCGAGGAAATCCAGCGAGGTGAGCGTGGTGATCGAGCCCGACAGGATAAAGGGCAGGAAAGTCAGTGTCGCCACCATGGCATTGGGCAGCAGATGGCGGAACATGATGGTCCGGTTGCCGACGCCGAGCGCCCGGGCAGCGTTGACATATTCGAAATTGCGGGCGCGCAGGAACTCGGCCCGGACGATGCCGACGAAGCCGACCCACGAAAACAGCACCATGATGCCCAGCAGCACCCAGAAGCCGGGCGGCAGGATCGAGGAGATGATCAAGAGCAGGTAGAGCACCGGCATCGAGGCCCAGATCTCGATGAAGCGCTGCATCAGCAGATCGACCCAGCCGCCGAAATAGCCCTGCATGGCACCGGCGGTGACGCCGACGATTGCAGAGGCCGCCGTCAGGATCAGGCCGAACAGGATGGAGATGCGGAAGCCGTAGATGATGCGGGCGGCCACATCGCGAGCCTGGTCGTCGGTGCCCAGCCAGTTGAGATTGCCGAGCCGGCAGTCGGGGTCATCGACGCCCTGCGGATAGCCGGAGCAGCGCTCTTCCTTGCTCATCATCCAGAACGGCGCGGTGGGGGCGGAATGCGGAATTTGCGAATTGGCGCTCTTGTAGGAATAGCGGATCGGCGGCCAGATCATCCAGCCGTTCGCGTCGATCTCGTCCTTGATGAAATCGCTGCGATAGTCGGTTTCGGCCAGAAAGCCGCCGAACTTTTCTTCCGGATAGTCGACGACGACCGGGAACAGGACCTCGCCCTTGTAGAGGACGATGGCCGGCTTGTCGTTGGCAATGAATTCGGCAAACAGGCTGAGGAGGAAGAGGATCATGAAGATCCAGAACGACCAGTAGCCGCGCCGGTTGGCCTTGAAATTCTCCCAGCGGCGCCGGCCGGTGGGCGAGAGGTAGCCGGATTGCGGAGCGCCGGCGAGGAGAGCCGGATTGCTGGAGACGATATCGGCCATCAGACATCCCTCCGATCGAAATCGATGCGCGGATCGACCCAGGTGTAGATCAGGTCGGAGATCAGGCTGACCACCAGGCCCATCAGCGAGAAGATGTAGAGCGTGGCAAAGACGATCGGATAGTCACGCTTGACGACGGAGAGATAGCCAAGCCGTCCGAGGCCATCAAGCGAGAAGATGTTTTCGATCAGCAGCGAGCCGGTGAAGAAGGCGGTGATGAAGGCGCCCGGGAAGCCGGCGATGACGATCAGCATGGCATTGCGGAAGACGTGGCCGTAGAGCACCTGCCGCTCATTCAAACCCTTGGCCTTGGCGGTGATGACATATTGCTTCTTGATCTCGTCAATGAAGGAATTTTTCGTCAGCAGCGTCGTCGTGGCGAAGGCCGCCAGCGACAGCGAAATCAGTGGCAAGGCCAGATGCCAGGCATAGTCAAGCAGCCAGTCGATCCAGCCCATACCGGCGGCATTTTCCGAATGCAGGCCGCTCAGCGGGAACCAGTCGAAGAACGAGCCCCCGGCAAACAGCACGATCAGCAGGATGCCGAACAGGAAGCTCGGCACCGCATAGCCGATGATGATGACGCCCGATGTCCAGACGTCGAAGGCCGAGCCGTCGGAGACCGCCTTGCGGATGCCGAGCGGGATCGAGATCACATAGGAAAACAGCAGGATCCAGACGCCGAGGGAGATCGACACCGGCAAGCGGTCGACGATGAGGTCCAGCACCCGCGAATTGGAGAAGAAGCTTTCGCCGAAATCGAAGCGGATATAGTTCCACATCATGTCGAGGAAGCGTTCGACCGGTGGCTTGTCGAAGCCGAACTGCTTTTCAAGCTTGGCGATGAATTCCGGGTCCAGCCCTTTCGAGCTGCGGTAGCGCGAGGAATCGTCGCCGCCGCCCTGGTTGAGGTTGTCGCCACCGCCCGAAAGCCGGTCACCACTGCTGGGGCTGGTCAGATCGGCGATAATCTGCTCGACCGGACCGCCCGGCGCGAACTGGATGACGGCAAAGGAAATCGCCATGATGCCGATCATGGTCGGGATCATCAGCAGCAGGCGCCGCAGAATATAAGCACCCATCAGCCCTGCCCCGGCTCTGCAGCGATGGCCGTGGCGATTTTGTCACCCGCTCTGCAAGGAATGCTCAAATCCGATTGCCCCAATTCCATCTGTCCCGGCACCGCCCCGCGCGGCACATGATTCGCGTATTCGCACTCTGCTTGGAGAGCGGGCGTCTAGGCAAGGCTTTCATTGCGCGGTCGCAGCCGTCGACCACCAGAAGGCCAGATAGGGGAAGCCCGTCGAATATTCCGGCAGGTTGTCCGGATGCGCGATCCGGTTCCAGTAGGCCATGCGCGTCGCCTTCTGGTAGTAGCTCGGGGTGACAATCTGATGGGCCAGCAGAACCCGGTCGAGCGCCTTGGTGGTGGCGATCAGATCGTCACGGTCCTTAGCGAAAACGATCTGGCGCACCAGCGCATCGACACCCGGATCACTGATACCCGAATAGTTGGCCGAGCCTTCGCGTGCGGCCGATTCCGAGCTCCAGTATTCGGCCTGCTCGTTACCCGGATTGAGCGACTGCGACCAGCCCTGGTACATGACGTCGAAGTCGCGCGAGCGCCAGCGGTTGGTAAACTGCGAGGCATCGGCCGTGCGCACCCGCACGTCGACACCGATCTTCTTCAGGTTCTGCGCAAAGGGCAGCGCCACGCGCTCGATGGTCGGACCGGACAGCATGATTTCGAACGAGAACGGCGCGCCTGTTGCGTCGTTGATCATCTTGCCATTCTTCAACGAGTATCCCGCCTCTTTGAACAGGCCGAGCGCCTGGCGCAGGTTGTCGCGCAGGTTCTTTTCGCTGCCCCCAACGGGGTTTGAATAGGGGGTGGTGAAAACCTGCGGCGGCACCTTGTCCTTGATGGCATTTAGGATTTCCAGTTCGCGCCCCTCGGGCAGGCCGCTCGACGCCAGTTCCGAGCCGAAGAAGAACGAGTTCACCCGTTCATACTGATTGTAGAAAATCGTCCGGCGCAGTTCCTCGAAGTCGAACGCGTAGTTGATGGCCCGGCGGACGCGCACGTCCTTGAAGGCATCGCGCCGCATGTTGAAGATGAAGCCGACCATGACGCCGCTGTCGCGTGAATCGTTGTCGAGCGATTCCTGCTTGATCCGCCCGTCCTTCACCGCCGGAAAATCGTAGGATGTCGCCCAGCGCCTGGCGGAATTTTCCCACCAGTAGTCGGCAGCGCCGGAGCGGAACGCCTCGAACATCACGTCGCGGTCGGCAAAATAGGAATAGAGGATGCGGCCGAAGTTGGAAAAGCCGACGTTCACATTGAGATCCTTGCCCCAGTAGTCGTCGCGGCGCTGATAGGTGATGGCCGCACCGGGCCGGATCGAGGCGATCCTGTAGGGGCCGGAGCCCACGGGTATTTCGAGACTGGTGCGGGAAATGTCGCGCGGCTTGCCGTCCGGGCCATTGGCCTGCCACCAGTGTTTCGGCACGATGACCAGCTGACCGACGATGCTCGGCAGCTCGCGGTTGTTCTTCTCATCGAAGGTGAAGGTGATCTCGCGCTCGGCGGTCTTTTCCGCCTTCACCACATGTTTGTAGTAGAATTCCTGCTGCGGGTTATTGGCCTTGGACTGTTCGAAGCTGAAGATCACATCGTCAGGCGTGACCGGCTGTCCGTCGGACCATTGTGCTTGTGCGTTCAGACGAAAGGTGGCCGAGGAAAAATCATCCGGGTGCGAGACCGCTTCGGCCAAGAGGCCGTATTCGGAGGAAATCTCGTCCTGCGAGCGTTTCATCAGCGGTTCGAAGACGAAATTGAGGCCGATGGCGGCTTCACCCTTGGCCAGAACCGGGTTCAACGTATCGAACGTCCCGTCGGTCGCCTGCTTCAGGTCGCCGCCCTTGGGCGCATCGGGATTGACGTAGTCGAAACGGGTGAACCCTTCCTTGTATTTCAGCTCGCCAACGGTCGAAAGGCCGATACGCCAGACCTTGCTGTCTTGCGCCATCGCGCTTTGGATGGACAGCAGAGAAAGGCACAGGAGCCCTGCGGCAAGCCCGCATTTCAGCATCGTTCGGTCTAGCCGCATCCTGTTCTCCCTGTTGTCCGTCCATCGTCACCATCAGAATAGGCATTATTCAGGCAATTGACAGGACTTGCCTCAAATCGAGCAAATTGCTGCGGTCACAACTGGTTTATCGAGGGTGGCGGCAAAGGTCGTTTTCGCCCGCTGCTTTTCAGGATAGACTCATCTGCAAATCACTTGCCGCCATAACGGATGGCTGCCTTCGGCCTGATACGGACCCGCTTATGACAACCATGCGCCTGCGTTTCTTTTCCCGTGCCCTGGCTTTGGCCCTTGCGGCTGTAGTCGGCTTTCCGGCCATGGCCGCCGAGCAGGCCCAGCCTGCGCGCGAGATTTTTGGCGGCGTCAAGCTGCCGGCGAAAATGAATCCGGCGGCCGTCGGTTTTTATGCCAAGGGCTGCCTGGCCGGTGCTGTTGCCATCCCCAGCGATGGACCAACCTGGCAGGCCATGCGCCTGTCGCGCAACCGTCGCTGGGGACATCCGAACATGATCGCGCTGATCGAACGGCTGTCTGCGGATGCCGCCGCAAAGGACGGATGGCCGGGGCTGCTGCTGGGCGACATCTCGCAGCCGCGCGGCGGGCCGATGAAGAACGGCCACTCCTCCCATCAGGTCGGTCTCGACGCCGATATCTGGCTGACGCCGATGCCGCGAAAGACACTGACCCGCAACGACCGCGAAAACCAGCCGTTCATTTCGATGCTGCAAAAAAACAAGTTTTTGACGGTCGATCCGAAAATCTGGACGCCCGCCCATGCGCGGCTGATCATGCGGGCCGCAAGCTATCCGCAGGTCGAGCGCATCTTCGTCAATCCGGCGATCAAGAAGAAGCTCTGCCAGACCTGGACTGGCGACCGCAGCGATCTCGGCAAGGTGCGCCCCTATTACGGCCACGACTCGCATTTCCATATCCGCATCAAATGCCCGGACGGATCGTCCAACTGCAAGGCGCAGGCGCCGGTGGCGGCGGGGGACGGCTGCGATGGATCGCTCGATTACTGGTTCACGCAAAAGCCCTGGGCCAAACCCAAGGATACCGGCAAGCCGGTGAAGCAGCCCCGGCTGGCGACCTTGGCCGACCTGCCGAATGCCTGCCGGGCGGTTCTGGCCGGCCGTTCACCGGCCTCCGAAGCCGATGTTACCTATGGCGAGACGGCGGCGACAGCCTTGGTTCCCGAAACAGAGACGCCCGCAAGCGTCGAAGCGGTCATCGGCATGGACCAGGGCAGCGACCTGCCCGCCAACGTGCCGATACCCCTATCGAGGCCAGTACATTAGCAGTTTTATCATCGGGCCTTTCCAAGGCAGCCGCCCTTCGCTATAAACCGTTCAAATCGATTTAAAGCGGTATCGAAATTGGGGGAGGCCATGGGTCAGAGGTGTGTTGCGCTGATCGCGCATGACCTGAAGAAAGACGACATGGCCGCCTTCGCCCGCGCCCATGAGACAATTCTTGCCAAGGTTCGCATCGTGGCGACAGGCACAACCGGCGGCCGGGTGCAGGATGCCTGTCCCTCGCTGAATGTGACACGGCTGAAAAGCGGCCCGCTCGGCGGCGACCAGCAGATTGGGGCACTGATTGCCACTGGCGATATCGATCTTCTGATCTTTTTCATCGACCCTCTGACCGCCATGCCGCACGATGTCGATGTCAAGGCGCTGATGCGGCTGGCCGTCGTCTACGATATTCCCATGGCACTCAACCGCGCCACGGCCGAGCAGCTGATCGAGTTCAACCAGATTGCAGCGCCCCTGGGGCACTAGGCCTTGGGCACTAAAAACGGAACCGCCGATGTCGAGCATCACGCCAGAAACCAAAAGCTTTCCCTTTCCCATCCTGATCGGTGATATCGGTGGGACCAATGCGCGCTTCGCGCTTTTGACCGGCGCCACCTCCGCGCCGGTCCAGTTCCCGACCGTCCAGACCCGCGATTTCCCCAATATCGATGATGCGATCCGGGCCACGATCCTCGCCAACACATCAACGCCACCGCGCTCCTCCATTCTTGCCATTGCCGGCCCGATCAATGGCGACGAAATTCCACTGACCAATGCCGGCTGGGTCATTCGGCCGGAAGAAATGCTGGCCGGACTGGGTCTCGAGGACATCGTCGTCATCAACGATTTCGAGGCGCAGGCGCTGGCCATCGCGGTGTTTTCCGACGAGCATCTAGAAAAGATCGGCCGTGGCGAGCGGCTGGAACATGCCTCGCGCGTGGTGCTCGGTCCAGGCACCGGGCTCGGCGTCGCCGGCCTTCTCTATGCGCGCCATACCTGGTTCCCCGTTCCCGGCGAAGGCGGCCATATTGATGTCGGTCCGCGCTCGGAGCGTGACTATCAGATCTGGCCGTTTCTCGAGACGATCGAGGGGCGCATCTCAGCCGAACAGCTTCTGTGTGGGCGGGGCCTCGTCAACATCTACGGTGCGGTCAGCGAGGCGGACGGGCAGCCGCCGATCTTCACCACCCCGGCCGACATCACCGCCCATGGTCTTTCGGGAGACAACCGTGCTGCGGCTGAAACACTGTCGCTGTTCTCGACCTATCTCGGCCGCGTCGCCGGCGACTTCGCCATGGTGTTCATGGCGCGCGGCGGCGTGTTCCTGGCCGGCGGCATTTCCCAGAAGATCATTTCGGCGTTGCGGCAACCGGAATTCCGCGCCGGCTTCGAGGACAAGGCGCCACATTCGGCTTTGCTTGCCAAAATTCCGACCTATGTCGTGCTGCATCCCATGGCGGCCCTTCTCGGCCTTGCCGCCTTCGCCCGCGACCCCATTCGTTTCGGTGTTGCAACAGAGGGCCGCCGTTGGCGCGGCTGAGCGCCGTTTGCGGCAAGCAATGCTGGTAAAAGACGGCTCGACCGACTATAGAGCCCGGAAAAGCCGCCTGCTTTCCGCAGATGCGCTGAAACGGCTCAGGAAAACGGGTTCTTGGAAGCAAGCGAAACAAACAAGCGGGCCATCGACGCAGAGACCCTGACCGGCGTGCTCAAGCGCATCGTTGCCGAAAACGGTCGCGAGCACATTGGTGGCTATGTGTTTGCCATCTCCTGCCTGGTCGTGATCGCCGGCACGACGGCCTTTACCGCCTGGATCATGGAATCGGTCATCAACGAGGCCTTTGCCAAGCAGCGGGCCGACGTGGTGATCTACATCTGCGGCGCGATCTTCGTCGCCTTCGTGCTGCGCGGCTTTGCCACTTATGGCGAGGCGGTGACCCTGTCGAAGATCGGCAACAACATCGTTGCCGGCTACCAGAAGCGGCTTTACGCGCATCTGATGGCGCTCAGCGTCGGCTACTTCAACGAATCGCGCTCGGCGCACCTGTCGGCCCAGATCAGCCAGAATGTCACCGGCATTCGCGACGTGCTCAACATGACCGTCACCTCGATCGCCCGCGACCTCCTGACGCTCGTGGCGCTGATCGGCGTGATGATCGCCAAGGACCCGATCCTGACGCTGATCGTCTTCGTCATCGCGCCGCCGCTCTTGATGGCGCTGCGCTACGTCTCGAAGCGGCTGAGAAGTGCCACGCGCGAATCGATCGAGCTCAACAGCCACGTTCTCGGCGCCATGCAGGAAACCATCCAGGGCATTTCCATCGTGAAGGCCTTCACCATGGAAAAGCAGCTGCGCGGCCGTGTCGATACGCTGATCGAAAGTGCCGAGAACCGGGCGAACCGGATCGCGCGGCTCAGCGAGCGCACGGCGCCGCTGACCGAAACCTTCGCCGGCTTCGCGATCTCCAGCGTGCTCGCCTATGCCGCCTTCCGCTCGATCTATGGCGGCGTGCTGCCGGGTGCCTTCTTCTCCTTCGTCACCGCGCTGCTTCTGGCCTATGATCCTGCCCGGCGGCTTGCCCGCCTGCAGGTGTCGCTGGAGCGCGCCGTCGTCAACGCCCGCATGATCTACGAGGTGCTCGACACGATCCCGCACCAGCGCGACCTGCCCGATGCGGTGGCGCTTGAGATCAGCGAAGCCCGGATCGAATTCCGCGACGTGCGCTTTGCCTATGCCAATGGCGACGAGGTGCTGAAGGGCGTCACCCTGATTGCCGAAGGTGGCCGCACCACGGCGCTGGTCGGCACGTCGGGTGCCGGCAAATCCACCGTCATCAGCCTCGTTCCGCGCTTCTACGATCCGGCCGCCGGTCAGATCTTCATCGACGGCCAGGACATCGCCCATATCACCAAGCAGTCGCTGCGCAACGCCATCGCCTATGTCTCGCAGCAGCCCTACCTGTTCGAGGGCACGATCCGCGACAACATCCGCTACGGCCGGCCGGAAGCGACGGATGCCGAGGTCGAGGAGGCCGCGCGCCTCGCCTATGCCCACGACTTCATTCTCGCCCAGCCGGGTGGCTACGATACGCCTGTGGGCGAGAACGGCGTGACGCTTTCGGGCGGCCAGCGCCAGCGGCTGTCGATTGCGAGAGCACTGGTGCGCAATGCACCGATCCTGCTTCTCGACGAGGCCACCTCGGCGCTCGACACGGAATCCGAACAGGCCGTGCAGAAGGCACTCGACCGGGCCATGAACGGCCGCACCGTCGTCGTCATCGCCCACCGGCTGTCGACCATCGTGCGCGCCAGCAAGATCATCGTTATGAAAGACGGCCGGGTGATGGAAGAAGGCACGCACGAGGCGCTTGCGCTGAGAAATGACGGGCTCTACGCTCGCCTGCACAATCTGCAGGGCCATGCGCCGCAGGCAGCAGTGACAGACGAAACCAACTGATTTTCGGAAAGCAGTGACGGCATGGGCGATCAGGACATGAAGCTGGTGGTGGTGGGAGCGGCCGGCCGCATGGGCCAGACGCTGATCCGCACCATTAACAGCATCGACGGCGCCCGCGTGTTTGCGGCGATCGAACGTCCGGGCTCGGCCTTTCTCGGCCGTGACGCCGGCGAACTGGCCGGTCTCGGCCCGATCGGCGTGCCGATCACAGACACGCCACTGGAAGCCTTCGTCGATGCCGAAGGTGTGCTCGACTTCACCTCGCCCGCCGCCTCGATCGAGTTTGCCGGGCTTGCCGCCCAGGCCCGCATCGTCCATGTCATCGGCACGACCGGCTGCACGCCCGAGGACGAGGACAAGATCCGCGCCGCCGCGCGCCATGCCCGCATCGTCAAGTCCGGCAACATGAGCCTCGGCGTCAATCTGCTCGGTGTGCTGGTCGAACAGGCGGCCCGGGCGTTGGAAGCGGCCGACTGGGACATCGAAATCCTCGAAATGCACCATAAGCACAAGGTCGATGCACCCTCAGGCACCGCCCTTCTGCTCGGCCAGGCCGCCGCCAAGGGCCGCGCCATCGATCTCCTGAGCCATGCCGTCAAGGTGCGCGACGGCCACACCGGCGCCCGCGAGGCCGGGACGATCGGCTTTGCGACGCTGCGCGGCGGCTCGGTCATCGGCGAACATTCGGTGCTGATCTCCGGCGAGGGCGAGCAGATCACGTTATCGCACAGTGCGACCGACCGGTCGATCTTCGCCCGTGGCGCCGTCAAGGCAGCGCTCTGGGCCCGCCACCAAAAACCCGGCTTCTACTCCATGCTCGACGTGCTCGGGCTCGCATCCTAACCGTCATCCCATCGGAGGAAATACCATGAGCGGAACCCTCGTCCTTGTACGCCACGGCCAAAGCGACTGGAACCTGAAGAACCTGTTCACGGGCTGGAAGGATCCGGACCTGACCGAGCTTGGCTTCACCGAAGCCAATGCCGGCGGCAAGGCGCTGGCCGATTACGGCATCAAGTTCGACATCGCCTTCACCTCCGTCCTGCAGCGCGCCGAAAAGACCTGCCAAATCGTCCTCGACAATATCGGCCAGCCGGATCTCGAAACCATCCACAACGAGGCGCTGAACGAACGCGACTACGGCGATCTTTCCGGCCTCAACAAGGACGATGCCCGCGCCAAATGGGGCGAGGAACAGGTGCATATCTGGCGCCGCTCCTACGACGTACCTCCTCCGGGCGGCGAAAGCCTGAAGGACACCGGCGCCCGCGTCTGGCCCTATTACATGACGGAAATCCTGCCGCGCGTGCTTGCCGGCCAGAAGGTTCTGGTCGCCGCCCACGGGAATTCCCTTCGTTCGCTGCTGATGGTCCTCGACCGGCTCGACCGCGAGCAGATCCTCTCGGTCAATCTCGCAACCGGCGTGCCGATGGTCTACAAGCTGAAGGCCGATTCCACGGTCGCCTCGAAGGAAGTTTTGGGCGATATGTCGGCGGCGCATTGAGGGTTTTCTGCCGTTGCCACGGGGTCGATCTGCGCAAGTTTGCCCCCCTCTGTCCCTCCGGGACATCTCCCCCACATGGGGGGAGATTGGCCGCTAATCTTGTGGCCGCCTAACTCTCCGATTTTTTGAAGAGTTGTATGGGAAAAGAACCATCTCCCCACAGGTGGGGAGATGTCAGCGCAGCTGACAGAGGGGGCGGCCTTGGCGTCGTCAATACGCCCAGCCTCACACTTTCCCCGCCTCCCAGCCCAGCATGGCCCGCTTGCGCGTCAGGCCCCAGTGATAGCCGGTGAGGGCGCCGTTCTTGCCGAGCGCCCGGTGGCAGGGCACGACGAAGGAGATCGGGTTGCGGCCAATGGCGGCGCCGACGGCGCGGGATGCGGTCGGTTGGCCGATATCACCGGCAATCGACGAATAGGTTACCACCCGGCCCATTGGCACCTTCAACAGCGCCTCCCAGACCCGCACCTGAAAATCCGTGCCGATCATCACCACGCGCAGCGGCTGGTCGGGCTGCCACTGGCGCGGGTCAAAAATCCGCTCGGCGTAGGCGGCCGTGGCGGCACTGTCCTCGACATAGGCGGCATTCGGCCAGCGGCTTGTCATATCCTCGAAATTCGCCCGTTCGGCGCCGGCATCATTGAAGGCAAGGCCTGCAAGCCCGCGCTCGGTAATCATCACAAGTGCGATGCCGAAGGGCGAGGGGTGGAAACCGTAGCGGATCGTCAGCCCGGCGCCGCGCGCCTTCCATTCGCCGGGCGACATGGCTTCGTGGGTAACAAAGAGATCGTGCAGCCGCCCTGGGCCGGAAAGACCGACTTCGAAGCTCGTCTCCAGCAGCGGCAGATCTTCCTGGCCGAGTAGCCGCTTGGCGTGGTCGAGCGTCACGGCCTGCAGAAAGGCCTTCGGCGACAGGCCGGCCCAGCGGGTGAACGTCTTCTGCAGCTGTGTCGGCGACTGGCCGAGCTCACGGGCGACGGTCTCCAGCGACGGCTGGTCGCGATAATCGCCAGTGATAAGTTCCACGACGCTGCAGACCGTCTCGTAGTCGGTGCCCTGCGGCGTGATGTCGGACGCAACCGATGTGGTGATGTTCATGGTCTTCTCCTTTGACCATGACAACATCACAGCATCCGGCCTCGATCCACCCGATTCTTGCGGTCAGCCGCGCTTGACTGTGGCCAGCGCGCGCGAAAACGCGGTGGCGAAACTTTCGCGGTCGTCGCGGTTGAGGAAGGAGCCGATTTCGGTGGCCCGCCCCTCGCCGCTCACCTGCATCGAGACGATGCCGATCTCGTCATGGCGGCGGATGTCGAGGCGCGCCCAGAAGGTCCTGAAATGATGTTCGGTCATGTGGCCGGCTGCGCTGAATTTTTTCACCGAGACATCGGTACGCGACACAGTGACCTGCTCACGGGCGCGGGCGGCGCGGTAGTTGAGATAGAAGGCTCCGAACAGCAGCGCAAAATCTAACCCGAAAAAGACGACGATCGGCCAGGCGCCGATGATGAGAAAGACCACAGCGTGGACGAGGCTGAGCAGGCCGGCGAGTAGAAAGAACACCCGGAAACCGCGCATGCCGAGCGACCGGTGCGGCGTCAGCTCGGCCGAAAACACCGGTGTTTCGTTGCGGTTCTCTGCAGCATTGCCTTGTGTCATGAGCGGCGACTATAGAGGAGAGATGAAAAAGCTGAAGATGGACGCGATCACAAAACCGGCAGAGCCCGCAGCAAAAGCTGCGGCAGGCAGGCCTAAACCGGCAAGGCCGAAAACTGTCTATTCGCATGCGGAGCTGATGGAAATCTTCCGGCGTTTCTCGATCCAGCGGCCGGAGCCGAAGGGCGAGCTCGAACATGTCAACCCGTTCACGCTGACCGTGGCCGTGGCGCTCTCTGCGCAGGCGACCGATGCTGGCGTCAACAAGGCGACGCGGGCGCTGTTTGCCATTGCCGATACGCCGGAAAAGATGCTGGCGCTCGGCGAAGACAGGGTGCGCGACTATATCAAGACGATCGGGCTCTACCGAAACAAGGCCAGGAACGTCATGGCGCTCAGCCGCATGCTGATCGAGGATTTCGGCGGCGAGGTGCCGCGCACACGCGAAGAGCTGATCAGGCTGCCTGGCGTCGGCCGCAAGACCGCCAATGTGGTGATGTCGATGGCCTTCGGCGTCGCTACCATGGCGGTCGATACCCATGTCTTTCGCATCGCCAACCGGCTCTGTCTGGCACCGGGCAAGACCCCGGACGCGGTGGAAGACAGCCTGATGCAGATCATCCCGGATCCGTATCTCTATCACGCCCACCACTGGCTGATCCTGCACGGGCGCTACTGCTGCAAGGCGCGCAAGCCCGAATGCGAGCGCTGCGTCATTGCCGATCTTTGCAAGTCGGCGGAAAAGACCTGCGATGTGCCCGCGCCGCTGGTGCCGTTGCCACCGCAGATCATCTAAGCAAAAGACCGTCGATCAGTGCTTCAACTGCCTGCTCGTAAAGCGCCCGGTCACCACCGGCGTCTATCGCCAGTGCCGCCCGGTCGAAGGCCGCCGACAGGAGGTCGGTAACGGCGCCGACCCGGTCCACCGGTTTGCCTGTTGCCGTCAGAAGATTGAAAAGCCCTCGCTTCAGGGCCGCCTCGGCATGTTCGCCATCGATTGCCCGCAAAGCGGCCGTCCCGAGAACCGCCGGACCGTCAAGCAACAGCAGACGCGTGCGGCCGGGCGCTTCCATCGCGTCGAAGTAGGCGCGCGTCCCGTGGATCAAAGCTGCACGGGGGTCGCCGGCCGGCCCGCCGGCGGTCTCGATCTGGCTGGCGACAGCAGCCGCTTCCTGCTCGACAACAGCCAGAAACAGCGCCTTCTTGTCTTCGAAATGGTGGTAAAGCGCACCGCGCGTCACACCAGCCATCGTCACGATGTCGGGTGTCGATGTGTCGGCATATCCCTTTCGCACGAACAGATGCCGTGCCGCCGCGATCAGCGCCGTGCGCATGCTGTCCGTTCGCTCGCTATTTGTGCGGCGCATTTTCCCTCTTTACATACAGTCTGTCTGTATGTTATTGATCAGATACAGGCAGACTGTATGTTAGTTTCGAGCGGAGAGAAAGATGAAATCAAGCAGCTACTATCCAGTGATCATGACCGCCGATGTCGCCGGAACAGCGGCCTTCTACTGCGCTCATTTTCGCTTCAAGCCATTGTTCAGCAGCGATTGGTACGTGCACCTGCAGTCATGGGAAGACGAGCATGTCACGCTGGCCGTGCTCGACGGAACGCACGAGACGATCCCCGATGCAGCGCGCGGCACGGTTTCAGGTCTTCTGTTGAATTTCGAGGTAGAGGACGTGGATACGCTTTATGCCGGCCTGCGCTCCGCCGGCCTGCCGATCCTGAAGGAGATCTGCGACGAGGCTTTCGGCCAGCGGCACTTTATCACTGCCGATCCAAACGGCGTGCTGATCGACATCATCAAACCCATCCCACCCAGCGCAGGTTTTGCCTTGCAATACGAGGCCCCCGCGCTTCCGCTCTAACCTGGAAAGCTCGGGTCGCGGCGCGACAGCAGCTTGTGCAGATGCACCATCATCCCTGCGGCAAACAGGGGTGTCAGCAGGTTGAGAAACGGGATCGCCAGAAATGCGGCGATGACGAAGCCGGCCATCATCACGGTCGAGGAATGTTTGGCCCGAAACAGCCGCGCTTCGGCCGCCGGGCGAAACCGCATGGCGGCGAACTCGAAGAATTCCCGTCCGAGCAGATAGCCGTTGACAAGAAAGAAGGCGATCAGGTTGACGCCGGGGATGAACAGCAGCACCAGGGCGACCAGATTGCCGAGGATGACGACGCCGAGAAATTTCAGCGATCCGGAGATCGCATCCGACAGTGCCAGCGGGCGTCCCGGCGGATCGCCCGGATAGTCGCGGCGCTCGACCACTTCGGCGACGTCGTCGAGAAACAAACCGGCAACGATCGCCGTCACCGGCGCCAGCAGCAGGGCAAGCCCGAGCGCTAGGCCGACGCTGGCGACAATTCCGAAGACCAGCCCCAGCCAGCCGGCCCAATCGGGCAGCCCCGGCAGAAAAGCATCGATCCAGGGCATAGCGTAGCTGACAAACAGGCCGCGCAGCGCAAACCACAGTGCGCACAGAACCAGCAGGGTGAGGCCCAGAACCTTCCAGAAGACTGACCGCGTTTCGAACGCGAACAGGTTGGAAAAGGCAAGCCGTGCGGCATCGAGGATCATTGGCAGTCTCCGGTTGCAGGCCCCGGCCTGATTTTGCCTGACGGTCATCAGGGACCATCGAGCAAGCGTTCACAAGGGTACCCATCATTTCGGCCGTCCACGCTTCAAGCCGCATGTAGGCCAGTGGGAATGTGGTCCATGCGTCTTTAGGGCAATCAGCTAAGTAGGAGAATCTTGTGGCAGCAGCAAGACTAGCAATCCAACCGCGCCAATCGGCACCCTGTTCCATCGGGAACAGCGCGCCGGTCCTGCTCGTGCGATTGTCTGGTCATCGGAGCCAATCACGGCTTCCAAGAGATCAGGAGAGACCATCATGCGCAAGTTCATCCTTTCGGCCATCGTCGCCACCGTCGCCACTG
>JAURWE010000102.1 GCA_030655075.1 Pararhizobium sp.
GTCTATTTCGAAAAACCGCGTACCGCGACAGGCTGGAAGGGCTTCATCAACGATCCCTACATGGATGACTCCTTCCACATCGAGGAAGGCATGCAGAAGGCGCGCGAATTTCTACTCGCCGTGAATGAGCTTGGCATGCCGGTCGGCAGCGAGGCGCTCGACCCGATCTCGCCCCAGTATCTGGGCGACCTGATCTCCTGGACGGCGATCGGCGCACGCACCTCCGAATCGCAGACCCATCGCGAGATGTCGTCGGGCCTGTCGACACCGGTCGGCTTCAAGAACAGCACCGATGGTTCGCTGAATGCGGCAATCAACGCCATCATCTCGGCAGGCAGTCCGCACAACTTCCTCGGCATCAACATGCAGGGGCGCTCGTCGGTGGTACGCACCTGTGGCAACCGCTACGGCCACCTGGTGTTGCGCGGCGGCGGCGACCGGCCGAATTACGACACGGTCAGCGTAGCGCTGGCGGAAGCCGCATTGACCAAGGCCAAGCTGCCAGCCAATATCGTCGTCGATTGCTCGCACGCCAACAGCTACAAGAAGCCGGAACTGCAACCCCTGGTGATGCAGGATGTGGTGAATCAGATTCGGCTTGGCAACAAGTCCATCGTCGGTCTGATGATCGAAAGCAATATCGAAGCGGGCAACCAGCCGATTCCCGCCGACCTGTCCCAGTTGAAATACGGCTGCTCGGTGACCGATGCCTGCATCGATTGGCCCACCACGGAAAAAATGATCCGCGAGGCGCACGATGCCCTGCGCGGTCCTTTGGCCGGACGCGCTGCACAAGTCAAATAACGATGAGCACGCTGATCAAGCCTTTTCGTGGGCTGCGACCGGCACCCGGCCGTGCCGCCGAGGTGGCCGCTCCGCCCTATGACGTGCTGTCAGCCGATGAGGCGCGGCAGCGAGCGAAGGACAAGCCCTGGTCGTTCCTGCACGTCTCCCGGCCGGAAATCGACCTGCCCGCGGACATCAATCCCTATGACCCGGCCGTGTATGCCAAGGCAGCGGAAAACATCCGTGCGATGCTGGCCGCCGGGATACTGACGCGCGATGCCGCACCGTGTTACTACGCCTATCGCATCACGATGGGGGAGCATGTGCAAACCGGACTCGTCGCCACCGCCTCCGTCGCCTGCTACGCCAACAACCGCATCAAGAAACACGAGTTCACCCGCCCCGACAAGGAAGACGACCGCGTGCGGCAAATCGAGGCGACCAACGCCCAAACCGGGCCGGTGCTGCTCGCCTATCCGGATTCGGCAGCAGCCGATGCACTGATCGACACTATTGCCCAGGGCAAGGCTGCCGCCGATGTCACCGCCGACGATGCCCATGCCACCGTGCGCCACCAGATCTGGGTGCTCGACGACGCC
>JAURWE010000103.1 GCA_030655075.1 Pararhizobium sp.
GCCCCAAGAAAACCAGTGTAACTTCTCATAAAAACGTGACCGTCAATAGTCTCTTTCAATGAACCTGCATCGCTGCAAATCCGCAAACAGACCGCCGCCCACGTTTCTCTTTCTCTATATCCATATTGTCAAATAACTGACCGGAAAGACCGGTCGAAAGTACCCTGAACCCAAACCTTTAAAGACCGGGCCCTCTCAGCTACATTCCGTAACTTTCGAAGAAATCAAGGACGAACAAAACCGCCGTCGCCTCAGCGCCGCCGCTTCGTTGTTGAGCGGTTTATACCCCCACCCTCTTCCGCAAGTCAACACGCCATTTTACAAAAATGTCATTTTTCTCGTGTTTTTTTCGACTGCCCAGCGCAAACCCTTGCGGGCCGGGCTTTGCCGTCATTCGCTAAAATGAACGGTCTTCCACACCTGTGGATTTGGCCCGGAAAGCTGTCTCCATCCTGCGTCACTCCATTCTGTTCCCGAGCCTTCGCCGCCTTCCGGCTGAATGCCCTGCCCATCAAGGCATGCCGTCCCCCACACACCATGCGCGGGCAACAAAAGTATGACTAAAAGATGATGAAAAGACTCAAGAAAAAAGGCTGAAGCCTGAAAAATATCGCACCCCCCGTCGTCTTTGGCTGGAGCGTCTGCCGGTGCCAGCGTGCCCGGCAGACGCCACAACAGGATCGCATGCGGGAGAGCGAAATGATGCAGACGTCGCGGCAGCGGGCCGAACAGGCCACGTTCCAGAGCTTCGCAAACTGCTATCTGCGGGAGGTCAATCCGGGCATGCCGGCCCGCCACAGACTGGCAACCGGCTCGTCCATCGACTGCATAGAATGGTCGCTCCCCCGCCAGCACATGGTGATGCGCGCCGAGATCCTGTCGCATTCGCTCTGCGGCCCGCACCATTTCGGCCGGGTCTGGGGCAAAGGCATGACCGATCCGAACTGGCGCCAGATCGAACTTCTCTCGGCCCTCCACAGTCTGATCCACGAGTCCTATCGGCATATCCACAAGGATAGCACCCAGGCCGAGCAGTTCCGCGGCTTCGAACTCGAATTGCTGATGCGCGTTCTCGACAGTTATCAGCACACCACGCTCTATCTCGACCGGGCCGCAGAAAACGCTGCGCCGCCAGAACCGGATCATTTCCTCGAGGCCGAGCAATCGCTGATCTACGGACACTGGCTGCACCCGACACCCAAGAGCCGCCAGGGCATGACCTTCTGGCAGCAGGAGAGTTATGCGCCGGAACTCGGCGGCCAGTTCAGGCTGCACTATTTCGCCGCCAGGGCCGATCATGTCCGCCATCGCTCGGCCCGCTCGGAACAGACGCCCGGCCTTATCCGCGCGATGCTCGGCACCGATCTGGCCAAGAAAGGAGAGCTACTGCTGCCGATGCACCCGCTGCAGGCCGAAGCGCTTCTGCTCGACCCGGACATTCAGGCCCTGCAGAGCTCCGGCGCCCTGCGCCATCTCGGCCCCGCAGGCCCGCTTTTCACCGCCACCTCCTCCGTGCGCACCGTCTATTGCGCCGATGAGGACTGGATGCTGAAATTCTCCCTGCCGGTGCGCATCACCAATTCCGTCCGCCTCAACCGCCGCCAGGAGCTTGATGCCGGCGTCGCCATGGCCAAGCTGATCGACCGCATCGGTTTTGCCCGCCGCTCGCCGGATTTCCACATCATCCAGGACCCGGCCTATATCACGCTCGATCTTCCCGGCCGCAGCGAGAGCGGCTTCGAGACCATCCTGCGCGAAAACCCTTTCCGTGACGGGCGCGGGCGGGGCGTCATCACCGTCGCGGCTTTAACCGCCGAGCCCCGGCCGGGAGAACGCTCGCGGCTGGACCGGATTATCAGAGGCCTTGCCGCCAGGAGCGGTGACCTGCTCTGCGCCATCAGTCTCGTCTGGTTCCAGCGCTATCTCGACTGCGCCTGCGGCCCGCTCGTTCGCCTGTTCGACGATTTCGGCATCGCGCTGGAAGCCCACCAGCAGAACAGCCTCATCGATATCGGCAATGGTTATCCGGCGGCCAGCTACTACCGCGACAATCAGGGCTTCTATCTCTCCGAGCGCTACCGCAGCCTGCTGGCCGGTCATGTGCCGGAAACCGAGACCATCGCCTCGCTCTATTTTGCCGAAAGCGAAATTCGCGACCGCTTCGCCTATTACCTCATCGTCAACCAGATCTTTTCGGTCATCAGCCGCATGGGCCATGACGGCCTCTGCGACGAGGCGGCGCTGCTGCACCTGCTGCGCGCCCATCTGGAACGCTGCGCCCTGACCATGACCGGCGCGGGGCGCGACTTTGCCCGCCATGTCCTCGACCAGCCCGCCATCGCCTCGAAGGGCAATTTGACCACCCGCCTGTTCGATATCGACGAATTGCAGGCCAATGCCGCAACAGCGCCGAACCTCTATCGCGCTATGCCCAATCCGCTGCGCACGCCAGCCGCTCTTGCCATGCCGGGGACAGACCATGCCATTGCCTCTTGATATCAAGCAAAGGCCGGACGAGCGCGTCCTGCGCCAACTCGCCGCCGCTCTCATCTTCGAAGGCATCGTCCAGCCGCAGCAAAAAGGCACGGCGGCCAGTTGGAGTCTTGGCGGCCGCAGTTTCCGCTGCACCCTCACCACCGGCCCGTTCGGCCGTCCGCGCATCGGCGCCGGCTCCATCGAGATTGAGGCTGAAGACGGCGGGTGGACGGCACCGTCGCTGGACGATCTCGTCGCTGCCCTGCCCGGCCCCGCCGCCAACCGCCAGAAACTGCTGGGCGAGATGAAGCAGACGATTGCCTTCTCCGCCTGGAACGAAGCCAACCTCCCCCACCGGGATCGCCGGCTGATGTCTCTGGCCGGTCTCGAAGGTGCGCTCGACGAAGGCCACCCCTACCATCCGTGCTTCAAGGCCCGCACCGGCTTTTCCGTGGAGGACCACCACGCCTATGGGCCGGAAGCCGGAGAGACATTCCAGCTCGTCTGGCTTGCCGTGGCGCGCCAGCACCTGCAGCAGACCCTGCCCGCCGCCGAGGCGACATTCTGGGAAGTGGAACTCGGACCGGAAGCCTGGGAAGAGCTGCAGGCCCGCCGCGACGCATCCGGCCTGACGGCTGACGAGGCCGGTTTTCTGCCGCTGCATCCCTGGCAATGGCACAATCTGCGCGGCACCTTGCTGGCACCCTGGCTCGCAAGCGGCGAAGCCCGGTTCCTTGGTGCGCTCGGTGATGTCTATACGGCAACCCAGTCTGTCCGCACGCTGGCCAATCGCAGCCGGCCGCAGGCCGCCAACATCAAGCTGCCGCTCAACATGACCAACACCTCGTCGCTGCGCATCCTCGATCCACCGTCAATCTGCTCGGCGCCCATCCTTTCGCACTGGATCGCCGGTCTGGTCGACAGCGACCGGGCCTTTAACACCCTCTACCCGCTGACGATCCTGAAGGAATATGCCGGCATCATCGCCGGCGATGGCGGCCCGCTCGCAGGTCTTGCAGCCTCCATCTGGCGGCAGAACCCGGAAGCAGGGCTGGTGGATGGCCAATCCATCGTCCCCTTCAACGTCCTGATGATGACCGAGCACGACAGCCGGCCGTTCATCAAGCGCTGGATCGGGCGCCACGGGCTGATGCCCTGGCTGAACCGGCTGATCGAAGTCAGCGTCCTGCCGGTCTGGCATCTGCTTGTCCACCATGGCATCGCTGTCGAGGCCCACGGCCAGAACATGCTGCTGGTGCACCGGGATGGCTGGCCGGAACGGCTGGTGCTGCGCGATTTCCACGAAAGCATGGAGTTTTCGCCAGCGTTCCTGCGCGAACCGGAAAAAGCACCGGATTTCGCGTCGCTGCATCCGCTGTTCCGCGATGCCGCACCGGATCAATATTACTGGACGGACAATCTCGATTCCCTGCGCGAACTCGTCATGGACACGCTGTTCGTCTACAATCTCAGCGAGATCTCCCACCTGTTCGAGACCTGCTACGCGCTGCCGGAAGCGGTATTCTGGCAGCGCGTCGGTCATTGCCTGTCGGCCTATGCCGACAGCACCGGCAGCGCCGACCGGCTGGCCCGGCTCGGCTGGGCCCATCCCGACATCCTCACCGAATCCCTGCTGACGCGAAAACTCTTCGCCGCCCAGCCGGAATATCACCACCGCGTGCCCAATGCCCTGTCCGTGGATGCGCGCGAACGGAGACGAAAGCCATGATCCAGATCGACGATACGCTTTATGACCAGGCCTGGTTTGAGACAAACGCGGCCCGCATGTTCGAAGAGGCCGGCCTGACAGGTAGAACCGGTGGCCGCTACGCCGTCTGCTTTTCTGCGACGGCCGATTGGCTCGCTCTGTTCTTTGCCATTCGCAAGGCCGGTGCCAGCGTCCTGCCGATCCACCCCGATACGCCGCTTCCCGCCGCCCGCAAACTGGCGATCGGCGCCGGCTGCGATCTCCTGTTCTACAACAGCCTGACAGCGGAAATTCTGGAAGGCGCTCATGACAGCCACCCGGAAGGCCAATTGCTGCAGATGAGTTCCGGCACCACAGGCGCGCCAAAATGCGTCGCCCGCAGCTGGGCCGAAATCGATGCTGAGGTCGAAAGCTATGTCGCCGCCTTCCGCCAGCCGGACGATATGACGCCTGTCGTCGCCTGCCCGTCAACCCATTCCTATGGGCTGATCTGCGGCATTCTCGTCGCAGTGCGGCGCGGCCAGACCCCAGTCATCGTCAGCACCGGCAATCCGAAATATCTGTTGGCCAAGCTGCGCGAGATCGAGCGGCCGCTGCTCTATTCCTCGCCCGCCATCATCCACACGCTCGCCCGCCTGTTGCCCGAGGCTGAAAAGCTGCACGCGGTGATGACCTCCGGCACGCTGCTGCCCGATCCCTGGTTTGCCCGCATCCGCGAGAAGGCCGAGCACCTCTTCCAGCAATATGGCTGCTCGGAAGCCGGTTGCATCGCCATCAACCCGGAGATGACGGCGGCTGCCGACATGGGCTTCGTCCTGCCGCATCTGACGGCAAAAGCCGGTTCCGGTGACGAAAATGCAGCTGAAATCACCATCACCAATCCGCAGGGTGCCGAAATCCACACCCGCGATCTCGGTTATCTCAGAGACGACGGCATGCTCGTCTTCGTCTCGCGGCTGGACGACATGATCAATGTCTCCGGCCTCAACGTCTACCCGAAGGACGTCGAGGACGCAGTCATGGCCATGCCATCCGTCACCGACGCCGTCGCCTTCCGCAAGAGCGACCGCTTCTCCGGCGAACGGGTCGGCCTCCTGTTCAGCGCCAGCCAACCGGTCGCCCCCTTGAGCCTGCGCGAATGGTGCAACCGCAACCTCGCCAGCCACCAGTTGCCGATGGAGATCCTGCAGGTGG
Organism: Pararhizobium sp.; assembly: GCA_030655075.1. GTDB lineage: Bacteria > Pseudomonadota > Alphaproteobacteria > Rhizobiales > Rhizobiaceae > JAURWE01. The sequence continues at coordinate 5,378 of JAURWE010000103.1, forward strand.
ACGCCATTCCCCGGCAGGCAAACGGCAAGATCAGCCGCCGCGACGTCGCCATGCGCCACGCGGCCGGCGAATTTTCACCGCAGGCAGGAGGAAAGACCCAATGACCCGCGACGACATCATTGCCGCCGTCCACGCAATCCTCACCGGCCCCATGAACCATCCGCATATCCAGGGTTTCGGCCCGGAGGCACGGCTCAATCAAGACCTTTATCTCGATTCTGTCCTGATCCTCGAAATCTTCCTCAATCTTGAGCTCGAATACGGCCTGCCCATGCCGGAAACGGCCATCAGCCGCCAGGACGTCTCGACAGTCGCCGATCTCGCCGGTCTGTTCGCGACGAAAGGCGAAATCGAGGCCGCACCGGTGGAGGTCGCTGCAGATCCTGAGAATGAAGGTGTTCACGGCGAAGCACCTTACGACATCAAGGTCCATTGCTTCGTCAGCTGCGTCTGCGAGGGCGTCAAGCGCCAGGGCCTCGACCACCGCCCCTTCTATTTCGGTGTCTGGGACGCCAAATTCGCCGTCAGCGATCGCTGGCAGCTGCTGTACCACGCACCTGAGATCAGCCAGGATTTCTTCCACGATTGGTTCGAGCGGCTTTACGGCGCAAGCGTTCGCGAATGGTACGACCCGGCCCGCACCAAGATCGAGAACCTCGGCACCATGCTCGATCTGATGGAGCACCGGACGGGCACCGGCTATGTCATGGTCATGCTCGACATGTTCCACTTGCCGGAGCGCGAGAACAAGTTCAACCAGAACCCCTTCCCGCACTATCTGATGCTGGAAACGACCGCCGATCCCGAGATCTGGTTCGTGCTCGATCCCGACTATCGCTGGCAGGGCGAAATCGCCCGCGACAAGGTCGTGCACGCCATCATGCAGCCGACCGTCGGCGGCGGTTATGTCTTCGACCGCGCCGAGATGCGCGTGCCCGAGAGCCGCGATCTCAAAGCCTATTTCGAGGCCTGCTTCATCGAGGACCGCAACCCGCTGGTCGATAGCGTGCGGGAGATCGTCAGCGCCCATCTTGATGGCCGCGACGGCGTCACCCTGTCTGATCTCGCCACTGCGCTGCGCGAACTGCCTGTCATCACCATCCGCAAATATGCCTACGAACACGGCTTCGCCTTCTACTGGCGTGCGTTGAAACTGCCCGCCGCCGAATTCGATGTCTGGTGCGACGAGATCGAGGCGCTGATCCAGGCGCTGAAGGGCCTGCAGTATGAGGCGATGAAACTCAGCCAGACCGGGGACCGGACCCTGGCAGGGCAAGTCTTTGCCCGCCTCGACGAAGCCGGCCGGCTGGAACACCGGATCAAGGGCAAGCTGCGCGAGATCTTCGACCTCTGGTGCGAGAGATTTGAGTCCAAGGATTTCGCGCTTCGGGACATTGCCGCTCCTCGTCTGAAAAGGGCCGTTTGATGAAGGTCTCCCTCTGCACCATCACCTTCCGCCATCACCTGATCTCGCTTGCCGAGATTGCCGGCTGGGCACAGGCCAATGATTTCCAGGGCATCGAGCTCTGGGCCGCCCATGGCCGCAATCTGACAAGCCAGACCGATCGCGACGCCGAGTGGCTCGCCGGGTACGGTCTCTCGGTGCCCATGATCAGCGACTACCTGCCGCTTGAGGCCGATCGCGAAACGCTTCGGCGCAAGACCATCGAGCTTTGCCGTATGGCGCGCCGCTGGAACGCTAGCAAGATCCGCACCTTTGCTGGGAACCGCCCGAGCAGCGCCTTTTCGCGGGAAGACCGCCGGGTCATGGCCGCCCGGCTGCGCGAAATCTGCGCCATCACCGCCGGCTACGGCATCCATCTTCTGGTCGAAACCCACCCCAACACGCTGGCCGAAACGGCGGCCTCGACCCTGGAACTGATCGGCGCCGTCAATCATCCCTTCTTCGCCATCAATTTCGATACACTGCATGTCTGGGAAGGCGGCGACGATCCGGTTGCCGTGCACCGGCAGATGAGGCCGCATATCCGCCATTACCACCTGAAGAACATCCGCGCCCGCGCCGATTTGGCGGTTTTCGCGCCGGCCAATGTCTATGCCGCCGCCGGGAGCCGCGAGGGCATGACGCCGCTTTTCCAGGGCGCATTCGATTATATGCACTTTCTCACCGAGATTTCCGATGATCCGGTCACCGAGGTTTCGCTCGAATGGTTCGGCCATGATTGCATGGAGGTGCTGACCCGCGACCGCCGGCAGATCCGCCAGTTCGTCGAGGGCCGTGTGCCGTCCCGCCGCGCCGTCGGACTTTGACAGACAAGCGGCTGTCCCCAGCAAGCGTGCGCGGCGCTTGCCTTTTGTCGCGCCCGCCTTGCTTTCGCCTTTAGTTCTTCACATTCCTCTCGTCTAAGCGATGAGGCCAAGCCGTTCTTTGGGAGACGATGTGCGCTCAAAGTCGTTTTGCCTGTGTCCGGTGCCTGCCTTAATTTGACTTGGCGGCATGAAACGGGCACACCTTCGCCAACGATAAATAAAATAAATATTCCGGGGATGGTCTGAACTGGCATGACGGCGGACAAGAATACGATCCGGTCGCTCGGCAACGAGCCGCCAATTCTCGCTGAAGGCCGCCGCACGCCGGACCGCCGCGAGATATCGTTGCGCTGGCTTTCGGGCACGTTTCTCACCGGCATCACCTCCTCGATCCTGATGGGCGTCGCCCTGTTTGCCGCCCTTGATGGCCGCCAGCAGCTGGCGATCCCGGCCGAGGCCTATGCCGCCGTCAATCCGGACAAGGCTGTCCAGGCTGTCGCCGTCAAGCGCGGCGACCGTATCCTGTCGCCCAACATCGTCGCCAAACCCTCCGACCGCACGATCATGGAAGTCTCGACCATGATTCACGACGGCGAGAAGGAAGTGGTCCGCCGCCAGCCCTTCGCCCATGTGAAGATGTCGCTAGCCGCCAACCACACCACCACCGACGACTATCCGAACTTCGATCCGCTGACGATCTTCTCCTCCGACGAGAAACAGGCCGAAGCGCAGCCGGTGCGCACGGGGACGATCTACGGATCCGACGTCGAATCCGAAGTCGCTCTCAAAACCGTCGATTTTCCGCTGAAGGGCGCCCCGCTGAAATTCAGTGCCTCGATGACGCTGGACGAGGTCGAGGAAAACGTCCGCACCAATGGCTCGGTGCTGATCGACGGCAACACGCAGCTCGCCTCTCTCTATTACGTCGATCCCCAGCGCTTCGCCTCGGACAGCTCCGATCTCGACCTGATCCAGGGCCTCAGCGCTCGGGTCGTCGAGGAGAACATGACGGTCTCCTCCTACGAGAACATCACCCCGCAAAGCCAGGAATATGCCGACGACGTCATTCCCGTCCGGCGCACCATGCCGATCGAAGCGATCATGGTCAGCGCCGGTTATGCCAAGTCACAGGCAACGGATGTCAGCGACTATCTCGCCCGCCTGCTCAACGCCAAGGAGCTGAACGAAGGCGACGTGCTCCGCATCGGTATCATCCAGAAGGGCGAGGAAGCAAAAATCGTCCGGGCTTCCGTCTACACCAGGGGCAGCCATGTGCTGACCATGGCGGTCGACGACAAGGGCCGCTTCGTCAAGGGCTCCGAACCGACCGAGCTTGCCGCCGTCAATTCCGCCTTCGACGACACCGGTACGCCGGTCGTCTCCGGCGGCCGCGATCTGCCGCGCGTCTATGACGGCATCTACCGCGCCGCCCTGTCCTATGGCATGGGCGCCGACATGACCGGCAAGATCATCAAGCTTCTGGCCAGCAATGTCGATTTCCAGGCCCAGTTGAAGCCGACCGATTCGCTCGAGGCCTTCTTCTCGGTCACCGACAAGGCCGGCAACGCCACCGAAGATTCCGAGCTTCTCTATGTCCACGCCCGCTTCGGCGAGGCCGATACGCGGTTCTACCGCTTCCAGAACCCGGACGACGATACGGTCGATTATTATGACCAGGAGGGCAAGAGCATCCGCCAGTTCCTCCTGCGCAATCCTGTGCCCAATGGCCGCTTCCGCTCCGGCTTCGGCATGCGCCGCCATCCGATCCTCGGCTTCTCGCGCATGCACACCGGCGTCGACTGGGCGGCACCGCGCGGCACGCCGATCATCGCGGCCGGCAATGGCACCGTCGAAAAGGCCGGCTGGGATTCCGGGGGTTACGGCCGCCAGACGCTGATCCGCCACGCCAATGGCTATGTCTCGTCCTACAACCACCAGAACGCCATCGCCAAGGGCGTCGTGCCCGGCGCCAAGGTCGTCCAGGGCCAGGTGATCGGCTGGGTTGGCACGACAGGCCTGTCGACCGGACCGCACCTGCACTATGAAATGATCGTCAACGGCAACAAGGTCGATCCCCTGCGCATCCGCCTGCCCGGCGGCAAATCGCTCGAAGGCGACCAGCTTGCCCGCTTCGAAAGCGAACGCAAACGCATCGACACCCTTCTCGGCCACGACAAAGCAGAGCAGCTGGCGAGCAAGTAGCAGGTCGATCCTCGCGAGATTTTGGCGGCTTAACCCCCTCTGTCACTTCATGACAGAGAAGATAAACTCTCTCCGACTGCATAAGCCGAGAATAATGCAAAAAACCCCGCAGCCTTTCAGCTCCGGGGTTTCGCACGATCAGGCCGCCGAGCGCTCCAGATTGGCGCTGGTCGAAAACAGCAGCCGGTCGGAACCGGCCGTGATCTTGATGTTCGATCCGTCCGGCACCTCGCCCGACAGGATTTTTTCGGCCAGCGGATCCTGCAGATGCTTCTGGATCGCCCGCTTCAGCGGCCGCGCCCCGTAGGCAGGATCATAGCCGCGCTCGGCCAGCCAGTGGCGCGCCTCGTCGTCGAGCGTGATCGTCATCTTGCGATCGGCCAGAAGCCGGCGCAGGCGTTCCAGCTGGATATCGACGATCGTGCCCATTTCGCTGCGCCGCAGCCTGTGGAACAGCAGGATCTCGTCGACCCGGTTGAGGAATTCCGGCCGGAAGGCCGATTTCACCACGCTCATGACCTGGTCGCGCACGCTCTCGCTGTCCTCGTTTTCTCCGAGAGACGAGAGATATTCGGCCCCGAGGTTCGAGGTCATGACGATCATCGTATTGCGGAAGTCGACCGTGCGGCCCTGGCCGTCGGTCAGACGCCCGTCGTCGAGCACCTGCAGCAGCACGTTGAAGACATCCGGATGAGCCTTTTCGATCTCGTCGAACAAGATCACCTGATAGGGCTTGCGCCGCACGGCCTCGGTCAGAGCGCCGCCTTCATCATAGCCGACATAGCCTGGAGGGGCTCCGATCAGCCGCGAGACCGAGTGCTTTTCCATGTATTCCGACATGTCCATGCGCACCATCGCGGTTTCGTCATCGAACAGGAACCGCGCCAACGCCTTGGTCAGCTCGGTCTTGCCGACGCCGGTCGGGCCGAGGAAGATGAACGAGCCGATCGGCCGGTTCGAATCCTGCAATCCCGCACGCGAACGCCGCACAGCCCGGGACACGGCCTGAACCGCATCGCCCTGACCGACCACGGATTTCGCCAGCTCGTCTTCCATCCGCATCAGCTTGTCGCGTTCGCCTTCCAGCATCCTGTCGACCGGAATGCCGGTCCAGCGCGAAACGATATGGGCGATGTTGTCGGCGGTGACGACCTCCTGAACCATCGGATCGACAGTCGCGTCTGTGCCCTCAGCCGTTTCCAGCGCCTTTTCGAGCTTCGGAATAACGCCATAGGCAAGCTCGCCCGCCGTCTGGAACTCGCCTTTGCGCTGGGCGATGGCCAGTTCGTTGCGTGCTTCATCGAGCTGCTTCTTGAGGTCAGCGGCAAGGCCGAGCTTCTGCTTTTCCGCCTGCCAGCGCGCCGTCAGGGCATCGGCTTCCTCTTCGAGGCCTGCAAGATCGAGCTCGAGCTTTTCCAGCCGGTCGCGCGAAGCGCGGTCGGTTTCCTTCTTCAGGGCTTCTCGCTCGATCTTCAGCTGCATGATGCGCCGGTCGAGTTCATCCAGTTCCTCGGGCTTGGAATCCACCTGCATACGAAGCCGCGATGCGGCCTCGTCCATCAGATCGATGGCCTTGTCCGGCAGGAAGCGGTCGGAAATATAGCGGTTCGACAGGGTCGCGGCCGCCACCAGCGCCGAATCGGAGATCCGCACCTTGTGATGCTGCTCGTACTTTTCCTTCAAGCCGCGCAGGATCGAGATCGTGTCCTCGACTGTCGGCTCATCGACCATCACCGGCTGGAACCGGCGGGCCAATGCCGCATCCTTTTCCACGTGTTTGCGATATTCGTCGAGCGTTGTGGCGCCGACGCAATGCAACTCGCCGCGTGCCAGCGCCGGCTTCAGGAGATTGGACGCATCCATGGCGCCATCGGCCTTGCCCGCACCGACCAGCGTGTGCATCTCGTCGATGAACAGGATGATCTCGCCATTGTCCGACTGGACTTCTGACAGGATGGCCTTCAGCCGCTCCTCGAACTCACCGCGATATTTGGCACCGGCAATGAGCGAACCCATGTCGAGCGCCATCAGCCGCTTGTCCTTCAGGGATTCCGGCACGTCGCCATTGACGATGCGCAGCGCCAGGCCTTCGGCGATAGCCGTCTTGCCGACGCCCGGCTCGCCGATCAGCACCGGATTGTTTTTGGTGCGGCGCGACAGGACCTGGATCGTCCGGCGGATTTCCTCGTCGCGGCCGATGACCGGGTCGAGCTTGCCCTCGCGGGCATCCGCCGTCAGGTCGCGGGCATATTTCTTCAGCGCGTCGAATCCCTGTTCGGCATTGGCCGAATCGGCCGTGCGGCCCTTCCGCAGCTCGTCGATAGCCTTGTTGAGCGCAACGGGCGTGACGCCGGCCTTTTCCAGCACGGCGGCGGTCGCCGCCGATTTTTCGATCGCCAGCGCCTGCAGCAGCCGCTCGACCGTGACGAAACTGTCCTTGGCCTTGGTGGTGATGTCTTCGGCGGTCGCAAAAACGCGCGCCAAGGGCTGCGAAAGCCCGACCTGGCCGTTGCCGCCGCTTACTTTCGGCAGTTTCGAAAGGGCGGCATCATTGCCAAGCCGCGCATCACGCGAGCGGCCGCCGGCCCGGTCGATCAGCGACGCGGCCATGCCTTGCTCGTCGTCGAGCAAAACCTTCAACACATGTTCAGCAGTAAATTGCGGATGGCCCTCGGCCAGCGCATGGGTTTGTGCAGACTGCAGAAAGCCGCGAACCCGCTCGGAATATTTCTCGATATTCATACTCTACCTCCATGGATCGCCCGGCCCTTCAGGCACCGGTCGATGGTTCAGGATCGGGTTCCCTCACGAGGCAAACCCGTCAATGCCGGACACATAACCACTGTTGCGGCTATCGCGTTCGTTCCCCGTTGATATGGTATGACGAAATCGTGAATTAAAGTACGGCACAGACGAAAAACCCGGCCGCGAGGCCGGGTTTTGAATGGATCGACGTCAAACTTATTCGGACGCGGCATCCGCAAGTGCAGGTGCGTCTCCGGCCGGTTCACCACCGGCCTCGGCAGCATCGTCACCGCCGTCAGCTTCGCCACGGCGCGGCTGGCGGCGCGGGCGCGGTGCACCACGACGGCGCGGTGCCCGTGCGGGACCTTCACCGGCGGCTTCCTCTTCCAGTGCCACTTCGGCCGGAATGCCGTCGATCACAGGCTGCGGGCCCGAATGGTCGGCAACAGCCTGTTCGACTGGAGCGGGGCGCTCTGCGCGCTCGGCACGTTCCGGGCGCTCTGCCCGTTCCGAACGCGGCTGGCGGTCCGGATTGCGCGGCTGCCGCTCGGATGGCTGCTGGCGCTGTTCGGCAACCGGTGCCTGGCGCTCCTGCGGAGCCTGCCGGTCGTCGTTGCCGTTCTGGTCCGCATCATCCTGGTCGCGGTCGTCGCGATCATTGCTGTAATCGCCCCGGTCGTTGCGCTCGTCGCGGTCATCCCGGTCGTCGCGCTGGAAACGTTCCTGCATCTGCGTCTGAGCCGCCGCGATGATGCGGTTGTAGTGCTCGGCGTGCTGGAGGTAGTTTTCAGCCACCACCCGGTCGCCGGAGCTTTGCGCATCACGGGCCAGGTTCGAATATTTTTCAGCAATATGCTGCGCGGTGCCGCGGATCTTCACATCCGGACCGGAGCTGTCATAGGTCCGGGTCAGAGGGTTGGAACCCTTGCGGTTGTGATTGTTGTTGTTTCCATTGCTGGCATTGTTGTTGTTATTATTGTTGTTACTGCCATTGTTGTTATTACGCCCGCGGCCGCGCTTGTTCTGCTGTCCTGGCCTCATTGTATAACTCACCCAAATTCTGATTGATGATCATGTGGCGACATGGCCTGACCGGAAACTCCCGAATCAAACATCCGCATTCAGCGAAGGCCGTTCTTGGACGGACCCGCCGCTGGCTAACGTCAAAATTTTAAACAGGCACCCGCACTTGGCGCCGTTCAACCCTAGCAACTCTATTTTTTGAGAGTGACCCCGTGGCAAGATCAGGCTGAGACGAATCTCTTTTCATGACCTTCTGCCGAGTGCGTACCCGCAAACTATCGTGCTTCTGAAGGAATTCCAAGCCCTTTCTTTGAGCTTATAAAAGAACTTTTGCAAATGCAGCATGAAAATACACATCTGCACTTAGCAAAACACCAGAACCCGGTCCCGCCCGCCAAGATCGGCCGCTTCCCCGGCAAGCGTCAAGCTCGCCGCTTCGAACAGGTCGGTCACATGCAGCTTCTGATCATAGCCGATCTCCAGCCCGATCACGCCCCTTGGCGCCAGAACCTTGGCAACGCCGCTGGCGATGATCCGGTAGGCATCAAGACCATCAGCACCGCCATCGAGCGCCAGTCGCGGATCGTAGTCCCGCACCTCCGGATCAAGACCATCGACCACAACGGAGGCAATATAGGGAGGATTGGAAACGACAATGTCGAACTGCCCCGTCAGGCGCTCGAACCAGTCGCTTTCAACCACCGAAAACTGGCCGTCCAGACCGTTGCGCCGCGCATTGACCACTGCCGTCGCCAGCGCTCCGGCTGACAGATCGACACCCACGCCGGTCGCCAGCGGAAACGCCGACAGCAGCGCCAGACAGATCGCCCCGGTGCCGGTGCCCAGATCCACGATCCGGCATTGCCCCGTCCGCTCGACGATGTCGGCAACGAACGGCAGCATGGTCTCCACCAGCGTTTCCGTGTCCGGCCGCGGCTCCAGCGTCTCCGGCGAAAGCCCCAGCGTCAGGCCGAAGAACGACCGCTCTCCGAGAATGCGATGGACAGGCTCATGCGCCAGCCGTCGGCCGACCGCCGCCCGCACCCGCGCCGCCGCTTCAGGAGAAACAGCATCGCCGCCCCGGCTCAGAAACTGCGTCAGCGAAAGACCGAGAAGACCCGACACGAGGATGCGCGCCTCCTGCGCCGGATCGTCGAGATCGGCCGCCTGAAATTGGCGCCGAACCTCCGCCAGCAGACTATCGGCCGTATCCCCCATGATCAGTCCTGCTGCTCGCCGAGCTGGGCCAGTTGATCCGCCTGATAGTCGGCCATCAGCGCATCCACCACCTCGTCGATCTCGCCCATCATCATCCGGTCGATCTTGTAGAGCGTCAGGTTGATGCGGTGGTCGGTAACCCGCCCCTGCGGAAAATTATAGGTGCGGATGCGCTCGGACCGGTCGCCGGAGCCGACCTGGCTCTTGCGCGAGGCGGAGCGTTCGCTGTCGGCCCGCTGCCGCTCGGCATCGTAGAGCCGCGAGCGCAGGACCTGCATCGCCTTGGCACGGTTCTGGTGCTGCGATTTTTCCGAGCTGGTGACAACGATGCCGGTCGGCAGGTGCGTGATGCGCACAGCCGAATCGGTGGTGTTGACGTGCTGGCCGCCGGCACCCGACGAGCGCATCGTATCGATGCGGATGTCCTCGGCCCGAACCTCGATATCGATCTCCTCGGCCTCCGGCAGAACCGCGACCGTGGCCGCCGATGTATGAATGCGCCCGCTCGCCTCTGTATCGGGCACGCGCTGCACCCGGTGCACGCCGGATTCGAACTTCAGCTTGGCAAACACGCCGCGCCCGGTAATCGTCGCGATGATTTCCTTGAACCCGCCGGCATCGCCGTCGCTGGCGGAAAGTACCTCGACCTTCCAGCCCTTATCGGCGGCAAAGCGCTCATACATGCGAAACAGATCGCCGGCAAAAAGGGCAGCCTCCGAACCGCCGGTTCCGGCGCGGATTTCCAGGATGGCGCTTTTCTCGTCGGCCGCATCCTTGGGCAGAAGCAGCAGCTGCATCTCGGTTGCCAGCCGCTCCAGCTTGTCCTCGACCTCAGGCAGTTCCATCTCGGCCAGATCGCGCATGTCGCGATCCGTCGCCCTGTCCGACAAAAGCGTGCGCAGGTCCGCCACTTCCCTGACGGCGCCCTCGTACAGCCGGATCTTCGCCACGACAGGCTGCAGCTCGGAATATTCCGACGCAAGCTTCACATAGACATCTGCCGTCGGCCCCGCCGCCATGCGGGCCTCGATCTCGCCAAACCTGCGCTCCAGGTCGCGCATCTTTTCTACAGGCAGTGTCGTCAATTCATGCTCCGCCGGATCGCCTCGAACTGGGCGATCGCTCATTATAGAGTTCGCCCCGTTCGGAGCTGTCTTGTCCGGGAGAGTTTACCCCCTCTGTCACTGCGTGACATCTCCCCCACAAGGGGGGAGATTGTTCTTTTCCCACGCTCTTTATACTGCTGCGATCAACACACAAAGTCTGCGACCGATCTCCCCTCTTGTGGGGGAGATGTCCCGGAGGGACAGAGGGGGGTGCGCGGCAAAAAGCCAGCGACCCATCCAAAGACCCGTCGCTAAAGCGGAATACCATTCTGCTCGGCAAAGTCCGCCAGAATTTCGCGCAGCGGCGTGCGGTTCTTGTGGTCGTTGAGCTCCGCCTCCAGCACTGCCGACAGCCGGTCGACATCAAGCGCCAGAAGCATCGCCTTGACAGGGCCGATGGCCGCTGGCGACATCGACACGGCGCGGAAGCCGAGCCCGAGCAGCGCCATGGCCGACAGCGGCTTGCTGGCCATCTCGCCGCACAGCGTCACCGGCGTCTCGTTGCGCTCGCCCGCCCGCACGATGTCGCGCAGGATGCGCAGGAACGGCCGCCCGAGCGTGTCGAACCGGTCGGAGACCCGCGAATTGCCGCGGTCGACCGCCATGGAGAACTGGAACAGGTCGTTCGATCCGACCGAGACGAAATCGACCTCTTCCATCAGCTCGTCGAGCTGCCACAGGAGTGCCGGCACTTCCAGCATGGCACCGAACTGCAGCTTCTTCGGCAGCTGTTCGCCGGCCTTCGACTGGCGCTGGATTTCCTTCTGCATCAGCTCGCGCACGGCACGGATTTCGGCGACTTCGGTCACCATCGGCAGCATGATCTTCAGCTCGACGCCGGCAGAGGCCCGAAGCAGCGCTCGCAGCTGGGTGCGCAGCAGGCCCGGCCGGTCGAGCGACAGGCGGATCGCCCGCCAGCCGAGCGCCGGGTTTTCCTCTTCCGCCTCGCGGAAATAGGGCACCACCTTGTCGCCGCCGATATCGAGTGTGCGAAACGTCACCGGCTTGCCGGCAGACTGCTTCAGCACATTGCGGTAGAAGGTCTCCTGCTCTTCCGCCTTCGGCATGGTCGAGGCGATCATAAACTGCAGCTCGGTGCGGAACAGGCCGATGCCCTCGGCGCCCGCTTCCGCCAGCTGCGGCAGGTCGACCAGCAGGCCGGCATTCATCAAAAGGTTGATCCGCCGCCCGTCCTTGGTGCGCGATTCGACCTCGCGCAGCGCCCGGAACTGCTCCTGCCGCCGGGCCCGGAACCGCACCTTCTCTTCATAGGAACGGCGCAGATCGGCAATCGGGCGCAGGTGCACCTTGCCCTCTTCGCCGTCGATGATGATCGGGTCGTTGTTTTCAGACAGCGCCACAGCACCGGCCGCCTGGCCAACGACAGGCACACCCATGGCCCGCGCAACGATGACCACATGGCTGGTGACCGCGCCCTCTTCGAGCACGAGGCCGCGAATGTTGGCGCGTGGATAGTCGAGCAGCTCGGCCGCGCCCATGGCACGCGCCACGATGATCGCATCGGCCGGAAAATTCTCGGCAGACGCCTTGCCACCATAGCCCGTCAGCTGCCGTAAGAGCCGATTGGCCAGGTCGTCGAAATCATGCATGCGCTCGCGCAGATAGGGGTCCGTCAGCCGGATCATCCGCGCCTTGGTCTCGCTCTGCACCCGCTCGACCGCCGCTTCCGCCGTCAGGCCGTTGCGGATCGCCTCTTCCAGCTTCCGCACCCAGCCCCGGTCATGGGCAAACATCCGGTAGGTTTCCAGCACCTCGCGGTGCTCGCCTTCCATCGACACTTCCCGGCGCGACAGCATGTCGTCGATCGAGATGCGCAGCGAACCCAGCGCATCGGCCAGCCGCGCCAGTTCCTGATCGGTATCCTCGTTGAGCAGATTGGTGACGACGATGCGCGGCTCGTGCAGCACGACATAGCCGAGCCCGACGCCTTCACCATAGCCATTGCCGTCGATGCTGACCGGCCGCGACATGTCGAGCTCGAGGCCCGGCCGGGTGATTTTCTTTAGCTCGCCCGTTGCCACCATCTCGGCCAGAACCATGGCCGTGGTTTCCAGCGCCTCGACCTCATCCTCGCGGTAGTTGCGCTGCGCCTTGTTCTGCACGACGAGAACGCCGAGCGAGCGCCCGGTGCGCAGGATCGGCACGCCCATGAACGAGTGATAGATTTCTTCGCCGGTCTCCGGCAGATAAGTAAAGGCCGGATGCGACTGGGCGTCCGACAGGTTCAGCGGCCGGGCGCTGGCCGCGATCGTGCCGACGAGGCCCTGGCCCATCTGCAGCTGCGCCAGGTGCACGGCATCCTTGTTCAGGCCTTCGGTGGCAAAAAGTTCGAGAACGCCGTCGGAACGCAGCACGTAAACAGAGCACACTTCCGCGACCATGTTCTGCGCTATCTGGCGAACGATCTGGTCCAGGCGCTCCTGAGGCTCAAGCGGCTCCGCCATCAATTCGCGAAGGCGCTTGAGAAGAACGCGCGGACCTGCGGACAGGTCTCTCATCGCGTGGTGCTCCAGAAATCAATGCACGTCTCGCACGAAACTTGACACAAGTTTCGGCACAACGACAAGCATCAAAGAATAACAGTCAGAAATCTACACTTGGGAAAAACACCGCCCGCGCCGGATGGCGCAGCGGTCATCGTCCCGAGCCTGACTTAACTCTTATCCAGACCGTAGACGGAATGCAAAGTCCGAACTGCAAGTTCCGCATAGGCACCGTCGATCAGGATGGAAATCTTGATTTCCGAGGTGGTGATCGCCTTGATGTTGATGCCTTTTTCGGCAAGTGCACGGAAAGCGGAGGCAGCGACGCCGGCATGGCTGCGCATGCCGATGCCGATGACCGAGACCTTTACCAGCCCGGCCTCGTTCTGGATCACGTCGAAGCCGATCGTGCCCTTTGATTCGGTCAACACCTTCATCGCCTTGTCGAGATCGCCCGACGGCACGGTGAAGGTCATGTCGGTGCGCGAGCCGTCTTCCGACGTGTTCTGCACGATCATGTCGACATTGATGTGGGCTTCGGCCAGAGGCCCGAAGATCGCCGCAGACACGCCCGGCCGGTCGGCAAGCCGGCGCAGCGAGATCTGGGCTTCATCCTTGGCATAGGCGATGCCGGTTACGACTTCCTGTTCCAAAATCTCTTCCTCGTCACAAATCAGCGTGCCGGGGGGATTCAAGAAATCTCCCATGCCCGGCGCATCGGGGTCATCGAATGAGGAACGCACGAAGGTGCGCACCTTGAACACCATGGCAAGCTCGACCGAGCGCACCTGCAGAACCTTGGCGCCGAGCGACGCCATTTCCAGCATTTCCTCAAAGGCGATCTTCTTCAGCCGCTTGGCCTTTGGCTCGATCCGGGGATCGGTCGTGTAGACGCCATCGACATCGGTGTAGATGTCGCAGCGGTCAGCCTTGACCGCCGCCGCAATCGCCACAGCCGACGTGTCCGAGCCGCCGCGCCCGAGCGTCGCGATCCTGTTATCCGGTCCGAGCCCCTGAAAACCGGCGATGACCGCCACCTGGCCCTCGCCGAAGCGGCGGATGAGGTCGGTCCCGTCGATATCCATGATCCGCGCTGCGCCATGGGCATTGTCGGTGCGAATGGGGATCTGCCAGCCCTGCCAGGAGCGCGCGTTGATGCCGATGTGCTGCAGCGCGATCGCCAGAAGACCCGAGGTCACCTGCTCGCCGGAGGCGACGACCGCATCATATTCGCGGGCATCATGCATCGGCGACGCATCGCGGGTCCAGCCGACCAGCTCGTTGGTCTTGCCCGACATGGCCGAGACGACCACCGCCACCTCGTGCCCTGCATCGACTTCCCGTTTGACATGGCGGGCCACATTCCGGATGCGATCCATATCCGCGACGGAGGTCCCGCCGAACTTCATCACAATGCGTGCCATGTCTTATTCCGGTACCGGTGTGGTTGGCGCAACGGATCGCGCCGTCAGACCCGTGCCCAAAACCGCGCACGGAGAGTTGCGGCGTCTCTTAGCGAGTTTGCCAAATCCGTGCAATGGGGCGGGCTGTTTCCGTGCTGGAAGATAGACATTGCTCAGGAAGAAAGAAGCCGGGCGGAGATGGCCATCGGTCTAAGGCACCTCAGGGAAAAGAATATCTCCTCACCTGCAGGGGAGATGTCAGCGCAGCTGACCGAGGGGGGGGGCGACCTCGCTCAGAAGCCGGCGCAAAGCCCTCCGTGCCTTAAAGCACCCTCAAGCCACCTTGGCAACACGCTCCACCAGCCGCAAACCCTTGGGCCCCGCCACCGTCCGCAGTTCCTCGTAGCCGGGAACCATCAGATGCGGCGTCTCCATCGCATGGCTGTGCGTGGCGCTGATCACGACGACGGAGGCGCCAGCAGCCTCGCCCGCAGCGATCCCCGCAACCGCATCCTCGAACACAAGGCAATCGCTGCCAGCAAAGCCCAAGCGCTGTGCCGCCAGCAGGAAGCAATCCGGCTTAGGCTTGCCCTCAGTCACGTCTTCGGCCGTCACCATCACATCAGGAAGAGGGATACCCGCTGCCCCGCAGCGCACTAGGGCTAGCGCCCGCGGCGCCGAAGTCACGATCGCCCAGCGATCGGACGGCAGCGACGCCAGGAAGGCCAACGCCCCCGGGATCGGTGCAATACCGCCGGTGTCGAGCATTTCGGCATCGGCCAGGTCCTGCGCCTCGCGCTCGGCATCGACGCCCGGAATGTTCAGCTTGCGCACGGTTTCGACGGCCCGAACCCCATGCATCGTCGGCAGAAAACTCTCGACATCCAGCCCATGTTTGATCGCCCAGCGCGTCCACACCCGTTCGGTCGCCGCAATCGAGGTCAGGATCGTGCCGTCCATATCGAACAGAAACGCGGAAAATTCCCGCCCCTCGAAAAGCGCCTTGCCCGTCATCACCCGCCGTCTCCGTCTGTGCGGCCCCGGCCGCAAATGCCAATCTTTCAGGGCGCATCCCTAGACCAGTTCGCCGCCAACCGGAAGCGGCCTCCCACAAGGAATTTACCCGGCACGCCTCTCTCACCGCAGAGGGAGAGAAAAGCCGAGGTCGCTCCCTCCCCCTTGTGGGGAGGGTTGGGGAGGGGTTCTTGCCACGAATACGAAAACAGAGAGAACCCCTCCCGGCCCTCCCAGGCCACCCTCCTCACGAGGGAAAGGGGAAGGCGGAGCGCGCTCGAAAACCACTCCCTATTGTCATCCAGAGAGAATACGGGTATATGCCCGCACATGAACGGTTCCTGCTACTGCATCCTGCTGCGAAAAGCGTCCCGAAAGGTCTCCTCGGTCTATGACGAGGCCCTGGCGCCGCTTGGCGTCAACATTGCCCAATTCAGCCTGATGCGAAACATCCGACGCACCGAGCCCGTCTCGCTCACCGATCTCGCCACAAGGCTGGAGCTCGACCGCTCCACTGTCGGCCGCAACACCAAGGTCCTGCAGCGGGCCGGGTGGGTGAAGAGCGCGAAGGGCGACGATCAGCGTGAGGCGGTGCTGGTTCTGAGCGATGAAGGCCGGCGCATTCTCGATAAGGGCGCGCCGCTCTGGGACGAGGCGCAGGCCAGCATCGAAACCCGGCTCGGGCAGAAAACAGTGGACGCGCTTCACGACCTGCTCGCGGCTCTATAAATTTTTCGACTTATGCGGGTATATGCCCGTAAAATCCTGCCCGCGACACGCGGCACCACAAAAAGAAGGGGCGTTCCCACCATGCTGTCAAACCGCGTCGCCGCCTATATGAAGGCCCGAAACATCCACTACGGCTGGGTGGTTGCGGTCACCACCTTCCTCACCATGCTCGCCACCGCCGGCGCCATGGGCTCGGCCGGGGTGATGATCCAGCCGCTCGAACAGGAATTCGGCTGGTCGACCGCAGATATTTCCTCGGCCATGGCGGTGCGCCTTGTGCTTTTCGGCCTGCTCGGCCCCTTCACCGCCGCCTTCATGAACCACTACGGCGTCCGCAACGTCGTCTCCTTCGCGCTTGGGCTCATCACCTTCGGCCTCGTCGCCTCCTGTTTCATGACCGAGCTGTCGCATCTGATGCTGCTTTGGGGCGTCGTCCTTGGCGTCGGCACCGGCATGACGGCGCTGGTGCTCGGCGCGACGGTCGCCACCCGCTGGTTCTCCCACCGGCGCGGCCTGGTCGTCGGCCTTATGACCGCCAGCAACGCCACCGGCCAGCTCGTCTTCCTGCCGATGCTGGCGGCCCTGACCGAAGCCTACGGCTGGCGCATGGCGCTCTTGGTCGTCGTCGTCATCATCGCCGCCGCCATGCTGCTCGTGCTCATGCTGATGCGCGACTACCCGTCCGATGTCGGCCTGCCCGCCTATGGCGACACGGTCGTTGTCGCGCCGCCGGCTCGCACGACAAGGCTGTCCGACATGCTGATGTCGCCGCTGGTGGCGCTGAGGCAAGCCTCCGGAAGCTCCACCTTCTGGGTTCTTTTCTTCACCTTCTTCGTCTGCGGCCTGTCGACCAACGGCCTCATCCAGACCCACTGGATTTCGATCTGCGGCGATTTCGGCATCATTCCGATCGCTGCCGCCGGCATGCTGGCCATCGTCGGCATCTTCGACTTCGGCGGTACGATCATGGCCGGCTGGCTCTCCGACCGCTACGACAACCGCTGGCTGCTCTTCTGGTTCTATGGCCTGCGCGGCCTGTCGCTGATCTACCTGTCGATCTCGGGTTTCGGCATCTACGAACTGTCGATCTTCGCCGTCTTCTACGGTCTCGACTGGGTCGCCACCGTGCCGCCGACGGTCAAGCTCGCTGCCGAACGTTTTGGCCGCGAAAAGGCCAATCTGACCTTTGGCTGGATCTTTGCCGGCCACCAGCTGGGTGCGGCAACCGCCGCCTACGGCGCCGGGGCGCTGCGCACCGACTATGATACCTACATGCCCGCCCTGCAGATCGCCGGCGTCATGTGTGTTCTGGCCTCGCTGTCGGTCATGCTTCTGAGCCGTCCGAGCCCGACGATCGCCCAGCCGGCATAGGCGGCTGCGTTATGGCAACCCTTGACTTTCCCCAACGATCGGCCGACTTCAGAACCTTGAGATAAAGACGAGGACAGAGTGATGAGCGACGCAGCCCGCACCACCATCGACCAGAGCGAAGTCGACCGGTTCTCGGCCATGGCCGCCGAATGGTGGGATCCGCGTGGAAAATTCCGGCCGCTGCACAAGTTCAACCCGGTCCGCCTCACCTACATCCGCGACCGCGTCTCGGACACCTACGGCCGCGATCCGCTGGCGCCGCAACCGCTGAAGGGCCTGCGCATTCTCGACATCGGCTGCGGCGGCGGCCTGCTGTCGGAACCGATGGCCCGCATGGGCGCCGAGGTGGTCGGCGCCGACGCGTCGGAAAAAAACATCATGATCGCCAGGACCCATGCGGCCGGAAGCGGTGTAACGGTCGACTATCGCGCCGTGACGGCCGAAGCGCTGGCGCAATCCGGCGAAAGCTTCGACGTCGTGCTCAACATGGAAGTCGTCGAACATGTCGCCGATGTCGAGTTTTTCATGACCACCTGCGCCTCGATGGTGCGCCCCGGCGGCCTGATGTTCGTCGCCACCATCAACCGGACGATGAAGGCGGCGGCGCTCGCCATCTTCGCCGCCGAAAACATCCTGCGCTGGCTGCCGCGCGGCACCCACCAATACGAGAAACTGGTGCGCCCCGACGAGTTGGAAAAGCCGCTCAACGCCAGCGGCCTGACGGTGACCGAGCGCACCGGCGTCTTCTTCAATCCGCTGTCCAACCAGTGGAACCTGTCACCCGACATGGACGTCAACTACATGCTGGTCGCCAAGCGGCCTGTTTGAAAAGCCACCAGGCCTACACTTTCAGCTTCAGCACCTCGGCCAGCAGCTCCCGCTGGCCGTCTTCATTGGCCAGCGCAAGCTCGCGAACCCGGGCCCGGTCGATGACATAGGGCTCGCCGTCGGGACCATAGGGCTGTTTGAAGGTAAAGGCCGAAGGCCCGGCGCCATGGTCGTGCAGCTGTTCGAGTTTTGGCGCTGCCTCGGCCCAGACCGGCCGGTGGCGGGCATCGACCCACCACAGCACCAGCGGCGGCCAGGAGTTTTCGAGATTCCAGGCCCGCCTGTGCTTCAGCGCATCCGCATGCACGCCATTGTAGGCAAACGCCATCAGGCTCTCGATGTCCTGCCACAGCGACAGCGAGGACGGCCCGGTCTCGCGGCCGCTACCTTCGATGAAACGCGGAAACACCTGCGGGCCCCAGCTGCGGGTGCCGGGTTCGCCAATATAGCCGGAACGTCCCACAAAGCCCTTGGCCCGCCGCGCCGCCTCGAAATTGAACGGTTCGCGCTCGAGAAAGCCCTGCACCTCGGGCTGGTCGTAACCGGCCACATGCAGGCCGAAATTGTACATGGCGAGGTGCTTCACGGTAGCCCTCCCCGTGGTTCAGTTCATATCATCGGGCAGGATCGGCAAGGGCGCGATCTCGATGCCTTCGTCCAGCATCTCGCGGGCCTCCTCGGGTGTCGCCTTGCCCATGATGCCGCGCGCTTCGGCTTCGCCGTAATGGATTTTGCGGGCCTCATTGGCAAACTGATCACCGACATCTTCGGCGTTTTCCTTGATATGATTGACCATCTCGCGCAGTTTGCCCATGGCCGCGCTGTGCGCCTGGCTCATCACCATCGACTGGGTAGCCTCTTTCTTGCGTGCCGTCGATACGGATGGCGTCATCAGCCTCTTTTCGATCGAGCCCGATCCACAGACCGGGCAGGTCACCAGCGCCTTGGCAGCCTGCCGGTCAAAATCCTCGCCGGATGCAAACCAACCTTCGAATTCATGGCCGCGTTTGCACGACAGCGTATAGCGGATCACGCTGCCACGCCTCCCTTGGCAACCGGCTGAACCTGTTCGAGCGAGAAACTGCGGCCGTTCTTCAGGTTCGGAATCTTGTCGTGCGCAGCCTTCACCGAGGAAACGTCGATGTCGGCAACGATGACCGCCTCGCCGGAACCGCCCGCCACAGCCAGAACCTTGCCCCAGGGATCGATGATGATCGAATGACCGAAGGTCTCGCGGCCATCCTCATGCACACCGGCCTGTGCCGCAGCGATGACGAAGAGACCGTTTTCGATGGCCCGGGCGCGCAGCAGGATTTCCCAGTGCGCCTCGCCGGTCTGGCGGGTAAAGGCGGCAGGCACCGTCATGATCTCGGCACCGGCCACAGCCTGCGTGCGGAAAAGTTCGGGAAAGCGCACATCGTAGCAGATGGCAAAACCCAAGCGCCCGAACGGCAGGTCGGCAACGCGCGCAAACCCCCCCGGCGTGTAAGCCGCGCTCTCGCGCCAGCTTTCACCATTGTCGAGATCGACGTCGAACATGTGGATTTTGTCGTAATGGCAGACTTTCGCTCCGTCGGGACCGAAGAGAAAGCCGCGATTGGCAATCTTGCCGTCGGCCAGCGCGATCGCCGTAGAACCGATATGAACATGGATACCGAGCTCGCCGGCAAGCACGGAAGCCGCCTTGACCACCAGATCATTGGCCTCGTCCTTGAGAACGGCACGCAGTGCGGCCCGATCCTTCTGGATGGCCCCGGTCATTTCCGGCGTCTGGACGTAGACCGCCCCCTGAGCTGCCGCCTCGCGGACGAGACGAACCATGCTGTCGACGTTCTTTTCCGGATCCACGCCAGAACACATCTGGATGGCAGCAGCCTTGAAGCTCATAGGTTCTGTCCTTTTACGAAGCCAGCAATTCGTCGAGTTTCCCGGCGCGATCAAGGGCGTGAACGTCGTCGCAGCCGCCGACATGTGTATCGCCGATAAAAATCTGCGGGAAGGTCGAGCCGCCATTGGCGCGCTTGACCATCTCCTGGCGCACATCCGGCGCGTAGGTCGCGTCATGCTCGGTAAAGCTGACGCCCTTGGTTTCGAACAACTTCTTGGCCGCCGAGCAATAACCGCAAAACTGCCGTGTGTAGATGACGACTGACGCCATGATGGAAACTGTCCTCTTGAGCGGGAAGGTGAAAATACGACATTTCATATAGGAGCAGACAGCGCCCTTGCAAAGGTCAAAACGGTGACATCAACGACGCCGGCGCGCTTCAGGGCCCGGGTGGCGGCAGACACGGTCGCTCCGGTCGTGTAAACATCGTCAACCAGCACCACGCGGGCTCCGGCAAGATCGGCCCTATGCGGACTTGAAACCGAAAAGGCGCTGCGGACATTGTCTTCGCGGGCCCGCACCCCCAGTCCCACCTGTCGCCGTGTCCGTTTGGTCCGCAGCAAGGCATCGGCGAGATAGGGTTTGCCCGACAGACGCGCGACGGCCCGCGCAAGCTCTGCCGACTGGTTGAACCGGCGTGCCAGCAGACGAAACGCATGCAGCGGAACGGGTATCAAGGCATCGCAATCGGCCACCCGCCCATCGCTCGCCCGCAGCATCCACTCCGCCATCATGGCTGCGAGGTCGGTCCGGTCCCGATATTTCAGGCCATGGACGAGATTGCGCGCGACACCGTCATGGACGGCGACAGAGCGCAGCCGGTCGAACACCGGCGGGTTGGCGATCGCATCGGCGCAGAGAAACCCTGCTCCCAGATCATGCGAAAACGGCAGTCCGAGCACCTCGCAATAGGGCCGCTCAATCAGGGTGATGCTCGACCAGCAGGCGCCGCAGACACCGCGATGCCGGCCGGTGAGGATTCCACAACCGGCACAGACCGGCGGAAACACGGTGTCGGCAAGGCCGGAGACCAGGCCGCCAAGCTTCGCCCGAAAAAGTGATAGGGGTCCATGCCGTTGCGCTGTCGCCATGAGGTTGACTTTATGCCACGTCAGGCGCCAGTGCCAAAACAAATCGGACAACGTCAGGACGACGACCTTGGATACCATCTTTGACCAGACCGCCGTCGAGGCAAACCGCCGCCGCGCCTTCCGGCAGCCCGGACAGAGAGCCGATTTCCTGCTCGATATCGCTGCCCGGGAACTGGCTGAGCGCCTGGCGGTCGTCGACCGGCATTTCGACCGGGCGGTCGAGTTGCACGGCTATACCGGACTGGCGGCCCGTCACATCGAAGCAACGGGCAAGACCGGGCATGTCGAGCGGATCGAAACAGACGCCGCCTTTGCCGCCGGCCAGCACAACCTGACGATCGCTCCACTGGAAACCGTGCCGCTTGAGGCGGAATCGGTCAACCTTGTCGTTTCGCCCCTGTCCCTGCACCTGACCAACGACACGCCCGGCGTCTTCATCCAGGTCCGGCGCGCCCTGAAGCCGGATGGGTTGTTTCTCGCCGCCATTCCGGGAAACGGTACGCTGCAGGAACTGCGGGATGTGCTTCTGGCTGTGGAAAGCGAAATGACCGGTGGCGCCAGCCCGCGGGTCATCCCCTTTGCCGACGTCCGCGACATTGGTGCGTTGCTGCAACGCGCCGGGTTCGCCCTGCCCGTCGTCGACAAGGAAGTCTATACGGTGCGTTACGGCACGCTGTTTGATCTGATGAAAGATCTGCGCGCCATGGGCATGAGCAATCCGCTCGCCAATCGCAGCCGTAAACCGCTTTCCCGCGCCTTCTTTCTGCGCGCCGCCGAGATCTATGCCGAGCGATACGCCGATCCCGATGGGCGTATCAGGGCGACCTTCTCGATTGTCTACATATCCGGATGGGCGCCGCACGAAAGCCAGCAGAAACCGCTGGCGCCAGGCTCCGCCAAGACGCGTCTTGCCGATGCGCTGAAGACCAGCGAAGGCAAACTTTGAGCCTACTTCGGCTCGATCTTGCCAGCGACAAATGTCAGCGTGTTGTTCAGCGCATTGCTGAATGTGCCGAGGCCCGTGATCAGACCGACGGAGATGAGCGCTGCCAGCAGACCGTATTCGACGGCCGTTGCACCGGAGTCATCGAAAAGAAACTTGCAAAACATCTTCATGGGATACCAGTCTGTTCAAGTTGCCATTAACGCAAAACTAAAGGCGTCCCCACAACACCTGGCCGTCCTACCGGCTTTTGTCCCGCCGGGCCTGCACGTTTGATCAGCAGCCGCTCTGGGCTCCATCTGCGTCGATGATGCAAACCGCGCCCGGCATTTCCTGCAATACGCTGCGGCGAACCGTGTAGCGCTTGGAAGGCGACGTGTTGTCCGGGATGGATCCTGTCTGGATCGCATCATAATCAACAGGCGCATTCGCAATCAGGCTACCTTCGTTCTTCGGAGACAGCATTGGTGTCAGAATAAGGGTCAGGGCGATCATGGCTGTGCCGAAAAGAAGCGCCAGATTGAGCACGCCCGTCCGTCTCGACTGCGCCGTCACCATGTCCTTGTCCTGGACCGCACTCCAGAAATCCTCGTCGGCCATCTGTCGCCCCTTATGTACCTTACGTTGCCGTCTTCCACCGGAAGCGGAAATGGCAGCATCAATCAAAATCAGGAGGAGCCGCTCGACAGGTATGAAGACAATACCCACGGCCCCTATAGCTCATAACGGCCATTTTGGCGGAGGGTGATAAATGTTCTCTTAACGAAACGGAAATTATGTCGGAAAATGAGAGACTTCTAAAGCAAATCCATCAGAAACGGGATCAGCGGTTCGTCTGCAGGTGGCATCGGGTAGTCCCTGAGCGCTTTTGGGCGCACCCACTTCAACGCCTGGCCTTCTCGGCCGGTGGCAATTCCCTCGTAGCGGCGGCAGACATAAAGCGGCATGAGCAGATGGAAATCGTCATAGCTATGGCTGGCAAATGTCAGCGGCGCCAGGCACGCGACTTTCGTGACGATCCCGAGCTCTTCGTCCAGCTCGCGGATCAGCGTTTCCTCCGGCGTTTCGCCCGGCTCCACCTTGCCGCCGGGAAATTCCCAGAGACCGGCCATCGATTTTCCCTCAGGCCGCTGCGCCAGAAGGATGCGGCCGTCCGCATCGATCAGCGCGCAGGCCGCCACCAGCAGGATCTTCCGGCTCATGCCGCTGCCCCCGGCCGCCGGTAGACATAACGATACACGTCCTTGAAGCCCGCCCGGCGATAGAGGTTCACTGCCTCGACATTGTCGGCCTCCACCTGCAGCCAGGCCTTGCGGGCGCCGCGCAAACGCGCCCATTTCAGGCCGGCATTCAGCACGGCGGTGCCAAAACCCTTGCGGCGCAGCTGTTCCGCCACACCCAGCTGCATGATGCCCGCCAGATCGTTGTCATGGACCACCAGTGCGATCGCCGCCGGCCCGAGATCCGGTTCCTCGAACAGGAACAGGCCATGTTCCGGCTTGATGGCGTTGATGACCTCGGTCAGGCCCGGCTTGTTCTGTTGATCTTCGCCGCCGATGAGGATGCGTGCATCGACGAAACGGCCGACATCGCGGATCGGCAGATGGTCGATGGCATCGGACACTTCGGCGACCGGAATGTCGGCCATCATGACGAGGGATTCGTCAAAGGCCTGCCAGCCGTTTTCATCCATGTGGGCAATGAGTTGTCCGGGCGTCAGCGGCGTCTGGCGAATGGTCAGCGGCAGATCGTAGTCGGCAAAGCGCTTGGCAGCCTTTTCCAGCCGGATCTCGATATCGCGATAGTCGGACGGATCGAGCGGGTTGACCGAATTCAGCCGCTTGGACGGATGGCCCGCAGTCAGCCGGATCAGCCAGCTTCCGTCATACTGCACCGACGCGGCCGGCCAGGCACGGAACCCGACAGCCTCGAGACGGCGGACGCTCGGCAGATCATGCATTCTCTTCAAACCCTTAAGACCGGTGGCGTCTGACGCGAAAACCTTCATCAAAGTCCGATCCTTCAAAGGCTGCGCGCAGGGTACAATATCAGCTGCGATAATCGCCGTTGATTTCGACGTATTCCTTGGTGAGATCGCAGGTCCAGACCGTCGCCTTGCCGTTGCCGAGACCGATATCGGCGCGAACCGGAATGTCCTGTTTCTGCATCACGGCCGTAGCCGCATCCTCGGAATAGTCAGGATCGCGCTCGCCATTGACCGCGACGCGGACATCGCCGAACCAGATCGCCAGCCGGTCGCGGTCGGCCATTTCGCCGGATTTGCCGACAGCCATGACGACGCGGCCCCAGTTGGCATCTTCCCCGGCAACCGCTGTCTTCACCAGCGGCGAATTGGCGATCGACAGCGCGATCCGCTTGGCGGCCTCGTCACTTTCGGCGCCGGTGACGGTGACTTCCACCATCTTGCGGGCACCCTCGCCGTCGCGCACCACCTGAAGCGCGAGGTCACGCAGCAGATCGTTGAGGGCCAAACGGAAATCGTCGATGGCAGCATCATCAGCATCGGTAATGCGGACCTGGCCATCGGCCGCAGCAGCACCTGTGGCAAACAGCATCAGCGTATCGGAGGTCGAGGTGTCGCTATCGACAGTAACAGAATTGAAGGTCGGCCCGACGCCCGCCGACAACAAGGCCTGAAGCGTATCTGGCGCGATATCGGCATCGGTGACGACGAAGGATAGCATCGTCGCCATGTCGGGCGCGATCATGCCGGCACCCTTGGCGATACCGTTGATCGTCACAGTGACGCCGCCGATCGTGGCCGAGCGCGTCGCGACCTTCGGATAGGTGTCCGTGGTCATGATCGCCTTGGCGGCCTCGAACCAGAAATCTTCACCTGCCGATGTTGCCAGCGTGTCGAGCACGCCTGAAAATTTCGTCGCATCCAGCGGTTCGCCAATGACGCCGGTCGAAGCGAGAAAGACCTCGCCCGTGGCGCAGCCCGTGGCCGCCGCCGCTGACTGGGCGGTGAGCTCTGTCGCCGCGCGGCCCTTCTTGCCGGTGAACGCATTGGCATTGCCGGAATTGACGACCACTGCCCGGGCAACGCCGCCGGCCAGATTCTGGCGGCAGAAATCGACCGGTGCAGACGGGCACTTTGAACGGGTGAAAACGCCGGCAACCGATGCTGGCTGGTCGAAGATCATAATCAGCACGTCGGTGCGGTTCTTATATTTGATCCCGGCCGCCGCCGTCGCCATGCGCACACCGCGCAGGGGCGGCATCTCGACAAAGCTTGTGGGCGCGAGCGGAGAAACGGAGCCGGACATCGATGCGATCCTGTTGCGTCTGGAAATGGAGGAGCGCGGACTGGCCGCGCTCCTGTATTCGGTCTTACTGCTGGGCCGTAGCGGGCTTTTCTTCCGCCTTGTTGGCCGCTTCATAGGCCGTTTTCAGTGCCGGATCGGTGATCTCGACACCAGCTGCGGCTTTCGACTTTTCCAGAATCTCAAGATACTTGTCACGCATGACGAGCTGGCGAACCTGCTGCTCGACCTGCTCCAGCGGCGGCGGCGAAGCGGTGCGCTTGTCTTCAAGCAGAATGACGTGATAGCCGAACTGCGACTTGACCGGGGTCTTGGTGTACTTGCCCTTTTCGAGCGCGAAAGCTGCTTCCTCGAATTCCGGAACCATGCGGCCCTTGGCGAAATAGCCGAGATCGCCGCCGTCACCCTTGTTCGGGTCGGTGGACTTTTCCTTGGCGAGTGTGATGAAGTCCTTGCCGGCGTCGAGCTCGGCGATGATCGCCTTGGCTTCTTCCTCGGTCTTCACCAGAATGTGACGGGCCTTAGCCTCTTCCTGCGGCGGAATGGCGGCGATTTCCTTGTCGTAGCGTGCCTTGACCTCTTCCGGTGTCACGGCATCGACGACATGCTTCTTGAAATAGGCATTGTGCAACTCGCGATCGGTCAGATAGGCGAGGCGCTGCTTGAAGGCCGTATCGTCTTCCAGCTTCTCGGCCGTGGCGTCCTTGGCCAGGAGCTTGATGTCGATGATGGCCGACAGCGCCGCAACGCGCTTCTGGTCGTCGGGAAGGTTGGCCATCTGCGGATCGAGACCGGCAATGGCCAGTTCCAGTTCCGATTTCAGGATTTCGGTGCCGCCGACGCTGGCGACGACGGGATCGGCCGCGTCCGCAGAAATCGCGGGGGCCTGGCTGGCGAGGAGTGCCACAAGGGCAACGGCCGCGAACGCTTTGTGCTTGAACATTGTCTGACCTTTCAGAATCCATTGCGAGACTGGCCCGCCGAGCGGCCGCAAACCGGTGCAAATCACCGGAATGTGGCCGTTGTGTAGCGGCCTATCCCGTTGACATCAATCGACCCCCCTCTTATCTGTCACGCAATCTTGCGTCCAGAACAGTTTCCGGGCGGCGCATGACATTTTGAGCAAACGGTCTCGTGTGCATGGCGCGCTCCGGAGACAGATACAGAAAGGACCATACACAATGGTCAGCTTTGGCGGCCTCGCCCGCAAAATCTTCGGCTCGTCCAACGAGCGCCGTGTCCGTGGCTACAAGGCAAGGGTCGATGCGATCAACACGCTGGAAGCCGAGACCCAGAGCCTGACCGATGCGGAGCTTGCCGCAAAGACGGCGGCTTTCCGGCAGGAACTGAGCGAAGGCAAGACATTGGACGATCTTCTCGTTCCGGCCTTCGCCGTCGCCCGCGAGGCGGCGCGCCGTGTGCTCGGCCTGCGCCCCTTCGATGTCCAGCTCATCGGCGGCATGATCCTCCATGAAAAGTCGATCGCCGAAATGAAGACCGGTGAAGGCAAGACGCTGGTGGCAACCCTGCCCGTCTACCTCAATGCCCTGGCCGGTAAGGGCGTACACGTCGTCACCGTCAACGATTACCTGGCCACGCGCGACAGTGCGACGATGGACCGCATCTATTCGTTCCTCGGGCTCACCACCGGCGTCATCGTCCATGGCCTCACCGACGACCAGCGCCGCGAGGCCTATGCCTGCGACGTCACCTACGCCACCAACAACGAACTCGGCTTCGACTATCTGCGCGACAACATGAAGTATGAGCGCGGCCAGATGGTCCAGCGCGGTCACTTCTTCGCCATCGTCGACGAGGTTGACTCCATCCTGGTCGACGAAGCCCGCACGCCGCTGATCATTTCCGGCCCGCTCGATGACCGCTCGGATCTCTACAACACGATCAACACCTTCATTCCGCTTCTCAACGACGACGACTACGAAATCGACGAGAAGCAGCGCTCGGCCAACTTCTCCGAAGGCGGCACCGAAAAGCTCGAAAACCTTTTGCGCGAGGCAAACCTGCTCAAGGGCGCATCGCTCTATGACGTTGAGAATGTTGCCATCGTTCACCACGTCAACAATGCGCTGAAGGCTCACAAGCTGTTCCAGAAGGACAAGGATTATATTGTCCGCAACGACGAGATCGTCATCATCGACGAATTCACCGGCCGCATGATGCCGGGCCGCCGCTATTCGGAAGGCCAGCACCAGGCGCTCGAGGCCAAGGAAAAGGTAACGATCCAGCCGGAAAACCAGACGCTGGCCTCGGTCACTTTCCAGAACTATTTCCGTATGTATTCAAAGCTTGGCGGCATGACCGGCACGGCCTCCACCGAAGCCGAAGAGTTCGGCAACATCTACGGCCTCGAAGTCGTCGAAGTTCCGACCAATCTGCCGATCAAGCGCGTCGACGACCACGATGAAGTCTATCGCACCGCTGAGGAAAAGTTCACGGCGATCATTGCCGAGATCATGGAAAGCCATGGGCGCCACCAGCCGGTTCTCGTCGGCACGACGTCGATCGAGAAATCCGAACTTCTGGCCGAAATGCTGAAGAAGACCGGCTTCACCAACTTCCAGGTGCTCAACGCCCGCTACCACGAGCAGGAAGCCTATATCGTCTCCCAGGCCGGCGTGCCCGGCGCCGTGACGATCGCCACCAACATGGCCGGCCGCGGCACCGACATCCAGCTCGGCGGCAACCTTGAAATGCGCATTGAGGCAGAACTCGGCGACATGGAACATGGCCCCGAGCGCGCCGAGAAGGAAGCCGCGATCAAGGCCGAGGTGCAGAAGCTCAAGGACGTGGCGCTGGGCGCTGGCGGTCTTTACGTTCTGGCCACCGAGCGCCACGAAAGCCGCCGCATCGACAACCAGCTGCGCGGCCGTTCCGGCCGTCAGGGCGACCCGGGCCGCTCGAAATTCTTCCTGTCGCTACAGGACGACCTGATGCGCATCTTCGGCTCCGACCGCATGGATTCGATGCTGACCAAGCTCGGCCTCAAGGAAGGGGAAGCCATCGTCCACCCCTGGATCAACAAGGCGCTCGAGCGGGCCCAGAAGAAGGTCGAAGCCCGCAACTTCGACACCCGCAAGAACCTTCTGAAATACGACGACGTTCTCAACGACCAGCGCAAGGTCATCTTCGAGCAGCGTATCGAGCTGATGGATGCCCCGAACGTCACGGAAACCGTGACCGACATGCGCAACGAGGTCATCGACGACCTCGTCAACAAGCATATTCCCGAAAAGGCCTATGCCGAACAGTGGGATACGGCCGGTCTGAAGGCTGGTGTCCAGCAGGCCCTCAACCTCGATCTGCCGGTCGAGGACTGGGCCAGGGAAGAAGGTATCGACGAAGACGACATCCGCGACCGCATCACTGCGGCCGCCGATACCGCCACAGCCGACCGGCTGGAGCGTTTCGGCCAGGAGATCATGCATTACGTCGAACGGTCGGTCGTGCTGCAGACGCTCGACCATCTCTGGCGCGAGCATATCGTCAATCTCGATCACCTGCGCTCCGTCATCGGCTTCCGCGGCTATGCCCAGCGCGACCCGCTGCAGGAATACAAGTCCGAGGCCTTCGAACTGTTCCAGGCGCTTCTCGTCAACCTGCGCGAAGGCGTCACCGCCCAGCTGATGCGCGTCGAACTGGTGCGTGAAGCCGCCGACGCCCCGCAGCCGGTGCCGCCGGCCATGCAGGGCCACCACATCGACGCGACCACCGGCCAGGACGAATTCGGCGTCGAGGAAGTCAGGCTTGTCGCGCCTGAAAACCGCGACCCGGAAAATCCCCTGAGCTGGGGCAAGGTCTCGCGCAACGAAGCCTGCCCCTGCGGCTCCGGCAAGAAGTACAAACACTGCCACGGAGCTTTCGAAGAGGTCTGAGGTGGTCTGATATAAACGGTTTGAAAAGCCTCCTGCAGCGATTGCTTCGGGAGGCTTTTTGTTGAAGCCTCGTCAGCATGATCATCGTCGTCGAAGGTGTCAGCGCAGCCGGTAAGACCACATGGTGCCGCAAGCATGCGGCATCCATGCTCGTACGTGAAAGTTATCCCACAGCCCGGCCAAACTGGAAGGACGGGGAGCAAACTGCAGCGGAAGGCTGGACGGATTGGAACGCCGGGCGATGGGCGGCGGCGCTGTCAATGGAGACAGCACAGGGCGTCGCCGTCTGCGATACGGACCCCCTGAAAGCGCACTATAACTGGTGCCTCTGGCAGATTGGCGAAGCCCCGCAGTCCTATTGGCTGGCACAGCTTGAAGCGACTCGCGAAGCCTTCCGTCAGCAAAGGATGGGCTTCGCAGACCTTTACCTCTTTAAAACAATCGATGCGAAAACCGCCCGCCACCAGAGAGATGCAGATACTGTCCGCGACCGATCCAACTTCGACCTCAACGTGCGTTTGAACGAACCATTGATGGCCTGGTACGCCACGATCGAAAAATCTGTGCCGGGCAAGGTCCTCTGGATGCTTCCGGATGCCATGCCTGATGTGACAGGCATCGGAACGTGGCGCTATAGCCTCGAAGCCTTCGATACATTCGTCGGATCGCTGCCGCGCAAAATCTGAAAAGTATTTCGTCACCGTAAACGCCCGCACAGCCACCCTTTTTTAACCCTGTTCTGGCATCAGTTGAAACCTGTATTGCGTAATGTAGGTTTCTGTTTTCATGGCAGTGTTTCAAACAGCCGAACGGATGTTGCCGCCAGCGATGAGAGCGCGTCTTTCGCCGTTGCTGGATCGGCTTCTGCCCATCCTGACAGGCAACGACCCGCGCAACCAGGCGCAGCGCACGGCGCTGATCGCCTTTGCAATCCGGATTTTCAGCGCCGCCATCGCCTTCATCTCGCAGATCATTCTCGCCCGGCTGATGGGCGAATTCGAATACGGCATCTTCGTTTTCGTCTGGGTTCTGGTCGTCCTGTTCGGCAATCTGTCCTGCCTCGGGTTTCACACCACCGTGATCCGTTTTCTGCCGCAATACCACGCCATGGGCGCCCGCGATGAAATTCGCGGACTGACCGCCACGGCGCGGATTTTTGCGATCCTGGCCGCAACCACGCTCGCCTGCACCGGACTTCTGGGCCTCTGGCTGTTCGGTGATCTGATCCACGGCTACTATGTCCTGCCGCTGTATCTCGCCGCATTCTGCCTGCCGATGATCGCCCTCGGCGATGTGCTGGATGGCACGGCCCGTGCCAACAGCTGGCCGGTGGTGGCGCTCAGCCCGACCTATATCATCCGCCCGCTGCTCATCCTGGGCTTCATGATGTTTGCCGCCTGGATCGGTGAGCCGCACACGGCCAAGGTTGCCATGGTCTCTGCCCTGGCCGCGACCTATATCACCACGCTGACGCAGTTCCTGACCGTCACCTGGCGCCTGCGCAACCGGTTTGAAACCGGTCCGCGCAAGATCGAATTCCGCACCTGGCTGATGGTCGCCCTGCCGATCTTCTTCATCGAAGGTTTCAGCTTCATGCTGACCAATTCGGACGTCGTCGTCGTCGGTCTCTATCTCGAACCCGAACAGGTGGCGATCTACTTCGCCGCCGCCAAGACGATGGCGCTGGTGCAGTTCGTGATCTTCTCGGTCAAGGCCGCCGCAGCGCCCCGGTTTTCCGCGATGATCGACAAGGATCGCAGCCAGCTGGCAACGATCGCCATAGAAAGCGCCCGCTGGACCTTCTGGCCGGCGCTGGCGGTTGGTCTGCTGATGCTTCTGGCCGGCCCGCTCCTCCTGTCGCTGTTCGGCCCGGCTTTCATCTCCGGCTATCCTCTGATGGCCATCCTGTTTGCCGGCATCCTCTCCAAGGCGCTGATCGGCCCGGCCGAAACACTGCTGACCATGGCCGGCGAGCAGAAGCTTTGCGTCTACCTCTACGCCATGGCGCTTGCCGCCAACATCAGCCTCAACGTCACGCTGATCCCGCTGTTCGGCCTGACGGGCGCGGCCGTCGCCGCCATGGGCGCGATGATGGTCGAGGCGATCCTTCTGCACGTCGCCATCCGTTACAAATTCGGCATCATAGTTTTTGCATTTTCAAAATCGCCTGCCCATTTTCAACCTGAAAAGATTGCATGATCATGGCCCAGCCCCCGATCCCCTACGAGGATATGAACAGCCACGCCGCCCGCATCGTCGGCGAGCTTTCGCATGCGCGCTTCGAGAAACCGGACGCCGAACAGACGCTGCAGACCGGCCGCCCCGGCCGCGAGCTTTGCCTGTATCCGGCCCGCGCCGGTTATGATCTGCAGGACGAGCTGGAGTTTCTCTCCAACCGCGCGATGGAGCCGAACGTCTTCTTTACCGGCCGCTTTCTGGCCCCGGCCATGCCGCGGCTCGAAGACCGCACCATCCGGCTGGCATTGATCCGCGACAATGACGCACGCCGCAGCCGCATCCGCTTCCTCATGCCCTTCTCCATCGAAAAGCCCGGCTTCTCGATTGGCCCATCGATCATTCGCGGCTGGGCCAATCCCTTCGGCCCGCTTGGCACGCCGCTGGTCGACGCCGAAGATGCCGCCGAGACCATCGACAATTTCTACGAAGTGCTTGGCAGCAAGGCCGCCAACCTGCCACCGGTTCTGGTGCTCCCGGACATCAGGCTGAAAGGCAAATTCGCCCAGCTGGCGCGCGCCGTCGCCATCGGCCGCAACCTGCCCGTCACTGTCACCGATACCTACAGCCGGCCAATGCTGGAAAGCCTGCTGGACGGGCCGGCCTACCTGAAGAAGGCGATTTCGCCTGGCCATTACCGTGAGCTGCAGCGCCAGTGGCGCAAGCTCTCAGAGATTGCCGAGGTGAGCTACAATGTCGCCCGCCAGCCCGAGGAAATCCGCATCCGCATGGAACAGTTCCTGGCGCTGGAAGCCAGCGGCTGGAAGGGTGCCCGCCGCACCGCCATGGTGCTCGACCGTTACCGCGCCGCCTTTGCCCGTGAGGCGATTACCAATCTGGCCGAAACCGACGGCGTGCGCATTCACACGCTGGAGCTGAACGGCAAGCCCATCGCCTCGATGATCGTCTTCATGATGGCGGGGGAAGCCTACACCTGGAAGACGGCCTATGACGAGACCTACGCCCGCTTCTCGCCCGGCAAGCTGCTGATGGCCGAACTGACCGAATGGCATCTGGACGACGCCAACATCGTGCGCTCGGATTCCTGTGCGGTGCCCGATCACCCGGTCATGAGCCGCTTCTGGGAAGAACGCGAGGAGATGGGCACGCTGGTCATCGGCCTCCACCAGAACCGCGACCGCGACGTGCGCCAGGCTGCAGCGCAGCTGCACCTTTACCGCAACACCCGCAACATGGCCCGCCTGCTGCGCGACAAGATCAGGTCCATGACCAGCCGCTCATAGAACCTTGCCAGGAAGATCAGCGGCGGCGCGATCGCGCAGCAGACGCCGGATGACCTTTCCCGACGTCGTCAGCGGCAGCGCATCGACGAACTCGATCTCGCGCGGATATTCGTGCATCGACAGCCGGTTTTTCACCCAGTCGCGAATGCCGGCCTCCAGCACTGCCGACGCCGTGAACTCCGGCGTCAGCACGATATAGGCCTTGACGATTTCGGTGCGCAGCGCATCCGGCTTGCCGACCGCCGCCGCCAGCTGCACGGCCGGATGGCCGATAAGGCAATCCTCGATCTCGCCGGGACCGATCCGATAGCCCGAGGACGTGATCACATCGTCGTCGCGGCCGAAGAAGGTCACATAGCCCTCCGCATCCTGAACGCCCTGATCACCCGTCGTCATCCAGTCGCCGATGAACTTTGCCTCGGTTGCCGCCGGGTTGTTCCAATAGCCGAGAAACATCACCGGGTCCGGCCGCCGCACGGCGATCTGGCCGGTGCTGCCTGGCGGCATTTCATTGCCTGCCGCATCGATGATCGCCACCCGGTGGCCGGGCGCCGCCTTGCCGGTGCTGCCGGGCTTCGTCACGCCCATTTTCGCCGACGACGACAGCACGATGTTGCACTCGGTCTGCCCGTAGAATTCGTTGACGGTCATGCCGAGATTGGCCTGCGCCCACTCATAGGTCTCGCGCCCCAGCGCCTCGCCCGCCGAGCCGATGGTGCGCAGGTTGAGCCTGTATGTGTCGCGCGGGCGTTCCACAGCCTTCATCAGCCTGAGCGCAGTCGGCGGAATGAAGGCGTTGCGCACATCCATCTCTTCCATTATCCGGTAGGCCATGTCTGGGTCGAACTTCTGGCCCGGCGACGAGACGACGGGAACACCCAGAAGAAGTGACGGCAAAAGCGCATTCAACAGCCCGCCCGCCCAGGCCCAGTCGGCCGGCGTCCACAGCCGGTCCCCCGGTTGCGGCAGGAATTCGTGGTGGAACTGGAAGCCGGGAATATGGCCGAGAAGCACCCGGTGCCCATGCAGCGCACCTTTGGGCGGGCCCGTCGTGCCCGACGTATAGATCATCATCGCCGGATCGTCCGGCGTGGTCTCGGCAATGGCAAAGTTGGACGGAAAATCGGTGACCAGATGCGAGAAGGAAATACAGCCATCGCGCTCGGCACCCGCCAGCACCACCAGCTTCAGCGCCGGCAGCCGGTCGCGCACGGCGGCAAGTTTTGTCAGCCCGAACGCATTGGTGACGATGGCCGAGGCGCCCGCATCCGCCAGCCGGTATTCCAGCGCATCAACGCCGAACAGCAGCGCCAGGGGCAGGGCGATGGCACCGAGCTTGTAGATGCCGGCATGGGCAATCGCCGCTTCGAACCCCTGCGGCAGAAAAATCGCCACCCGGTCACCACGCCCGATGCCCTGCGCCTGCAGGCCGGCCGCAAAGGATGAAGACTGCGCCGCAAACGCACCATAGGTCAAAGACTGGTGCGCACCGTCCGGGCTGAAATGCTGCAGGCAGACCCGGTCCGGCTCCCGCACCGCCCAGTCATCGCTGACGGCACTGCCGATGTTGAATTTTTCAGGGATCTGCCAGACGAAATCCCGGTAGATCTCCGCATAGGTCTGTCGTTCTGGAAGCACACCCACCGCCGGTTCACGTTTCGCTGCAGCGCACCTAACATCGGAACCGGGGCAAGTTCAAGCTGGCGCCGTGCCGGGAGATCGCGGCGGCAATTGCCGGGGACGATCCGGTCCTTTAAGACCAGCGTCGAGGCAGCAGGAGACAAAGCATGGATGTGTCACAGGAAACCGTCATTGAAAGAAGCCGGTCGAAAACCCTGCTGATTTTTCTCGGCTCGGCGGTTTTCGTGGCGCTCGGCGTCTGGCTGCTGACGCTGACCGATGAAAGCCTGCTCAATCGCTACAACGAACTCTTCCTGCGCGGCATGGGCCTGGCCAGCATTCTGCTCTTCGGCATTTTCGGTGTTATCGCGCTGAAAAAACTCTTCGAAACCGGCCCTGCCCTGGTCCTCTCGCCACAAGGTATCCTCGACGCATCGAGCGGCGTCTCTGCCGGTTTTGTTCCCTGGTCCGACATCACCGCCAGCAGCATTTTCACCATTCGAAACCAGAAAATTCTGGTCATCCACGTTGCCGATCCGGAACCCTACATCAGGCGCCACAATGCCCTGATGCGTTTTGTCGCCCGGCAGAACCTCGCCATGTGCGGCAGCCCGGTGACGATCTCGGCTACCAGCCTGAAGATCAGCTTCGACACCCTCTGCGAGACGTTCAAGGCCTATGCCATGGCGCATGTGCCGGTGCGCTGACACACTCACGATCCGGTTTGACAGAACCGCAGCCGTCGCGCACAAACAGCACATCTCGAACAGGATCCTATCCCGATGAAATGGCTTCTTGCAGCAGGCTCGGCGATCGCCGTCGTGGTGGCGGCCTTCGTCATTCTCGTCGTCTCGGATTTTGCCGACATTCCCTGTCAGGATGCCGTCTGGGACCCCGAACTCAAGACCTGCGTGCCGTGATGGACAGCCCCAGCGAGACACCCAAGGCAACGGGCCGGACGGAGAGAACCGGCATGAACACCACTGCGGCGAAAAAATTCCATGCCGAAATGCTGGCGCTCTACGACATGTGTGCAGGCCTCGGCTTCCGCCCCGTGCTCTTCCGCCGCGCCGTCGTGCTCAAGGGCGGCGTCAACGCCGCCAAAGAACTTGTGTTCAAGCCGGGAACGACCGGGCTCGAACGCCTGATCGAACTCGGCCGCAAGGACATTTCGATGGAGGCCGCCATGCTGAGGCCGGAATACCGGGCGCTGTTCGAGCCGCTGGAACTGAAGGAAGCCGAAAAATGCCTGGCCGGCAGCGGCCGCGAACGCTCCCGGGGACGGCTGCAGGCGCAGGGCAGCCCCTGATGCGCCTCGCCGCCCTGCGGTGATCCCTTCGGCCACCACGGTAACCAGATCTTCAAACGTCCCGGGCAAAACTGGCGCGATTGGAGACATCACCGTGGCAAAATCATCACCCAGCAGAACCCGCAGGCGGCCCTCCCGCCGCTCTAAAAAAACAGGCGGCATGGGTGCCTGGATCATTGTCGGCCTGCTGGCCGCCGGCGGCATCCTGTTCCAGGAAAATCAGACGGCCGCGATGAAATTTGTCGGCCGCTATCTTCCTGCGGAAAAATCGGAAAAACACGAGGCTCGCAAAACGCTTCCCGAACCACGGCACAAGGTGACGGCACAGCGAACGGCCGAACGGGCCGTGGAGCGCAAAGCCACGCTCGTCTCCCTGCCGAAACCCGTCCAGCGCCCGGCCGGAGAGCTGACGGCGGCCGAACCAGCCTTCGCCGGTACCTGGTACCTCTGCGCCTCTCGCACCGACAATTGCGTCAGCGACAGCAGCACCATCGTGCACAACGGCAAGAAAATCCACATCGCCGATATCGCCACACCCGAAACCCGGCAGGCCAAATGCGAGAACGAACGCAGACGCGGCATGGAAACGATGATGCGTCTGAAAGACCTCCTGAACGCCGGCCCCTTCACCGAGATCGAGGCGACCGGACGCCAGGATGGCGGCACAGGCCAAACCCTGCGCGTCCTCATCCGCCACGGCGAATCCGTGGGAGGGCAATTGGTCAAGGAAGGTCTGGCCCGGAAATGGACCGGTAAAAAGCAGACTTGGTGCGGCGGTAAAGTCTAGAATCTGGCGGTTTTGAAATCCGCCCTATCATATCAATCCAGCTCCATGGGCATATGAAACCCCTCCGGCAACGGTCCAGAGAACGGCTCAACGGGCAAAGCCGCAGGCTCGGCTTTGCCTTTGACTTCATGCGCTGCCACAACGGCCTTAAGTCCGAGAGGCTTGTATCTGAGCAGCAGGTCGTCCTGCGGCTTATGCCGGTTTTCATCTGATGCCATTGCCATTCCTCCTTGGCGTGTGGAGGTCAGCCGATGGTCATCAGGCTGGCATTACCGCCTGCCGCTGCGGTGTTGATCGACGTCGACACCTCTTCGAGCAACCAGTTCAGGCAATACGCACCGTTGTCTGTGTTCAACTCCTCTGTGGTCGCGGCCTGTACCAGGACGAGAGGTCCACCGAGCGTCGCAATCTTCCTGTTGACCTCCTGAATGCGCAGGGTATCGCCTTCGACCAGCGCTCCGGCGAACGGCCCGGCGGCCGCCCAGTCGGAGTTCCATGAAACCCGCGATGCGATCGAAGCGGGGAGTGACGTCAAAACCCGCTCAAGATTCGAAGCCGTGTCGATCACCACGTCGTTGCCGGTCGCGAGCGCGGCAGCCAATTGGCGGAAAAGCCCACGTTGGGTCTGGGGTACAAGAAGAATGCGGCCGCGAGGATGCAGCGCGTAAAGGTTTCGTTCGCCGACAGGTCCCACCAGTTCCTGATTGAGGCCGAGCGCGGAGATGTCAGCAAGGTCGCGCGCCGCGTCCGCATCGGCATTGTGGCCGCGGCGGCCAAGCCAGGATGCAAATTCGCGAAGCGCCGGATCGGTATGAACAGAGCTATGGCGGGGCGGCACGGGAGCACGCTGCACCAAGCGGCCAATATAGAGCGGGCCACCGGCCTTTGGACCCGTACCGGACAGTCCGCGGCCGCCGAACGGCTGGACACCCACCACGGCACCGATGATGTTGCGGTTCACATAGAGATTGCCCGCCTTGATTTTGCTCGTCACGTGTTCGATCGTCTCGTCGAGGCGCGTGTGGAGACCGAAGGTCAGGCCGTAACCAGAATCGTTGACCTCATCGATAAGCCTGTCGAGATCCTCCCGGCGATAACGCATCACATGCAGGACTGGCCCAAACACTTCGCGGGTGAGGTCCGACATCATCTTGAGCTCGATGATCGTCGGGGCGACGAAAGTTCCCAGTTCGGCACTGGCAGGCAAAGGAAGTTGGTCGACCTTGCAGCCGAGCGACCGCATCCGCTCGATGTGTTTCTCGATCTCCTCCTTGGCTCCCGCGTTGATGACAGGGCCGATGTCGATTTTCAGCTCGTCTGTCCGGCCGATCGAAAGCTCCTTCAGAGCGCCCTTCAGCATCGCCAGGGTACGGTCGGCGACATCCTCCTGGAGGCACAGCACACGCAGGGCCGAACAACGCTGCCCCGCACTGTCGAATGCCGAAGAGATAACGTCGAAGACCACCTGCTCGGCGAGAGCGGACGAGTCGACGATCATGCCGTTCTGCCCACCCGTTTCAGCAATCAAGGGGATCGGCTTTCCAGAAGCAGAGAGCCGTTCGGCGAGTTGTGCCTGGATCTGACGGGCCACCTCTGTCGAGCCCGTGAACATGACACCTGCGGTCTCTGGTGCCGCAACAAGCGCAGCGCCCAGTCTTCCGCTACCGGGGACGAACTGCAAAGCGCCACGAGGAACCCCAGCCTGATGCAGGATTTTCACGCTCTCGAAGGCGATGATCGGGGTCACGCCGGCGGGCTTGGCCATAACGGAGTTCCCAGCGACAAGTGCGGCGGCAACCTGCCCGGTGAAGATGGCGAGAGGGAAGTTCCAGGGGCTGATGCAAAGGACCGGACCGAGCGGGACATGCGAGGGACCGAGGGTCTTGCGCGCCTGAACGGCGTAGTAGCGGAGAAAATCGATGGCTTCGCGCACCTCACCGACCGCGTTGGCAGCGGACTTGCCTGCTTCCCGCATGGCAATCGCCATCAGGATTTCCAGGCGTTCCTGCATGAGATCGGCCGCTCGTTCAAGGCAATTGGCCCTGTCCGATGGAGACGTGGCAGCCCATTGGGCAACCCCTTCCGCAGCCATCCGTGCGATCCGCGGCGCATCTTCGACGCCAAGTTCGGTTACCGCTCCAACAATATCGCTGTGGTCGGCCGGGTTCAGGACCGGACGCGTCTCGCCTTGCAGCGAACCATCCGAAAGCAGGGGGGTCGCATGCCAGTCCTTGTTGACAGTGCCCTGCAATTGCGAGGCTAGGGCCGCCAGTGTTCCTTCGTTGGAAAGATCGAGACCCCTGGAGTTGACCCGCTCACGCCCATAGAGAGCCGACGGCAGCGAGATTTGGTCGTGCGGCATGCCGATAACCGGCATCGCTTCCACGACATCAACCGGATCGGCGATGAGCTCGTCGACAGAGACATTTTCATCCGAGATTCGGTTGACGAACGATGAGTTCGCGCCGTTTTCCAGAAGGCGGCGGACGAGGTAGGCAAGCAAGGTCTCGTGGGTGCCGACGGGCGCGTAGATGCGGCAGGGCCGATCA
Source organism: Pararhizobium sp. (assembly GCA_030655075.1). Classification (GTDB taxonomy): domain Bacteria; phylum Pseudomonadota; class Alphaproteobacteria; order Rhizobiales; family Rhizobiaceae; genus JAURWE01. Next base: position 44,638 of record JAURWE010000103.1, read on the forward strand.
AGTTTTCCTTTGCCGACCACCTCATCATAGAGCGGCTCGCCCATGCCATGGAGGCACTGGAATTCATACTTGCCGATCTGGAAGTCTGGCCCTGCAAGTTCGAAGATCGTTGCCAGCGATTGCGCATTGTGCGTGGCGAACTGGGGGAACACGGCGTCCGGCGCGGCAAGAAGCTTGCGGGCGCACGCGACATAGGCGACGTCCGTGTGGACCTTGCGCGTGTAGACGGGAAAACCTTCAAGGCCATCCACCTGGGCCCGCTTGATTTCGGCGTCCCAGTAGGCGCCCTTCACCAGACGGATCATGATGCGGCGGCCCGAACGGCGGGCGAGATCGATAATGTAGTCCAGCACAAACGGGCAGCGCTTGCCGTAAGCCTGCACGACGAAACCGAGACCATTCCAGCCGCCGAAATCCTTGTCGAGGCTCAGCTCCTCGAGCAGGTCGAGCGAAAGCTCGAGTCTGTCCGCCTCTTCGGCGTCGATGTTCAGCCCGATGTCATATTGTTTGGCGAGGAGGGCAAGCTGCTTCACCTTGGGGAGAAGTTCGCCGATCACACGCTCGGTCTGTGCACGGCTGTAGCGGGGATGCAGCGCCGACAGCTTGATCGAAATGCCGGGGCCTTCGTAGACGCCGTGGCCGCTCGAGGCCTTGCCGATCGCATGGATCGCATGTTCGTAGTCGCGGAAATACCGCGCGGCGTCGGCGGCCGTGGTGGCAGCCTCGCCGAGCATGTCATAGGAATACCGGAAACCGCAGGCTTCGAGCGGCTTTGAGCGCTTGATTGCCTCGTCGATGGTCTCGCCCGTCACGAACTGCTCGCCCATCATCCGCATTGCCATGTCGACGCCGCGGCGGACAACCGGTTCGCCGGCCCGCGCGATCAGGCGGGTGAGGGCAGCGGCGAGGCCCCTGTCGTTCACGGTCGACGTGAGCTTGCCCGTGACCACCAGGCCCCAGGTTGCCGCATTGACAAACATCGATTTCGTGCCGCCGAGATGGGACTTCCAGTCTCCTTCCGCGATCTTGTCACGGATGAGTGCATCGCGCGTCTCGGTGTCCGGAATACGAAGGAGCGCCTCGGCAAGGCACATCAGCGCCACGCCTTCCTGGCTGGACAACGAATATTCGTGAACGAGGCCCTCAACCCCGGTGCCTTTGTGCTTGGCGCGCAAGGCCTCGATGAGCGTGCGCGCTGTCCTGGCAACGCTGACTTTGGTCGCCTCCGGGATGCGGGCGGCTTCGACCAGAGGCGGCAGGCAGTCGGGTTCCGGGGTCCGGTACGCCGCCGTGATGGCCTGCCGAAGGGGCGATTGTTGACGAATTGGCGGAGCAAAAGCTGCAAACGGCCGGCCGGAATTTGGTTCGGAACTGGAAAGTGGCAGCGAGGACATGGGCAACCCTTGTGACGGTTCGGCTTCCGAAACCTGCGGTTCCGGGTTCATTCGTTGAAATTACCATAAATCAATTAGGCTTTTCGACTTCATTTCGGCGTGATATATGGCTTCGAAACTTTTTTAGTCTGAACATGAGGACGATATGCCCATAGAATCGTCTACTTCTAGTGAAATCGACCATTATGATCGAAGAATTCTTGAGCTATTGTCAGCCGATGGCCGGATCTCCGTGACTGATTTGGCGTCCAAGATAGGCCTTTCGAAAACGCCTTGCCAACTCAGGATGAAACGGCTTATCTCAGAGGGCTACATTGAAGGCTTCACCGCAATTATCAATCCCTCCAAGCTGCAACTCGAGCACATCGCCTTCGCAGAGGTAAAGCTGACGAGCACCCAGGAAGATGCGCTTCACAAGTTCAACACCGCTGTAAAAAAAATTAAGGAAGTCGAAGAGTGCCACATGATAGCGGGCCGGTTTGATTATCTGCTCAAGATCAGAACAAGAGACATCCGGCGGTATCGCGAGGTATTGGGCGAGCGGATCTCCAATCTCCCCTATGTCGCCAGCACCTCGACAAACGTGGCGATGGAGACCGTCAAGGAGAACGGCAGCGGTCTTGCCGCAGGCCTTGCGGCTTTTCCCTGAAAGAGGCGCCAAGCCCGGCGGTCCCTAGCGGCCTCAAAGACGGGGCATTGTTCAGCCGCCAACCCGCAGGCAACGTGCTGCGGTCCGTAAATTGTTAACGTCCCTACTCCAGTGAACCATTTGAATCAGAGTCGTTCACCGCCTCTGCGATCAAAAACGTGCAGTTTTTCGCTCGGCAGACCGAGTTTGACCGTCGCTCCAAGCGCCTTCTCGGCGAGATTGCTCCCTGCCCTTGCGATAATCCGTCCGTGCGGGGTGGCAAAGAAATACAGTTTTTCATGGCCGAGGTTTTCGATGCTTTCGAGGGTTCCCTCGATACTGCACGCCGCCAGGGCGTCAATCTCGACGTGTTCGGGCCGTATCCCGACGGTCATCTCTTCCGCTGTCCGCTGCCCGGCGTGCAGATCGAGTTGCAGCGGGCCGATCATCGCCGCGCCGCCAGCGCTGCGGGCCTCGAAGAAATTCATCGGCGGCGAGCCGATGAATTTGGCGACGAACAGGTTGGCCGGACGATGATAGACCTCGTCCGGCGTGCCGAACTGCATGAGATTGGATTTTCCGGCCTGCTTCAGCGGCGCCAGCACGGCGATCCGGTCACCCATGGTCATGGCCTCCACCTGGTCGTGCGTCACGTAGATCATCGTCGAACCGAGCTGCTTGTGAAGCCGGCCGAGTTCGTAGCGCATGGCCGCGCGGAACTCGGCATCGAGGTACGACAGCGGCTCGTCGAACAGAAAGACCGACGGCTTGCGCACGATGGCGCGGGCCAGGGCAACGCGTTGGCGCTGTCCGCCGGAAAGCGCGCCCGGCCGCTTGTGCAGTTGGTCCTGAAGATCGACCATGCGGGCGACCTCAGCAACGCTTTTCTCGATCGTGTCGCGGTCGTCGCCGCGAAGCCGCATGCCGAAGGAGATGTTGTCGGACACCGACATGTGCGGAAACAGCGCGTAGTTCTGAAAGACCATTGCCACGTCGCGTTTTGCCGGATCGAGATCGTTGACCCGGCGCCCGCCGATCGCCACGTCTCCATTCCGGCTCGCCTCCAGTCCGGCGATCAGGCGCAGGGTCGTGGACTTGCCGCAACCGGACGGGCCGACAAAAACGACGAACTCGCCGAGCTTGATATCCAGATCGAGATTTTTGACGACGTCAACGGGACCGTAGGAAATATCGACGTTCTTGAGGGAGACGGCTGCGGACATGGGATCGGTTCCTTCTTGTCGCGTTAAGCGGCGTTACTTGACAGCGCCGAGGCTGAGGCCCTGGACGATGCGGCGTTGCGCAAGGATGGCGAAGAGCGCCATCGGCAGGATGATGATGATCGATGCGGCCGACATGGCGCCCCAGTCGATCGAGGCGTAGCCGCGAAAGCCGGCAACCGCCAAGGTTACGGTCTGCGCATCGCGGAAGGTCAGCGCCAGAGCAATCGTCAGCTCGTTCCACATCTTGATGCTGTTGAGGATGACCGTGGCAGCAATGCCGGGAGCGGCGATCGGCACATAGATTTTCCAGATCGTCTGCCAGACGGTGGCACCCTCGAGGCTTGCCGCCTCGGCGAGCGCTGCCGGAATATCGGCAAAGAAGGCGCGCAGCAGCCAGATGGTGAAGGGCAGCGTGAAAATCTGGTAGATCAGCGCCAGGCCGAAGACCGTATCGTAAAGCCCGATCCACTGGAAAAACACGTACATCGGCACGATGAACAGGAACTCGGGCAACATGTAGGAAATCAGCAGCCAGACAAGAATGGTGCGGCGTCCCGGTGCATTGCGGCGGTTGAGGAAATAGGCGGCAGGAATGCCGGCCGCAAGCGCGATGACATTGCCGATGATGCAGACGATAAGGCTGTTGAAGAAGCCGGACGAAAAACCCGTCGACGACCAGGCCTTGCCGAAGTTTTCCCAGATGGGCGTGAAGAACCAGACGGGCGGCATGGCGAAGGCGTCGATCCGCGTCTTCAGCGCGATGGTCAGGATCCAGTAGATCGGAAAGAGCGAAATCGTGACGGCAATGAGCGCGACCAGATAGGGGACGACAAGACCGGAACGCATGGTGGAAGCCCGAGCACTCATGCCTTTTCTCCATCGTCGCTGTCGATCATCAGATAGATGATGCAAAGGGTGAGAATGATCAGCGAGAAGACCACGGCAATGGCTGCGGATTCCCCGAATTTGTAGGACTTGAAGGCGGTCTGGTAGGCCAGCGTCTGCACGGTTTCCGTGGCCCTGAGCGGCCCGCCGCCGGTGGTACCGAAAATGATGTCGAAGACTTTCAGCGTGTCGATCGTGCGGAAGATGATGACGGTGATCAGCACGGGTTTGAGCATCGGCAGAGTGACATGGCGGAAGGTCTGGAACGGCGTCGCCCCCTCCAGCTTCGCGGCCTCGAAAGGCTCGCTTGGCAAGCTTTTCAGCGCCGAAGAGAGAATGATGAAGGTGAAGGCGGTCTGCCACCAGGTATCGATCATGATGATCGAGGGCATGGCCGTCGGCACGGTGCCGAGCCAGGCCGGACCGGCAATGCCGATCAGGGACAACAGATAGTTGACGATGCCAAGGGTGGGATCGAGCATCACCTTCCAGATCAGCGACACGGCAATGCCCGACACCATCAGCGGCATGATCATCAGGGTCCGGATCAGGCCGGCACCGACCGTGATGCGGTTGATAGCAAGGGCAAGGCCAAGACCCAGCAGAGTCTCGATGACGACGGCGGAAATGGCGAAATAGAAAGTGTTGAACAGCGCTTTGGGAAAGCTCGATCCCGACAGGATGCGGGAGAAATTGCGCAAGCCCACGAACTTGCTGGTGGCACCCCAGTTCCATTCCAAGAGCGACAGATAGCCGGCATAGATGATGGGATAGAGCGTTCCGGCCGCCAGCAGGAGAATGCAGGGCAGGATCAGCCAACGGAAATGTTTCTCTCGATGCATGGATTCAATCCTGCGGTTTGGACCAGATCTTGGCGGATCGGCAAGGCCGGGCGGTGCCTCGGCCTTGCCTTTTGCTCGTTAGTTGATGGAATCCGCCACTGTCGTCTGCAGCTCTTCGACCGCCTCTGCCGGCGGGGTGCCGCCATAGATCTGATGGATCGTATCGACGATCATCAGCACCACGTCGCTCCAGCCCTGCCGAAACACCGAAGTCGGGCGGGTGTGCTGCATCTGGGTTTTGACCGCTTCGACATAGCCGGGGTTGAGGGCCGCGACATAGGCCGGGTCCGCCCATGAAGAATCGCGCGGCGCACCGCCCGTGGCCGTTCCAAGCTCAGCCGTCAGCTTCTTCGAGGTTGCCCATTGCACGAAGAGCCAGGCCGCATCCTTGTTCGGCGAGTTCTTCGGAATGGACACGCCCCAGCTCCAGTGACCGCTATAGCCGATCGAACCCTCGGAGGCGGGCAGCGGAGCGTAGCCGACCTTGCCGGCGATCGCCGAGGTTTTCGGATCTTCGAAACCGGGCCCGAAGACCGAGGCATCGACGAAGAAGGCCGCATTGCCCTGCGAGAAGAACCGGCTCGCGTCCTCCCAGCCATAGGACAGCACGCTCGGCGGGCCGGCCTTCAGCAGGCCCGCATAATAGGACAGGCCCTTGGCAATGCGCGGGTCGTTGAAACGCGGCTTCGACCAATCACCGTCGAACCAGAGATTATAGGGAAGATCGGCCTTTTCCGTGCCCCAGGCATCAAGCACGATGCCGGTCATCGTATCGACCAGTTCGGCAGAGCGCTTGCCGCGCATCGAGGCGCCAAAAATCTTGCCGTCGCCTTCCGCCGAAATCTTGTTGGCAGCCGCGATCAGTTCGTCCATTGTGGCGGGAAGCTTGCCGCCCAGATATTTGCCGACGAGATCCTTGTTGTAGAACAGCGTATAGGCCTCGAACGAAATCGGTATGGCGTAGAGCTGTGGATTGGCATCACCGACCGGGAAAGACGCGCCATCGCGAAAGCCCTGCGGATAATCTGCAAGATTGTAGTCGGCCTCGGTCTTGGCTGCATCATCGATGTAAGGCGTCAGCGGCTCGACGACGCCTGCCTCCCACTGGGTGAACAGTGCAGAGTCCATCTGCACCATGTAGACATCGGCCACCGGCTCGCTTGAGCGAACCGCCAGGTTCATCCGGTCCGTATAAAGATCCTCGGCAAAGCCGTCGATCCGCACCTTGATGCCGGTCGCCGCTTCGAATTCGGTGAGATGCGTACGCAGCGACGCCGTCCAGGGATGTTCGCTGAGGAGCACCGTTATTTCCTTGCCGGACTGCTGTTTCCAGTCGATGGCATAGGCGCTTGTGGATAGGCCGAAAGCCGCAACTGCGGCGATCAATGAGATCATTCCCCTGTTTTTCATTGTTCTTCGCTCCAAGGTTAGACGGACATGTAGTTATGTTGACCGCTTGACAACTTGTTACTACATGTTAAAGACTAGCTAACACAGGCTTGCAAACCTGTCTAGTGCCTCTCCTAAAATGGCATAATGTCGATGCAAGCCGGTTTTTGAGAACACAGCGAACTGCCTCGTTGCCATTCACCGCAACGGTAAGGATTGAAAGAACATCATGAGCGTCCAGGCCTCCGAATTCGATTACGTCATTGTCGGCGCAGGGTCCGCAGGCTGCATCCTGGCAAGCCGGCTGACGGAGAATCCGGCGGTTACCGTGTGCCTTGTCGAGGCCGGGTCGAGTGACCGGAGCATCTTCATCCAGATGCCTGCGGCCCTGACCTTTCCGATCGAGAGCGATCGCTACAACTGGAAATTCGAAAGCGAGCCGGAGCCCGAGCTTCACGGCCGCAGCATCGGCCAGGCCCGCGGCCGCGGCTTGGGCGGAAGCTCGTCCATCAACGGCATGGTCTTCGTGCGCGGCGCGGCACAGGATTATGATGGATGGCGTGACCTCGGCGCCGAGGGCTGGGACTTCAAGGATTGCCTGCCCTATTTCAAGAAGATGGAAAGTTTCGAGGGCGGCCGCGATCCTGCGCGCGGCGGATCCGGGCCGATCACCGTGGTCCGCAGCAAGGCAGAGCATCCGCTCTATCAATCCTTTCTGAAGGCAGGCCAGGAGTTCGGCCTGCGCGATGCCGGCGATTACAACAGCGGCAATCAGGAAGGCGTGCACGTCACGCAGGCCAACATTCGTGACGGCGTCCGCTGCAGCACCAGCCTTGCCTATCTGAAACCTGCGGCTGGCCGCAAAAACCTCACTATTCTCACGGGCTGCCTGGTCGAAAAGATCGATTTCGATGGCCGCACCGCCATCGGCGTAACACTCTCTCAGCGCGGCACACGGCGACAGATCCGGGCGGCACGCGAAACCATCCTGTCCGCAGGCACGGTCGGCTCGCCGCATCTGCTGATGCTGTCGGGCATCGGCGAGCGCGGCGCGCTTTCGGCCCATGGCATTGCGTCGCTGGCGCATCTACCGGGTGTCGGCGCCGATTTGCAGGACCACGTGGTGGCGCCGCTGCGGTTCCGGTCCGCCGAAGGCGTATCGATCCGCAAGCAGCTGAACACCATCGGCCGCCTAAAGCTCGGCATCGAATGGCTGCTGTTCAAGACCGGGCTCGGCGCCACGAATTTCTTCGAAGTCGGCGCCTTCTTCAAGAGCAACGACGCGGTCGACTACTTCAACATGCAGCATGAGTTCCTGCCGTTCCTCGCCGATTTCCAGTCCGGCAAGGTGAAGATATCCGACGGTTTTCAGTATTTCGTCAGCCAGATGCGGCCGCACAGCCGTGGCAGCATCGCGCTGAAATCCGCCGACCCGGCCGCCAAGCCGTCGATCCGCTTCAACTACCTGACGGACCGCCGCGACACATTGGAAATGATCGGCGGCATCCGCAAGACGCTGGAGATGGCGGAGCAACCGGCCTGGTCGCGCTACAGAGGCGAAGCTGTCGAGACGCCGGACCGGAAGGCCTCCGACGCTGACATCGAAGCCTGGCTGCGCACGATCGCCAACACCGAGCACCACCCGACAAGCACCTGCCGGATGGGTTCGGACGACCTCTCCGTCGTCGATTCCTCCGGGCTCGTCCACGGTCTGGAGCGCCTGCGCATCGTCGACGGGTCTATCCTGCCGCGCGTGCCCTCGGCCAATATCAATGCGCCGATCATGATGGTGGCCGAAAAGATTGCCGACGTTATCGCCAGGAGATAACAGCTGAGGCAAAAGCCGGCCCATGGCTTGAGACTTATGTTGACAAGTTAGAGAGCGGCGGCCTTTGCTCTCGCGATCGAAATGAACTGAAAAGAGAAGAACGTGTCCGACACCTGGAAGAAACCCATCCGCAAGAGCGGCGCCGTCCCGATGTATATTCAGGTGGCGGAAATTCTCGACACGGCGGTCAAGTCGCGCGGCGACGCCACCTATGCGCTTCCCTCCGAAGGCGAACTGTCCCGCGAATTCGGCGTCTCCCGCGTCACGGTCCGCCAGGCGCTGAAGCAGCTCGAGACGCGCGGCGTCATCTACAGCGAGCACGGCCGGGGCTATTTCAAGACCGCGTCGCGCATGCGCGGCGTCTCGGGCTTCCACAGTTTTACCTCCGAAGTGCGCAGGCTCGGCGGCACGCCGAGTTCCGCCATCATTGACTACCGCGACGGCGAGAAACTGCCCGCCCGGTTTCAGGGCCATCTCGAAGCCAGCAGCGACAACAGCGCCGATTTCATCTTCCTGCGCCGCGTGCGCTCGATCGATGGCAACCCCGTCGCGATCGAGGATGCCTACCTGCCGGCCCGGCTCTATCCCTCCGCCACGCGCGCCATTTTCGAGGGCTCGTCCCTTTATGACGAAATGACGTCGACATGGGGCATCGTGCCGACCTGGACGGACGCCCTGTTCGAGCCGGTCGCCGCAAATGCGGAAGAAGCGGCGCTGCTGCAGATCGCGGAAGGATCACCAGTCATCACCGTCTGGCGCGTCACCGTCACCGATACGGACCAGGCCGTCGAATACGTGCGCTCGGTCTACAAGGGCGACGGCTTCATGCTTAACGTCAACCGGTACCGGTTGTAGGGGATGGCCGTGTCGAAACCAACCCACGCGATCGGCATCGACATCGGCGGCGGCAGCACGAAGATCGGTCTCGTGTCGTCCGAAGGCGTGGTCGAAGATCGCGTGCGTTTGGTCATCGAGCCCGGCGACGATGCAACAACCATCGTCGCTCAGTATGCTGCGGCGATCCGCGAGATCATGGCACACAACCCCGCCGCCCGGCCCATCGGCATCGGTATCGGCTTTCCGGGCCTCATCCACCCCGATAATCTTTCGGGGACGCTCGGCAACATCCCGGCCCTGGACGATTTCCCGCTCGCCGAAAGCATCGGGCGGCCGTTTTCGCTTGCCGCCCGCATGGAGAACGACGCCACCGCCGCCGGCCTTGCCGAAGCCATGTTCGGGCGCGACCGGGAGGCAGGCCGCCTGTTGCTGATCACGGCCGGAACCGGGATTGGCGTCGCCTTCACGGTGGATGGAAAACCGTTTGTCACCTATGGCGGCTGCCTCGGCGACGCCGGTCACGTCATCATGAACATCGACCAGCCGAAACGATGCCGCCAGGGCTGTCTCGGTTGCCTGGAATCGATGGCCTCGGGTCATGCCCTGAATGGCACGGCATCCAGCTATGCCTGCGCCAATCCCCACAGCGCCATTGCAAAACGCGCAGCTCAGCGCGGCCAGCCCGCCGATGCCTCGGACATTGTTTACTGCGCGCTCGACGGTGATGCGGCCGCCATAGGCATCCTGGACGAGGCTGGCCGCCTGATCGGCCGCGCGGCCGCCACCTGGGCGCACATCTTTGCCCCCTCGGTCATCCTTGTCGGCGGCGGTCTCAGTGCGGCCGGCGATCTCCTGCTGAAGCCCATCGAAGACGAGGCCCGTCTCTGCGGCCTCGATCTCTACCTGAAAAATGTGCGCTTCGCCCTCGCCTCGCTCGGCAACGACGCCGGAATGATCGGCGCCGCCGCCCAGATATTTCTCAAACAAACAGCCTGATGGAGTTTCCGTGTCCAAATCCTACCTCGATGAAATCGCCGAACAGCCCGCCGCAATCCGCTCCATGGCGAAGTTCCTGACGACAGACTTTGCTGGCAAGGTCGAAGGACTGCGGGCCGCAATCGACAGCGGCGTCATCCGGCACCTCATCCTGACAGGCATGGGTGGTTCGCTCTTCAGCGCCTATGGCACATGGCTGCGCCTCAGCGAAGGCCTGAACATTCCGGTCTCACTCTGGGATACATCCGAGCTCATTCAGCAGGCGCCCGCACTGCTGCGCGACGGCACGATGATCATCGCCATCTCCCAGTCCGGCGAAAGCGTCGAGCTTCGCCGCATGGCCGAGATCGATACGGCATCGAGTCTGCGCGTCAGCATCACCAACACACCGGAAAACTCTCTGACCCGCTGGGCGGGGTTGTCGATGGCAACCGAAGTCGGACCGGAGCAAACTGTTTCGACCAAGACCTATACGGCCGGGCTTGTTGCTCTCTACATTCTGGAAACGCTGTTGCTGGGCGGCAAGAACGATCTGCAGCAGGAGATTGATGCGCTGGCGGACAGCGTCGAGACGCTGATCCCGCAGATGCAGACTGAAGCGCCAAAACTTCTCGCCTTCATCGGCCACGACCAGCCCATCGTCTTCATCGGCCGGGGAACGAGTTACGGCAGTGCCGCGATGGCAGCCCTTGTCACTGCCGAAGCCGCCAAGGCGTACACAAGTGCACTGTCAGGCGGCCAGTTTCGCCACGGACCGCTGGAACTGGTCCGCGACGGCTTTCGCAGCATCCTCTTCATGGGCGACGGTGCCGGACGCAGCCTGAACGCCAAGACAGCCAACGACATTGCCGGTTTTGGCGGCCGTTGCCTGGTGATCGAGCCGGAAGATGCAAACACCGCTGCGTCCGCCAGCGTGCAGACGCTCGCCCTGCCGAAAGTCGCCGAAGGGCTCCTGCCCGTTCTCGAAATTCTGCCCATCCAGCTCCTGATGGTTCCCATGGCCATCGCCCGCAGCTTCGAACCGGCAAAATTCCTCAACGGATCGAAAATCACCATCATCGAATGATGAAGCCGCCGGTGCGAATTGCGTGTGGTGTGGGCTGAAGCCCACCCACAACAGCGCCTTCAACCGTTCTCCCGCTCAGGCCAAAATGCTCAACCCGGTTGCCGCATCGAATAGATGCAGCCGCGTCTCGTCGGCAATGAAGTCTACCCTGTCGCCTTGGCTCGGACATGCGCTCGCTTTCACCAGCGCCCCGATTTCCTGTCCGCCAAACATGAACGTCACCAGCGCATCGTTGCCATGGAACTCGACCAGGTCTGCGGTCCCGGCGACCCGGTTGGCTGCCGTGGCGTCGCCGTTTGCCACACGCAGATCGGCCGGGCGTATGCCCATCACGACCTTCATGCCGTCCGACAAGAGAAACCGGCTGCCAGACACGGAGAATGCACCACCCTGCACATGCAGCAACCATCCGGCGCCGTCCTTCCGGGCGGTCGCCTCGATGAAATTCATGTTCGGCGTCCCGATAAATCCGGCAACAAACAGCGTGCGCGGCCGCTCATAGATTTCTGCGGGGGTGCCGACCTGTTCGATACTGCCCTCCTTCATCAAGACGATACGGTCGGCGAGCGTCATGGCCTCGAGCTGATCATGGGTGACATAGATGGTCGTGGTTTTCAGCTTCTGGTGCAGCCTGGCGATCTCGACACGCATGTGGTTGCGCAGTTTTGCGTCAAGATTGGAAAGGGGCTCGTCGAACAGGAAGACACGTGGCGTCTTGATCATCGCCCGGGCGATGGCCACACGCTGCTGCTGTCCGCCCGACAGGGCCGCCGGCTTGCGTTCGAGATAAGGATCAAGCCCGAGCGTCGCCGAGACGGCGCGGATGCGCTGGTCGATCTCAGCCACCGGAATCTTCATGCGTTTGAGGCCGAAAGCGATGTTGTCGTAGATCGTCATATGCGGATAGAGCGCATAGTTTTGGAAAACCATGGCAACGCCGCGATCGCGCGGCGGCAGGTCGTTGACCGTCGTACCGCCGATGATGACATCGCCGCCGGATATGTCTTCAAGGCCTGCAATCATCCGCATCAGCGTCGACTTGCCACAACCGGATGGGCCCAGGAACACGACGAACTCTTGGTCAGCCACATCAAGGTTGAAGTCCTTGATGACGCTGATTGCCCCATAGGATTTGTCGACATGGGAACATACGATATTCGCCATTTCAGTTCTCCCCGTTTTGCATCAGAATCTGGATCTTCACGTCGCTGGGATTGGCGGCCGCTGCCCGCTCGAATGCTTTGATGCTGTCCTTGAAATCGAATGTGCAGGTGATCAGCGGCTTCAGATCGACCTTGCCGGAGGCAATCAGCGCCAGGGCACGATCGAAAATATTGGCATAGCGAAACACGGTCTCGATGCGAATTTCCCTGGAGATGGCGCCGGGCACATCGAGCTCCACCGGTTCGACCGGCAGCCCGACCAGAACCAGCGCGCCGCCCGGCCGCAGCAGATCGAAAATACCTCTGAAGGCCTTGGGACTGCCGCTTGCCTCGAACACCAAATCCGCGCCCCAGCCCGCCGTTTCGCGCTTGATGACATCGGCAAAGGCGGTTTCGGAAATATTGACCGGCGTAATGCCCGGATAGCGGCCGGCGATCGCCAGCTTTTCGGCACTGAAATCCGAGATGAAAACCCGGCTGCAGCCACCGGCCAGGGCGGCCAGGGCCACCATGATCCCGATCGGCCCACAGCCGATCACGGCGGCCACATCGCCCGGCATGATCCGCGCCCGGGCGGCCGCCTGCATGCCGACCGCGAAAGGCTCGACCATCGCGCCTTCGGCAAAGGAGACGGTGGCCGGCAGGTGATAGGTAAATGCTGCCGGGTGCACGGCATAGGCCGTCAGGATGCCATGGTGGGGCGGCGTCGCCCAGAAGCGGACATTCGGATCAATGTTGTACAATCCGAGTTTGGATGCCCGCGACGACAGGTCGGGAACGCCTGGTTCCATGCAGACCCGGTCACCAACGGCAAGATTGCTGACATTGCTGCCGATCGCGGTAATGGTGCCCGCCGCCTCGTGGCCAAGCACCATCGGCGCACGCACCGCATAGGGGCCGATGGCGCCATGCGTGTAGTAGTGCACGTCGCTTCCGCAGACACCGACCGTATGAATGGCGATCTTGACGTCATCGGGCCCGATATCGAGCGGAAGATCGATGTCCCGGAGGCTGAGCACGCCCTTTTGCTCGAGAACCAGCGCTTGCATTGTCTGTTCCTTTGAATGGTTAGGATGTCTTGCGCCGGAAAGCGCTGTTGAGCATGCCGCTGAGAATGCCGATGAACAGCAGGGGCGGTATCGAAAGCAGGACGACCGAGGCGTTGAGGATGCCCCAGGGCACATCGCGTCCAAGCTGGGTCAATTCCGATGCGACGATCGGCAGGGTCTTGGCATCGGAAGTCGTCAGCATCAGCGCGATCAGAAACTCGTTCCAGACCAAGACGAAGCTGAAGGCGACCGCGCCGATCAGCGACCGGGAAGCGATCGGCAGGGCAATGAGGAAGAAAATCGCATAGGGCCCATAACCATCGACCCGTGCGGCCTCCTCGACTTCCTTTGGCACCCGGGCGAAGGCCGGAACGCTCAGCCAGATGACGGTGGCGAGCGTCAGGAGCGTATAGGTCACGATCATCGCCAGCCGGGTGTCGTAGAGGCCGAAATCAAGCCAGATGACCATCAGCGGAATGGCGACGGCGACCGGCGGCAGGAACCGCAGCGACAGCACGAAGAACTGGATGTCGTTCGACCAGCGGTTGGGGTAGCGCGCCAGGGCGTAGGCTGCCGGCAGACCCAAGAGGGCGCCGATCAGAACGGAAGCACCGGATATCAGCAAGGAGTTGACCAGCCCCTCGAAGACACTCTCACGGCCCAGCACATAGGCAAAATTGTCGAGCGTCGGCGTAAAGAAAAACAGCGGCGTCGGCGTGACGATGTCGACCCGGTTCTTGAAGGCATTCAGCACCGTCCAGAAGACCGGGAAAACCGCTGAAAACGCCGCCGCAAGCAGGATAAGACGGCCGGCGAACCGGCCCGGGCTGTTGGCGCTCATGGCTTGACCCTCTTCCAGATAAAGGTGAAGGCAATCGAGGTGGCGACCATCATCAGCACGGCCATGCTCGACGCGTAGGATATCCGGCCGGATTCGATGAAGCCTTGCGAAAACGCGTACATATCCAGTGTCTCGGTGGCGATGCCGGGGCCGCCGCGCGTCATCACGTAGATCAGATCGAAGGCGCGCAGGGATTCGATCATCTTGACGAAGGCGAGCGAGACCAGTGGCGCCTTCAGCATGGGGATCGCGATATAGGCGTAGATTTCCCAGGTTTTTGCGTGATCCAGCCGCGCGGCCTCGAACGGCTGCGGCGGCAGCGTTTCGAGCAACTTCAGCACGATCACCGCGAAGAAAAGACCCCATTGCCAGACATCGACGAGCGCCACAGTACCAAGGGCGGTCAGTGGATTGGACAGAAGGTCGAGAGGCTGGCCGGTGATGGCTTTGAAAGGATAGGTGATGATCCCGTAGAGCGGGTGAAAGGCGAACTTCCAGACGAAGGCGGCCGAAACACGTGGCAGGATAACGGGCATCAGAAAGAGAAATGAGACGATCGTGCGCATGCGCGGCCCGGCACATTCGAACAGCAGGATGCCAAGTGCGACTGCGATGACCAGTGTCATGCCGACGGTCACGGCTTCCCAGGTCAGGGAAACCCCGACGGCATTGATGAAGCGGCGATCGGAAAAGAGGCCGATATAATTTGCAAAGCCGACGAAGCTGCCGTCCGGACGGGTGAGCTCCCGGTTTTGAAACGAGATCAGGATGGCAAAAGCCGTCGGCACCAGTGCCAGAACGGCCAGGATCGCCATGGCCGGGGTCAGAAAGACCACCGGCAGCGTATTTTTCTGTTTCACGAGGAGTCCTCCGAAAAATCTCGATGTGTCCCGTCGGTGCAACGGTACCCGGCAGGGGAGAGCCTGCCGGGTAGTGACAGCAAAGACCGGTTACTGGCCGCGTGCGACCAGTTCCTTGGCAAAGCCGTCAAGCTCGTTGAGGCCATCCTTGACGTCGGTGCGGGTGCCGGCGATCAGCTCTTCCAGAATGATGCCCCAGCGGTCGCCGAGATCAGGCCATTGCGGGCTCTGCCAGAAATTGACGGCGGTGACCTTGCCGGTCTCGGCCAAGGCAGGCCCAAGGTCCTTGCCATAAAGCTCGGCAAACTTCGGGCTCGACATGACGCTGGTGCGGTTCAGCTCGCTGAACTGGTTGGCATCCAGCCGGCGGCTCTCGTTTTCCTTCGACGTGGCCCAGGCAACGAAGAGCCCGGCGCAGGCCTTTGACGCCTCGTCCGCATTGGCCTTGGTGCCGATCGCAAGGCCGTGACCGTAACCACCACCCGTCAATGGCGTCGGCGGCGGCAGGTATCCGACCTTGCCGGCAACCTGCGACGACTTCGGATCGATCGCCATACCGACAAGCGGGGTCGATTCGATGATCATGGCCACTTGCCCGGATGTGAAGGCGCCGACCGCTTCATCCCAGCTGCCGGTCCGGCTGCCTGGTGCGGAATAGTTGAAGAGGTCGAGATAGGTTTCGGTCGCCTTGACGGCCGCTTCGCTGTTGAAAACCGGCGTCGTGCCGTCGAACCAGTTGCCACCAAATCCCTTGAAATAGGGCATCCAGCGCCAGACATTGGCGCCCGAGCCGCGCTGGCCACGCAGAGCGGTTCCGTAAATACCCTTGTCGGGCTGGTTCAGAGCCTTCACCGCCGCAATGTATTCATCGAGCGTTTTTGGTGGCGCAATGCCCGCAGCTTCAAGCAGGTCCTTGCGGTAGATCATCAGGTCGCCGCCGCCGGTCACGGGTGCAAACCAGACCTTTCCGTCATAGGTCGCGACCTTCTGGCGGCCTGGGTCGAAATCGGCATAGTCGTATTCGGCCGGATAATAGTCCATCAGCGGCGCGACCCAACCGGACGATGCGAACAGGGCCACATTGGCCTCGTCAATGTAGTAGACATTGTACTTCCCGATCGTCGATGCATCGGCCTTGGTTTTGGCCCGGCGGTCGTTTTCGTTCAGATAGTCGATTTCGAAGGATGCGCCGCCACTGAGCGTCTCGAACTCCGCCTTGTAATCTTCGAGCAAGGTCAGGCCGTCACGCGGCTGGGCAAGCACTTTGATCGTCCCGGTGCACTCTGCGGCTATCGCAATCGTGGACACCGAGGTGGCAAGAAGGCATGCGAAGGCAATGCTCGAAACGAGCGTTTTTCTGTTGGTCATGTGAAGAACCTCCCCTAAAGGTCTCTGCGACGGCCGCCAAAATCTCCTCAGATCAACGGCCGTCTTGGATAGCGATCTGTCTCGCTGCCCTGATCCTACGTATACTCTGCTGCGACACTAGCGCGCATCATGCGTCGAATCTGTATTTTAATGCGAAAAATACCCTACGATCGGCTACGGAGAGCGCAATTGCAACATAACTTCATTGCTACGCACAAAACCGGCAGTCAGATGCGGGTGTGCCGCCGCTGCCCGGTAAGCCGGCGGTAGGCCGACGGCGTCATCCTGTGGTACAGAAGAAACGTGCGGTTGAAATTGGAGATGTTGAGGTAGCCGACCTCGAAGCAGATCTGGGTGATCGGCATCTCCGTCTCCGCCAGCAGCTTGCAGGCCTGCCAGATACGCAGCTTGTTGACATGGTCGGTAAAGCTGTTGCCGGTATTTTTCTTGAAAAAGCGCGAGAATGCCGTTTCGCTCATGCCGGCAAGATACGCCAGTTCGGCCAGATGGATATCCGTGGCGATGTTCTCGAAAATATAGACCAGCGCTCTCTGCAGGACATCGAGCGTTTCGGCATTGAGCTTCGGCGCAAAATTCGGCGACGACAGGACCTCGTATTCCTGTGTGCTGCTGAGCAGCACCAGCAACTGCATGAAGAGCGACAGCCGCGCAAAGCCCTTCACCTCCCCCATGCCTTCGACAAGCGCGATGCCTTGGGCCAGTGCCGTTCCATGAAAGACCAGGCCCCGCTCGGCCCGGGTGAAGAAATCCTCGAGCTGGGCCATCTCCGGCGCCATTGCCGCAATGTTGCGAAGGCGATCCGGGTCGAATTGGAGAACGATATCGCGGCCCTTGATAATCTCACCCGGTGCCGTCACCGTAACCCAGTCATGGGGCAGATTGCGGCCGATGACGGTGAGGTAGCCCGGATGAAATTCACCGATATAGTCGCCGACGAAGGCGATGCCGGAGGCATATCGCACAAGGTGGATTTCGATCTCCGGATGATAGTTCCAGACATTGCGTTCCCACGGATAGTCGTCAACACGCCAGAGGAACGTTTCGGTGACATCGGTGACGATATGCTCGAACGTCGCGCTGAAGGGCGCGGTTCTTGACCCGCCCGCTGACCTCGACGCCACATTTTTTCTGTCACCGGACATCACAAGCCGCTCGATCCAATATCCCGTTTTGAAAACTTAGACCATTGCCGGACTTCCGGTGTCAATTGGAACGAAGGCCTGCCGCAGGACCGGATGCTGCCCGATTGCACCCATCGATCCCGTGGTCTCCTGCAGCGACAGCACAAAAGCGGTGATCAATCCGACCATGATGCCAGGCCAGGTGCTCGGCAACATGACCTCCAGGAACGATAGCAACGCGAGGCACCGCAAACGATCAACGCTTCATTCATCCGCCAGTCGTATTTGCACAGCATCGCAGCCATGATCAGAAAACAACAGCTGAAGCAGTGCACAGCGATGGCGATGATGGCGATCAGCATGTTGCCCTGCAGTTCGAACAACAGGTAATACAGCAACATGCATGAAATCCCGAGGACCATTGCAGACCTAAAAAGCTGTGCCGCGAAGAAAATCGCATTAAGCAGCGCCATTTGTCCGCCAGATCTCAGCACGCCCACAGTCTTGTCGCGCTTTACCAATGAACAAAAGGTCGACGGAAAGGGGCGGTCGAGCGCAGGCATCGAATGCTAAAATCCATTAGTTTCAATTGCTTACAAGATAATTTTGGTGCCCCGTGCCGGAATCGAACCAGCACTCCTCTCGGAACCTGATTTTGAGTCAGGCGCGTCTACCAATTCCGCCAACGGGGCACGGATGCTCGTAGCAAGCATTGCTGGCGATTTATACGAAGGGTTTGGCAGCGGTCAACCGGCTTTTTGCGGGCGGGGTTGAACAATCACGCAAGCGTGCACGCCGGCCGGTGCGGGCACAGATTTACAGCGCCGGAAATCCTGCCTAAGAAGGCGCGAGTTCTAACAAGGTGCCCCGCATGCTTCGCCGCCTTTATGACTGGACCATGTCGCTTGCCGCACGCAAATCAGCCGAAGCCTGGCTGGCGGTCATCGCTTTCGTCGAAAGTTCGGTCTTCCTGGTTCCCGCCGACGTGCTCTTCCTGCCCATGGCGCTGGCCCGGCCCGAACGCGCCTGGCGCTATGCGCTGGTGGCGACCGTCGCCTCCGTTCTCGGCGGCATTGCCGGCTGGTATATCGGCCACTACGCCTTCGAGGCCATCGCCAAGCCGGTGCTGGAATTCTACGGCAAGCTCGGCGCTTTTGAAGAGATGAAGGCCTCCGTCGGCTATGAGACGCTGGTGTTGTTGCTGGTAACCTCGGGCCTGGCGCATCTGCCGCCGATCAAGGTGGTGACGATCCTGTCGGGCGCCGCCAACATCAATCTCGGCCTGTTCATCGTGTCCGCCATCGTCGCGCGCGGCGCCCGCTTCTTCTTCCTCGCCTGGCTTTTGCGCCGCTACGGCGAGGAAATCCGCGACTTCATCGAAAAGCGCCTGGGGCTGCTGGCGGCGCTTGCCTGCGGCGCGCTGATCGTGCTGTTCGTCGCCTACCGCGCCCTGACGTGAACCTCATCCGGAGCCGCCCCGTGAACGCCACCATCAGCCAGAACCGCACCGGCCTCATAGCCGCCGTTCTCTCCACCCTCGGCATGTCCGCAACGGTCGGCGGCGCGCTGGCCTTCGAACATCTCGGCGGCTACATCCCCTGTATGCTCTGCCTGATGCAGCGCGATCCCTATTATTACGGCATTCCGCTCGGCCTTCTGGCAATCCTCAGCGTGGTGCTCGAGCTGCCACGCTGGACGACGCGCATGATTCTCGCCGCCATCGCCATCCTGATGCTCTGGGGCGCCGGCATGGGTGTCTATCACGCTGGTGTCGAGTGGCATTTCTGGGAAGGGCCTGCCAGCTGCGCCACGACGGCAGCCGGCGTCTCGTCCGATGTCGGCGACCTTCTCGGCGACCTCAACAGCAAACACGGTCCGTCCTGCACCGACGCGGCGCTGCGTGTTCTCGGCCTGTCTTTTGCCGGCTGGAACGTCATCGCCAGCCTCGTGCTGGCAGCCATCGCTGCGCGCGGTGCCGTGAAGGCCTGAGCCAGCCGCAAGTTTAATGCATGTCTCCCAAAAGTGTGCGCGGTTTTGGGGCTAAAGACATGCATAAAAACAAAGATCTAAAGCCATTGCGTGAATCCGTTTTCGCGCAATGCGCTTTACGGCTGCAGCTCGACGTCCCAGTAGAAATAGTCCATCCAGCTTTCATGCAGAAAGTTGGGCGGAAACGCCCGGCCGTTGTTGTGCAGATCCTGCACCGTCGGCTGGAACGGCTTCTGGTGCGGGAACATGCCGGCCTGTCTCGGCATCTTCCCGCCCTTGCGAAGATTGCAGGGCGAGCAGGCGGCGACGACGTTTTCCCAGGTCGTCTGCCCGCCGCAGCAGCGCGGAACGACATGGTCGAAGGTGAGGTCGTCGGGCGAGCCGCAATACTGGCATTCGAACCGGTCACGCAGGAAGACGTTGAACCGGGTGAAAGCCGGATGGCGGGACGGCTGGACATAGCTTTTCAGGCACACGACGCTGGGCAAACGCATGGAAAAGCTCGGAGACGATACCGAGTGATCGTATTCTGCCAGAATGTGTACGCGGTCTAGAAACACGGCCTTGATCGCATCCTGCCAGGACCAGAGCGACAAAGGGTAATAACTCAGCGGCCTGTAGTCAGCGTTCAGCACGAGCGCTGGCAGGGCCTGTGGTGAAACGGCAATCGTCAAGTCATTCTCCTGATCGATTCGGCATCTGCAACCTCTATATTAGGCGCGTTGCGTCAGGATTGTGAAGCCCCAAGAAAAAGTCCCAAAAAGATTTAAAACACCGTGTGTTATTAATGCATGTCTCCCAAAAGTGAACGCGGTTTTGGGATAAAGACATGCATAAAAACAAAGATCTAAAGCGCATTGCGTGAATCCGTTGTCATGCAATGCGCTTCAGGTCACAGGTGCGCCGCTGCGGCCCATTTCGCGGGCATAATAGGCCCAGAAAAGCCGGGCCGCGATGCTGCGCCAGGGCGACCAGGCCGGCACCAGGTCATCGAGCTCGCGGGCATTGGGCCGCACCTCCAGGCCGAAGGCATGGCCGATCCCGCTCTGCAGCGCCACGTCGCCCACCGGAAACACATCCGGATGCCCGGCGCAGAACAGCAGATAGACCTCGGCCGTCCAGCGGCCGACACCGCGAATATGGGTCATTTCAGCAATCGCCTGTTTTGCCTCCATGTCGCAGACCGCATCGAGATCGAGCGTGCCGTCGAGCACGCTGGCCGCGACCTTGCGCAGCGCATCGGCCTTGGCCCGCGACAGGCCGGCCTCACGGCAACGCTCATCCGACAGCGCCAGCATGGTCTCGGCCGTCACCGCGCCGCCAACCGCCGTCTCCATCCGCGCCCAGATCGCCTCGGCGCTGGCTTTGGAGACCATTTGCGAGACGATGATATGGGCGATGCCGCGATAGCCGGGCTCGCTGCGACGAAGCGGCACCGGTCCCGCCCGCTCGACCACATGCACCAGCCGCGCATCGAGCATCAGCAGACCCTCGATCCCGGCTTCTATGTCCTCGTGCGTCCGGATGATCCGCATGGCCTGCCCTTCCATTTTTCGCCACAAGCATAGCCCAAGCGGCCGTTCCATGCCAGAAAAGGCGATGCGCCCGACCCCGCCTCCACAGCCCATCTTCCGGTTTGCCCCGAGTCCGAACGGGCTCCTGCATCTCGGCCATGCCCGCTCTGCTCTGATCAATCAGGAGATGGCGAAGGCGGCCGATGGACGGCTGCTGTTGCGCATCGAGGACATCGACCAGACGCGGTGCCATCAGGATTATGAGGCGGCGATCTACCGCGATCTTTCCTGGCTGGGCATGTCGTGGGAAGAGCCGGTGCGGCGGCAATCCCAGCATTTCGATCTATACCGTCAGACACTCGACGCGCTGATCGGACGCGGGCTCGCCTATCCAGGCTTTCTCACTCGTGGCGAGGTGAAGACCGCCGTTGCGGCCTATGAGGAAAAGGGCGCTCACTGGCCACGCGATCCGGATGGCGCGCCGCTCTATCCGCTGGAAGAACGCGAGCTCTCCCCGGCCGTGCGTGCGGAACGGATTGCAGGTGGCGAGAAACATGCGTGGCGGCTGAACATGGAAAAGGCGCTGGCCGAGACCGGGCCGCCGGACTGGCTGGAGGTAGACCAAGCAAACGCGGGTAACAGGATCGCAGCCGGCCCGGCAATCTGGGGCGATATCATCCTGTCGCGCTCCGATGCACCTTCAAGTTACCACCTCTCGGTGACGCTGGACGACGCCCTGCAGGGCGTGACGCATGTGGTGCGCGGGCAGGACCTGTTTCAGGCGACATCGGTGCACCGGCTGCTGCAGGTTCTGCTCGATCTGCCCGAACCCGTATATCACCACCACGCACTGGTCCTCGGGCCTGACGGCCGCAAGCTTTCCAAGTCGAATGCCGATACCGGCATTGCCGCCTTCCGTGACGCCGGACACACGCCGGACGATATTCGCGCCTTGGTCCTATAGAACGGTTTCTTTCTTGGCCGCCTCGTCGTCGCGATCCGGCGCCGGCTCGTTCCAGGCGCGAAAGCTGGTGAGAACCATGCGCTTGACCTTGTATTTCATGATGGCCGCGTTGATCTCGGCACCGATGATGAAGATCGCCCCGACGATATAGAGAAATACCAGCGCGATCATGATCGAGGCGAGACCGGCATAGGTCGCCACATAGCTGGAAAAGCTGGTGAGATACATGGCGAACCCGTAGGCGCCGATCGACCAGAACAGCAGCGTCAGGAGCACGCCGGGCAGTACGTCCATGATCTTGCGCCGCCCGTCCGGCAGCCACAGATGTGCCACCACAAGCCCGACCGACAGCATGATCAACGCGCCGGCCAGCCCCCAGTTGTCGACCACCAGCAGCAGGTCGTCGAGCCAGGGCAGCCAGGCCCCGGCATAACCCAGCGCCAGCGGCACGGCGACGAGCAAAATGCTGATGATCGCCAGAACCAGAACACCGGCCAGCACGAAGCCGAGGCTGGCGAGACGCGTGATGTACCAGGGCCGGCTTTCCGAGACGCGATAGGCGCGGTTGAGCGAGGCGCGCAACGCCTCCACCCCGTTTGAGGCGAAATAGGCGGCAGCCAGAACCGAGATCGTCAGCAGCCCGCCGCGCGGGATGGTCAGCACCTGAACGATTTCGTCCGAGATCGGCTTGGCGATCGACGGCGGCCAGGTGTCGAAGATCAGATGCACGGCGGTAATGGCGAACTGATCGGCCCCGAGAAAGCTGCCGAGCGCCGTGCCGAAGATCAGAAAGGGAAACAGCGCCAGCAGCGTCGACAGCGCCACGTGGCTGGCCATCGCCCAGCCGTCGTCCTCGGTAAAATGCCAGATGGCATCATAAAGGACCTTGTAGATCATACGCAGCACGAGGGGCATCCGGTCTCCGTCGGTCGGTTGGGAACAATGTCCCGGTAAAGAGATAGTGCATGTCTGCCAAAAGTGTGCAGCGATTTTGGGAAAAAGACAGGCCCACAACAAAAGAACCGAAGCGCGCCGCGTGAGATCGCGTCTCGCGACGCGCCTTGGGTCAAAAGCGCGCAATTGTAACCCAATCTGGAATATGGGAAACCGGTTTCGGAACGGACAGGAATCGTCGCATGGCCGAACAGCGCAGCATCATCATAACCGGATGTTCTTCCGGCATCGGCTTTCACTGCGCCCGGGCTCTGAAGGAAGACGGCTGGCGGGTGTTTGCCACCGTGCGGCGCAAGAAGGAGCTGAAGGTGCTGGAAGCCGCCGGCATCGAAGGCTTCATCATGGACTATACCCAAACCGACACGATTGCGGCGCTGGTCAAAACCGTGCTGGTACGGACCGGCGGCACGCTCGATGCGCTGTTCAACAACGGCGCCTATGGTCAGGCCGGCGCCGTCGAGGACCTGCCGACCGATGCGCTCCGGGCCCAGTTCGAAGCCAATTTCTTCGGCTGGCACGAGCTGACGCGGCGGGTCATCCCGGCCATGCGCAGGCAGGGCCACGGCCGCATCGTCCAGTGCTCGTCGATCCTCGGCGTCGTGCCCTATCGCTGGCGCGGCGCCTACAATGCCTCGAAATTCGCGCTTGAGGGCCTGAGCCTGACGATGCGCATGGAACTGGCCGGAAGCGGCGTGCATGTCAGCCTGATCGAGCCCGGCCCGATCGCCTCGCGCTTCACGGCCAATGCGATCGCCCATATCGAGAAACACATCGACCTCAAAGGCTCGGTCCATGCCGGCGAATATGAGCGGCAGATGCGCCGCCTGCGCGGCGAAAGCCCGCCATCGAAGGACCGGCTGGAACCGGATGCGGTCTACACAGTTCTCAGACATGCCTTGACGGCACCGAACCCCAGGCCACATTACCCGGTCACGACGCCGGCCAAGCGCGGCATGCTGTTCAAGAAACTTCTGCCTGCCCGGCTGTTCTATCATTTTCTCGGCAAGCTCGGCTGATACAGCATTTTCGAAACCAAGGAGGGCAGACGCCCCGATGTCCACATTCTTTACGGCACTCACCTTCATCGTTATGGGGCTCGTCGTCATCGTGCTCGTGCGCGGCCTGTTCAACATGGCCAAGGGCGGCAGCGGCAGCACCTCCAACAAGCTGATGCAGGCGCGCATCCTGCTGCAGGCGCTGGCGATCTTCCTGATCATGTTCACCCTTTGGCTGACCGGCGGCGGGCGCTGATCCTTTCGAAAGCAGGCATATTCCGATGGTCAAGCTCAACAAGATCTACACCAAGACCGGTGACGACGGCACGACAGGCCTTGCCGCCGGGCCGCGCCGCCTCAAGCACGACCACCGGGTCGATGCCTATGGCGAGATCGATGAAACGAATTCCTTCATCGGCGTCGCCCGCCAGCACACAGGCACCCTGCCGGATCTCGACGCCATGCTGATGCGCATCCAGAACGACCTGTTCGATCTCGGTGCCGATCTGGCAACACCCGATGACGGCGAAAAGCTGGAATACGAACCCTTGCGGATTCTGGCAAACCAGGTGACGCGGATCGAGAGGGAGATCGACCAGCTGAACGCTGATCTCGACCCGCTGCGCTCCTTTGTCCTGCCCGGCGGCAGCCCGGCAGCCGCTAGCCTGCACGTGGCCCGCACGGTTGCCCGCCGCGCCGAGCGGCAGATGGTCAAGCTGTCGCGCATCGACAGCGAAGCCGTCAGCGAACCGGCACTCGCCTATATCAACCGCCTGTCGGATTTCCTCTTTGTCGCCGCCCGGTGGACAAACGACCAGGGCAAGGCGGATGTGCTTTGGGTTCCCGGCAAAAACAGGTAGCGAAGGCGCCCTATAGGTTCCTATCGCCCGGATTTGGTATATTGTCCGGCGGGCTTTGAGAAACAGCATGGGGCGTTCATGTTCATACCGCTGCACGACACGAATTCCCTCAAACACATCAGGGCGCAATATGTCACGATCGCGCTGATCGCCATCAATGTTGCGGTGTGGATCGTCACCGGGGCCGCCGCCTCGGAAACTTTCGCCAATGCGGCGGTGCTCGGCCTCGGCTATATTCCGGCTGTCGTCTTCGACTATGCGGTTTTGCCGCCGGGCTTTGCCATCGTGCCCGACGATGCAACCTACGTTACCTACGCCTTTCTCCACAGCGATATCTTGCATCTCGGCTCCAACATGCTGTTCCTCTGGGTGTTCGGCGACAATGTCGAGGACGCGCTCGGTCATATCCGCTATCTGGCCTTCTACCTCCTCTGCGCCGCAGCCGGGGCCCTGATGCACGGCCTCGTCAACACCGCCTCGGAAGCGCCACTGATCGGTGCGTCCGGTGCCGTTTCCGGTGTCGTCGCCGCCTATTTCATCCTGCACCCAAAAGTCCGCGTCTGGGTGCTGGTGCTCTTCCGCATACCACTGCCGCTGCCCGCCTTCATTCCGCTGGCCTTCTGGATCGCTCAGCAGTTCTATATGCTGCTGGTCGACAGCGACGGCGCCGTCTCCTGGGGTGCCCATGTCGGCGGCATTCTCGCTGGCGCACTTCTGGTGGTCATTTTGCGACGCCGCGGCGTGCCGTTGTTCGACCGCACCATCGTCACCCCGAAAGCCGTGCGGCACGCCGAGGTCACCGAACCCGTGGTGGGAACCACGCCCGGCACCGCCGCAACACCGCCAACCCATTGGGGACGCTGAGAGCCCGGGCATCCCAATTCGATTTATTGACCTTGACGTAAACGTAAGATATATCCGCAGCCGATTTCCCCGGGAGGCGGCGCCAATCAACATTGTAATTGCGAAAAAAACGCGTATCGATGTCGCCAACCGACAATCAGGCCGCTTTGTTAAAGCGCATTTTCCTGCAAACGTTCTTGAAGGAAGGATCCCATGAAAATCTTGGTCCCAGTAAAACGCGTTGTGGACTACAACGTGAAGATCCGCGTGAAGGCGGATGGTTCGGGTGTCGAGCTTGCCAATGTGAAGATGTCGATGAACCCGTTCGACGAGATTTCGGTGGA
>JAURWE010000112.1 GCA_030655075.1 Pararhizobium sp.
CCGCGCAGGCGATCACGCCGCAGGCCGCCAGCCAGGCGCTGACGCAGCTCGAATCGCACCTGGGCGTGCGCCTGTTTCATCGCACCACGCGGCGACTGAGCCTGACCGAAGAAGGCAGCCGCTTCCTCGACAGTGCACAACCAGGGCTGGCCGCGCTGCAGCGCGCGTTGCACGGCGCGCGTCGCGGCAAGGAAGAGATCGCCGGGCCGCTGCGCATCGTGGCGCCGCGCGCGACCATGCTGCAGCTGCTGTGGCCGGTGCTGGAAGAGTTCTGCGCGCGGCATCCGCAGATCGAACCCGACGTGCAGCTGGACGACCGCATCGCCAACTGGGTCGACGAGCGGGTCGACATCGGCTTTCGGGTCGGCACGCCACCGCCCGAGGGGCTGATCGCACGCAGGCTGTTGCCGGTGCAACTCGTCGTGTGTGCCGCGCCGAGCTACATCGAGCGCTTCGGCGCGCCGTCAACCATCGACGAGCTCGCGCAGCACCGCTGCAGCGGCTTTCGGCACCCCACCACGGGCAAGGCGATGCCGTGGGAGTTCAAGATCGGCGACGACATCGTGTCGCGCGCCATGGTGCCGGCACTGTGCACCAACGACATCGATCTGGAAGCGCGTGCGGTGGTGGCCGGCCAGGTCGTCGGCCAGCTGGTCGGCGCCCTTGCTGGCGGTGAAGTTGCCCGCCGCACCGGCCACCTTGGCGGCGATCTCGGGGCGCATGTTGAAGTTGATCCAGGCATAGGCGGCCGCGTCGTTGCGGCCCTTGGCGGGGATGGCGAAGGTGTCGATCCAGCCGAGCGCGCCCGACTTCGGTGCGATGAACTGGATCTCGGGCTTCTCGCCGTTGAGCTTCCAGCCGCCCGTGTCCCACATCATCGCGCCGACGACCTCGCCGGCGCGCATGCCGTTGAGCAGTTGGTCCTTGTTGTCCCAAAAAAACTTCAGATTTCCCTTGCAGGCGGCCAGCGTCTTGCCGACGTCGTCCATCAGCGCCGCGTAGGCCTTCGGGTCGTTGTAGAGCGCAAACGGGTCCTTGCCGCTCGCGAAGGCGAAGGCGAGCAGGGTCGGCCGCTTCAGGCGCACGGCGGTCTTGCCCTTGACGTCGGCCTTGCAGAGGTCGGGGTAGTCGACCATCTTCGCGAGCTTGGTGTTGACGACCAGGCCGTCGGTGCCCCAGATGTGCGGCAGGCCGTAGACCTTGCCGGCGATCGTCGTGTTCTTCTTGGTCGCCTCGAGCATCGCGGGGATGAAGAGCTCGGACTTGATCTTCGTCAGGTCCATCGGCTTGTAGATGCCGAACTCCTCCTGTGGGCCGGTGATGCGGTCTTGCGAGGGCTGCGCCAGGTCGAAGCCGGCGCCGCCGGTCGCGCGCAGCTTGGAGATCATCTCTTCGTTGTTCGAGAGCGTGATCTCGACCGTGATGCCGGTCTCCTTCTTGAACTGCGCGACGACCT
>JAURWE010000115.1 GCA_030655075.1 Pararhizobium sp.
AAGTGTCGATATGGGTTTTCCAATGGGCTGATAACGCCATGTTGTATCCTCTTCAAAAAATGCGGAGGATGCCAGTTTCTATTGGGCTTGATTAGATGGCACGGTTGGGCGCTTACGATCGAATCTATTCGTGGCTACCATATGACCGGTCTGTATTACAAAACGACTTCATTTGCAACTATTCACTCCATCCCCTCCCCTCTTTGTAAAAAGAGAAGCTAATAAGCTGAACAGTTATCTCTATTCTTGATGGATTGAGCGTACTAAAGAAATGTGAACGTTTAATGAAAAAAGAGATTTTTAGGCAAAATAATCATTTGCGTATTGGAAAAGTATTTTGGTACAAAATCCAATAATAAGAAAAGGAGCAAGACTATCTCCGGTTAAACAAGACTTATAAAGGCATGAGCGGGATGAGGGAAAACTCGCGTGCACGGTTCTTAGGGAGATGGCGCTGCAATACACTATCTTTACCCGACTGAATAACAATCCAGGCTACTTGCTTTTCGATAGCCGATGTTCAACTTCGAAGGAAATAGTTCAATATGATCAAAACATCTCGAATCTTGCCAGATATCCGAAATGGTCGGAAACGATTGGATAGAAATCTTCGTTGAAGATGACAACCATGGATTTGACTTGCATCGGGTGACCATTCCGTTTGAAGATATAATCGATGCGTTTGGGCGAATAGTTTTTCCATCCGTCGATTTGACCGTGATAGCTGGGTTCGTAAAAACGGTGGGGATGTAATTCGTAGAATTGATCCACGTATTCCGAATTTCCTACGATATGGTTATAGGCATGTTCTCCGGCAGGCGCGTTGAAATCGCCTACGATTAAATCGCCTCTGACGCCGAAATACAAGCGTGAGCAGATCAGTTTTTGAAGGTTACAGTATTCTTCATAAAAGCCATGATGCGCCCAACTTAAATGAACATTGGCGATATGCAACAATCCGAACCACGGAACGACTAGGCACGACAGGGTGATATTTCGAGACATATAATTGTCTTTGCGATGATCTACAGAAACATAAGCCGAAAAATTGTGCAGCATCGGATAGCGGCTCATGATAGCTGTGCCTTCCCGCCAACGATAAAATCCGATGTGACTCCAGTCCTGATGAATATGATACCAAAGCCCCCACTGACGTAATTTATTACAAATTCGAAAAGCCATGTTGGAAGGCGATTCGCCGTAAGGAGTGGTGATTGGGTCGTACATATATTCCCCGACTTCCTGAAAACAAATGACATCGATCCTTAAATTAGCGATCGCTTCGGCGATAATATTCACCTCGCGCTCATGTTGATGCATTGTGTCAAAAGAACAGTGGCGGGGATGTTGTTCATAGGTATGAAGATTCAGTGTTAGCAGCGAGAGTTCCATAGAGTCGGTTTGTTAAATGTAACGTTCAATGCTTCTGGATTCGTTTAGTTTTAGCAACAAGCTAGTGTTTTGTCCAGCAGTTCTGTTGGTGCGATGCTTATGAAACGGGAAACAGCGAAATAACTAAAAAATGTTTTTGCTGCCTGCGTTCCATAAACAGCCAAGTTTTTTATTGATGACACTTGTACTTCCAAATCGGCTTTTTCTAAATAGTTTGTGCCGGTTATGCAATTGGTCCTGGACCTTGCCTGACGATTTCACTTCGTACAGTTTTTCTGTCATCGGTTAAGCCCGTTTGCTGAGCATCTGTAGACGTTGAGGAAAATCTGTTAGGGCGGCCATATTGAGGTCGCAACGATAGGGTGGCGAACAAATCGCGCAGATAGGCTTTTTCAGCAGGATACCGAATCTCTTCGTAAATGGCGAAGTGCGAGAATAATATTCGATGGACGTCAATTTCGCAGATAATGCAGCCACAAAACCGGGTCGGCGCCGATATAACCAGCTCATTGACCGGTTTTGAATACTGAGCGGATACTCAATTAAGTAATTCCAGCCGCCATCGTAATGCCAGCTGGTGTCTTCGGCGTCATGATTGCCGCGTATCAGAATGTATTTGCCGTTTTCCGGGCCTGAGTATTTTTCAACCAGCGACATTGATTTCTTTTTGTGCTTTAGATTTTGTGTAAAATCGCCAAGACATAGAACAAAATCGTCTTTACCGATAACCGAATTCCAATTATGTAACACAGGGATATTATGAATGAGTCGCAACTAGCAACAGAAATAGCCACGAAGGTTGTTTCTGATACAAAGTTTTGGATAGCCCTAATTGGTTTGGCAGGGGCAGTTATTGGCTCGCTGTTAACTATTGGCGGTAACCTTCTGCTTCATTGGTTGAGCGAGAAACCACAAAATGATCTTGATAAGAATCGCATTGCCATGCTTAAGACTATGCTTGATGATGATCGGTTTCCGGAAAAATGGAGAAAGCTATCAACACTATCAGCAGTAATTGGGGCCAACGAAGAAAATACAAAAGGCTACTTTTTAAAGCTGGAGCTAGAGGCTCAGAAAAAGCTGATGGCAAATGGAGTCTAATTAAAAACCATCCATTTCCAAGCGGTGAATAATGTTACATAACATGGCGCTCAACCAGAGCGCGGCCATAGGACGGTTTTATTTTTCAGCTTCCCAGTGCCGCGCCTGGTTAGCTTTACGTTATCCACAATGGCGCGATGCAATTTATTGATATGGCAGTATAACTTTCTTATCGGGACATGATGGAAGACGCTCTGAGAACCGAGCTGAGGGTCTGACGTGATAAATAAATTCCGGTTTATATTTTCTATTTGTTAACATGAAAAAACCATTTGCAGGTCGGATTTAAGTCTACTGTGATTTGCATTTTCCGGCTGATGACAGCCCCTTCATGATCGCTAGAATGTTTTCAATAGATAAGGAGTCATTATTATTAACGACATCATTTGCATTTGGTTACAATTTTTCGCATGCCTCTTATTGGTGGGCTATGCGGGAGTCAAATTGACCGTTTATGGTGACGCCATATCCGATAAAACCGGATTAGGCGGCAATTGGATAGGTTTTTTGTTGATAGCTACAGTCACTTCCGTTCCGGAATTAGCCAGCGGAATCAGTGCCGTAACCCTGGCTGACGCGCCCGACCTTGCAGTTGGCGCTATTTTGGGCGCCTGCATTTTTAATCTGGCTATTATCGTGATTCTGGATCTGTTGTATCGCAGAGGTTCCATTTATACTTCAGCCAGTCAGGGACACATACTTTCCGCTGCATTCGGAATAGTACTGATCGGTTTTTGTGGTTTGGGGATTACTTTGGCGTTGAACGGGCAAGTTTTGGCGTTTGGTCACATCGGGGTCTACAGTCCGGTCATATTAGTTTTGTATTTGGTCTCCGTTTATACGGTTTTCAGTTACGAAAGCCGTCAGATCAAGGTATACACGGAACAAGAGCCCGATGCCTATCCAAACCTTTCACTGAGCGCTGTTATCATACGCTACATAGCCGCCGCTTTAGCCGTTATAGTTACAGGCATTTGGTTGCCGATGGTCGCCAAGCAAATTGCCCTGATCATGCACTGGCAAGAAAGTTTTGTCGGCACCTTGCTGGTTGCTTTCATCACTACCATGCCGGAAATGGCCGTTGCAGTAACGGCGGTTAGAATCCAGGCTCTGGATATGGCTATCGGCAGTATTTTCGGAAGTAATCTGTTTAATATCGCGATTCTTGCGATCGAAGATATAGCCTATAAACACGGGCCGATTTTTTCGATGATCTCGCCGGTTCATACTGTTTCGATTATGACATTATTAATCATGACCGGTTTTGCCATCATTGGTTTGTTTTTTCGTCCTGAGAAACGTATATTGAAAATGGTAGGCTGGATTAGCTGGGTGTTATTATTGCTCATTTTGATAAATTCGTACTTCATGTTTATCAACGGCCAAAGCGCCTAATTAATATTAATCGTTGATTTATAACAAGTTTATTATTGTATGACAACAATGACGGACGCCAATACACAAGATAACAAGCCGCAACCTTATCTGCTGATCGTTAATGATCGGGTTGCGGGACGAACACGCATCAAGGTGCCCGGTCTGTATCGAAACGATCGCCTGCGCGCGAACCTGGAATCGAGATTAACGGTTCTTGATGAAATCAGACTTGTGCGCGCCAATACCTTAACCGGTAATCTCCTGATTGAATATACAGCGCCTCTTGGTACCCGGGAAATGCCGGCCAGTATTGCCCAATTGCTCGAAGCGGAATTGGGCTATCCCATTATTCGTCATACCGAAAGTATCGATCGTCCGCCGAAAAAAGTCATAGCGCGAAAACCTAAAAAAGCGCGGCGAAGACCTGAAGCCACAGAATATCCAACTCAGCCGCTCCAGCTATGGCATACGCTTTCAGGCACCCGAGTCATCAACTTCGTCCAAGGAAGCGAACAAGGCCTGACTCAAGAGGCTGCGGCACAAAGGCTGGCGAAATACGGGTATAACCTGTTATCCGAGCAGGTCGGACGATCCTCTTTGCAAATGTTTTTAGCGCAATTTGTTTCCGCTCCGGTAGCGATGCTCGGTGTAGCGGCTGTTATTTCATTAGCTACAGGAGGCGTCGCAGATACGGCCGTTATAGTGACCGTTGTCCTGGTCAATTCGGTTATTGGTTTCGTGACCGAAAAATCGGCGGAAAAAACCATTAATGCCCTGGGTCAGTTGACTCCCGAAACAGCAATAGTGATCCGAGGCGGAAAAAAACAGGAAATTTCAATGCCGGAGTTAGCGTTAGGCGACATCCTGATCCTGGCGCCAGGTTCTTATATTGCGGCCGATGCCCGTTTATTGGAAAGCCATTGTTTAACCCTGGACGAATCGCCTCTGACCGGCGAGAGTCTTCCCGCCAGCAAAAACCACGAATACCTGGGCGAAGAGGACACCGCTCTAGGCGATCGGCAAAACATGGTTTATATGGGGACCACGGTGACCGGAGGGAACGGCCGGGCGATAGCCGTCGCCACCGGTCGGCATACCGAAATCGGCAAAATTCAGGATCTGGTGGGGGTAACAAAAACGCCGGTAACGCCTATGCAGATACAAATCGATGACATGGGCATGCAGCTGGCCTTGCTCAGTTCGGGTATCTGCGTGCTGGTGTTCGTGGTAGGCCTTTTGCGCGGCCGCCCGTTACTGGAAATGTTGATGTCGTCTATTTCCCTGGCGGTCGCGGCTGTTCCGGAAGGATTGCCGACAGTGGCTACAACAACGCTTGCGCTTGGAATCAAGGAGATGAAGAGCCGGAAAGTGCTGATTCGCCAGTTGCCTGCCGTTGAAAATCTGGGGTCGGTACAGATCATCTGTCTTGATAAAACCGGAACCCTGACGTTAAATCAAATGAGTGTAGTGGCTCTGCAAACTTTGCAAACCGGCATTAAAGTCAAGGAAGGGGGCTTTTATCATGGAGAAGCTAAAGTCGATGCTTACCGGACGGATGAAACGTTGCGGCGCATGATGGAAGTACTGGTGCTTTGTAATGAATCGACGCCTGCCGAAGAGGGCGACAGTGTCTTGCAAGGCTCGCCTACGGAGAATGCACTGCTCCAGATAGCCATTGATGCAGGCGAAGACATTCATTCTTTAAGAGAGCATCGTCCTGCTTTAAAAATGGATTACCGCGCCGAAGATCGACCCTATATGGTTACTGTGCATACTTTGGAAGACGGGCAATTTTTTACGGCCGTTAAAGGCAGCCCTTCCGAGGTTCTCGAGCTTTGCCGGAGATGCAGCATCGATGGACGCCTGGAAGTTTTGTCCGAGGATCAGCGTCAATCAATTTTAACCTGGAACGAAAGGCTGGGCGCCGATGCTTTGCGCGTGCTAGGTGTCGCTTATTGCATTACCGGGGATGTCACCGGTTATAAACAGCAAAAACTCATTTGGCTGGGATTGGTCGGCATGGAAGATATAATCCGCCCGGGCATGGCAGAACTCATGGCCCAGTTCCATGATGCCGGCATCGAAACGGTAATGATTACCGGCGATCAAAGTTCGACGGCTTTGTCCGTAGGCAAAAGGCTGGGGTTAAATGGTGTTCAGGGTAAAGCGCTGGAAATTATTGATTCCGCACATCTGGACAAGCTGGATCCTTCCGTTCTTGCGGGTTTGGTGGGTCATACCACCATTTTTTCCCGCGTAAGTCCGGCTCACAAGCTGTTGATTGTGGAAGCATTGCAGCGAAGCGGCAAGGTTGTCGCGATGACCGGTGACGGAATTAACGATAGTCCTGCGCTTAAAGCCGCCAATATCGGCGTCACGCTGGGCGAAAAGGGTACTGATGCCGCGCGTTCGGTAGCCGATGTCATTTTGGAAGACGACGATTTGAAAACCATGGTGACGGCGATACGCGAAGGCCGGACTATCTATGACAATATTCGTAAAAGCCTGCACTTTCTACTGTCGACCAATCTCAGCGAAATCGAAGTGATGCTGTTCAGTGCCGCTTTGGGCGGGCCCGAAATTCTTAATCCGATGCAGTTATTGTGGATCAATTTAATAACCGATATCTTTCCCGCTCTGGCTTTGGCAATGGATCCGCCGGAGTTTGATGTTCTGAAGCGGCCGCCGCGTGATCCGAATGCCGCCATTGTGAGTCGTAGCGATTATACTAAACTGATCCGAGAGTCAGGCATCATTTCGGCCGGAACTTTAGGGGTATACGGGTACAGCCTTCTGCGCTACGGCCCCGGACAAAATGCCAGCACCAATGCTTTTATGTCGCTGACAATCGCTCAGTTTCTCCATGCCTATCGATCCCGGTCGGAGCATACCTCTATTTTTAATTTGGAGAACCGCCCCTCCAATCGTTATCTCGATACTGCAGTCGGTTTGTCAGGATTGATGCAAGTGCTGGCAGTGACCTTCCCGCCTTTGCGCAGGCTGCTAAGGCTGAGTCCGGTAGGCGCTTTTGATGTAATTGCCATTCTGGCCGGCGCAGGATTGCCGTTTATTGCCAATGAAGCTATAAAAAGAATCAACAAAAATACCTTTAATCAGGATAATGAAAAATGATCACTGACTATGTTTTTACTTCTCAATCCGTCACCGAAGGGCACCCCGACCGTCTCTGCGATACCATCAGCGACGCAATCGTCGATGCCTTCCTCCGGCAAGACTCCACGTCCAGAATTACGGCGGAGTGTGCGCTATCAAAGAACGTAATATTTCTTGCTACACGGTTTGCAAGCGAAGCGATTGTCGATATTCCTGAAATAGCGCGCTCCATCATCAAGGGGGTCGGTTACCGACCTAAGGACTTCAATGCTGCTGAGTGTACCGTTGTGACCAGTCAGATAGAACAATCAAAGACACCCCGGGAAATGAATTTTTCAAGCATTGATGAGGAAATAGACCTGATCACTGTCTCCCATCAAACGACGGTCTTCGGTTACGCTTGCCAACATACCCCGGAATTAATGCCGCTTCCTATCACTCTGGCTAATCAATTGGCCCGGCAATTATCCAAAGCCAGGCGACACGCCGGTATCGCTTACTTGTCACCGGATTGCACCTCCCAGGTGGGAGTTGAATTCGCGAATGACATCCCGAGTCGGATCGACAGCATTACCCTCATTACCGGATGCGAAGATCCCGATTCGCTGCCTGCCTTTGCGCAGATCGAAGAAGATCTCCGGCATCATGTCATCAATCCGGTTTTTCGAAAGGCATCTATCAAGCCGGACAATTTGACCCGCATTACCATTAATCCCAATGGTCCTTATATACGAAGCGGACCCTCTGCCCACTCAGGCATGACCGGCCGAAAAACCGACAGCGATACTTACGGAAGTTTTGCAAGGCATTGCGGCTCGGCTTTGAGCGGCAAGGGCCCGTCGCGCATCGACAGAGTCGGGGCCTATGCGGCTCGCTATGCCGCCAAGAACATCGTTGCAGCGGGCCTCGCGGAACAATGCGAAGTTCAACTGAGTTACAGTATCGGATTTCCCGGCCCGGTCAGTGTTTATTTAACGACAAAAGGAACAGGAGTTATCGAGGATATAGAGATTCGAAAACGACTGCTCAGGCATTTCGATTTCCGCCTGGGAGCCATTATCAGGGATTTGGAATTACGTGAGCTTACGCAAAAATATGATGGTCTCTTTTATCAGAAATTGCCCGTCAACGGGCACTTTGGTGATAATGGTTTACCTTTGCCTTGGGAAAAGACTGACAAGGCCGAATTGCTTGTCGAATGAAAGCGGTCAACGGCTACACAACGCTAGGAGTCGGGGTCGGCATGACTGTCTGGATCAAACGTTTTCTCGTTTTCTGCTTTCAGTAAGCTAAAAGCATACCAAAGCAGGGTGGTTGCGGGCCCCATAATATTGCCCTTGGTCATCTGACGAACGGCCAGCCCGATTAGCGTCAGGATCAGTAAAGAGCGTCCATCAAGCAGGCCTTGACTGAAATCCATCAGCGACTCGTCAACGCGATTGAGGCCTTTTGAGGTGAATTTTGGTATAGGCAGATAGGGAATCGAAAACGTCTCTTCCGGCTGTTCAATGATTGTGAACAGACCGTTTGTTTGAGCAAATTCGGCAATATTCAAGAAAGGAGTTTCTGTCCCGTGGCAAATCAAAATACTTGCCGCAGGAGGGTTAAGCTGTAGTTGGCTGATGCCATGGCAGTCGGCGAATAATTTTGCAAGACGGTCAAAATAATCAAAGTCGCCTTTTTTTTGTGGAACCTTCAGCCTAACCCGCCCCGGCAATTGGTGCTTAATGTACGCAGAAGGATGGTTTTCGCTGTTTGTCATAAAGCATCTTGATCATTGGAGGTCTCAGCAAACTCTGAAGATTCGGGCTGACTCATGTTGTTTTCCTGCTGCAACTCGGCTTTGACCTCGGCAAGAATGTCTTCAAGTTCTTCGCTCGCTTCGGCCATGAACTCTCGCCCCCTTTCCGCAAGCAATATTCCCGATTTGATGGCGGCGCGGGCAGTAGGACGGGCGGCTTTAGCGAGCACCGGCAGCACAGGAACAACTACTGTCGCGAAGACGGTGGCTCCAATGCCAATGGCGATTCCCAAAGGAGTGCCGCCCTTAAAAAAATCATCTATTTTAAT
This sequence comes from Pararhizobium sp., assembly GCA_030655075.1. Lineage (GTDB taxonomy): Bacteria > Pseudomonadota > Alphaproteobacteria > Rhizobiales > Rhizobiaceae > JAURWE01. Next base: position 9,055 of record JAURWE010000115.1, read on the forward strand.
CATATCCGGCTTTTTCCCGAAAATTGCATAGTGGTTGGTCGTACTATTCAGAATTTAGCTCGATAATAACTTTTTCATCACTATCCGCCTTATAATTAGATCCTACTATAGCTATAGCTGTCCAGAAAAGTTTTGTCCTTGGCCACGCTTCCTGACACCTTTATTTTTAACTCCATATTACTGCATTTATATGAAAGTTTCCGTCAATAAGTAGTTGCACTCCATTACTTCCGAAATTACAGAGATAAGCGTCCTCACAATATCAAAGAATTTGTTAATGACGGTAAAATACTCTATAAATCTAATGAGATCCTTACACAAAACTAATCCACGAAGTTGGAATTTAATAACAGCGTTTTTAAATTGTATTTTGAGAGAAAATGAAAAAATCTATTAAGATCCAGATTGTAGACCATCCGGACGAACTCATCATGAAAGCTAAACAAGCAGCCGAAAAACATGGGTTGCGATTTACGGGTGATACTGAAAAAGGATTGATTAGAGGTTTCGGAATAGAGGCGCACTACCTGCTTGAAGAAGATATTCTGACGGTCAAAATTTTACGTAAACCACTATTGCTTTCATGGGCTAAGGTGGAACAGAAAGTAAGGGCTCTGGTAAACATTAACCAAAATATCGGCTGATGTTAATCCCATCCGAAATATTTCAACTCAGCTCAACGGCTGTAAAGATACTTCTGCCGCACGAT
>JAURWE010000122.1 GCA_030655075.1 Pararhizobium sp.
CGACATCGTGTCCGAAATCAAGGCCAAGCTGGTCGCTGCCCGCGAACCGGGCGTTGACAAGGACAAGATCAACAAGGAACTGACCGAACTCAAGAACCAGCTGACCTCGACGGCTCAGTCTGCTTCGTTCTCGGGCGAAAATTGGCTCTACAACACGTCCACGACGGCTGCCGCCACCAAGGAAATGGTCGGCTCCTTCACCCGCGCTGCCAACGGCACCGTTTCGGTCGGCGTTCTCGAATACAACGCTGCTGATTCGGTTCTGATCGACACCAAGACAGCCACCAACGGCCTGCTCACCAAGGGCGTCCAGGTTGCCCAGGCGAACGGTGCGACTGCTGCCACGACGGCAAACGCCACCTACTTCCTGATCAACGCGTCGTCGACGACAGCTGCCACCGGTACGGAAATCAAGCTGACGACCACCACCACCGACGACAACCTCGAAGGCATGATCAGCGCCGCCGACGCCATCCTCCAGGACATGACAGATGCAGCGTCGACGCTCGGCGCGACCAACATGCGCATCGGCATGCAGGAAACCTTCGCCAAGAACCTCGGCGACGTGATCGACAAGGGTGTCGGCCGCCTGGTCGACGCTGACATGAACGAGGAATCGACCCGCCTCAAGGCCCTGCAGACACAGCAGCAGCTCGGCATCCAGTCGCTCTCGATCGCCAACTCCAACTCGGAAAACATCCTCCAGCTCTTCCGTTAATCCGGAAAAGCATGAGATGCCGGAGCTCTCGAGCTCCGGAACAACCCAAACCGCAGTCTCGAAAGAGGCTGCGGTTTTTTCATTTCAGGAAGGGAGGCGGCAAAAAGCGCAGGGCGAAATCTGGCCGCCGGATCTTAACTTTTCATTCATGAGAATTAACAGATTGCTAAGGCCATTAACCATTTGTTAACCATTGCTACGTTAATGAAGTGTTAAGAGCGATGCGCCGTCCTCAGGGTAAAACGGGATGGCGCGCATGATGCGAAGTGTCGCTGCCGGTTCCATCACTCCGGAATGTTCAAGCATTCACCAAATCGGGGCGACAACCTATGACCAGTATCATGACCAATGCAGCGGCTATGGCCGCGCTGCAGACACTTCGTGCAATCAACACAAATATGGAAACCACCCAGAGCCGCATCTCGTCTGGCTACCGGGTCGAAACCGCAGCGGACAACGCCGCCTACTGGTCGATCGCGACCACGATGCGGTCCGACAATGCGGCACTGTCCACCGTGCAGGATGCGCTCGGCCTCGGCGCCGCAACGGTCGATACCGCCTACGCGGCCATGGACAGCGCCATCGACGTGATGAGCGAGATCAAGTCCAAGCTCGTGGCCGCCCGCGAGCCGGGCGTCGATCCGGTCAAGATCAACAAGGAACTGAGCGAGCTCAAGGCACAGCTGCTCTCGGCCGCCGAATCGGCGTCGTTCTCGGGGGAGAACTGGCTCTACAATGATTCGGTCGCAGGCGCCGGCACCAAGTCCGTCGTCTCGTCCTTCAACCGCAGCGCCACGGGTGTCGTTTCCGTGTCGACGCTCGACTACAACACTGCAACATCCATTCTCATCGACACGAAAGCCGCCAGCCGCGGCCTGCTGACGAGAAACTACGATGCCAGCTTGCTGGATGATGATCCGGCAACGACGGCAGTCAGCAACTGGTACCTGATCGACGCCGATGCGGCGACAAGTGCGGCAGCCGGTGGCCGCGAGATTTCGCTCACCATCAGCACGAGCATGACCGAAATCGACGAAATGATCAGTGTCGTGGACAATATCCTCAGCCAGCTCACCGATTCCGCCTCGACGCTCGGCGCCATCACCAAGCGCATCGACATGCAGGAAAACTTTGTCGCCAACCTCATGGACGTCATCGACAAGGGCGTCGGCCGCCTGGTCGATGCCGATATGAACGAGGAATCAACGCGCCTGAAGGCGCTACAGACCCAGCAACAGCTCGGTATCCAGGCGCTCTCGATCGCCAATACCAACTCGGAAAACATTCTCCGGCTGTTCCAGTAAGCTAAGGCGTTCATCGTCTTCAGGTCTTCCCCCATGTCGTTGGTCATTGGCATGGCGGGACGGTTGGGCCGCGTTCATTACCCTGGCGCGGTCCAACACCTTCATTTTCGCACAAGTTTGGCCGACTAGGCTCAAGCCGCAATCAATCAAGACCCGTGCTCCCAACAACATGATGTTTGTGCCGGGAATCCAAGGAGCGATGAAGCGGTGTTATCAGGTTCAGCGACGGTCCGGTCTTCCGGCCGGGTTCTTTCAGCCGCAATGCCGGTATCGTCCCCGATGTTTGGGGCATGCCGATGAGTGCGCAGATTTCACGGTACCTGAAGGATTTCAGTGCGCCCCGGATCGACCGGATCCCGATTGCCCCAAAATATTTTCCGGACCTGGACGATGGTCCTTCCGCGCGAAAAGGTTTCACGCCGCCCGTGGTCATACCCCAGATCGATGTCGAGGCTGAACGCCGGGAAGCCTTCGAAGAGGGCAGGGCTGAAGCCGTCATCGAGCTGAACGCAAAACACCAGGCCGCGATCGCAGCGCTCGAAGCCCTGCATGCAACCCAGCTGCAGGCGTTGCAGGCCCGCTGCGAAATCGACACGGCGGCGGTGATCTCAGCGCGTTTTTCCGAAATGACCGAAGAACTGTCCGTGCTGATCGGTGATCAGGTTGCACAGGTTCTGGCCCCCGTCATGAGTGACACGCTGGTCGAAAAATCCATCCGGGATCTGGCCGTCATGATCACCAACGGTATTCGGGCTGGCGAGGCGGGAACGTTCACCGTCAAGGGCCCGGCTGCCTTGTTCGAGGCACTGAAACAGCATCTGGCGCCTGAAGACCTGGTCTTCCGTCATCAGGAGACCGGCGATACCGATCTTTCGGTCGAGTATGGCGACACGATACTGGTCACCCGCATGGCGGTCTGGTCCGAGACCGTCCGGAAGGTTCTGGCATGAGCGAGAGCGACAGCCATCACGGCAAGAACGAGATCATCATCGTCAAGCGCCACGGCGGTGACCATGGTGGCCATCACGGTGGCGCCTGGAAGATTGCCTATGCCGACTTCATGACCGCGATGATGGCGTTCTTTCTCGTCATGTGGCTCATCAACGCCGCCAATGAGGAGACGAAGGCTTCGGTTGCCGCCTATTTCAATCCGATCAAGCTGACCGACGAAAAGCCGGCTGAAAAAGGACTGAAGGAACCGGCAAAGGAAGCCGAAGGCGAAAACAACCAGCAGAAATCTAAGATCGACGGCGATGAAAGCAAGTCCGGCGGCGAAGCCGAGACCGGCAAGGATCTGACGTCGACCTCGGGCGAGGAGAGCAAATACTCCGAAGCCGACTTCTTCGAAAACCCCTATTCCGTTCTTTCCGAGATCGCCCAGGAAGTCGGCCAGCAGGCCAATATCAGCGTCAAGGGCGAGGGTGGTGCGGCGCTTGCAGGCCCCGCAACCGGCGCCAGCGGTGGCGAAGCCTATCGCGACCCGTTCGATCCGGATTTCTGGACCAAGCAGATCGAAGTGTCGAACGAGCAGAATGCCACCGACGCCAGCGAAACGGCGGCCAAGGAAGATCAGACGCCCGAAGACCAGCCGCCTGCCGAACAGCAGGTCGCGATGGCCGAGCCCGTCGCGGACGATGCGGTCCTGCCCAAGGAAACAAGCGGAAAGGTCGATCCGGTTAAAGAAGCGCTTGATGCCGCCAAAGAGGCAGAGATCAAGCCTGATGATCTGCCGAAATCCGAGGCTGAGAAGGAACTGGCCGCAGCGTCGCCGGAGGCAAAGACCGAGGCAGAAAAGCTGAAGGCGGAAATTTCAAAGGAGATTTCCGGTGTCGCCGGCAAGCTCGCCGAAGGCCTCATCGTCACGCCCGCCGAAGGTGGCCTGCTGATTTCCATCAGCGAGCAGAGCGATGCACCGATGTTCAATGTCGGCTCGGCGCTGCCCAAGCAGGATCTGGTGCTTGCGATGGAAAAGATCGGCAAGCTTTTGGCCGGGCGCAAGGGTGCGGTCGCCATTCGCGGCCACACCGATGCCCGGCCGTTCAAGGGGGGCGGTTCCGACAACTGGCGCCTGTCGATGTCGCGTGCGCAGAGCGCCTACTACATGCTGGTGCGCGGCGGTCTTGACGAGAACCGGGTGTCCCAGGTGAGCGGCTTTGCCGACCGCCGCCTTCAGGTTCCCGAAGATCCGCTGGCAGCCGCCAATCGCCGCATCGAAATTCTTGTCCAGTCGGACAAGGGCTAGGCGCCGCCGATGAAGCGTTCTCAAGGGAAATTTCTGATCGGTGTCGCAACGCTGGCGCTTGCCTGCGCAAGCGCCCGTGCCGAGAACCTTGAGGATCTGCCGCCCTACAAGATGATCCGCTCGCTGCAATATGTGCAGGATTCCGTTGTGCTCGGCGATCATTCGGCTATGGAAATGCAGCGCTTCATGCTGGCCACCATCGACACCCGGCTGCGCACGGCCGAGCGCGATATTTTCGACGACCCGCGCAATGTCGACGCCGCCTTGGTCTACGCCATGAGCGGCGGCAATCCGGAAACGCTGGACTATCTCGCCGACAACGATATCGACGGCAATTTCGACAGCCGCATCACCGAATCCCTGAGGAAGTACCTCACCGGCAAGGGTGCGCTGACCGCCAAGACCCTCGGCGACACGTTGCCGGAATACAAGAACTCGAAGATCGGCCCCTATCTGGCGCTAGTATCGGGCAACGCCATCGCCAAGAAGGATGCCCGTGCGGCGCTCAAACATTACGACTGGGCCCGGCTTACCGCGCCGGGTACGATCGTCGAGGAGGCGGCGCTTCGCCGCTCGCTCTATCTGGCGACCCAGTCCAAGGATCTGGTCAAGGAAGGCATGCGCTATTCCTCGAGCTACGTGCGCCGTTTTCTGCATTCGCCCTATGCCAGCCAGTTTGCCGATCTCTTTGTCGATCTGACCGTCCAGAACTTCGATCATATCGAGGAAGATGACATTCTCCAGGTCCTGGCTTTCATGGACAAGCCGCGCCAACGCACTGTCTATTTGCGCATGGCCCGCCGTGCAGCGCTGGCAGGCATGCAGCGGCTGGCAAAGCTTTCGTCGGAAAGGGCGTTGGCCCTGTCGGCCGAAACGGATGCAGGGCCGAAAGCCCTTGCTGATCTCTATGCCGGCCTTGTCGATGTGCCCACCGCCGACGTCGCCTCGGTCATGCAGGCCATCGTTGCCATTCCTGCCGATCAGCTTTCGGTGAAGGATCAGGCACTGCAGCGCGCTGCAAAGGCCGTTGCCGAAGAAGTTCTGCGAAAGCCGGCAGCGGAAAGCCTCACACAAGCGTCCGCTAATACGGTTGTGAGCAACGATCAGGCATCCCCCGTTGAAAATGCGGATGTGCCGGACGGCGCCATGACGAGCGCCGAACTCGACGCATCGATGGATCCGCGTGCGCAACCCACACAGACAAAAGCCCTTCCGCTCGAAGCATCGGCTGCTTCTACGGGTGAGAAGGACCCCGAGTTCGACAGTTTCGTCTCTGCGGGACGCTCGAAACTCGACGAAATAGATTCTCTCCTGAAAGGAGACAAAAAGTGACTTCGATCGATCAGGCGCTGCTCGGACCCGTTCCAGCCAAGACAGGCAGCTTCGGTGGCAAGGCCACCGCAAAGACTGGAGACGACAAGGGATCGAACGGTCGCGACGCCTTCGAGGAGGTTTTCTCGAAAGCCGCCAAGAAAAACAGCGATCGTGCCAACGAGAAATCGGTCCTGGCGCAGGATAGCTTGCCGGCAGACACGGTCTCCGCAATGGCAGAGCTTAAGATGCCGCCACAGGCAAAGAGCCGTTTTGGTCTCAAGGAGGACAAGAACCCGAAGTCGGAGGTAACTGAGCCCGAGCTTCCGCGCGAAGACGCAACCGGTGAAACCGCCAAGCCATCCGCCAGTGTCCGTGCTGAGACGTTTTTGAGTATCAAGATAAAGGTCAAGGATGACACCAGGACCGAGGTGACGCAGATCCACAAGGTCGAGATAGAGGCCGATGACAGCGCTGCAGCCACCGACGTTTCCAAGCTGATGGAACTCCTGTCGGCAGGCACGCAGGTCGTCAACGCCGCAACCAGCAGCGAGGTTTCCGATCAGGATGTCAGGGGAAGCCTTCATGCGGAGTTCCAGGAAATCTCGGCGCAGCATGCCAAGGCAGATACGAAACGTGAAACCGGCACCTCGGCGCGAACCTCTGCCGCAGCCGCAGATATGAAGCCGGCTGATCTCGAACAGGCACCGGTCGAGGCAGATGAGATTTTCCGCTTCGCCCGTGCCGACGGCAAAGGCAAGCCGGTTGAAATGAAGATCTCGGGTACGGCAGACGACGCCCGCGTTTCCGAGAAAGAGACAGCAAAGGCCAAAATCGAAAACGTGACAGTGATCGAATCGCGGCGCTATCTCGGGCTTGCGGCCAACAGCAATTCCAACGCCGCAGTTTTGACCGCTGCCATGTCGGGTGATCCCGAATGGGCTACGGCGATGCGGCCGAGTGCTGCGCTGCTGAATTCAGCCGCCGACAACACGAGCAAGGTGGTCAACACCTTGAAGCTCCAGATGCACCCGATCGATCTCGGATCTGTCACCGCGACACTGCGCCTGACAGGCGACGCCCTGAATGTCGATCTGCGGGTGGAAACGGGGGAAGCCTATCGCCAGCTGAGCGACGACCAGAACGGCATCCTGAAGGCCTTGAAGGCGCAGGGTTTCGCCGTCGACCAGCTCACCATCGTGCTCGTCCAGCCCGATACATCGGCACAGACCGGCCAGCAGGGTGATGGAAGCACGCAACAGCAGTTCAACCAGTCCGCCCGCGACGGCACTGGAAATGGACCGCAGCAGGGACGGGGCCAGCAGGATGACAATCGCCAGTTTGTTGCAGGCAATGGGAGAGGGCAAAACAATGATGGCACGGACGAGGCGGTCGCTGCTGGCGGTCTTCAGCGCAACGGCTCTGGTCACGTCTATATGTGAGGCGCAGGCCGCCACAAGCGTCTGTGAGCGGGAAATTTCGGCCGCCGCCGCCAAGTACGGAATCCCGGAAGGAATCCTCTACTCGGTCGGCCTGACCGAGACGGGACGCAAGGGAACGCTGCAGCCCTATGCTATGAATATCGACGGGAAAGCCGTCTATGCGGACAGCAAGGAAGATGCTCTCAACCGCTTCAATGTTGCCACAAGTCAGGGTGCAAAGCTGATCGATCTCGGGTGCATGCAGATCAACCATCACTTCCATCGGGAGAAGTTTTCCTCCACCGGCGAAATGCTCAACCCCAAAAAGAACGTGGAATATGCCGCAAATTTCCTGGCGCAGCTCCACAACAGACATGAGACCTGGACGATGGCGGTGGCACGCTACCATGCAGGACCCAACAATGACCCCGCCCAGAAGCGTTACGTCTGCCGCGTCATCTCGAATTTGGTCGCGACAGGCTATAGGAAATGGACTCCCAACGCGTCGGATTTTTGCCGATAATTCAACTTTAAATTGATTGGACCATTCTGAATGTTCGCGTTTCAGAATGTGGCACGAATGTGCGCAGAATTTGGCAGGCAAGAGGCATCTTGCCAAAGTGTTAATTTTTCCACACAAAATTAGTCAGAATTCTGTGGCAACATACTACATATAGATCAAATCGGCACTCAATCCTTAATCAATTATTAATTTCACATGATGATTTCATGTTGTTGTGCGCGATTCGTCCGATTCGTACCTCTTATGTATTGAGGCACCATACTGATTCGGAGGCGGACGAATGATCGTAGTGGTTGATGAGCGTGAGCTTGTAAAGAATGGATACACATCCCTGTTCGGACGTGAGGGCGTGCCCTCCACCGGCTTTGATCCCAATGAGTTCGGCGAGTGGGTCAGCAGCGCCGCCGACACCGATATTGACGCTGTCGAAGCGTTCCTGATCGGTCAGGGCGACATGGCTCTGAACCTTCCGCGGGCGATCCGCGACAGGTCGATGGCACCGGTTATCGCAATCAGCGATTCCCCGTCGCTCGAGACGACGCTGGCTTTCTTCGACTGTGGCGTGGACGACGTTGTCCGCAAGCCCGTGCACCCAAGAGAAATCCTGGCCCGTGCCGCTGCCATCCGCCGCCGCCTGAAGACCTTGACCAACTTCATCGACATCGGCCCGATCCGGGTTTTCTCCGACGGCCGCGATCCGGAAATCAACGGCGAGATGTTTGCCCTGCCGCGCCGCGAGCGCCGCATCCTTGAGTATCTGGTCGCCAACCGTGGCCGCCGTGTTTCCAAGACGCAGATTTTCAACGCGATCTACGGCATCTTCGACGAGGACGTTGAGGAGAATGTGGTCGAAAGCCACATCAGCAAGCTGCGCAAGAAACTGCGCAAGCGATTGGGTTTCGACCCGATCGATTCCAAGCGCTTCCTCGGCTACTGCATCGACTGGAATTAACAAACGAAAACGGGCACTTGCTTCAGCTTTTGCCCGTTTTTTTATTGGGAATACCGGACCTAGACAGCTTCACGCAAGGCCCGACTCCTAGTCTGGTATGACAACGGAAACGAGGATCGGACATGAGTCTTTATGGAATGCTGAGAACCGGCGGCTCCGGTATGAACGCCCAGGCCAACAAGCTGGGAACCGTTGCCGAGAACATCGCCAACGCCAACACCACCGGCTACAAGCGTGCATCGACGGAATTCTCGTCCATGATCCTGCCGTCGAGCGGCGGCGCCTACAATTCCGGCGGCGTGCAGACCTCGGTTCGCTATGCGATCTCCGAGCAGGGCGCCAGCACCTACACGACGTCTGCCAGCGACCTCGCCATCGACGGTGAAGGTTTCTTTGTCGTCCAGGGCGCCAAGGAAAAGTTCCTCACCCGCGCCGGCTCCTTCGTCATCGACGGCGACGGCTATTTCAAGAATGCTGCCGGCTATACGCTGACCGGCAAGGCCTATCAGGAAGGCGTCGAACCGCCCATCGTCATCAACGGCCTCGACGATCTCGTGCCGATCAAGATGGACAGCGGCGAACTTCGCGCCGTCGGCTCCACCACCGGCGCCATCGGCTCGAACCTGCCAAACGATGCCGTTGTTGGTGCCGAATACACCACGTCGCTCGTGGTGTACGACACCCAGGGCAACACGCGTTTCCTCGATTTCGTCTATGAGAAGACGTCGCCGAACAATTGGAGCGTGGAGGTTCGCGACCGGGTAGGCTACGCGGCCAATCCTGCAACAGGCGTTATCGGCACGGCTGCGCTCGTATTCGACGCAACCGGCGCTCTGACAGCACCCGTAACTGTAACGACGACCGCGATCGCCGGTCTGAGCACGGGCGCAAACCTCAACGCACTGACCATCGACCTCGGCAAAACCACGCAGCTCGGCTACGCCTTCAATCCGGATGGCGGCACGATCGACGGCAGCAAGCCCAGCAAGGTCAGCGGCTACCAGATCTCCAAGGATGGCATCATCTACGTCAAATACGAAGATGGCACGCTCGATCCGAAGTTCCGCATCGGCATGGCCAGCGTTCGCAGCCCGGACAATCTGGTTCCCCAGTCGGGCAACGTCTATTCGCAGGGCGTCGATTCCGGCGTCATCGTCGCCGGCGTCGCCGGTTCGGGCAATTTCGGTGAAATCCTCTCCGGTGCACTCGAAGGCTCCAACGTCGATATCGCCGCCGAACTGACGGCGATGATCGAATCCCAGAGAAGCTACACGGCCAACTCCAAGGTATTCCAGACGGGTGCCGACCTGCTCGACGTTCTTGTGAACCTCAAGCGATAATCGAAAGTAAGTAGGCAACATCATGTCGCTGTCATCCGCCATCAACACTGCCCAGACGATCTTCAACAACACGGCCGCCCAGACGGCGATCGTGTCGAAGAACATCGCAAACTCGGGCAACGCCGACTACAACCGGCGGATGGCCTATCTCGGCACCACCAGCTACGGTGCCGAGGTCGTCACGATCCAGCGGGCGCAGAACGACGCGCTGTTCCGTCAGAGCATCACCAGCCGCGCGCAGACCGGTGCCCAGAACCGTCTGCTCGTCGGGCTGGAAGCCATTCAGTCGCTGCTCGGCGGCAACGACTATGAGACCTCGCCGTCGAAATACCTCGCCTCCTTCCGCGACAGCCTACAGACCTTCGCCTCGAAGCCGAACGATCTGACCGTTGCTGCCTCGACGATCTCCGAGGCGATCGATACGGCCAATTCGATCAAGAACACCTCGGCTGCCGTGCAGGATCTGCGTCTGCAGGCCGACAAGGAGATCGGCCAGTCGGTCAAGGAGCTGAACGAGCTTCTGGCCAAGTTCGAACTGGCCAACGACGCGGTCAAGGGCGCCACGGCCAGCGGCACCGACCCGAACGACGCGCTCGACCAGCGCGACAAGCTTCTCGGCCAGATCTCCGATATTGTCGGCGTCTCGGTTGTCACCCGCACCAACAACGACGTCGTGCTCTACACCAATGATGGCACCGTCCTGTTTGAGACCAAGCCGCGGCTCGTCAGTTTCGCGCCGACCGCAGGCTTCAACGCCTTGACGACCGGCAACGCGATCTACATCGACGGCGTGCCCGTCAATGCCGGCACCGGTGGCAACACCACCGCCATGGGCAAAATGTCGGCGCTCCTGCAGCTGCGCGATAGCGTCATGCCGACCTTTCAAGCACAGCTCGACGAGGTTGCGCGCGGCCTCATCACCATCTTTGCCGAACAGGACCAGTCCCTTCCGGCGACCTTGCCTGACATGCCCGGCCTCTTCACCTGGTCCGGCGCAACGGTTCCCGCAGCCGGTGTTGTCGTTCCTGGTCTCGCAGCGTCGCTTTCGGTCAATCCGGCTCTCATTCCGTCGCTCGGTGGCAATCCGATGCTCCTGCGCGACGGCGGCATCAACGGCGCGGCCTACAAGGTCAACACCGCCAACAATGCCGGCTATTCCGAACTGCTGAAGAAATTCGGCGATGGCATGCAGACCGACATGTCCTTCGATCCATCGACCGAAGTCGACGGCACCAGCAGCGTCATGGAATTCTCCACCGGCTCGGTTGGCTGGCTGGAACAGTTGCGAAGCTCCGCCTCGGCGGCCAGTGATAACAAGGTTGCTCTTCTCTCGCGCACGCAGGAAGCTTTGAGCAACCAGACCGGTGTTAGTCTCGATGAGGAGCTGTCTCTGCTTCTCGATCTCGAGCAGTCTTACAAGGCTTCCGCCAAGCTTGTGAGTGCGGTCGACGCCATGATGGTGGCTTTGCTGGGAGCGATTAACTGATGAAAACGTCCTTCGTTTCAAGTCTGACCATTCAGAACGCCATGCGCCTGACGATCCAGCAGGCGCAGACCGAACTGATCAAGGTTCAGGAAGAGGCCACCACCGGCCGCTACGCCGATATCGGTGTGGCGCTGGGGGCAGGAGCCACCCGTTCGCTCGACCTCAACCGCGAAGTTCAGCGTTTGACCAGCCTGAAGAGCACGAACTCGATCGTCACGCAGCGTCTTTCCGCTTCGCAGGAAGCCCTGACGCAGATCGCCAATGCCGCGCAGGCATCGCAGAAAGCCCTGATCGTTCTCAGCGGCAACAATTCGACCGATCAGCTGGATATCGCCAAGACCGAGATTCTGAACTCCCTTTCGATCTTCACGTCTGCTGCCAACACGTCCTTCAGCGGCGAATACATTTTCAGCGGCATCAACAGCGATGTGAAGCCGCTGGCCGACTACAATACCAACCCGGCATCTCCGGCCAAGGCAGCCTTCAACACGGCGCTGACGACCTACATGGGTGCCAACGGCATCACCAGCATGGGTGACTTCACCGTCGCCGAGATGACCGATTTCATCACCAATGTCGTTGAACCCATGTACACGGGCACCGGCTGGGATACGGACTGGTCGAACGCGTCGGATCAGAACATGACGAGCCGCATCAGCACGACAGAAGTGGTGCAGAGCTCGACCAACGCAAATTCGGATGGCATGCGCAAGTTCGCGCTGGCCAGCATCGTCGCCACCGAGCTTTTCGGCAGCGGCATCAGCGCCGATGTGCGCTCCTATGTCGGCCAGGCGTCCATCAGCTACATGGGCTCGGCGATATCAGGCATCGATGCTGACAGAAGCAAGCTCGGCATCTCCGAAGCGCGCGTCAAGAAGGCGGATACGTCCATCGAGGCGCAGATCAAGATCGTCAAGCTTCATGTCGGCGACCTCGAAGGCGTCGATGCCTACGAGGCGACGACCCGCATGAAGTCACTGCTGGCTCAGGTTGAGACATCGTACACGCTAACGTCAAGGTTACAGCAACTAAGCTTGGTTAATTTCCTTTGATGGCAAAGGGTTCCGGACAAACATGAGGGATGTCTGAATGTATCAGTTTTCATACGCCGAGATCATGGAGGATGGCGTTGCCGATTCCAAGGATCGGGAGCGGCAGGTTCTGAGCAGGTCCATCGACCTTCTCAGCGCGGCAAAGAACCAGCGCGGCTACTCCCGCGAAGCCATCGAGGCAGTCTATTACACGCGTCGCGTCTGGATCCGTTTTATCGAAGACCTGCGCACGCCGGAAAACCAGCTCGACAACGAACTCAGGGCCAATCTGATTTCCATCGCCATCTGGATACTGAACGAGACCGAGAAGATACGAAAAAGGGAATCGTCGAACTTCCAGGGCATCATCGACATCACAACCATCATCAGGGATGGACTAAAATGAAGAGCACACTGCGTATATCGCTAAAGTCCGGTGAGCGGATATTCGTCAATGGCGCGGTGCTTCGCGTTGACCGCAAGGTCGCCGTCGAGTTCATGAATGACGTGACGTTCCTTCTGGAAAATCACGTCCTTCAGCCTGAAGCCGCGACCACGCCGCTGAAGCAGCTGTATTTCATTGCCCAGATGATGCTGATCAATCCCGAGGGTGCCGAACATTCGATGGTGATGTTCCACAAGTCGGTGGTCATGCTGCTCACCTGCTTCAAGAATGAAGAAGTTCTGGCCGAGCTGAAACGGGTCGATGCACTGGTCACCCAGGGCAAGGCCTTCGAGGCCCTCAAGGCCATCCGTGGCCTCTACGCCATCGAGGACAAGATCCTCAATGCGCAGGAGATGACGCCGGCAACGATCGAGCAGATTCGCAAGGAGATCGCACCATGGCGGTAAGCGGCATCACCGGTAGTTTCAACACCGGAAACACCACGACCCAGTCGGAATCGACAAAGGATTCCAAGGCGGCCAGCCTCAACTATGACAGCTTCCTGAAGCTGCTCGTCGCCCAGTTGAAGAACCAGGACCCGACCGAACCGATGGATTCGACCGCGCAGATGGCGCAGCTTGCCACCTTCTCGCAGGTCGAGCAGACCATCAAGACCAACACCAATCTCGAAAGCCTTCTGCAGCGCACATCGCTCAGCGAAGCCAATGCGGTCATCGGCCGCACGGTTACCAGCGCCGATGGCGCGGTCTCTGGCGTCGTCAAGGAGGTCAAGCTATATTCCGACGGCATCATCGCAGTCCTTGATTCGGGTAAGGAACTGGCGATCGGACCCGGCGTGAAGGTAAAATAACACCATGAATGAAGCGGACGCCCTCGATATCGTTCAGGCAGCGATCTGGACCGTTATCGTGGCGTCCGGCCCTGCCGTACTTGCGGCCATGATCGTCGGTGTCGTCATCGCCTTTCTGCAGGCCCTGACCCAGGTTCAGGAAATGACGCTGACCTTCGTCCCCAAGATCCTCGCCGTCATGGTCACCGTGGCGATTTCGGCCCCCTTCGTCGGGTCGCAGATCTCGATTTTCACCGATATCGTCTTCTCGCGAATACAGTCCGGTTTCTGATCCGAACACGCGCCCTTGCCACCCTCGCGCAAGCTTCGCTCTCTACATTCGAGATAGTATTGGCAGCAGATGTATGCTGCCGGCTTCTCATGAAGAGACGAAAAAGCGATGGCGCAACCACCTGTACTGACCATTCCGAAAGTCGCACCCAAGGGGCGTGATATCGGCTTTGCGCTTGGCATTGTCGCCATCCTGTCGATCCTCTTCCTGCCCATTCCGCCGTTTTTGATTGATCTCGGGCTCGCCTTCTCGATTTCGTTCTCGATTCTGATCCTGATGGTGGCGCTGTGGATTCAGCGGCCGCTCGATTTCTCATCCTTCCCGACCATTCTTCTGATCGCGACCATGACGCGGCTGGCGCTCAACATCGCCACGACGCGCGTGATCCTGTCGCACGGGCATGAGGGCCATGATGCCGCCGGCGGCGTCATCGCCGGTTTCGCCAGTCTCGTCATGTCGGGCGATTTCGTCATCGGGGTGATCGTCTTCCTCATTCTGATCACGGTGAATTTCATCGTCATCACCAAGGGTGCAACGCGTATCGCCGAAGTCGGCGCGCGCTTCACCCTCGACGCCATTCCCGGCAAGCAGATGTCGATCGACGCCGACCTTTCGGCTGGCCTGATCGACGAGAAGCAGGCCCAGCAACGCCGCCGCGAACTGGAAGACGAAAGCTCCTTCTTCGGCTCCATGGACGGTGCGTCGAAGTTCGTGCGCGGCGACGCCATCGCCGGCCTGCTGATCACCGCCATCAACGTCTTCGGCGGCATCATCATCGGCTATTTCCGCCACGGCATGCAGATCGGCGAGGCGGCCGACGTCTTCGTCAAGCTCTCGGTCGGTGACGGCCTGGTCTCGCAGATCCCGGCCCTGATCGTCTCGCTCGCAGCCGGCCTGCTCGTCTCGCGCGGCAGTGCCCCGGGCTCGACCGACAAGGCGGTTATCGACCAGCTCAGCAACTATCCGCGCGCCCTGATGGTGGCGGCCGGTCTGATGATGCTGCTCGCCATCGTGCCCGGCCTTCCCTTCGTGCCGTTCATGATTCTCGGCGGCGGCATGGCCTTCGGTGCCTGGATCATTCCGCGCCGGATCGAAGCTGAGCAGAAGGTGCTGCGTGATCAGGACGATCAGCGCCAGCAGCAGACCAAGGACACCGAGAAGGACTCCGTCCGCTCGGTCCTCAAGACCGCCGAAATCGAGCTGCTGCTCGGCAAGCAGGTCTCCACCCGCCTGCTCGGAGCCCATCAGGAACTGGCCTTTCGCGTCGGCAAGATGCGCAAGAAATTCGCCAGCCAGTACGGCCTCGTCGTCCCGGAAATCAAGGTCTCCGACGACATCAGCATTCCCGACAAGGCCTATCATATCCGCATCCACGGCACGACGGTCGCCTCCAATACGGTGCGTGTCGGCGAAGTTCTTGTCGTCACCGGTGGCGGCCGCCGGCCGAGCGTCCCGGGCGACGATATTCGCGAACCCGCTTTCGGCATGCCGGCCGTGTCGATCCTCGAAACCTTCACCGAGGACCTGAAGCGCGAGGGCTTCCACCCGATCGACAACGTCTCGGTCGTGCTCACCCACGTCAGCGAGGTCATTCGCAACAACCTGCCGCAGCTCCTGTCCTACAAGGACGTCAAGATCCTCATCGAGCGTCTCGATCCCGAATACCGCAAGCTCGCCGACGAAATCTGCACCTCGCACATGTCTTATTCCGGCCTTCAGGCCGTGCTGAAGCTGCTCCTGGCTGAGCGCGTGTCGATCCGCAACCTTCACCTCATTCTCGAAGCCGTCGCAGAACTGGCGCCGCATGTGCGCAAGACCGAGCAGATCGTCGAGCATGTGCGTGTGCGCATGTCGCAGCAGTTGTGCGGCGATCTGGCCGACAACGGCGTGCTGCGTGTGCTCCGTCTCGGCAACAAATGGGACATGGTCTTCCACCAGGCCCTGAAGCGCGATGCCAAGGGCGAAGTCGTCGAGTTCGATATCGATCCGCGCCATCTGGAAGAGTTCAGCGAGCAGGCGACCAAAGTTATCCGTGAACATCTCGACCGCGGCATGCCGTTTGTACTGGTCACGTCGCCCGAATCCCGCTCTTATGTGCGCATGATCATCGAGCGTCTCTTTGCCACCTTGCCGGTGCTGTCTCACGTCGAGCTTGCCAAGGGCCTCGAGATAAAGATCCTCGGCTCGATTTCATGATAACCGATCCGGAAGGCACCGTTCTGGCGCTTTTCGCGGCCTTCTGCCGGATTGGTGGCTGCATCATGCTGCTGCCGGGTTTCTCGTCCGCCCGCATTCCCGTTCAGATCCGGCTCTTTATCGCCGTAGCCATTTCCATGGCCGTGCTGCCGGTCATGTGGGATCAGATCTACCCGCAGGTCAGCAACAAGGGACACAGCTTCATCCTGATCGCCGGCGTCGAGACCGCCGTTGGCGCCGTCATCGGACTGATTGCGCGTTACTATGTGCTCGGACTTCAGTTCGCCGGAACGGTCATCACCATGATGATCGGCTTCAATGCGCCACCATCAGCCGATGTTCTTGAAGACACCGCCGAAAACCAGCTGACCAACATGATCAGCTTTGCCGGCCTGCTCATCCTGTTCCTCCTGGATTTTCACCATCTCATCCTCGAGGCGCTGGTGCGCTCCTACACGATCATGCCGATCGGCTCGGCCTATGATCCGCAAAACGTCCTGATCATGCTGACCAACGCGCTCGGAGAAACCTTCTCCATCATGCTGCGGCTTGCCAGCCCGTTCATTCTCTACGGCCTGCTGTTCAACATCGCCGTCGGCTTCGTCAACAAGCTGGCGCCACAGATGCCGATCTACTTCATCTCGGCGCCGTACCTGATCCTCGGCGGCATGTTCCTTCTCTATCTTGGCGTCGCGGCCATGCTGAAGCTTTTCGCCGATGGCTTCCTGCCCGTCATAAGGGGTTTCTGATCATGAGGACCGCACGATGAAAACGCGCTCGGAAAAGCTCAAGCGGCTGGTCGCCGTCCAGCGCCATCTCGAACGCATGGCCGAAACCGAACTGGCCGAGACATCGCGGCAGCGCAAGGAGCTGGCTGAAACCATGGATGTCGTCGTCGACGCCATGGGCTCGGTCCATGAAATCCACCGGATGTTCTCCGGCCTCTACTCCGGTCAGCTCAACCGCCTGCACCAGAAGGATCAGATGCTCTCGGGCATCCAGCAGGTCCAAGAGACCCGCGTGGTCAAGGAGCGCACCAAGGCCGACCGGCTGAACGAACATATGATCGAGGCCCGCAACGGCGAAGACCGCGAAGCTGCAGACAACGCGATTTACGATGTCATCGATCAGCGTTTCGCCGCCATGCCACCAGCTTCCGGTAAGCTTGACGGGCGATAGTGCTCCGGCTGATGCCAGACAGCCGGGAACGATTGTCTGGATTGTCTCAAATTATTGAAATTGTATGGTTTTTTCGAGCGGAACGCGCATCGGGCAGACCATGCAGCAACGTGGGGTTCACGCCTTGGCTATATCTCCTGTGAGCGATCTTGTTCTGGATGTGGTTCGCGCCGCTGATCCGGCCCAGGTCCAGGAAGCGCAATCGAAGCTCAAGTCGGACAAGGCGGCCTTTCAGGCGGCCAGTCTTGCCGAGAGCGGCAATGGTTTCGGCACCGCCGTCAATCTCCTTAACCGCGCCGATACGGCGAGCGGTCTTGGCGACACCAACAACCGCGCCAAGTCGACCGAGGTCCCACCAGCCTATCGCAAGTTCGAGGCCATGGTGCTGCAGAATTTCGTCAAGTCGATGCTGCCCGCAGAGAACGAGGAAATTTACGGCAAGGGCGTTGCCGGCGACATGTGGAAGAGCATGATGGCCGAGCAGATCGGCAATGTCATCGCCGAAGACGGCGGTATTGGCATCGCCCAGCGCATGATGACCGAAGGCGCTGTTGATCTCAGTGACGATACCAAACGAACGGAAGCTTCGCTCGACGGCAACACCCTGAACGTCGCCGCCAGCATGGTTCAGGAATACCAGCGCAAGGCTTTCGATGACTTGATGCCTGGTGCTGACGACAGCGACAAGGCTTAACGGAGTATGATGATGGAAACAGCGTCCAGCGATTTGCGTATCCGGAATGTTCTTGGCCGGCTTGAAATGATTATCGACAACGAGAACATGCGGATTGGCGACGATCCCCAGTTCGATCTGAAGACCTCGAACGCCCACAAGAGCCGCTGCCTTTACGAGCTGACGATGCTCTTCCGCGATGCGGGTCCGGAACAGCTGGCAACCTCCTATGTCTCGCAGACGCGCCACCTGAAGAAGAAGCTGGCTGCGAACTCGCAGAAGGTCGAAGCGCATATGGAAGCGATCAAGTCCGTGGTCGATATCCTGAAGAATGCCGTCCAGGATGCGGATGCTGACGGCATCTATTCCCAGGAACAGTTCCGCTACAGCGATTTCTGATGATAAAACTTCTCTTCACAGGCTTGTGGGTTTGTGCCGTCACGCTCGGATCGGTCTATTTTTCCCTGAAGGTGGCCTCAACGCCACCGGCCGACCCGAACGCCGAAAAGGCCGCCAGTGAAGAATATATTGCCGGTGAACTGGTCACCGTTCCTGTTCTCGGCGATGGTGTGGTCGATGGATACTTTCTGGCCAAACTTTCCTTCGCTGCCGAGAAAGACAAGCTGAAGGAGATCAAGCTGCCGGTGAAGGAGATCGTCACCGACGAACTCTACACGATCCTCATTGGCAACAAGGTCGTCGATATCAGAGATTCCAAGGTCTTCGACCTCGAAACCTTCAAGTCGACGATCCGCGATGCGCTGAACAAGCGCCTCAACGCCGATGTCATCAAGACGGTCCTGGTCGAACAGCTGGAATATGTCGCCAAGGCCGCCGCCAGCGGTGGCGGCGAGACCAGCGACAAGCAGGCCAAGATGACGCCGGAACCCATCATCGACAAGAACGGCGTGACCGCAAAGGACACGATCCCGGTCGTCGAAAAGGCCTCGGGCCACTGAGCGGCAGTCATAAAAGCCGCGCGATCAGTTCTTCTCGGGATGTCGATACTGCTCGTTGATCAGGCCGAACTCGGCCATCAACCGGCCGATGGCGACATAGAAATGAAAGAGCCCGGCCTCAGTCAGGCCGGTTTTCCGCCAGAGCTTGATGCCGCGCAGCGGCGATGCCCCCAGAAGCGCCACCGATTTCACCACAGTCTTCAGTCGCGACAGCGCATCCGGGTTTTCCCGGTGTTCGATCATCGCCGACAGCGCACCGGTTCTGAGGCTTCGCGCCTTGATCCAGGCATGTTCCGTCCGCCGCAGCGGCACGGTTTCGTCGACTGCCGCCTCCGCACTCCAGGCAAAGGTGAAGCCCTTCAAGCGGCTGCGCCGGTAGAAATCGCTGTCGCCGCCGCCCGTAAAATTGAAGGACGGATCGAGGTAGGGAAACGGCATCGCGTCGAGGACGGGACGCGTAATCAGGACGTTTCCGGACGAGTAAAGAATGGGAACAGGCCCCGTTGTTTCATAATGAGGCGAGAAAACCGGGTGTTTGAGCCAGTTTTCGCGGCCCGGCACCTCGCAAATAGGCCGCTGCGGGCCGCCAACGAAGGAGGCCCCGGTGTTCTTCTGTACCGATACGAGGCGGGTCAACCAATCTGACGATGCCAGTTCGTCATCGTCGATGACAGCAATCGCCTTCAGGTTGCTGTAATTCTCCACTGCAGCCAACCACCCTGCATTGTAGGCATGGCAGTTTCCGCGGTTGTGCGCGATGAGCACGATGCAGTTGATCTGCTGCCCCGAAAGGAAGGACATTGCCGCCCTGGCGCCCGCTTGCCCGTCCGCATCATTCTCCATCACGACGACGGCAAATGGTGCTGCAGGCTTTTGTAAAATAATGGTTTTCAGCGTCTCGACCACATGCTCCGGCCGGCGGAACGTCGGCAGGGTCACGACCAGCGCGATGTCGGCATCCGCCACCGGCGACTGCTTGAAGAAAATGGTCACATCGGGGCTGGGAACAGACATCGCAAAGCCATCTGACCGGAGGAGCGGTTTGGCAAGCACTTAAACAAATCTTCCTAAACAGACCCTGAACTTTCCCTTCCGCTTTCGAATGAAGCGCTTAAAGGGAAATAGACATAGCTTTGATAGGGTCGTGATCAGGTCATTAACCGGGTCGGCGACTATGCATCTCGTGCTCATCTCATCACTGGTCCCCGTTGCGAACCCGGCCTCCGGTTTCGACATCGCCAACCGGGTGATTCTGGATGGGCTGCGTCAGCTGGGCCACACGGTGAGCGTGGTGGGCTATCTTCAGCCGGGCCAGACCCCGGCAGATCCCGATGCCACGCATATCCTCGGCGAACTCGAAGTCACCAACAGCCGCGTCGGCGCCGCCCGCCGCGCCGGATGGCTGGCACGGGCGATTGCCGCCAACACGGCCGTGTCCTCTGCCAAGATGCTGGCCGTTTCGTCCACCCGCATTCAATCAATCCTGAAGACGCTTGAGCCGTTCGACGGGCTGGTGTTGAACTCGGTTCAGCTGCCCGGTGCGTTCCAGCCCATTTTCCGCCGCTACCCCTATATTTACGTCGCCCACAATGTCGAATTCCAGTCCGCCCTGCAGAATGCACAGCAGGCGGAAGGCTGGCTTGAGCGGATGCTGTTCAAACGGGAAGCGCATTATCTGGAGCGCATGGAAACCGGCCTTGCCCGGGATGCGGACTGGGTCTGGACCTTTGCCGAGGAAGACCGCTTCGGCTTCGGCCAAAGCGGTGCCCGCAACGCGACGGCCCTGCCGCTGGTCACCTCGGTATCCGAACCTGTCCAGACCGCCGGAGAGGTCATCGAACACGACCTCGGCCTCATCGGCACCTGGAGCTGGAAGGCCAACCGGATCGGTCTCGACTGGTTCCTGAATGAGGTCACGCCACTCCTGCCCAAGGAGTTCCGGATTGCCATTGCCGGCCAGTTTCCGGATCCGCCCCCCGTGTCGCATCCGGGTGTCTGCTTCGTCGGCCGCGTGCCCGATGCACGCGCCTTCGCCCGTTCGTGCCAGGTCCTGCCGCTTGTCAGCAAGGCCGGCTCCGGCGTGCAGTTGAAGACCATCGAGGCGTTCGAGCTCGGTTTGCCTGTTGTGGCCACCCGCGCCTCACTTCGCGGCATCGGCGCACCGCCGGAAAACTGCCTGATCGAGGATGATGCTCACGCCTTTGCAAATGCCTGCATCCGGCTCGTGTCGGCCGCGCGCCTGGGCGTCAGCGCCCGCCTTGATGGCCGCATCTTCCACCGGGCTCAGATAGAGGCGCTGCTCGAGAAGATGGGCAACGGCCTCGCAAGGCTGGGGCAGGCGAGCCATCCGCCCGTCGTAGCGCCCAGCCTGGCCGCAGTTACCGCGTGTACAGCGCCACTATCCCGTGTCCAGAACCCCGCCCGAGAGAGGTCCGTGCTTTGAATATCTTCAAGAAGCCGCCGCCCACCAGCTCTCGCCGGCTCATTTTGGGCCTGCCCATCTGTGATTTTGGTTGGGAGGATGCATTTGCCTTCGCCGACAACGTCGCCTCGATGTCGTTCGGCCAGACCTCGATCGCCTTCATCAACGCCAACAATGCCAATCTGATGATGACGGACCCGGAGTACCGGGCGGTTCTGCAGCGCCAGCTCGTGTTTCCGGATGGCCACGGCGTTGATATCGCGTCGCTGATGTTCCACAGGGAAAGGTTCCCTGCCAATCTCAACGGCACGGACTTCGTTCCGGCACTGATGACCTATATCAGCCGGCCGATGCGGGTCGGCATGATCGGCACACGCGAGGATGTTTTGCAGAAAGCTGCGGAAAACTTTCGCAAGGCGACCCCCTGGCATGAATTCATCGCCATCTCGAACGGCTATTTCGACCGGGAGAAATCCGATGAGGTCATGGCCAAGGTCCGCGAGGCGCGCGTCGATATCCTGCTGGTCGCCATGGGAAGTCCCTCCCAGGAGAAATGGATCGACCGCCATGTCGGCCCCGGTCATGCGCGCCTTGTCGTCAGCGTCGGTGCCCTGTTCGATTTCATGGCCGGCGAGGTGCCCCGGGCGCCGGAACTCTGGCGCAAGATGCGGCTGGAATGGCTGTTCAGGCTCACGCAGGAGCCGGGCCGTCTCTGGCGCCGTTATATTTTTGGAAACCCGATTTTTATCTACCACGTGCTACGCCACAAACTGAATGGAACGCCGACCCGGTGATTTGTCTGCACGGCACCCGGCCGAATTCTATCCAATCCCCGTTGACGAGGCTTTCATGTCCACCGCTTTGATGTCCGCATCCTACGCCCCCGATTTCGAACGCTGCAAGCTCATGTGCGAAAGCGTCGATCAACACGTGAAGGGCGACTGGCACCATTATCTTCTGGTCGATTCGGAGGATGTCGCACTGTTCCGGCAGATCGCCGGACCGCGCCGGACGATCGTCGATCAGCGCGAGCTGTTGCCGTGGTGGCTGCGCTCCGTGCCCGATCCGTTCCGGCCGGGCAAGAAGCTGTGGTTGCGCCCCTTTGGCAAACCCCTGCGCGGTTGGCATGTTCAGCAGTTGATGAAGCTGGCCTTCTGCCGGCATGTCAGCGAAGAGGCCCTCATCGCCATCGATTCCGATGTCATTCTGGTTCGCGACATCGATCCTGCTTCGCTCTGGCAGGATGGAAGATTTCGCCTCTATCGCAAACTCGCCGAGATCGACGAAAGCATTCGTTCCGACCACGTCACCTGGCTCGCCCACGCCGATACGGTTCTCGGTGTCGGCCCCTACCGTCTCCCCGCCAATGGCTTCATCGATTCGATGGTGTCCTGGCGCACGGACACGGCCCGCGCGCTTCTCGACCACATCGAGCGTCACAATGGCTGCCAGTGGCAGCGTGCAGTGACGCAATCGCGCGCGTTTTCAGAGTATATTCTCTACGGCCGTTACGTTGAAGAAGTGCTGGGCGGCGCCGGTCACAACATGACGGATGAGCCGTTCTGCCATGTCGTCTGGTTCGATGATGTCTACACCAACGATATGGCGGGCCTCCGCCGGTTTGTTGGCGACATGGGCCCCAACCAGATCGGTATCGGCATCCAATCGTTCATTGGTTACGAGATCAACGACATCCGCAACGCGGTCCTCGAAGCCAACCTTTGACGGCTGGCGATGAGCTCAGATGGCCCGCGGTTTCAGCGTCGCCATTGCCGGGTAGGTCAAGAGAAGCGACACCAGATATAGCCCCAGATACAGCGCGTTGAGGTCCGGTACCCACGTTGCCGGATCGAGCGTCATCTTCATGAGCCCGGCCAGAAGAGCGACTTTCAGCAGGCATATGACCAACAGGTTGAACATGCGCCGGACGGTTCTGCCGGTCGCATAGAGCAGTTCCGAATGATACTCGATGAGGTTGCGGAACCCGGGGACGAACAGAACCATCAACACATAGGGTGAGACTTCGGCGACGTTCCGGCCAAGCCCCGCCGGGATGATCCACAGATAGAGCCCCATCGATCCGATGGCGAGGAAGGAGACAGCAGCGATCGCCAGTTCAATGGCCGCACGGGTGCGCGGCGTCTGGATCACGGCCGACGAGCGCATGATGTTCTGGACGAGCAGCATGTTGAAGGATCGAACCGGCAGGGCCGTCAGGTCGGCAAGCCGCATGATGATGGCGTAGATACCCGATACGGCCGGCCCGCCGATCGCCAGAACGACCAGCTTGTCGAACTCGGACTGGACGTAAAACAGGATTTCCGCACCGGCAACCGAGACCGAATCGGCCCAGCGGCGCATGTAGAGCGATGGTTTCCAGCGAAGCCGGACACGCGGATAAAAGACGATGATGGCGATCGTGACGCTGATGACGTTCGAGGCCAGATAAAACCCGGACCACGCATCGAGCGAACTCCACGGCGACAGCAGGAAAGCGAGAGCCGTGGCTGTTCGCAACGCCATGCCGATCACCACCATGATGGCGCTCCGGCCAAACCGGCCGAGACCATTGAGGACGTTGGAAACGGTTTCGAGCCCGCGCCAGCAAATGATCTCGGCAACCATGAAGCGAAAAAAGACGTCCGCTGCCATATCGGCCGAAAAGAGCGCCAGATAGGCAATCGTGCAGAGGAGCGCAATCAGTGGCAGCGACAGCAGGGCGCTGGCCAGAAATCCAAGGCTGTAGGTTCCGAGCAGAAGCGGCTTGACCGTGGCGACGCGATAGAGGGGGGACATGAACCCGAAGGCAAGCGCCCGCGACACCATAACACCCGTTGCCGACGCGGTGGCGAACAGGCCGAAATCGCCGATGGACATCACGTTGGCGATGCAAACGAAGTAAACCAGCGACAGCACCAGCCGGCCCACCGACCCGCCGATCATCGACAGGTAGGCTCGAACGACGTCCTGATATTGAACATAAAGTTTTGAAACGAGCTGCATGGCGCGCGAGGATCTTCCGGTCACTATCGCTTTTCCTAGCAAGCAAACCTTAATATCCGGTGTGATTGGTTAACGCTTCTCGCCTCGATTGCATTTGCTTAAAATGCAACGGGCTCAGGGAGCCCAGGGAATTGCGGCCCATTAACGTTTTGTTACCCATAAAACCCTACGTTGGATTAACCAGTTAGTTCATTTTGGTCCCCCGCAGGACGATTGATGTTTGATCCGGACGACAAGAAACGCACACCGCGAGGGCGCTCCCTGCTGGACCTTGTTCCGGCACAGGGAGAAACGCGCCTTCGCGCTGCGGATCGTGCGGCGCAGCAGCATTCGCTTCTCGATCAGCTCGACGCCGTCAACACCTCGTCGCGGGCAGGAAGAGGCCCCAAGGTCTCTATCGGCACTGCACGCCAGCCTGTCGATCGGCAAGACGAGGCAGCAAGCAAGCCGGGAATAAGGGCCCGCCTGACGGACTGGATGTCCAATGCCACCGGCAATGAAATACGGCCGGCGCTTCAGCCAGGCACTCCAGTGCGTGAGGCGCGCCAGGCCACGGTTGCAAACGCCGTGTTGTCAACAGCAGGCGATGGCGGCTCCTCCGGCCAGGATCGTCCTTTGATCGATCTCGGCCTCGTCATCCAATCTGTCTGGCGTCTGCGTCTTCTCGTGGCGGTGCTGACGATTCTTGGCGCGGTCGCCGGTGTGATGATGGCGATGGGAACGCCGAACAAGTACATCTCCGAAAGCCGTCTCTATGCCGACCCGCGTGAGGTCCGCCTGACCGATTCCGATCTGTCCAGCCAGGCGCTATCGACCGAGGCCATTCTCGCCATTATCGACAGCCAGATGCAGGTCCTGACCTCGGGCAAGGTGCTGGAAAAAGTCTCGTCCGAACTCGGTCTCGAGCGCGATCCGGAATTCAACGGCCGTAGCCCACCCACCGGTATCAGCGCAGGTCTGACCGTTCTTCGCGAAATCATTTTCGGACGCCGTGCCGCTGAGGCTCCCTCCGACGACACGCAGTTCGTTCTTGAGCACCTGCGCGACGCAGTCAAGGTGTCGCGCGACGAGAAGACATTCGTCATCGCCCTCAGTGTTACCACGCGGGATGCAGCAAAATCGGCGCTGATCGCCAACAAGCTCGTTGCGACCTTCCTTGAAGAGGAAAGCGATGCGCAGTCCGGCTTCTTCAAGCGCACGACGACAGCGCTGGATGGCCGCATTGCAGAGCTGCGCAAGGACTTGGATCTCGCCGAAACGGCGGTCGAGAAATACAAGGCCGACAATGACATCGTTGGCGCCTCGGGCAAACTCATTTCGGAAAACCAGCTGGTGACCCTGAACGATCAGGTGGGTGCTGCCGGAAACCGCGTCGCCGAAACCCGCGCCAAGGCCGATACGCTAGCCGGTGTCCGGCTGGATGACGTTCTGTCCGGAGCTTCGCCGGAAGATGTCAATTCGCCGACGCTGTCCGAACTGCGCAAGCAGTATGCGACGGCACGTGCCGAGTTCGGGTCCCTCTCCACCCGTCTTGGGCCCCGCCATCCCCAGCGCGTTGCGGCCGAACAGTCGCTGTCGACGATCCGCTCGGAAATCCAGAACGAGCTTCGCCGCATCGCTGCGTCGGCGCAGACCGAATTCCAGCGCGCCGTCGAAACGCAGGCCGATCTTGCACGCCAGCTTGCCGTTCAGAAGGCACGTCAGGTCAATTCATCGACCGATTTCGTCAAGCTTCGCGAGCTTGAGCGGACAGCCACGGCAACACGGGTCATCTACGAATCTTTCCTGAAGCGTGCTCTCGAAACCGGTGAGGAGCAGAAGCTCACATCGCGCAATTTCCGCGTCATCTCGCAGGCGTCACCGGCCCTGCAGCCCAGCGGGGCCTCGCGCAAGGTCATCGCCATCGGCGGGATGCTGGCCGGCCTGTTCGGTGGTATCGGCCTGGGTGTCCTCATCGGCGTATATCGCAGCCTCCTCGGCGCGTCGGCAGGCGGGCGGAGGCAGACGGATTTCGTCTATGACGATACACCGGATGATCGTCCTCCGAACGGCGGACCGCGTGGCACCCGGCGCGATGGGTACGATGACAGAAATGGCCATCCGGCAGGATCGGGCAACTGGCAGGGTCTGCCGTCCACCTACGGCGATGCCGGACCTGCCACCATCGGCATGCACTACAAGAATGAAAGCGGGTATCCCGGGTTGGATGATGGCGCACCGTCCCATGACGGACGGCCCGCAAGGGCACCGCATCTGCCGTTGGAAAGTGCCGACGACCGCCGCGCGCAGCATTCGGCGAGACACGTCTTGTATGAGCGCGAGCAGACGCCTGCGGCTACGGCGCAGAGCTCTGATGGCATGCGCCGCGTGCACGACGACCTGAAGTCTCTACGCGCCCGCGTCGAGAGATACGCACTTCAAAACAAACGCACCAATTTTTCCGGTCGCTAATGTAAGTCTTTCAGGCCTCAGGACTGGTTCGGGGCAAGATAAGCAAAGCAACAGTTGGGCAGATCGTATTGCCTGTATATGTTTTTCATCCGCTGTGCTTTCGTCAAGCGGTGCGCTCTTTTTGCGCCGGCCGGAAGAAACAATATCTCTTGCAATTATGCGTTTGGGACAGCATAGGGCGCAGGCAAGCAATCGTGTGTTCTGCCGCCAACTAGACTGGCATGATTGCCCGTGCGTGCCGCTTTATAAGCGTGTCATGAAACATGTGAAGCCTGGGAGGGACTGTCGTGACAACCATTATTGATGGCAAGCAGGTCGCTGCTTCCGTGATCGATGCCGTTAAGAGCGCGGCAGGCGCCCTGGAACGCGACGGCGGCGTCAAGACAGGTCTTGCCGTGGTCATCGTCGGCAACGATCCGGCAAGCCACGCCTATGTCTCGTCCAAGAGCCGCATGGCCAAGGAATGCGGTTTCACGTCGGTGCAGCACACGCTGCCTGAAGACACCAGCCAGGAGGACCTGGCATCCCTTGTCCAGACGCTGAACGCCGATCCGTCGATCCACGGCATTCTGGTACAACTGCCACTGCCCAGGCCGCTGCATTCCGAACCGATCATCCAGTCCATCCTTCCCGAAAAGGATGTTGATGGCCTGCATGTCGTCAATGCCGGGAAACTCGCAACCGGCGATCTCGACGGCGGTCTGGTTTCCTGCACGCCCGCTGGTGCGATGGTTTTCGTGCGCCGCATCCACGGCGAGGATCTGTCCGGCCTGAATGCCGTTGTCATCGGCCGTTCCAATCTGTTCGGCAAGCCGATGTCGGCGCTGCTGCTGGCCGCCAACGCCACGGTCACGACCGCCCATTCCCGCACAAAGGATCTGGCCGCCGTCTGCCGCACCGGCGATATTCTCGTGGCCGCCGTCGGCCGTCCCGAAATGGTCAAGGCGGACTGGGTCAAGCCGGGCGCCACCATCATTGATGTCGGCATCAACCGCATCGAGGCGCCGGAAAAGGGCGAAGGAAAATCGCGTCTCGTCGGCGATGTGGCCTTCGACGAATGCGCCAGGGTTGCCGGTGCCATCACCCCGGTTCCGGGCGGCGTCGGTCCGATGACGATTGCCATGTTGATGGCAAATACGGTGATCGCCGCCTATCGCAAGGCCGGAAAGACACCGCCAAAATTCTGATCTTCAGCCGGTGCGCGCAGACTTTTCCGGCGGCGCTGCTCCGGTGGAGGCGCGCACGATCAATTCCGCCTGCCAGAGTTCCTGCTCGGGGAAATCTCCCGCCTTCAGGATGCTGGAAATCAGCCGCTTTGCCACGCGGGCACCGGCTGCCCGTAAGGACGATCGCGTCGTTGTCAGCGGCACGGAAAAATTCTCCGGCCGCAGCATCGGCAACACGTCGTCATGGGCGATCAGCGAAATGTCGCTGCCGATTTTCAAGCCCGCCTGATTGATCGCCCGTACAGCGCCGAGCGCCAGCACGGTGCTGGAACAAAGCACGGCTGTCGGCGGCGCATCCATGTCCAGGAAACGCCGCATGCCCGTATAGCCATGTTCGTCGGTCATGACCGAGTGCTGGACGAAATCGTCGCGCAACACCAAGCCCTGTTCGGCCAGCGCCTGCTCGACACCCTTCTTGCGCCGGATTGCGTAGGCCAGATGCTCCGGCCCGTTGATCAGTGCCAGCCGCCGGTGTCCGAGCTGGATCAGAAGCCGCGCCGCGTCTTGAAAGGCGCCGGTATTGTTGATGTCGAGAAACGGGTAGTCGGTGGCCACATCGATCGAGCGGCCGTGAACGACAAAGGGGATCGAAAGGGACTTCAGCACAGCGAGCCGCGTATCGCGGGCGCGCATGTAGGACATGAAGATCGCATCGACATTGCCACTGGCCGCCAGCCTGCGGAACGCGGCCTCCTCGTCGACGGCATCGGCATTGCTGGGACTGATCAGCAGGTGGAATTCGCGATTGGCTGCTTCTTCGGCGAGCCCGGTGAGGAATTCGCCGAAATGAACGTCCGAATGATAGCTCTCGCCGGTTGGCATGACGAGACCGATCGAACCCGCCCGGCCGGTTGCCAGCCGCTGGGCAGCACGGTTTGGCCGGTACCCTGTATCGCGCACGGCGTTCATGACACGCAGCCGGGTCTCGGCGTTCACCTCCGGGTAGCCATTCAGCGCACGGCTCACCGTGGTCTGCGAAAGACCCAGAAGTTTCGATAGCTCCTTCAAATTCATGTTCATACGGTTTCGGGCTCAAAGCGCTTTGATTTTTAGTCATACTTTTCAATAAAAATCGATGCTGTTACTTATCACCAGCTTTTCCATCGCAGAAGAAGAATTGCTGAATGTGCGCTGCAAATCGACGTTGCGCTGCACAAAATCGCTTTGTCAGGCCGTTCTCTTAAAAAAGCCTTGACTTATGTTCAGTCGCATTGTTTTTTGAGGGCATTCAAAGCGCTTTGAATTTGAAGGCGTATTGCTATCGAACCGGCACCTATGTCCGGCTCAACTCTGGGAGGAGAGACAGGTGAAAAAAGCATTCCTATTGGGCGTGGCCGCCCTTGCGCTCGTTGCAGGTGCCGCCAGTGCCGCTGAACTGAAGTTCAAGCCCGGCGAAGATCCGAAGTTCAACTGGGCGAGCTTCGAGGAGTTCAAGGCTAAGAATGGTCAACAGGGCGGAAACCTGACGATCTTCGGTCCTTGGCGCGGCGACGACGAGCCGCTCATCCAGTCCGTGCTGGCCTACTTCACGGACGCGACCGGCATCTCGGTAAAATACTCCTCTTCGGAGAACTATGAGCAGCAAATCGTCATCGACACGCAGGCGGGCAGCCCGGCGGATGTCTCGATCCTGCCGCAGCCCGGTCTGATCGCCAATCTGGCCTCCAAGGGCTATCTGACGCCGCTTGGCGACGACACCAAGAAATGGCTGCTCGACAACTATGCCGCCGGCCAGTCCTGGGTCGACCTTTCGACCTACAAGGACAAGGACGGCAAGGACGAATTGTTTGCGTTCCCCTACAAGATCGACGTGAAGTCGCTGGTTTGGTACGTGCCGGAAAACTTCGAAGATGCCGGCTATGAAGTGCCCAAGACCATGGAAGAGCTGAAGGCGCTGACGGACAAGATCGTCGCCGACGGCGGCACGCCATGGTGCATCGGCCTCGGTTCCGGCGGCGCGACCGGCTGGCCGGCAACGGACTGGGTGGAAGACATCCTGCTGCGCCAGCAGCCGGTGGAGGTCTACGACAAATGGGTGAAGAACGAAATTCCGTTCAGCGATCCGGCGATTGTCAGTGCGATCGATGAGTTTGGCTGGTTTGCCAAGAACGACAAGTTCGTGACAGGGGGTGCCGCCGCCGTAGCCGCAACCGACTTCCGCGACAGCCCGAGGGGCCTCTTCGTATCACCGCCGAAGTGCTACCTGCATCACCAGGCGTCGTTCATCCCGTCTTTCTTCCCGGCGGGCACTGTGGTCGGTGCAGACGCCGACTTCTTCTACATGCCGCCTTACGCTGATAAGCCGGATCTCGGAAATCCCGTTCTCGGCGCCGGCACGCTGGCGATGATCACCAGGGATACGCCGGCGGCGCGGACCTTCATCGAGTTCCTCAAGACGCCGATCGCCCATGAGATCTGGATGGCACAGGCAAGTTTCCTGACGCCACTCAAGAGCGCCAACCAGGAAGCCTACGCCAATGCTCCGATGAAGAAGCAGGGTGGAATTCTGATCAACGCCACGACCTTCCGCTTCGACGGTTCCGACCTGATGCCGGGCAAGATCGGTGCCGGTGCATTCTGGACCGCCATGATCGACTACGTCGGCGGCAAGTCCAGCGCGGACGTCACCGCAAGTGTCCAGAAGTCCTGGGACTCCATCAAGTAAGGCATCACAGCAGGCGATCAGGCGGCAATCTGCCGCCTGATACCTCGGGCCTTGGGGTGCACCGGAAGCCGTGCGCTTCTGGGCCCCGCTTTTAAGCAGACATCAAGCCGATACCAGCCGATCCGCAAGGACGGCCAAACGTGAGGCTGTGTCCGTCAATGTCGTGTCGAGCCTGAGCCGGGAACCATTGGTTGTTTCCAGTCTGGCGACAAGAACGGTGAAAGTCCGTGCATTCCTGGGGGAGGAAGGTGCCATGCAGCAGCTGATATTTGCCATTTTGACGATGGTGGGGGGCGTTCTCGCCTGTGCCGCCTATTTCTACGGGACCAATTTTCTGCTGGATTCCATCTTCCCGTCCAAGGGCAAGCTTGGTCCGGTCGCATCCAAGAACCTCAGGATCACCAACGCCATCCGGCCCTGGCTCTTCCTGTTTCCTGCCTTGCTCACGCTTACGGTCTATTTGATCTATCCGGTCATCGAATCCGTCCGGCTCGCCTTTCATGACAAGACGGGCAACGACTTTGTCGGGCTGAGCAATTTCGTCTGGATGTTCAACGACTCCGAATTCCGCCAGTCGATCTTCAACAATTTTCTCTGGCTTCTTGTCGTTCCGGCGCTGGCGACCTTCTTCGGGTTGATCATCGCCGCGCTTACGGACCGTATCGCGTGGGGCAACATTGCCAAGACGCTGATCTTCATGCCGATGGCCATCTCCTTCGTCGGCGCGGCCGTCATCTGGAAGTTCATCTACGACTACCGGGCCGAGGGAACCGAGCAGATCGGTCTGCTCAATGCCATCGTCGTCGCCTTCGGCGGATCGCCGGAAGCCTGGGTCACGCTGCCCTTCTGGAACAATTTTTTCCTCATGGTCATTCTGGTCTGGATCCAGACCGGCTTTGCCATGGTCATCCTGTCGGCGGCCCTTCGCGGCATTCCGGAAGAGACGGTCGAGGCGGCCGTGATCGACGGCGCCAACGGCTTCCAGATCTTCTTCAAGATCATGATCCCGCAGATCTGGGGCACGATCGCCGTCGTTTGGACGACGATCACCATCACGGTTCTCAAGGTCTTCGATATCGTTCTGGCGATGACCAACGGGCAATGGCAAAGCCAGGTCCTGGCCAATCTGATGTTCGACTGGATGTTCCGCGGCGGCGGCGACTTCGGCCGCGGCGCGGCGATCGCGCTGGTCATCATGGTTCTGGTCGTGCCGATCATGATCTGGAACATCCGCAATGCGACCAAGGAAATGGAGGGTCACTGACATGATTACATCTGGCCGCTCGCCCCTCACATGGGCAGTCCATCTCTCCGTCATCCTTCTGGTCGTTCTCTGGACCCTGCCGACAGCCGGCCTGTTGATCTCGTCCCTGCGTGACAGAAATCAGCTGGCAGTCTCCGGCTGGTGGACCTCTCTCTCGGCGTCGACGCAGAACGTCGTGTTCCGCGCACCGGGCGGCGACACCCAGGTCGAGAAGGACGGCAAGTTCGTCATTTCGGGCAATGTCCTCGACGGCGGTGCCGGCGAAGTCGCAGCCTTCGGCTCGTCTAGCCTCAAGCCCGGCGATTTCGAGCCGGGCCAGACGGCCGAACTCAACGGCGGCGAAAAGCTGACCGTGCAGGCCGACGGTGCCTTCGAGATCGTCTCCGATACGACGCTTGCCGGCAAACGCGGCCAGCGCATCTTCTATCAGGCAACGGTCCCATCGCGCTTCACCTTCGACAATTACCGCGAAGTCTTCAATGCGGCGGGCATCGCCTCGTCCTTCGTCAACTCGCTGACGGTCGCCATTCCCTCGACGATCATCCCGATCCTCGTGGCCGCTTTTGCCGCCTATGCGCTTGCCTGGATGAAGTTTCCCGGTCGGGCAATCCTCATCGCCGTCGTCGTCGGCCTTCTGGTCGTGCCGCTGCAGATGTCGCTGATCCCGCTTCTGAAGCTCTACAACGGTGTCGGGGCCTTCTTCGGCGTGCCTGCCAAGACCTATGTCGGCATATGGCTGGCCCATATGGGCTTCGGTCTGCCGCTGGCGATCTATCTTCTGCGCAACTACATGGTCGGCCTGCCGCGCGAGATCATGGAATCCGCCCGCGTCGATGGCGCCAGCGACTTCGATATCTTCGTCAAGATCATCCTGCCGCTGTCGTTTCCGGCACTCGCCTCGTTTGCCATCTTCCAGTTCCTCTGGACCTGGAACGACCTTCTGGTCG
This sequence comes from Pararhizobium sp., assembly GCA_030655075.1. Lineage (GTDB taxonomy): Bacteria > Pseudomonadota > Alphaproteobacteria > Rhizobiales > Rhizobiaceae > JAURWE01. Next base: position 32,841 of record JAURWE010000122.1, read on the forward strand.
CCATGGTATTCCTCGGTGCCGGCAATGACGAACTGGTTCTGACCGGCCGCCTCGTCAACCTGCTCGGCTCTCGCGGTGGCAACTGGGAAATCCTGACGGCCTCAGCCTTCGTTACGATCATCGTGCCGCTGATCGTCTTCTTCAGTCTCCAGCGCTTCCTCGTGCGCGGCCTTCTGGCCGGCTCGGTGAAATAATCGCGCGGCAATCCGGATGTGGTCTGCGCATCCGGATTGCCGCCCGTGACCTATACGGTTTTCAAAGCTCCGATACCAACCAACAAACGAGACCCGACAATGACGGCGACTGAAGGTTCCATATTGACGGCCGATAAGGACTGGTGGCGCGGCGCGGTGATCTATCAGATCTACCCGCGCTCCTTTCAGGACTCGAACGGCGACGGTATCGGCGATCTAAAGGGCATCATCCCGCGCCTCGGGCACGTGGCATCCCTCGGTGCCGACGCCATCTGGATTTCGCCGTTCTTCACCTCGCCGATGAAGGATTTCGGCTACGATGTGTCCAATTACACCGATGTCGATCCGATCTTCGGTGTTTTGGCCGATTTCGATGGCGTCATCGCCGAGGCCCACCGGCTCGGCATCCGGGTCATGATCGACCTCGTCCTGTCGCACACCTCCGACCTGCATCCCTGGTTCGTCGAAAGCCGCTCGAGCCGCTTCAATCCGAAAGCCGATTGGTACGTCTGGGCCGAGCCGAAGCCGGATGGCACGCCGCCCAACAACTGGCTGTCGATTTTCGGCGGTTCCGCCTGGGCCTGGGATCCGACCCGCCTGCAATATTACATGCACAACTTCCTGACGGCGCAGCCCGATCTCAACCTGCACAATCCGGAGGTTCAGGACAGTCTGCTGGATGTTGCCCGTTTTTGGCTGAAGCGCGGCGTCGATGGGTTCCGGCTGGACACGATCAACTTCTATTTCCACGACAAGCAACTGCGCGACAATCCGGCTTTGCCGCCCGAGCGCCGCAACGCGCAGACAGCGCCGGCCGTCAATCCGTACAATCATCAGGAACATCTCTACGACAAGAACCGGCCTGAAAATCTCGAGTTCCTGAAGCGCTTCCGCGCTGCCATGGACGAGTTTCCCGATATCGCCGCTGTCGGCGAGGTGGGCGACGGCCAGCGCGGCCTGGAGATCGTCGGTGAATATACGTCCGGCGGCGACAAGATGCAGATGTGCTATGCCTTCGAATTTCTGGCGCCGGATGCGCCGACGCCGGCAAGTGTTCCGGCCGTGCTGCACGCGCTTGCCCAGGCCGCACCGGAAGGCTGGGCCTGCTGGGCCTTCTCCAATCACGACGTCACGCGTCATGTCAGCCGCTGGGGGCAGGGCATCACCGACCACGATGCACACGCCAAGCTGCTGGCGAGCCTGCTGATGTGCCTGCGCGGCTCGGTCTGCATCTATCAGGGCGAGGAACTGGGCCTTAGCGAAGCCGACCTGGCGTTTGAGGATCTGAAAGATCCCTACGGCATTCAGTTCTGGCCGGACTACAAGGGCCGCGACGGCTGCCGCACGCCGATGGTCTGGGACGGCAATGCGGTCAATGGCGGCTTCGGCACTGGCAAGCCATGGCTGCCCGTGCCGCCGGAGCATCTGGCCCGCGCCGTCTCCGTGCAGGATGGTGATCCGAACTCGGTTCTCAGTCACTACCGAGGGTTTCTGAACTTCCGCAAACAGCATCCGGCTCTCGCCAAGGGCGAGATCGATTTCTGGCCGCTGGAGGCACCGTTGCTCGGCTTCGTTCGCAGCAATGGCAACGAGCGGGTTTTGTGCCTGTTCAACATGAGCGCCTATGACATTGCCGCCGATCGTCCGCAGGAGGCACTTGAGGTGCTGGACGGTCACGGTTTCCAATCGGCGCTCGAAGACAAGAAAATTACAATTCCGGCTTGGAGCGGGTTTTTCGCCCGTCTGGTCTAGGCAAACTGAAGGGGAGGTTTCACATGGCTGGCCTGGTGCTCAAGAATATCCGCAAATCCTATGGTGCGGTCGATGTCATTCACGGCATCGATCTCGATATCCGCCAGGGGGAGTTCGTCGTTTTCGTCGGCCCGTCCGGCTGCGGAAAATCGACGCTTCTGCGCATGATCGCAGGTCTGGAGGAGATCTCCGGCGGCGACATGACCATCGACGGTGTCCTGGTCAATGATGTGCCGCCCTCCAAGCGCGGCATCGCCATGGTGTTCCAGTCCTATGCGCTTTATCCGCATATGACCGTCTACGACAACATGGCCTTCGGCATGCGCATCGCCAAGGAGCCCAACGAGGAGATCGACCGCCGCGTCCGCTCGGCCGCCGACATTCTGCAACTGACCAAATATCTGGAGCGGCTCCCGAAGGCGCTTTCGGGCGGTCAGCGTCAGCGCGTCGCCATCGGCCGTGCCATCTGCCGCAACCCGAAGGTTTTCCTGTTCGACGAGCCTCTCTCCAATCTCGATGCGGCGCTGCGCGTCGCCACCCGCATCGAGATCGCCAAGCTCAATGAATCCATGCCCGACACGACAATGATCTACGTCACCCACGACCAGGTTGAGGCAATGACGCTCGCTGATCGCATCGTCGTGCTGTCCGCAGGGCACATCGAGCAGGTCGGCCCGCCGCTGGTCCTTTACGAGCGGCCGGAAAACCTCTTCGTCGCCCAGTTCATCGGCTCACCGGCCATGAATGTTATTCCCGCCAAGGTGACGGCGACCGGCCAGCACACGACGGTCAGCCTGACCGGTGGAAAATCCGTCACGCTCGATATTCCGACCGCTGCGTCGGAAAGCGGCAAGGTGGCCAGCTTCGGTATCCGTCCTGAAGATCTGCGAATTGCCGAAGGCGACGATTTCCTCTTCGAAGGCACCGTGGCCATCGTCGAGGCGCTGGGCGAAGTCACGCAGCTCTACATCGAAGGCCTGGTCGACGGCCAGCCGATCATCGCCAAGCTACCGGGCATCCTGAATATCAAGCGCGGTGACAAGATCCGCTTCACCGGCAATCAGCCGAAGCTGCATCTCTTTAATACCGAGGGACAGAGCTACCGCAACTGATTGAGACCTCCCAAAACTGCGCAGCAGTTTTGGGAGAAAGACATGCATGAAAACAAGGACTTTAAGCGCATCGCGTGAACCCGGATTCACGCGATGCGCTCTTGTTTCTGGTCTTGTGTCAGTTAAGGAGAAAACAAGGCATGCTGTTTTCGGTCTGTTAAAATTTTTGCGCTAGGCTCTCTGTCAAATAAAAAACGGGGAGCATGCTTTGACCTTCCAGATGCAGCAGAACAGGCCGAACTATCTCAGCAAAGAAGAATCCTTCATGTACGATCGTGAAGCGAACTTCAAAATGCACGAGACTCGCAACGAAGCCCGCATTCAATACACCGAGAACGGCGTGCAGAATCTGAGCAGCCGCCGTTGCGAAGTGCTGCATATTTCGCGCAGTGGCGCGGTTCTCGGCATCGTCACGCAGTTCAAGCTGCCGCCGAACTTTTATCTGGAAATTCCCTCAGCCCGCATCGGCCTCATCGGCGCCGTGCTGAAGAAGGTCCATGCCTCCAACACGATCGAGATCCGCTTCCTGACGCTGATTTCGGACAAAGACCTCAACAAGGTCTTCGTCTTCAGTACACATCCCAATCATCGCAATATGACGCTGGATCTGCGTGGCTGATCCTACAGCGCCGCCCGTCGAACATGACGCGCAAAGGTCGCCGTAGTCGTATGGCGCAAATACCCGGACACTTGGTCCGGGCTCCGCCTGTCAGGTATCAATGGAAAAAGATGCTGGCGCCCTGATCGGCAGCGCCGGCAATGGCGCGGAACGGTGCGAACAGTTCGCGGCCCATGCCGAATTCATTGCCCGACAGATCGGCTACAGCTGGAACCCGGGCAGCAAACTCCGCCGCGTCGACCAGCACATCGACCGTGCCGTGTACCGCATCGAGACGGATCATGTCGCCTTCGCGAACCTTTGCGATCGCACCGCCATCGACGGCTTCCGGCGTCATGTGAATGGCTGAAGGTACCTTGCCCGAAGCGCCGGACATGCGCCCGTCCGTGAGCAAGGCCACGCGCTGGCCGCGATCCTGGAGGATGCCGAGCACGGTCGTCAGCTTGTGCAGCTCCGGCATGCCGTTGGCCTTAGGTCCCTGAAAGCGGACGACAGCGACGAAATCGCCTTCCAGTTCGCCGGCCTTGAAGGCGGCCTGCATTTCCAGCTGGTCGTGGAAGATTTTCGCCGGCGCCTCGATGACATGCCGCTCCGGCTTCACGGCCGAAATCTTGATGACCGCCCGGCCGAGATTGCCGCTCAGCATCTTCAGGCCGCCGGTCGGCTGGAAAGGGTGCTCGACGGTCGAAAGAACCTTCGGGTCGTGGCTCTTTTCAGGTGCCGGCTCGCGGGCCACCGTGCCGTTTTCGCCGAGCTTGACGTCGATCGCGTAAGAGGAAAGGCCATGGCCGTAGACGGTGCGGACATCGTCATGCAGCAAGCCGCGCTTCAGGAGCTGGCTGATCAGGAAGCCCATGCCGCCGGCCGCGTGGAAATGGTTCACGTCGGCAAGCCCGTTCGGATAGACGCGCGCGAGCAGCGGGATCGTGTCGGAAAGCTCCGAAATATCCTGCCAGGTCAGAACGATGCCGGCCGAGCGCGCCATGGCGACCAGATGCAGCGTGTGATTGGTTGAGCCGCCGGTGGCGTGCAGGCCGACGACGCCGTTGACGATCGAGCGTTCGTCGATCATTTCGCCGGCGGGTGTGAATTCATTGCCCATGGCGGTGATCGCCAGCGCCCGTTTGGTGGCTTCCCGGGTCAGCGCGTCGCGCAGCGGTGTGCCCGGGTTGATGAAGGAGGCGCCGGGCAGGTGGAAGCCCATGATTTCCATCAGCATCTGGTTGGAATTGGCCGTGCCGTAGAATGTGCAGGTGCCAGGCCCGTGATAGGATTTGGACTCGGCGTCCAGCAGCTCCGCACGTCCGACCTTGCCTTCAGCATAGAGCTGGCGCACGCGGGATTTTTCATCGTTGGGAAGTCCCGTCGTCATCGGGCCGGCCGGAATGAAAACGGCTGGCAGATGCCCGAAGGTCATGGCCGCGATCATAAGGCCCGGCACGATCTTGTCGCAGACCCCGAGATAGACGGTGCTGTCGAACATGTTGTGCGACAGGCCGACACCCGCCGCCATGGCGATCAGGTCGCGCGAAAAAAGCGACAGTTCCATGCCCGGCTGGCCTTGCGTCACGCCATCGCACATGGCCGGCACGCCGCCGGCCACCTGCGCCACGCCACCGGCCTCGTGCGCGGCCTGGCGGATCAGCGCCGGATAGGTCTCGAACGGCTGATGGGCCGAAAGCATGTCATTGTAGGAGGTGATGATACCGAGATTGGGAACGCGGTCGCCCGACAGCGCTTCCTTCTCGGCGGGGGAACAGACGGCAAATCCATGCGCAAGGTTGCCACAGCCCAGAACAGCGCGTTGCGCCACTTTCGATGCCGAAGACCGAACACGCGCCAGATAAGGTTCACGGTAGGGCTTGGATCGCTCGACGATGCGGGCGGTGATCGCGGCGATGCGGGAATCGGCGGACATGGCATATCCTCTTCCGGAGCTTTGGGAGCGCTCCTGTCGTGGTTCATTCCTGTTGACACCATCCGGCTATGTCGGGCCGGATGTGCGTTATGGGGCCCAGTAGATCTGGACCGGCGATGCGGCACGGCGCAGGATGGCGCGGATCGGCATGTCCGCCTCGGCCCCCGGCTCTTGTGCCTTGGCAAGAACATCCTTCTTGCCGTTGCCTTCGATATGAAGCACCAGAAGTCTGGCGTCCTGAAGGCTGGAAAATGTGAACGTCAGGCGCGGCTCGCCAGCACCTTCGGCCGACATGGTCATGACACCGCGCGTGGTTTCAGCGTCGAGCGCCGTCGCCAGATGGTCGCCGCCGGGAAAAAACGATGCCGTGTGGCCGTCATTGCCCATGCCGAGAATGGCAACGTCGAACGGGTTGCCGAGCGCGGCCGTCTTGACGGTGACGATATGGGCTGCGTCTTCCACCGAGCCAGCCTCTTCGTAGAGCGGCACGAAGGACGCGGCCGCTGCCTTGTTCTGCAGCAGGAACGTCGAGACGAGCAGATGGTTCGACCGCTCGTTTTCCGGCGGTACGAAGCGCTCGTCCACCAGCGTCACGGTCACCTTGTCCCAGGCGAGATCGCGGTTCGACAGGGCCTTGAAAAAGGCCTTCGGTGTTGAGCCACCCGAAACGGCAAGGCTTGCCGTTCCACGTGCAGCGATCGCGTTCGCAAGCTCAGCGCTGACCGCATCCGCCAACCCTTCGGCAAGAGCGGCAGCATCGCTGAATTCATGGAGGCGTGCAGTCATGTGGCTGGTTCCTAGATCACTTCATGCCAGGTGCGGCCGTCGCGTTCGATGAGCGCGATGGCCTGGCTTGGGCCCCAGGTTCCCGCCGTGTAGGCCTGCACCTGCTGGCCGACGGCTTCCCACGACTGCAGGATCGGGTTGACCCAGCGCCACGCGGCCTCGACTTCGTCGCGGCGCATGAACAGTGTCTGGTTGTTGCGCACCACGTCGAGCAGCAGCCGTTCGTAGGCGTCGGCACTGCGCGCGTTGAACGCTTCGGCGAAAGTCATGTCGAGCGAGACATTGCGAAGGCGCATGCCGCCCGGACCCGGGTCCTTGATCATCAGCGACTGCTTGACGCCCTCGTCGGGCTGCAGGCGGATGATCAGCTGGTTGGCGGAAATGCGGCCGGCCGCCGCATCGAAGATCGAATGCGGAACCTGTTTGAAGGTGATGACGATTTCCGACATGCGGCCGGCCATGCGCTTGCCGGTGCGGATGTAGAAGGGCACGCCGGCCCAGCGCCAGTTGGCGATTTCGGCCTTGATGGCGACGAAGGTCTCGGTGTTGGACACGCCGCCTTCGAGTTCCTCGAGATAACCCTTGACCGCGCCGCCATCCGAAGCGCCAGCCTTGTACTGGCCGCGAACCGTCAGGCGCTCGACATTGCCGGGTGTGATCGGCGACAGGGCGCGCAGCACCTTCAGCTTCTCGTCGCGCACGGCTTCGGCGTTCATCGACGGCGGCACTTCCATGGCAACCAGGCAGAGAAGCTGCAGAATGTGGTTTTGCACCATGTCGCGCAGCGCGCCGGCCTTGTCATAGTAACCGGCCCGGCTTTCAAGCCCGACAGCCTCGGCGACGGTGATCTGGACGTGGTCGATATAGGCGGAGTTCCACAGCGGCTCATAGAGCGCATTGGCAAAACGCAGCGCCATCAGGTTCTGGACCGTTTCCTTGCCGAGGTAGTGGTCGATGCGGAAGATCTGCTCTTCCTTGAAAACCTTGCCGATGGAATCATTGAGCTCCATCGCCGAGGCGAGGTCACGGCCGATCGGCTTTTCGACGACGATGCGGGTCGTCTTGGTGATCAGCTTGTGACTGTGGATCTTCTCGGCAATGTCGCCGAAGATGCCCGGTGCAACCGCCAGATAGAAGGCGCGGACGCGGTCCTTGCCTTCGTCCAGCAGCGCCTTGAGCTTGTCCCAGCCGGCGTCCGACTTTGCATCGACAGAGATGTAGAATAGCCGGTCGGTAAACTTTTTCACTTCGGCATCGTCATACTCGCCCTTCTTGAGGTGCTCCTTCAGGGCGTCGGCCGCAAACTTCCTGTATTCGTCATTGCTCAGCGCCGAACGCGATGCGCCAATAATGCGCGTCGGGTCGGTGAACTGGCCGTCGAGCTGGCGGTGATACAGCGCCGGCAGCAGCTTGCGCTCGGCGAGGTCTCCGCTACCCCCGAAAACCACATAATCAAACGGCTCGACAGGAATGATTTGGCTGCTCATGGGGAATCTCGATCTTCTTCGGGTCAAGAGAGGGTATAATCTAATCGATTTAAAAACACCAGAGTGCGCCGCACAAAAAGGTGCTTTTTGACGTTATAGGGCCCTGCACGGCCAAACGGAAGTGCAAAGGCGACTGTTCTATTAGCCGGTCTGCATGTCAATTTTTATGTGTGGTTCAACATCAGAATTTATCGCGAACGGCAAACCAGCTGAGCGCCAGGAACAGCAGCGGCGCCCGCAAACGCGACCCGCCTGGAAAGGCACGGATCTGCAGATCGCGGAAAAGCTCGAGCTCGGTCGCCTGCCCGGCGACCATGTCCGCATAAAGCTTGCCGCAGTAGTTAGACAGCATCACCCCATGGCCGGAATAACCGCCGATGGCGGTGACATTCGGCATCACCTCGCGCACGAACGGCTGGCGTGGCAGCGTGATGCCGACAGAGCCACCCCAGGCATGCGTCATCTCGATTTCGCCGAGATCAGGATAGATATCGCTGATCTGGCGGCGGATATGGCTCGAAATATCCATGGGATTGTCGGCGGTGTAAGCCTCACGCCCGCCGAACAGCAGCCGGCCATCCCGAGACTTGCGGAAGTAGCGCACCACGAAACGCGAGTCGGCAACCGATTCTCCGCCCGGCAGCACCGTGGGAAATCCGTCCAGCGGCACGGTCGCGCCGATAAAGGAACGTATGGGCATGACATGGCTGTCGGTGACCGGTTCAAGGCCTGCAATATGCGCGTTGCAGGCAATCAGCGCCTTTGCGGCCGTGATCGTCCCGCGTGCGGTGCGAATGGAAACCTTCTTGCCGGAACTTTCGATTTTCAGTGCCGCCGTCTGCTCGTGCAGAAGCGCGCCGGCATGGGCCGCAGCCTTTGCCAGCCCCACCAGCAGCTTCATCGGCTGGATATGCCCGGTGCCCGTGTCGCGCACACCGAACTGATAGTGGGACGAGCCGAGACGTTCGCTGGTCTCCGCGCGGTCCATGAAAACCGAATGTGGATAATTGTAACGGGCCGCAGCGATTTCCGGGTTGGCGCGGTAATATTTCTCGAGGCTCTTCTTGTGCGAGACATTCATGTGCCCGGCGACATAGTCGATCTCGATCCGCCGCTTGGCGGCAAAATCCAGAAGGTAAGCCTTGGCGTGTTCGGCAAGGTCAAACAGCGCTTTGGAGCGCTCATAGCCGAGTGTGTCCTCGGCTTCTTCCGGCCACCAGCGCTGGCCGGTACCCAGTTGCCCGCCATTGCGCCCCGAAGCACCGTCGCCGAAACGGTTGGCATCAATGAGCACGACGCGCAATCCGTGCTCGGCAAGGTTGAGTGCCGCCTGCAGCCCGGTGAAGCCGCCACCGATAATGGCGGCGTCACACATGATCGAGCCGTCGAGCGCGCCATAGACGGGCCGTTCTGCAACGCTGTCCTCATACCAGGAAATTCCCGGTGAAATAGGGCTTTGCCAAGGCATGGCCGCGCCTTTCCGGTCAGACATTCAACAGGAGATATTCACGTTCCCAGGGGCTGATCACCTGCATGAATGTCTCGAATTCTCCCCGCTTCACGCCCGCATAGATGGCGATGAATTCAGGGCTGAAGATTTGCGCCAGAGCTGGCTCGGATTCGAGCAGGGCAACCGCTTCGAGCAGGCCGCGCGGCAGCTCGATCGTGCCGCCATTGGCGGTATCCTCCGTTGGTGCCGTCGGCTCCAGCGCTTCGACGATGCCGAGGTATCCGCAACCGAGCGAGGCTGCCAGCGCCAGATAGGGATTGGCGTCGGAGCTCGGCAGGCGATTTTCCACGCGCCGTGCAGCGGGTTCCGAAACCGGAACGCGGAACGCCGTTGTCCGGTTGTCGTAACCCCAGGCATTGTTGACCGGTGCCGACATGTCGGGCGTCAGCCGGCGGTAGGAGTTGACGTAGGGTGCCATCATAGACAGCGCCTTCGGCACGTATTTCTGCATGCCGCCGATAAAGGCGAAGAATTCCTTCGATGCGGACCCGTCGGCATTGGAAAACAGGTTCCGCCCGGTGTTGGTCTCGATCACCGACTGGTGGATGTGCATGGCCGAGCCCGCCTGCGCCTGCATCGGCTTGGCCATGAAGGTTGCATAGATGCCGTGCTTCAGCGCCGCTTCGCGGATCGTCCGCTTGAACAGGAACACCTGGTCGGCCAGCTCGATCGGATCTCCGTGACGAAGGTTGATCTCCAGCTGCGCCGGGCCTTCCTCATGGATCAGCGTGTCGATCTCGAGACCCTGCTGTTCGGAGAAATGGTAGATATCGTCGATCAGCTCGTCGAACTCGTTGACGCCGGCAATCGAGTAGGCCTGGCCCCCTTGGATCGAGCGGCCCGAACGGCCCTTCGGCGGGTGCAGCGGATAGTCCGGGTCGTCGTTCTTGGCGACCAGATAGAATTCGATCTCCGGCGCAACGACCGGCTTCCAGCCCTTCTTGCGGTAGAGATCGAGGACGTTCTTCAGAACATTGCGCGGCGTATAGGGAACGTCTTCGCCTTTGGAGCCTGCAATATCGCAGATGACCTGCGCTGTCGGGTCGCTTTCCCAAGGAACGACGGAAAGTGTTGAAAGATCGGGAACGAGCTTGATGTCGCTGTCGCGGCTGTCATAGCGGAAATCACCAGTCTCCTCAGGGTATTCACCGGAGATCGTGTGGCGATAAATCGCCGATGGCAGGGCCAGCGATGTATTGGAGGTGAACTTGGAAGACGGCATCATCTTGCCGCGCGGAACGCCGGCAATGTCCGGCGTGATGCATTCGATATCCTCGATGCCTCTGATTTTCAGCCAGTCGGCCGCTTCTTTCCAGGTCTTGACGCCTCGGGGCGATTGAAGTGCTGCGGGAATTTTCGAGCTTTTGCTGGTCTTGGCCGTCATTTTCAGGGGGGGCATAAATCACCGGGTTTGGGTTCGGATGGCCCCATCATAACCCGACTTCGGCAATTGGCGAGGGTGAGAAGGTCGATTTTTGCCACATTCACCCGTCTTTCACGCGCCAGAGCCTGTCAAACGCTGCGGATTGCCGGTTGACTTTCAAGGCCGTGCGTTAAAAGGGAACGGTGCATAAGGAAAAGCAGCGTGACCGAGAAGACCGACGTTTTGATCATTGGCGCAGGTGCCGCCGGCATGATGTGTGCCATCGAGGCGGGCAGGCGCGGCCGGAAGGTCCTGCTCATCGACCACGCCAAAGCCCCGGGCGAAAAAATCCGCATATCCGGCGGCGGCCGCTGCAATTTCACCAATGTGCACACGACGGCGAAAAACTTCCTGTCGGCCAATCCGCATTTCGCCAAGTCGGCTCTGGCCCGTTATACGCCGCGCGATTTCATCGACATGGTCGACCTTCACAACATTGCTTGGCACGAAAAGGCACTGGGCCAGCTTTTCTGCGACGACACGGCCAAGGACATCATCCGCATGCTGATGACCGAGATGCGCCAGGCGGGTGCGGTGCTGCGGGTCGGCACCGAGGTTCTGTCGGTCGAAAAAACGCCGACCGGTTTTCGGGTCGCGACCCCGGACGGCCCAATCGAAGCCACAGCACTGGTGATGGCAAGCGGCGGCAAGTCGATCCCGAAAATGGGCGCCACCGGTCTTGCCTACAGGATTGCCGAACAGTTCGGCCTGTCCCTCGTCGAAACCCGTCCGGGCCTGGTGCCGCTGACGCTCGATCCCGCACAGCTGGAAAAACTGGCGCCCCTGTCGGGCATTGCGGTTGAGGCGGTTGCCAGCCACGGCAAGACTGAATTTCGCGAAGCGCTGCTCTTCACCCATCGCGGCCTCAGCGGTCCCGCGGTCTTGCAGATTTCCTCGTTCTGGCGCGAGGGTGACGACATCCGCCTGACGCTGCTGCCCGATGTCGATATTCTCACCGGTCTCAAGGACGCGCGCAAGGCAAACGGCCGCCAGGCCCTGCAGACGGCGCTGGGCGACATCATGCCGAAGCGGCTGGCACAATTCTTTGCGGCGGAAGCGGCAAACAGCGCGCATCTGGCCGACCAGTCCGACAAGGCGCTGTCAGCGGTCCGCGATCAGGTCCAGTCCTGGTCCATCCGTCCCGCCGGTTCGGAAGGCTACCGCACGGCGGAAGTCACCATCGGCGGTGTCGATACGGCAGCACTCGACTCGCGAACGATGGAAGCCAAAGCGGTGTCCGGCCTCTATTTCATAGGCGAATGCGTCGATGTCACCGGCTGGCTCGGCGGCTACAATTTCCAGTGGGCCTGGTCGTCCGGCTTCGTGGCGGGGCAGGCGGCCTGATTGGCGTTAGCCAATTCTCGCGCTTCTGTGATTTCATTTAAGTCTTGTTAACAGCTATGCATGATCCTGAATTGTGCTGGCACAGCCGGGGATTGTCGGGACGCGTCGAATTATCAGACTAAAGACTGTTGACGACGAGCGCCTCCCGCCACATTCTGGCTGCAAATATGATGTGCGCTGGCAAATCGGATGAACCGGCCAATCCGTTCGTTTCAACAGGAGTACACCTGATGCATTACAACCGTCGTCCCGCTGCCCGCGCCATTGCCATTGCCCGCGCCGACGAAGCCGCCGCCGCCCGCATCAAGCTGTTGCGCATCATGGCCATCGGTGTCTCGGCTCTTGCTGCTTTGATCGCCCTGCCGTTTTTTAAGCTGATCTAGGATCGATCGGGCGCCCGCGCTCGACGCCGCCGCGCAAAAGCCATGTCGGCCGCCTGTTTGCAAGGCCGCAGTCCGCTGGACGGATCGATGCTTATCTGCGGGCCTTCTTATATTTCAATCGATTGAATCACTATTTAGAGAAATATTAATCGTTCCCATCCAACACTGGGCGGATATGAGTTCGCCAGTGCCGTTCGCTTGCAAAGATGAACGCGCATCGCAATGATTGCATGGCTGGAACTGCGGCGCACCACCGTATGGATTGATCCAACATAAGCTTGTTTTCTGCGCTATTGCCAAGCCCGAACGGGGCTGGCTGGGGAGGCGGAGTAGCGGCTGCAGCAAGGTGGTGCCATGTTCATCGACAGAGTTCTCGCTCGCTTCAAAATCCAGACCAAGGTTCTCTTTTTCGTTCTGCCGTTCGTGGCCAGCATCTGCGCCGTCGGCTTCACGGGATTGTATGCGTCGGGCCTGTTGCAGGGGCGCATCGAGATATCGAACAATGTCTTGCAGTCGCTGAGCGGCTTCAAGGATGTCTATGCCGGCATGAACGCCTTCCTGCAGAACGCCACCGAGCGGACCCGCGACGATGTCTATGACCGTCTGAGCAAGCAGAAGGATGTCCTCTCGTCCACCATTTCCGGCGTTGGCGAGGGTGTCGATACGACCAAGCTCGTCGAAGCCCAGACCCAGACCAGCGACATCGAGACCAAGATGGCCGGGCTCTGGAAGATCTATGTTGGCGAACAGTCGCTGCGCGATGCCATGAGCAAGAACCTGAATTTCCTGGCCGGCGAGCAGATGAAGATCCTCGAGGAAGCCACAAAGATCCAGCGCTCCGTCCGCCAGGACGAAAATGCCGCCAAAAGCATGCTGCGTGAAGCTGACCGTCTGACCAACGGCAGCAAGTTCTTCGCCGAATTCGGCACGGATTTCGCCAAGGCCTCGGCTCCGGCGGACAAGCTGAAACTGGTCAAGGAGCGGTTCCCGTTCATCACCAAGACCCAGCGTTCGATTTCCTCCGTTCTGCCCAAGAGCCAGAAGGTCGTGGCCGAGACGATCTCGAAAACCGCCGATGAAATTTTCAAGCTATTGAGCTCCACCGAGCCGGAAGATGTCGTTGCCGGCGATGTCGGCCGTCTCGTCTCGCGCTTCCGCCAGGTCAGCATTCAGCTGCAGTCGGCCGCCGGCGAAAAAATGCGCGAAGCCACCCGCATCTTTGGCGAACTGGACGAACCGATCATCAAGTCTGAATCGGTTCTCGTCGCGACCCGCAAGCTGGTAAACTCGGTCTATGCGATCCAGATCAGCGCCGCATCCTTCCTCGGCACGACGACGGAAGAAAACCGCAAGAGTCTCCTGAGCGAACTGTCGATCGTCGAAAGCGATATGGATGCCCTGCGCGGCAGCGCCAGTGGTCTGACATTCTTCGACTCCATCTCCGAAACCATCCTGCCCGCCATCAAGAAGATGGACGAGGACAGCTCGGCCCTGGTGAAACTCAGCCAGCAGCGCGCCAATGATTTTGCCGCCGCCGCCGCGTCGATCGATACGATCTGGGGTCATCTGAGTGGCTTTGCCGAAGAGCAGAAGGTCAGCGCCGGCACCGAACGCCAGGAAGCCAACCAGATCTCCGTCGCTGCAACCGTTGCCGGTGTGCTGATCGCGCTGATTGCCGGTGGCGCCCTGGTGCTGACGCTGAAAGGCCCGATCGGCCGCATTACTGCCGCCATGCGCGGCCTTGCCGATGGCCAGCTCGAAACCAGCATTGATGGCGATGCCCGCCGCGACGAAATCGGCGACATGGCCCGCGCGCTTGGCATCTTCAAGGAAAATGCCCTGTCGAAGGTGCGCATCGAGGCCGAAAGCGAAGAGCAGCGCTCCGCCTCCGAGGCAGAGCGTGCCCGCAACGATCTGGAGAAGCGTGAGCTCGACAGCCAGCTCGAATTCGCTGTTGGCCAGCTCGCCGCCGGTCTCGGCCGCCTCGCTCAGGGCGATCTCTCCCAGCAGATCGAAACGCCGTTTACCGGCCGTCTTGAACAGCTTCGCGAGGACTTCAACGGCTCGCTGATCCGCCTTCAGGATACGCTAGGCCAGATCCGCAACAACTCGCTGGCGATCCAGACCAACGGCAACCAGATGCGCCAGTCGGCCGATGCCCTGTCGAAGCGCACCGAAGCCCAGGCCGCGTCGCTGGAAGAAACCGCAGCCGCCGTCGAGCAGATCACCGTCACGGTGCGGGCCTCGGCAGAACGCGCCCATGAGACCAACCAGCAGGTGGCCGAGACCAAGCGCAGCGCCGACAGCTCCGCTACGGTCGTCGCCAACGCGATCTCGGCCATGGGACGGATCACCGATGCCTCGCGCCAGATCGAGCAGATCATCGAGGTCATCGACGACATCGCCTTCCAGACCAATCTCCTGGCGCTCAACGCCGGGATCGAGGCCGCCCGTGCCGGCGACGCCGGCAAGGGTTTTGCCGTGGTCGCGCAGGAGGTGCGTGAACTTGCCCAGCGCTCGGCCGGTGCCGCCAAGGAAATCAAGGTCCTGATCAACAAATCGACCACCGAGGTCAGCTCCGGCTCGCATCTGGTTCAGGAAACCGGCGCCGTTCTGGCGTCGATCTCCAAGCAGATCGTCTCGATCAGCCAGCATGTGGACATGATCGCGACGGCGAGCCGCGACCAGTCGGCGGCCCTTCAGGAAGTCAACGGCTCCGTCAACCAGATGGACCAGATGACCCAGCAGAATGCCTCGATGGTCGACGAGACAACGGCCGCCAGCCGAAGCCTCGCCAACGAGGCGGATTCATTGATGATGCTGATCGGGCAGTTCCAGCTGGAAGCCGCCACACGCGGCAGACCGGCACGCGCCGCCTGATCTGGCGACAATCCAACCCAGACCAAACCCCGGAAACCAGCGTTTCCGGGGTTTTTTGTGTCGATGCAGGCGCCGTTTCAGCAGACGCCAATAGCGCGAAAGCGGCCATTCGCTGTGCTCCTGGTAGAAATTTTCTTCGCGCAGCTTCGGGTCGCGCTCCTGGCGCCAGAATGCCAGCGGCAAAAGCCGAGCAGAATAGGGGTCTTGCATGGTGATGCTCCTTTGCAAACATGAGGCATCACCCCTTATATACATCGAAATTTGCTTCATATACGCTAGGGATTGCGGTATATCTTTCACCCATGAAAAATGTTGAATGGGATCTCTACCAGCTATTTCTGACAGTTGCGCGGTCTGGCGGCCTGACGGGCGCTGCCGAGACGACAAGCCTCAGCCCTGCCACCATCGGCCGGCGAATGCTGGCGCTGGAGCAGTCGCTCGGCCGCGCCCTCTTTCTGCGGCGCCAGACTGGTTACGATCTGACGCCGGATGGACGGGTGCTTTCCGAGCAACTCGCCGAGATGGAGGCCGCAGCCAGAAAGGTTGCCATCTGGCAGCGCGAAGGGCAGGGCGACTCGCTTGTCCGCATCATGGCCGGCACCTGGAATTCCCTGCTCATCTCCGAAAACATCCAAGCCCTCTGCACGGCCCGCGACACATTCCGCCTGGAGCTGACCGTCGCGGAGCAGCGTGCCAACCTTGCGCACCGGGAGCACGACATCGGCGTGCGCGCCGTCCGTCCCGAGGAGGCAAACCTTGCGGCGCGGCAGTTCAGCGATTGTGCCTATGCCGCCTACACTGTGCGCAATGGCGATACAGGTGCCGCCTCCCGCTTCGTCGCCGTGGCGGAGGAGGAGGCTGTCTCGGCCTATCTCCAGTGGCCGCACAGCCATGCCGCAGACCGCATCGCCGTCACGGTCAGCCGTCCCCGTGCCGTGCTGGATCTGATCCGGGCCGGAGCCGGAACCGGCATTCTTCCCTGCTTCATCGGCGACCTCGACCCGGCGCTGGAACGCGCCGGACCCGAAATTTCGGAACTGCGCCACGGCCAGTGGCTGGTCATGAACAGCGACGACCGGCACCGGCCCGATATCCGCACGATGATCGACCGCCTGATGAAACTGCTGAAAAGCCATGCCGATCTGTTCGCCGGCAAACGGCCGAGCCGGTCCTGACGGGGGCGCGTTAAAATGCAAAAGACCGGACAGCCGAGCCGTCCGGTCTTCACCTCGCAGTCCTGCAGGACGCCTGCCTCCCCGCAAGCGCCCCGCAATGGAGCCGCCGGGTTTATGCGCGGCCTTGGGTGACGATGACGGGGATCAGCAGATCGCCCCAGTTACCCTCGCCGCCGTGGTGGCGGGCCGAGCGGATGAGCTCGACCGACACGCCGGCATCGACCGCCTTCATGACGGCGTGGTTGAGGCGGTGCAGGTCGTTTGCGACCATGCGGATCATCGCCTGCTGGTCGGCCGACATGCTGGTCGCCTGTTCTTCTGCCCGTTCCCTGACGCGTGTCTGGACTGTCATGTTCATTCCTCCTTGATCGGTTGTTTACTCGGCAGCCGGCTTGAACTGCGCGTGTTCGGTTGATTCATGCATGGCAGTGGTCGAGGACTGGCCGCCGGTGATCGCCATCGACACGGCGTCGAAATAGCCGGTGCCGACCTCGCGCTGGTGCTTGGTTGCCGTATAGCCGTTGACCTCGGCCGCGAACTCCGCCTCCTGCAGCTCCGAATAGGCGCTCATCTGCCGGTCTTTGTAGCCGCGCGCCAGTTCGAACATGCCGAAATTCAGCTGGTGGAAACCGGCGAGCGTGATGAACTGGAACTTGTAGCCCATCGCCCCCAGTTCGCGCTGGAACCTGGCGATCGTCGCATCATCGAGGTTCTTCTTCCAGTTGAACGACGGCGAGCAATTGTAGGCAAGCAGCTTGCCCGGATGCACCTTGTGCACACCCTCGGCAAAGCGGCGGGCCTGTTCCAGGTCCGGCTTCGAGGTCTCGCACCAGATCAGATCGCAATAGGGCGCATAGGCAACCGCGCGGGCAATGCACGGATCGATGCCGTTCTTGACGTTGTAGAAGCCTTCGACCGTGCGGCCGGCATCGTAGTCGACAAACGGCTGGTCGCGCTCGTCGATATCGGATGTCAGCAGCTTGGCGGCCTCGGCGTCGGTGCGGGCGATGACCAGTGTCGGCGTGCCCATGACGTCGGCGGCAAGCCGGGCGGCGTTGAGGTTGCGGATATGCGCCGCCGTCGGGATCAGAACCTTGCCGCCGAGATGGCCGCATTTCTTTTCAGATGCCAGCTGGTCTTCGTAATGAACACCGGCAGCACCCGCCTCGATGAACGCCTTCATGATCTCGAACGCGTTGAGCGGTCCGCCGAAGCCTGCTTCCGCATCGGCGACGATCGGCGCGAACCAGGTATCGACCGAAAGACCGTTGCCTTCCGCAATCTCGATCTGGTCGGCGCGCTGCAGCGTCTTGTTGATGCGCTTGGCAAGCTCGGGGGCTGCATTGGCCGGATAGAGCGACTGGTCGGGATACATCGACGATGCCGTATTGGCGTCGGCCGCAACCTGCCAGCCGGAAAGGTAGATCGCCTTCAACCCGGCACGAACCATCTGCATGGCCTGGTTGCCGGAGAGCGCGCCGAGCGCATTGACGAAATCTTCCTCGTGGATCAACTGCCACAGGCGGGTCGCTCCGTTTTCGGCCAGCGTATGACGGATCTGCACCGAGCCGCGCAGGCGCTTGACGTCTTCGGCGGTGTAGGGCCGCTGGATACCATCGAAGCGGCCCTTGGGCGCGCCGGGAACAAGATTGTAAAAATCAGTCATAACCGTCTCCACGAGATTTTTATCTTTGCTGGCGTTCACTCAGAGAGCAACACGCTGCACCCTGATCAGTGACAAGATTTACACCGTGCTGCACCATATGGCCAATAAATTGAGGTTTTCCGGCATAGAAATCGAGTTATGATGTCTTGTCTTTGACAGGTTCATTCTGTAAATCTGTAAATAATGTAAAGCCGCAACCGGCGCGTTTTGTCAAAGGCATGACAGATGGCAGAAAACAAGATTTTTGCTGGCCCCCGCGTCCGGCGCATCCGCAACGGTCTGGCGCTGACGCAGACGGCGATGGCCGAGGCGCTGGGCATCTCGCCGTCCTACCTCAATCTGATCGAGCGCAACCAGCGCCCCTTGACAGTGCAGCTGCTGCTCAAGCTGTCGTCCGTCTACAAGGTCGATCTCGATGAGCTGCAGGGCGAGGCGGCGGGTGGCGCCATCCATTTGCGTGAGGTTTTTGCCGATCCGCTTCTGGCCGGTGAACTGCCGTCCGAGCAGGAGCTGGTCGAGATCGCCGAGGCCGCCCCCAATGCCGCCAGCGGCATTCTCAAGCTCTACCGGGCCTATCGCGAGCAGGCGGCACGTCTCACCGATCTTGCCGATCTGCTTGCCCGTGAAGGCCACATGACCGCGCTGTCGGGCGCTCGGCTGCCGATCGACGAGGTGCGCGACCGGCTGGAAAAGCGCCCGAACTTTTTTGCCGATGTCGATGCAGCCGCTGAGCGCTTTTACGCCAGCCTTTCACCGGGAGACGATCTGTCAGGCGCGATCAAGGACTGGATGAAGCGCGAGCACGGCATTGTCGTCAGGTCGCTGCCGGTTCACGCCATGCCGAATCTCCGCCGCCGCTTCGACCGGCACTCCATGCGCCTTTTTCTCTCCGAGCGTCTGTCGCCCTTCGACCAGCTGCGCGAGATCGCCATGGAGGCAGTGTTGATCGCGCTGCAGACGGAAATCCGCGCCGCGCTGGACGACCTGGCTTTTTCCACCGGCGAAGCCACCCGCATCGG
The DNA here is from genome assembly GCA_030655075.1 of Pararhizobium sp. GTDB lineage: Bacteria > Pseudomonadota > Alphaproteobacteria > Rhizobiales > Rhizobiaceae > JAURWE01. The sequence goes on from JAURWE010000122.1 coordinate 52,109, forward strand.
CCGGTTCGAGATGGCGCGCTATGCAGCCCATGCGCTGATGATGCCCTATGGGGCCTTTCAGTCGGCCGCGATCCGGGCGAAATACGATATCGACCTGTTGCGCAGCCGCTTCAATGTCTCCTTCGAGCAGGCCGCCAACCGGCTGACCACTTTGCAGCGGCCGGGCAGCTTGGGCGTTCCCTTTTTCATGCTCGAAATCGACAATGCCGGGCACCGGTTCCGCAAGGCCGGCGCACAGGGCTTTCCGCAGGCGCGCTTCGGCGGCGGCTGTCCCAAGCTCAATGTGCATGCCGCCTTCTCCCAGCCGGCCCAAGTGCTGGCCGAGCGGGCGCAGATGCCCGATGGCGCGGAATTTCTGGTGGTCTCCCGCACGCTTGAAGGCCCGCAGGCCGCCTTCAACGAGCGTGTTCGCCGCACCGCGCTGCTGGTCGGCTGCGATGCGGCCCATGCGAGCGAAACCGTCTACGGCGAGGCGCTGGCAGGGGCATCGCCGCAGCCGGTGATGATCGGCACTGCCTGCCGCCTCTGCGAGCGCCAGGGCTGTCTCGCCCGTGCCGAGCCGCCGGTTACCCGCCCGCTCGGCCTCGACGAGATGGTCACCGGGCTCTCCGCCTTTGATTTTCAGGGTTGAAACTCAGGCAGAATATCGCGTTGCACAAGAATGCGTCACAGAGTGAGATTCACGCTTGTCGCCTTCCAAAAAGCCTCCTAGTTTGAATATCTAAGCAGATCCTGAGAGATCCGTAACAGAGGAGCTGACATGCCTATGAAATACCTTGCTCTGGCCACCGCCGTCTTTTTTGCCGGCAGCGCAGCAGTTGCTGCAGCGCAGGAGCGTGTCGTCAACGTCTTCAACTGGTCCGATTATATTGATGCCAGCATCCTGGAAGATTTCACCAAGGAGACGGGCATAAAGGTCGTTTATGACGTGTTCGATTCCAATGAAATCCTCGAAACCAAGCTGCTGGCCGGCGGCACGGGTTACGACGTCGTGGTGCCGACCGCGACCTTCCTGCAGCGCCAGATCGCGGCGGGCGTGTTCCAGAAGCTTGACAAGTCGAAGCTGCCGAACCTGTCAAACATGTGGGATGAGATCACCACCCGCGTCGCGACCTACGATCCGGGCAATGAATACGCCGTCGATTATATGTGGGGCACGACCGGCATCGGCTATAACGTCGAAAAGGCCAAGGCTATCCTCGGAACCGACGAAAAGCCGACCTGGGATGTGCTGCTGAAGCCGGAAGTTGCCGCAAAGTTCAAGGATTGCGGCATTCACGTGCTGGATTCGGCCACCGATGTGGTGCCGTCCATTCTGCTCTACCTCGGCCTCAATCCGGACAGTCATGATCCGGCCGATCTCGCCAAGGCCGAAGAAGCGCTTTTGGCCGTGCGGCCCTATATCCGCAAGTTCCACTCGTCCGAATATATCAATGCGCTGGCCAATGGCGACATCTGCCTGGCGCTCGGCTATTCCGGCGACATTTTCCAGGCGCGCGACCGTGCTGCCGAAGCCAAGGCCGGCGTCACCGTCGATTATTCCATTCCTCCGCAGGGCGCGCAGATGTGGTTCGACGTCATGGCCATCCCCGCTGATGCGCCTCATCTGGCCGAGGCACACGAGTTCATCAATTACCTGATGAAGCCGGAAGTCATCGCCAAGGCGTCGGACTTCGTCTTTTATGCCAATGGCAACAAGGCGTCGCAGCAGTTCATCAGCAAGGATATCATGGGCGATACCGCCATCTATCCGCCGGAAGACGTGATGAAGAAGCTGTTCACGACGACGCCGTTCTCCGCCAAGGAGCAGCGGGCCCTGACCCGCATGTGGACCAAGGTCGTCACCGGCCAGTAAGAGACAAATCACTGCCCGGATGGAAACATCCGGGCATTTTTTTATGGACGGCAGCCCTGGCGAAATTTGGCGCCGTTTCAGAGTTGGGCTCATTGGGGACAGATATGAAATCACTCGGCAGTATTCGGCGTTCTTTTGCTCCCTGGACGGACCCCGACGCGGTCCCTTTCATCTCCTTCAAGAATGTGACGAAGCGATTTGGCGATTTCGTCGCGGTCGATGATCTCTCGCTCAATATCTACACCCGCGAGTTCTTTGCGCTGCTCGGCGCATCCGGCTGTGGAAAATCGACGCTGCTGCGCATGCTGGCCGGCTTCGAGCAGCCGACCTCGGGCGAGATCATTCTCGATGGCCAGAGCCTTGCGGGCATCCCGCCCTACAAGCGCCCGGTCAACATGATGTTCCAGTCCTATGCGCTGTTTCCGCATATGTCGGTCGAAAGCAACATCGGCTTTGGCCTGCGCCAGGATGGCATGCCGAAGAACGACATCGCCGATCGCGTCACCCAGATGCTGAAGCTGGTGAAGCTCGAGCAGTTCGCCAAGCGCAAGCCGCACCAACTGTCGGGCGGCCAGCGCCAGCGCGTCGCCCTTGCCCGCTCGCTCGCCAAGCGTCCGAAGGTGCTACTGCTCGACGAGCCGCTCGGCGCGCTCGACAAGAAGCTGCGCGAGGAAACCCAGTTCGAGCTCATGGATCTGCAGCAGGAACTGGGCCTGACCTTCGTCGTCGTCACCCACGACCAGGAAGAGGCCATGACCATGGCCGACCGCATCGCCGTCATGGCGCATGGCAAGGTCGTGCAGGTGGCCACGCCGGCTGAAATCTACGAGGCGCCGAATTCCCGCTTCGTGGCCGACTTCATCGGCGACGTGAACATTCTTGATGGCACCGTCAGCGCTGTCGAGGATGGGCGCGTCAGCATCACCACCGACAATGGCGTCACTGTTCGCGTCGCGACCACCGAAAAGCCCGCCGTGAACGCCAAGATCGGCTTTGCGGTGCGGCCGGAAAAAATCCGTGTCTCGCATCAGCCGCCAGCCTACGCGCCGCTCAATGCCGCCGAAGGCGAGATCTGGGATATCGGCTATCTCGGCGACATGACCGTCTTCCACATCAAGCTCAAGGGCAGCAGCAAGGTCATCAAGGCCTCGTCGCTCAACGCCGTGCGTTCCGTCGAGGATCCTTTCGGCTACGATCAGGCCGTCTGGGTGTCCTTCGATGAAAATGCCGGCATCGTGTTGAAGGATTGAGATGATGGGCAAAGCCGCTTCCGCGATTTTCAGCCGCCTCGTCATCATCATTCCCTTTGCGTGGCTGACGATCTTTTTCCTGGTGCCGTTCTTCATCGTCTTCCGCATCTCCCTGTCGGAAACCGCAGTAGCAATGCCGCCCTATCTGCCGGTCTTCAGGCTGTCTGATGGTTTTTCCGGGCTGCTTGACAGCATCAGCCAGTTCTCCTTCGCCAATTATGTCTGGCTTTCCGAGGACGCGCTCTATTTCAACGCCTATGTCTCAAGCGTCACCATCGCCGGCATTTCGACGATCCTGACGCTGCTGATCGGCTATCCGATCGCCTACGGCATGGCCAAGGCCCCGCTGTCGATCCGCCCGACGCTGCTGATGCTGGTGATCCTGCCGTTCTGGACGAGCTTCCTCATCCGCGTCTATGCCTGGATCGCCATTCTCAAGCCGGAAGGCCTGCTCAACGGCCTGTTGATCTGGCTCGGTCTCATCGACCAGCCGCTGATCATCCTCAACACCAACTGGGCGATCTATATCGGTATCGTCTATTCCTACCTGCCGTTCATGGTCCTGCCGATCTATTCGGCCTTGGAAAAGATGGACCACACGCTGGTCGAGGCGGCGCAGGATCTCGGTTGCCCGCCGATTGCAGCCTTCTGGAAGGTGACCTTCCCGCTGTCGCTCGCCGGTGTCGTTGCCGGCTGCATGCTGGTGTTCATCCCGGCCGTCGGCGAGTTCGTCATTCCGGATCTGCTCGGCGGCTCTGAAACGCTGATGATCGGCAAGACGCTGTGGAACGAGTTCAACTCCAATCGCGACTGGCCGGTGTCTTCGGCCGTGGCGATCATTCTCCTGCTGATCCTCGTCGTCCCGATCGTGCTGTTCCAGAATGCCCAGGCCAAAGCCGAAGAGCAGGGGAAGTAGACCATGCCCAAGTGGACCCGTTTCAACATCGCCTCCATCGTCCTCGGCTTCGGCTTTCTCTACCTGCCGATCGTGCTTCTGGTGATCTTCTCGTTCAATGAATCGAAGCTGGTCACCGTTTGGACCGGCTTTTCGTTCAAATGGTATGTGACGCTGTTCAACAATCAGGCCCTGATGGACGCGGCCTGGGTGACGATCCGCGTCGGCGTCCTGTCGGCCACCATCGCCACGGTGCTAGGCACGTTCGCGGCACTTGCTCTGGTCCGCAACACACGGTTTCGCGGCCGCATGCTGTTTTCCGGCATGGTCTATGCGCCGCTGGTCATGCCTGAGGTCATCACCGGCCTGTCCCTTCTTTTGTTGTTCGTGGCGATCGGTTTCGATCGCGGCTTTTGGACGATCACGCTCGCCCACATCACCTTCACCATGTGTTTCGTCGCCGTGGTGGTGCAGTCGCGCCTGCTGAGCTTTGATCGGTCGATCGAGGAGGCGGCGATGGATCTCGGCGCAACGCCGGTCAACACCTTCCTGCAGGTGACCTTGCCAGTCATCGCTCCGGCAGTTTTCTCCGGCTGGGTTCTCGCCTTCACCCTGTCGCTTGATGATCTGGTGATCGCCAGCTTCACGTCCGGGCCCGGTGCGACGACCCTGCCGATGAAGATCTACAGTCAGGTCCGTCTCGGCGTGACCCCGGAGATCAATGCCGCCTGCACCATTCTGGTCGGCGTCGTGGCGCTCGGCGCCATCATCACCTCTGTTGTCACCAAGCGGCGCGAGACACAGCGCATCAAGGACGAGCAGGCCGCTTTCGCGCAGTAAGCGGAAAGGTCTCAGTCGCGCGGCGGCAGGAAGATGTAGGTGAGGAACCACATCGGCACGATGATCATTGCGCCAAGCAGCATGTTGGGCAGCGCCCAGGCCGTTCCCCGCAGAATGTAGTCCCACAGCATCGCCGGTGTCAGGCCGATGCGCTCCAGGATCTGCGCCGAAGAAATATCGAAGAGCGAAAGCCCGGCACCCGCCAGAAGCGACGCCAGTGCGATCTTGAAAATGGCGGCGAGAAAACGCAGCAGCGGTCATCCCTCGGTTGAATGTGTCTAATGCATGTCTCCCAAGAAGTGGGCAGACGGTTGGGATAAAGACATGCATCAAAACAAAAAGTCTAAAGCGCATCGCATGAATCCATTTTCATGCGATGCGCTTTAGTATTGGACGCTTGCGTTTTTCGTTCAAGAGAAACTGCAAGACTTCAATCGGCCGGCCGGCCCGTCAGCACGGAAAGTGGCGAGATGACGGGCTCCGGCCATGAGCCGCCGACAAAGAAGTTGATCGAGGACGCTGCCTTCGGGTCCGCATCGGCGGTCACCGGTTCGATGACGCCGGCCAGTGCGAGGCTGCCGCTGCTGTAGGGAATGACGCCTGACAGGCGCAAAGTCTGCTCGCTGCCGGCGACGCGTGCCCGGCTGATCTTGGCCAGTCCGCCGGAAAGATTGGCCAGCACATCGACACTGGTGAAATTCAACGCACCATTGGCGCTCTCCGCCAGGCTGAAGAAGCCGCCCTTGGCGATCAGGCTTTCGAAGGTTGCCATGTCGAAATTGCTGATGAAGCCATTGTCGGCAGTCAGCTCGAATTTTCCCGAAAGATCCTTCGGCGATGTGGCCCAGAGCGGCTTCCTGCTGGACACCGCAATGTTGATATTGCCCCGGCCAACCGGCAGCGGACCTTTCAGCTGCAGAATGTTGATGGCGCTGCCGAAATCGGCGTTCTTCAGGGAGAGCTGCAATTCCCCGCCGCCTTCGAACCCTTCCTGCGACACGGCAAGCCGGCCCGTCAGTTCGCCGTCGGCAAACGTGCTGCTGCCGATGTCGAGAGAAGCGCGACCGTTTTCGACGAGAACACCGGCAGCCAGATCGGTGAGCGGCACAGGGCCGAAAACGGCGGTTTGCGCAGACAGGCGCAGATCGAGCTGCAACTGCTGCAGGAAGTTCATATTGACCGTGCTGGCAAGCTCTTCGGCGTCTGAGGGAAGCGGCGACAGCGACGACAGGAAGGCCTTGAGATCGATGGTATTGAGCGCCAGCGTGCCGGAAATCCGCGGTTCCTTGCCAACCGGCAGGGCAATGTCGAGCACACCGCTGCCCGTCGTGTCGCGAATGCCAAGCTTGAGCCCGTCCAGTTTGATGGTCGAGCCGGACGTTGTCACTGCCGCATCAAGGCTGATCTGTTCGAGACTGTCGGCCGATTTCATGCTCACGCCATACCAGGACAGCAGTGATGCAAACGAGGCAGCGCTGGCATTCAGGCTGCCCGACGCAAACGGACTGGCCGAGAGATTGCCGCTTCCCTGAAATTTCACCGTCAGCGGCGCAGATGTCAGCGATGTCGAAAGGTTGGCGGTCTCGCCGGACAGAAGAAGAAGCGGCTGGTCGCAGGCAAAGGTCCAGTCAACCTTCTCGTCCTTGATGCGCGCGGTCAGCGACGCATCGAGCCGGTCGCTCAGTGTCGGCCATCGCACCTCGCCTGAAATGTCCGAAATCCGATAGTCGCGGCCGGTCAGGCGGTCGCTCACGAGCAGGACGCCGTTCTCGATCGTCGTAACACCCAGATAGCCGCCGGGCATGGAGTCCGGCGTCCCCGATGATGGCGCGCGGATAGCCTTTGCCAGCCGTCCGCCGGCGCTCCAATTGAGACTGCCGTCGATCCGGCGTTCGATTTTGAGAAGAGGATTGACCAGCTTGAAATCATAAAAGACCGGAACGCCCCTGAGCGCCGCCATGACGCTGAAGGTGGCGGTGATCGATTGCGCGCTTGCCAGTTCGGCTGACGCATCCGCCCCCGTACCCCTGATTTCCACCCAGTGCATGGTGATGGTCGGGTTTGGCCAGAAGCTTAAGGTCGGCTCTCCGATGATTGTCGCCCGCCCACCCGTCCAGGTCGACAAGGCGTCTTCCATGCCTGTCTTGACGGTACTGGTCGACACCAAGAGGGGCAGCAGGCCTTTCAGGGCAATATAGAGAACCAGAATGCCGAGAAGGATCGACTGGACGACGCGCGACCGCAGCGCGTCCTTCAATATGGTTTTCCAGTTCATGTCACGTAAAGACAGGGCCACGATCGTATGTGTCGTTTCTCAAACATCGGCTGCGAAGCGTCTTGGATAGGCTTTCGCAACCGAGAAATCAAATGCGGCAACGTTTGAAATTCCTGCAGCTTTCTGGGGCCGGGAGCCTTGGCTCTTTAAGTCTTCGCTGTTTATGATGCGATGCAACATGATATAGAGATGAAACTGGTTTGGAGGATGTCATGAACGCTGAGCAGCCCCTGTGGATCCCGTCGGAACAATCGGTCAGCGAAAGTCCGATGAAGGCGTTCATCGACTGGTGCGCACAACGGTTCGGTCACGCGTTTCCGGAATATGACGATTTCCATGCCTGGTCGGTGACCGAGCGCGCAGATTTCTGGACGGCTGTCTGGGATTTCTGCGGCGTGTCCGGGGATCGCGGCGCTGTGGCGCTCACCGATGGCGATGACATGCTGGCCGCCCGGTTTTTTCCCCGTGCCCGGCTGAACTTTGCCGAGAACCTTCTGAAGCACACGGGCAGCGGCGACGCTTTGGTGTTTCGTGGCGAAGACAAGGTCCAAAGCCGCCTGTCCTGGGACGAGCTGCACAGCCTTGTCTCCCGGTTGCAGCAGGCTTTGGAGGCCGCCGGCATCGGTAAGGGTGACCGCGTCGCCGCCATGATGCCGAACATGCCGGAAACCATCGCCTTGATGCTGGCCACGGCCTCGCTCGGCGCGATCTGGTCCTCCTGTTCGCCCGATTTCGGCGAGCAGGGCGTGCTCGACCGCTTCGGTCAGATCGAGCCCAGCGTCTTCATCGCCTGCGATGGCTATTGGTATAATGGCAAGATCCAGAACGTGGCCGATAAGGTCGCCGCCGTTGCCGCCAGGCTCGGCGTGCCCGTCATCATCGTGCCCTATGCCGGCGATGCGGCGGCCGCCGTTTCCAGCGTGCCGCGAGCAAAAACGCTCGATGCCTTCATCGCCCCCTTCGCCGCCAAGGCGGTAACCTTTGAGAAACTGCCGTTCTCGCATCCGCTCTACATCCTGTTTTCCTCGGGCACGACCGGCGTGCCCAAATGCATCGTCCATTCGGCCGGTGGCACACTGCTCCAGCATCTGAAGGAACTGACCTTCCATTGCGGCCTTAAGCCAGGCGACAAGCTGTTCTATTTCACCACCTGCGGCTGGATGATGTGGAACTGGCTGGCCTCCGGCCTCGCGGTCGGCGCAACGCTCTGCCTGTTCGACGGCTCGCCCTTTTATCCCGATGGCAATGTCCTGTTCGATTACGCCGCCGACGAAAAGTTTGCCGTCTTCGGCACCTCTGCCAAATATATCGATGCCGTCCGCAAGGGCGGATTTACCCCGGTCAGCACTCATGACCTGTCCGCGCTGCGGCTGCTGACCTCGACCGGTTCGCCGCTGTCGCCGGAAGGTTTCAGTTTCGTCTATGAGGGCATCAAGCCGGATGTGCAGCTGGCCTCGATCTCCGGCGGCACCGACATCGTCTCCTGTTTCGTGCTCGGCAATCCCCTCAAACCCGTCTGGCGCGGCGAAATCCAGGGGCCCGGCCTCGGGCTCGCTATGGACGTCTGGGACGACGAGGGGCAGTCGATCCGCCAGGAAAAGGGCGAACTCGTCTGCACGAAAGCCTTTCCCTCCATGCCGGTGATGTTCTGGAACGATCCTGATGGCGCCAAATACAAGGCGGCCTATTTCGAGCGCTTCGACAATGTCTGGTGCCATGGCGATTTCGCCGAGTGGACGGACCATGGCGGCATCGTTATCCACGGCCGCTCGGACGCGACGCTCAATCCCGGCGGTGTGCGCATCGGCACGGCGGAAATCTACAATCAGGTCGAGCAGATGGACGAGGTCACCGAAGCGCTCTGCATCGGCCAGAGCTGGGATGACGATGTCCGTGTCGTGCTGTTCGTGCGGCTGGCAGGCGGTGTTGCGCTGGACGAGGCGCTCGAAAAGAAGATCCGCACGATCATCCGCACCGGCGCATCGCCGCGCCACGTACCGGCCAAAATCGTTGCCGTCTCCGATATTCCGCGTACCAAATCCGGCAAGATCGTCGAACTGGCGGTTCGTGAAGTTGTCCATGGACGGCCGGTCAAAAACAAGGAAGCGCTGGCCAATCCAGAGGCGCTGAGCCTCTATGCCGATCTCGTCCAGCTGCAGACGTAAGGCTGAACGGCCGCGTTAACGTTTTGCGGCCGCGCGAATTAACCACTTAGCGGATCAGTCGATGAATCTTTAAAAAGTATGATTTTATTGCAAGGTTTTGTTAACGATTGGCGGCGCATGGTGATTTCAACTTGAGGCGGGACCATGACGGTTCTGCTGGCAGCTTATCGCTCAAATAGACATGAAGTCATTTTCTCTCGGGCATATGTTGAACAGCATCAAACTTATCGAGGCAGCCTAGGCTGCCTCTTTTTTTGCCCGCACTGTCTCAGGTCTTGCCATCGAGCGAGCGCGACACCAGAATGACGGGAATGATCCCGGCCAGGATGATGATCATCGCCGCGACCGAGGCATCCTCCACCTTCGCCCGCGAGGCATCCTCATAGACCAGCGTCGCCAGCGTGTTGAAATTGAACGGCCGCAGCATGATCGTCGCCGACAGTTCCTTCATCGTCTCGATGAACACCAGCAGCGCGGCCGTCAGCGCGGCCGGCCGCATCATCGGCAGAAGCACCACCCTGAGCGTCTGGCCGCTCGTCCGTCCCAGTGTTCGCGAGGCCATGTCCAGATTGGGCGAAAGTTTCTGGAAGCCCGCCTCGATCGTGCCCTCAGCCATCGTCAGGAACCGGACGCTGCAGGCATAGATGATGGCAAAGCCGGTGCCGGACAGAAGCAGACCGGTCGAGATCCCCACATGCGCCCGCAGGAATGCATCGACACCATTGTCGAGGCCGGCGAGCGGAAAGAGCACGCCGATGGCAAGCACTGTGCCGGGAACGCCGTACCCGAAGGAGGCGAGGCGGCCGGCCGCTTTCACCAGCCGCGACGAGCCCGTGCGGGCTGCATAGGCAAGAAGGAAGGCCAGCAGCACGGCGATCATGGCCGTCGAGCCGGAAACCAGAATGCTGTTGGCAAGCGCCTTCAAAAGCCGCGCCGACGCAAACTGATCAAGACGCTTCAGGGCAAAATGGCCCATGATCATCAGCGGGATCGCGAAGCCGAAAATGACGGGCAGGGTGCAGAGCGCGGTCGCTGACCATTTCTTCCAGCCGGCCAGCGGCATCCGGACCGTGTCGTGCACCGCAGAGGTGGTCTTCTGGCTGGAGAACCGCTGACGCCGGCGCGCCGCCCGCTCGATCAGCATCAGGCAGGCGACGAAGACCAGCATGATGCAGGCAAGCTGCGCGGCACCCGCCAGGTTGCCGCGATTGAGCCAGGTATCGAAGATCGAGAAGGTCAGGGTCTGGACGCCGAGAAATTCGACGGCGCCGATGTCGTTCAATGTTTCCATCGCCACCAGCGTCACGCCGACCATGATCGCCGGCCGCGCCATGGGGATCTGGATCCGGGCGAAAACAGTCAGTGGTCCGGCGCCGAGCGTGCGCGCCACATCGGCGGCCGCCCGTCCCTGCATCAGGAACATCGAGCGGCAGGCAAGGTAGATATAGGGATAGAGCACCGAACTCAGCACCAGAACCGCGCCGCCGAGCGAGCGCACATCGGGAAACCAGTAGTCGCGGCTGCTCTGAAAGCCGAACAGGGCCCGCACCGCCGTTTGTAAGGGCCCGGTGAAGGTGAACATTTCCCCGAACGCATAGGCCGCCAGATAGGTTGGAATTGCGAGCGGCAGCACCAGCGCCGACGACAGGATTTTCCGCAGTGGAAACTCGCAGCTGACCACCAGCCATGCGGTGGCAATGCCGGTGATGCTTGTGGCCAGACCCGTGAAGAGGATTAAAAGCAGCGTCCGCGTGGTGGCGCGCGGCAGAACATTGGAGACGAGATGCGGCCAGTCGCCTGAACCGCCGCTGAGCGCCAGCCAAGCGATCGCGATGATCGGCATCGCCACCACGACCGAGGCGAAGATGGCCGCTGCCGCCAGAAAGGGGTGCGCCATACGGCGTTTGTGCTGGATGCCGAGAGCTTTCACGACAGAAGAAAATGGCTGCACTGAAGAGCGTCCGGGCTTGAGCAATGGCAGACCCGTTCCATGCCAGGTCAAGACAGCGAAAACTGGTTTCAACGCCTCAACTTTTTCTTAGCCCATTTTTTGCGTCAGCGGAAACAGGCTTCGCATGTTCATTTGCAATTGTGTTGCGCTCTATTCAGCCAGAACCCGCTGCGACGGGAAGGTGACTTCCACCAGCGTGCCCTCGCTCGGTGTCGAGCTGATCGAAAACTGCGCCCGGTTGGCATCGACCATCGCCTTGGTCAGCGGCAGGCCGAGGCCGGTGCCGTCGCCGCGCTTGCGCGTGCCGCTGGTCACCTGCCGGAACGGCTTCAGCGCCTGCTCCAGTTCGGCCCGGTTCATGCCGACGCCGGTGTCGCGGATGCGCAGCACGACGCTGCCATTGGCTTCATAGGCCGTCGAGACGACGATCTGGCCGCCCGAGGGCGTGAAGCGGATGGCATTTGCCAGAATGTTGAGCGCGATCTGCTTGATCGACCGGCTGTCGGCAACGACGCTGGGAACGGCCGCCGACAGGGAGGTGCGAACGATGACCCGTTGCCCGTTTGCCTGCGGCTGGACCAGCGATACGGCTTCGGAGACCATTTCGTTGAGGCCGACGGCGGTAAATTCAAGTTCCATCTCACCGGCTTCGATCTTCGAAATATCGAGCAGGTCATTGACGATATCGAGCACATGGCGGCCGGATCGGCCGATGTCGCCCGCATATTCCGTATAACGGGGGTGCCCCATCGGCCCCAGCCGCTCGCTCGACATCATATCGGAAAAGCCGATGATGGCATTGAGCGGCGTGCGGATTTCGTGGCTGACGCGGGCCAGGAAGTCGGTCTTGTGAGCATTGGCGGTTTCGGCCGAACGCTTGGCATTGCGAAGCTCGTCCTCGGTCCGCTTCCACTGGGTGATGTCGCGGATGACGGCGCAGTAGCCGTTCGACGAGGACAGACGGCCCATGGTCATGAACAGCGGAATGAAGCCGCCGCCGGATTCCCGGCCGATCACTTCGCGGCCATCATTGAGCACACTGGCCACGCCATGGCCGGAAAGGCCGTTCAGATAGTCGAGAACCGCCTTCTGGCTTTCATGGGCGAACAGCATGGCGAACAGCTTGCCGCGCGTTTCGGCCTCGTCATAGTTGAACAGCGCGCTTGCCGAACGGTTCATCGAGCGGATTTCACCATCCGCACCGACCGTCACGACACCATCCGTCGCTGTTTCCAAGATCGAGCGCAGCTCGTCCACCTCGATCTTCAGCGATGTGACATCGTCCGGCAGGGTGGGTTTCTCAATGGCACCGGCCTCGAAGACATCAGTGGACGTCACATCAGCGGGGGTCTCCGCAAGCGCCGTTGCATGGGGTGTATCGGCCGCAGCCAGCGCCATCATCAGCGCCGATTTGCCTTGCCAGCGAACGGACTGCAGGCGCGCCGTCACTGGCACCAGCCGTCCGTCGTTGCGGATCAGCAGGATGGCGCCATTAGGCGTTTCGACAAGCTCATCCTCCGCCGCGAACAGCGCATCGATGCCGCCATCCTCGATGAGTGTCTCGAGGGATGCATAGCCGGTGAGTTTCAGGAATTCTGGATTTGCATGGTGCAGCACGTCGCCGCTGTGCACCAGCAGCGCCACCGGCAGATAGTCGACGACCTCAGGGCCGAGGCCATTGGGCGTGCTGTCGGCGGTCTCTGCAGCGCTGGTGTCCTGGGTCTCTCCGCCATCGGCATCTGCGGCGGCGAAGACAGCCTCTGCGGGTGCGGCATCCTCCCCCTGCACCGGTTCGTCCTCGACCGAAACAAAAGGCGCGGCGCTGTATTCGATGACGGTATTGTCGTCGCCGGTTGGTTCGGTGTGCTGAAGTTGGTCCGGTTCGAAGCCGCCTTCCACCGGATTGGCATCCGTATCTGCACCATCGTGATCCGTTGGCGGTTGCTCCTGTGTTTCCGGGCTCTGCGGAGACTGTTCCGCTTCCGCATCGGAAACGTATTCATCTTCCGGCGGCGCATCGTTCACAACGACCGGCTGATCGTCAGCAACGGGTGCCGCAGCGTCCACGTCCTGCATGTCCGGCTGGTTGTCGCCGTTCGCAACAGGCTCGTGCTGATCGATAGGCTGGTCGTCTGTCGAGCCGATACCGGTATCGGCGGCTGCCGTGTCCTCGCCCTTTGTGTCCTCGACGGTCTCGTTCAGTTTTCGTGCAATCTCACGGAACGCCGCCTGTTCTCCGGCGGACAGTCCTTCCCGTCCGCGGCTGCGGTGTTCCTCAAGATCGATAACCTTGTCCGACAGCGTGCGCGCGGTTGGATCGACGATGCGCAGAACCGGGCGTTCGCCACGGAAGAGGTCTTGTGGCGCATAATCATCCCTGTTGTCCGGCTCCAACACCGGTTCGGAATCCTGCGCTTCTGCCCCGGTCATGCCGCCGGAGCTGTGCTCTTGGTCGAGGATCGGGGCGTCGTGGTCATCAAAGGCTGTGGTCGCGCTGCCGGTCGTCTCGTTGCCGGTGGTAATATCAGGGGTTTCACTCGCAGGCGCGTCGTCAGCGGCGCCGGGCAGGGCCGAGGCTGCCAGCATCCCAGCGCTGAGGCCAAGGCCGATTGCCTTTTCATCCGAGACCCAGTCGGCCACCCGCACGATGCCAAAACCACGGAAGCCGTCGAACTCGCGATTGCGCGAATAGGTCGGCAGTGCCGCCAGATCGACGGGCACAGCCTTGTCGGTGCCCTGGACAGGCCACAGGATCATCTTGCCGGACCACGTGTCGCGCCGCTGCAGGAGATCGCGGATCTTTCCGTCTTCGTCGAAGCCGTATCGCTCGGCCACCGTGCCGAAATCGAAACCGGCAATACTGGCCGACAGCGGGCCGACTGCGGCGGCGAACTCGTCGGAAATCTCCGTGAACCGGCCCTCCGCATCAATTTTCCACACGAAACGCATGGCGCGTCCCTGCGGATCAAAGACGAAGCCGTCGGCTTCAACCACAGATTCAGGCTCGCCAGCCGGCAGGTCGGCGGCAAGGTTTTCGGACTGTTCAGCAGTGGCAGTTGTCTCAAAGGAGGGGCTCTCGCCGCCGCTCGCCACAGGCTCCGTTATTGGCCCCGGGAGGTACGCTTCCGGCTCATTGGCATGTTCGAAAGCCGGTATATCGCTTGAAACGCCGGTTTCCGTCTCTTGTGAGGGCTCTTCTGCTGCGTCATCACTAGCATCAGCGGTAAGAAGGTCCTCGGGCGGAATGCTGATCTCGGCTTCCGGCAAATCGTCACCGGTCACAGATACTGTTTCGGCCAGGTCGTTCTGAACGCCTTCTTCTTCTGCTGCCTCGGCTGCAGCATCATCGGCTGGCATTTCCGTCACCAACGACGCCGCGTTGGAGAACTCTGCCGGAAGACCAGATCCCTCAGCAATGCCGGCACGGTCCTGCCCGGTTTCACCGGTGGTGTCTGATGTCTTGCTTTCCTCCGGGGCAGCGTCGAGATTGCCCAGAATGGTCTCGACAGCAAACAGCAGGTACAGCGGCGGATTGTCGGAAAGCTTGCCGATCGCCGCTGGCAGATTGCCCTTTTCCGTGGCGACGGGCCGCTTGACCAGCCAGTCCCGGTGCTGGCCGGCGGCGCCGGCAAGCGAGCGGCTCGTCTGCTCGCTCATGCCGAGCGCGCGAAAGCCTTCCGAGGCGGCGATGACATGGCCGTCGGCATCGAGCACCGCCATATGCGTATCGGGATCGTCGAAACCCGACAGCATGCGCTCGGCACATTCCGTCCGCGAAACCGGCTTTGCATCGAGAGGCGTGGTGAAGAGCAGGGCGCTTTCGCCCGGATAGACACTGATGATTTCGACAGATGCATTCAGCGTGACGCTGCGAAAGCCGGTGGCGATGCGCATCAGGAAGCTGCGGCGGTCACCGGTCTGCTTTAGCTGCGCGGCAGTCGCTTCGAGCTGCCGGAAGGAAACATTGCCGTGGTCGATGCCCGCATCGATAAAGTCATAGATGGCGTCATGGCCAAAGAGGTTCGCACCCTGACCGTTCGACCAGAGGACCTGCCGCATGTCCGTTGAGAACAGTACCGCAGCCTCGCCCTTTGCGAAATGCTCGCGCACCCGTTCGTGAACGGCGATATCGATGAATGGGTACTGTCTTGCGGGCATATTCTGGCCTGTCTCTACCTGTCGTCCCGGAAAAACGCCGGTTAACAATCTATTAATAGCGCCCAGCGCCCCGGCGGTCCAGAAGCGCGCCCTTATGCAGCCGCTGTTTCAGTCCAAAAGGTTAATTGATAGTGCGCCGCACAATTATGTTGCACCGCACAATAAAATGAACTATATGGCGCATATCAAGTTTAAAGAAGGGTGCCTCTGGTGAGGGCCCGCAACCAAGGAGCGCTAAAATGGCTACCAAGAAAACCGATGACGTATTTTCCATGGCTTCGTTTGATCCGGCCAAGATCACCGACAGCATGCGCGAGTTCGCCGAAAAGGGCGCTGCGCAGTCGAAGGAAGCCTATGCCAAGATGAAGACCGCCGCTGAAGACGCGTCCAAGACGGTGGAAGCCACGATGGAAAGCGCTCAGTCGAGCACGGTCGAAATCGGCCTGAAGGCCATCGAAGCCCTTCGCACCAATGCGGAGAACTCGCTGTCGCACATGGAAGCTCTCCTGGGCGTCAAGTCGCTCTCCGAACTCTTCGAATTGCAGACCGGCTTTATTCGCAAGCAGGCAGAACTTGCCGTCGAGCAGGCCAAGTCGATGCAGGAAGCCACCAAGAAAGCTGCCGAAAGCGTTTCCCAGCCGGCCAAGGCCGCTGCCGAAAAGGCAATCTCGACCTTCAAGAAGGTCTGATCGGTCCTCTCGATACTTTCTGAAAACCGGGCTCTTGCAGCCCGGTTTTTTTATGCCTATCGTTTTTCCACGGATTTGCCGGGCAGGGACTTGCAAAAAATTCGTCCGCCCCGTATGTGACGCGGACAGCACGAGGCGCTGCGCGTGCGGTTGTAGCTCAGTTGGTTAGAGCGCAGGATTGTGGATCCTGAGGTCGGTGGTTCGAGACCACCCAACCGTACCATTCCTTTTCCCGTTTTGGTTTCTTCGACATCATCGGCATCCGCTGGCCTTTGTCTGCACATGGCACGGATGCAGTGACGATCCGTGGTTATACGCCTCCTGCGGGAAGGGAGACGGCGGCTGCAATCATTCTGCGGCGTCAGGGTTAACCATGCCGATATTGTATGCTTTTAAACATAAGCAATTGCTGACAAATGTGTTTTTCTGCTTCTTCCGGGCCACCGCCAAGCACTTGTAAATCCTTCCTTTACTATAGGAATTTTCTTTTCCCGGGCTGGCACGCTGGATTATCAATCTGTGAACCAATCGACCCCTAAGGCTTGATCGTTCGATGTAGAACCGGCGCGCATGAGGCGTGGCTGTTGTGATCATGGGGTTCGTATTATGCACATGATGTGCGCTAAAATGCTGGCGGTTTTCGCCGGTCTTGCAGGTCTATTATTGCTTTTGCTGCCAATGAGCCTCCAGGCACAGCTCATGCTCAGCTTTGCCGTTCTTGGCGTTATGTTTTTCGGCATGACCCGGCCCGACAACAGCGTTTTCCGTCTCACCACCTTCGTTTTCGCCGGCATCATCGCGCTCCGCTACGCTTACTGGCGTACGACGGAAACGCTGCCGAGCTTTTCCGAACCCATCAATTTCATTCCGGGTTTTCTGCTTTATCTCGCTGAAATGTATTGCCTGCTGATGCTGGCGATCAGCTTCTTCATGGTCGTCGATCCGGTCCGCCGCACCACGCCGAAGATGGGCAGCGGCGATGAGCTACCGACCGTCGATGTCTTCATTCCGAGCTACAACGAAGATCCCGAACTGCTGGCCGGCACGCTCGCGGCCGCCAAGTCGATGATTTATCCGAAGGACAAGCTCAACATCTACCTGCTTGACGACGGCGGCACGGAGGCCAAGCGCAACCACAGCAACCCGCATGTCTCGATCAGCGCCATTCGCCGCCACGAGCAGCTGAAGGCGCTCTGCAAGGCGATGGACGTGCACTATCACGCCCGCAAGCAGAACGATCACGCCAAGGCGGGCAATCTCAACGAGGGCATGAAGATCTCGAGCGGCGAACTCATCGTCGTCTTCGATGCCGACCATGCGCCGGTGCGCGAATTCCTGCGCGAAACCATCGGCTTCTTCGCCGAAGACAAGAAGCTCTTCCTTGTCCAGACGCCGCACTACTTCCTCAATCCCGATCCGCTGGAAAAGAACCTCAAGACCTTCGCGCGCATGCCGTCTGAAAACGAGATGTTCTATTCGATGGTCCAGCGCGGGCTGGACAAGTGGAACGCCTCTTTCTTCTGCGGTTCCGCCGCCGTCCTGCGCCGCGCGGCCCTGGATGCCGTCGATGGTTTCTCCGGCCAGTCGATAACGGAGGATTGCGAAACCGCCCTGTCACTCCATTCGCGCGGCTGGCACAGTGTCTATGTCGACAAGCCGCTCATTGCCGGCCTTCAGCCGGAAACCTTCGTCTCCTTCATCGGCCAGCGCGCCCGCTGGTGCCAGGGCATGCTGCAGATCCTCATTCTCAACCGCCCGTTCCTGGCCAAGGGCCTGACCGTACCGCAGCGCATCTGCTACGCCGGTACAAACCTGTTCTGGCTCTTTCCGGTCACGCGCCTGACCTTCATGTTCGCCCCGCTGCTCTACATCTTCTTCTCGCTGGAGATCTATGAGGCCAATATCCTCGAGTTCGCCTCCTACGCCGTTACCTATCTCATCAGCTCGTTCGCCATGCAGAGCTATCTCTATGGCCGCGTCCGCTGGCCTTGGATTTCCGAGCTCTATGAATATGTCCAGTCGGTCCTGCTCATTGGCAGCATCGTCAGCGTCATTCGCAACCCGCGCAAGCCGACGTTCAACGTCACCGCCAAAGGCCAGACGCTGGACAAGAGCAAGCTGTCGCCCTTAGCAAAGCCTTACTTCGCCATCTTCTTCCTGCTGCTCGCCGCTGCCCTCTATTCGGGCTACCGCTTTCTCACCGAGCCGGTCGCCAGCGAACTGCTGCTGATCGTCGCCGGCTGGAACCTGATCAATCTCGGTCTTGCCGGGGCGGCCCTCGGTGCCATTGCCGAGCGCCGCGAGCTGCGCCGCAACCAGCGTCTGCCGGTCAAGCGCCATGCCTTGGCGAAAATGGCCGGTGAGCTCTACACGGTCATCATCCAGGATGCCTCCAGCGGCGGCATTTCGGTCGAGTTCGTCGATCACCAGCCGAAAGTCGACATGGCCAATCCGCCGACGGCTGCCGTCGAGCTTCGCCGCGCCGGGCAAGTCATCGCCTTCAATGTCGTCTGCCGCTCCAGCCGCACCACCGAAAGCGGCATGGTCTACGGCTTTGCCTATGCCGAACGTACGCCGGAAACCTTTATTGCCATCGCCGATCTGATGTATTCCGATCAGGCCGTGCTGCAGGAAAGGCTCGTGCGCCGCCAGGTTCGCAGCAACTTCTTCTGGGGCACCGGCCGGTTCGCGGTCTGGAGCATCACGGAAACCCTGCGCGCCCTGCGCTACGGTTTCGGCCTCATCCGCGAAAGCTCGGTCCCGTCCTTCGAGGATGCGCCGATCCTGGTTCGCGACACCAATGTTCACATTCCCGGCAGGACCACCGACCTGCCGGCCGTGCTCACAGGAGCCCATACCTATGGCTAAGCGTCGGATAATTCTGGGTCTCTCCGTTGCCGCCGTGATGGCCTCGACGGGTCTGGCGCCGGCCGCCGGCCTTCTGGTGACAACGCCGGCGGAGGGGCAGACCGCCGCGTCCGCCGATCAGGGGCTCGTGCCCGCCCGCGCCACCTTCAAGGCTGTCGAGCCGAAGGAAGCCTCCTCTGTCATCCCCTTCGAGCAGTCGGGGCCGGAATTCCGGCTAGCCGGTGAGGACGATACGGCGCGCTTCACCTTCTCGCTGTCGGCTGCCGCAGCCAGCGCCGGCGGCACGCTTGATCTGGCCTACCGCAACGCCGTCTCCGTCCTGCCGGACACATCCATTCTCGATGTCGTCGTCAATGGCACGGCAATCGGCACCGTGCCGATCGCCTCGCCGAACGGATTTCGCACCGAAAAGCTGGCGCTGGCAGCGCAGTATCTGAAGGAAGGCCGCAACGAGGTTCTGGTCCGGGCGCGCCAGTCGCACCGGGTCGATTGTTCGCTGGACGCCACCTATGAGCTGTGGACCGAGCTCGATCCGGCAACATCAGGCTTTGCCGCCACGCGCACAAGCGGCTTTGCCGATGTTGCCGACCTGATGTCGGTCGGCCGCGACAAGGCCCGCAAGACAGACATCCGGCTGATCCTGCCGCCGGGTTTCGGCGCAGACATGCTCAATGAAGCAGCACCGGTGCTGCAGACCTTGTCGCTCTATCTCAACCGGGACGATGTCGTGGTGAGCGTGGGCGATGCGCCGGGCGAGGGGCCCGGCATCGACCTGATCGTCGCCACCGACCGGACGCACGGCATGACTGGCGAGGGGGGCGCAGCCATCGCCGCAGCGCCTTACGGCCTCTCGGTGCGCAACGGCAAATCGCCCGGCCGCGCGCTGCTCGTGCTCAAGGCCAGCTCCCAGGCGGAAGTCACCCGCCAGCTGCTCGACGCCATCAAGGGCCCGCTGAACGCCGGCCTGCAGAGCGGCATTTTCGCCGCCAATTCCGGTACCATCCTGGCGGAAGCCTCGACCACCTATTCGCTGGCCCAGACCGGCTACAAGACCGAAATGTTCACCGGCCGCCTGTCGCGTACGGATTTCAATCTCGTCATGCCGGCGGATTTCTATCCGGCCGAATACGCCACCGTCGATCTGTCGCTCAATGCCGCGACCTCGCCGGGCCTGAAGCGCACGGCGCAGCTGCTGGTTCGCGTCAACGACCGGGTCGTCAAGAGCTATCCGTTTCGCAACACCGATGGCGAACAGTTCGACGGCAAGCAGATCGAGCTGCCGCTGCGCGCCTTCCGTCCCGGCAACAACAAGGTCGAGATCCTGGCCGAAGTGCCTGTTGCTACCGACGATGCCTGTGCACCGGCTGCCCGCCAGGAAGGCAAGCCGCGCTTCCTGCTGCTCGACACGACCGAAATCACCGTGCCGGCGCTCGCCCGCATCGGCCGCCTGCCGGACCTGGCGGCTTTCGCCGGCAAGGCCTATCCCTATGCCGACGGCCAGGCCTTCGACGTCTTCGTCGAGCGGCCGGATACGCAGTCGGTCGGTGCGGCGCTGACGGTCCTGTCGCGGCTGGCGCTGACGGCCCGCAATCCGCTGAACGCGACGATCAAGCTTTCGGCCGCCGATGCTGCCTCGGGGCGGAATGCGCTGGTGCTGGCAGCCGACAATTCCTTCGCGGAACTCGGGCACGCCGGCAAAAACGGCTTTCCGGTCGGTGGCGATGCCACGGCGGCTCTCGCCGTCGATCCGCTAAAAACAGCAGGCATCGGCAACCTGACAATTGCGCCGCAGATGGCAAGCGATGCCGCAGCAGGCAATGATCCGGAAGCGCTGTTGCGCGCCTTTCAGAATTCCACGGCCGGCAACACGACGGATATATCGGTGACCACGCAGGTGCGCCGCTGGTTCTTGAGCGCCGGCGAGCGGTTCGGCCTGTGGCTGAATGTCGGAGGCGATTATGCGGTGCCTGTCAATGTCAGCAACGGCCAGGCCCTGCTCGGGGTGACGCAGATGCCGTCGCCCGATGGGCGCGCCACCTGGACGGTGATCCGGGCAAGCTCGCCGCGCGATCTGGCGCTCGGAGCCCGCCGCCTTGTCGAAGCGCCGGTCTGGGGTGCACTCTCCGGTGGCTCGGCAGAAATCGTTTCGTCCGACATGTCGCTGGTCAGCACCGCCGCAAGATCCGTCTACATCGCCGGGTTCAACGACCACAGCCTCGGCAATATCAGGCGGCTGGCGGCGGCCTGGTTCTCGGAAAACTTCCAGTTCTATGTGCTTGTCGTCATTGCACTGATGGGAATATTCGCGGTCTGGCTCGGCTTTGCCGTGCCACGCAAGGGCGTGAGGACGCAGAAATGAACAGTCGATCAATTCGTTTCGCCCTCCTGCTCGCGGCCACAGGCCTCATGCCACTGAAGGTTACAGCCGCCGATTCCCTCAGGCTTTTGACCGAGGAGGCCTCGTCACCGGCGCTCTCGAACGCCGAGATGATGGCCATGCAGCCGGCCGAAACCGCCAAGGGCGCCGAGGAGGCAACGACCAACAAGTCCAAGGGGCCCGATGCCGTCGAAATGGCGGCACTCTATTATTACGCCCAGCAGAAGCAGGACACCCGCGTCGAGGCCGAAGCGGCCCGTCTGCGGCTGAAGTATCCCGACTTCACCGTGCCCGCTGATGTCTATCTGCCGGCCACGGCGCGCGGGGTCGATGAAAAATCGCTCTGGGACCTGTACGAAAAAAGCGAGTTTACCGGCATCGATGCGGAGATCATCCGCCGCAAGACCGAGACGCCCGACTGGGCGCCGACTGCCGATTTTACCGAAAAGCTCGCCCGCAAGAAGCAGCGCGTCGCGATGATGCAGGCGGCCATGGCCAAGGACTGGGGTGGCGTCATTGTTGCCGGAGCGGCGCTCGACCCGAAAAGCGAGACCGAAATCGATCTCCTCTGGATGATGATCGACGCCTATGCCGCCACCGGCAACAAGGAGGCGCTCGCGCCGCTCTACCAGGGCATTCTCTTCCGCCCGGCCGACAAGCGCGTTGCGGACGCGATCCTCGTCACCACGATCCAGAAGGCGGTCCGCGACTTCCCGTCCTCCGACGTGCGCGCCGTGATGCAGACCTATGCGGCCAACCCGGTCATTCAGGCCGGCCTGCAGACCGTTGCGGTCGATCTGCTGCGCAAGGATGTCGGCGAGTTCAACGCCGATGAGACCCGCACCGGCGGGCTGCCGATGGAGACGGTCGAGCGTCTGGAACAGATGGCAACGGCGCAATCGAAGCCGGCCGATCTGTCGCTGCTCGGCTGGTACTATCTGAAGATCAAGCAGCCGGCCATGAGCACGCCCTGGTTCCGCCAGGCATTGGCGGCGGAAAAGACCCCCAACAATGCCAAGGGGCTCTATCTCAGCCTGGCCGCCCAGAACCTCGAGCAAGAGGCTTTTCAAGTCGCCGCCGACAATCTGCAGGATCTTTCGGCCGATCCGGAATTCCTGATGAACGCTCTGTCGCTGCGCTTCTCGAAGCCGGAACTGGCAGTCATCGACGAAACGATCGTCGCCTCCTATTCGACGACCATCCTGCAGACGCTGAATGCCGACCACGCCGAAATCCTCGCCTGGTACGCCTACAATTCCCGCCAATACGAGGCGGCCGAAGCCTGGTTCGAAAAGTCGTTCAGCTGGGAAAACGCGCCGGCCCGCCTGAAGGGCTTGGGCCTTAGCTATCTGCGGCTGGGCAAGAAGCAGGACTATGCGGCGCTGCAGGCCGAATACGGCGAAGCCTATCCCGACATCTGGGAAGAAATGAAAGGCGCCACGCCGCCGCGCAACCGCAAGAGCGTCGCGGTCTTCAAGCCGCAGACCAATGTGTCGGCCAGCTACAAGCGCAATTTCGAATACAAGAACTATTCCGGCTGCATCAGCGACCTGCAGGGTCTGGAAGCCCGTCGGGCACTGCCGGCCGATGCACAGGTGATCAAGGGCTGGTGTTATCTGGGGCTGATCCGCCTGTCGGAAGCCAAGCAGGCTTTTGGCCAGGCGCTGAAGGCCGGTGGCCAGGTTCGCAAGGACGCGGCCTACGGTCTCGCCCTGACGCTGCTGCGCGGCAAGCTCACCGATGAAGCCGAAGCCACGCTCGGCCTCTACCCGCAGATCGCCTCCCGCGACCGGGAAATCCGCACGGAAATCTATCTGCAGCGGGCCCGCTCGGCCTTCGATCTGGAGAACTATGACCGTGCTCTGGATGCGCTCAATGCGCGCGCCAGCCTCGTGGCCGAAACGCCTGACCTGACGCAGCTGCGCGGCTGGGCCCACTACAAGATGGGCAACAAGCAGGTGGCCAAGCAGATTTTTGCGCGCCTGAACATGCGCTTCGGTGATGCCGATTCGCTCGCCGGCATCCATGCCTCAGAACAATAAGAAAAAGGGCCGACCATGCGTTTCTTCCTTGCGATAGCGGCATTGGTTCTTCTGACCGGATGCACCACCGCCACGGACCCCTTTTTGGAGACGGCATCGATTTCCACCGATGCTGCGCCCCTGTCGAGCTCGATCGCGCCGGAATTTGCAGCCGCCTATATCCCCGGCATCGGCGGCGGCATCGAGGGCGTGCGCCAGACACTGCGGGAAGACTACGTCGAGCAGAACATCGTCTATGAAAACAAGACGGCGATCCAGGGCGAGAACATGCTGACGGTCAAGCTTGGCAAGCCGGGCAATGACAAGGATTTCCGCAACGCTCCGCAGGCCCGCCAGATCCTGCGCGAGATCGGCTGGTATTTTCCGGGCGTCAAGATGAGCATCCGCATCGACATCGGCGACAATCTGCACGGCGCGTTCGGCTATGCCACCGGGCCGCTCGGCAAGGCGGGAAGTTGCATCTACGGCTGGCAGCTGGCCAAAAGCGTAACCCCGAAGACCAAGCAGATGTTCAAGGATATGGGCCGTTCGAACTATGCCGCCCAGATCCGCCTGCGCTTCTGCCATCCGGACATTTCGGAAGACACCATCGTCACCCTGATGAAGGGCCTGCGCATCAAGGATGTCACGGCGCAGACATTCGATGTCCTGCGCTATGCCGCAGGCTCCGGCCAGATCGGCACCTCCGCCGTCTCGATCGACAGCGAGCCGGCCGGGGCCGAATTGCAGAAAACCACTGCGATTACCGAGGAGCCCGCGCAGGAAGAAGTGGCGGTCGAACGCCGCCGCACTCAGCGAGTCGTGCGGGAAACCGAGACAGAGGCCGAACCGATCATCCGCAATGCCGCGACGGTGCCGCTGCCGGGCGAGATCTCGGGCAGCGTCGATACCGGCAAGGACCAGCCGCTCGTGAAACCGGCCGTCAAAAAGGGTTTCACGCTCGCCAAGACCAAATCGACCTTTGTGCCGCTACCCGACAGCCTGACGGTGTCGTCCACGAAGTAGGCAGCTTATAGGAAGATCGAATGGTCTTCCGTCACAAGTTCTTGCAGGAAGTTGACCACGGTGCGCACCCGCACAAGATCGCGGGCGCTCTCGTGGTAGGTGGTCCAGTAGGCGCGGCGAATGGTGCTGTCCGGCAGGATGCGGATCAGCTCCGGGTATTGCCGGGCGATGTAATTGTGCAGGATGCCGATGCCGGCGCTGGAGCGCACCGCCTCGGTCTGGCCGGTGGCGCTGGAAATTTCGAAGGATGCATCCCAGCTGCGCATGATCTCGCCGGTAAAGTTCAGCGATGCCGTGAAGATTAGGTCTTCCACATAGCCGATGCGCGGATGCGCTTTCAGGTCTTCGATGCTGCCGGGCGCGCCATTGGCGGCGATATAGGCCTCTGACGCATAAAGCCCCAGCGTGTAATCCGTCAGCTTGGAGGAAATGAGCCGGCCCTGTTCCGGCCGCTCCAGCGTGATGGCGATATCGGCCTCGCGCTGCGACAGGGAGAACGAGCGCGGCACCGGCACCAGCTGGATTTTGAGCGCCGGATGGCGCGCTGTCAGCCGCCCGAGTCGCGAACTCAGGAAAGAGACGCCAAAGCCATCAGGCGCCCCGACCCGCACCGTCCCGGCAATCGCCGTGTCGATCCGCCCGACCTGCGCCTGCGCCGCCAGCATCTCGGTTTCCATGCGCTCGGCCGCGTTGAGAAAGATCTCGCCCTCGGCCGTCAGTTCGCAGCCATTCGTTCGCCGGATTAACAGCCGCGTTTTTAGCGCCTCCTCCAGCGCGCTGACCCGGCGACTGAGTGTGGCGTGGTTGACGCCGAGACGCTTGGAGGCAGCCAGGATCTGACCGGTGCGTGCAACGGCGAGAAACATGCGGACATCATCCCAGTTCATGAAGAATGCCTCATTTGGCGCACAAGGCGATAGGGTCCACATCGACCAGCGTGAGCGACGTCACCATCGTCGCCGTCAGCGCTTTGTACTGGAGAAAATGCGCCGTCTGGATATGGGCCTCGTAGGCCTGCCTACTGGCATAAACCTCAAGAATGCGGACTTTCTCCGGGCTGCCTTTGACCGAGACGGCGTACAGCATGAGCACGCCCGGCTCCTTGGCAACCGAGGCCTCGACCTCCTCGGCCAGAAGAGCCGTATAGGCCTCGATCTGTGCCGGATCGATCTCCAGTTCCGCCATTCTCACCAGCATCTGGTCGGCATCCTTCATGACAAGGCCCTCAATCTGGATAGAGTGAGCATCAATTTCTGCACAACGGTTCCTGATTATCACGCGTTGATTTGTGCAAAGTGTAGTGCGACATTGCAGCATAATCAACAACAGGAGGAGATACCCATGTACGAAATCGGTCATTTCATCGGTGGCAAGAAAGTTGCCGGCACCAGCGGCCGCACCGCAAACGTCTTCAACCCGGCCACCGGCGAGATCCAGGCGACCGTGGCTCTGGCCAGCGATGCCGAAATGGCGGCAGCCGTTGCCAATGCCAAGGCAGCGCAGCCCAAGTGGGCCGCCACCAACCCGCAGCGCCGCGCCCGCGTCTTCATGAAGTTCGTTCAGCTTTTGAACGACAACATGGACGAACTGGCCGAAATGCTGTCGCGCGAGCACGGCAAGACCATCGACGATGCCAAGGGCGATGTCATTCGCGGCCTCGAAGTCTGCGAATTCGTCATCGGTATTCCGCACCTGTCCAAGAGCGAATTCACCGAGGGGGCCGGCCCGAACATCGACATGTATTCGATCCGCCAGGCTGTCGGCATCGGCGCCGGCATCACCCCGTTCAACTTCCCCGCCATGATCCCGATGTGGATGTTTGCTCCGGCCATCGCCTGCGGCAACGCCTTCATTCTGAAGCCCTCCGAGCGTGACCCGTCAGTGCCGATCCGTCTTGCCGAACTGATGATCGAGGCCGGTCTTCCGGCTGGTATCCTCAACGTCGTCAATGGCGACAAGGGTGCGGTCGACGCGATCCTGGCACATCCGGACATTTCCGCCGTCTCCTTCGTCGGCTCGACGCCGATCGCCCGCTACGTCTACGGAACCGCTGCCATGAACGGCAAGCGCGCCCAGTGCTTCGGCGGTGCCAAGAACCATATGATCATCATGCCCGATGCCGATCTCGACCAGGCCGCAAACGCACTGATGGGTGCCGGCTACGGCTCTGCCGGCGAACGCTGCATGGCAATCTCGGTGGCCGTTCCTGTCGGCGAGGAAACCGCCAACCGCCTGATCGAAAAGCTGACCCCGATGGTAGAAAGCCTGCGCATCGGCCCCTACACCGACGAAAAGGCCGATCTCGGCCCGGTCGTAACCAAGGAAGCCCAGGCCCGCATTCTCGGCCTCATCAACAAGGGTGTCGAAGAGGGTGCCAGCCTCGTCGTCGACGGCCGGGATTTCAAGCTTCAGGGCTATGAAAATGGCTACTTCGTCGGCGGCTGCCTGTTCGACAACGTCACGCCGGACATGGACATCTACAAGACCGAAATCTTCGGACCGGTCCTCTCGGTTGTCCGCGCCAAGACCTACGAGGAAGCCCTCGACCTGCCGATGAAACACGAATACGGCAACGGCGTCGCCATCTACACTCGCGACGGCGATGCTGCCCGTGACTTTGCCAGCCGCATCAACATCGGCATGGTCGGCGTCAACGTTCCGATCCCGGTTCCGCTCGCCTACCATTCGTTCGGCGGCTGGAAGTCCTCGTCCTTCGGCGACCTCAACCAGCACGGCACCGATTCGATCAAGTTCTGGACGCGCACCAAGACGGTCACCAGCCGTTGGCCGTCGGGCATCAAGGACGGCGCTGAATTCGTCATGCCGACCATGAAATAAACACGCGCCAAACCGGCGCGATGGAAACGGGCCCCTTGCGGGCCCGTTTTTCGTTTCTGCCTTCTGGATAACCGCAGAACCATGAAATCTTTGCTTGATTGCGCGGCGGCCGCTGACCACAAT
The DNA here is from genome assembly GCA_030655075.1 of Pararhizobium sp. Lineage (GTDB taxonomy): Bacteria > Pseudomonadota > Alphaproteobacteria > Rhizobiales > Rhizobiaceae > JAURWE01. The sequence goes on from JAURWE010000122.1 coordinate 79,440, forward strand.
TGTCAGTGCGGAGCGAATTTTGGGACCGGTTCGGCCGTTAGGGGATGCAGAGGATCTGGATAAGGACGAGGGAAAAGCATGTCGGTAGAGTTTGGGAAAGCGGGCGTGGCGAGCGCCCAGCAATTTGAGCGCGGCGTTTTTACGGGCAAGGCAACGGAATATTTCGGCATCTGGCTGGTCAACGTGCTGCTGACGATCATCACCTTCGGCATCTATTCGGCCTGGGCCAAGGTGCGGCGCAACCGCTATTTCTTCGGCAACACGATGCTACTCGGCCGCGCCTTCGAATATCACGCCACCGGCAAGCAGATCTTTCTCGGCCGCGTCATCGTCTTCATCTTCTTCATCGCGCTGCAGGTCATTGCGGTCATCAGCCCGGTGATGGCCTTCGTACCGCCGATCCTTGTCCTTGCTGCACTGCCATGGCTGGTCAAGCGCGGCCTGCGCTTCAGCGCCCGGGTCACCAGCTACCGCAACGTCCGCTTCGATTTCGTCGGTGGAACCGGCGGTGCCTTCGTTGCCTTCGTGCTCGGCAGCATCATTTCCTTTCTGTCGCTCGGCATTCTGGCGCCGCTGGCCAGCCGCTGGACCTATAAATATGTCTTCAACAACCTGCGTTATGGCGACCGCCCGTTCTCATCCGATCCGAAGCTGGGCGCGCTCTACGGCCAGTGGATTGTGCCGTTCCTGATGGTTGTTATCGGCGCCGTCATCTTGGGTTTGATCGGCCTGTCGATGACCGGCTTCATCTCGACCATCTTCTCCGAATTCGACGGCACGGATACCAACACGACGCTTGCGCTGATCGGTCTGATCTATGCGGCCTTTTTCGGCGTGCTGATCGTCTATGGTCTTGCAGGCCTGATCTACCGGGCGGGCGTCCGCAACGTCGCCTGGTCGTCGGGACTGCTGGACGGAAAACACGAGCTGAAGAGCGATCTGTCGCGCCTGCGGTATGCGTGGATCGTCCTGTCCAACATGGTCATCACCATCCTTACCCTCGGTTTCATGCGGCCCTGGGCGGCGGTGCGGCAGGCCCGCTACGTGACGAGCCACACGGCCATCCGCTTTGTCGGTGATGTCGGCGAAGTCCTGTCCTCGTTCGAGGCCAGCGGTGCGGCCGTCAGCGCCGAATTCATGGACATGGAAGGGATCGATTTTGGCTTCTGAGGATCGCGCCATCGCGGAAGGCGACTGGCACCCGGCCCATTCCAGCCGGGCGGTTCCGTCCCGGCTGGTCAAGCGCGGTGAAGATCTGGTTGTCCTGTCGCATGCCGATGGCGGCGAACTGAGCCGGCAGGGTGTGCAGTCTGTCCAGATGTCGCAGCGCGTCGGCTCCATTCCGCGCCGGATCACCTTTGCCGACGAAACGATCTTCGAAACCGCCGACAACGACGGTGTCGATCGCTATCTGCGCGACGCCGGCAAGGGCGGCGGCGGATGGGTCCATGGTCTGGAGGAATTCCGGCCCCGTCTCGCGGCCTTCGTCGTCCTCGTCTTTCTGCTTGGTAGCGCGATCTATCGCTGGGGTCTGCCGGCGCTGGTCGAGGTCGCCGTTGCCGTCACGCCGCCGATCGTTCCTGAGCTGATGTCGCAGAGCACGCTGAAGACACTCGATCAACTGACCTTGAAAAAGTCGGAACTGCCGCCGGAACGCCAGAAAGCCATCGCCGATGGTTTTGCCCGCATTGCGGCGCAGTCCGGCCGCGGACCATCGGCCTACACGATCAATTTCCGCAGCGGCGGCCTCATCGGCCCCAATGCCTTCGCCCTGCCGGATGGCACGCTGATCGTGACGGACGAGCTGATCGAAATGGCCGAGAAAGACGATGAAATGATCATCGGCGTCATGGCCCATGAAATCGGCCATGTCGAGCTGGAGCACAGTCTGCGACAGCTCTACCGGGCGGCCGGGGTTGCCGGTCTGATCATGCTGATCGCCGGTGATATCGGCTCGGGCGCCGAAGATATTCTGGTCGAAGGCGGTGGCCTTCTGGCGCTGTCCTATTCGAGATCTTCAGAAGCTGCCGCCGACAGGCACTCTGTCGAATTGATGAAAAAGGCCGGTTATGATCCAACAGCCATCGCCCGTTTCTTCGAAATGATGGAAACGAAGCTGGGCGACAAATCCTCCACCAGCATGCTGTCCTCGCATCCAGGCACGCCTGAGCGCCGCAAGGCCATCCTGGACTACGACCTGCTGCTGAAGGGCGGCACGCCGGAGCCATAACAGCATCCCCGAAAGACGAAAAGCAAAAGGCAGGCGGTTCGGCCGCCTGCCTTTTCAGTCTTCGGCGCCGGTGCGCCGGATTCTCTGCTTACATTTCCGGTCCATCATTGTAGCCTACCTTGTCGACCAGTTCGGACGCCTTCTTGCGGTTGGCGGCAATCTCGGCCAGCGGCAGCGGATCCGGGTTCATCTTGCCAAAGCCCTTGACGATGTCCGACGGCTCCGTGCCCGGTTTGACCGGATATTCGAACACCTGCTTGCCATAGATTTCCTGCGCTTCGCCGGAGGCGAGAAACTGCATGAACTTGATGGCATTGTCCTTGTTCGGCGAATTTTTGGCCAGCGCCATGCCGGACACGTTCACATGCGTGCCGCGGTCGTTGTTGTTGGGGAACAGCACGTGGATCGCCGCTGCCCATTCCTTTTGCTCAGGCTCCCGCTCGTTGGTCAACATCAGCCCTACGTAATAGGAGTTGCCGAGCGCCAGATCGCATTCGCCAGCCAGGATCGCCTTGGCCTGATCGCGGTCACCGCCATCGGGCTTCTTGGCAAGATTGTTTTTCAGGCCCGTCAGCCACTTCTCGGCTTCGGCTTCGCCATGATGGGCGATCATTGAGGCAAAAAGACCGACATTGTAGGAATGCTGGCCGTCGCGCGTGCAGATCTTGCCCTTCCATTTCGGGTCGGCAAGATCCTCATAGGTGATCTCCGTATCCTTGACCCGCTCCTTTGAGGCATAGACGACGCGGGCGCGTGTCGTCAGGCCGAACCAGTCGCCGGCCGGGTCGCGGTACTGCGCCGGAATGTGCTCGTTGATGCCTGCATCGTTGACCGGCTGGGTGACGCCGGCATCCTTGGCTTCGGTCAGGCGGCTGATATCGACAGTCATGATGACGTCGGCCGGCGAGTTGACGCCTTCGGCCTGAATGCGTTCCACCAGGCCCTTGTCGAGGAAAAGAACGTTGGCTGTAATGCCGGTTTCCTTGGTGAACTGATCGATCAGAGGCTGGATGAGCTCCGGCTGGCGATAGGAGTAGATATTGATCTCGCCATCCGCATAGGCCGGAAATGCCGTGGCCGTCAGCGCCGTCGTCATGGAAAATGCTGCAAGCACCCGTTTCATCGCGGTCATCCACTCTCTCCCTTTGTTATTTTTGAAACCTAACTTATAAAGTCATCTTTCATGGGCGCGTTTTCACAGTCAACTCTAAAATGCGATTTAACATGATTGTGATTTTCGCCTTTTTGGAATTGTTCAAAACTAGGAAGCGTCCTATATAGGGCGAAGGGACCGTCCCGAATCTCTGGAGTAACGGCATGCGACTGACGAAACAGACGAATTACGCGATCCGCATGCTGATGTATTGTGCTGCAAACGGCGAGAAGCTGAGCCGCATTCCGGAAATCGCAAGAGCCTATGGCGTGTCCGAGCTCTTCTTGTTCAAGATCCTGCAACCGCTCACCAAGGCCGGCCTGATCGAGACGGTTCGCGGCCGCAACGGTGGTGTCCGCCTGCCGCGTCCCGCATCGCAGATCAACCTGTTCGATATCGTCAAGGTGACGGAAGAGAATTTCGCCATGGCGGAATGCTTTGAAAACGACGCCGCCGAATGCCCACTGGTCGACAGCTGCGGTTTGAACTCGGCACTGCGCAAGGCGCTCAACGCCTTCTTCGCCGTTCTTCAGGAATACACGATCGACGATCTGGTCCGGGCGCGCCCTCAGATCAACTTCCTGCTCGGCCTCGAGCCGAACGAAATGATGCGGCAGCAACCCGCTGCCTGATACAATATGTTTGCTGATATGATGCGCCGATAATGCATGTCTCCCAAAAGTGTGCGCGGTTTTGGGATAAGACATGCATGAAAACAGAGACCTCAAGCGCATTGAATCCGTTTTCACGCAATGCGCTTTAGAGATCCACCGGATCCAGCGGCGTTTTCGTGACATATTCCTGGATGATGAACTCGATGACGGTCGGATCGACTTCGGCCTTGTCGATCCGGAAATCGGCGCCGTATTCCTGGAACGACTGGAAATAGGAATCCTGCAGCGACGAGGAAATGACCCCGATAGGCCCGATGAAACCCTGACGGCGCAGCGCCGGAACCGTCTCGCGAAAATCGTATTGCGGCTGAAGCCTGTTATCCATCAGCACGAGTGAAACCGGACGGTCAGAGCGGATATAGTCGAGCGCATCCTCAATCGTCTCGCAATAATGCAGCTCGACGCTGATAGCTGAAATCTTCTTGACCACGGCGCGCAGAATAAGGTTCTCCGCCGGATCGTCGTCAACAAGAAGAATGTGAACGGTTTCTGGCATGATCGGGTTCAATCGGTCCTTTTCCGGCACTGTATACCGGTTGTTCGTCTCAAACGCGGCGAAACGGCTTACTGAATAATTTGTTCCCGGATGGCTTTGGCCACCATCTGGGTTCGGTTGACCACGTCCAGTTTCTTCAGGATGGTCGCCGTATGTGAATTTACAGTATGCTCTGAAACCGAAACGATCAGCGCGATTTCGCTCGCTGTCTTGCCATGCGAAATCCAACGCAGGATTTCGGTTTCGCGCGGCGTCAGTCCCATTCCCGCCTTGTTGGAAAGAACGGCTCTGTAAAAATAATCAAAGGCACAGGTGGCCTCGTAACACAGCGCGACGTGCTCTGCCTTGCCGATATCGTCCTGATCGCCGAGAAAGATCACGGCAAAGCGCGCGCCGGTAATGCCATGAACGGCAACACATAGGCCGATTTCGAACCCAAGCTGGCTAAGCAGGTTTCCACCATCTCCGGAATCGTCCGCTTTCCAGACGGAGGATATGATGGATGCATGAAGGCTGCGATACAGTGCAGAATCGCCAAAACGGTGGCGCTTGTCGTATTCTTCCGCAAGGCCGGATGGCAGATCGTGCAGGACCAGCCGGTTGGCCAACATGCAGGCGTCGCCTTCGTTGCCGACCTGAAGAATGCCGAAATGGTCGAAGCCGAAACGCAGCGACAAGGTGTGAAATATCCGAAAGAAATCGACGCGATTCAGAGCTTTCTCCAAATCGTCCCCAAAGTCGTAGCGTCGGTGGTTTTTAGCCAGCGTTGCCAAGATAGTCCCACCTAAGATTCCCCGAAACAGCTTAGCGGTTGCTTCATCATTAGCAACGCCCCGGTGTCCGAAAAATGCCCTAACAGGCTTCTGACGTGTCGAAATCCTCGTTTGGCATGGGGCGCCTGTGCATAAGCAGGACATAAAATTACCTTTCCCTCCGTTTTTTTTGTTTAAAAAAACAGGGGCACAGCTCTGGCAGCCGTTTCACTGCTAAGTTTTCCAATTGGACAAAATCGTCGGCGCTCTTCTTGCATTCACCTGTCAAATATCGTTCCATCGCGCCCAAGGCCGGGGCCATGCCCGAGAGCCCGAAAAAAATATGAGAACAAAACAAAACTGGGAAGCAAGCTCATGAAAAAGCTCACCACTCTCCTCGCAGCAACAGCCATCATGTCCGTGATGGCCTCGGCTGCCTGGTCGAAAACACTTGTTTATTGCTCTGAAGCATCCCCGGAAGGATTTGATCCGGGCCTTTACACCGGTGGTCAGACCTTCGATGCGGCGTCCCGCACGGTCTATAACCGCCTCGTCGAGTTCAAGCATGGCGGCACGGAAATCGAGCCCGGCCTTGCTGAAAGCTGGACCGTTTCTCCCGATGGCCTGGAATATACATTCAAGCTGCGTGCCGGCGTGAAGTTCCAGACGACCGAATTCTTTACCCCGACCCGCGAACTGAACGCCGACGACGTCGTCTATTCGTTCGAGCGTCAGCTCAAGGCGGACAACGCCTGGAACAAGTATGTCGAGGGTGCCGCCTGGGAATATTCCGCCGGCATGGGCTTTCCCGACCTGATCAAGGCCGTTGAAAAGGTCGACGACCTGACGGTGAAATTCGTTCTCAACAAGCCGGAAGCCCCGTTCCTCGCCGACCTCGGCATGGATTTCGCCTCTGTCCTGTCGAAGGAATATGCCGACAAGCTGGCAGCCGACGGCAAGATGGCGCAACTGAACCAGATGCCGCTCGGCACCGGTCCGTTCGCCTTCGTCGCCTATCAGCCAGACGCGGTCATCCGCTACAAGGCGCACCCGGATTACTGGGGCGGCAAGCAGAAGATCGACGATCTGGTTTTCGCCATCACCACGGATGCTGCCGTTCGCGCGCAGAAGCTGAAGGCCGGCGAATGCCACATCATGCCCTATCCGAACGCTGCTGATGTTGAAGAGCTGAAGAAGGATCCGAACCTGACCGTCATGGAGCAGGCCGGCCTCAACGTTTCCTACCTTGCCTATAACACGCTCGTGCCGCCGTTCGACAAGGCCGACGTGCGCAAGGCGCTGAACATGGCGATCAACAAGCAGGCCATCATCGACGCCGTCTTCCAGGGGGCGGCCACGATTGCCAAGAACCCGATCCCGCCGACAATGTGGTCCTACAACGACGCCGTCGTTGACGATGCCTACGATCCGGATGCTGCCAAGAAGGCACTGGAAGCGGCAGGCGTTACGGGCCTGAAGATGAAGATCTGGGCCATGCCGGTCTCGCGTCCTTATATGCTGAACGCCCGCCGTGCAGCAGAACTGATGCAGGCCGACCTTGCCAAGATCGGCGTCGAAGTCGAGATCGTCTCCTACGAATGGGCCGAATACCTGAAGCTGTCGAAGGAAAAGAACCGCGATGGCGCCGCCATCCTGGGCTGGACCGGCGACAACGGCGATCCGGACAACTTCCTCGACACGCTGCTCGGCTGCGAAGCTGTTGGCGGCAACAACCGTGCGCAGTGGTGCAACGAGGAATTCAACAAGCTGGTAAAGGCGGCCAAAGTCTCGTCCAGCCAGGAAGAGCGCACCAAGCTCTACGCAGAGGCGCAGGTCGTCTTCAAGCGTGAAGCACCTTGGGCGACGCTCGACCATTCGCTGGCCTTCGTTCCGGTCAGCAAGAAGGTCTCGGGCTTCTTCATGGACCCGCTCGGCATTCACCGCTTCGACGGCGTCGACATCGCCGAATAAGTCCGGAAGGACCTATGCGTTTAACCACCGGCCCGGGGAAACCTGGGCCGGTGGCCAAAAACAAGACAAAGGGGAAGCCAGGTCCCGGCGGGACACTGGTTTGGCATATCGAGAGATCATCCGTTTGTTTGCCTTTGGCGCCGGGTCTGGCCTGCCAAAGGGCAGTCAGACCATGATGCGATGAGACCTATCCCGAATTTTTGATGGTGCGCATGACCGTCCGGCACGCTTGCCCTGCAGGTCCGGACGCGTGCGCCTTGACCGGCGCCGGAGCCCTCGAGGGCCCTTGCGCCTTAAACGGAACGAAAAGCCCATGTTGCGCTTTATCCTGGGACGTCTGGCAGTCCTGATCCCCACCTTCGTCGGGGTTTCGCTGATCGCCTTTTCCTTCATTCGTCTCCTGCCCGGGGATCCGGTCATGCTCATGTCCGGCGAACGGGTCATGGCGCCCGAGCGCCACGCGGAGATCATGGCAGAACTCGGCTTCGACCGGCCGCTCTATATCCAGTATTTCGACTATGTCGGTGACCTGCTGCAGGGCGACTTAGGCAATTCGATCATCACCAAGCGGCCCGTGCTGGAAGAGTTCCTGACCCTGTTCCCGGCGACCCTGGAACTGTCTTTCTGCGCCATTCTGGTCGCCGTTCTCCTCGGGGTTCCAGCCGGCGTCGTCGCCGCCGTCAAACGCGGTACTTGGCTTGACCAGAGCCTGATGGGGGCGGCCCTTGTCGGCTATTCGATGCCGATCTTCTGGTGGGGCCTGCTGCTGATCATCTTCTTTTCCGGCTATCTCGGCTGGACGCCTGTATCCGGCCGCATCTCACTGATGTATTTCTTCCCGCCCGTCACCGGCTTCATGCTGATCGACAGTCTTCTGTCGGGCCAGGCGGGCGCCTTCAAGTCGGCGCTCAGCTACCTGATCCTGCCGACGGTGGTGCTTGCGACCGTTCCGCTCGCCGTCATCGCCCGCCAGACCCGCTCCGCCATGCTCGAGGTTCTGGGCGAGGACTATGTCCGCACCGCCCGCTCGAAAGGCCTGTCACCCTTCCGCGTCATCGGCGTCCATGCGCTGCGCAATGCCATGATCCCCGTCATCACCACCATCGGCCTGCAGGTCGGCGTGCTCCTGGCGGGGGCCATTCTGACCGAATCGATCTTCTCCTGGCCGGGCATCGGCAAGTGGATGGTCGATTCCGTTTTCAAGCGCGATTACGCCGTGGTGCAGGGCGGTCTGCTTTTGATCGCCGCCGTCATCATGGTCGTCAATTTGATCGTTGATGTGCTCTACGGCTTCATCAACCCGCGCATCCGGCGATAGGAGGACAGACGATGAGTGCTGTCGAAACGAAAACCACAGCCGCCTCCGGCCTGTCGGAATTCTGGTATTATTTCTCGCGCAACAAGGGCGCCGTCATCGGCCTCTTCGTCTTCCTGATCGTGCTCGTCGTTGCCGTTCTGGCGCCCATCGTCGCGCCGCACAGCCCGAGCGTTCAGGATCGCGACGTGCTGCTGCTGCCGCCCTTCTGGCAGGACAATGGCCGTTTCGCCTATTTCCTCGGAACCGACGCCGTCGGCCGCGATATCCTGTCCCGGCTCATATACGGCGCCCGCTTCTCGCTGTTCATCGGTCTGGTCGTCGTCAGCCTGTCGGTGGTCTCAGGCGTGCTTCTCGGCCTCATCGCCGGCTATTTCCGTGGCCGCATCGATACGGTCATCATGCGTCTGATGGACATCATTCTCGCCTTTCCGTCGCTGCTCTTGGCGCTGGTTCTGGTCGCCATTCTCGGCCCCGGCCTGCTCAACGCGATGATCGCCATATCCTTGGTCAACCAGCCGCATTTCGTCCGCCTTGCCCGCGCCTCTGTCATGACCGAGCGCACCAAGGAATATGTCATCGGCTCGCAGGTGGCCGGCGCCGGCACGCTGCGGCTGATGTTCCTGACCATCCTGCCCAATTGCCTGGCGCCGCTGATCGTGCAGGCGACGCTGGCTTTCTCCGCCGCCATTCTCGATGCGGCCGCCCTCGGCTTTCTCGGCATGGGTGCTCAGCCGCCGACGCCCGAATGGGGCACCATGCTGGCCGAAGCCCGCGAGTTCATCCAGCGCGCCTGGTGGGTCGTCACCTTCCCCGGCCTTGCCATTCTCATCACCGTTCTCGCCATCAATCTGATGGGCGACGGCCTGCGCGATGCGCTCGATCCCAAGCTGAAGAGGTCCTGATCATGGCGCTCCTCGAAATCGAAAATCTGGTCGTCGAGTTTCAGACCGCGTCCGGTCCGTTCCGCGCCGTCGATGGTGTCTCGCTGAAGGTGCACGAGCGTGAGGTTCTGGCCATCGTCGGCGAATCCGGCTCCGGCAAGTCGGTCTCCATGCTCGCCGCCATGGGCCTTCTGCCCTGGACGGCGAAGGTGACGGCCGACAGGCTGACCTTCAACGGCATTGATCTCAGAACCCTGTCGGCCTCCGAGCGGCGCAAGATCGTCGGCAAGGACATTGCCATGATCTTCCAGGAGCCGGTGGCGAGCCTCAACCCGTGTTTCACCGTCGGCTTCCAGCTCGAAGAGGTGCTGCGCATCCACATGAAGCTCGACAAGGCGGCCCGCCGCAAGCGGGCGATCGAACTGTTCGAATCCGTCGGCATTCCAAATCCGGCCGAGCGTCTTGGCCATTATCCGCACCAGATGTCGGGCGGCCAGTGCCAGCGCGTCATGATCGCCATCGCGCTCGCCTGCAATCCAAAACTCCTGATCGCCGACGAACCGACCACGGCCCTCGATGTCACCATCCAAAAACAGATCCTCGATCTCCTTATGAACCTGCAGGCGCAGCACGGCATGGGTCTGATCATGATCACCCACAACATGGGCGTCGTTGCCGAAACGGCCGATCGCGTCATCGTCCAGTACAAGGGCCGCAAGATCGAGGAGGCGGATGTGCTGTCGCTGTTCGAATCCCCCAAAACCGCCTACACGCGCGCGCTGCTCTCCGCCCTGCCGGACAATGCGACAGGCGACCGCCTGCCGACCATTTCGGAGCTTCTGAGCGACGAGCAGATCTTTGAGGGAGCCGTGCGATGACCACCGTTCTCGAAGCACGCAACATCGTGCGCGACTACCACATGTCCGGCGGCCTGTTCCGCAAGGACAAGACCGTGCATGCGGTCAAGGATGTCAGCTTCACCGTCGAGCAGGGTAAGACGCTGGCGATCGTCGGCGAAAGCGGTTGCGGCAAGTCGACGCTCGGCCGCATCATCACCCTGATCGATCCGGCCACCGCTGGCGACATCCTGATCGACGGCAACAAGGTCGATATCGCCAAGGATGGATTGACGCCCGACATGCGCCAGAAGGTGCAGATCGTCTTCCAGAACCCATATGGCTCGCTGAACCCGCGCCGCAAAATCGGTGAAATCCTCACCGAGCCGCTGGTCATCAACACGAAAATGCCCGCCGACGAACGCAAGGGCCGGGCTCTGGCCATGCTGAAAAAGGTGGGGCTGGAAGAAAAACACTACAGCCGCTACCCGCACATGTTTTCTGGCGGCCAGCGCCAGCGCATCGCCATTGCCCGCACGCTGATGCTCAATCCGCGGCTTCTGGTGCTGGACGAGCCGGTCTCGGCGCTCGACCTGTCGGTGCAGGCGCAGGTGCTCAATCTCTTGGCCGACCTGCAGGACGAGTTCCAGCTGACCTACGTCTTCATCAGCCACGATCTCTCGGTCGTGCGCTACATCGCCGACGACGTGATGGTGATGTATTTCGGTGAGGCGGTGGAGTATGGCGCCCGTGAAGAGGTCTTCGCCGATCCCAAGCACAGCTACACAAAGACCCTGTTTGCCGCCACACCGCGCGCCGATGTTGCCAGCATCAAGGCACGGCTCGCCCGCAAGGCTGCAGCATGAACCGGCGCTGTTGGCGCTGCTCTAGGTTGGACTCGCTCCGGCGATGGTGTAGACGTGCCGCGCCACCTTAAAATCCATTGCCCCCGGGGTGGCGGGCAGCCGATCGCCGCAGGGCAAAGCATTTCGCCCGAGAAACATGTCAGGAATTTGAAAAATGGATATCAAGCGTTTTGAAACCGGCCCGCGCATGAGCCAGGCCGTCACCCATAATGGCACGGTCTATCTCGCAGGCCAGGTGGGCGAAGCTGGCTCCGACGTCACCGAGCAGACGAAGCAGGCGCTCGCTTCCGTCGACAAGCTTCTGGCCGATGCCGGCTCCGACAAGACCCGTATCCTGTCCGCCACGATCTGGCTGGCCGACATGGCCGATTTCCCGAAGATGAATGCCGTCTGGGATGCCTGGGCGCCGCAGGGCCACACTCCCGCGCGCGCCACCGGCGAAGCCAAGCTTGCCACGAAGGATTATCTGGTCGAAGTCATCGTTATCGCCGCTCAGGCATAACCATTCGATATCCGGCGTCCGTCAAACGGCCGCCGGTTTTCGCAAGGTCAATTGCCGATCCGTGCAACGCCGCTCTCGCCATTGTCGCGGACCCATTTGACCTTGTCCGGTCCCGCCGTGGTCAGCTCGAAGCACATCGGGGCGCCCTTGTACCAGACCTTGAACTGCTGGCAGAGCTTGTTGGATTCAATCCACCATTTGCCCGTATCGTTCGGCTGTATGAACTTGCCTAGACCGACCGCTTTGCCATCGCCGTCCACTTGGCCGGACGCGCGATAGTTCAGCGGAAATTCGCCACCCATCGGCGCCGCCAGATAGATCGTGCGGCCAACGATATCCTGTCGGATGGCGGTTTCATCGAGCGTTTCGGCGCTGGCGGCACCGATGCCGCCGAGCAGTGCGCCTATACATGTCACAACAAGCAATTTCATGCCGATCTCCATTATTTCCGCTTTTGCTGGTACGTCTGTGATAGTCTGCAGATCACCGGCCTGATGCTGCCGTTGAATTTTCTTTCCGAAATTGATCCGGATCGTTGGTTTAGTTTTTGTCCGCGTGGAACAAAAACGTGATTTCGGCATTTTGGTTTCAGACTTGCGACAATTTATTTCTGTCGCAGGAAACCCTTACATTGCTAGCCAGCCTTTCGAGAGGATCGTATCATGCTCTACTGGATTCCCAGATTGTTCGCCGCTGTCGCCGCTGCTCTCGTCATTGGTCTTGGCATTTTGCCAGCGACTGCCGACGGTCTGGCCAATACAATGCTGGTGGTTCTTCTTGGCCTCGGCCTCTTTTCTCTTACCGTCCACATTTTCCCGCCCGAGAAGTTCTGATCCCCCCACCGATTGTCAAAAATTGGGTCTTGCCAATCCGTGCCGAAAACCCATGATGCATGTTGTTTATGTCTGACGGATGATCGTTTGTCCGGCGGTTGATGCGGGGTCGAGACCACGTCCTGATACCGGAATGACGTGCGATTGGGGGCGTGGAGATTGATGGTCGGCCGCGCGTTGAGACGGCGATGAAGCAGGCGCAGGTGGTTTTCCTGCGGTTCGTGCCTGCGACGCTTGCCTTCGGGGCATTTGTGCTGCTGGCAATCGTTCTGGCAGCGCTTTATTTCACCGGTGTTACCCGCGAACAATCCGAACGCGCGCTGAGTTCCGCGCAGTTGAACGCGCGTGTCGTGGCGCTTTTCAGCACGCTTCAGGATGCCGAAACCGGTCAGCGCGGTTTTGTGCTGACCCAGGAAGAGGTCTACCTGCGGCCTTACAATCAGGCCAATGAGACAATCCTCACCCAGTTCGCCGCCTTGCGACCACAACTGACGGGCATCGGCGTGCCTGAGGATCTTCTGCAACGGCTCTCGGATCTGCTGGCGACCAAACTTCAGGAACTGAGCAGCACGATCGAGCTTGTCCGGCAGGACAAAGCCGGTGAAGCGCTCGCGGTCATCCGCACCGATCAGGGCCGGCAGGCAATGGGCAATATCCGCGCCGTCATCCGCTCGATTGACGAGCAGTCGGCATCCTATGCGGCCGCCCAGATCGCAGCGCTCAAACACGCTACCTTGCTCCTGACAATCACCATTCTCATCGGCGCCGTTCTGCTGGTCGTTCTTGTCGGAGGCGCCATGGCTGTGGTCATGGATCATTCCAAGGAGCTTGAGACCGCCCGCAAGGAGCTCGAGCGCGCCAACGCGACGCTGGAAATCAAGGTCGGGGAACGCACCGAACATCTGGAGCGGGCCAACCGCGAACTGCAGAACTACGCCTATATCGTCAGCCACGATCTGCGCGCACCCCTGGTCAACATCATGGGGTTCACCGAGGAACTGGAGCGGGCTTCGGCCGTCTTCGGAACCTACCTCAGCAACAATGCTGCTGCGATGGACGAGCCCTCAGCCCGGCCGGTCAAGCTGGCCATCGAGGAAGACGTGCCCGAGGCACTGCGCTTCATCCGCAGTTCCATCCAGCGCATGGACAGCCTCATCAACGAAATCCTCAGGCTGGCAAGAGCCGGCAGCCGCGAAATGCGGCCCGAGGCGATCAGCATGCGCGACCTGATCGAGACAACGACACAGAGCCTGCAGCACCGGCTTGAACAATCGGGTGCGCGCATCACAATATCGCGGGATCTTCCGGCCATCGTTTCGGACCGGCTTGCTTTGCAGCAGATTTTCGGCAACCTGCTCGACAATGCCGTGAAGTACCTCGACCCCGCCAGACCGGGCCTCATCGAGGTGGAGGGCACGGTGTCGGGGACGGATGCCGAATTCTACGTGACGGACAATGGCCGCGGCATCGCCGGCCAGGACATGGAGCGTGTGTTCGAGCTGTTCCGCCGCGCCGGGGCCCAGGACCGGCCGGGAGAGGGGATCGGGCTGGCGCATGTGCGGGCGCTCGTGCGGCGTCTTGGTGGAGACGTGACGCTGTCGTCCGTTCTTGGCCAGGGGACGACGTTCATCGTAAAACTGCCGGCCGATCTGCGGTTTCTGAAGAGGAGGATAGGCGAATGACCGATGCGCAACCGGTGACCATCCTGATGGTCGAGGATGATGAGGGCCATGCGCGGCTGATCGAGAAGAACATCCGCCGCGCGGGTGTCAACAATGAGATCGTTGCCTTCGTCAACGGCACCGATGTCCTGCAGTATCTGCTGGGTGACGATGGCTCTGGCGAGCAGAGCAGCGGCAAGCACTATCTCATTCTGCTCGATCTCAATCTTCCGGACATGACCGGCCTCGATATCCTGACCAAACTAAAGCGCAATGTGCACACCCAGCGCATCATGGTCATCGTTCTGACGACGACGGACGATCCGCGCGAAATCAATCGCAGCTTCGATCTCGGCGCAAATGTCTATGTCACCAAGCCGATGCAATACGACAAGTTCGTCAATGCGATCCAGCAGCTGGGTCTGTTTCTCTCGGTCATGACCGTTCCGGAGACCAGATAGCCATGTTACCCGATCCCGGCGGCGCGCCGTTTCGTATCCTCTATATCGATGATGACGAGGCCCTCTGCGTTCTCCTGCGCAAGAACCTGCAGCGGGAGGGCTATGCGGTTGAAACGGCCCTGAGCGGGCAGGAGGGCTTGGACAGGCTCGCGCGCGGCGGTATCGATGTCGTGGCGCTCGATCATTATCTGGTCGGCGAGACGGGGCTGGACATCCTGCCGAAGATCGCAGGCGCGGCTGAACATGTGCCGGTCGTCTATGTCACCGGCTCGGGAGACACAAGTGTCGCCGTCGAGGCGCTGAAGCGCGGGGCCGACGACTATGTGACAAAATCGATCTCGTCGGACTTTTTCGAACTGTTGATTGCCGCACTGAAACAGGCGGTCGAGCGGGCGCATTACCGGCGCGAGGCGGCGGCCCAGCAGGAACTGATCCGCCAGGAGCGCGACCGCGCCGAACTGCTGCTGTCGGAAGTCAACCACCGGGTCGGCAACAGCCTCGGGCTTGCGGCAGCGCTGGTTCGCATGCAGGCATCGCTGATGACCGATCAGGCTGCCATCGACGCACTGCAGGAAACGCAGGTGCGGATCAACGCCATCGGCAGCGTGCATCGCCGCCTTTATACGAACCAGCAGGTCGGGACGGTCGATCTCAGCGATTATCTCGGAAATCTTGTCGCAGAACTTCAGTCATCGATGCGCGACGAGCACCGGCCTCATGAGGTCAAGCTGGAGACTGATCCGATTGTCATGAAGACCGACAAGGCCATCGCGCTGGGGCTGATCATCAGCGAACTCGTCACCAACGCCTTCAAATATGCCTATCCGAAAGGACAGGCAGGTTTCATTCGCGTCGGTGTCAAAGCCCATGAGGAGGGCATTGTCATCGCCCATGTCGAAGATGATGGATTTGGCTTTGATTCCGCAGCCCCCGCGAAAGGAACCGGTCTCGGCACGAAGATCCTGGCGGCCATGGCCACCAGCATAAAATCAGAAATCCGCTACGATCCGGCTTACCATCCGGGTACACGGGTCATGCTGGTCGTCCCGGAAAACTGACGGCATCAGCCGTGCTTCTCGACGGACCTGATGGCCTTCTTGATATCGTTGTGTTCGGACTTCTCGCCCGGTTCCGGCAGCATGCCCTCATCAGCCGACACATCGAGTGCTTTCTGGTCGTTCTCCCAAGCGTCGAGAATCTTCTTCTTCTCATTATCCGATAGCCGCGTGTCCGCAGCGACATCGGCGGGTGTCTTGAAGTATTCACTCGGGCTTGAGATTAAATCCTTGACGGAAGGCATGGCGGTTCCTTTGATCGTTGGCGGGCTTTATCAGCTTTTCATCAAATGTTTGAACGCTCGTTTGGTTCCGCCGTGGCAGTGGAACCTTTTCAGGTTCGAACTGTTCTAGCGGGTTATCAATTGGAGACGTGCGAATGGGTGGTGCGAAGCCGGGGAACACGGGCTCCAGGGAATCCAGAAAAAATGCAATCAAGAACGCTCTGGTCGATACGGCCGAAGTGAGCGAAGCGCTGCCCGCCGCCCAGAAGGATGCGCTCGACATTGCCGTCGCCTGGTCGATCATCGGCCTGTTCATCATCATCGGTTCGGCTGCCATCCACATGCTGGCAACTGTCCTGATGCCCATCACCCTGGCCATCGTCGTCGGTATCGTGCTTGGCCACGCGGCCGATCAGCTCGGCCGGTTCGGCGTGCCGCCGGTGGCCGGTGGTCTGATCCTCGGGCTCGTCTTCGTCATCAGCCTTTTCCTCCTCATCAACGCCGTCGTCGAGCCCATGACAAGTCTCGCTGGTGACGCGCCGGCCATGCTGCAGCGAACGCTCGAGAGGCTGCAGCCGATGCTGGAGCGGTTCGAATGGCTGAAAATGGCGGGTCTTGCCTCGGCAGACGGCAAGGCCGTCGCCGAAGCGGCAATGCAAAATGCGGGTCCCGTTCTTGGCATGGTGGCGGGGGGACTGACCCCGGCGCTCGTACAGGCGCTGATTTTCATGGCGGCTCTCGGGCTTTTCCTGCTGGGACGCGCCAATCTGCGCCGGGCACTGATCATGGTGTTTCAAACCCGCGAAGACCGGCTCTCGGTCATTCGCATCATCAACGCCATCGAAAGCGCGCTCGGGTTCTATTTCTCGACCGCCAGTCTGATTTATCTCGTCCTTGGCACCATCACCGGGCTCATTGCCTATTTCGGCGGTCTGCAGATGGCAGCACTCTGGGGCCTGTTCGCCTTCGTCTCCAGCTTCATTCCGTTTCTCGGCGTCGCCCTGATGACACTGGCCCTGGCCACGGCTGGCCTGCTGACACACGACGGCATCTTCGCCGCGCTGGCGCCCGCCTTCCTGTTCTTCATGCTGCATCTGGTCATGGAAAATCTGGTGACGCCATCGATCATGGGCCGGCGGCTTGAGATCAACCCTTTCGTCATCTTCATCGCCATTATTTTCTGGACATGGATGTGGGGTGCCGTCGGCGCCATGCTGGCGCTGCCGCTCTGCCTGATCGCCATGACGATTTTCGATGAGTTGATGGTGGAAGAAGAGGTGCGCCGGCTTCCCGGCTAGCGCACCTGTAAAGGCCTGATCCTAGCGCTTGATCTGTGCGTTCTCGTCGAAGAACAGCGCCTGGCTGATGAGCGCCTTGACCATGTCGGGGTTGAACGGCTTGGTCACGAGGAAGGCCGGCTCCGGCTTTTCACCGGTCAGCAGCCGCTCTGGAAACGCGGTAATGAAGATCACCGGAACCGTCGTCTCCTTCAGAATGTCATTGACAGCGTCAATGCCCGAGCTGCCATCGGCGAGCTGAATATCGGCGAGAATCATGCGCGGGTTGGTCTTGTGAAAGAGGTCGAGCGCTTCCGAATGGGTGCGGGCAATGCCGGTAACCGTATGCCCGAGGCTGCGCACCATATCCTCGATGTCCATGGCGATCAGCGGTTCATCCTCGATGATGAGAATTTCAGTCATGACGTGCTTGGAAATATCCTCCGATGCCTGGGCCAGAAGAGCCGGCAGGTCCTCTTCGCTGACGCCGACGATATCCGCAGTCTCGGCCTGCGTAAAACCTTCCACAGCCACCAGCAGGAAGGCCTTGCGGGGCAGGGGCGAGATTGCCGCCAGATTGGCCGCTGCCCGCTTCTCCCAGCCGAACGGCGAAGCGGTTTCCTGCGGGTCGATCCGGATGCCGTCAAACAGCGAGCAGAACAGCTTGAACAGCGATGCCCGGTCGGTAAAGCTCTGTGGAAAAAGCGATATATCAGCGATCAGGGCTTCTAGAACTGCGGCAACATAGGCATCGCCTGCGGACTGGGAACCGGTGATCGCCCTGGAAAAACGGCGCAGATAGGGCAAATGTGGTGCTATCCGCATTGAAAGTGACATTTATGACTTCCTTTAGTATGATGTTTACGGATTCTTACCCCGTTATCTCGTCTATTGAATACAGCACGGCCTCATCATCAAGCGGAACTTGCGGGCAGGCCGAATTTTGAGGCGTAGGCTTCATGAAAAAACCAGGAGCAGACTGTCTCATGATCGGGACTGGACCGAAACGAAACGCATCGGGAAAAAGCGATCCGCATGGTGAGATTGCGGGGAAACTGAAGTCCCTTTACGACACGGTGGAAAACGAGCCGGTGCCGGACATGTTTCTCGATCTGTTGAACAAGCTCGACGAAGCCGAGCGCAAGGCCAAATCCAAGTAACACCGCGATATCAGCTTTCCGGAAAACGAGCGCCCCGCTCATGTTTACCTGCGTTGTCCCGCAGGTCTGCACGCCGCCACGTAACGGCGGCCCTCCCGGTTGCGATAGACGCAACGGCCCGGCTCATTTGCCTGGCCTATGAGCGCACCGGCAATTCCGCCCGCAATCGCCCCGATGGCAGCCCCGCCGAAATCTCCAGAAATCGCGCCGCCGATAATGCCGCCCGAAACAGCGCCGGCCGTGGTCGTCCGTTCCGTCGTGGTGCAGGCAGCGAGCGGCAGGACGAGGGCGGCGGCAATCAACATCTTTCTCATGGCTGGTCTTCCTTGATGCCGGGGAAACGGCTGGGTCCGCTGTAGCGCTGCGGCATCAGGCACGGTCGTAACGCCGAACCACAGGTTTTGTTCCCCGTCTATATTTCTGAACCCTGCCGGAACTTCAATTCCCCAATTCCGTTCATCTATCGAATACTTGTTGGTGGAGACAGATCAATGGAACACATTGCAGCGATCATGATCCTCGTCGGATGCGCCCAGGGCGATACTGCCTGCCGCGAGCTTCCGGCCCCCGCCGTCGGTTATGAGAGTGTCGAGAATTGCCACGACCTTCTCCGCCCTGCAGTCAACCAAGCCAGCCGTACGAACAAGACGACCTACGGACGCTGTATTGCCGTCGATCCGGCACTCTTCATGGAAGATGCCGTGGTCAGCTGGAAGATTACGGCCGACAAGCAATTGGACGTGACCGTCGGCTTCGATGGTCAGGATATGATGGCGATGAACACATCGGGCGCCGCCCCGAAGACCGGACGCCTCGTCAATTAAAAGCTTCCACATACAGAAACGATGACCCGCCGCCGTGGCGGGTTTTTTGTTTGGTGTCACAATGCACGCAAAAAAAATGGCGGCAAAGCCGCCAGTGTAACGTCCATGCTGCGTTTCTAGTTGTCGTGTTTCTTGTTGCGGTGCTCAGTGTGGGCCAGATTGATCCGGTCGAGATAGTCGGCAAATCCGTCGTGAACATCACCTTGATCGTCAAGCGCGTAGAGCGACTCCAGCGTCGAGCCGATTTGCAGCATGGGATCGGCCTGCGATGCGCGCGACCGTCCTGCAGCAACTGCCGCCTTCCAGATTTTGCTCGATGGTGCTGACATGTTCAAGCGTCCCGTCCTGTCCTGTTTGTCTCGATCGTGTGAGACAAAGCCAATTTCATCTGCGGTATGCTGGGAAGACGTTTCAGAACACGTCTTCCAATTGGTTTTCATCTGGTTGCACAACGTTAATGGAACCGGGATGGTTCCCCACTTATACGCGACGAAGTGTGCCAAAAGGCGACGAACGCCCGAAATCCCCGCATTATGGTTAAGCAGTCGTTAAAAAAACCGCGCGCCCCACCAGGCTGTTTCACCGCGTGAACTTGGAACAAAACGGCTGATTCATGCGTTGTTTGGCAGGTTGATAAAAGGAGAATGACACATGCTGTATTACGCTCTCGTATTTCTGGTCGTCGCAATTATTGCCGGTGTCCTTGGTTTTGGCGGCATTGCCGGCGCGTCTGCCGGTATTGCGCAGATCCTCTTCTTCGTGTTCCTGGCTTTCCTTGCCATCTCGCTGATCGCCGGTCTTTTCCGCCGCGTGTAACAGCTGAACACACGTATGTCCCGAGGGACGGTATCGGCAGATACCGTCCCTTTCGTATTTCAGGGGTCATCGCACCGCTCCATCAGACCCGCCTCTTGTCGTTGCTTTCGCTCTTGGTTATGAACAAGACGTTCATTTCGCATATGCAACATCAATTTGAGGTCGAGACCCATGAAATCCCTTGAGTTGCTGGTCGAGCGGATCATCCTGTCGAGCCGGTGGATCCTCGTCGTGTTCTATCTCGGGCTCGTCGCCGCGCTGGCCGTCTACGCCGTGGCTTTCGCCTACAAGTTCCTAAAGGTCGCCGAAAATGTCTTCGTCTTTGACGAAGCGCAGATGATCCTGGCCATGCTCGGACTGATCGACGCGGCGCTTGTTGCCAGCCTCATCGTCATGGTGATGATCTCCGGCTATGAAAACTTCGTCAGCCGTTTCGACGAGGGCGAGGATCAGGTGTCGTTCCTCGGAAAGCTCGATTCCGGCAGCCTGAAGATCAAGGTCGCCTCGTCGATCGTCGCGATCTCTTCGATCCACCTGTTGCAGATTTTCCTGAATGCCAATCAATATGACAACACCAAGCTGATGTGGCTGACCCTGATGCACATTGCATTCGTTGTCTCGGCCCTGATGCTGGGTTATCTCGAGCAGATCATGAGCAAGCTCAAGGGCTGAGCGCGGCGAGCGGCGGGGACCGGAATGAAGACAGATTGTATCGTGCTCGGCGCCGGCATTGTCGGCATATCCACAGCCATCCATCTGGCCCGGCGTGGCAAGAGCGTCGTTCTCGTCGACCGGCGCGGCGCCGGCGAGGAAACCTCCTATGGCAATGCCGGGCTGATCCAGCGCGAGGGCGTTTTCCCCTATGGCTTCCCGCATGATTTCGGTGCCCTGTTCCGTTATGCGCTCAACAACACGATCGATGCCCACTACCACCTGACGGCGCTGCCGGGCCTGGTGCCGTTTCTTGCGCGCTATTGGTGGAATTCCGGCTTCGTGCAGCATCAGAGCATCGCGAAAATGTATGCGCCCTTGATCGAGAATTCGATCAGCGAGCACAGCGACCTGATCGACGCGTCGGGCGCCGGCAATCTCATCCGCAAGGATGGCTGGATGAAGGTCTTTCGCACCGAGAAGGAGCGCGACAGCGCCTATGCCGACGCGGAGAAGCTCTCCGGCTCCTTCGGGGTCAATCACCAGAAGCTGAGCAAGGCTGATGTCGCCGCTGCCGAGCCGTCGATCACGGCAGAGCTCGTTGGCGGGCTGCGCTGGACCGATCCCTGGTCGATCTCCGACCCGCAAAGCCTGGTCAAAGCCTATCTCAACCACTTCTGGTCGCTCGGCGGCCAGTTCGTCGCCGGCGATGCGGCGACGCTCGAACACATTCTGGAAGGCGAGGGCTGGCGCGTGGCCACACCCGGCGGGCCAGTCGAAGGTAGGGAGGTCGTCGTTGCCTTGGGTCCCTGGGCCGATACGGTGACACGCAAGCTCGGCTATCACTTTCCGCTGGCCGTCAAGCGCGGCTACCACATGCATTACGGCAGCCAGGAGGGCGCCCGGCTCAACAACTGGGTTCTCGACGCCGAGCGCGGTTACTTCCTCGCACCCATGCTGCGCGGCATAAGGCTGACCACCGGCGCCGAATTCGCCCGCCGCGATGCGCCGAAAACGCCTGTCCAGCTCGCGCGCGCCGAAAAAGTCGCCCGCACCTTCTTCCCGCTGGCTGAGCGCCGCGACGAGGAACCCTGGATGGGCGCGCGCCCCTGCACCCCCGACATGATGCCCATCATCGGCAAGGCCCCCCGCCACGAAAACCTCTGGTTCGCCTTCGGCCACGCCCACCACGGCATGACCCTCGGCCCGGTAACGGGCAGGGCGCTGGCCGAAGCGATGCTGGGAGAAAAGACCGTGGTGGATATCAACCCATTCCGGCCGGGGCGGTTTCTGGCGTGAGTGATGTTTGGCAAAAAGCAGTAAGTGAGATAAGTGGCCTATGAAAAATGTCGTTGTAACGGGCGCTAAGGGCTTTGTTGGAGCCAAATTGTGCAACGAACTCGCGAAGCGCGGCTACGCAATCTTTCCCTTTTCCTTTTCGCAAATGCTTGCAGGATCTGCCGCGTCTTTTCCAAAGGATGTTGAATATGTTGTTCATTTGGCTGCACGTGTACACATTATGAGTGATGCTGCCGTCAACCCAATGGATGAATATCGCGCTGTCAATGTTGCTGGTACCATCGATTTCGCTCGCCTTGCAGCAGTAGCGGGCTGCCGTAGATTTGTTTTTGTAAGTAGTATTAAGGTGAATGGTGAAAGCACGTTGCCAGGGCAGTATTTTACGGCAGACGATAACCCCGCGCCACAGGACCCTTATGCGATTTCCAAAGATGAAGCGGAAAACCAACTTAAACGCCTCTCCAGAGAAACAGGTATGGAGGTTGTTATCATTAGACCTCCGCTCGTTTATGGCCCTGGGGTCCGGGCCAATTTCCTTTCGCTAATGCGACTTTTGGATCGTGGAGTACCGTTGCCGTTCGGGGCAATTAAAAACCATCGTAGTTTCGTCTACCTGGAAAATCTCATCGATTTTATCATTGTGTGTCTTAACCATCCCGCAGCAGCGAATGATACCTTTCTGGTGTCGGACGATGAGGATCTGTCAACGCCAGATCTTCTGAGCGGGCTTGGTAGTGCGCTGGGACGACCAGCACGTCTCATCCCGGTGCCTCAGCGTGTGCTGAGAGCGGCAGCGCAGTTTTTTGGCAAACAGGATATGGCAACGCGCCTTTTAGGATCATTGAGAATTAACATTTGTAAAAACAAGGAAATTTTGAACTGGAAGCCATCAGTTAGAGTGGTGCAAGGACTTGCCGATACTGCTGATTGGTATTCAGCTGGAAAGCGAAATGTGCCAATTGAGCGGCTACGTGATGGATAACCCTGTTACGAACTAAAAGTTCTTCAGTTCTGTTTGACCGCTTGCCTCACGAAAGTAGCCACGATTTTGTTGAAGCGTTTCTCCGATATTTTTGTTGTATTAACGGCCGCAGCCGTGCTGCTCCTCCCGATTATTCTTGTCGCCATAGCTGTACGGCTAACATCGCCGGGACCAATACTCTATTGGTCCCGGCGTGTTGGTCGTCGAAACCGAATATTTTATATGCCGAAGTTTCGAAGCATGCGTGTGGATACACCGGCTGTCGCTACGCACCTCTTGGAGGATCCGCGCTCATACCTGACGCCCATTGGTTCCTTTCTACGGCGAACGAGCCTTGACGAACTGCCGCAGCTATGGAGCATTTTCAGAGGTGAGATGAGTTTCGTGGGACCACGCCCTGCGCTCTACAATCAAGACGACTTGATTGCTCTTCGCACGGAGAGAGGCGTGCAAGAGTTGTTGCCTGGATTGACCGGTTGGGCACAAATCAGCGGTCGGGATGAACTTTCGATCGTTGACAAGGTTCGGTTTGACGAAGAGTACCTACAAAAACAGTCTTTTCTTCTTGATTTGCATATACTGTTCATGACCCTGCTGAAGGTTGTCAGGCGCGACGGTGTTTCCCACTAAATCGCATCTGGTGGCGCGAAACAGCCGCTAGTTTTGAAA
The DNA here is from genome assembly GCA_030655075.1 of Pararhizobium sp. Lineage (GTDB taxonomy): Bacteria > Pseudomonadota > Alphaproteobacteria > Rhizobiales > Rhizobiaceae > JAURWE01. Next base: position 103,031 of record JAURWE010000122.1, read on the forward strand.
AGTCCCGCGTGATATTCACAGCTTGGACGGCGGGACGGCGAGGGCAATCGTTCGTGCTCTAACGCCTGCAGGCGCAGCAACGGCAGGCTTCTGGCCCAGCCGGCAATGTCTAAGGATGACCTATGCCAGCGGAAAAATATTTGGTGCCGTTTTTAGCTCTTCCGCGAGTCACTAAGCGTATTCTAGCTCTAACCGTTGATGCAAGCCTGTGTGTCCTTACGGTTTGGTTCGCTTATTGCTTCCGCTTAGACGGTTGGGTGGCGATGAACGGAATTATGCTCGTACCCGTGATAGTTTCGTTGGCGATTGCTCTGCCTATTTTTATAGTCATGGGGCTTTATCGGGCAATTTTTCGTTATATTGGATGGTCCGCTTTCATGACCGTCTCGAAGGCTGTGGGAATCTACGGTCTTGCTTATATGACGATCATCACAGCTATCAGTATTCCGGGCGTACCCAGAACGATTGGCATACTGCAGCCGCTGCTTCTGCTGATCGCTGTGGGGCTTTCCCGTATAGGGGCGCGGAGTTGGCTTGGCGGTGCTTACCAACGTGAACTGCGCGGAAATTCCAACCCAAAGGTTCTCATATATGGGGCCGGTAATTCCGGCCGTCAGTTGGCTGGAGCACTGGCGAACAGTCGTGAACTCAATGTCGTTGGTTACCTTGATGACGATGATAAGTTACACGGCAATATTATGGGCGGGATCAAAATATTCAATCCAGCAGACTTGACTGAGCTGGTAGAAACCCTCGGGATTACAGACATTCTCCTCGCCGTACCCAACGCTACCCGCAGCCGCCGCAACGAGATTATCGAGTTAATTCGCGAAGCAAAAGTTCTTGTCCGCAATGTTCCTGATTTGACGGACCTTGCGCAGGGGCGCATCCAAGTCTCGGATCTGCGTGAACTTGATATCGACGATCTTCTCGGTCGAAATGCAGTTGCGCCAACTCCAAGGTTGATGGAAAAGAATATCCGAAACAAGGCCGTCATGGTCACGGGTGCTGGCGGTTCAATTGGCAGTGAGCTTTGCCGACAAATATTGAAGATTGGGCCGTCCATTCTTCTTCTCGTCGAGCAAAGTGAGTTCGCTCTTTACACGATCCATAGCGAATTGCTGAAGACGTTGGAGACCGCTGGGCGGGAAGACGTACGGATTATGCCATTTCTCGCATCAGTGCGGGATGATCTGAGGCTTAAGGAGATTTTTGCGAAGTGGCACCCTGAAACGGTTTATCATGCTGCCGCCTACAAGCATGTTCCGCTGGTCGAATACAATCCCGTTGAAGGCATACGCAACAATGTTCTGGGCACGCTGACGACGGCGCTCGTTGCAATTGAAGCAGGTGTAACTGATTTCGTTCTGATCAGCACCGACAAGGCGGTTCGGCCGACCAATATCATGGGCGCGAGCAAGCGTTTGGCTGAAATGGTCTTGCAGGCGCTCGCAGCCGACCAACAGCTTTGTCAAAGGCGCACAAACTTCGCCATGGTCCGGTTTGGGAACGTTCTCGGCTCCTCTGGCTCTGTTGTTCCGCTATTCCGGCAGCAGATCCGTGATGGTGGCCCCATTACGCTAACAGATCCGCAGATAACACGTTACTTCATGACAATTCCAGAGGCGTCTCAGCTAGTCATCCAAGCTGGCGCGATGGCAAATGGCGGCGACCTTTTTGTGCTTGATATGGGATCACCAGTGAAGATTATCGATCTGGCGCGCCGCATGGTGGAGCTATCCGGGTTGGTTCTGAAGGACGAGAATAATCCCGACGGCGATATAGAACTCAAAGTGACCGGGCTTAGACCCGGAGAAAAACTCTACGAGGAACTTCTTATTGGCGACAATCCTCAATCGACGGAGCACACGTGCATTATGAAAGCCCGGGAGGATTTTTTGCCTTGGTCCGAACTGAAGGAAATGCTGCGCCTCTTGGAGGAAACCATGGAGGCACAAGATATTGCATCTGCCCGCAAGCAGCTCGAAATTCTGGTTCCTGGTTATAAACCGACGTCCGGGATTGTCGATCTGCTCTATTCTCACCAAAATAATCTCCGCGGCAATTGGGCTTGAGGCATTTTTGGTCTGATATTGTTTTGTGAAACGCCGTGTGAAAGCTTGCACTTTGAGTAACTCCGTCACGGCTCACGACGGACGCCCATACTGACAAGCTCAAGTGGCTATTGATGGGGTGCCTTTGCGCTTGCAATGGAGTTTTGTTCAAGAGTATATACCCCCTGGATCGTAGGGAAGCGGATACGGGGAGCCGGTACTTGAGGCTTTTTCGAATTCTGAGCGCGACCGTGAAAACAATTCACAGGCGCGTGTTAGACGCCACGCTGGCTGGAAATCTCACTAGCGCGAGAGTGTCTTCAACGAAATCATGTGCACTTGCGAGTTGGTGCAATTGCGCAAGGCTTGGATGGGAAACGAATTCGTTCTTGGCACCAGAGACTCATGAAGGTTGCCGAGACTACGAACTGAGCAATTTTGAGCGGTGTCCAACGGGCTTCGCGTAATATACGGCGCCATGGTCGCAAAACCCCTCCGGGGATTTGCTGTTGGAGCACATTGACAGAAATGCGATATGGCAGATAGCAAAATTAGCGTCATTGGATTGGGATATGTTGGACTTCCGCTTGCTGTGGAATTTGGCAAAAAACGATCGGTGATTGGCTTTGATATCAACGAGACTAGAATTCAGGAGCTGCGGGCCGGCAAGGACTCGACGCTTGAAGTGACAACGCAAGGGCTTCAAGAAGCCTCGCAGCTTGTTTTCACTACCGATATAGAGGCACTCAAGAATTGCGATATATTCATCGTGACAGTGCCAACGCCCGTCGATAAGAGCAACCGTCCGAACCTTAATCCATTGATCAGTGCAAGCGCGGCTGTCGGGTCTGTGATGCGGCCCGGCGCGATCGTGATCTATGAGTCAACGGTATATCCGGGGTGCACAGAGGAAGTGTGCGTGCCTGCGCTCGAGAGGGAGTCCGGCCTCGTTTTCAATAAGGATTTCTTTTGTGGATATAGCCCTGAGCGGATCAATCCGGGTGACAAAGTCAATACGCTGACAACGATTAAGAAGATTACCAGCGGCAGTACACCGGAGGTGGCCGATGTCGTGGATGCATTGTATGCGTCGATTGTGACTGCCGGGACCTGGAAGGCAAGCAGCCTGAAAGTCGCAGAGGCTGCCAAGGTGATCGAGAACAGTCAGCGCGATCTGAATATCGCGTTTGTGAATGAATTATCCATCATCTTTGCGCGCCTGGGCATTGATACTCTGGAAGTGCTCGAGGCTGCAGGCAGCAAATGGAACTTCCTGCCATTTCGGCCTGGTATGGTCGGCGGCCATTGCATCGGCGTGGATCCATACTACCTCACGCACAAGGCAGAGGAAGTGGGGTATAACCCTCAGGTCATCCTCGCCGGGCGACGCATCAATGACAATATGGCGCGCTACTCGGCACGCAATATCATCCGGCTGATGCTGAAGAATGGCATCGACGTGCCGCGTAGTACCATCGGAGTTATGGGCGTCACGTTTAAGGAAAACTGCCCCGACATCCGCAATAGCAAGATCATCGATCTGATCCGCGAACTGCAGGAGTGGGGTGCTAGGGTCGTGGTGGATGATCCGTGGGCGGACCGTGGAGAAGTCGAGCGGGAATATGGGATCACGCTCCACCCGATCAATCCGGACGACCCGGTGGATTCGATCGTGGTTGCAGTCGGGCACCATGAATTTCGTGCGCTGTCTCTGGTTGACTTGCGCGCCTTATGCCAAGGCGAAAGCCCTGTGCTTGCCGATCTCAAGTCCCTCTACGACCGTCACGAGGCGTCGGCTCAGGGCTTTACACTCTTCAGGCTTTAATTCCTTTTTCAAGGCAAGATACGTGGACAAAATGCAGCGAATAATGGATCGAAAAATCAGGATTGCGGTGGTCGGATGCGGACGTATCGCGAAGAACCATTTCGGATCCATTGAACAACATTCCGATCGGATGGAACTTGTCTCCGTCTGCGACATCAATGACGAAGCGTTGTCCGCGCACACCGAGCAATATGGGGTTCCTGGCTACCTAGACTTCGGCAAGATGATCACTGAGGTGAAGCCAGATCTTGTGGCGCTTTGCACGCCAAGTGGCGTCCATGCCGACCAGGCCGTTCTGGCTGCTCAGCACGGCGTCCATGTCATGACCGAAAAGCCTATGGCTACACGCTGGTCAGATGGCGTCAGGATGGTACGGGCTTGTGACGAGGCTCGAGTGCATCTGTTCGTCGTAAAGCAGAATCGCCGTAATTCCACGCTGCAATTGCTGAAGCGTGCCGTTGAGGAGAAACGCTTCGGCAAAATCCACATGGTGCAAATCAACGTCTTTTGGGCTCGTCCGCAATCCTACTACGACCAGGCAAAATGGCGGGGGACCTGGGAACTGGATGGTGGTGCCTTCATGAATCAGGCTAGCCACTATGTCGATCTTCTCGACTGGCTCATCGGGCCTGTCGAAAAACTTCAGTGCATGACCAGTACACACCGTGACATCGAGGTAGAGGATACCGGCGTGATGAACATCCGCTGGAGAAGCGGTGCGCTGGGCTCGATGAGCGTAACAATGCTTGCTTATCCCAACAACATTGAGGGCAGCATAACGATCCTCGGGGAGAAGGGCTCAGTTCGAATCGGCGGCGTAGCGGTCAACAAGATCGAACTGTGGCAATTTTCAGATCCGAAGGACTACGACGCGGGAGTCGAGGCCGCCAGTTACCAGACGACTTCGGTCTATGGTTTCGGTCATCCACTTTATTACAAGAATGTAGCAGATGTGCTGAAAGAAGGCCACGCAACGGAAACTGATGGCCGCGAAGGCCTGAAGTCACTGGAATTGTTGATCGCAGCCTATCGTTCCGCCCGCGATGGACAGACGGTCTCGTTGCCGCTGGAACTTTGACATGTCGTTCTCAGCGCATCCTACAGCTATTATCGATGAGGGTGCCGAAATTGGTGATGGCAGCCGAATATGGCATTGGGTGCATGTCTGCGCAGGTGCAAAGATAGGGGCTTTCGTGTCACTCGGCCAGAACGTCTTCATCGGCAACAAAGTTGCGATAGGCGACAAATGCAAGATACAGAACAATGTCTCCATCTATGACAACGTCACGCTTGAGGACGGCGTCTTCTGCGGCCCCAGCATGGTATTCACGAATGTGTACAACCCTCGAGCCCTGGTCGAGCGCAAGAGCGAGTACCGCGAGACACTCATCCGACGCGGTGCGTCGCTGGGCGCCAACTCCACCATCGTCTGTGGCGTCGTTGTCGGAAAGTTTGCTTTTGTCGGTGCCGGTGCTGTGGTGAACCACGATATTCCGGACTACGCGCTGATGGTGGGCGTGCCGGCTCGGCAGATCGGTTGGATGAGCCAGTTCGGGGAGCGGCTGGACTTGCCGTTGACCGGCGACGCGGAAACGACCTGCGAACATACCGGTCAAAGATATGAACTCCGCAACGGACGCTGCTTCGTCGTCAGTTGAATGCCCTGGAAGGTGCGCAATGGAATTTATCGACCTCAAAAGCCAGTATTTGCGTTTGAAGCCTGAGATGGATGTGGCAATCCAGCGTGTGCTTGACCATGGCCAGTTCATCCTTGGACCGGAGGTCGCTGAGCTTGAGGACAAGCTGGTTGCATTTACCGGCGCCCGCTATTGCATCAGCGTGGCAAACGGAACTGACGCTTTGCAGATCGCCTTGATGGCACTTGGCGTGGGTCCCGGCGACGAGATCATCATGCCTGGCTTCACCTACATTGCAACTGCTGAGACTGTCGCCCTCTTGGGCGCCAAGCCGGTTTATGTCGACGTCCAGGAAGACAGCTTCAACCTTGACCATGCCCTGCTGGAAGCCGCCATCACGCCGAAGACACGGGCCATCATTCCTGTCAGCCTATATGGTCAATGCGCCGACTATGACGCGATCAACGCAATCGCCGAACGTCATGGAATTCCTGTGATTGAGGATGCTGCACAGAGTTTTGGCGCTACCTACAAAGGCCGCAAGAGTTGCAACCTGACCACGATCGGGTGCGCCAGCTTTTTTCCCAGCAAGCCTTTGGGATGTTATGGGGATGGCGGCGCAATATTCACCAATGACGATGAACTGGCGAAGGTCATCCGACAGATCTCCCGGCATGGGCAGGATCGGCGCTACCATCACATCCGAGTTGGTGTGAACAGCCGCCTCGACACCATTCAAGCGGCGATCCTCCTTCAAAAGCTGACAATTTTTGAAGACGAGATGGCCATGCGGCAGAAGGTTGCCACTCGATACGCCGCGCTTCTCAGCGATGCGAATGTCAAGACCATCCCCTCTGTAGCACCGCATAATGTCAGCGCTTGGGCGCAATACACGATTAGGGTTGCGGACCGGGCGCAAGCGCAAGAGACACTGAAGGCCGCCGGCGTGCCGACGGCTGTGCATTATCCGATGCCCTTGAACCAGCAACCCGCCGTAGCTGATCCGGATGCCCGCCTGCCGATCGGCGACCTTGTCGCGACCGAAGTCCTCAGCCTCCCCATGAGTGCCTATTTGACTGTCGATGAACAGTCGAGGGTTGCTGCAGCGCTCAAACCTTTCTAAACACGTCCAGTTTGCGTGCGGTTCTCATTTGACAGCGAAGGACTATTATTCAGAGATGTCGTTGAACAAACCGCAGGTCATCATACTAGGGGCAGGAAAACCCTATTCGGGCGAACACCCTTCGGCGTTGATGCAGGCGCCGGGGAATTCTCGCCGGGTTCTTGATTGGGTAATGGAGGCGTTCTCGGAGATCGCTGGCGCGGAATTTCATTTTGTCGGTGGATATCGGCTGCAGGATATCATTGCCAAGTACCCTAACATCTATTTCTCTGTGAATGCCGACTGGAAGACCAGTTCCGCGACTGGCTCCTTGCTTTCTGCGCCTATAGAAAGCGGACGCGATGCCTATATCTGCTATTCCGATACCGTCTTCTCACCTGAAATTGTCAATGATCTCGCCGGTTCGACAGCCAACGTGGCGCTTTGCATCGATCGACATTGGCGTGACCGGTACGAAAGCCGTTCACACGAGGACATTGCCAGTGCCGAAAAGGTTCTGGTTCGCGAGGACGGCAAGGTAGAGGTCGGCCGAGCGATTGATGCGGAAAGCGCTGACGGCGAATTGATCGGGGTCTTCAAGTTTTCGGGTCTTGCCATCACCACCATAAAGGCGCTCGCCGTAGAAGAAGGCGAGGAACGCTTCGGGCAGCTCGACATGCCCGGTTTAATCAAAAGACTTGTCGCGGCAGGCCTTGATATCGATGTAATCGAAAATCGGGGGCGCTGGGCCGAACTGAACGCACCGCAGGACCTGGCGCATTTCGTTCTTGGTACAAAGGCAGAGACGCTGGAACGTCTGCGGCCGCTGGTGCAAACGAGCGTCATCGGAGAGCAGGTCTGTTTCACTGCCGGTCACTGGCAAACCGAAAAGCAAGTCGTTCTGGATGCGGTACAGGCGAAATTTGGTCATACTGCTGTCATTGTTCGTAGCAGCGCACATTCGGAAGATGGCTGGGCCGCATCAAATGCTGGCAGTTACGAAAGCATCCTGAATGTTCCTGCGTCCGAACCGGATAAGATTGGCGCGGCGATCGAGCGGGTGATCGCAAGCTACGGCAAGTCGCTCCTGACAGACCAAATTCTCGTGCAAAAAATGCTGCATGACGTCGCTCTCAGCGGCGTGGCTTTTACGCGCACCCTCACGCATCGTGCCCCTTATTATGTTCTGAATTTCGATGACAGCAGCTCGCGAACCGACAGCGTCACAGGCGGCGGGCGGCAGGATCTCAGGACGCTCTTCGTTTGTCGAAGCCGCCTTGGTTCGGTGAAGCGGCTGGACCCGCGGATCGACAGGGTTGTCACTGCCATTTTGGAGCTTGAAGATCTCGTTGGCCACAGTTCGCTTGATATCGAGTTTGCGATGGACACGGAAGGCGTTGTGCACATTCTGCAGCTTCGACCGCTGGCCGCTCGCCACAAGGCGAGCCATGTGTCCGATGAGAACGTCGATCTGGCACTGAAAGAAGCTTCGCGGTGGTTTGACGGCGCCGGCATGCGTGGAAGCAGGCTTCTCGGAAACCGCCCAATTTTCGGCGTAATGACCGACTGGAATCCTGCAGAAATCGTTGGCACAAAGCCCCGCAACCTCGCCCTGTCCCTCTATCGCCAATTGATAACGGACGACACGTGGGCGCAGCAGCGCGCAGAATACGGCTACCGGGACGTGCGGCCCTGTCCATTGATCGTCAGCTTTGCAGGACACCCCTATGTCGACATCCGGGCAAGCTTCAATTCCTTCGTTCCTGCGGCACTCGATAAAAACCTCGCTGAACGGCTGGTCGATCATTATCTCAATCACCTTGCCCGGCGCCCGGAACTCCACGATAAGGTCGAATTCGACATCGCTTTCACCTGCCTGACATTTGACTTCGACAGCCTAGCCGCCGACAGGCTGACGACGAGCGGGTTTTCGGCGATTGATGTAGGCACCTTGAAGCAAGCGTTGCTCGACATCACAAACAAGGGGATCGCTCGCGTTGAGACCGACTATGCCGCCCTTGAAGTCCTCGAGGAGCGCTATGACGCGCTTCTGGCGCAGCCTATGGTCCCGCTGGATCACGCCTTTGAATTGCTGGCGGACTGCCGCCGCTTTGGTACCTTGGCCTTCGCCCATCTCGCACGAAGCGCCTTCGTCGCCATGGCGTTGCTTCGTTCGTTGGAGCGCGTCGGCATTACAACGCCGCAGGACACCAGCGCATTCCTCGGCTCCCTTGAAACGGTTACGGGCATGTTCGAGAAGGACGGCATGCGCGTCCATGCCGGCACGCTTTCGCTCGATGAGTTTGTGGCCCGATACGGCCACCTGCGCCCGGGAACCTACGAGATCACGTCGGATGCCTACTCGGACGATCCCGAGCGCTACCTCAAGCCGATGATAAGACCTCATGGCGGACCGACCAATACCTTTTCCTGGTCACCGACCATGCGTGAGCGAATCCAAGACCAGCTTCAGGCGCTAGGGATCCATACCGAGATCGATGGTTTCGAGCATTTTATCCGGCGGGCGATTGCGGGGCGCGAATATTCGAAGTTCCTGTTCACCCGGAATCTGAGTGCTGCGCTGTCGGCCATCGGCCAGATCGGACATCTGGACCGCGAGGCTCTCTCACATGTCGATGTGAGCGATCTCAACAAGTTGCGTGTCGGGGCACATCCCGCAAACGTGGCCGCATGGCTTTCGGCCCGGGCGGAAGAGGGGACAACTGAGTATGAACTGCGTTGCGCCATCGAACTCCCCCCATTGATTACGAGGGTCGAGGACTTTGAGGCTTTCGAGAGGCCTTCAAGCGAGCCCAATTTCGTCGGACAGGGCAGGCTGTCCGCAGAGATTGTGGTCATGGCAGATGGAGAAGCCATCACGACGGCGCCGCTCGCAGGCAAGATCGTCGTCATTCCACGAGCGGATCCCGGCTATGACTGGCTGTTCGCCCATGATATCGGCGGTCTTGTCACCCAATATGGCGGTGCCAATTCGCACATGGCCATTCGATCGGCAGAAGTAGGGCTGCCGGCGGCTATCGGCGTAGGCGAATCCTGTTTCGAGCGGCTTTGCGCAGCGCGAATGATCCTTCTGGATTGTGCCGCCCGCAAGATCGAGGTGCAAGCCTGAACCATGAAACGCTTTGGCCTCACCCAACGAGCACATTCGATATCTGGCATGGCGGAGCGTCGCGATATGCTCGACCAACGATGGTCCAGGCTGATCGAACGGCTTGGCGGATGTCCTGTGCCGCTCGCAAACTCGGTTAAACACCCGAAGCGGTATCTGGAAGCTCTGGCCCTTGACGGCCTGATCATGACGGGTGGTAACGATCTTTCGGCGCTTGCCGACGCGACGGACCCGGCCCCCGAGCGCGACAATTTCGAGACCGAAGCCTATGCCTATTGTTTGGAAAAAGGTCTTCCGGTTCTGGGGGTTTGTCGTGGGGCGCAGATGATCAACATCTTGTCTGGCGGGCGGCTTGAGCGAATCACGAACCATATCGCGCTCCGTCACAAAATCATCTGGAGCGATGCTTTGCCGAATGGCTGGCACTGCCCGGCGAATGTCAACAGCTATCATGGCTTGGCAATTCCCGCCGATGGGCTTGCTGCTGGCTTGACAGCCGCAGGCTGGGCGGACGACGGCTCTATCGAAGCCTTTTATTCCGCTGACGCGGCCGTGACTGGCATAGTGTGGCATCCTGAACGCGAGGAAGCCCTACCTCGCGAGGCGCTGGCGTTTCTAGCGCGCACGCTCCGCCTTGAAAGTGATGTAGGCAACATGGAAAGATCGGAATGACCCAGAAGATTTCAGTTGCAAGACCCATCCTTTCGAAATTCAAGCGGCAGGTCCGGTATACGATGGTGGCAGCAGCTGCACTTCTGCACCGGCTGGGCATTTTCATGATCGTATCGGCGCGCAAGCTCGTCCGTTTGACCGAGATGCATACGATCGACCAAACCTCGGATCGCTTCGTCATCGAATTGCCGACGCTGCACAAGAAGATCAGGCACGAACTGGACTTACAGCGGCGGGAATATGACAGCTATTCATATTTTCATGGCCATCCCTACCAGTCACTGGGCATTCTCCAAGTTTTCGGCGAGCGGGGAACCGAAGAACGATTTGACGCCTACAATCTCGCCACACTGATAAAAGCCGAGGACCATGTCCTCTATATCGGCTGCAATTGCGGTTTCATGGCAATATATGCTGCTTTTAGAACGGGCTGCAGCGCGGAGGGGATCGACATCAACCCCTATATGATCCGTGTGGGGCAACATTGCGCCGACTATCTACACATGAGCGACCGCGCGAAGCTGATTGCCCAGTCTTTCCTCGACTACAAGCCTGAGCGACTTTACTCCGTTGTCCTGTCCTTCGCGACTCATTGGACCGACGACGAGAATTACCGTGTCCGGCTGCAGGATCACCTGCTGCGTATCCACGCTATGATGGAAACCGGCGGGATGTTGATTTTCGAGTCGCATTCGGCGGACGTGGGCGATCCGGAATTCTATGCCGCGCTCGAGGAAATGCGCGGCCATTTCTCTTGGGATGGATGCCGGTCCATGGCGCGAGGAACGCGCGAACTGTATTTGATGCGGCAAATCGCAAGCTCATCGTAAAAGTATCAAAGATTATCGACGCAAGCTGATGTGCCGATATTCGTTATTGCTTTTTTTCAGAAAGTCCCGCCTCTGGCGCTATGCACTCATTCGGCGATTGTCCCGGGTAATAGGAGACGTCATTGAAAGCTCTCATTCTCGCCGCTGGCCAAGGTACTAGGCTGCGTCCGCTCACCGACGATCGGCCGAAGTGCATGGTCGAACTGGTCGGTCGACCGCTACTGGATCGACAGGCTGCGACGCTTCGTGGCGCCGGCATCACCGATATCACCGTCATCACCGGCTATCGCGCCGACCAGATCGAATCCGCAGGCTTTGCCACCCGCCTTAATTCGCGTTTTGCCTTCACCAACATGGTTGCAACGCTTTTCTGCGCTGAAGACCTGATGGACAATAATCAAGACTTGTTGATTTGCTATGGCGACATCGTCTATGAAGCTCGCGTTCTTGCTGCGCTTTTGAAGGTTGATGCATCGGTGACCGTCGTGATCGACAGCCAGTGGCGTCGCTATTGGGAACTTCGACTGGATGATCCGCTGAACGATGCCGAGACCCTTAAACTGGGTCCAAATGGGCGCTTGCTCGAACTGGGCAAGAAGCCGGCAAGCTATGCCGACATTGAGGGCCAATATATCGGCCTGATAAGGATCCGAGCGGATCAAGTGCTGGCCCTGAAAACTCTTTACCATGAGATGGACCGATCGGGGACTTACGACGGCAAGGATTTCGATAACATGTACATGACGAGCTTCATCCAGTACCAGATCGATCAACGATGGGATGTGCGCGTCGCGGCGACAGACAATGGCTGGCTGGAAGTGGATAGCGTGACGGATCTCGAACTTTATCATCGCATGGCGGCAGACGGTACTCTCGCTCCATTCTACAAGCTTCAGGAAACGCAGGAATGACACTTCCCCGAATATCAGCGGAGACCGCGTGCGTGATCTGTGGAAAGGTTGGATCTGTCCGTATCGTCGATACCTACAAATCGACTTGGTGCGACTGTGCTGCATGCGGGTGCTATTCGCGCAACCAGAAAACACGTTATCCTTACGAAGGTGTGGCGGGCAAGCTGCTGGGCATCTTGGGCGGCGTGCCGAAGGTCAATGGGTTTCTGAAGTCGCTGGCTCGCAAGGAACAGGGCGTCGATTTTTACCGCTACTATTCGGATCAGTTGACCTCCACCGATCGTGGCCCCTTGACTGGCCAGTTCGATATGGTGACGGCAGAACTCAGGAAGGAAGGCTTGCTGGACAGTTGGGAAGGCAAGCGGATCCTGGAAATCAGCGGTGAACCGGGCTATTTCGCTGCTGACACGATGACAGCTGGCGCCGATGTGCTTGTTTCCGCCTTCGCGGATGACGTGGCGCGCGCCATGACGGATCACCTGAAGCTCAAGACCTTCACATATGATTTCAACGCGGACGACATCATCGCGAAGGTTGAGGCCCATGGAGGGCGCGAACCCTATGATTTGATTTTCATCCGCTTTGCCATCGGGTTCTGCCTTGATGTGCCAGCGCTGATGCACAAGCTTTCGCCTCTGTTGAAAACGGGTGGGTTACTCTATATCTCGTTTAGTCCGGCATCACGCGCTGTACTATTGCGATGGATGTTCGACGACTATACCTACTTGCGCCAGTATACTGAGGAGCATTTGACTGCTTCGGCTGCCGGTGCTGGAATGACGCTGCGCACGCGATTTGATGAGGGCTTCTTTCATTGGAATAGGGGCCCGCATAGCCTGCATTGGTCGTTGCGTTGGTTTGCACGCAAATATTTCGATGCATCTTCCTACTTCAGCGACGTCAGCGAAGAAGATTCGGTGCAGCAGCGCATAGCGATGATTTATATGAAAGCATGAGGATCTCAATATGCGGCGGGCAAACTGATGGATGAAGCCCTTGTACTTGTAAGCCGCATTATCGCCGTCAGCGAGTCGACGCAAAGGGAAGCGGTTCGTACGACGGACCCGGGTGAATCAGCGCTATTTGATCTCGATGCTTTGCTCTCTGGCGGGGCGAATTTAGCATTCGAGCAATTGTCGAGTTCGCAACTTGATAGGCTCCGACGAAAGATTGAGGTCGCCCGCAAACTCCACCGGGCCTATGAACGCGATCTTTCTCGGCCTGCAACTGCTACGCCGCTTTCGGCGGGAGGGGTCAACCAGCTTTGCGCCGTGATGCTGCTCTCCGCATTGCGTTGTCAGGATCCGCGCTTTCTCAATGCGGCCTTGAAGCTGATTGATGGCCTTATCCTGCCTGCTGCCGTGCCGGTTTCTGCGGAACTGATATCCCTCGCGCAGAGCACGCTCAACATTTTGGTACCCTCGGAACGATGCCTGTGACAACGACGATACCTCTTGCCATCCTGGCTTTTCGCGGCGGCTGTCCGGTCACCGAGGCTTATCTCAGCAGTTTGAATCGACACGGTTTGCGGCCGGCCGTGATCCTTGCAGTCGACTATGTCGGCGATGGAGCCAAGGCAGCGAAGCTTCAATGCCTTCTCGGGACCTACCTCTCGGCCAAGCTCCTGAGGCGCTGGAGAAACAGGTCAGCGCGTATCGCGGGCGATCTCGCCGATAGGCTTCAGCAGGATTATGCAGTCAAGCTCAGGCCGGGCCATGAGCCCGCCTTCAAGGCTTCTGCTGATCGGGTGATCCACCTAACCGTCAAAGACTATACGGACCCTCGACTGCGGGAAGCCATGCGCGCTTGCGGCGCGGAGGCGTTCCTCTATTGCTCGGGCGGACGGGTTCCGGCTGTGGTTTTTGAAGAGGGTTTCAGGATTTTGCATATCCATCCGGGTGTCGTTCCCCACGTCAGGGGATCCGACGGGTTACTCTGGTCTATCCTTGCGCGACAGAGGGCGGGCAGCAGTTGTTTCTATATGGATGCCGGCATTGATACTGGCAGGCTGATAGCCACGGCTGAATACCCGATACCCAGTTGGCCAGGCTTGGATGTGGACCCGGATGTCCTCTACAATGCTCTCATCCATTGCTACGATCCGCATCTGAGGGCATCGCTCCTGATCGACGTGCTGAAGGGGCCTGGCCAAAATGGCGACCTGGCACACATGCCATCAACGAAACAGGCCTATGATGGAGGGCACTACTACACTATGCACAAGGCACTGCGCGACCGCGTGCTGTCCCATCTCTGTGCGTGAGTCTGGAAGGCTGCCATGACCACCATTTCTCGCGTCACTGGATGGATCGAGCGCTTCAGAAAATCCACGCTTCTGCGGCGCATGGGAGCGCTTACGACAGGAACCGTGATTGCGCAGGCGATCCAGTTGCTCAACCTTGTGGTCCTTGCCAAGTTCTATCCACTGTCGGATGTCGGCATATACAGTGTCTTCTTCGCCGTTGTCGGAACTCTCACGCCGGTTGCCATGCTCGGTTATGAAATGCTAATTCCGGCTGTGCCCGACGCGGAAGTCCGGCCGTACCTCAAATCGGTGGTATTGCTTCCTATCCCTATGGCGCTGTTGATCGCAGTGACAGCCCTGCTTTTGGGATACGATCACTGGGCTGCAATTGCGCCGTGGATAGCCGGGGCTGCTATCCAAAGGCTCGGAGAGATGTACAATGTTCGCCGCAATCGATTCGGTCGTGTAGCGGCGGCCAGATTGCTTCCTGCTCTCCTGATGAGCGGTGTGTTGGCAAGTTTAATTGTCAGCCGCAGGGGCGACATCAATGCGATGATCGCTTGGCAGGCTGGTCTGGTTTTCCTGCTCGGTATCTCCTATACGTCTTTTAGCCTGCCCCTGCGAGAACTCACTGCCTCCGATCGGTGGCGGGACATGGTCAAGACACTGAGAAATGCGGCCAATGCTCCGCTCTTCCTAATGCCATCGAACGTCCTTAACCTCATTGCCTACAACGTGCCTGTTGTGGTGATCGGCAAGTGGTTCAGCCCCGACCTGGCAGCGCAGTATGCCTATGTTCTCCGGTTCGGATTTGGGCCAGTCAGCCTGATTGGTGGAACTCTCTACCAAGTTTTCTACGGGTTGTTGACAGAAGCCGTCAGGGACCAAAACGAGGTGCTGTTCCAACAATTCGCCAGAGCACGACGGGTGATTTTCTTCGCTGCATTGGCCGCAACGCTGGGTATTGCCTTCACCTATCCCATCGGATTCCAGTTGCTGTTGGGACCGCAATGGATAATTGCAGGGTGGATCTCAGTGATCTTTGCGCCCTTCTTTGGAGCAATGATCTATCTCACACCGCTTTCGGTCTCGCTCAATACGTTCAATCGCCAGTACTACGACCTGAAAACGCAGATACATTATCTCGCCATATCCATATTCTCATTCGGGACTGCTATTGCGGTGCACAATTCATGGATCGGCTTCATGCTGTTTTCTTGGCTAGGCTGCTTGCGCTATGCGATACTTCTCCGATACATCAATGTAATTCTGATTGAAAACAAGGTGATACCCGATGGTGGCGGGAAAGCTGCTTAGATACGCGTTGAGCGGAGAAGGCTTTCGCCAAGCTGCAGCCTTATTCGGCCATTGCATTGGGAAGAGCTACGACGTCGTCTTTGCGGCCGGTAGCCAGGTTGATCTCCAGTGGGTTATTCCGGCCTATGTGGCAGCGCGGGCACGAGGCATTGTCTGCGCCTTGGCTGGCCCTGAACTGAAAATGCCCGCCGGCATGGAATACATCAATCTTCCGATCCGCCTGTTTCCTTTGCTGCGCACGCGTATCATCGTTACAGCGACAACCGGACTGAAAGCGGCACACATGCCACGCCAGGCGGTGCACCGGGTTGCTGTGCCGCATTCACTGGTGAGCCTGCACATGGTGTATCCTGAAGGCACGTTTGATCCCTATACGGATATATTTTGCTGTGGCTCGCATCACCTTGCGGAGATCGAAGCGATGAATCGTCTTGCCGGTCGCGCCGACCGACGTCCTACGTTGATCGGATACGGTAAGGCAGAGCGCCTTCTCGAGACCCGGCCCAAAACAACCGCTTCTATGGACGGCAGGTTGCACATCTTGATCGGCCCGTCTTGGGGCAAGGGGAACATTCTTGAAGCGATCGGTGATCCTCTGCTTGCGCGATTATTGGCGCAAGGCTACAGGGTGACATTGCGGCCTCACCCGTCATTTTTCATTCTTGGGAATGCACAACTCGCTCCTCTCGTGGAAAAGTGGCGGGAACACGAAGCCTTCGCTCTGGAAAATTCCTTGGAGGAAAGCCGTGCGCTTTGGACTGCAGACCTATTGATCGCAGACTATTCCGGTTTCGCGATGGAGTTTGCGTTCATGCGGGAACGGCCTGTACTATATATCGACGTACCTTCAAAGGTTCTCAATCCAAAGTGGGGTGACGTGGGGTCGACGCCGATCGAATTGTACATTCGGGATCGGATTGGGATCGTCGTCCCCCCGGACGTCGAGCTTGTCATGGACGGATTGAGAAAGATCTCGCAACACGATACGGAATGGTCCGGCAGAATTCACCATGAGCGCGAGACTGCATGGGTGAATCTCGGGCATTTCGGCGAAGCCTGCGCCGCGGAATTATCGAATATGCTTGCCAAGACGGCGTAACCACTGAAAATAACCTCGGATTTAGGACCTCATGCACCATCAGATCTGTACCCGCTGCATCATGGATACGAGCGATCCCGACATATCTTTCGATGCGGAAGGCGTGTGTAGCCATTGTCACGGGTTCGATAAGCATACCCGGCTGAACTGGCATCCTGATGCCACCGGTCGCGAGATGCTCGACGGTATCGTAGCCCAGATCAAACGAGAGGGCGAAGGCAAGGATTACGATTGCGCAATCGGCTTGAGCGGCGGCGTAGACAGCTCCTATCTGGCCTATGTTGCCCGCAAGGAACTGGACTTGCGCCTTTTGGCCGTGCACGTAGATGGCGGATGGAACTCGGAACTGGCGACCCGGAATATTGAGAACATCGTCCGGAAATTGGATATCGACCTGCATACATATGTTGTGGATTGGGAAGAAATGCGCGATTTGCAGCGCGCTTTTCTGCGTGCTGGCCTCGCCAACCAGGATGTCCCCCAGGATCACGCATTCTTCGCATCGCTTTATGGGAATGCGCAGGCCTATGGGCTCAGATATGTGCTCAGCGGCGGCAATTTGGCCACAGAGTCGATCATGCCCGAGGAATGGGCCTACAATGCCATGGACCTGAGACATCTTGAGGCAGTCCATCGGCGTTTCGGCTCGATAAAGCTCAAGACCTTTCCGCGGGTCAGCTTCCTGCGCTATTATTTTTGGAACCGGTATGTAAAGCGAATGCGGGTCATCCGCCCGCTAAACTACATGCCTTATGTCAAGAACGACGCGATCGCGCTACTCGAGCGCGAACTTGGCTTCCGCTATTACGGCGGCAAGCATTTTGAATCGCGATTTACGAAGTGGCAGCAGCTCTATTACCGGCCCAAGAAGTTCGGTTATGACGAGCGCCGGCCTTATCTGTCCAGCTTGATCCTGTCGGACCAGATGACGCGCGACGAAGCCATGCAAGCACTGGCCGGGGACGTTGAAAACGAGCGCCAAGCAGAGGAGGAGACAGATTTCATCCTGAAGAAGCTGTCGGTCAGCAAGGAAGAATTCCGGCAGATCATGGAAGCGCCCTCGCGGACCTTCCGCGATTTTCCTTCGAACTACGTGCTCTTCAATCTCAAGACCGCGCTGCGTGAATGGCTACGGTCCAAGGGAATGGTGCTACATCCGAATTCCTGATGGTTAGGGGTTCGCTCTTGGCGGTATGATATGATTGTAATCGTGGACTATGATGTCGGGAATCTCGCGTCTGTGTGCAACATGCTGCGCAAGGCCGGGGCTGACGCCGTGATATCGAGAGACGAGGACGAAATTCTCCGTGCCGACAAACTAGTGCTTCCGGGTGTCGGGCATTTCGACTATGGCATGAAGATGTTGCAAGGGTCCGGTCTGCGGAACGCGCTCAACGTTTTTGCTCTGGAATTCCAGAGACCGGTTCTGGGCATTTGCTTGGGCGCGCAGATGCTCGGCAAGAAGAGCGCCGAGGGCGATCAACCGGGCCTCGGGTGGATCGACATGGAGTGCAGGCGTTTTCCGGGTACCGAAGGCTTCCGGGTCCCGCACATGGGATGGGCCGAGGTCAACCGAAAACAGCCCTCCATGCTTTTCGATGAGTCGGCGCCGGATGCGCGCTATTACTTCGTCCACAGCTATTATATGGCATGTGAAAACGAGCAGAACGTCGTTGCCACCTGCAATTATGGGATCGAATTCGCGTGTTCCGTCCAGCGAGATAACATTTTTGGAGTACAGTTCCATCCGGAGAAATCATTACGGCATGGCCTCGCCCTGATGCGAGCGTTCGCAGAGTACACGGCCAATGAATAGAACTCGCGTCATTCCGGTTCTATTGCTTCGCGGTCAGGGTCTTGTGAAGACCGTGAAGTTCAAGGACCCGAAGTATGTCGGTGATCCCATCAATGCGGTCCGCATCTTCAACGAAAAGGAAGTCGATGAGCTTGTTTTTCTGGACATTACCGCGACGGCCGAGAACCGGGATCCCCCCTTCGACCTGCTGAAGGATATTGCCGGAGAAGCCTTCATGCCGATGGCGTATGGCGGCGGACTGACATCCATAGAGCAGATTCGACGTGTCTTTGCGCTTGGGTTCGAAAAGGTCATTATCAACAGCGCCGTTTATGGAAACATCGGGCTCATCAGCGAAGCGGCCGCCATCTTCGGGTCGCAGGCCGTGGTATGCAGCGTGGATTTACGCAGAAACTGGATCGGTCACTATGAGCTCGTGGCGCGTTCAGGGAAAAAACGAGAGCCCGTCAGCCTTCGCGACCATTTGATTGCCGTCGATAAAGCCGGTGCCGGCGAAATTCTCGTCAATGCCGTAGACCGCGACGGGACGATGTCCGGCTATGATCTAAAGCTGATACGCGAGGTTAGCGATACCGTTTCCGTCCCGGTAATCGCCTGCGGCGGCGCTCGGAACGTCGAAGATTTTTCTGAAGCCGTTTCTGTTGGACATGCATCCGCAGTTGCGGCAGGAAGCATGTTTGTATTCTATGGCCCGCATCGGGCCGTCCTGATTAATTATCCCGAACGGGACCAACTGAGCAGCAGGTTGCCCTGACATGTGCGGAATCGCAGGCCTAATCGCGAGTGCGGGAACACAGCCGTTTCCGGAAATCATACAGAAAATGACGGATGCCGTGACCCATCGCGGACCAAACGGCCAAGGAATATGGTTTCAGGGAAGCGTGGCTTTTGGGCACCGGCGGCTGTCAGTTATCGATCTGTCCGATCTCGGTAAGCAGCCGATGCTCGACGAGCAAACCGGCTGCGTCATTACTTATAACGGCGAGATCTACAACTACATCGAACTCCGAAATGAGCTCATCGCCCTCGGGCAACAGTTTCGGTCCGGGTCCGACACCGAGGTCCTGCTGAAGGCCTACGAGCAGTGGGGCACGGGTTGCGTCCGCAAATTCAACGGGATGTGGGCGTTTGCCATCTTCGATCCGAAGCGCAGTCTGGTGTTCTGTTCGCGCGACCGATTTGGCGTCAAGCCGTTTTACTATGCCGATACGGCAGCGGGCTTCGGTTTTGGATCGGAAATACGCCAATTGCTGCCTCTGCTGGGAACGATCAAGGCGAGTGCACGCGTGGCTATGAACTTCCTTGTTTCGCGGGTTGCCGAAGACATAGAGGGATCTTTCTTTGCCGGCGTCCACAAGCTGCCCGGAGGGCATAACCTGATCTATCGGCTCAATAGCCGGTCCTACACGATCGAACGCTTCTACGAGCTCACCGCAAATTCTGACGTCGCGCGTCTTGACGGCCGGCAGGCACTGGAAGCCTTCGATGCTCTCTTCCAAGACGCCATCCGGCTCCGGCTGCGTTCAGACGTCAAGGTTGGTACTTGTCTAAGCGGTGGCATGGACAGCTCGAGCATTGCGACGATTGCCGGTGAGATGTATCGAAACGATAGCGGCGGCCATGCGTTTTCCGCCATTACGGCAATCAGCGAAGACCCGTTGACGGACGAGTCAGGCTTCGCGAAACAGATCGTTGAGCAGTCAGGTTTAAATTGGCTCACCGTACGTCCTGACTACAAAGATTTCAGCAATGCGATCGAGGCCGTGGTGCGAACCCAGGAAGAACCCTTCGCGAGCACCTCGATCTTCATGCAGTATTTCGTCATGCAGAGGGCCCGCCAGGCTGGGATTACTGTCCTACTCGATGGGCAAGGCGGGGACGAGACGCTGCTCGGGTATGAACGCTATTTTGCCGATCATCTGTTGGGGTCTCTGTTCTCCGCAAAGTTTGGTAGTGCTATGGGCGTGTTGAGCGGGCTTGGTCGCAACGGACGGCCCGGCGCTCTCAAGGCATTGCTCTGGAACCTTGCCTATTTCAATTTGCCGAGCCTCAAACGATCGGGCATCCAGTTCCCAGGCAATCTGTTCCAGAAGCGGGCGCTCAAAGCACAGACCGCAAATCACAAAGATGCAGGCGCATCGGATCTCTTTGCACTGCAAAAGCGGGAGATCGATCGCACGAACCTGCCCGTGCTTCTGCGCTACGAGGACAAGAACTCGATGGCGCACGCGATCGAAACTCGCCTGCCCTTCCTCGATTATCGGTTGGTGGAGTTCTCGACCTCGGTTGCCTCCGATTTGAAGCTTACAGATGGATGGGGAAAACATCTTCTCCGTAGGGCAATGGAGACTCGAATGCCTGCCGAAATTGTCTGGCGTAAGCACAAATTCGGCTTCGAATCCCCTGAGAGCCGATGGATGCGCAACCACGCCGACGCCATTGATGGGACCATTGCGTCATCGGACCTGATACGCTACGTGTGCAACCGAGAGGCGCTTGTGGGCGATGGCCTCAAGAAAATCAATCAAGGACTACGCTGGCGACTGTTTTCATTGGCGAAGTGGGCAGAAACCTTCGCGCCTGCCGACCTGTCTTTTGAATGACCGGCAACACGGGCAAACAGCTTATTCAGTGAATGGAGGTGCTAATGGAGCGCGATCAGAAACGTTTCAATACGCCGTGGAAATTCGCGGTCTTAGCAATATTCCTGATTGTCGGGGTCGCGTCCGAGTTTGTTCCCGGCTCGGGCGTTCACGCCAGGCTGGATGCCCGCGAGGGCATCGGCAGCGCCTCCTTCACAGCCTCGCGGAAATTTCGCTATGGAGATATTTCGGCCCCTCAACTTGCCAACCTGAACTGGGCCTTGAGGCTATTGCCCGGTGGCGAGTTGCAGCAACGGTATGGCGAACGTCCAAGAATAAGGGATGTCGTTCTGGGCGAGATCATGCGGGTCGCCGATGCAGAACGGGTGATCGCAAACGCCGTGCTTGCAAAACTCTCCACCATGGACCCCAAAGCCGTCCAAGCCAGCGAAGAGAAATACAAGTCGGACCTTGAGGAACGAAAGAAAAAGCTCAACGCGGTGAAAGATTACTGGCCAGTGATAACCAACGTCAAGCGTGAGCAAACCCCGTGGGGCTACATGCTGGTAAGTTACAAATTAAAACTGCCTCAGGGGAAAAAATTCGAATTCCTTCCTTGCGCGCTCGAGTATGGCGACAACTTCGAGCCCAATCGGGGCAAGCTCGAATTTGACTGTCTTTTCATGCCCATGAGGGATGGGGTTTATCTCGCACGGCTACCAGACCCGGCTGGTTCGGATCTGTCGGATGTTACCCTCAAGATATCCGTCGACTATAGTCGCGCACTGATGGATATCGGCGCCGACAAGTATGTCGTGATGGATATGGTTACCCCGTCGATCCCGGAAACTGCAACGCTTCTGGATGCATACAGCAAGATGAAGTCCATCCTCGACAACAAAGCATACTTCTGAGCAGGCGCATATTGTTATGACAGCCTCATGAGGGATCGAAGAGAGTTTTGGCCAAGTTTGCCAGCCAGTTAAGCGGCGACGTCAACCGAATATATCTTATAGAGTCCCATGAAGATGCGAACATAAACCACTATGAGAAAAGCTTGACCGTCTGGAGATCGAAACAGTGCAGATGAAATACAAAATCTTGACAAGCTGGCGGCGAGAAGACCTGTTCTTGTTCATTGGCTTCTTAATTTTTAGGTTTGCATTGGATATTTCGTACGAAAAATTTCTTTTCGTCGTATACTATTTCGATACTCCGATTAATTTCATGTATCAAACCAGCATAACACGGTACCTTTTCTCGCTGTTGTTGTTCATGCTGTTCACGACGGTATTGAGCGCGCGACCGCGCGACGTCACTAACGTTTTCTTGATCATGGCGACATTCTTTCTCGTGGGCCCGCTCACCAGTGAATTCGGACTGAATGCCGCTCGTCCGATTGAGCCGGTCATTTATACGATAAGCGCGCTGCTGCTGGTTGATCTTGTCTCCAGACTACCCATTCCCGACTTCATCTCCCGGATCCCGGTGCCGAAGGGGCCGCAGCTTGCCGTTGCGATTTCTGCGCTTGCCGTGCTCTACATGTTTGGGTTGGCCTATTTTTCGGGAGCCCTTGCCTATTTCAATCTCGATGTCCGTAAGGTCTACGCCTATCGCGACAAGGTCGCCGAACTCATCGACGTTGGCGTCCTCTCCTATATCAACCTTTGGGTCTACAAAGTTTTCACTATCTTCCTCGTTTGCGTGTGCTTGCTAAACAGGAAGTTTGGCTGGCTTGCCTGCGTCTTGGGCGCGCAGTTTTTCTTCTTCGGGCTCACAAGCCACCGGATTGTCCTATTCCTTCCATTCCTGGCGATTGCAGTCTGGTTTTATCTTGTTCGGTTCGAGCGATTGACCCCAATGCCGTATATGGCGGCGCTCGGGGTACTTGCTGCATTGCTTCTTTTCGAAGCCTGCGGTATCGAGAGCGTGGCTGAAATTGCGATAAGACGCGCGTTCTTCGTACCATCTGGCCTGACATACCAGTGGTTCGACTTCTTCAGCTTCCACCCGCATGTTTATTGGGCGGACAAGCTGTTGGCCTCTTTTTCCAGCGGCGATTTTGTGGGGGTCAATATACCGCGGTTGCTCGGCGGTTATTACGTGCCGGGAGCGGAAAGTGCTTCAAATATGGGGCTGGTTCCGGCGGGCTATGCGCAGGCCGGGATTTGGGGTGTCATGCTTTATTCTGTCATTCTTGGCTTGGTCTTGAGTGTTCTCAACACAGTCGTGAGGGCTGGTGCGCCGCTCTGGTTCGTGTCGGCGATGACGATTGGGCCTCTACGAACCGCTCTGGCTGATAGTGACTTGTTCACGACATTGTTGAGCCACGGCCTTGGAATGGCCGTTCTTCTGCTCTGGCTGTACCGCACCCGCTTTGTTGCAGTTACTCAATCGGAAAAAGAGGCATCTGCTGGACACAGGGAACCGGCATAAAGGGATTTCGGGATGTCTGGCCTCTGGCGGTATAGTGCGGCAATGGACCTAATACGGATAACATGGGTATGAAGTCGAGAGTATCAAGCTATATGTTTCTGACGATTAGTTCAGGAATTGCGCAAGGTTTCCTGTTGCTGATCTCACCAGTTATCACGCGCCTTTACGGACCGCAGGAAGTTGGCGCTTTCGCCGTGATCCTGGGCTTTGGTGCGCTTGTTGGTTCTGTTGGCACCGGACGTCTGGAACATGCGATCCCGATCGCACGGGGTCCGATAGAGGCGATCCGCATAGCGTTCCTTGGTGGGGTTCTTGTTACCATCACATCGCTGATAGCTCTCGTAGCGGTTAATGTCTTGCCTCCTTCCGTGATGCCAGGAAGCTCGTCCTGGAAAGACCTGCCCTTTCTGGCCGTGCCCATTATCGCGATCAGCTTTGCCTTTTCCCAGTTGATCAACGCCCTGCTACTACGCCAGCGCGCCATCAGAAGCGTCGGAAAGAACAAGATCCTGCAAGGCGTCGTCTCCGGCCTTGGGCAATTGGCATTCGGACTAGCGCAGTATAATGCGTCCGGCATGATATGGGCACAGGCCTTAGGCTACACGACCGGCGCCATGAACGGCCTGCAGCGGCTCAGTCTTCGTGGCGGCATGGTCATTTGGCGCCGAGGTGCACGGCTCAAGGAAACGTTCCTTGAATATAGGCGCTTTCCATTGACGTTGGCGCCAGCCGCACTCTGCAATCTCGCCGCCCAGCAGGTGCCCGTTCTCGCACTGAGCTCCATTTACGGCCTCTATGAAGCCGGGCTGTATGCATTGATCATGCGCGCGTGCGGTGGACCTCTCGGCATGTTGGGCCAAGCCGTTGCTCAGGTCTATGCCTCGGAGTTTCGAACCTTCCGAGACAAGCCAGAGGGTGCGCTGGCAAAAGAGTATCTGACGATGCTGTTCCGCCTGTTCATCGTGGGCGTTCTAGCCGTCGGCTTTCTCGTCTTCGTCATGAACGAATGGGGCACCGTCATCTTCGGCAAACGCTGGGAAAACATCGGGATCGTGTCCACGCTTCTGTCGCTGATGCTGCTGTCCGATTTTGTAACGACACCAGTCTCCATGACACTGAGCTACCTGGGGCGGACTCGTATACAGCTGATCTGGGACGCGGGGCGACTGCTTGCATTGCTTGCGGCAACGGCCATTACTTATTGGCTTTCCCTTCGGTTCGGACAATTCATGGTAGTGCTTGCAGCCGTTTGGTCTTTCAGTCTGTTTATCCATGCCTTGCTCACCTGGCAGGCATGCCGGACTTCAGGCCGGAAACCCGAAACAGCCGAGACTGCCTCTGTGGCGCAAGATCTCAAACGTTCAAATTAACCGTCGGTTTTGCAATGGTTTCCATAAGTTACATTTTTTCCAGAATCTTGAGGAAGGCGCGTGGCAACGCGATTGCCGACAGCGTCGTGCATCCGACATCGAAGGTGGAGTCCGGCAGTACGATCCTCCGGTCGCACTTCGATAGGCATTCATTCTGCGGATATGATTGCACGATCGTTGATTGCGACATTGGTGGATTTTGCTCGATTGCGGGCGGGAGCGTTATCGGCGGCTCGCGCCATCCGATGGAATACGCCTCGACCAGTCCGGTGTTTCTTTCTCACCGGGACAGCGTTAAAACCAAATTCTCCAGACATCCATATCAGTGGCGTGCAAGGACGACGATCGGTCATGACGTGTGGATAGGCGACAAGGTTCTGATCAAGGGTGGCGTAACGATCGGTCATGGCGCAGTCATCGGCATGGGTAGCGTCGTAACGAAGGATGTAGAACCTTACGCCATTGTCGCCGGCAATCCGGCCCGAACAATCCGGATGCGGTTTAGCCCCGACGTCATCAACGGGCTCCTGAAGATGAAATGGTGGGACATGTCAGACGAAGAGTTGCGGCGGCTCGCTCCCCTTTTTCCTGATCCGGAGCGTCTGCTGAAACAAGAGGGCTTTCTATGAAGATCGCTCACCTTTGTCTTTCCTGCTTCTATATCGATGGCTATGGCTATCAAGAAAACGAACTGGTTCGCCAACATGTGATTGACGGCCACGAAGTGGTTGTGGTCACCTCCACCGAGAGCTTTGGCGCCGACCGAAACCTGACCTATGTCGACCCGTCGACTTACATGGGTAAGGACGGAGCAAAGGTGATAAGGCTGCCCTATAGGAAATTCCTACCGCATAAGATCATGCGTAAGCTGCGGCTGCACCCTGGGGTTTTCCGATTGCTTGAGGATATCGATCCCGATGTTATTCTGTTTCATGGGCTTTGTGGCTGGGAGCTTTTCGCCGCAGCGAAATACAAGCAGAAACATCAATGCGTGAAACTGTACGCCGACAGTCACGAAGATCAGAACAACAGTGCCCGAAATTTCGCTTCAAAATACTTCCTGCATCGACTTTACTACAGATCGATCATCACTAAGTGCAGAAAATATATCGAGAAATTTCTCTGTGTCTCCATTGAGACAATGGACTTCGTCGAGGAGACCTACGGTATCCCCCGCTCTCAACTCGAGTTCTATCCCTTGGGCGGTCGGGTCTTTGACGATGCCGAGTATGCGGCACGGCGTGAGCGTGGCCGCCGCAGCGCAGGCGTGACTGACGGGCAAACCATGCTTTTCCAGTCTGGAAAGATGGGGCCGCGCAAGAAGATACTCGAAAGCCTGCGCGCATTCACACAGACAGAGGGTGCTGACCTTCGTCTGATGCTTGCAGGATCGTTCGATGAGAGGTTGCGTGAAGAGGCCGAGGCTCTGGTTGCAGCCGACTCGCGGATCAGTTTTCTAGGCTGGAAGGAAACTGACGATCTGAGCGACTTGCTCTGCGCGGCGGATGTCTATGTCCAGCCTGGAACACAATCGGCTACCATGCAAATGTCGCTTTGCGCACGTTGTCCGGTTGTGCTGGATCATGTGCCAAGTCATAAGCCCTTTGTGGAGGGGAACGGCTGGATGCTTGATAACGCCGATGACCTGTATGGTGTCTTTCGCGCCATTTCCGAGTGCCCTGCTGCGCTGGAGAAAATGTCCGCCAAATCCCTGAAGATCGCGTCACGCCTGTTGGATTATCGTTCGCTGGCAACACGTATACTGAAGTAAGGTTCATGAAAAAAGTTCTTATCGTATTTGGAACCCGTCCGGAGGCCATCAAGATGGCGCCTCTTTGTCATGCTCTGAAGGCAGACCCGGAAGAGTTCGATTTGCGTATCTGCGTGACAGGGCAGCACCGCGACATGCTCGACCAAGTCCTCAGCGTGTTCAACATTATACCCGATATAGACCTTGATATAATGCGTCCGGGCCAGACGCTGTTTGATGTCACTGCGCGCGTGCTGATCGAAATGAAAGCCGTTCTTGAAAGAGAGAAGCCGGACATCGTGCTTGTGCATGGCGACACGACAACTGCTTTTGCGACCGCTCTCGCGGCTTTCTATTCCAACGTCGCTGTCGGGCACGTCGAGGCGGGCCTGCGTACGCATGATCTGTCCGCACCATTCCCGGAAGAAATGAACCGGCAGTTTGTGGGGCGATTGGCCAGCATCCATTTCGCCCCTACCGATAAAAGCGTCGCCAATCTGGCGGCAGAGGCGGTGCCGGCGGAGAAGATCTTCAAGACCGGCAATACGGTAATCGATGCGTTGAAATGGATACTCAAGAGGTTTGCAGACGAACCGAAACGGACCGAGGCCGTGCTTGATGGGTTGAGGGATCTGCTGCGCTTCCCGCTGACATCCAAGCGCTACGTTCTGATTACCGGGCATCGACGGGAAAACTTCGGGCATGGCTTCGAGCAGATCACGGCGGCACTGGCAGAAATGGCCGGACGCTACCCGGAGATCCATTTCGTCTATCCCGTGCATTTAAACCCGAATGTTGCGGTTCACGTGCGCGCTGCACTCAACAACATACCGAATCTTCACCTGATAGCTCCACAGGAATACGAGCCGTTTGCTCTTTTGCTTCAATACTGCCATGTCGTCTTGACGGATAGTGGAGGCATACAGGAAGAGGCGCCTAGCCTGGGCAAGCCGGTTCTTGTCATGCGCGACGTCACCGAGCGACCGGAAGCAGTCGAGGCAGGGACGGTGCTTCTGGTGGGTGCGGACAAGCGCCGTATTGTGAAGGAACTTTCAGCTCTGCTGGATGACGACAAACATTATGAAACGATGGCTCAGGCGCATAACCCTTACGGCGATGGGAATGCCTGTAGTCGCATCGTGGCGCATTTGAAGGAGATCGTGATTTGAAGCGTAAAGTCTGTGTGGTCGGTCTCGGCTATATCGGTCTGCCCACGGCTGCCTTGCTAGCAAGCAAGGGACATCAGGTCATAGGCGTGGATGTCAATCAGAATGCGATAGACACAATCAATTCAGGTCAGATTCATATCGTGGAGCCGGACCTTGACGCGTTTGTACATTCAGCGGTGTCGCAGGGAAATCTGCGCGCTGATCTGGTGCCGCAGGCCGCCGACGTTTTCATTATCGCTGTGCCCACTCCCTTCCATGAAGGAGGTCCCATACCGCGGCCCAATATCGATATTGTGATCAATGCAACGCAGAGTATTGCGCCCTATGTGCGGCCTGGAAACCTTGTCATCCTGGAATCGACATCGCCGGTCGGCACGACACAGCGAATCGCCGAGGAATTGCGCGCCCTTGGGGTCGATCCGGAGGCACTGTTCATCGCATATTGCCCAGAGCGCGTGCTGCCCGGAAAGATCATGACGGAACTCGTCGAAAACGATCGGGTAGTTGGTGGTTTGACCCCGGAAGCTTCCAGAATTGTGGCGGATTTCTATCGCAGTTTCGTACGCGGCGACGTGTTGGAGACTGAAGCTGCCTGTGCCGAAATGTGCAAGCTGACGGAAAACAGCTTTCGCGACGTCAACATCGCCTTCGCCAACGAGTTATCGATGATCTGCGATAAAAAAGGAATCGACGTCTGGAAGGTCATCGCGCTTGCAAACAGGCATCCGCGTGTAAACATCCTGCAGCCCGGCGCGGGCGTTGGTGGTCATTGCATCGCGGTGGACCCCTGGTTCATAGTCGCGTCTGACCCTGAGAACGCACGCTTGATCCGCACAGCGCGCGAAGTCAACGATCACAAGAGCGAATGGGTGGTTAACAAAATTAAGGCGTCTGCGCAGGGGTGGCGCGCCGCGCGCGATGCCGAACCCAAGATCGTTTGCCTCGGCCTAGCCTTCAAGCCGGATATTGATGATCTTCGCGAATCGCCCGCGCTGGAAATTGCGCTCAATCTTCAGTCGCAAGGTTATAACGTCATCGCTGTTGAACCGAATATCGATACTCACGAGGCGCTGGAACTTGTCTCGCTGGAAGACGCGATGCAGGAAGATGCACTGTTCGTTCTTCTGGTGAAGCACCGGCAATTCCTGCGGGCTGAAATGTCCGCCGCCTTGAAAGCCAAGGGCGCCATGGATTTTTGCGGCGCTTCAAATTGAAGTTGCAAGAGTGACGATCGAACCAGAGAGCAAAACAAAATGAGCCGACCCTACAGAATATGCACCTGCTGTGTGATGGATACCAGCGATGCACAGATCGTGTTCGACGCCCAAGGCGTTTGCGATCACTGCAACGGGTTCCAACGTGACGTGAAGCCCGAGTGGCATCCCGATGAGCACGGCAAGCAGCTGTTCCGCGAGATGGTCGACAAGATAAAGCAGAATGGAAAAGGTAAGCCCTTTGACTGCATCATGGGCATGAGCGGCGGATTGGACAGTTCCTACCTTTTGCATCTTGCCGTTTCGGAATTCGGCCTACGACCGCTGGTATTCCATGTTGATGGCGGCTGGAACACCGATATTGCGGTCAACAATATCCAGATGCTCGTCGACAAGCTAGGATTGGACCTTTACACGGAAGTCATCAACTGGGAGGAGATGCGCGATTTCCAGCTGGCCTTCTTCAAGTCAGGCGTGCCGCACCTCGACATTCCCCAGGACCATGCGTTTGTTGCGACGCTTTATCATTTTGCCAACAAGTACAATATCAAGTACATCCTGAATGGTGGCAACTTCGCCACCGAATGTGTCCGCAACCCGCTGGAATGGCTGTATCATGGGACCGATATGGCACAAATTCGCGATATTCACAGACGTTTCGGCACGCGTCAGCTGAAGACCTATCCGTTCAGCAGCATTCTCTTTCATAAGGTCTATCTGCGTTATCTGCGCGGTGTGAAGGTTGTGAAGCCTCTTAACTGGCTACCCTATACGAAGGCGACCGCGATCCAGACTCTTTCGGAGAAATATGGATGGCGCCCATATCCGCAAAAGCATTTCGAGTCGCGGTTCACGAAGTTTTTCGAGGGCTACTGGTTGCCGACACGCTTTGGCTACGACACGCGCCGTGTTCAGTATTCCAGCCTCATCCTGACGGGGCAGATGACACGTGATGAGGCACTTGAGAAGCTCCAAATGCCCGCATACGATCCTGCAACCATTGATGAGGAATTCGAGTACATTGCCACAAAACTCGGCATTTCGGTCGATGAATTAAGACACTACCACACGATGCCGAAGAAGACCTACCGGGACTACCGCAACCAGGACTGGATGTTTGACGCCGGGGCCAAGGTGCTCAAGTGGATAGGTGTCGAAAGGTCGGTGAAGAGATGATCGCAATCATCGACTACGGCTCCGGCAACGTCGGTGCAATTGCCAACATTTTCAAACAGCTCAAGGTCCCACACGTGGTCACCGGGCAACTGTCCGAACTCGAGCACGCGGAGCGTTACATCCTTCCAGGTGTCGGTGCGTTCGACACGACCATGAGCTACCTCAGGAATTCCGGCATGGTGGAACTTCTCAACCAGCAGGTTCTTGAGCGTGGAAAGAAGGTTCTCGGCATCTGCGTCGGCATGCAAATCTTGGCGGAATCGAGCGATGAGGGCGAGCTTTCCGGTCTGGGTTGGATCCGGGGGCGCGTCAGAAAAATTGACGCTTCCATGCTTCCGTCAGCGCCTCGCTTGCCACACATGGGTTGGAACACCGTTAGGACCAACCCCGGAGCGCGCCTGTTCGATGGCGTCGATACCGTCCAAGGTTTTTACTTCCTGCACAGCTACTATTTCGATCCGTGTGAACAGGACGACATTGCCGCAACTGTTGATTACGGCAACAACATCACTTGCGCCGTCGCGCGCCAAAATGTCTTTGGCATGCAGTTTCACCCGGAGAAGAGCCACGCGAATGGTGTCGCCATTTTCCGAAACTTTGCGGAGCTGTGACCATGCTGCGATCTCGGATCATCCCCTGCCTGCTGTTGCATGACGGCGGCCTAGTGAAAACGCAGCAGTTCAAAGACGCAAAATATGTCGGCGACCCGCTGAATGCAGTCAAGATCTTCAACGAAAAGGCCGTTGATGAACTCATATTTCTCGACATTGACGCGAGCGTTCTAAAGAAGGAACCAAACGTTGCCCTGCTGCGCAGCCTCGCCGTAGAAAGCAGAATGCCGCTGTCCTATGGAGGGGGGATCAAAACTGCCGGCCAAGCGGCGAAGGTCGTCGCCATGGGCTTCGAGAAAGTGTCAATCAGCTCTGGGGCGCTTGCTCGCCCCGCGCTTATCAAAGAAATGGCCGAGGCCGTTGGTGGGCAGAGTGTCGTCGTGACGCTTGACGTGCGCAAGAACAAGCTGCTCAACGGTTATACTGTCTATACCTCTAACGGGCGTGATAAACACAAGGTCGATCTCCTAGAGTTCTGCCAGCAGGCAACGGAGCTTGGTGCAGGCGAGATAGTCATAAACTCGATCGACCGGGACGGCATGATGAACGGATACGACCTCGATCTGGCGCGCCAGGTCAGAGCTGCAGTTTCCACCCCGATATCGATCCTTGGGGGTGCTGGCAGCGTCGACGATATGCAGACGTTGATCGACACGGTCGGAATCGTGGGTGCGGCCGCCGGAAGCCTCTTCGTCTTCAAAGGTGCTTTCCGCGCCGTATTGATCAATTACGCCAGGCCGACACGGCTCGCCTAACACTAAGGTCCATAAATGAAACAGATCTTGCAGGACATGGCAAAAGGCGCGACCTATATTGCCGAAGCGCCGACCCCGCACGCCGGCGCCAATGCGGTCCTGATCCATACAACCGTCAGCCTCATTTCGGCAGGCACCGAACGCATGCTCGTGGACTTCGGCCAGGCGTCCTACTTCCAGAAGGCGCGCCAGCAACCCGAACGTGTCCGTATGGTGATCGACAAGGTGCGTACAGATGGACTGATGACCACCGTTGAAGCGGTCAAGTCGAAACTGGCCCAACCCCTGCTGCTTGGCTACTGCAATGTCGGTATCATTAGCGAAGTGGGCTGCGGTGTCGAGGGTTTAACGCCGGGCGACCGCGTCGTCTCCAATGGGTCGCATGCTGACGTCGTGCGGGTTGGCAAGAACCTGTGCGCTCGCATTCCGGATGCGGTGGACGACGACTCTGCCGCGTTTGTGGTCGTTGCCAGCATCGGTCTTCAAGGCATCCGCCTTGCCAAGCCAACGCTTGGCGAGTGTGTTGTGGTGACAGGCGTGGGACTCATCGGCCTGCTCACGGTCCAGTTGCTGCGCGCTCAGGGTTGCCGTGTCCTGGCGATCGATTTTGATGACGCCAAACTTGCGCTGGCGCGACGTTTCGGCGCGACGACATGCAATCCTTCAAACGGCGAAGACCCAGTGGCCGCTGGTATAGCCTTCAGTGGAACCGACGGCGTCGATGCGGTCATCATTACGGCCTCGACGAAGTCCAGTGACCCCGTGCGGCAGGCAGCCCAGATGAGTCGTAAGCGCGGACGTATCGTGCTTGTGGGGGTGGCTGGCCTCGATCTCAACCGCGCAGACTTTTACACGAAGGAATTGAGTTTCCAGGTCTCGTGCTCATACGGGCCGGGCCGCTACGACCCGACCTATGAGGAAGATGGGGTTGATTATCCCATCGGCTTCGTACGCTGGACGGAACAACGCAATTTTCAAGCAGTTCTCGACATGATGGCGTCTGGCCAACTGGACGTAAAGCCGCTGATCACGCATCGCTTTGCCTTTGATGATGCGCCTTCAGCCTACTCGCTACTGACCGACGACAAGAGCGCGCTCGGTATCATGCTCGATTACAGTCAAAAAGCGGACAATCGCGATGTTCGGAAGGTTTCACTGGGCGAACTTCCGCGGAGCTTCAATCCGGAGCGTCCAGTCCTGGGTTTCATCGGCGCTGGCAGTTATGCGTCCCGAATGCTGATCCCGGCCTTCAAGGCAGCTGGCGCACAACTCCACACGATAGTTACAGCAGGCGGCGTCAGCGGGGTAATTCACGGTAGCCGTGCAGGCTTTGCCGAAGCCTCCACCGAAACAGGCGCGATATATACAAACAGCGATATCAATACTGCAGTGATTGTGACGCGCCACGACAGTCACGCCCGCCTCGTCGAAGGCGCATTAGAGGCTGGCAAGCATGTCTTCGTTGAGAAACCTCTGGCATTGTCCCTTGATGAGCTCGACAGGGTTCAGGGCGCATACCAGAAGGCGCATCAGAGCGGATACGGTCCACAACTGATGGTCGGATTTAATCGGCGTTTTGCGCCGCA
Organism: Pararhizobium sp.; assembly: GCA_030655075.1. Lineage (GTDB taxonomy): Bacteria > Pseudomonadota > Alphaproteobacteria > Rhizobiales > Rhizobiaceae > JAURWE01. Next base: position 136,318 of record JAURWE010000122.1, read on the forward strand.
GATTCAGAGAATGAAATCGCTTCTGGATCCGGTCGCGCAGCCAAAATCGTTCCTGATTGTGATGAATGCCGGCGCGATCCCTGCAGATCACTGGACGCAGGCACGAGAAACGGGCGGCGGTCGGATTATCGGCGAAGCCTGCCACTTGATTGATCTCATGCGCTTCTTGGCTGGCAGCCCAATCGTATCCGTGCAGGCGCGACGAATGGGCGATGCGACGGGTGTTGAGATCGCAGGGGACAAGGCTTCCATAACCCTCGGCTTTGCCGATGGATCGTTTGGGACAATCATGTATCTGGCGAATGGCTCGAACAGCTTCCCCAAGGAGCGGGTGGAAGTCTTTGCCGCCGGGCGTGTGCTGCAACTCGACAATTTCCGCAAGCTGCGAGGATTCGGCTGGACGCAGTTCAAGAAAATGAATCTTTGGAAGCAGGACAAGGGCCAGCACGCATGTGCGGCTGCGTTCCTTAGCGCGATCGGCGACGGGAAGGGCGCGATTCCGATCGACGAGATATTCGAAGTCGCCCGTGTAACCATCGAGGCGGCGAATTTGCTCGACGCACAGTAAAACATCGACATCGTAGCAGCGTGCTACCAATATGCACGCTGAAAGTGCTTCATGCTTCAAAGATTGAGGGCTGAGGTGATTTCGAAACCAAGATCGCGCCACACTTTTGCTGGATATGCGCGGGAAATCATCATGAAGGATGCGCAATGAATCTGGGCCGATTGGCAAGAACACTTGTCCATCTTCAGCCGGGGCAAGTTATCAACAGGCTTGTCCGCCGCTTGCCAAGCCTGAAAAGCCTGGAAGGACCAACGCTGGTCCGTCGCGAGCCAAAGTCTTCGTGGACAAACTATACACCGCATCCCCAAAGCATGATGTCGCCGACTCGCTTCAGATTTTTGGCCGAGGAATTTGATCTCGCGGTTTATGCTGGCTGGAACGAGCCAACACTGCCTCGTCTGTGGACCTATAATCTCCACTATTTCGACGATCTTCTGAGTGCGCCGGGGGCAGAGCGCGCTCAATGGCATCGTGATATCATAGCCCGATGGATACGCGAGAATCCACCACTTCAAGGCGCTGGGTGGGAGCCCTATACGCTCTCGCGCCGTTCAGTCAACTGGATCGCTGCTGCCTTGTCGCATGCGCCGCTTCCCGACGGATTTGTCAACAGTCTGACCGTGCAAGGCCGCGCCTTGCGCAGGCAGCTCGAACATCATCTACGCGGAAACCATCTATTTGTTAACGCAAAGGCGCTGATCTTCCTGGGTTGCTTTCTCGACGGCAAAGAGGCCGGGGAATGGCTTGCCTGCGGACTCGATCTTATAAACAAAGAGATTGCGGAGCAGGTGCTTTCCGATGGGGCACATTTCGAGCGTAGTCCAATGTATCATGCGCTGTTGACAGAAGACATGCTCGACTTGGTTCAGCTCGGCAGGATATACCCCGACGAACTTGCGGAACACGTCGCGAACTGGCGGGATACTGGCTTGGACATGCTTCACTGGCTGGCAGCCATGACCCATCCAGACGGTGAGATTGCGCTGTTCAACGATGCTGCATTCCGTGAAGCACGCAACTATGCGCAACTGGCCCACTATGCGACAGGCCTTGACCTGCACGTGGAAGCGGCAACGCCGGTTTCCACTTGGCTTCAAGAGAGCGGATACATACGCCTCGTTGCAGGACCTTATACGGCAATATTTGACGCTGCTCCAGTTGGGCCTGCTTATATTCCAGGCCACGGCCATGCCGACACGCTCTCCGTCGAGATTTCCGTGGGCGACGAGCGATTGATTACCAACGGGGGAACATCGATCTACCAGAATGGTGCGCTGCGGTGCGCCGAGCGCAGCACATCTTCCCATGCCACCGTTGAAATTGACGGCCAGAACTCGTCGGAAGTCTGGTCCAGCTTCAGGGTTGGACGCCGAGCGCGCCCGCGCAATGTTTCGCTGTCAGGAGATGGCGAGCAGGCGCAGGCTTCCCATGATGGCTATCGGTTTTTGGTCGGAAAGCCCGTCCATGAACGCGCGATATCTCTGGCGGGCAACAGCGTGCAGATAACGGACACGATTCGCAGTGCAGCGGCGCATAGTGTGATTTCACGTTTTCCGCTGCACCCTTGCGTGACGATAGAGGCCACCCACGACAACGGTTGGCGCCTTCGTACGGCCGGCGGCCATTTGGTCGAAGTCCGCGTTCATGGGATCGCAACATGTTCAACTGTCGACGGTTGGTTCGCTCCGGAATTCGGCGTTCGCTTGCCACGCAAGGTTTTGACGTGGCAGAAGACCGGACCTCTTCAACCAGTCTTAACGAATTTCGAGTTGATCGCCCAATGACCCGTCGTATTCTGTTGCTGACATATTATTACCCCCCTGACCTCTCGGCCGGCTCTTTCCGGGCGACGTCGCTCGTTAAGGCGCTTGTCGAGCAAGGTGGCGGCGATCTGGAAATCGACGTCATCACAACCATGCCAAATCGCTACAACGCGACCGCTTCCGAGCAAGCTTCTGAACGTGAAGTGCAGGGCAGGACCACGATCACGCGCATCGCGCAGCCTCCCCCAGGCTTCAGTCGATTGAGCCAGGGAAAACGCTTTATCAAGTTTGCTCGCGCAGCAGCCAGATTGGCGAAGGAAAGCAAATACGACCTTGTCTTCGCCACGTCCAGCCGCCTGATGACTGCGGTCTTGGGGACATATATCGCGCGACGCTCCAAGACACCGCTTTACATCGACATTCGTGATATTTTCGTAGAGACGATGCTAACCCTCTCCAAGGGAAAGGTCTCCAGGCAGGTCCTGAAAGTATTCGGGCTTCTCGAGCGCTATGTCGTAACCAGCGCGGATGGAATGAACGTTGTTTCCGGCGGCTTCGTACCCTATTTTCAAGAAAGGTATGGCAAGGAACTTACGTTGGATGTTTTCACCAACGGGATCGACGAGTCGTTTCTAGCAGATTTTTCGCCTCTCTCACCCAAGGTTGATGGGATTCTAGATATCGTCTACGCAGGCAACATAGGCGATGGGCAAGGTTTGGATCTCATTCTGCCAGAGTTTGCTGCCAGGACCGAGGGCAAGGCACGGTTCCGTGTAGTCGGGGATGGCGGCCGAATCGACGCATTGAGGAATGCTTTACAAGCCCGTTCCGTGACAAATGTGATCCTTCTACCGCCGGTACCGAGGGCAGAAATTATCGACATTTACCGGCAAGCGGATATCCTCTTCCTGCATCTGAATGACGTCGCTGCATTCGAGCGCGTCATTCCGTCAAAACTTTTTGAGTATGCTGCCACCGGCAAACCTATCCTGGCCGGTGTAAGCGGCTTCAGCGCGAACTTCATCGCCAATGAGATTAGCAACGCTGCAGTCATCGAGCCTTGTGATGTGGAGGGCGGGCTGAAGGCCCTTGAGAGCCTCAATCTGGGCATGACAAAACGCGAGGCATTTTTAGAGAAATATGATCGATCGCAGATCATGTCCCGGATGGCAAAGCGATTGCTCGAAGTAGCAGGCAGCCGGAGCGCTCAGTGAAACCATTGGAGACCTCACACTTCGGATTTTAGAAGCGCTCGATGTAATCGAACACTTTCGCTTTGGCGTCCTCGTGCGGTAAACCTTCCGTCCCGGTTTCTCATTTTCAATGACAAGAAGACGAATCTCGTCGAACGGGTTCATCGACATCTTCACATTGGCAAGCTCGACACCCGAACCATCCGCCTTCACGCGGATCTTCACGTTGTCGTCGACAACGCGCGGCATGGCTCTCGCCACAGCCACGTTTCAGATAACCGCTTCCTCGAGAAAGGGCGCATTCAGGGGGATTCGTTCATAGGCGAAGGGCGAGAGGTCCAAGGTCTGGAATGTGCCGTGCACGATCAGTTCGCTGACGCCGCGGCCGACGGCGGGTGATTGCTGCAGGCCGTGGCCGGAAAAGCCGTTGGCGAACATGAAGTTTGTCAGCTCCGGGTGAAAGCCGACGATGCCGTTGTGGTCGAGCGTGTTGTATTCGTAATGGCCCGTCCAGCTGGTCTGCACTTTCAGCGCATCGAAGCCGGGAATGCGGTGCCAGAGGGCCGGCCAGATACGGTCCTCGAATTCGCTGTGGTCCATTTCAAAATCGTCATAGTCCGCCGGCCCGTCGTTGAGCGGCGTGTTGCCGGTGAGAAAGAGCTCGCCCTCCGGCCGCACGAAGGTGCCCGAGAGATCGATGACATTCGGCATGCGGCCCGGGACCGGGTTGGCGCTGGCAAAGACGAAGCTGTAGCGCTTGCGCGGCTCGACGGGAATGCTGAGGCCGGCCATGGCCGCGACCTGCTGGGCCCGGGGGCCGGCGGCGTTGACCAGCGTGCCGCAGGCGATGCTTTCGCCGGTCGCCAGCCGCACGGACGTCACGCGGTTGCCTGCGAGCGCGAGCCCGGTGACGGCATTGTCGATATATTCGGTGCCACAGGCGCGCGCGGCGCGGCGGAAGCCGTTGAGCAGGCCCATCGAATCAAACCAGCCTTCGTCGCGCGCTCCCCAGGAGGCGCCGCCGAGATCCTCGGCGTTGATCCAGGGAAACCGGTCCTTCAGCGCTCCCGGCTCGAGGAAGATGGTGTGGGCGCCGAGGCTGCGCTGCAGATCGACGCGCGCCCGCGCCGCGTCGATGCCGTCGGGCGAGCAGCAATAGAGATAGCCATGTTCGCGAAAACCGAGACCGGGGGCCGGTTCATTGTCGAAGAACGGTGCCATGCGTTCGGCAAAGCTGCGGATGATCTCGATGCCGAACTGGCTGATCTTGACGTTGATCGGGTTGGAATATTGTTGCCGGATGGCGCTGGTCGACAGCGCCGTCGAGGAAAATTCGTAGCTGCTGTCGCGCTCGACGACGAGAATGGAGGCGCCTGAGCCCAGGGCCTGGCTGAGCCAGTAGGCCGTCGAGGAGCCGACTGCCGCGCCGCCGGCGATGATGATGTCATAGGCGCTGAGCGCCGGCGCCTTGTAGGGGGGCTTGGCCATGGCGTCCCGCCTCAACGATTGAAGGAGGCGACGAGTGCGTCCGAGCCGCGCGCCAGCAGCCCGAGATCGGAACCGACCGCGACCATGGTGAAGCCGGCGGCGATATAGCGGTCGGCATCGGCCTTGACCGGGGCCAGAATGCCGCTGGCCTTGCCGGCGGCGGCGGCGGCCGCCTGCACGGAGGCGATTGCCGCCTGGACGTGATCGGCGCCGGGATTGCCCATGGCCCCCAAGTTGGTTGACAGGTCGCCCGGCCCGACGAACAGCACGTCGACCCCCGGAACCGCCGCGATGTCGGCCGCGTTGGCCACGCCGGTCGCGCATTCGATCTGCACCGCCAGAAGCTGACGCTCGCCGGCCTTGGCGTGATAGCCGGCAATGCGGCCGAAGGCATTGGCGCGATGGGCCACGGAAAAGCCGCGGCAGCCGTTTGGCGCGTAGGTCATGGCCCCGACGATCGCGCGCGCCTGATCCGCCGTGCGCACATTCGGGATCATCAGGCTGCGGGCGCCGATATCCATGGCCTGTTTGATCAGGTTGGCATCATCGGACGGCAGGCGAACGACGCCCTCGCAGGCAAAGGCGGCGACGACCTGGAGCTGGCTCATGATGGTGCGCAGATCGTTCGGACTGTGTTCGCCGTCGATCAGCAGCCAGCCGGGGCCGGAACCGGCAACCAGTTCCGTCGTCAGGGCCGTGGCCAGCGAGCACCAGATACCAAGGTGCACCTGCCCGCCAGCGATGGCGGTCTTCAAGCTGTTGGCTCGCTCCTGCATGTTTCCATCTCCAAACAAATAGCCAAAGAGGCCGTTGAACTTTGTATGATGTCATATATCATATGTTGAATTGCCGCTGCAAGCGCCGATGACCGCGGGCCACGCAAAAAGGAGCGAGAGATTGAAGATAGGCTTTATAGGGCTGGGTGTGATGGGCGCGCCGATGGCCTGCAATCTCGCCGCCGCCGGGCATGAGATCGTCACCAGCCTCAACCGTTCGCCGCTGCCGGACGGCCTGCCGGCCAGCGTGCTTGGCTCCCCGGCGGAGGTCGCACGGCAGGCTGACATCGTCATCACCATGTTGCCCGATACGCCGGATGTGGAGCGTGTGCTCTCGGGCAGAAACGGTATCCTCGAAGGGTTGCGGGCGGGTCAGCTTGTCATCGACATGAGCTCGATCAGCCCGATCGCCACCGCCCGGCTCGCCGAAGCGGTCCGCGCCACCGGGGCCGGTTATCTCGATGCGCCGGTCTCGGGCGGCGAGGTCGGTGCCAAGGCCGCCAGTCTCACCATCATGGTGGGTGGTCCTCAGGCGGAGTTCGACCGCGCGCTGCCCCTGTTCGAAATCCTCGGCAAGAACATCACGCTGGTCGGCGAAAACAACGGCGCCGGCCAGATCTGCAAGATCGCCAACCAGATCATCGTCGCCCTCAATATCGAGGCGGTGGCCGAGGCCCTGGTTTTTGCCAGCAAGGCCGGTTGTGATCCGGCCAGGGTCCGCACGGCTCTGATGGGCGGGTTTGCCGCGTCGCGCGTGCTCGAGGTGCATGGCGAGCGCATGATCGCCCGCACCTTCACGCCGGGGTTTCGCATCCGGCTGCATCAGAAGGATCTCGGGCTGGCGCTGGAAAGCGCCCGCGCTCTGGGTGTGGCGCTGCCCAACACGGCCACCACGCAGGAACTGATGAATGCCTGCGCGGCGCGTGACGGCGGCGCCGACAGCGACCATTCGTCTCTCGTCAAGGCACTGGAATTTCTCAGCAATCATGAATTGTCGAACAAAAGGAACTGACCGATGCGCGGAACTGGCAAGGCTGAAATTTTCGTCATGCTCGCCCACCCTGTGGGGCATGCGAAGAGCCCCGGAATTTTCAACGGGATATTCGAGGAGAAGGGGCTCGACAGCCTGATGGTGCCGCTGAGCTGCCGTCCGGAAGACTTCGACACGTTCTGGGCCGGCATCACGGCCGCCGACAACATTCGCGGCGTCATCGTCTCGGTCCCCTACAAGGCCGCCGTCTATCAAAAATGCGCCGCCGCCCATGACCGCGCCTCCCGTGTCGAGAGTGCCAATTCGGTGCGCCGCCTGCCGGACGGCAGCTGGTACGCCGACAATTTCGACGGCGTCGGATTTATCGACGCGCTCAACGCCGGCGGGCACAGGATCGCCGGCCAGCGCATCCTGCAGGTTGGCGCCGGTGGAGCCGGATCGTCTCTGGCCTATTGCCTCGCCGAGGCCGGGGCGGCCGAAATCCGCCTGACCGATATCGACAGGGCCCGCGCCGAAAACCTGGCGTCGCTGGTGGCCAAGGCCTTCCCCGCCTGCCGTATCGCGGTCGGTGCCGCCGACCCGTCCGGCATGGACATGGCGATCAATGCCACATCATCAGGCCTGAAGGCCACCGATCCGCTGCCGCTGGATGTCAGCAAGCTGACGCCTGAGATGACCGTGGTCGACATCATCATGGAACCGGCCGAAACGCCTTTGCTGCGCGAAGCAAAAAAGCTCGGATGCCGGGTTCAGCCGGGCCGGCCGATGATGGATTTCCAGGTCGAGGCCATGTCCGCCTTCTTCGACATCGACCGCAAGGATCGCAGCAATGGCTGAGGTCCAGACAACTGTCGTCATCGGTGGCACCTCGGGGATCGGCCGGGCCATTGCCTTGCGCTTTGCAGGCGAGGGGCACCAGGTCGTGCTCGCCGGGCGCGATGGCGCCAGAGGCCTCGAGGTGCAGGGGCAATGCGTGGCGGCCGGCGCACCGGCGGCCCGCTTCATCGAAACCGATGTCGGCGATGACGCCTCCGTCGAGGCGCTGGCCCGCTCCGTGTCTGCGGCGTTCGGCACGCCGCATGTGGTGGTCAATTGCGCCGGCATCCTGCAAAGCGGCAAGCGGGTCCTCGACCAGGATCTCGACGAGAACGAACGGCTCTGGCGCGTCAATTATCGCGGCACCCTGCTCGGTTGCCAGATCTTCGGCCGGCTGATGTCGGCGGCCGGGCGCGGGGCGATCCTCAACGTCGGCTCGCTGGCCTCCTTCGCGCCGCTGTCGCTGCCGGCCTACACGCCGGGAAAACACGCGGTGCTGGCTCTGACCCAGATCCTCGCGGCCGAACTTGGTCCGCACGGGGTGCGGGTCAATGCCGTTGCCCCCGGCTACACCCTGTCGGATGGTCTGAAGGACAAGATCGCCAAAGGCGAACGCAACCCGGAGGCCATCAAGGCGACGACGGCGCTGCGCCGCTTCGTCGAGCCGCAGGACGTGGCCGAGGCGGCTTTTTTCCTGTGCTCGGATCGTGCCGCCGCCATCACCGGCGTCACCCTGCCTGTCGATGCCGGCTGGCTCGTCCAGGCGCCTTACGCCCATTACCTCCAGGGCAACCCGATCCGTCCGGCCCAACAGAAAGACCAAGTATGACCGATATTCAACGCTTCGATTTCGACACGCGCATTCACCACGGCGTCATTCACAACGGCACTCTTTACCTGACCGGGCAGGTGGCGCAGCCCGGCCAGTCCGCTGCCGATCAGATGACCGAGGTTCTGGGCAAGATCGACGTGCTGCTGGCAAAGGCCGGCACGGACAAGACGCGCATTCTGCATGTGCAGATGTGGCTCGATGATGTCAGGGATTTCGACGAGGTGAACACGGTCTGGGACCGCTGGATGCCGATGGAACATGCAGCTGCGCGATCTTCAGGTCAGGGACGGATGGCCAAGCCGGGCATGCTGGTCGAACTGATCGTCACCGCCGCCGTCTGAGCCGTTCTGGAGTGCTGCAATCTTGCATTTGGCCGGAAAATACGATGGAAGGGAACGATGACAAAGCGCAAGTCACTTTCAGCCGTCATGGCCGATAGCCTGAGTGAAAAGATCAGCAGCGGGGCCCTGCAGCCGGGCGCCCAGCTGCCGACGGAGGCGGAGCTTTGCGCCGAATATGACGTCAGCCGCACGGTCGTGCGCGAGGCTGTGGTCCGGCTGCAATCCGAGGGGCTGGTCGTGCGGCGTCAGGGGCGCGGCATGTTCGTCAACGATGTTCCGGCGCCGCGAACCTTCTCGATCCCCGACGACGCGCTGAAATCGCTGCCGGAGACGATCGCACTACTCGAATTGCGCTTGAGCGTCGAGGTCGAGGCGGCGGGCCTCTGCGCCGAGCGCCGGTCCGATGAAGAGGCCGCAGCGATCCGCGACCTGATGGAACAGGTCGATGCGCGCCATGCGGATCCGAGCGCGGTGCAGATCCACTATGATTACGACTTTCATCTGGCCATCGCCAAGGCGACCCGCAACGAGTTCATCCATGCGTTCTTGAGCTATCTCCGGCCGATGATCGTTCCACGGCACCAGCTGGGTTATGTCGTCCGGCCGGAGTTGAAGGATGTCTATTACGAGCGCATCCACAGCGAACATCAGGCCATCGTCGATGCCATCGTGAAGCGTGACAGTGACGGCGCCCGCCGTTGCATGCGCGAACATCTGCACAACAGCCTCGAGCGGGTGAGAACACTTGCCCATGCAGCGGGCATCGAGATGAGCGATATCGAGCAGAAGCGGGCGGCCGCATCCCTGTTCGGCGACCTGCAAAAAACGGCTGCAACGCGCGACTGATGCCCTCCCGGCTGCGACGGCAAATCGTCTCTGCATAGGGCTTGTGCAGCCCGCTTGCGAAAGCAGCATTTTCCTGTGTGGATTTCGCGCGGCCAGGAGAAACAGGCTGAGTTTCCACGCCTTTTCGCTCCATTGCGGGATCGATTTACCTTTGAGCTGCTCTTCGCTCTTTGTCCTCGAAATGTCGATGAGAAAGTTTATCTTTCCTTTTTGCTGGTTTTCTTGGTTTCTCTGCCGTCGGGAAGGCCGCACATTGAAGGCACGGCAATGGGGAAGCGAACGTGACAACAGCCTTCATCACAGGCGCGACAAGCGGTATCGGCCGGGCCATGGCCCTGACACTCAGCCGCGCCGGCTACGAGGTCTACGCCGTCGGGCGCAGCAAGGCCGCATTGGCGGAGTTGCGGTCGGAGCAGCCGGGCATCACGCCGATCGCCGTCGATGTGACCGACCGGGACGCACTCGAGTCCGTGCTGTCGGGCCTGCAGATCGATGTGCTGATCAACAATGCCGGCATGATGCCGCCGCTCGGCAATTTTGCCGACATGGCGATCGCCGACATTGATGCGACGCTTGAGGTCAATCTGAGCGCGGCAATCCTTCTGACCCGGCTGGTCGTGCCGCAGATGCGCGAACGCCAGTCCGGCCACATCATTTTCACCGGCTCGTCCGCCGCCCATACGGCCTTTCCCAATGTCGCGGTCTATTCGGCGACAAAGGCCGCGATCTCGGGCTTTTCCGCCGCCTTGCGGGCCGATCTTTCCCAGTTCGGCGTCCGTGTGACCGAAATCGTCGCCGGCCGGGTGGAGACGCAGCTTTACAAGAGCATCCTCGACGAGGACGCGCGCGCCGCAATGTATCAAGGCAATGTCGCCGTTCAGCCTGATGATGTGGCGAACATGGTGCTGGCGCTGCTGCAGCTGCCCGCCTGGGCCGACGTTACCCGTTTCGACATCATGCCAACCCGCCCAACAACGCCAAGCGGCAAGAAGTAAGGACACTGCGATGAAGGGACTATCTGTAGCAATCGTTGGGGGTGGCTCGGGCCTCGGCGCACTTCTCGCCAAGATGGCTGTCGCAGAAGGCGCTGCGAAAATCGGCATCATCGATATCAACCAGGCAGCTGCAGAAGCGGCGCTGGAACCGGTGCGTGCTGCGGGTCTGCCCACGGCGTCTGCCGCAGGCGATATCCAGATTGGTCCGCAATGCCACGCCGCCTTCGAGGAAATCATCGCGAAGCTCGGCCGCATCGATACGCTGATCAATTGCGCCGCGATCTATCCGCGCCGCCCGATCCTGGACATCACCGACGCCGAGTGGGATGCCTCCAATGGCATCAACATCAAGGGCACCTATCACATGATGGTGGCAGCGGTTCGCCATATGCAGGCCCAGGAGCCCAAGGATCATGTTCGCGGCCGGATCGTCAACCTGACATCCGTCGATGCCTTCAAGGCCCATCCGCAGAATGCCCACTACGCCGCTACCAAGGCTGCCGTCGTCAGCCTGACGCGTTCCTTCGCCCATGAAGTTGCCAAGGACGGCATTCTGGTCAACTCGGTCGCCCCGGCCGGGATGGCCACGGAACGTGCCCGCGAACTCGGGTTCCTCGGCGAACTGGCCAAGGCGAGCCCGCTCGGACGCGGCGCGCTACCGGAAGAGATTGCCGAATGGGTGCTGATGACCGGCGGCCCGAAGAACACCTACATGACCGGCGAGAACGTCATCGTCTCCGGCGGCTACATCTACGCTTAAAGCCGCCAGGCGTGCGGTTGCTGCCTATCCAGAAAATGCCTCGGGAGCTTGAGCAGAAGGAGCAGACCTGAACATGACCGGCAAGTTGCGCCTTCCACCGCTGAATGCATTGCGGGTCTTTCATGCGGTGGCCCAGCATAAGAGCTTCCGGCAGGCGGCGGACGAGCTTCTGGTCACGCCGCAGGCGGTCGGCCAGCAGATCAAGCTTCTGGAGGACACGTTGCAGGTGACGCTGTTCGAGCGCCGGGGCCGGGTGATCGAGCTGACGGAATCGGCGATCCTCCTGTCGCACTATGTCAAAGCGGGTTTCGATGAATTCGCCGAGGGCGTGCGGCGGGTGACGAAGACGACCTATCGTGACCGCATCAACCTCAACGCCAGCCCTTATTTCGCCACGCACTATCTGCTTCCCCGGCTGTCGTTCTTCCGCGAAATCCTGCCGGGTGCCGATCTCCGGCTGACGACGATGGTCGATATTCCCGACTTCGGCCGGGACGATATCGATATGGCGATCCAGTGGGGTTACGGACAATGGCCCGATTTTGAGACGACGCTGCTGGTGGCCGATCCGAAGATCATCTGCTGCACGCCTGCCATCGGCGAGAAGGTAAAGACGGCTGCCGACCTGACGAAATTCACGCTGCTGGATACGGTCAAGTCCAACCGTCTGTGGCCCGATATCCTGCGGCATCTCGGCGTCGAGATGGGCAACGGTGACGGCAGCATCGGCTTCGATGATGCAGCGACAATGCGGCGCGCCACCCTGCAGGGCATCGGCATCGGACTGATCTCGGTCATCGATGCGGAAGAAGACCTGAGGTCTGGTGCGATCGTCGCCCCGCTCGGCCGCGATGTCCTTGTCGACATGAAGAAGGAAGAAGTCCCAGGGTTCTACGTCGTGCTGCCGCGCGGACATCTGCGTGTCAAAGCCGTCGGCGCCTTGCATCGCTGGCTCATTCAACAGGATTGGTGGAGCGACGTTCGCATTTCACCTGTCGTAAAGCCGACCCCGCTTTCCACCTGAAAGCGGCTGACAGCCTGGGCGTCGCCGGGAACGGCGAGCCTGAATACCATAATGATATAACGGAACAGCTAAAACAGTGGAGCAAGACCATGACGTTTATGAAATGGGGAGCAGCAGCAATCGCGCTCGGCCTTATGCAATTTTCCGTGCCGGCAGAAGCGGCCGGCGGCAAGACGCTTGAGGCCGTCAAGGCCCGCGGCGTCCTCAATTGCACCGGCCACGATGGCTCGTATCTCGGCTTTGCCGAAGTCGATGACAAGGGCAACTGGAAGGGCATGGACATCGATCTTTGCCGGGCGGTTGCAACCGCGGTTCTCGGCGACCCCTCGAAGCTGAAGATCGTCCCGATCAGCTGGGCACAGCGCTGGCCGGCTGTTCAGTCCGGTGATGTCGATATCGTCATCAAAGCATCCGGCGGCACGCTGAGCCGCGACACGGAACTCGGTCTGCAGTTCTCGATGTCCTATTATCTCGGCACCACCAAGATCATGGCGCACAAGGAACTGAACATCGCCGCACTCAAGGATGCCGACGGCGGATCGATCTGCATTCCTGCCGGCACCAGCATCGAACAGCAGGTTGCCGCTTACGCACAGAAGATGGGTGTGAAGCTCGAGCCTGTCGTCATCGAGAAGACCGAAGAACTCGAACAGGCCTATTTCTCCAGCCGCTGCGACATGTATGCCCAGTGGGGACCGGTTCTGGCCATTGCCCGCGCTGCCAAGGGCAATATCGACGATCACATCATCCTGCCGGACGTTCTGGCCGTTGAGCCAGAAGTGTTCATCATGCGCCAGGGCGACGACAACTGGGTCGACATTGCCAACTGGACGCTGACCGCGCTGCTCTTTGCCGAGCAGGAAGGCATCACCTCCAAGAACGTCGACGAACTTAAGGCGACGCCGACCTCGCCGCAGGTTTCCAAGTTCCTCGGCGCGACGCCGGGCATGGGCACGGGTCTCGGTCTCCAGGACGACTGGGCCTACAACCTGATCAAGAAGGTTGGAAACTACGCGGAAATCTTCGAACGCGATCTTGGCAAGGAATCGCCCTACAAGATGGACCGCGAACTGACCAACCTTTGGAACAACGGCGGCGTCCTGTTCCCGCTCGTGGTTGATTGATGCGCTTTCAGGCCCCGCCGGCCCATAGCCGTGCGGGGCCTGTCTTTCCCCTTACGAAAGGCTTGATCGATGGTTAACCTGCTGAGGAATCAGAAGGTTCGCAGCGCCCTGCTGCAGGCGCTCTACGTCGGCTCGCTCGGTGCCGTTGTCATCGCCGGTGTTCTTACCGCCCGCCAGAACCTGGCGGCACAGGGCGTCACCTCGGGTTTCGATTTCCTGTTCAAGACGACCGGTTGGGATCTGAACTTCTCGCTGCTGCCGACAACGCCGATGGACCCTTACTGGTGGTATTTCGTCAACGGCATCCTCAACACGCTGTTTCTCGGAACCTTCGGTCTGGTGCTGGCCACGGTCATCGGCACAATCGTCGGTCTCGCCCGCACATCGTCCAACGACCTCGCAAAGCTGCTCGGACGGACCTATGTCGATATCTTCCGCAATATCCCGCTCATCCTGCAGGTGTTCTTCTGGTATGCGGTCATCACGCATCTGCCGTCGCCGCGCAACGCCCATCAGGCCGCTGGCGCGCTGCTGACCAGCCGCGGTCTCTATCTTCCCTTTCCCAATGTCGCCTGGCAGGCTCTGGTGGCCGCCGGTCTGGCGCTGATCGTAGCGATCGTGCTGCCGATCTGGCTCGGGCGCACCGCAAGGCTTCGGGCGCCGCTCAATAGACGCCTGCCGCTCCAGCTGGGCGCTGCCGCAGCGGCGATTGCTTTCGCGATGCTTGTTCTGTTCATCGGCCGCCTGCCGGACACGCCGTTCCTCGATATGCCGGCGCTGAAGGGTCTCAACCTGCGCGGCGGTCTGCGCATCCCGCCGGAGTTCGCAACGCTGGTCATCGCCATCGGCATCTATGGCGGCTCCTATATCGGCGAGATCGTTCGCGGCGGCTTCAAGTCTGTCGGCGTGGGGCAAGTGGAAGCGGCCCTGTCGCTCGGTCTGTCCTCCTGGCAGGTCTTCTCCATGGTGCGGCTGCCGCTGGCGCTTAGGGCCATGTTGCCGATCCTTGCCAACCAGTATGTCTGGCTGATGAAGGCAACCACGATGGGCATCGCCGTCGGCTTCACCGACTTCTTCATGATCGTTGCGCTGGCCATCAACCATTCGGGCCAGACCATCGAGGCCATCGGCATCCTGATGGCGGGCTTCCTCGCCATCAACCTGACGCTTGCTGCCGTCTTCAACCGCATCAACAAGGCGATTGCCCTCAAGGGCAATCAACTGAGGGGATAGGCATGAGTGTCGTGGTTCCAATGACTGTTCTTGCGCCGCCGAGGCCCGGCTTCTTCAAGAATCTCCAGCGCCGCTATTTCGCGACCCTGCTGCAGGCTGTCGTCTCGCTCGTCTGTCTGAGCCTGATGCTTTTCCTCGGCTGGAAGCTGCTCGACTGGGCGGTGCTGTCGGCCGTGTTCGGCGCCGAAGGTGGCGCCGAAGCGTGCCTCGCGGCCTCGGGTGCCTGCTGGTCCGTCATCGCGGCACGCTGGCGCATCATCTTCTTCGGCCTCTATCCCTATGACGAGCAATGGCGCTCGGCGCTGGCCTGCGTCACGGTCGTGGTCATGACCGTCCTGTCCTGCATTCCGTCCTTCTGGACCGGCAAGCGGATCGCGGCCGTCTGGCTGACCGGCGCGATTACCTTTTACGTGCTGATGAAGGGCGGCGTTCTGGGTCTTTCCTATGTTGGTGAAGAGATGTGGGGCGGCCTGGCGCTGACGCTGTTCATCTTCGTCTCGACCTGCCTGATCGGCTTTCCGCTGTCCATCTGCCTTGCGCTCATGCGGCGGTCAGAACTGCCGCTGATCTCCCGCACCACCGGTCTGATCATTGATGGCGTGCGCTCGCTGCCGCTGATTTCCATCCTCTTCACCTTCGCCGTCGTGCTGCCTTTCGCCCTGCCGCAATGGTTGCAGGGCGACAAACTCTACCGGGTCATCGTCGGATCGGCCCTGTTCTTTTCGGCCTATCAGGCGGAAATCGTGCGCGGCGGCCTTCAGGGTGTGCCGAAAGGCCAGGAAGAGGCGGCCATGGCGCTGGGCTTGAGCTACTGGCACCGCATCAGCCGCATCATGCTGCCGCAGGCGATGCGCAATGCGCTGCCGGCGACGATCAACCAGTTCGTGATCTCCTTCAAGGAAACTTCGCTTGTGATCATCGTCGGCTTCTTCGAGATCCTGGCGTCGGGCAATGCGGCCTATGGCACCGGCGAATGGCGCTTCGCCTATGTCGAGGTCTATGCCTTCATCGCCATGATCTATTTCGTCTTCGTTTTCAGCCTGTCCCGCTACGGGGCGTTCCTCGAGCATCGCATGGCGATCAGTGAGCGTTAAGGAAGCCTTTGATGATGCCCAAAATCCATATCCAGCCGGAGGCTCCCGCCGTTCGCATCGAGGCCATGAACAAGTTCTACAGCACGTTTCATGCCCTGCGCGATATCAACCTGACCGTCCGGCGGGGTGAGAAGATCGTCATCTGTGGACCGTCGGGTTCCGGCAAGTCGACGATGATCCGTTGCATAAACCGGCTGGAGCAACACAATGGCGGCCGTATTACCGTTCTCGGCACCGAACTCAACGACGACGTCGGCAATATCGATGAAATCCGCCGCGATGTCGGCATGGTGTTTCAGCACTTCAACCTGTTTCCGCATCTGACGGTTCTCGAAAACTGCGTGCTTGCGCCCATGCTGGTCCGTGGGCTTGCCCGCGCCGAGGCGGAAGCGACGGCGCGGACATATCTGGAGAAGGTGCGCATTCCGGAGCAGGCGCTGAAATTTCCAGGCCAGCTTTCCGGCGGCCAGCAGCAGCGTGTCGCCATTGCGCGGGCGCTCTGCATGCAGCCGCAGATCATGCTGTTCGACGAGCCCACCTCGGCGCTTGATCCTGAGATGATTTCCGAAGTGCTCGATGTCATGGTGACGCTCGCCTCGGAGGGCATGACGATGATCTGCGTCACGCATGAAATGGGCTTTGCCCGCCGCGTTGCCGATCGGGTGATCTTCATGGATCAGGGCGAAATCGTCGAGGAAGCGCCGCCGGAGGAGTTCTTCAGCGTCAGCCGGAACGAGCGGACCCGGCAGTTTCTCTCGCAGGTGCTGCACACCTGATGTCGCGGTTTGTGTGCCCAAACCCATCCGTTTCAAATCCTGCAGGCCCGACCATGACCGACTTCATCGCCACGCTGTCCGGGACGCTCGGTTCCAAAGGCTGGCTTTCGCAGGGCGACGCGCTGCCCTACCAGCGTGATTGGCTCAATCGCTACGGCGTCGCGCCGCTGGGTGTGGCGCGACCCGGAACGACCGAAGAGGTCGCGGCGGTTCTAAAGGCCTGCAGCGATGCCGGCGTCAGCGTCGTGCCGCAGGGCGGCAACACCAGCTTGTGCGGCGGTGCTGTCACCGAGGAAGCCGATTCCATCATCCTGTCGCTTTCCCGCATGACGGCGATCGGCACTCCGGACCGCGACAGCGGCTGCGTCACCGTCGAGGCGGGCGTTGTCCTCTCCACCCTTCACGAAGCGCTGCGGGCGGAAGGTCTGATCTTTCCGATGCATTTGGGTGCCGAGGGCAGCGCCCGCATCGGCGGCCTGATCGGCACCAATGCCGGTGGCAGCCATTCCTTTCGATATGGCATGATGGAGGGCCTCGTCCTCGGGCTGGAGGTGGTGACGCCGGACGGATCGGTCTGGAACGGTCTGCGAGCGGTGCAGAAGGACAATGCCGGCTATCAGCTGCGAAAGATCTATTGCGGCTCGGAAGGCACGCTGGGCGTGGTGACGCGCGCGGTTCTCAAACTCTACCCCGCGCCAAAACAGCGGGCGACGGCGCTGCTGATCCTGCCCGATCACGCGGCCTCCGTGGCTTTTGCCACCCATCTGCGCGCCGAGGCCGGTGAATTCCTGTCCGGTCTCGAGTTCTTTTCAAACATCGGACTAACCTGGGCGTTGAAGCACATTCCGGGGCTGACCTTTCCGCTGGAAACCCGGGGGTCCGTCTACGTGCTCGTCGAGCTTGCTTCCGGTTCCTCGCGTGTCCCGCTCGACGAGATTTTAAGCGGTGCGTTGGAATGGGGCATGGAAGAGGGGCTTGTTCTCGACGGCGCGCTCGCCATGTCGGATGCCCAGCGGGCCCATTTCTGGCGCTTGCGCGAAGAACAGCCCGAAGGCCAGCGGCTGGAGGGCGAACAGCTGAAGCTCGATATCGCTGTGCCGCCGGGCAGGATCCGGCAGTTCCTTGAGGCGGGCGAAACGGCCTGCCAGACCATTCTGCCCGGGATCCGCATCAATCCGTTCGGCCACGTTGCCGACGGCAATATCCACTACAATCTCTCGCCGCCCGAAGGTCAGGCGGATTTCGCCGGCAAGACCGATGAACTCCGTGACGCTCTGGCGATGCTGGCGACGGACATGCAGGGGAGTTTTGCCGCCGAACATGGACTTGGGCGCGCAAAGGTTGCTTTGGCAGAGAGCAAGCGGAGCGCCACCGAGCGGCAGCTTATGGCAAGGCTGAAAGCCGCACTGGACCCTCAGGGCATCATGAATCCCGGCGTGCTGCTATCAAAAGCATCGGGAAAGAATAACTTTCCTGTGGGCGGTATTTCTTGATTTCGCCACGGGGTCGCAGCGTGCACGCTGAAAACCATAAGACCTGACCTAGATTGACGCTGAGATCAGGTCGGCAGCTCACATCACCACAGGCACCCGCTCACGGCTGCGGTCCGGCGCCGGCACAGGATGAGAAGACAATGATGCGCAATGGAGGCCAGCTCCTCGTCGACTGCCTGATGGCTCTGGGTGTGACTAAGAGCTTCGGCGTTCCCGGCGAAAGCTATCTGGCGGTCCTTGATGCGCTGCATGATACCAAGGGGCGGCTGGACTATGTGCTGTGCCGCAACGAAGGCGGCGCCGCCTTCATGGCCTCAGCCTATGGCAAGCTCACCGGTTCCCCCGGCATCTGTTTCGTCACCCGCGGCCCCGGCGCCACCAACGCCAGCATCGGCGTTCATACCGCCATGCAGGACAGCTCACCGATGATTCTCTTCGTCGGCCAGGTCGGCACAGATATGAAAGGCCGCGAAGCGTTTCAGGAAGTGGATTACCGCGCCGTCTTCGGGCCACTGGCCAAATGGGCCGTCGAAATCGATGCCGTCGAGCGCCTGCCCGAAATCATCGCCCGCGCCTGGACCACGGCAACGACCGGCCGCCCCGGTCCCGTCGTCGTGGCGCTGCCGGAAGACATGCTCTCGGCGATGACCGGCCTTGCCCCGCTCGGCGGACCTGCGGCCATCTTCGAGCCCGCTCCCGCACCGGATGCGCTGGCTGCGGCAACAACAATGCTGGTGGCCGCCAAGCGGCCATTGCTGCTCATGGGCGGCAGCAACTGGAGCGCCGATGGCCGCGCGGCCTTGCAGGCGTTCGCCGAGCAGTCGGATATCCCGGTGGTCTCTGCGTTCCGTTATCAGGACCAGTTCGACAACGGCTCCCCGGTATTTGTAGGTGAGGCCGGCGTCGGCATGGTTCCGCACGTGAAGGCGCTGATCCGCGATGCCGATGTGATCCTGGCGATCAATGTGCGCTTCGGCGAAATGACCACGGATGGCTACACGCTGCTTTCGGTTCCAACGCCGCAGCAGACGCTCATCCATGTTCATGGTTCGGATCGCGAGATCGGCAAGATCTATGTGCCAGACCTCGGCATCCATGCCGGTCCGAACGCTTTCGCGAGGGCGCTGACACCGGTCGTCGGCACTTGGGCCGCCTGGCGTGCCGGCGCCCGCACAGCCTATGAGGCCACCTTCCAATCGCCGGTTCAGCCCGGCCCGGTCGATATGGTCGCTGTCACCGCTTGGCTGCGCGACAATCTGGCGGAGGATGTGATCCTCACCAATGGTGCCGGCAATTTCACCGTCTGGCCCAACAAGTTCTTCAAGTTCGGCCCGAAGGCACGTCTTCTGGCGCCGCAGTCGGGTGCCATGGGTTACGGCGTTCCGGCCGCCATCGCTGCCAAGGTCGCATGCCCCGAACGCATGGTCGTTTGTTTTGCAGGCGACGGCGACTTCCAGATGAACTGCCAGGAGCTCGGCACGGCGATGCAGGCCGGCGCGCAGCCGATCGTGCTGCTCCTCAACAACGGCATCTACGGCACGATCCGCGCCCATCAGGAGCGTAACTTTCCAGCGCGTGTTTCCGGCACGGCACTGGAAAATCCGGATTTCGTCAAGCTCGCCCAGTCCTACGGTTTCCATGCGGAGCGGGTCGAGGCAACGGCCGATTTTGCTGGTGCTTTCAAGCGGGCCGCAGCATCGAAGACCGGTGCCGTGCTCGACATCGCCATTTCCCCGGAGGCTCTGACGCCTCGCCAAACCCTGACTCAGATGCGCGATGCCGCGCTCGCATTGCAGAAGGCCTAGCCATGACCTCCAGAAAAGACGACATCCGTCTCGGCGCCGATATCGGGGGGACCTTCACCGATGTGGCCCTCGACATCGGCGGAAAGATTTTCTCCACCAAGGTGCTGACCAATTATGCCACGCCCGAGCAGGCGATCCTCGACGGCATCGAGGTCGTCACCCGCGACGCCGGCATCACGCTCAGCGATATCGGCATCGTCATCCACGGAACCACCCTTGCCACCAATGCGCTGATCGAGCGGCGCGGCGCCAAGACGGCTTTTGTCACCACGGAGGGATTCCGCGACGTGATCGAGATGCGGACCGAAAACCGCTTCGAGCAATATGACCTCAACCTGCGCCTGCCGCCGCCGCTGGTGTCGCGCGAGCATCGCTTCACCGTCAAGGGCCGGATCGGCGCCGAGGGCCAGGAGCTTCAGCCGCTCGACGAGGCGGCTCTGGGTGAGATCGCCGACACCATTGCTGGCGAAGGGTTTGGTGCTATCGCCATCGGCTTCATCCATTCCTACGCCAATGGCGCGCACGAGCGCCGTGCCCGCGAAATCCTGGCCGCCCGGCTGAACGTGCCGATTTCCATTAGCTCCGAAGTGTCGCCGCAGATGCGCGAATTCGAGCGGTTCAACACGGTCTGTGCCAACGCCTATGTGCGGCCGCAGATGGCCAATTATCTCTCGCGGCTGCAGACCCGGCTGAAGGACATGGGCGCCGATTGCCCCGTCTTCATGATCCATTCGGGCGGGGGTCTGATTTCGGTGGAGACCGCGTCGGAATTCCCGGTGCGGCTGGTCGAATCCGGCCCCGCCGGCGGTGCCATTTTCGCGGCCGACATTGCGCGGCGCTTCGGGCTCGAGAAAGTCGTCTCCTATGACATGGGCGGAACGACCGCCAAGATCTGCCTGATCGAGGACTATGCGCCCAAGACCGCACGCACCTTCGAAGTTGCCCGCACCTATCGCTTCAGCAAGGGGTCGGGCATGCCGATCTCCATTCCGGTGATCGAGATGATCGAGATCGGCGCCGGCGGCGGCTCGATCGCCTGGGTCGATGCGATGGGGCGGATTCAGACCGGCCCGGAAAGTGCCGGCTCCGAGCCTGGCCCGGCCTGCTACGGACGCGGCGGCAAACATCCTGCCATCACCGATGCCGACCTCGTCATGGGCAAGCTCGACCCCGACAATTTCGCCGGTGGCGCCATCAAGCTCAATACGGCCGCCTCGCAGGCTGCCGTCATGCGCGATGTCGGCGACCGGCTGTCGCTCGATGCCATCTCGACCTCCTTCGGCATCTGCGAAGTGGTAGACGAAAACATGGCGAATGCGGCCCGCGTGCATGCGGTCGAAAACGGCAAAAACATTTCCGACAATGTCATGATCGCCTTCGGAGGTGCGGCGCCGCTGCATGCGGCCCGGCTCTGCGAAAAGCTCGGCATCGAAAAATGCCTGGTTCCGCAGGGCGCCGGCGTCGGATCGGCGATCGGCTTCCTCAGAACACCCTTCGGTTACGAGGCGCTGGCCTCGAAGCTAACCCGGCTGTCCAAGTTCGACCACACAGAAATCAACGCGCTTCTCGCCGATCTCAGAACATCCGCAGAGAGTTTCGTGCGCGAAGGCACCAGCGGCACGATCCTCTGCGAAATCACTGCCTTCATGCGCTATGCCGGGCAGGGCTGGGAAATTCCCGTGCCGGTGCCGGACAAGCCCTTCGGTAAGGACGCAGCTCTTACGCTCGAGCACCTCTTCCGCGCCAACTATCAGCGCTTCTTCGGCCGCGCGATCGATGGTCTCGACGGCCTGGAAATCGAGATCGTCACATGGTCGGTCAAGGTTTCGGCCGAGCAGCCGGCAACGGCAAGACATGAGATCACCGCCGGGTCCCGGACTGTCCAAGCCGCGTTGACACGGCCGGTGTTCGATCCGGCCACCGGATCGATGCAGACTTACGCAATCATCGAGCGTGACGGGCTTTCGAGCGGCGACCAGATCACCGGACCGGCGGTCATCGTCGAGCGCGAGACCTCGACCGTCATCACCACGCCCTTTAATGCCGTCATTCAGAGCGATGGCGCCATTCTCCTTATCCGCAAAGGCATTCAGGCATGAGCGACATCAGCGAAATCCGTATGCAGGTCATGTGGAACCGATTGATTTCGGTGGTCGAGGAACAGGCGCTGACGCTGCTGCGGACAGCGTTCTCGACCTCGGTTCGCGAATCCGGCGATCTCTCGGCCGGCGTGTTCGATCCGCGCGGCCAGATGCTGGCCCAGGCGGTCACCGGCACACCGGGCCATGTCAACACCATGGCCGAAGCCGTACTGCAGTTCATGAGCGAGATCCCGCGCGAGGAGATGTACGAAGGCGACACCTATGTCACCAACGATCCATGGAAGGGCACGGGCCACCTGCACGACATCACCATGGTGTCGCCCTCCTTCCTCGATGGCGAACTGGTCGCCTTCTTTGCCTGCACCGCCCATGTGGTCGATGTCGGCGGTCGCGGCTTCGGCGCCGATGCCAAATCGGTCTATGAGGAAGGCATCCAGATCCCGATCATGAAGTTCGCCGAACGCGGCCAGGTCAATCGCGACCTCGTCCGGCTGATCCGCACCAATGTGCGCGAGCCCAACCAGGTCGTCGGCGACTTCTTCTCGCTCGCCGCCTGCAACGAGGTCGGGCACCGCCGCCTGGTCGATATGCTCACGGAAATCGGCCTGACATCGCTCGACGGGCTCGGCGAGTTCATCTTTTCGCGCACCCGTGCGGCGATGCTGGAGCGTATCAAGGCGCTGCCAAAGGGCACCTGGTCGAATGAGCTCGTCACCGACGGTTACGACGCGCCGATCAAACTGGCCGCCAGCGTCTCCGTGCATGACGAGCATATGGAGGTCGATTTCTCCGGCACCGACCCGATGAGCCGCTGGGGCATCAACTGCCCGATCATCTACAGCAAGGCCTATGCGTCCTATGCCCTGAAATGCGTCGTTGCGCCCGATATTCCCAACAATGCCGCGTCGCTGGCATTCTTCACCGTGTCATCGCCGGTCAATATCCTGAATGCCGTGCGACCGGCACCCGTGGCACTGCGCCATATCTTCGGCCATATGGTTCCCGACCTGGTGCTGGGCGCGCTCGCCAAGGCGCTGCCGGGCACCATCCTTGCCGAAGGTGCCGGTGCGCTTTGGAACATCCATATTTCGGTCAGCCCCGTTGCCGGACATCAGGGCCGCCGTGCCGAGGTGCTGATGTTCAATTCCGGCGGCATGGGCGCGCGGCCTGAGATCGACGGCCTGTCGGCGACGGCGTTTCCGTCCGGCGTCCACACGATGCCGATTGAGGCGACCGAACATACGGGCCCGATCGTCATCTGGCGCAAGGAACTGCGCCCGGATTCCGGCGGTGACGGCGAGTTTCGCGGTGGCCTCGGTCAGATCCTTGAGATCGCCCCGCTCGAAGGCCACGAGTTTGATTTTTCCGCCATGTTCGACCGCGTCAACCATCCCGCCAATGGCCGCGATGGCGGCGGGCAGGGCGCTCCCGGCATCGTGAAACTGGACGATGGCACGCAGATGCGGCCCAAGGGCTGGCAGCATGTCCCCGCCGGCCGGACGCTCGTTCTGGAATTGCCCGGCGGCGGCGGCTACGGTGATCCCGCTAAGCGCAGCGACGCGGCAAAGGCACTGGATCGCTCCAGGGGTTATGTTTCGGAGACAAAAAAATGAGCTACATCTCTTCACGCCTTTCGGTGGTCAAGCCCTCGGCCTCCATGGCTGTTTCGCAGGCTGCAAAGGCACTGCGGGCCAGGGGCATCGACGTGATCGACCTCGGCCTCGGTGAGCCGGAGTTCCCGACCCCGGCCCACATTATCGAAGCGGCGCATCAGGCGGCCAAATCCGGCCAGACCCTCTACACCGCCTCGACCGGCACGCCCGAAGTGCGCGAGGCCGTGGCGGCAAAGTTCAGGCGCGAGAATGGTCTCGATTATACGGCTGACGACGTCATGGTCGCCAACGGTGCCAAGCAGATCATCTTCAACGCGCTGATGGCGACATTGGAGGCTGGTGACGAAGTCATCCTTCCCGCCCCCTACTTTGTCTCCTATCCGGAGATGGTCAAGCTCCTGGGGGGCACGCCGGTCATCGTCGCCTGCCCGGAAACATTGGGCTTCCGGCTGACGCCGGATCTGCTCGGCAGCGCTATTACGCCAGAAACCAAGTGGCTGTTCCTCAACATGCCGGGCAACCCCTCCGGTGCCGTCTATTCCGGGGCCGAATTGAAGGCTCTCGGCGATGTGCTCGCCAAACACCCGCATGTGCTCGTCCTGTCCGACGAGATCTACGAGCACATTCTGTTTGACAGACGCGAGTTCGTCTCTTTCGGCAAGGCGTGCCCCGGCCTCAAGGATCGTTCGCTGATCGTCAACGGCGTCGCCAAGGCCTATGCGATGACCGGATGGCGTGTCGGCTATGCCGCAGGTCCCGCACCACTGATCAAGGCGATGGCAACGGTCCAGAGCCAGTCGGTCACGTCCGTCTGCTCGCTCGCGCAAGCTGCAACAGTCGCGGCGCTGAACGGTCCGCAGGACGAGGTTGCGCGCTTCCGAAAGGCATTCGAGGCGCGGCGCGATCTTGTGGTCGCTGGCATCTCTGACATCGAGGGCCTGACGCTATCGCCGCCGGAAGGCGCCTTCTACGCCTATATCGGCTGCGCTGCCCTGATCGGCCGTAAGACGCCGCAGGGCGAGGTGCTGGTGGACGATGTCGCTGTCGCCAACTATCTCCTCAATCAGGCCCGCGTCGCCGCTGTTCCTGGCACCGCATACGGCCTATCACCCTATTTCCGCATTTCCACCGCCACGAGCGAAGAAGTGCTCACAGAGGCGATCACGCGCATCCGCGCCGCCGTTTCGCAAGTGGAGTAGACCATGCCGCAGTACGAACGTATCCTGATCACCGGCGCCGCCGGCCGCCTCGGAAGCGAGTTGCGCACAGGGCTGGCACCTCTGGCTACGAAGCTGCGGCTTGCCGGCCGCGAGCCGTTCGGCGACCTGGCGGAGAACGAGGAAGAGGCGGTTTTCGACCTCTCGGACATGGACGCGACCATCGAGGCCTGCCGGGATTGTGACGCCATCGTGCACTTCGGCGGTGCGCCGATGGAACGGCCCTGGCAGGAAATTCTCGATTCGAACATCCGTGGCTCCTACCACATCTACGAGGGCGCCCGGAAACACGGCATCAAGCGTGTCGTCTATGCCTCGTCGGTCCATGCGATCGGCTATCACGAGATCGAGGCACAGATCGGCGTCGAGGCGCCGCAGCGCCCGGACAGTCTCTACGGCGTCTCCAAGAATTTCGTCGAAAGCCTCAGCCGGCTCTACTGGGACAAGTTCGCCATCGAATCCGTCTGCCTGCGCATCTTCTCGTCCTTTCCCGAGCCAGCCGATCGCCGCATGCTCTGGTCCTATCTGTCCTTTGCCGATTGTGTGCGCCTGGTGGAGGCGTCGCTGACGGCGCCGCGCGTTGGCCATACGATCTCCTTCGGCATGTCCGACAACAAGGTCAAGACCGTCAACAACAGCGGTGCCAATCATCTGGGTTATCAGCCGCTCGACAGCAGCGAGCCCTTCCGCGCCAAGGTCGAGGCGGCCCACCCAGTCAAGGATCCGCAGAAGCCGGCGCAGAAATATCTCGGCGGCTGGTTCTGCGAACTCGGCCATCCCGACGACGAGACGTCAGCATGAAGCCACGCTACGACGTGATCCTGGTCGGCGGCGCCGTCATCGGTTCCGCCGTCGCCTATTTTCTTGGCGCCAACCCCGATTTCGACGGCTCGGTGCTGGTCATCGAGAAAGACCCGACCTACGCCAAGGCCTCGACATCGCTGTCGTCGTCCTCGATCCGGCAGCAGTTCTCCAATCCGGTCAACGTCCGCATCAGCCAGTTCGGCACCGCCTTCATCCGCGAGTTTGCCGGAACGATGCAGGTCGGCGAGGACAGGCCGGACCTCAGTTTTCATGAAGGCGGCTATCTGTTTCTTGCGGGCAATGAAGACCAGGCGCAAACGCTGAAGGAAAACCACGCGGTCCAGCGCGCCTGCGGTGCCGATGTTTTGCTCTGGGATCCGGATGAACTAAAGGCCGCTTTTCCGCATCTGAACGTCGACGACATCCTTCTCGCCTCCTACGGCCGCTCGGGCGAAGGCTGGTTCAACAACACCGGGCTGATGTTCGGCTTCAGGAACAAGGCGAAATCGCTCGGTGTCGATTACATCACCAACGAGGTTGTCGCCATCAGCCGCGACGGCGACCGGGTGACTGGCGTGACGCTCAAATCCGGCGAAACCATCGAGGCCGGAACCATCGTCAATTCCTCCGGGCCGCGCGCGGCGTTGACGGCACGCATGGCGGGCCTCGACATTCCGGTAGAACCGCGCAAACGCACGCTGTTCGTGTTCGACTGCGCCCGGTCGCCCGAGGCAACTGCAACGGTCAACAATGGCCGGCTTCCGCTGATGATCGATCCATCCGGCGCCTTCTGCCGGCCGGAAGGCCGCTTCTTCCTCAGCGGCTGCCCGCCGGTCGAGGACCCGACGACAGACTGGGACGATTTCGAGCCGCGCTACGAAGAATTCGAGGACATGATCTGGCCGGCACTCGCCGCCCGCTCCCCGGCCTTCGAGGCGATCAAGGTCGTCAACCAGTGGGCCGGTCACTACGACTTCAACACGCTCGACCACAACCTCGTCGTCGGCCGTCATCCCGAAGTCACCAACTTCATCTTCGCCAACGGCTTCTCCGGCCACGGCCTGCAACAGGCCCCTGCGACCGGCAGGGGTGTCTCCGAACTGATCACCTACGGCGAATACCGAACCCTGGATCTGTCCGAAGTCGGATACGAAAGAATCGTCGAGGGCCGACCGTTTCTGGAGAAGGCGGTGATTTGAGAACTTGGCCCCCCTACGCTAGCCCCTCCGAAGTGGCGATTTCCGCCAGCCGGTAGCCGACGCCTGTTTCGGTGAGGATGTGCCGGGGTTGATCGGGGCTTTCCTCGATCTTTTGTCTCAGCTGGCGGATGTAGACTCGCAGATACTGCACATCGGCAATTTCACCCCAGACCTTCTCCAGAATGAAACGGTGGGTGAGCACACGGCCGGAATGCTGCACGAAAAGCCTGAGGATGTCGTATTCCTTCGGTGTCAGCTTTACCTCTTCGCCCCTGACCTTGACGACCCTCTTCACGAGATCGACGACAAGATCGCCGGCGTGGAAAAGCGGGGTCTCGCCCTGTGTCTGCAGACGGTGCCGCAATGCGACGCGGATACGCGCCACCAGTTCGTTCATGCCGAAGGGCTTGGTGACGTAGTCGTCGGCGCCCAGGTCCAGCGCCTCGACAATTCCGGCCTCGTCCGTGCGGCTCGACAGGATCACAATGGGAAACGGAACGTTTTCTGCCCGCCACCGGGCGAGCAGTTCATGCCCGCGCATGTCTGGAAGTCCAAGGTCGAGCAGCACCAGGTCAGGCGGGTCTGACGCCGCCATCTCGATTGCCGTTCTGGCATTGTGCGCGCCTTGAACGGCGTAGCCCTGCGACGACAGGCCGACGTCGAGAAGCCGTCTGATCGGTTGTTCATCATCGACAACAAGGATTTTGACGGCGCTCTGGTTCATGCTGTGCCTCTCTGAAGCGCTGCGGTCCTCGGCAGCGTGATCCGGAATATAGCGCCTTGCCGGTCAAGCCTGTTTTCCACGCTGATGGTGCCACCCATGGCTTCGACAAATCCGCGGCAGATGGATAGCCCCAGTCCCGTCCCTGCGGTGACCTGATCGGTCTTGCGAACCCGGTAGAAGCTGTCAAAAATCCGCTCGGAATCTCCTGGCGCAATACCGGGGCCGTCGTCGGTGACGCTGAGTTGAATACATGTCTCGTCGGCACTGGCGCTGATCCGGATCACCGACCCGCCGGGCGAGTATTTTGCCGCATTGTCGATCAGGTTGAACAGAACCTGTTCGAACAGGACCGGGTCGACCCGCAGCATCGGCAGGTCGCCGGGGATCGCCACGTCCACCCGGTGGCCGGCGGTTATTTTTGCGGCGCGTGCCAGCGCCGAGCCGGCGATGTCGCCGGCATAATGCAGTGCGACGTTCGGCTCCATTGCACCCGCTTCGATCCGCGTCATGTCGAGCAGGTTGACGATGAAGCGATTGAGACGTTCCGACTCCTCGATGACGGTTGTCAGCAGCTCGTCCTTGGCATCGTCGGAAAGCCCCTTGCCAAAATCCTTGATCGTACCCGCCGAACCGAGAATTGCCGCCAGCGGCGTTTTCAGATCATGGGAGATCGAGGTGAGAAGCGCCGTTCGCAAGCGGTCGGTTTCGGCCGCCAGCGTCGCCCTGTCCGCGTCGGCGACGAGATGGACCCGCTCAATGGCGAGCGCGGCCTGATCGGCCAAGGCATCGAAAAGCCGTTGCTGGTCGGGTGTCAGCAACGGCCCCTGCCTGTCATTGTCGAGGCCGATCACGCCGATGGCGCCCCGCCCGGTTCTCAGCGGCAGATACAGTCTCTTCGCGCCCGGCAGCGTATCGGCCGCGCGGCCCGCCGGACGGTCGTGTTCCCAGGCCCACTTGGCGGCCGCGATGTCGGCCTCGGCCAGCGTGTCGTCGGGCGGATAGCCGGCCCTGACCGCGATGGTCCCGTCTTCGGGCAGCAGAATGACGACGCGGACCTTGAGCATCAGGGCGATCTGGTAGGCTGTTGCCCAGAGCACGTCGTCCAGCGTTCCGGTGCCCGCCAGCTTTTTGGAGAAGAGATAGAGGTTCTCGGTGGTTCGCGCCCGCTGGCGCGCGGCCATCGCCTGCCGCTGGACGGCGGCAGTCAGGTTGCTGGCGACGAGCGCCGTGCCGAGAAAAAAGAGAAGGGCGACGACACTTTCCGGATCGCGGATGTTGAGCGTGTAACGCGGCTCCAGGAAGAAGAAGTTGAAGGCAAAGGCGCCAAGGACGGACGCGAACAGACCGGCCCCGAGACCGCCACTGACGGCCGATGCAAGAACACCCATCAGCAAGGCGAGCGCCAGATTCTGCACGTTCATCATCTGGTCGAGAGCCATGCCAATCGCGACGGCAATCGACATGAACAGCATGCTGAAAACGTAATGTTTGAGCTTGAACTTGCGCGCGGGCGAGGCCGTCCGCACGTCTGCCGGTGCGATCTCTTCGCCGCCACCGGACATGACGTGCACGCTGATGGCGCCGGAGTGACGGATCAGGTCGTGGGTTATCGACCCTTCGAAGATTTCGCGCCAGCGCGATCTGTTCGACTTGCCGATAATCAGGTGATTGAAGTTGTTGGCATTGGCGTAAGCGATGATGTCTCGTGAGACGCTGGAAGCGGGCAAGGTGACCGTTTCCGCCCCCAGCTGTTCGGCAAGGCGCATGCAGGCCGCGAGCCGGTCTTTTTCTGCATCGCCCAGGTAGGCCGATTTCGGTGTTTCCAGGTGGAGTACGGTCCACGGTGCGCGCAGCCTGTCGGCTTGCCGGCGGGCATAGCGCACAAGAACGGCACCCGTGCGGCCGTGACCGAGGCAGACGAGAATACGCTCACCCGCCGCCCAGGGGCCGGAGATCGCATGGGCCTGCATGTGATTGAGAAGCTGCTCGTCGACACGCTGGGCCGTCCGGCGTAGCGCCAGCTCGCGAAGCGCCGTCAGGTTGCCGGGCGAAAAATAGTTTTCCATCGCATGGCGTGCCGTGTTGGGCACATAGACCTTGCCATCCTGCAGCCGCTTGATCAGGTCCTGCGGCGTGATGTCGATGATCTCGATGTCGTCGGCACGGTCGATGATGCTGTCGGGGACGGTCTCGCGCACCCTGATGCGGGTGATCTGGGCCACGACATCGTTCAGGCTCTCGACATGCTGGATGTTCAGCGTCGTGTAGACATCGATGCCGTTGGCGAGAAGTTCGAGCACATCGAGATAGCGCTTGGGATGGCGGCTGCCGGCAGCGTTGGTATGGGCGAGCTCGTCGACAAGCACGAGTGCAGGGCGGCGCTCGAGGATGGCGTCGATGTCCATCTCGTCGAGAGCGTGGCCGCGATAATCGATGGAGCTGCGCGCGACGATCTCGAGGCCATCCAGCAGGGCCGCAGTTTCCTTACGGCCGTGTGTCTCGACGACACCGATGACGACATCGGTCCCCTCGGCTTTGCGGGTGTGGGCCGACATCAGCATTTCGTAGGTCTTGCCAACGCCCGGTGCCGCACCGAGGAATATCTTCAGCTTGCTGCGGTTCTCCTGATCGGCGCGCTCCAGAAGCGCGTCTGGTGAAGGCCGCCGGTCCCGTCCACTGTTCATGTCGTTGGCCATCATCCGCTCCACAGGGACCGGCAGCTCACCGCAACGCGCTGCCGGCCGGTTTGTCATTTCAGCCTGCGGGATTGTTGTCCAGCGCCAGGTTCATCTCCAGCACGTTCACCAGCCTGTCTGGTGTGAAAATGCCGCCCGGAGAGAATGCGCTGCGGTCGATGATCTGGTTGACCTCGTCGGCGGGCATGTTGCGCGCCTGCGCGATCCGTTGCACCTGATAGCGGGCGGCACGTTCGGTGATGTGCGGGTCGAGACCGGCACCGGAGGCAGCGGCGAGGTCTGCCGGCAGCGGGTTGTCGGCGGTTGCACCATAGGCAGCAACGGTTTCCTCCGCACGCTCCGTCAGGTCCGTGCTGGTCGGCGACTTGTTGGAGCCGCCCGCACCCGCGCCGTTATAATCGACCGCCGAAGGCCGCGGCCAGAAATACTTCGGCTGCGTGAACGCCTGGGCGATCTGGCGGCTGCCGATCACCGTGCCGTCGGGCGCGGTGATCAGGGAGCCCTCTGCCGTTTCCGGCGTGATCGCCTGACCGATCGCCCAGACCACGCCGGTATAGCCACCAACGCAAATGATCATGGTGGCGACAGAGATGCGCAGGCTTGAAAGTATCGTTTCCATAGTGGTGATCCTCACTTCATGAACATGACGTGTTCGGCGATCGGGCCGAGCGTGGCGGCGGGGAAAAATGTCAGCGCGCCGACGATGATGACGGTCGCCGTCAGCATGCCCGCAAACGTCCCGTCCTCGACCGAAAGTGTGCCGCTCGATTCCGTGGCGCGGCGTTTGGCCGACAGAGAGCCGACAATCGCCAGCGGCAGGATGATCGGGATGAAGCGGGCAAGCAGCATCACCGTGCCGGTGGCGATGTTCCAGGCGACGGTGTTGTCGCCCAGCCCCTCGAAACCGGAGCCATTGTTGGCGGCAGCGGACGAGAACTCGTAGAGGATTTCGCTGAAACCGTGCGGCCCGATATTGTTGAGCGTCGAGGCACCCCAGGGTGTTACCGCGAAGATCGCCGTGCCCACAAGGATGAAGAAGCCGTGCGACAGCAGGCCCATCATCGCAAACTTCACTTCCTTGGACTCGATCCGCCAGCCGAGATATTCCGGCGTCCGGCCGATCATCATGCCGGCGATGAACACGCCGACGATGATGTACAGAAACATATTGACCATGCCGACACCGACACCGCCAAAATCCTCGTTCAGCCACATGCCGATCATCGGCATCATGCCGGCCAGCGGATTGAGGCTGTCATGCATTGCGTTGACGGACCCGTTGCTGGTCGAGGTCGTGACAACCGACCAGAGCGGACCGGCCGCCGCTCCGAAACGAAGCTCCTTGCCTTCGAGATTGCCCACATCCTGTGTGATCGGCAAGGACGCAAAGGCCTGCGTCGGCTCGGCCTCGAAACCAACCGATGCCGTAATGCGTCCACCCATCAGCACCAGCATGACGGTAAACAGTACGGCCGCATGCTTTATGCGGCCGATGATGTGACCGAACATCCAGACGCAGGCCATCGGGATGAGGATGATGGACACGGTCTGGAGGACGTTTGACCAGAAGGTCGGGTTCTCCAGCGGATGGGCGCTGTTCGGACCGAAGAAGCCGCCGCCGTTGGTGCCGAGCTGCTTGATGGCGACGAAGGCTGCGACCGGCCCACGCGCGATCGTCTGCTGGACGCCTTCGAGCGTCGTGGCGACGGCAGAGCCGTTGAAGGTCATCGGCAGTCCGGTGAGCAGCAGCAG
Source organism: Pararhizobium sp. (assembly GCA_030655075.1). Classification (GTDB taxonomy): domain Bacteria; phylum Pseudomonadota; class Alphaproteobacteria; order Rhizobiales; family Rhizobiaceae; genus JAURWE01. Next base: position 168,343 of record JAURWE010000122.1, read on the forward strand.
CACGGCGACGATAAGTGCCAGCGGCAGAAGCACAAGGAATGTTGCCCGCTGCACATCGACGAAGAAATTGCCGGGCTTGCGGCCGGCGAGGCCACGCGCCAGTGCCGCGAGTGCGGCGATACCAACGGCGGCTGAAACGAACTGAAGCCACATCAGGCCGGCGAGTTGCGTGAAGTAGCTCATCGAGACTTCGCCGGAATAGTGCTGGAGGTTGGTGTTCGAGGTAAACGACGCCGCCGTGTTATAGATCAGGCTGCCTTCGAGGGCTCCGTTGGCATCGGGATTGAGCGGCAGGTATTGCTGCAGGGCAAGCACTGCAAAGACGATGACGAACATGACGAGGTTGAAGCCGAGCAGGGAAACGATATAGCGCTTCCAGCCCTGTTCCTGCACCGCGACAGCGCCGCCGATGGCCTGAAACAGGCCGGTGAAAGCGTTGCGGCGTCCCTGGCCGAGGCCCGGGTCCATCGCCCAGGTCATGTAGCGGCCAAGCGGCCAGGAAAGGAGGGCGGTGCCTCCGATGATCATAAGGACAAAGAGGGTTGCTTGTATCATTGGGATATCTCCAGCATCGGGCTCAGAATCAGGCCCGAAATCAGGCCTTGTCGAGGGCGGATGCGAAGGCGAACAGCAGTCCGAAGACGATGAGGCCGAGGATGAGGGTGAGGATGGTCATGGTCTTTTCCGATCAGGCGAGGTTGAGGGCCGACACGGCCATGTCGATCAGCTTGATGCCGGCGAACGGCACGATGAGGCCGCCGAGGCCGTAGATCAGCAGGTTGCGCCGCAGCAGCGGACCGGCGCCGATCGCCTTGTAGGCAACGCCCTTCAGCGCCAGCGGGATCAGCGCGATGATGATCAGGGCATTGAAGATGATCGCTGACAGGATGGCGCTTTCCGGGGAAGACAGGCGCATGATGTTGAGCGTATCGAGCTGCGGATAAAGCACCACGAACATCGCCGGAATGATCGCGAAATATTTCGCGACGTCGTTGGCGATCGAGAAGGTCGTCAGCGACCCGCGCGTCATCAGCAGCTGCTTGCCGATCTCGACGATCTCGATCAGCTTGGTCGGGTCGCTGTCGAGATCGACCATGTTGCCCGCCTCGCGGGCGGCAACCGTCCCCGTGTTCATCGCCACGCCGACATCCGCCTGGGCCAGCGCCGGCGCATCGTTGGTGCCATCGCCGCACATGGCGACCAGCTTGCCCTTGGCCTGTTCGTCGCGGATCAGCTGAAGCTTGTTTTCCGGTGTCGCCTGGGCAAGGAAGTCATCGACACCGGCCTCGGCAGCGATCGCGGCGGCCGTCATCGGGTTGTCGCCTGTTATCATCACGGTGCGGATGCCCATCCGGCGCAGTTCTGCAAAGCGCTCCTTGATGCCGCCCTTGACGATGTCCTTGAGGTGGATGATGCCGAGGAGTTTTCCGTCCCTGATAACCGCGAGCGGTGTGCCCCCCGCCTTGGCGATCGCATCGGCAATGGCCTGACCTTCCCGGACAACAGTGTCCGGCACGACGCTGCCGCCGGACGCGGCCTGGAGCTGAAGATATTTAAGAACGGAATCGACGGCGCCCTTGCGGATCGACGATCCCCCGAGATCGACGCCAGACATCCGGCTTTGCGCCGTGAACGGCACGAAGGTTGCCTTCAGCTCTGTCATGTCGCGGGCGCGGATGCCGAATTTGTCCTTGGCTAGAACCGTGATCGAGCGGCCTTCCGGCGTTTCGTCGGCAAGCGACGCCAGCTGCGATGCGTCGGCAAGGTCCTGCTCGCTGACGCCGCTGACCGGACGAAACTCGGTTGCCTGGCGATTGCCGAGCGTGATCGTGCCGGTCTTGTCGAGCAGCAGCGTGTCGATGTCGCCGGCCGCCTCGACCGCGCGGCCGGACATGGCGAGCACATTGAAGCGCACCAGCCGGTCCATGCCGGCGATGCCAATGGCAGACAGCAAGGCGCCGATGGTTGTCGGGATGAGCGTGACGAACAGAGCGACGAGCACGACGATCGGGATCTTACCGCCGGCATAGCTGGCGAAGGCCGGAATGGTCGCGACCGCCATGACGAAGATCAGCGTCATGGCTGCCAGCAGGATGTTGAGGGCGATCTCGTTCGGCGTCTTCTGGCGCTCGGCGCCTTCGACCAGCGCAATCATGCGATCGATAAACGTGGAGCCGGCGGCTGCCGTGATGCGCACCTTGATCCAGTCGGACAGGACCTGCGTGCCACCGGTGACGGCCGAGCGGTCGCCGCCCGATTCGCGGATGACCGGGGCGGATTCACCTGTGATCGCAGCCTCGTTCACCGAGGCGATACCTTCGATGATCTCACCGTCGGACGGGATGATGTCGCCGGCTTCGACGAGGACGATGTCGCCCACCTTCAGAGAATTGCCGGGGACATCCTTCCAGTCGCGGCTGCCAGCTGAGGCGAGAAGCTTGGCCTGCGTTTCCGAGCGTGTCCGGCGCAGGGATTCGGCCTGCGCCTTGCCGCGCCCCTCGGCAACCGCTTCGGCGAAGTTGGCAAACAGCACCGTGAACCAGAGCCAGAGGATGATCTGAAAGGAAAAGCCCAGCCCTTCCGCTCCCGTCGCCAGGTCCTTGAGAAACAGGATGGTCGTCAGACACGAGACGACCGCCACCACGAACATGACCGGGTTCCTGGCCAGTGTCCGGGGATCAAGCTTGGTGAATGCGCCGCCGATGGCGGGGACGAGAATGCGAGCATCAAGAACGCTCGCCGATTTGGGCTGGCTCATAGGAGACCCCGATGTGAAATGTTGGAACAGAATGATGATCAGCCTGCGGCCCGCTAGAACCGCTCGGGCCGCCAGAGCGCATAGGCGAGATAGGCCGTGATAAAAACGGTCACGGCGCCGCTGAGGATATAGTCGAAGGTCATGTCGCACCTATCGGTCGCATCGTTGCCCGCCCGCAGAAGGGCGAAGGGATCGACAGATGTATGCCGCTGATGCCCGTAGGAATTCGAGACGAAGGAAAGGACGAAGATATAAAGATTCTATAGTGATCCAATCTGAAGATCTAGAACGTGCGGCGCGCTGCCGCCGATGCAGATCATCAAGCCGGGGTTCCAGATGGCGCTGACCCTGCCCGTGCTCACAGCTTCATCTGGGCGGCGGCAAGCTGACGGGACATGAGGAATGGGTTCGTTCGCGCAAGGCAGAGAACGGCGATCTGACGCTGGATGAATTGTGCGTCGAACTGGCTGAGCGTGGCGTCCTGGTCGTCCGCTCCACGGCTAGCCGACTTTTGCATCGGCTTGGGCTGAGCCATAAAAAAAGTCTGCAGGCCGCCGAGCAGTTGCGGCCGGAGATCGCCCGGTCCCGTGATCTGTGGATCGACCGGCGAAAGCCGTTCTTCAACAAGGCATTGGCGCGTCTGATCTTTATCGATGAGACCTCGACCAATACCAAGCTGACAAAACGAAGGGGCTGGTCGCCAAGGGGGAAGCGCTATTTCACCCACGCACCGTTCGGTTCCTGGAAAACCCAAACCTTCATCGCCGGTCTGCGCTGTCATGGCTTGACGGTACCCTGGATTGCCAATGCGCCAATGAACGGCCGCATCTTCGAAACATGGATCGAAACTCAACTCGCCCCGACCTTGTCGCAAGGCGACGTTGTCATCCTCGACAACGTGCCTTTCACAAAAGCCCGCGAGCAGAAGAATTGGTCAGGGCACGAGGCGCATGGCTTCTCTTCCTTCCGCCCTCTTCCCCGCACCTCAATCCCATCGAAATGACCTTTTCAGAACTCAAACCCTGTTGCGAAAGCGCGCAGCCCGAACCTTCGATACAATCTCAGATGCGCTTGGCGACATCTGCGATCATTTCCCATCACAGAATGCCGCAACTTTTTCAAAGCAGCAGGATATGAGGCCGAATGGATGCAAAATGCTTTAGTCGACCTGTCACATTCGTCTGTCGGCGGCGAAGGAGAGCAACAAGCGGGATACGGTTAGACAATGCAGATCAAACAAACCCAAAAAGTCATCATTCCCAAGGTGGGGGCTTAAACTCTGCAGTCAGGTATTCGATAAATGCCCTGATCCGGGGCAAGAGATGTCGTTCGGGCAGGTAGACGGCATGGAAGGCAGTATCGTCGACCGCTTGGAATTCGGTTAGAAGAGGCACCAAAGTTCCGTTGCGGATCAGTGGCATCGACAGGTGTTCTGCCATTCGCATGATGCCCACACCCTCTAGGCAAAGTTGCACGAGAGTGAGGCCGTTCGAGCCGCGAAAGTTGCCGTTGACCTGGGTTGTCTCGATCACTCCGCCAACTTGAAACGGCCACCGATTGAGATGTTCGCGCGAGCCATGCCACAGAAGGCAGTTGAAATTAGCGAGATCCTTCGGCGTCTTTGGCTTGCCGAAATTGGAGACAAAACTCGGAGAGGCGACGACGATGCGCTGCAGATCGCAGAGCTTTCGGCCGATAAGGGCGGAGTCCGACAGGCGGCCCATACGGATTGCCACGTCGAAATTTTCCTCGATCAGATTGGTGTTCTGGTCGTCCAGCGACAAGACCAAATTCAACCCGGAATGCCTTTTCAGAAAAGCTGGAATGCGTGGCACGATCTGATCCGTCCCGAAGGCGATCGGTGCCGTAACGCGAAGATCGCCCAGGACTTGCGACTTCGCCGTCGCAATTGCACCTTCCGCCTGGTCGACAAGCGCAATGATCTCGGCGCATTTTGCCGCAAATATGCGGCCCTCCTCGGTCAGCCTGAAGCCCCTCGTTGAACGATGCATCAGCTGAATGCCGAGGCGCTTCTCCAAATTGTAGAGTGTCTGGCTGATCGATGACTGGCTGACGCCGAGAATATGGGATGCGGCCGTGAACCCTCCCCCGTCAATAACCGAGCGAAAAACACGCATTTCCAGCAGCCGGTTGTCCTTCATTGCTGCCCCGTCTCAAGTGCATTCGGCCAATGTAAACAACTGTAAGTGATCATCTCAGAATCCCTAAATCAAAAGCAATCTTTCACAAAGAATAGACATAACAATCGGTTGCGGCAAGTTGCCTCTCTTGAAACCGCTCCCAGGTTTTTCCTTGATAAGTGTTATCAGGAACCGGCGAATTGACCCTTTCGGCGGCGCTGTGCAGTCTTGCTCAACAGCAGCCCGACACCTTCTGAGCTTTTTTCACAAGGTCGCTGCGCAAAAACAACCGATATGGAGGAGGCATCAATGTTAGATCTTGGGAACCGCGTTTCCGTTTATCAGCCGGAGCAGGCCGGTCTGATTTTTCCGGATATTCCGGAGTTTGAGACTGTTGCCGAAGAGCGTCAGCACCGCAAGGAACGATTGGTCGCCGCGTGCCGCGCTTTCGCCCAGCAGGGCTATGACTACGGTTTTGCGGGCCACCTGACCGTTCGAGACCCGGAACGGCCGGAGCTCTACTGGACCAACCCGATGGCCGTGCATTTCGCCAAGGTGCAGGTTTCCAACTTGATCCTCGTCGACCATCACGGCAAGGTTGTGGAAGGCCGCTACGCGGTCAACCGCGCAGGGTTCATACTGCATGCCAACGTCCATGAAGCCCATCCGGACATCATCGCGATGTGTCACGCTCACACGATCTACGGCACCGCCTTTTCGTCGCTTGGCCGACCGCTAGAGCCGATCACGCAAGACGCTTGCGCCTTCTATGAAGATCACGTCGTCATCGGCGATGTGGCTGGCGCTGTGGCCGTCGAATACAAGGCGGGCTCGGATGTTGCCGCAGCGTTCAAAGGCGTCAAGGCGGCCATCCATCAGAACCACGGTTTGCTGACTGCCAGCCGCCACAGCATCGATTCTGCGGCTTTTTGGTTCATCGCCCTGGAGCGCTGCTGCCAGCAGCAGCTCGCCATCGAGGCAACCGGTCTCAAGCCGACCTATGTCCAGGAAAAGCGCGCGCGCTACAGCCGCGAACACGTGGGCAGCGATTACATCGGCTGGCTGCATTTCCAGCCGATATTCGAACAGTTGAAGGACAGCCAGCCCGACATGTTCCGCTAGAAGCGGCAGCGCACCCGGACGAGCGCCGGGTGCGCCCCTACAAATACGCGGGCAGGAGGAGGCCACCGTTTTGAAAACCTACCAGAATTATATCGACGGACAATTCGTGAAATCGTCGGGAACTGTCGGCGTTGAAGTTCTCAACCCGGCCAACCAGAAGGTCATCGGCATCGTGCCGGATGCGACAGCCGATGATGTGGATGCAGCCGTTGCGGCGGCCGCCCGGGCGCAGAGCGGATGGGAAGGCCTGTCGGCCACGCAGCGCGCAGTCTATCTGCGGCAGATTTCAGCCCGCATTCGGGCAAATGTCGACAGGCTGGCCAAGACGATCAGCCTTGAGCAGGGGAAAATCTTCCCGCTGGCAATCCACGAGGTCAATCTGGCGGCGAACTACATCGACTACATGGCCGAATGGGCCCTGCGAATTGAAGGCGAAGTCGTTGCCAGCGACAAGGCGAACGAAACCATCCTGCTCTTTCGCAAACCGATCGGCGTAACTGCGGGGATTCTGCCGTGGAATTTTCCGTTCTTCCTGATTGCCCGCAAGCTCGCCCCCGCACTGGTGACCGGCAATACGATCATTATCAAGTCGAGCGAGGAAACACCGATCAATGCGTTCGAATTTGCTGAGCTCCTCAACGAAACGGACATTCCCAAAGGTGTCGTAAACGTTGTCAGTGGCCGCGGCGGCACGACAGGCAGCGCGCTGTCGGCTCATCGGGGCGTCGGTCTGATCAGCTTTACCGGCAGCGTTGCCACAGGCGCCAGCATCATGGCGGCCGCAGCGGGAAATCTGACCCGGGTCAATCTGGAATTGGGCGGCAAAGCGCCAGCCATCGTCATGGCGGATGCCGATATCGACATCGCCGTGAAGGCGATCCACGAATCCCGCATTGCCAACACGGGACAGCTTTGTAACTGCCCGGAGCGCGTCTACGTGCAGCGAGCGGTTGTCGATCAGTTCACCCAGAAAATCGCACAGCGGATGAAGGAGACGACTTACGGTGACCCGCTCAGCGGCGATGACATCATGATGGGACCGCTGGTCAACCGGCAGGGCCTTCAAAAGGTCGCCGGTTTGGTCGAGCGAGCCTCAGCAGCGGGCGCCGAGATCGTTACCGGGGGCAAGGTCGCGCATCGTGATGCGGGCCTGCACTATGAGCCGACGGTTATGATCAACTGCCGCAACGACATGGAGATCATGCGCAAGGAGATCTTCGGCCCCGTGTTGCCGATCCAAGTGATCGACGATCTCGAAGAGGCAATCGCACTGGCCAACGATTCGGAATACGGCCTCACCTCGTCGCTCTACACATCCAATCTGAATGCGACGATGAAGGCCATCCGCGAACTGCGGTTCGGTGAGACCTTTGTCAACCGCAACAATTTCGAAGCCATTCAGGGCTTCCATGCCGGCCGGCGCAAATCCGGCATCGGCGGTGCCGACGGCAAACACGGCCTCTACGAGTATATGGAGACGCACATCGTCTACATCGAAAGCTAGTGACATTCGGCCGCCCGGATGAGGAGACGACGGCGGATTTTTTAATTTTAACGGGAGGGATAAATGTCCAAATTTGTAAAATCGATTGTGACCGCAAGTGCCATTTTCTGTATTGGCGCCGCAGCTGAGGCCAAGCCGCTTAACATCACCTGGGTTGCGGGTAACTCTGCATTGCAGACAGAGCACCGTATCCGCGAAGGCTTTGCGAAGTACCTTGAGGATAACGGCATCAAGGAATGGAACATCACCTACCTGGACAGCGCCGGCTCCGCAGAGAAGGTCGCGAACAACATTCAGGACGCGGTCTCGCGCGGCTCGGACTTCATCTTGGTTACCGTCGCCGATCTGCGGGCTTCCAACAGCGCTCTTTCCGGTGCGGCCGAGGCCAATATTCCGGTGTTCACCGCCGACAGTGGCTGGATCCCGGGTTCCATTACCGACGTGACGACAAACAACTGGCAGATGTCCTCGGAAGTCTCGTTGGAACTGATCAATCGTATGCGCGGCAAGGGCAACCTTGTGCTTCTGACGGCTGACGGGCTCAAGCCAGTGCGCGAACGCAGCGATACGCTTCGGGCCATCGTGCGGGAATATCCTGACGTGAAAATCATCGCCGAGCACGACATCAATCTGTCCAATTTTTATCAGGACACCATGGATGCCGTTCAGGACATGTCGACACGTTTCGGAACGGAGATCGATGCTGTCTGGGCCCCTTGGGATGAGCCAGCACAGGCGGCTGTCACAGCGCTTGCCGCCGCTGGCCTCGACAAGGTTCCAGTCTCGGGTATGGACGGGCATCAGAGCGCGCTGGATTCGATCTGCAAACAGGACAGCATGTTCATCGCGACAGGCCGTCAACAGTTCGAAGTCTGGGGTGCGACCTTGGCCGACTACATCAACCGTGTCGGAGAGAAAGGCGAAAGCGCCGAAAGCGTGAAGACCTCTGACATCGTCTATTTCCCGGCCAAGCTTTATACAAAGGCCGATTGCGAAAAGAGCCAATAGACATCGGCAAAGGCACCTCCTTTGGGAGGTGCCTTTCTCCACGTTGTGACCGGCGAACTGACGTCATGTCGGTATCTGGGTCACGATGTTTCAAAGATCGCGACAGGTTTCTGGGAGGACCATGATGGCCGTCAAGCTCCACAATATCAAAGTGCACTATCCCGGCGTCAAAGCTCTGGACGGTGTTTCAATCACCATACGCCCCGGCGAAGTTCACGGTATCATCGGCGAAAACGGTGCCGGAAAGTCGACCCTCATGAACGTGCTGAGTGGGTCGGTCCGGGCAACCGAAGGCACAATCGACCTCGATGGCGAAGAAACCGTGTTTGACAAACCTGCAGCGGCCGTCGCATGCGGAATCTCCCTTGTCTCGCAGGAAGGCAGTCTTGTGCCGCATCTGTCGGCCGCTGCCAACATCTGTCTTGGCTTTGAAGCCACCCGGCTGGGCTGGATTCTGCAGAACCGGGAAATGGCCCGCATCGCGGCGCGTTTGCGCGACCGATGGTTTCCCGGCACGGTGATCGACTTCGATCTTCCCGTCAGCGAACTGCCCTATGCCAGCCAGAAGATCATCGAAATTCTCCGCGCCCTGCATTCCCACCCAAAAATTCTCATCCTCGACGAGCCAACGGCGACATTGCCGGCACGCGAGAAGGAAAGCCTTGGTGCGCTCATCCGCAAGATTTCTGCCGACGGCGTCGGTGTGGTTCTGATCAGCCACTTCATGGCCGAGGTACTGCATCTCTCCGACCACATCACGGCGTTGCAGGACGGAAAGGTCGTCCAGTCTGTCGCCAACGACGCACTTACCGAACGCGACCTCGTGGGAATGATGTTCAGCCGCCAAGGCGGCTTCAACCACCTTGAAGCCTCCAAACAAGATGGCGATGCTGCGCGGCGCATCGAGACGGATCCGGTCCTGTCGATGAACCACTGGCATGGCGAAAACTTCGAAGTCGGCCAGTTCGAGGCTCGGCCGGGTGAAATCGTCGGCCTGATCGGGTTGACGGGTGCAGGGCATTCGGATTTTGCCGGCTCGATCTACCAGCCGCGCCTTGCCCGCCACGGCGCAATGTTGATCAAGGGAAAGAATTGCGAAGGCTTCACGATAAAGCAGATGCGCAAATCCGGAGTCGCTTACATTCCGGACCATCGCATGACCAACGCCCTGATCGGCCACTGGACTGTTCGCGAAAGCATGTCCCTCATCAACCTCACCAATGTTGCCAGCCGGTTTCTGGGTTATGTCCAGGCCGGTGCCGAGCGCAAGGAAGCCGACAGCCTTGCCCGCCGCCTGCGGGTAAAAATGTCGTCCATCGAACAGAAGATTTCTGAACTCAGTGGTGGCAACAAGCAGAAGGTTTCCATCGGTCGTTGGCTTTATGCGACCACCGAAAAGGCCACGGTGTTCATATTCGTCGAGCCGACCGAGGGTGTCGACATTGGCTCGAAACAGGAAATTCACAATTTAATGCGGACGCTGGCAAGCGAGGGTGCGGCGATAATCGTCGTGTCATCAGATCTTCTCGAGATCGCGGCTGTTGCAGATCGAGTCGTACCATTCAGCCGGGGCCGCAGCGGCCCATCCATTTCAAAATCCGAGTTCAGCGAAAAGACGTTCGTTGACGCTATTGTGGGGATTGCAGCATGACAACGCTCTCAGAAACGACGTCGACGACGGATTCTCCTTTGCCACGGAAGATGAACATCAAGCTTGCCGCACAGAAATACGGCACCTTGCTCGTCCTGCTCATCGTCATCGCTAGCTGCGGCGCCATCAGCGACCGCTTCTTCACCGTGTCGAACCTTCTCAACATCCTGCAACAGATATCGATGTTGACCATCGTCGCGGTCGGCCTGACCTACGGCTTCGCCGCCAAAGAAATGGACTTGTCCGTTGGTTATACCGTGGGCCTTGCAGGACTGGCCGCACCACTTCTTTTGATCGCCGGCTATTCGCTGCCGGTGGCGCTTCTTGGGGCACTGGCTTGCGGCGTAGCCGTCGGTTCAGTCAATGCAATTCTAGTAGTTACGGTCGGCGTCCCTTCGCTGATCGCGACACTCGCCACCGGATCGATCCTGTTCGGCGTGAATTTCATTTTGTCGGGTGGCAGGGCCATCTATGGCGGGCTGCCGGCCAACTTCCTGTCGATCGGCCAAGGAAAAATGTTCGGCATTCCGACAACGGCGGTAGCGATGCTGATGGTGGTCGGCATTTCCTGGTTCCTGCTGGAGCGAACAGTCTTTGGACGCAGGCTCTACGCGGTTGGCGGCAACGCGCGCGCTGCCGAACTCTCGGGCATCAACGGCCGATCTTTCCGTGCCATCGGGCTCGGGTTCAGTGCGCTGTTCGCTTCGGGTGCCGGTATTCTGCTTTCGGCACGTCTGGGATCGGGCCAGCCCAATGCGGGTGAAACGTACCTTCTGGATGGTTTGGCCGCAGTGTTCATCGGTATGACGATGCTGCGTCCGGGAACGGCAACAGTGCTCGGCACATTCTTTGGCGCCCTGTTGATCGGCGTGATGAACAACGGTTTGAACCTCGCCGGCATGGATACCTATGTGCAAAGCATCGTCAAAGGCATCGTCATCGTTGTGGCCGTTTCGATCGTGTCGCGCACCACCAGCCTGAAGCTGCTGTGACAGACCGGCCCATCTGGCAAAGGAGATTATTATGAACGACAAACAAAAAATGAGCCGGGAGGTTGTGGACGTCGTCATCGTTGGCGCAGGCCCGAGTGGCGCGGTTGCGGCCAAGCGTTTCGCCGAGGCGGGGCTTAGTGTGGTCTGTCTCGAGCAAGGTGGCTATCCTGATTACACGTTGATCAAGAATGATCGCTTGGATTTTGAGCTCTCCAAGGATCGCCATTTCAGCTGGAACCCCAACCATCGGCAGGCGCCATCCGACTATCCAGTAGACGACAGTGAGTCGGAAGTCGCACCTCTCATGTGGAATGGCATCGGGGGCAGTTCGGTCCTCTATGCCGCCGCCTGGCACCGCTTTCGCCCCAGCGACTTCCGCGTCCGCACGCTTGACGGCGTGGCTGACGACTGGCCGATCTCTTATGAAGATCTCGCACCATTTTACGACCGCGTGGCAGAAGACTTCTCGGTTTCAGGCGTTGCTGGCGATCCGGCATTTCCCTACCACGACGTTCCGCTGCCGCCATTCGAATTGAAGGCGATGGAAAAGAAAATGATTGCAGCGCACGAGCGCCTTGGTTGGCATTGGTGGCCGGGCTCGAATTCGATCGCTAGCGTCAAACACAACAATCTGGAGCCCTGTGTTCGCCGTGGCGCCTGTCTTTGGGGCTGCTTCGACGGTGCAAAAGCTTCGGTCGATCGTACGCATTGGCCCGTTGCCCGCCGCTTGGGGGTCAAGCTTTTCGCATTCTCACGTGCTCTGCGCGTCGAGACCGACAGCAAGGGTCTGGCAACTGGCGTCACCTACATCGATAAGGAAACCGGGGAAACGCTGCTGCAGCGCGGCCGAATTGTCGTCATTGCCGCCAACGGGCTTGGAACACCACGGCTGCTTTTGAACTCCACCTCGGGCAAAAATGCTGGCGGCATCGGCAATTCGTCCGGCATGGTCGGCAAACGTCTGATGATGCACCCCTATGCCACGGTCATCGGCCTGTTCGACGATTTCTTCGAGAACTGGCAGGGTCCGTTCGGCCAGAGAATGTATTCGATGGAGTTCGCTGAAACGCGCAAGGATACCGATTTCGTACGGGGCGCCAAATGGCAGCTCATGGGAACCGGTGGACCCTTGAACACCGTCGGCGCCTTTCCCTGGGGAGACAATGCCGGCTGGGGCGAAGATTTCCACAAGACCGTGAACAAGCGCTTCGGACGCTCCATCGACTGGTCAATCATTGCCGAAGATTTGCCGGAAGAGCACAACAAGGTGGTGCTGCATCCGACTTTAAAAGACGCCGACGGTATGCCGGCACCCAAAATGATCTATTCCAACAACGAAAACACGCAGCGGTTGATGAAGTTCAATGTCGAGCGCGCTTCGGAAGCTCTGCGGGAGGCGGGCGCCTATGAGGTTTTGCAGGCGCCGTTTTTTCGAGAGACTGGCTGGCACATGCTGGGCACCTGCGTGATGGGTAACGATCCAGAGAAATCGGTTGTCGACTCCTTTGGCCGCCTTCACGATATTTCCAACCTCTTCATCATGGATGGAAGCGTTATGCCCACATCGAGCTGCGTAAACCCCACGGGAACGGTAGCCGCTCTTGCCCTGCGCAGTGCGGAACATGTTCTGGAAACTGCGCGTGAACAGCGCTTCAGCCTCGAACAGGCTTAAGGAGATTGCCTATGCATGATCAGAGTTTCATAGCGCCATCCTTGGCTTCCAGAAATGAGCGACTGGGTGCGATCCAGCGGCGTATCGATCTGCTTCGCCCGCAGTTGCTCTGGAGTGTCGATGCGCTGATCCCGGCCGATCCGGCGTTTGCCATGCCCTCCGCCAGCGAAGCCATGGTTCTGGATGTCCATCTTCCCGAAGCTCTGCTCTTGCGGGATGACATGCAAGAGGCCTTTTTTGCCGTAATCGAACGTCTTCCGGCTGCCGTTCCAGACAATGGACTTGGGGCGCTTGAGGCGCTGGGGCCAACAGATTTTGATCTGTTCTGCCGTATCGTGGCCGGGGCATTTTTTCTCGACAGGGCCGTTAACACCCGCCTGGGCTATACGGCACAGCAGGCGATCACGGAGACGCCCGATTACGACCATCTTATGGACGCCATAGCGCCCGTTATGGAGCGCGGTGAAATTTACACGAAGATCTGAACCGCAACGGCGATTGACCTCGGCAAAGAAGGATCCCATGAAAATCTTGGTCCCAGTAAAACGCGTTGTGGACTACAACGTGAAGATCCGCGTGAAGGCGGATGGTTCGGGTGTCGAGCTTGCCAATGTGAAGATGTCGATGAACCCGTTCGACGAGATTTCGGTGGA
>JAURWE010000123.1 GCA_030655075.1 Pararhizobium sp.
CGTCAAAGAGAAAAATGACATCGTATCTAAGGTGCTATCGCACCTGGATAACATTGACTTCAACCTGTCAGATACCGAAGGCGATGTGCTAGGCGATGCATACGAATACTTAATCGGACAGTTCGCAAGTGGCGCCGGTAAAAAGGCGGGTGAGTTCTACACCCCTCAACCAGTCTCCACCCTACTCGCTAAGCTCGTCACAGATGAAAACAAACAGATCAGAAGCATCTACGATGCAGCGTGTGGTAGTGGCTCGCTGCTGCTTCGTGTTAAGCGTGTGTATGACCCCAAGGGTGATAAGAAAGTAAAGATATACGGGCAAGAGCTTAACCGCACCACATACAACTTATGCCGCATGAACATGATTATGCATGACGTGCACTACGATGACTTCGACATCAAGCAAGAAGACACCTTAGAGCGCCCTCAGCACTTGCACCTCAAGTTCGATGCCATCGTCGCTAATCCTCCGTTCTCAGCGCACTGGAATGCCAGCCCATTGCTGATGAATGATGACCGCTACAGCCAGTACGGTAGGCTAGCACCCAGCACCAAAGCAGATATGGCCTTTGTGCAGCACATGGTGCATCATTTATCTGAAGACGGCACCATGGCAATAATCTTGCCGCATGGCGTGCTATTCCGTGGCGGGGCGGAGGGGCATATTCGCCAATACCTCATCGAGCAGCTTAACTACTTAGATGCTGTCATCGGCCTGCCTGCCAACATCTTCTATGGCACTAGCATCCTCACTTGTGTATTAGTGTTTAAGAAGTGCCGTAAGCATCCAGATAACATCCACTTCATAGATGCCAGCCAGCACTTCGATAAAGTGAAGACGCAGAACGTCATTCGCCCTGAGCACATCCAGAAGATTGTCGATGCCTACAAAGCCAGAACTAATGAAGACAAGTACAGCTATGTGGCAAGCATGGAGAGCATCAAGGCTAACGACTACAACCTCAACAGACCTCGCTATGTCGATACCTTTGAGGCTGAGGAGGCGATAGACCTAAATGCCATCTCTACTCAGCTTGTTGCGTTAGATGAAGCAAGCAAAGGCACAGATGCGACGATAGCGGCTTTCTGCAAAGAGCTAGGTATAACCCCACCATTCGCAGCACAAGGGCAGCAAGCGTGAGTGTGCCAGCATTAAGATTTAAAGGGTTTAACACTGATTGGGCATCAGAAAAATAAGCCAATCTTATTGGCATTACATCTGGCTTTGCATTTAGTAGCGAGTTCTTTAACACTGCTGGTAAAAAGCTTGTAACCCCTAAGAACTTTACTA
>JAURWE010000126.1 GCA_030655075.1 Pararhizobium sp.
CCCCACCACCAGTTCCACCGAGCGGGGCATGGCCAAGGCCACCACGTCTTGTGCACCGATGCCTTCGGCCAGCAAGGCATGGGCCACGGCATTGGCGCGGGCATTAAGCTCGGCATAGCTGAGTTGAAGCTCGCCATGACAAAGCGCCTGAGCCGTCGGCGTGCGTGCCACCTGGGCCTCGAACAACTGCACCAGATCCCCGGCAGGTGCAGGGTGTGCGGTATCGTTCCAACCCTGCAAGACTTGCCGACGCTCCTCAGAGCGCAGGATGTCGAGGCTGTCGATCATCACTGGCCGGCCCTGTTCCATCGCACTGGCCAAGCCATGCATTGCCTGGAGCATGTACTCACATATCCGCTTCGCTGGAATTGGCGCCGCAACATGTGCAATCAACTCCATCGCGTCACTCTGGTCTTCGACAGTCAAGCAGAAGGGATAAGTCGCCCCCACCTGCCCGCCCAACCACTGCATACCCATAGGGAGCGAATCACTGAGCGCGCTCGACTGAGTGCTACGCCGGTAGTTGAGCAATGCACTGAACAACGGCGCAGGTGCGCAGATGCGGCTACAGCGCTGAGCCAGCGCCAACGGTGCGTGTTCGTGACGCAGCAGCGCCGTCAGACCGGCATGGGTATTGAGCACAGCATTGTCGACCGACAGGTCCTTTAACCCCAAGTAAAGAGGCAACGTGTTGATCAATAGCCCCATGGCCTGCTCGGCAAACTCCAGGGAAGACGCACGACCTAGCAGCACGGTGCCAAACACCACGTGCCGGCAAGCGCTGGTACGAGCGACTACCAGCCCCCAGGCAAGGTGGCACAGGCTGCCCAGGTTAACGCCGAGACGCCGGGCATGAGCGTCCAATTGCTGTAGAAGCGCCGAAGGCACTAGCTGACGGTGCTCCTGAGTATGAGCAGGGTCCACGTGCGCGACCCCGAACGGCAAACTCGGTTCACGTACTTGGGACAGATGCTCACGGAAAAATCGTTCATATCTTCCGGGGTTAGGCTCCAGGAAGGTTTGCGCCACAAAATCACGGAACCGTCGGACTGGCGGTAACGTGGAATCTTTGTCCGCCAGTAGGGAAACGACCTCATCATTGAGCATGTGCAGCGTCAAATGGTCTCCAACCAGATGATGCAGGCGCAGATGGAGCAACCATCTATTCGCCTGAGGATCTGCTGCAACGCTCGCACGCAACAGACCCGCTTCGCCGATATCAATGCTATGCAGGTGCGGATCGTAACGTTTACGAAGCTGGTCAAGCACAGGCCCGTGCCGCTCATCGAGCTGCGGATAAACGATTCGCAGAGGTGCTTGGCGCCAAACGACCTGAACCGGCGTGGAGAGGTCACGCCAAAAAAAAGAGGTGCGCAAGATATCGTGACGGGCGATAACCTGCTCGACACCCTCAAGGTAGCGATCAAGCAATGCGCGGTCTGTAAATGCAATCTCGTAGGCCATCAGGTACGGATCACCCTGCTGCGCCAACAAATGATGGAACAGGATGCCGTCCTGCATGGGCGACAGCGCGTAAATATCTTGAATATTTGCGACGCCGCCTGGAACACGCTGCACCAGCAGGTCGATGTCGGCCTGGGTCAGAGAAGCCAAAGGCAGCATCTGTGCCGTGATCGAGGTGGTGTCAGGCGTGATCGTATTCGGGGGTACGACCGTCTGGCATGCCTCCCGCAAAGCGACGGCCATGTCCGCCAATCGCGGAAGGGCGAAGATCGAATGGACGTCCAGCGCGAAGCCATACTTTCGCAGCCTGGCAACCATCGATACCGCCAGCAGGGAATGGCCGCCAAGCTCAAAGAAATGATCATTGCGACCGACCTTCTCAAGGCCCAACACACTCTGCCAGACCTCCACCAGCACATGTTCCTGCTCCGAGCGCGGGGCCTGCTCTTGTGCCGTGGCGTGTACAACACGTTCGGGAACAGGCAACGCCTTGCGGTCGACTTTCCCGTTTACGGTCAAGGGTAAGGTCTTCAGGAACACCAACACACTGGGCAACATATGCTCGGGCAACACTGCCCGCAGATACGCACGCAGCACGGGGACCAATTCGTCCTGCGCCTCGCCTTGGGGCACCACATAAGCGACAAGCTGTTGGTTCCCGGCCGCATCAGGGCGTGCGTCCACAACGGACTGGCTGACCTGCTCATGCAGCACCAGTTTCGACTCGATTTCGCCAAGTTCAATACGCGTGCCGCGCACCTTCACTTGAAAATCGCTGCGCCCCGAGTACTCAAGGCTGCCGTCGGCTCGCCAGCGCCCCAGATCACCTGTTCGATACAATCGCGCCCCTGGCTCGGTGCCAAATGGATCAGGCACAAATCGCTGGGCCGTCAGAGAAGGACGGTTCAGGTAACCACGACTGACGCCGGCTCCGCCGATGTAGATTTCCCCTACGCCCCCGACAGGCAACAACTCGCCAGCAGCGCCGAGCACGTAGACCTGAGTATTATCGACAGGCTTGCCAATCGTGACATCGCTTGCGCCAATGCCCTCAAAACAGTGACTCGTCGACCATATGGTGGTCTCGGTCGGGCCATACAAATTCCAGAATGATCCTGCGTAAGCATGCAGTTTGTGCCGAAGCCCCGCAGGCAAAGGCTCGCCCCCCGACAGCACGCGTATCTTGCGTGAAGGCCAGCCTTGCTCTGCCAACATTCGCCAAGTCGAAGGCGTCGCTTGCATCAAGGTAACTGCATGGGCATCTATAGCGCTCGCCAACAGTTGAGGGTCAGACGCAACCCGTCTCGATGCGAGCACGACACAGGCACCGTGAACCAATGGCAAGAAAAGCTCGAGCGCGGCGATATCAAAGGACAGCGTGGTCACCGATAAAAACGCGTCAGTACCATCTATTGGGATACGCCGCTGCATCGCCTGAAGAAGGTTGACCACATTGCGATGCTCCACCATCACACCTTTCGGCACGCCGGTGGAACCGGACGTATAGATGACGTAGGCGAGGTCATTGCCTGCGACCGTTGGCAACTCCCGGGACGACGGCAGCGGCACATCGGGCCCGAACAATGAGCGCGACTCAAGCACTCGGCAATGGAGCGGCAGGTCAAGCCCCTCTACATTCCGCCTGTCGCTTAGCACAATGCCCGCGCAGCAGTCCGCGAGCATGAATGTCAGCCGTTCGGCAGGATGGCTAGGGTCCAGCGGTACATAGGCCGCCCCTGCACGAAGTATTCCGAACAACGCAACGAAGATATCCAGACCGCGATCGAGCAACACCGCCACGCAATGGCCAGCGCCTACGCCTTGCTCAATGAGCGCTCCCGCCAACTGGCGGGAGCGTGTTTCAAGTTCTTGATAGGTCAGCGAATGATCTTCATAGATTGCCGCGCAAGCGTCAGGCGTGATTTGCGCTTGTCGTTCGAACTGACGGTGCAAAAGTGCAGGCTCAACCTCCTGGCTTTGCGTGTCATTCCATTGACACAGCATCTGCTGCATATCATCGGGCGAGAGCATCCGCAACGTATGGATCGGCGCGAGCGGACGCTCACAAATGTCCTGCAGCAGTGCCTGAAAGTGCCGTATGTAACGGGCAATAGTCACTTCGTCGAACAGATCAGAGTTATATTCCATGCCACCCAACAGGTGGCCCTCGTGACCGTCCTCCATGAAGGTGCAGGTGAGGTCAAATTTACTGACATGGACAGGAACATCCAGGGGTTCAACGCGCAACCCTGGTATTTCAATCCCGCCGCGCGGGGCATTCTGCATCACCATCATGACTTGAAACAAAGGTGTGTGGCTCAAACTTCTCGTCAGTTTGAGCTCGCTGACCACTTGCTCGAAGGGCACATCCTGATTGGCGTAGGCTTGCAAGGCCGAAGCCTTCACCTGCTCAAGTAACTGGTTGAAACCGGATAAGGGCTGGACCTGCGCGCGCAATACCAGAGTGTTCACAAAAAAGCCGATCAATGGTTCCAGCTCAAGCCGGCTACGACCTGCGGTGGGGACCCCTATGCACAGGTCCCTTTGCCCGCTGTAGCGGTGCAACAGCACGCAGAATGCTGCCTGCAACACCATGAAAAGCGTTGCACCCTGTGCCTGGCCAAGCGCTTTGAGCCGTGTGACTGTGCGCCTGTCCAAGCGCAAGCCTAAACTCGCCCCACGGTAGGTCTGGACCGCAGGCCGAGGTCGATCCGCAGGCAAGTCCAACACCTCAGGAGCCCCCGCAAGCTGCCCCCGCCAGTACGCCAACTGCTCCCCTCGTAATCCACCCTGGGCCCGTTGACGCTGCCAGACCGCATAGTCGAGATACTGCAGAGCCAACGCGGGAGGCTCGGACTCCACTCCGGTCAACCCCTTGGTGTAAAAGTCCACTACTTCCTGAATCAATACCGTCATCGACCAATCGTCGGCGACGATGTGATGCAAATTTATTAATAAAACATGCTCGGTCGACGTCAAACGCACCAAGCTTATGCGCAGCAATGAGCCTTGAGTCAGGTCGAAGGGCTTGACTGCCTCTTCCTGCATGAGCGCATCGATACGGTCCCGCTGTTCTGCAGGGCTTGATGGCCCCAGGTCCAGAAAAGCGATCGGGCACACTGAAGTCGGCTGCACGCACTGCCTGGGCTCTCCGTCTACTTCAATAAAAACAGTGCGCAACACATCGTGACGCGCGAGTAACGCGTCGATTGCAGCCTGCAGCAGATCAATATCAATCGCCCCCCCGCGCAGGCGAACGGCTGTCGAAATCGTGTAGCGTGCGCTTCCCGGTTCGTAGCGATCGAGAAACCATAACCGCTGTTGGCCAAAGGACAGCAGCGACGGCAGCGCGCGCTGTTCAGCAGGCAGCGGTAGCAGTGCGCCGGTGTTGCGCAGGCGTTCGACAATCGCGGGTTTGTTATCGGCAATCAGCTGCTTGAAGGCGGCGGTCAAGACCCCTTTCGGCGCCTTGACACTGAGTTGACCCTGGGCACCCACGCTAAGTCGAATACCGGAGCGATCCAATGTCTGCAGAATTTCGATCAAGGGATCTTGCGGAATAGACGAAACGTCAGCTTGCACAGTGAAAAACTCCAATCCATGAGTAATACGCAGATAGCCCAGCGGGCGAATCGCGCGTCCATTCCTTTGGGGATAACCTTGGGGCTGGTCGCGGATAAGCAATCCAAAACGCCGAGCCCAGGCAGGCTTAATCATCGAAATCGTAACACAATGAATCTCGGGAGCGGTACGCTCTCTAGGGCTTGGCCCGTTATCCTGCGTTGGGATTTGAATTCTGCGTCCCCAGCCTGCAATTGGACTTGCGTCGCACGAAACAGGCGTGGGCAGAGGGGAATTGAAAACTTGAACACAGTAGCGTTCGGTTACGCATTGCCCTAAGATCCTCCGGATCTGAGCACTGTATTTCATACGCCAGACGTCACACCTTGCGATGTGCTTGCCAAGTCCACTGGCTGTTTATGTGGGTCCCGACAGGATGTTTTGAATCGGCAGGTTTGCAACACCCCGCAAAAAACCATGAGTTCAAAAGCGGTGCTTGTGCAATGGCTTTAATCGTTACAGCACCTTCTTGCGCAGTCTTCGTCGTACCGCCAGCGGTAAGTCTGCCCAGGCCGTTGGTGCTCATGGAATGATCGAACGTTTGAAAGGACTCTCTGCGTGATTAAAAGGTTTCCGTTACTGTCCCGCCTTTGCTTACTAATTATTATCCCGGCAGTAACAGCACTCGCGCTGATATACCACTCCATGCTTTCTTCGTTGCCCTCGCCGCGGACCACGCTGGCATGGCCCGGCAATGACCCTGGCAACGTCACCATTTTACGCGACGAGCACGGCGTCCCCCATATCCAGGGTGATTCCGACCTGGCGGTCTTTTACGCAATGGGGTACGCCCAGGCACAGGATCGTCTCTGGCAATTGACGCTGCAGCAGCGAATCGCCCAGGGGCGCCTGAGTGAAGTTTTCGGGCGAGGCCTGATCAAGCAGGACGCGTGGTTTCGAACACTGGGTTTATACCGCACTGCAACCAAGGATCTGCTGGCCCTGAGTGATTCCGCGCGTGCATCGCTGCAAGCCTATTCAGATGGTGTAAATGCCTGGGTCGCCGGACATCCCACGCTGCCCCCCGAGTTTATTGCGCTCGGGATACAGCCGCTGCCCTGGACGCCGGTAGATTCACTTGCCTGGATCAAAGTATTTGCGTTGAACCTGTCAGGCAACCTGGATGACGAAATGCAGCGTTATATAGCCAGCGCTTATTTCACTAAAGAACAGATCGCCTTTTTGTACAAAGGCCATGACGCTGAAAGAGCTGACATTTCAGAAGCGCAGAAAAGTGCCAGGATGCAGGCATTGGCCGCAGTCCTGGAGGGGCAGCGGCTCGTAAAGGCAGACCTCAACCTCGGTGGGAAATGGCTTGGAAGCAACGCTTGGGTTGCTTCAGGGCGACTATCAAGAGAAGGCCGCGCAACGCTGGCAAATGATCCCCACTTGGGTCTTAGCATCCCGTCGTGGTGGTACCCGGCCACGCTCGAAGGCAAGCACCTGAGAAGCACCGGCATGAGCCTGGTCGGTCTTCCGGCCGTTGTGCTGGGCCTGAATGACGACATTGCCTGGGGCGCCACCAGCATGACGGCTGATGTCCAGGATCTGTATTTTGAAACGCTCGATGCCGGCAGGCCGGGACATTATCTATACAACGGGAAATGGGAACCGTTGGAGGTGAGGTCGGAAGAGATAAAAGTAAAGGCAGATTTCCCGTCGTTCCTGCGCACCGAACTCAAGCCGGTGCAGTTGCAAATCAGAAGTACGCTTCACGGACCAATCGTCACCGATACCGAGCCTGCGCTGGATGCCACCGGTGCATTGCGCTGGGTCGCACTGGAAGTCACAGATACCACATACGAAGCCCTGCTGAATTTGAATTACGCCAGGAACTGGCAGGAGTTCAAATCGGCATTAGCATTGTTCGTGTCCCCGGCCCTCAACTTTCTATACGCGGATGTTCAGGGCAATATCGGATACATGGGCGCCGGTCGGATCCCAATACGCAAGCAAGGGCAAGGTGCCCTCCCTGTTCCAGGCATGAATGACCAGTACGCATGGCAGGGCTACATTCCTTTCGACAAAATGCCCCAGCGATACAATCCGCCGGAAGGTTACCTGGTGTCGGCCAATGACGACATCACCGGACCCGATTACCCATACTTCATTTCCGATAGCTGGGCACCTCCTGGCCGCGCCCAACGCATTCGCCAACTGCTGGCGCAAAGTATCGAGCGAACGGGCGAGGTTGACTTCAACGCTCATCAGCAGATACAGCATGACGTGCTCAGCCTTCCCGCTACGCGAATGATGGGCGCCCTCGGCTTGCTCGCGGGGCGCACACCACGTCAGGAACAAGCCCTGGAGCGCTTGCGACATTGGGATGGCAGCATGTCAATGGACAGTGTTCCCGCAACGATTTTCAATGTGTGGATGCGCCATCTGGTCGACCAGGTCTTCGCCGCCAAAGCAGCAGTGCCTTTTAATCAGCGAGGGCATATCGCCAATATTGAAGCCATGTTCGCCAACACCACAACCGATCAGCTCTACGCCGCCCTGACTGAAGCTGACAGTCCCTGGTGCAGGCCAGGAGAAAAACCAATGCCTTGCGCCACAGCCCTTTACGCAGCGCTGGATAAAACTCTGGATGAACTGGAAAAGCTCAAGGGCACCGACATGCAGGCATGGCGCTGGGGCGACGTTCAGTCGGCTTTCTACGAACATAACCCGTTCAGTTTTATCAAGCCGTTCAATACGTTTTTTGAGCGTAAAGTCGGTACGCCCGGCTCGACCGATACCGTCAATGTCGCTTATTCGAGGTTCAGCCATTCAGAGGGTTACTTGAAGCACACCGGAGCGGGTTTTCGCCAGATCATACAGATGGGGCAAGGTACAAACGTTTATTCATATATGAATTCCACTGGGCAATCCGGCAACGTCATGAGCGCTCACTACGCAGACATGCTTATACCTTTTGAGCAAGGCCAGTACTATCGCATGACGCTGAAGTCGACGGGTATTGAAAAGGACTCTTCAGGAAGCACTCCACACCATGATGCTCATCAGTGAATTTGGGCGCAAAGCGCCTAACCGTCTATTTATTGCCCTGATCCTGGGCTGCCTGGCGGGCGTGTGTTATGCGTGCCTGATCCCAATCGTATTGAGCAGCCTGAGCGGCGAGAGTGATGGCATCGACCTGGCAGAGGCTGCGCGTTACACGGTCCTGTCGATAGAAATTGCCGACCACAGAATCGCAGCCGTATTCCTGGCGCTCTGCGTATTCATAGTATTTGCGCGGACGACATCGCGTGCCATATTGACGCGAATCTCTTCGGAAATGACCCTGGACCTACGCACCCACTTGTATGAGCGCATAACAGGCGCAAACTTAAGTAACTTGGAATCCGTCGGCTCATCCAGGCTGTTGGCGGCAATGACCGAGGACATCCGACGTGTGGTCGTGGGCGGGCAACTGTTACCCGACTTGCTAATGAGCAGCGTGACACTCCTGGGCATGCTGTCATTCCTGGCCTTTCTGAACACGGCGGCTTTCGTGTTCGTTGTTCAGGCAATCTGCATTGGCGTCCTGACCCATCAATTGCCGGTATTCTTTGGCAATCGCAGCTTCACCGCGTCACGACAAATATTCGGCAAGCTGCAAACGGCAATGACAGGCCTGATTTTCGGCGCGAAAGAACTAAAGTTGGATGCGCAGGGCCGTAAGCATTATATGGAAAACGTTGTTCTTGCTCACGAACGAGCGTTACTCAAGGCAGACAAGACCACGTACACCATTCTGGTTGCAGCGAACTCATACGGGGACCTGTTGAGCTTCTTCCTGATTGGGGTGGTGTCATTCGTATTCGTCAATTATCACACTGTCAGCACTACGCAACTGGTCGGGATTGTTATGGCCTTGCTCTATGTGGCAGGGCCGGTCTCAATGATCATCGATGTGATTTTTCCGATCACCATGGGTAAAACCGCCTTGCGAAATATAGAAAAATTATTCATCGAGCTGTCCGAGGACAGCTCGGCGAAGACATTTGCGCCTGCGGGTCACTGGGAGTGCATGCACCTGTCCGACCTCGTCTTTCAGCACGCAACCAACACCCACGCAGACGCCTATAAGGTCGGTCCGGTTTCCCTGGACATCCGCCGTGGGGAGTTGACGTTCATCGTCGGCGGGAACGGTTCGGGCAAGACGACGTTGTGCAAAATGATCTCTCTGCATTACATGCCTTTGCAGGGAACCATCAGTTTCGATGGACGCGCGGTGAATGATGCATCGCGTGAAGGGTTTCGCCAGGAAATCGCAGCGATCTATTCTGACTATCACCTGTTCGACCAATTATTGTGCCCACTGACAGACCAGGTTCAAGACCAGGCGCAAGAGCTCCTTGTTGATTTAGGACTGGAGGGAAAGGTCACGATTGAAAACGGCGTCTTCTCGACATTGGCGTTGTCAGACGGCCAACGCAAGCGCCTGGCTCTTCTAGTAGCCTTGCTTCAAGATCGTGGGTTGTACATTTTCGATGAATGGGCTGCCGATCAGGACCCAGGATTCAAGCAGGTTTTCTATCGCAGGGTGCTGCCGAAACTGCGCGAACGAGGCAAGGCGGTTGTGGTCATCAGTCACGATGACCGCTATTTCGATGTCGCTGACCAAGTCGTTACCATGGAATACGGTTCATTGCTCAGCCTGCATCGGTGCGACGCATTGGTGAGCGAGCCCCTACCCGATAACGCGTAATCGGGAGATGAACATTTTTCGCCACGGCCACTGAGACGCCATCCAGAGGAATTTTGTTGAATATGGAAGTACATGATCTGATCGGTGTCGGCTTCGGTCCTTCAAACCTGGCCCTGGCCATTGCACTGCAGGAGCACGGCTCGCGAGGCGAGCCTGTGCGCATGCTATTCCTGGAGCGGGAACCGAGATTTGCCTGGCATGAGCACATGATGTTGGCCGATACACGGATGCAAGTTGCCTTTCTCAAAGACCTGGTCTCGTTGCGCAACCCCAGGAGCCATTTCAGCTTCGTTAACTATCTGCATGAACAGAATCGTCTTCAGGACTTCATCAACCTGAAAACCTTCTACCCCAGCCGTCACGAGTTTGGCGATTACCTTGCCTGGGCTGCGGGCCATTTCAGTGACTGCGTCGAGTACGGGAATGAGGTACTCGAAGTTACGCCTCACCTGGGACAAGAAGGTGTCCACCTGTTGAAGGTCCATACCCGCGACAGGCAGGGCCAGGACCACTATCACCTGACGCGCCATCTCGTCATAGGCATTGGCGGCAGCTCGCGCATCCCTGATCAATTCGTGCAGCTCAGACACGACAAGCGGATATTCCACTCAAGTGGCTATCTCAAAAGCATACCCGAGCACATGCACGCCCAGCGTGTCGCAGTCATAGGCGCCGGGCAAAGTGCAGCCGAGATATTCATGGACCTGCCAAATCAATCGGCAAATGTGCAGGTCGACCTGATCATGCGCAACAGCGCCCTGAGAGTCGCTGACGATAGCCCTTTCGTGAACGAGATCTTCAACGCCGACCTGATCGATCAACTCTACGACAGCCCTGAGCAGAATGCTGCTTACATCAAGGACTTCTGGCATACCAATTACGCAGCGGCCGATTTGGCCCTGGTGGAGAACATCTATCAAGTGATCTATCAGCAGAAAGTCAGAGGCCTGAACGGCCATCGCATCCTGAACAATCAAGAAATCACGGCGGTCCAATCGTGCGCCGAGGGCGTCAGTATCACCCTGAAGGACCGGTGTAGAGATGCATGCACCACCCACACTTATGACGCGGTGATATTGGCCACCGGCTATCGGCGAGACCATCATCTGGCCTTGCTCAAACCACTGGCCAGCTATCTGGGCGACTTCCGCGTGGACAGGCAGTACCGCTTGCACACCACGCCCGATTTCCGCCCCTCAATCTTTCTTCAAGGCGCCTGCGAGAGCTCGCACGGCCTGAGCGACACGCTATTGTCAGTACTTGCCACTCGAAGCGCGCAAATCACCGCTGCGCTCACCGCTTCACTGAGCGCCTGTGAACAAGGGCAGCTCAGGTGATCTGCCACGCCACCGTATCAATCGAGTGGGGCTTTCGTCCGGTTATATCCGCACGCAATACACTCGCTTTCGCCAACTCGGCGGCCGAAAATCGCAGAGGCACCTTGACACGCTGAACCCAGGGGGCGGCGCAAGTGCCCATGCGCTTCCAGCTCAAATACACGAAGCGCTCCTGCGGTTTCCCATGGACAAAAGCCCCGGCATAGTCGACGACCCCACTGCCCTTGTCGCGTAGTTGAATTTCACAGGAGAATTCATGGCTCCCATTTTTAGCCTGCACGCCAGCATGAACCGCCTGCTCCTTGTCTTGCAGGCCGACGAGCGCAGACTCTCCAATTTCCGGTAACGTCTTGCACACCAGGACAAGCTTCAAGCTGCTTGGCAAATCGCTCATTTGAACCTCTTATCCGAATAAAACGGCAGCTTTTCATGACTGCCCTGCTTGCGTATTCAATACCGTAGGCGGTGACAAGATCAAGCCGCCTCGCTGCTCCACTCACTGATCAGTCAAATCTCAAAACTCTCGAACTCAATAAGCCGTGCGCTGTCGATGCGAGCCGCAAACGCATGCAGCACCGACACCTCAAAAACATCAGCCATCGGTAGCTCCAGTTCAAATTCTTCGCGTATTCGCGCTGTCAGTTGACCGACCAGCAGCGAGTGCCCTCCAAGCTCGAAAAAGTCATCGTGTCGACTCACCTCTGCCACACCGAGCAAGTCTGACCACGTATGGGCCAACCAGACCTCAGTCGTGCCTTGCGCAGGCTCGTAAAGGCGCCGCGCATAATCATCCGAATGCACAGGTGGCAACTTTGCAACATCCACCTTGCCGTTCACTGTGAGCGAAAAATTCTCGATCTGAACGTAGGCGACGGGCACCATATAGCCTGGCAGATACGCCGTAAGGTACTCACGAAGTGCGACCGGTGATACTGGCAACTGATCACTGTGCCGGGCACGACAATAAGCGACGAGTCGTACGCCGCCCTTTTCTTCCGTGCGCGCTATGACGTGGGACTGCGCAATAGCAGGATGCATGGCCAACCGCGACGCTATGTCCCCTAGTTCGATACGGAAACCGCGTATTTTCACCTGCTCGTCGGCACGCCCTGCAAACTCCAGCTCGCCATCGGCACGCAAGCGTCCCAGGTCGCCGCTGCGATACATTCGAGCACCCGGTAGTGGGGAAAACGGATCAGGGACAAAGCGTTGTGCTGTTAAGGAGGGCAGGCGATGATAGCCACGGGCAACTCCTTGGCCAGCAATCCAGATTTCACCCAGAGTCCACTCCCCGACCGCTTGTAGCTGATCGTCAAGAACATACACTTCGCGCCCAGCAATCCCACGGCCAACCGAGCGCTCCGCCCCCGGCCGGGTGTCATCCACGGTTAAACGGCGCCAGGTCGTATGGATAGCCCCCTCTGTTATGCCATACATGTCGGTAAACCGTGTTTCACCGCCGGGATTCGAATCGAACCAACCAGCCAGCATTGTCGGGTCCAGTTGCTCACCCCCAAATATCACCTGGCGCAGTCGGTGGGCACCAGGAGCCCGCAGGTGTTCGTCGAGCACCTGGCTGAAGGCTCCCGGCGTCTGACTGAGTACGGTCACACCTTCCCGGCAAAGCAAGCGATAGAACTCATCGGGCGCGCGGGTAACGGCAGCCGGCACCATCAACAGCCTGGCACCGGCATGTAGCGCACCAAACAATTCCCAAACGGAGAAATCGAATGCGATCGAATGGAAAAGGCTCCAGACATCCGACCCATCCGTTCCCAGGGTTTTGGCCAACGACTCAAGCAAGGTGCTGACTTGCGCATGCTCTACGGTCACGCCTTTGGGACGCCCTGTGGAGCCCGATGTGTAAATGACATAGGCCGTGCACTGTGGCGTCAGCTCGACCTCCGAATTGCACAGTCCTTGGGACGACAGGCTGCTCCAAAGGGCATGATCCTGATGGAAGTCCACAATCGTCACGTCTGTGAGCGGGCCCAGCGCTTCCTTGCCGACCTGATCACACAGCACCAGGACCGGTTGGCTATCGTCAATGATCTCCTGCAAACGCCCCCGAGCCGATGCGGGCTCCAGCGGCACATAACCACCACCGGCCTTGAGTATCGCGATAATGGCAACCACCAGTTCGATGCTGCGGCCCATCGCAACCGCAACATGCGCGCCTGGCCCTACGCCCAGCGAGAGCAAGTGACGCGCGAGCCGATTTGCGCTGTCATCCAGCTCACGATAACAAAGACTACGCCACTGATCGGTGATCGCGATAGCATCCGGCGTTTCCAGTGCCCAGTGGGCAACCGCATCATGCAAGTAGCCCGACATGTGCTTTGGCGCAGTCGATGCAACAGCGAGTGCGCTATCGCGCAGGGGCGAAGCAGGCGTAGCACCACAGATATCCTGTTCTTCGCTCATGTCGATCAACACACTCTTGAGCCCCTGCAAAACCCCCGCGATGTAGGACTGATCGAACAAGGCTGTCGCATACACGAGCGTGCCTGCTATCACATCGGTACGTTCCTCCATCATCAATGCCAAATCGCAGTGGGTGGTCAGGATCTGCGGGTGGACCTCAATAATCTGCAGGCCATCAAGCAGCACACTGCCTGACGGGGTGTTCTGCCAGACGAGCATTGCTTGGAACAGGGGGTTGTAGGCTCGGCTACGAACGGGGCTCATGGTTTCGACAACTTGCTCAAACGGCACATGCTGGCGGTCCTGCGACTCGATGACCAGGCCCTTTATCCTCGCCAGCAATACAGCCACGCTCGGCTTGTCGCCGAGATCGACATGCAGTGCCAAGGTGTTGACGAAACAACCAATCAGGCTTTCCAATTCAAGGGTTGGCCGGTTCGCGACAGGCGATCCGATAACGACAGATGACTGGCTCGCCAACCTGGCAAGCAGCACCGCATAGGCGCCCAGCAAGATCATATATAGGGTTGCACCATGACGGGCAGCCAGGTCGCGCAGCGCACTGGTCAGGTCCTGGTCGAGCGTGAAGGCCAGGCCCGCACCTGCCGGATCCTGCACGGCAGGACGCGGGCGACGGGTGGGCAGCGTCAAACAGGCGGGAGCACCGGCCAGCTGCTTTCGCCAATAACGCAGATCGTCATCGAGTGCGACGACGGTCTCGCGCTGCCATACGGCGTAGTCGGCATATTGCAAATGCATCGGCGCCAGCGGGTAGGCAGCGCCCTGGGCGAAGTGCCCGTACAAGCCAGACAGTTCATTGGCAATCAGGCTCATTGACCAACCGTCGCAGATAATGTGATGCATTGACACGACCAGCACATGTTCGTCGTCAGTTACTTGCAGCAAAGTAGCGCGTATCAAGGGACCTTGCGCAAGATCGAAAGGCCGCTGGGCGGCACGCGCGAATAGCCCGGCCAGGCAGCACTCCGCCTCTTCGCCTGCACACAGAACCTGGGTATGCCACTCAAGGTTTGAATCGACAGGAACGACAACAGCATGTGGCATGCCATGGCTTTCCGGGAACACAGTGCGAAGCACTTCATGACGCTCGATCACGCCCTCGAACGCAGCTTTCAGTGCGTCCTTGTCCAACGCACCCGTGATCCGCAGCCCGCCCGACAAGTGATAGGCCAGGCTTTGCATAGGGTCGATGCGGGACAGGAACCACATACGCTCCTGAGCGAACGACATGCGTGCCGGGCCTGTACGCCGGCCAATTGCTGCGAACGGCCTGCGTGTCGTCCGTTCCAGTACCTGCGCGAACGCCTTCAGCTCCGGATAGGCAAATACATCGCGCACGCTCACCAAAGCCTGGGTCGCGGCACGGATCCTGGATATCACGCGAATAGCCAGAAGCGAATGCCCGCCCAGCGCAAAAAAATCGTCGTGGATATCTATGACATCGCGCGCGAGGAGCTCAGACCATACGCCGGCCACCAGTGCCTGCATCGGCGTCAAGGGAGTGTGGGTCTCACGCTCAGCGCGCTTGAGCGTCGAAGGCGAAGGCAATGCCGACAGGTCGACCTTGCCATGGGTATTGACCGGCCATTGCAACAAGGGAACAAATATGGACGGCACCATGTAGAGGGGAATCAAACCACTCAGCCTGGCTCGCAAGACGTCGCTGCCAGGCGAGACGCCATCATCGCAAATAACGTAAGCGATCAACCGTTCCTTGTCACAGACAACCTTGGCATCGAGTACGCCGTTGACCGACCGCAACGCCGACTCAACCTCCGCGGGCTCAATACGGTAGCCGCGCAATTTAATTTGCGTATCGCTCCTGCCGATGTACTCGATCGCGCCGGTACGCGTTTGCCGTCCAAGATCACCCGTACGGTAGAGGCGCGAACCTGGCGGGCCAAATGGATCAGGTACGAAACGTGCCGCGGTCAACGCAGGTCGATCAAAATAGCCTCGAGCCACACCCAAGCCACCGACGCAAATCTCTGCCACTACCCCGACAGGCGCTAACCTTGCCTGGTTATCTACAATGCACACACGGCTGTCGCCCAGTGCCTTGCCAAGCGGCAGCGGCCCTTGCGCCCGCGCCTGCTCACCGGTCAATTCGCCGACAATGGAGTTCACCGTTGCTTCGGTCAAACCATACGTATCGCAAAGCCGAATGCCATTTGTTGCGGGGTTTCTGAACCAACTGCGCAATGCCTCATGCTGGAGCTTTTCGCCTCCGGCCAGGACCATTCGCAACGGCGGCTTTGGCAGACAGTCGAGATCACCGGCATCCAGTTGCTGCGCCCATAGATGCCAGAAGGCTGTCGGCAGGTCGGCTACGGTGACGCGATGGCGAGCCAGGTACCCAACGAAGGCGGCATCCGGTGCGATCGGCCCGTCAGGTCGCACCACGATCCCAGCGCCAATGCTCAGGGCGGGAAAGATCTCAGCGATCGAATTGTCAAAGGATGGCGAGGCAAAATGCAGGACTCGATCCGTCTCATCCAGCCCGCACCACTGTACCTGAGCACGCATGAATGCAACGACACTGCGGTGCTCGACAGCCACGCCTTTGGGCTCACCGGTCGAACCTGAAGTGAACATCACATACGCAGTCTGTGTCGGTGAATGGAAACGCGCAGGCGACCATGCCTCTTCGTGCGCACAGCACTGGCACTGCTCGAGTTCGCGCACATCAAAGTAAGAAAGCCCTTGCTCCAAAGCCAGAGCACCGGCCTGCGCCCCACCGATGACCAGCGCCGGCCTGGCCAGCCCAAGCAACAGCCTGAGGCGCGCCTGCGGGTAGCCCGGGTCAAGCGGCACATAAGCACCACCGGCTTTCATCACAGCCAGCATCGCGATGACCATTTCCACGCTGCGCGACATGCACAGCGCAATTCTATCCTCCCGCTTCATGCCTGAATTATGTAAATGCCTGGCCAGCCGGTTCGCGCGGCGATCCAGTTGCGCGTAATCAAGACTGCCAGCAGCGCTGATAAGACACGGAGCACGCGGCGTGCGAGCGGCTTGAGCCTCGAACAGCCAGTGCACGCAGGCCTCGGGCATAGCCGGCCTGTCGGCGCGGTCTGGCGCCGGTTTCATACACAGACGGATCAACTCTTGCGTCGGCATCACATCAAGATCACCGGCGCGGCACCCAGGTGTCTGCTCAAGCGCGTCTGCCAGGCGCTCCAGAGCCCGCTCGCAGTAGCGAGTGATCATGCTCGGATCAAGATGGGCCAGGGTCTGCACGGTCAACGCCAGCGCGTGCCCCGAATCATCTACCGAAAGTACCAGCGGGAAGCTGGTACGTTCGCTGCCGGGAGCAGGCTGTGAATTCTGTACCGATAGCGGTTCTTGCTGCCCAGGCAGATAGCGATAGTCCAGCAGTGCACCGGTCAGCGCGCCCCCCCCTTCAATCGCGCTGCAACGGCGCGCGAGCGATAACGATGCGTGTTCATGCTCAATCATTTTGCCGAGTAAAGACTGCGAAACGTTCAAGCATTCGGTGATGCTTCGTCCTTGCAACTTCAGGCGAAATGGCAGTGTATTGATGAGCATGCCTAACATTTGCGAAGTCCGGGGCGCTTCGGTCATGCGCCCCGACAGTACGGTACCGAACACCACGTCATCGCGCCCACTCAAGCGCGCAAGCACTAACGCCCATGCACAGTGAAGCAGCGCTGGCATGCCCAAGCCTCGTCGGCTCGCCTGCTCACGCAGCCGCTGGACGAGCGAAGCGTCAAGCGTTAACCGCGCTTCACCCAACGATGCTCGCAGATCAAGGGCTTCGAGCAAGCCAAACGGGGTGGTGGGGGTGCGCAAGTCCCCCAGCAATTCACGGAAGAATGACTCGTCACGTTGCGTCCCCAGCCCCCACACTCTGAGCGCATAGTCAGGGAACTGGGGAGGTGTCGGTAGCCCATGCCCCCCAGTGCGCAGGATCACGCTTAGCTCGTCCTGCATCACGCGTAACGACGTGCGGTCACCAATCAAATGATGCGACATGACCAACAATGACCAGCCTGCTGTAGATGAGCGAGCGACCAACCCGTTCATCAGGGGCGCGCGGCCTATGTCAATCCGGTGGCAAGGCAAGCCCGCCTGCGCCGCCAGCCACTGATCATCGGCACCTGCATCCGGAGCCTCGATTTCCTGCAAAGGGAACTCGACGTGGCGCAGCACCACTTGCACCGGCATGGCGAGACCATCCCACTGCATCGCCGACCTTAGTATCGCGTGACGCGAAATAACCTTGCGCAAGGCCGAGACAAAACAGTCAAGCTCATCACGCGATGCAAAGTGAATGGTCTGGTGAAGGACATAAGGGTCGGCATCGCCGGACAGCATATGATGGTAGAGCAAACCTTCCTGCAAGGGCGTCAGCGGATAGATGCCTTCAAGATTATCCTCACCACCCGGCACTCGCGAGACAATCAGCTCGCGATCACGGGCGTCGCAGATGAAGGTGTCTTCTGCGCACGCTTGCGCGGGCTCAATCAAATCTCGCTCAACCAATCGGCGGCGCAACGCCTCGCGCTGTTGCGCAGTCAGAGACTTATAATTGGCGAAAAGGTCATCGCGCATCGATTCTTCCTTGAATATTTTGTTGATTGTCACGCTGCCTGTGAAGCGCTGAAAGACGTAGCCCACAGCACGATCGATGCATCGCGACCAATTGGTAGAGTGGCATAAACTCCACTAAGATGTCTTCCTAAACGGCGCCCTCAGCTGTCCCGCCGGGCCCCTATCCACCTATTCCGGCCATGTTAACTATGCCTGTCACCAAGTGCTTGCAGCCGCCACGACCGATTGACGTGATTACCCGCCCCGACCTTCAAACCTTCGACAGCCTTTACGTCAAACTTGCCAGGCCCGTACTGATACGCGGCCTCACCGATGGCTGGCCTGCGCGTCGAAAATGGACCCACGATTTTTTCGCGAGACACTTCGGTGAAGTACTGGTGAGTGTGTGCCGCAGCAACGGCCGCGACCCACAGCAAATGCGCCTGGACGACTACCTGCAGTATCTGGATGCCTCCCTCGACCGCGACCCCCTCTACCTGTCGAACTGGGTTTTCGAACGCACTTGCCCGCAATTGCTCGACGACTACACCAACCCCTCACTCTTCGAACGTCTCGAATCCAGACTGCCCGAACACCTGCGCCCGCAATGGCGCTGGATGTTCATCGGGCCCGCCGGTTCCGGCACACACCTGCATGTCGACGTGCTCGACACCAGCGCCTGGAATGCGGTGATCACCGGTCGCAAGCGCTGGCGCTTCTACGCCCCCGAGCAACAGCCGCTGCTGTATCAGGGAAAGGTGGATTGCTTTTCTCCCGACCTCGAAGCCTACCCACTGTTCGCTGACGCGCATGCGATCGAGTGTGTGCAGCAGCCAGGCGACCTGGTCTTCACTCCTAGCGGCTGGTGGCACCAAGTAATCAATGAGCGCGCCGGGATCTCCGTTACCGAGAACTTCATCAACCGCGCCAACCTTGAACGGGTCAAGCGGGCGGCGCAGAGAGCGAACCTGCCGTATCTCGACGAAGCTGTCGCCGCGATCGGCTGAAGCACAGCCGTCGCGGCTCGTTCGCTCGAATCACTTGATCTGTTGCGCAACCTCCAGCAGATCCAGGGACGCAGCGCCTGGCCAAATGTCACACAGGCGCGCCACTCGGCTCAGCAACGCCTGCGCCAACGGTTGTGGACAGGCCTGGGACTGAAAGCGCAACGTCAGACGCGCCCGCGCACCCTGCTCACAGACCAGTATCAGCGGGTAGCCTTCGTTGATGTGGAACCGCGTGTCCTCGACACGCAGTCCTGTACGTGCGCTGAACAGTTGATCGGTCGTGGCATGGTTCTCATGTACATAGATAGCATCGAACAGCGCCAGCTCGGCTGGCCAACCGATACCGCGCTTGATATCGGGAAGCGATGCGTGTTCATGGGATTGCAGGTCCGCGATGCAGCGCTGCGTGGCTCGCATCCATTGCTTCAATGTACGGCCCCGATTGAGGGTTGCTCTCAACGGCAAGGTACTGATCAGATTGCCGACCGTATTGGCATAGCATGCGCGCTCGCCATGGCGCCCCGAGGTGACAAGGCCAACCAATAAGTCACGTCGTTCAAACGTTACGGCAAGGGCCAAGGCAAACCATGCCGAAAAAGCGCTTGCCATCGTGACCTGTGCATCAGCCAAGGCCGCAGTCAGGCGTTGCAGTTGCGCCTGAGACAGCTCAAACGAAACCTCGACGGGCACGGCGTCGTCCCCCCTAGTCTCGAGCAGCGCCACGGGCTCGGCATGCGCAAGGTACTCAGACCAAAAGCGTGGTTCATAACGGCGCACTGACTCGGTGGCAAGCAGCAAATCACGATAAGAGTGGTCCTCATCAACCTGCAGGTCCGGTTGAGGGCCAAGGCGGCAATACAGGTCGGCCAGCTCCGCCATCATCAGTTCCTGGGAACGCCCGTCGGCCACAAGGTGGTGTTGCGTCCAAACCCACAGGTGCCGGTCGGCAGACAGTCTGACCAACCGAATGCGCAGTAAAGGTGGAGTGGCCAGATCAAATGGCCGCTCGCGCTCGTTTCGCACCAGTGTTTGCAATTGCTCCGCCTGTGCGGCAACAACAGGCGAGTCGTACTGGTAGTCAAGCGCAACCTCGTCGTGGAGCCGTTGACAATGCCGTGCGCGAAGATCCTCTGCAAATGCCGTCCGCAAGGCTGGGTGACGGCGTATCAGTAAACGCAGTGCCGACTCAAAGCGCGCAGGATCAAGCACCCCCACAAGCACGCAACTGAACTGCGACACATAGAGTGAGGCGTGCGGTGCCGCGAGGCAGTGATACAACATACCTTCCTGGGCAGCCGTAGAAGGATAGATGCCATCCTGGATGTTTCGGGTCGAGGTCAATGGCCCTGCCGGCGGGCGTTCGCCCTCGGTTCCCGTGGCCAGGTGCTTGGCCAAGGCTCGGACCGTTGGATAGTTGATGATGTCCTGCATGGCGATAGACAGCCCTGCCCGCTTTGCCCGCGCCGAGATACGAATACTCTTGAGGGAGTCGCCACCCAGCGCAAAATAGTTGTCATCGGACTGTACTGGACGGGCAAACGATTCACACCAGATATCCAGCAGCATGGCCTCCAGCCCGGACAACACATCGGTGGACGATGCTGTCGCCTCACCTCGCAGTTCCCCGAGCAGTTCGCTGAGAAATTGTTCCTTGTCGCAATTGCTAGGCATATTGATCGTCCAGTGTAACGTTCAGAGAGGAGCTGACAGGCAAAGGCGGACCGGGAAAGACGATCTCGGCCAATGCCTCGTCAATCGAGTCACACCTTGCCAGCGAATGCAGGGTTCTCACGATAACCGCTCGCAAGCGCTCGACATGAGTGACATCGACACGGCGGGCGTCATAGTCAAACAGGATACGCAAGCCTTCACCGCCGTGATCACGATTGAAGTGAATCGTCAGCGGCACGTAAGTCTGGTCGGATGCGTAGTGGCTGGCGACATGCAAAGGCATGTGCAGCAGGCCACGATAGACATGGAAGTGGGTGTACACAAATAACGTATCGAACAACGTCCGACCGCCGTTCATCGCGACCAGTTGGGCATAGGGAAAGCGCCGGTAAGGCAGGTAGCTGCGCTCTGTTTCGAAACAGGTTTCCATCAGCTGCCGCCAAGTGCTGCCCTGAAGGTTGATCGCGATGGGAAGCAGATTATTGAACACGCCCACGCAACGTTCGCCGCCACTCAGTTCCGGCCTTCCATTGAACTCCATGCCACTGCACTGCTCGGGCACGCCCGTGACGCTAGAGAGCGCAGAAAAATGCACTGCCATCAACAGGTTCTTCAATGGCACGCCGGCGGCTTGCCCGATGGTTTCCAGACGCTCCACCCACTGCGGCTCCACCTGCCAGGTCAACCGGCTGTGCACCGCACTGGGAGCGGTCGGTGGCAAGTCCGCTTGATTGAACTTGCTGTTGGCCAGCAACTGGCTCCAGAAATGACGCTGGGTGCTGCTGGTCAAGGCTTGTTGCTCCAACGCGACAAATTCGGCGTAGGACAGCCTGCGCTGTTGATCAACCAGTGGTTGCTGTAGTGCACGATAAGCAGAATAAGCTTGCAAGAGCTCGGTGAGCACCGTCGCAACACACCAGCCGTCGAGGGCAGCGTCAGCAAAGGTCAGCTGGAAGCGCTCGCTATCCAGCAAATGCACCGAGCAACGGAAATGGGGCGCCGCCTCCCAGGCAAAGGCGCGCTTCTTCTCTGCGCTGATCCAGGCATCCAGCCGCGCCTGCCGTTGCTCAGCGGGCAGCGTCGTCAGATCCTCAACCACCAGAGGCAACTCGACGCAGCGGCGAACGATCTGAATCGGTTCGTCGAAGCGTTCGATATCAATACAGGTACGCAAAAAGCCATGTTCGGCGGTCACATTCTTGAGCGCACTGTGCATCGCGCGCTCATCCCATGGCGTAACAAGCTCCAGCGTCGTGACAAAGACCTCGTAGTGATCATCATTGAAATACTTGAACAGAATGCCGCGCTGCAAGTAACTGAGCGGGTAAGCATCTTCCACATCATCCGTTGCCAAAATGGCACGGTCACGCTCACTGAGCAGGGAAAACGGCGCGATGGGTTCGCTTGGCGACACACACCAGGACGTATTCTCGATCTGCGCGTGCATCGCACCAAAGCTACTGTGCCGGAACAGGGTCTGTACCGACAGCGCGATACCCGCGGCACGTAACCGACCAATAAAATGCAGTGCCAGAATCGAATCACCACCGCAGGCGAAGAAATCATCTTCATCGAGGGGTGGTGCCCCCCCAAGAACTCTCTGCCATTGGCCGGCAAGCTGACTGCGCAGGTCGTGCGCTTCATCGACCGGCAATAGGCCGTTCTCACGCACCAGCAAGCTGCGCAATTGCGCACTATCCGCCTTGCCGCTCGCCAACAGCGGCCAGTGCGTCAGCAATCGCCATTCACGGGGAACCATGAACTCTGGAAGCCAGGCCCGCACGTGAGCTTCCACGTCACGCGGGGTCAAGTCGGTGTGCTCTTCAACCTGCAGGAAAGCGCAAAGACGTTCGGCTCCAGCCACTTCATCGAGCAAAACCACCGCATTGCGCACCCCGGCAAGGGAGGAAATCGCTTGCTCAATTTCGGCCAGTTCGATGCGGTATCCCGCGACCTTCACCTGCCCATCCTGGCGGCCAAGATAGTGAATATTGCCGCTGGCATCAAAACGCACCCGGTCGCCGGTACGGTAGCAACGTGACAGACTGCCCAGAGGTGATGGCGTGAATTGCGTAGCGCTCAGCATGGCTTTGCCGACATAGCCGATTGCCACTTGCGGACCACCGACGACGAGCTCGCCCTCCGCCCCCGGGAGCACCGCCAGCCCGTGCCCATCGACAATCGAGACCTCACAATTGGGCGCCGGCCGGCCAATGGAGATACTCGCCTGGTGTGCATGCACTTGGGCATAGGTCACATCAATACCCGCCTCGGTGGGCCCGTAAAAATTGTACAGCCGTACCTGCGGCGCGGCGTCAAAGAAAGCCCGGGCCTGGGCTTCCAGCAATCTTTCACCACTGCACACGACCTGACGCAATCCCGCAAGTGCCTGACATACACCCTCAATACCCAGCCAATGCCCCAACACGCTGGGAACAAAATGCGCCACGGTCACGCCATGCTGCGCAATAGCTGCTGCCACGGTTTCAGGAAAGCGCTCGTGTGCCGGCTGGATACACACGGCCTTGGCCCCCAGGGCCAACGGCGCCAGAATTTCCCAGAGCGACACATCAAAGGTCCAGATAGTCTTCTGCACAAAAACGTCTGCGCGCGAAAGCGCGAGCCGGTCGATCATCCAGTCGAGTCGATTATCAAGGGCTCGATGACTGATCAGTACACCCTTTGGCTGCCCCGTACTGCCCGAGGTATAGAGCAGATAGGCGGCCGCATCGCCAGGCAGGGCCTGGTAGGGCAAAGCGTCCAGCGCCTGCATAGCGTCCATGCCCTGCTCGGCGTCGATCATCGGCAGGGCAATCTCCAACGGCAGGCTCCCCGCTTGGGCAATGACTGCCACGGCACCGCTGTCGCGCAGCATGTAATCACGCCTGGACGCGGGCATTGTCGGATCGATGGGTAGATAAACGCCGCCAGCAAGCATTACCCCTAGACAGGCCGCTACTCCCGACGGGCTGCGCGGCAACATGACTGCTACCACCGGCTGATGACCGTCAAGCCCATGGGCCAGGGCCAGCACTTGCCTGGCATACTGCGACGCAGTCTCGAGCAGGCGAGCGTAACTCCAGGTCTCATCGTCACCCGCCGAAATCAGGGCAGTCGCCTGCGGATGAGCCAAGGCATTGTCGACAATTCGCACCAGGGTGGAGGGCGCAATGGTGCCTGGTTCAACACCCCACTGATGCAAACGCTGACTGACCGCTGGCGGCAGCCTTGTCGCCTCTGACAGCGATACGGTGGTGTCTTTGGCAATGACCTCCAATGCGAAACGAAACTGCTCGAGCCAGGACGACGCAAGCAGAGGTTCCAGTGCATCACAGCGATAGTCGACGCACAGCTGCAATTGATCTTTGTCACCCAACAATTGCATCTGCACCGGGTAATGCGTGTAAGCAGGCGTCAATGGGTAAGGCGAGAGTTCAAGATCGCCGAGGCGGATGTGCGCGTGCTCCCGTTCAAACGCAACATCGACGCCACCAGGCCCCGCATCGAGGCCGGCCATTTCGAAGTAGGCGAACACGACATCGAAACAGGTGCCGGGCGTGCTTGCGCTAGCGGCAAGGTCCGTACCGAGTTGCGTCAAGGGCATGGCTTCGTGGGCCAAGGCACTGGAGAGCCTGTCTCGAACAGCAACCAGCGCATCGTTGATCGGAGCGGCTAAATCGACCTGTGCATCCACCGGCACAAGATTGGCGAACATGCCTACCGTTTCCTGATATCGCCCGGCGCGGTTGAGCAACGCGACGCCGTAGCGCACTCGCCGGCGACGCGTGAGCACCGCCAGACTGGCCTCCAGTGCCAGCTGCAGCACGCAGCCCACCGTGGTCCCGGCGCTGGCCGCCCTGGCCTGAATGGCTTTCACCAGGTCGGCAGGCAATTCGCTGCGCTCCCGGCGGGACTCGTACCGCTCAAGGCCGTGGGACAGCAGCGGCAAACGAGGGTCACCGGCTGGGTCCAATGTACCTTGCCAGAACGCCACATCCTTGCGTACCTGTTCTGAGGCCAGGTATGACTGGTGATCGAGGCAGTATTGCCCGTAGGCCACCGCGCCGGGTAACTGCGCCAGCGGTTCGTTGCGCGCGGCGGCCTGGTAACACGCCAGGAGATCACGCCATACCAGCAGGAACGACCAGAAATCAGCTACCGCATGATGCACTTGGAGCAACAGATACGACACGTTGTCGCTGCTGCGCAGCAGAACGACCCGGTAAAGGCGCGCCGCATCGGCCTCAAGGCCACGTGCCGCCCAAGCGTGCAGCCTGGCGCGGGCGCCGTCATCACCGTCCAGTTCTTCCAGTACCACTGGTTGGGTAGCTTCGCAGTCGACCACATAATCCAGCCCGGCCGCGCCAGAAAGCAGCTGGCTGCATAATGCTGCGTGCTTGAGCTCCAGCATGACCAATGCGCGCTGTAATACTTCAAGCTCGATCCCACCCGTAATCCGCACGGCGCGTTGCAGCGTATAAATCGGTGCCCCGGCCAATGTCTGGGCGAACACCAACGCACGTTGGTAATGAGTCGCCGGAAAACTGTTTCTGCCATAGGGAGCAGGCAGGGCGTCGGCCCGAGTTGCAGGTACGCGAATGTCTTCAAGCAGATCGCCCACACGGGCAGATGCATACATTCTGGCGCGGTTAAGCGCACAGCCAAAGCGGCGCTCCAGTTCGAACTGGATCCGCACGATGGTCAGCGAGTCTGCGCCCAACTCAACCAGCGTTCGCTCAACTTCAACCTGTTGCACCGATAGGCCGAGCAATCGAGCGATGATTTCCAGTGCAGGCCCAGACGTCTCTTGACCCTCCACGACAGCACCGACATCGGCTGCCAGCCGCGCATCACGGACACACAACGTCCCGAGCAACCGCCCGGCTTCAAACAACTCGCGTGCGCGCTCACGCTGCAGCTTGCCGCTGCTGGTACGTGGTAGTGGACGCGTGGTGAACAGCACGGCGGACACGGTAATCGGGAATAGGGCTTCGACCTTTGCCGCGCACGCCTCACCGAGTGCAGCGAACTCATCGACATTGATGGCCGACGCACGTACCTGGTAGACGAGGGTAAGGCTCTGACCGCCGTCCCGGCTGAATGCGCCCGCACAGTTGGGCGCGAAACGGGCGTCGAGCTGCGTCATGGCGAACTCGATGTCGGTAAAGAAATACTTGCGTCCTGCCACTGCAATCGCGCTGCCGACCCGACCCAGCACATGCAAACCGGAGCGTCCCATGTAGCCCAGGTCACCGGTGGCAAGGTAACTGCGGGAAGGATCCTGAGGCAGGACGTGCGCGAACGCTTGCCGCTCGATGTGTCCGTTGTGCACATAACCGTCGGCCAGGCTCGACGCTGACACCCAGATCTCGCCAACCTGACCCGCCGCACATTCGCTGCGATTCGCCGCATTGACGATTTTAATCACCGGGCCACCCTCCTCGGGTAGCCCACAACTGGCAAGTGCACCCAGGCTCTCAATTGACTCGCGCTCGACAGGCTTGTGCACCAGTCCTGGGGCGTCATGCGCCAACCCGCGCCGCGCAGTGACCAGCAAAGTCGCTTCCGCCATGCCATAGGCGGGGCACAGAGCCTGGGGATGGAAACCGTGACGGGAGAACCGCTCGGCGAAGGCCGCCAACGTGGCATGGCGTACAGCCTCTGCCCCGCACACCGCGCTGGACCAGCTCGAAAGGTCGATGCCTTGCAGCTCCTCTGGCGCAATATGCAGGCATAACTCATAAGCAAAGTTAGGCGCGCTGCTGACTGTGCCACCAAACTGATCGATTGCACGCAACCAGCGCGAAGGTCGCTGCATAAAGGTTGCAGGCAACATGTGCACGCTTGTCGCACCAAGGTGATAGGGCAGCAGCAACTTGCTGACCAACCCCATGTCGTGATGCAGCGGCAGCCAGTTGACGAACCTTGATTGTTCGCTGAAACCGAAAGTACGGACCAGCAATTCGAATTGCGTGTGCAGCGCCGTACGGCTCACCACCGACCCCTTGGGCTCCTGGGTGGAGCCAGAGGTGTACTGAACGAACGCGACAGGTGAATCAACCCGCGTAACTACCGGATACCCGCTCTCAAAACGGTCGCCGATGCCCACCACCTTGATGGCGGTCTGCTCGCGCAACGTCTCGATTGCCGTATGCTCCTGGCGCATCGCATCGGTAAGCAGCAACGTGGCGCGTGAGTCACGTGCAATGGTGGCCAACTGACCGCCCACACTGTAACGGTTTAGGTTCGACGAAAGCCCGACCGGCACGGCACCGACGTATTGGCAAGCCAGAAAAGAGATTGCGAAACGCAGCGGATCGCGCAGCGTGATCAGCACGTGCTGCCCCTCGCGCAGGTCGCAGGCATGATAAAGAAACGCCGCGGCGTCGCGGACCGCATCGTCCAGTTCGTCGTAGCTGCACGATGTGGCGATGGTCTCGCCGTCGCGCAGGTAATGGAACATGTTCCTGCGAGCGGTTGCGGTTCGATCAAGCAGCGTGGTCATGCTCGAGCCCTTTCCAGAGAGTCATGCGACAACGCGCACTTGCGGCCAGGACCGACACTGTCATCGGATAAAAGCCCGTGCCCTGCGTCGAACCACGACGCCGGAAAAAAGACACTGTTCTGCTTCCCGGGGAGAAGGAACTTGATGTTCGACTGCATTGCATTCTCGCTTGGCTGTTCAGTTCCATTGAGCTGCGCCCTCTCGTGATTCCGAGAGCGACGCAATCAATCCTTGATGTTCAACACCACTAGTCGTTCGACGATACGCTCGGCATCGCGTGCGATATGACCCACGCTTTGTGCATCCGGAAAAGTGCCGATCAACAGCGGCCCCATCGCAAACAGGCGACCGGCGCCCGCCTCCAAGGACGCTCGTGCCGGCAACATCTCGCAGGTGCGCGCATTCACGCGCACTCCACCCAATTCGACCGATCTGCCCGCGTCATGGGCATACACCCCGCACGCCAAGCCGCTATCGTACAACTGCCGTAGCAAAGGCGAGGCGCTATGGGCAAGCCGCGTGTCAGACCCGGCGGCCGCTACGACAAAATCAAACTCACCGACGTGCCTGCTCCTCCCGCTTTCATCCGCCAGACTGAGGCTATGCACACGGCGTTCGTTGCTGTAATCGAGCTGATAGCCCGCAGGCGCAGCCAGGGTGCAAAGTACTCCGCGGTCAAACAGAGCGTCCAGGCGCAGCGCATTTTCACGCGCCATCGGCATAGCGGCCCGGTAGTAACGCGAACGTATCGACAGGAAGCGGAGTTTGTCCCGATCAGTGAAGTCAGCGAAGGCTTCGCTCAACAGCGGCAACCCACCGAAAAGCGCGGTTTGCCATGCAATCACAGCGCCTCCGGCTGTTTCCTGAAGATCCCGCTTCAAGCGTTCTGCGGATTCGCCGGCACAGAGCCGGCGTAACTCTGCTTCCAGCGAGGTCTCTGGCACTGCCTCTGTGCCGCCCTCAAAAGCGACCTGCAGAATCATCCGCTCGATCTCATCCAGGCCAAACCTGTTGCCAGCGCATCGTTGCAGAACCGTATCAGACAGCACACGCCGGCTGAGCGTATCAACATCCAGCGCGGGCGGCGGCGCGCCCCACACCTTGGGTAACTCACCGCTGCCAGAGAGCACGCTCATGCGCAATCGGGCCGGGTCCGTACCGAAATTCGCATCCAGACCGGCCACCACGTCAACGGCCGTCAGATAGCTGCCCAACACCAAGACATCGGCCCTCCCCGTCGCCACACGCGCCTGAACACGCTCGCACAGCGCACGGAACGGCCACGGGCGCAGGTGCGCCTGGCCGACGAAACGTTGTTCGGCAAAGGCGCTATGCCCGATTGCCAGAACCACATGCCGGGCCTGGTACAGGGCGCCTTTGTCACTGCGCAGGGTCCAGCCCTGGCCGGCGCGCTCAACCGAGCTGATAAGGGTTGCGCTCCTGCTTGTGACGCTAACCCCCAGGCTGACGAGAAAGGCGACGATCTGCTCGAACCGCTTCAGTTCGCCCCGACCGACCTCCGCCCTCCGCGAAGGTGTGGCAAGACTCGACACGTGAACGTCACTGACATTGTCCGGGCACCAGGCCAGTCCGGTGCCCCATCCGTGTCCCTGCTCATAGATCCCGATAGTCAACGTGGAAGGGAGTCGTCCCGCCACGACCGCATGGGCTATGCCCAACAGCAGATACTTGGCTGACTGGCCTCCTCCGACGATAGCCAGGCTTTCGAACATATCCATTCAGCTATCAGGCTTCAATTGCATATCGATATGAGCTGCCAGAGCGGCAATACTCGGCGCATCGATCACACTGCCAAGAGACAGGCTGATGCCAAATTTCTCGCGCAGGGCCACAATCAGGCGACTGAATGAAAGTGAATGACCACCATTCATGAAGAAGTTGTCATGTACACCTACCTGCTCGACGTCCAGCACCGAGCACCAGCATTGTGCCACGCCAACCTCTGTCGGGGTCCTGGGCGCCACGTATGTGGACTCCAGTTGCGCCTGTGCGATTGCCGCCAGCGCGCGGCGGTCGACCTTGCCATGCGCATCCAGCGCCAAGGTGTCGAGAACAATGATCC
The DNA here is from genome assembly GCA_030655075.1 of Pararhizobium sp. GTDB lineage: Bacteria > Pseudomonadota > Alphaproteobacteria > Rhizobiales > Rhizobiaceae > JAURWE01. The sequence continues at coordinate 29,387 of JAURWE010000126.1, forward strand.
TGGCCGGGCACATGCTCATGGGCAAGCGCAGCCGCAATGCAGCGTTCAAGGCGTCGACACTGAAATGGTTGGCCGACACCGGGACGACACAGGCCACCAGGCTCACCGCAGGCTCGCGCAGTTGTATCAGTGTGGCGTCCCTCACAGATCGCTCGGCTTTGATAGCCGCGAGGACTTCAGCGCTGTCGATACGCACACCATTGATCTTCAACTGATCGTCCCGACGCGCGACAAACTCGATGTTACCATTCGGCAGGCGGCGTGACAGATCGCCTGTCACATACATCCGCGCACCCGGCCGATGGCTGAACGGGTCCGGCACAAACGCATGGGCGGTAGCGCCTGGAGCCCCCACCAGGCCCCTGGCCAGACCCGCTCCGCCAATACACAACATGCCGCAGCTACCCAGAGGCACCGGCCGAAGTGCGCGATCAACAACGTAGAAGACGTACCCATCCAAGGGCTCGCCGATCGGCACTGTACGGGGATACGCGTCTCGGGCGGCACGAAACAGGCTGGCATTGATACAGGTCTCGGCAGGGCCGTAAGCATTGACCAATGTCCCGCCTCGCTCCACCACCGCCGCAACCAGCGACCCATCCAGCGGTTCTCCCCCGACAAGCACATGCGCCGGTTTAGCCAACGCGTCGGCGCCGCCCACCCGCAGGCAGCGCGCGAGCAGGCTTGGCGTCATCTGCACGATGCTGATCGGGCGTTGCTCGAGCGCAGCGATAATCGCCCGCTCCGAAGAAGCTTCCAGGGGGCCCATCACGAGCAGCCGCGCACCGGCACAAAATGCGAGCATCCACTCCCATAGCGAAGCATCGAAGGTCGCGGTGGTACGTCCCAACACAATCGCACCGGGTTCGAGGGGTAACTGCCGAGTCAATGCGGCCAACTGGTTGGCCAGCGCACGGTGCGAGACAGCAACGGCACGCGGCTCCCCGCTGGTGCCGGAGGTAAAGATAACGTAGGCCAGCAGGTCGGGATGCAGTGGCGGGCGCAGCTGCGACGGTGCGCACGCTGTCATGGGCATGCCATGCGTGCGCAGGCCTCCATCGGGGTCGACGATCACCCGGACCCCCGTGCGCTCGATAATCTGCTGCATACGTGCTTGCGGCAGGTTTTCACCCAGCGCGACAAAGTGTGCCCCCAGGCGCCATACCGCCAGTGCGGCGACCAGATAGCGCAGCGGATCAGACACCGTTAACCCAACACATTGCTCAATGCCAACACCGCATTGCTCCAGCGTGCGCACCTGTTCTTCGACAAGCAACCCCAGCTCACGGTAAGTCCATGAGCGTGCTCCATACTCAATGGCAATGGTTTGGGCATGCTGATCGATGACCTCATTGATACGTTCAGGCACCGACTGCGGCGCGGTCTCGTCACTACCGCCAACCTGCGTAACGCTGGATTGCTCCGCGAGTGCATCAGGGGCTTTCAATTGCCCGACCGACGCCATCACATCGTCGCTCGCCCGCATCAACGTTCTGTGCAATTGGCCGAGTAAGAAATCCAGCGTGGCTTGCGAATAGCACGCCGCATCGGCACAAAGCGCAAGCGCCGGCTGCGGCCCCCGCACGAAAATTGCTTCGAGGCAACTCGACGGGGCGAACGAAGGGTGCAGATGCTCACGGCAGCTTGTGTCCTGGCCATCGAAATGTTGCAGGGTGCGCGTGGAAAACCGCGCGCCGAGACGGTCGGCATCGATCGAGAGATGCTGCTCGAAGAAACACTCCTTCCACTCCCCGCCCTCCTCCAACTGTTTATCGACATGCTTGGCCAGGCTGGCAAAAGGGCTGCTATCTGCGACGTTGAACGTCATCGGCAATTCAAAACCCAGCCGCCCGAGCAGGTCGCCGAATCCCTCGTCAGCACTATCTGCAACCACCACGACCAGGTCCTTGGTTTCCTCTGGGAGAAGGCGCTCCAGCACGACCAGCCAACTACTCAGCACCAACGCATCAATGGATACCCGCAGTCGTGCGGCAATCGACTCCAGGCGCTGTGCAAAGATCGGTTCCAGACTTAGCGTGCTGAAAGAGGCTCTCCAGGGTGCGACTGTCTCCAGGCGCTCGCCGATGCGCAGGTCACACAGCGGACGAAAAGATAATGCCATCCGTGTCCAAAACTGTTTGCCGAACTGCGCCTCCGGGCTGGCCATCAGTTCGCGTTGCCACTGTACATAATCCAGATAGCTGGACTGCTCATCCGCCCCTTTCACCACACCCTGGGCGCATTCAAGCACCCGGTGCACAAAACGGGACAAGCCGTCAGCATCAAATACCCAAGGACGCGCAACCGCTATCAGCCACGCCGCGCCGTTGATCGATACCTGCGTCAACGCACAGGGACAGTCACCCTGGCGCAGCACTTGCACTATGCGCTCACACGCGCGATCGAGGCTGGATGCCTGGGCCATGTCGACGGGGCAGCGTTGCTCCATGCCCGGTAACGGAATATTGGCCTCAAGTAGCAGATCGCCAGCCCACTGACGCAGTTTCTCAACGGGAATTTCATTTGATAGAGAGAACGTGCTGCAGATGACTTCTGCACGGCCTTCGCTGAAGGAACCACGGCCATAGGCCTGAAGTTGCGGCAACGAAAGAGAAGAAAGGCTCATGGATGTTCTTCCTGAACAAGTAACGAATTATGCAGTTGTGCCCATTCAACGCGGTCAAGTTGAGCAAAATAAAGGGTTCTCACTCCTTCGTATGGAGTGCGGCCATGAGCTACGCAAAGGTTATCGACCAAGAGCACATCACCAGCCTGCCATTCAACTGACAGTGTATTGGCCTCATAAGCCTGCCCGATCGCCGCGAGCGTGTCGAGCGCAATAGGCGTTCCATCGGCATGACAGGTGTCATTGACCAGCAGGTCCGCACCGGCATCCGTAAGCAGCGCTTGCCGAGCGTGTTCCGGCAGATTCGAATGGTGAAAGAAATACAGGTGGTTGATCCAACTGGCCTTGCCGGTGCGGGGATGGATACCCACACATGGCCGCGTCTGTGTGGTCGTCAGCACGTCATTGCTTTTCCATTCGAGTGAGATTCCATCACTCAAAGCCATCGCTTCGACGCTCGCCCGGTCATTCACGCCAAACGCTTGCCTCCAGGACATGCCGAAGTTCGGATGGTAGGTACGCATCAGACGATAGCCGTGGCCGGCGAATGAGGCCTTGACGGGTTCGGGTAGCGCCCGCCATACCGCTCGGCCATCAGCAAGCAAGGTCGCTCCCCCGGTATGAGAAGGTTGACCGCAATAAAACAGCAACTTTGCCGGCATCGTTTTCTGATAGGAGCATTCGTTGTGAAAGGCGATGGGGTATCGCCCCGGGTATTCGGTCGCGGTATACACGTTGCCAGCGATGTGACTGCGTGGAGAGGTCTCCTCTCGACTTTCACAGGCGCCGTGGCCGACCCACTGGCCCAGCAGTTCGAGTTCGCGTGCGCCCCCCACTTCGAAGCCGCGAAACAACAGGGCACCACGCTCATCGAGCAGGGCATTGATGTGTGCACAATGACGTCGGAAAACCTCTGCCAACCGGGTCCCTGACTTAACCGGAGTGAACGTCGACATGAACGGTCTCTCGTCACCAACGTGCAGCACAAGATCCTTCCAGGTGTCCGCCGTCGCGGCCGTAGCGGCCCCGGCAGTCCGCGAGAAACGCTTCTTCCATTCATGCATTGTCGTTTTCCCCGTTTACATGCGATGGACGATGCCGTTTCAACCTGGCAAAAGCACTCCGACGCCCGTCATTGTCCTGCTGCTGACGAGCCTGGACTGCGGCAATAAACTGGCTGCAGGAGGTATTGGACGAGACGACAGCGAGCCCTGCAAGCTGCAAGTATGACGATTGGAAGTCACTGGCCAGCGCCTCGGTATGAGGCAAGGCGCGATAGGCCACACTCATTCGCAGGCTCGAATGTATTTCGCTCAGGTAGCAGACAAAAGGAACATCGTGCTCCTGTTCATTGTGAACATGGTTCGCCACGACCGAACACCCCGGCAGAGAAAAGGTGGCATGGGCATTGTTATGGAAGCCGAACAGGTAACCGAAACACGACACCCCTGCCGCAGTACCCTGCGCCTCGATCTCATGATGCGCCAGCCACTTGTGCGCCAAAGCACCACGCAGGGTTCTTCCGACTTGCGCAACCATCGACTCGAACGATGACTGGGGCTCGACTCCCTGAACGATGGGTACGCGGTTGACAAACAGCCCGACGGTGCGTTCGAACTCTGCCTCATCGCGCATCGAAGCATCCACGCCGATGCATTCGGCACCTGGCGCATTATTGGCTTCCAACAGCAAGCGAAATAGCGCAAACATCGTCGAATATAACGATTCGCCACAGCGCTGTGACAGTGCCCGCAACTCGACCAGAAGTGACGCTTGCAGCACAAAGTCGAACGAGCGCATGGGGTGTTCTGCCAAGGTGACAGGTTCCAGCGCCTGGCCAGGACGATCAGCCGCAGCCGCAAATCGTGCCGCGCGACTGAGTTCATCTCGCCACCACTTGCGCAATGACCCACGCCCATCACGGGCGATGGCCGCTTGTTCATAAGCCGCGAACGCCGGATAGCCCAGGGTGCCGGTTTCCTGTACCAGACGCTTGCCAGTATGCAGGGCAAGGTAGTCGCGGCAAAACTCATCAACAATGATTGCGAAAGAGGTCCCGTCACTGGCGATGTGGTGTCTTCGCAGCGTCAACAACACATGCTCTTTGCCCAGCATCAATAGCTCCACGTCAAGCAATGGCCCCGCAGCCAGGTCGAAGGTGCGCCTCGCCTGATTGGCCGCGACACGCCGCAGCAAGACCGATGGGTCATCCACCAAGTGCGCAGGTCCCCGCTCTACCACTGCTTCGAAATGCCGCACGGAATGAACCACCTGCCGGACCGATGGGTAGCCCTCCTCGATGAATCCCGTGCGCAAGGCGACATGGCGCTCGACCAGTGCATTGAGCACTTCTGTGACGATGGCGTGGTCCAGGCGGCCCTTGATCAGCACACAGCTGGTGAGTCCGAACCGCGTGGTATCGGGCCGAGCCCGCTCCACGGCCCAGATTTCCTCCTGGGCGCTGGAAAGCGGGACGGCGATAGAACCAGTGGCTCCGTCCATCCGTACGCCGAGCAACTGACGCAGGTCACTTTTATGTCGAACCAGTCCTTCGAGCAAATCACTGCCCAGGCGCTCTCCGCGGCCCTTGACCTGCAGCCCGTCCTGCTGGGGCAGGATGCGTCCGCCCTGCCGATACAACTCGACGAGCAGTGAGAACGCCGGGGATTCAGAGCCCAATGCTGACCTCCGAGGCCGAGGGTTTCTCGGCAAGTTTCCTATCGATGTACGCCACGAACCCACCAAAAGTCAGGGTATCGAGCAGCGTCGAAAGTGATAGGTCGACCCCGTAGGCCTGCTTCACAAGCGCGGCCAGACGCAGTGCAAGGAGCGAATCCCCGCCCGCTGTGTAAAAGTTGTCCTCCATGCTTTGAACACAAACGCCTAGCAGCTCTTCCCAGATCTGCGCCAGAACACGGGCGGTGCCTTGTACCGCGAAAGACGGCACCTGCGTTTGACGCGGCGACTGCACGGCAGCGCTTAATTGCAATGTGTCCAGATAGCGCCCGTAATCGGCATGCGTCGCGCGTTTCTGGTAATCCATGAGTGTTTGCAGATCCTGGGCACACACGACAATTTCATCGTGCTCCGATGCCAGGGCCCTGAGCAACAGATCGACACCTTGGCGTGCCGACAGGCTTTGCAGCCAATGGGAATCGCCCCAGGTATCGGACTCGCTGTCGCGCCTGTCGGTGTTCAACGCGTAGCGTGCCTGGAATTCGAGTTGTGCGTAGGCCCACATGCCGTCAGCCTGCCAATCGGTCCAGTTGATACACATAAACCGGCATGCAGCATCGCCGCCTTCACGCGCATGAGCATTCAAGTAACCGTTACCGATTACGTAGCCGGCTTCGCCGAATTTTGCTTTGTGCAGGACTGTACCGATGGACGAGAAGTTGACATGAAAGCGCGGGGCGAGGCCGGCAAAAGCCTCGGTCACGTGAGACACACCGTGGGTCTTGGTGCGTACCGATTGCTCGAGCGCCGCGAACGAACGATTCCTCAATACGCCCTGACGATCGACCTCCCCTGCCAGGTAGAGCACACCGTCAACGTTGCCATGGCGTTCACCAATGCTCCGGGCAGCAGCGAACACTGCGTCGCGCTCATTGGCATCGGCGTGTTCGAGTTGCAGGGACATCGCCCGGCCTTGGATCGTGGCGAGCTGTTGGCGAATAAGCGCCTGCTTTTCGTTGTCCTCGGTAGCGGGAAGGTCGAGCCAGTTGGCGCGATGGACGATGACCAGATGCAGCTCGAAGCGACTGACCAATGCCTGGGCGATTGACAGGCCGAGGCCGCCCAGGCCGCCCACAAGGACGACCACGGCTCCATTCAGGTCGGGCTCGGTGCCAGGAAGGTCAACGCGTTCATGGTAGGGCTGCCAGAGATGACGACCACGAATGGCTAGCGTATCGCCATCATGCGCGGCCGTACAGGCGGCGACAAACTGCTGCGGCAATCTGCCCTGCAGCGGAAGCTCGACATGGCGCAGATGAAACTGCGGATACTCCAGCTCAATCATTCGCATCATGTCTTGGGCCAGGCTTGCCTGTGCCTGCACGCGCTCGTCACCGGCGACTCTGTAAAGGCCGCGGGAGATGAGCAACCACTCGACAGCGGCCTCGCCTTGGAGTTGATCAAGGGCCTTGGCTGCCCAGTGTAGTGTACCCAGCGAAGTGACTAGTGCATCGCCCTGCTCGCAACCCAGCACCGGCGCATCCCAGGCATATACCACCCGGTCGATCTTGCCGTGGCGGTGCAGGCACGCCTGGATCGCGGCCCGCACATCCGCTTCGGCGCCCGGCACAGCGGCCCGATCATCAGGATACACCGGGTCAAGGCCTGCACGTACGATGCCCATGACCGTTACAGCATTCTCGCCGGCCAGGCTGTCGATTCCCGCACGAAGCATCGCATCATCGACAAATGCAAGCACCACCTCACCCGCGCGCCAAGGCTGAGGGCACAGGCCTGTGACGCGGCGCCAAGCTGGCACATAAGTGTGCTCCGTGCTCCGCGACTTCGGCGTGGCAAACCAGAGCAGCGATTCGGCCTTCTCGTCGAGTCGCCCGACCAGGGCATGTTCACTGCATGCCGACGCCAGCAGATGCCGGTAAGCTTCGATCGACAATAACGGGCCGTGCACCCGCTGATCTTCGTAGCGCCACCATTCTGGAAGCATGCCCCAGATCAACTGAGTCGACAGCCGCGGATCAACCGTGTCGATCTGGCACATTACGCCCTGTTCGTTAATGACGTCGCCAAGGTTATCCAAGGCAACGTGCAAATCTGCGGCTACATGGAGAACGTTAAACCCGATCAGCGCATCGAAATGGCCGATGGGCAATCCTTGGGTGGCCGGGCGGCGATCAATATCGAAGCGCGCGAAATGCAGATGGCTGGAGGTCGACGTAACGGTGCCTTCCAGCCGCTCGCGCGCCTTGGCGACAAGCCGCTCATCGGCATCGGTTACCCAATACTCCATGATGTGTTCGCTGCCTGTGGCGACGAGCAGGTGCTCAGTCAGGGCAATATGTCCGCAACCGATCTCAAGTACGCGCAACGGCCGATCCAGCTGGGCTGCGAACTGGCGCAGAAAACTGTCGATCTGGTTGAACTGATCAGCGAGCACCGCACTGCGCTGCGCATCACAGGCAATAGCGGCTGCGATCGCGTCATGGCCTTGGTTGGCCAATACTTCCAGAACGGGGCGTCCCTGGCAGACAATCGATTCGCGCTGACGCGCCAATTCGGCGAGCAACTTCACCAATGGCGTGTAGACAGGCCAGCGCTCACAGATGCTGGCAGCCAGTTGCGAAGAATGTGGCAAGTCCGTCAGGCCTGTTGGCCTCAGAGCCGTTTGTTCGGGCGTGAACAAACTGCGCGATAGCAGCACGTCGATGAGGTATTCGCCAAAACGTGCGTATGCGGGCGCCAGCCCGAACTGCTCAAGCACTTGGACACGCTCTAACGGTTGACGAGCACTCAAGTCAATGGCGCGGTCGGCGAGAAAATCTCGCACCAGGGCAATACAGTAGTCTTCCAACGCCGCGTGCACGGTCCGGTCCTGCTCCCGTGAAGGCGCCTCAGGGACTGCCATCAATGCCCTGCGCCACACCGGTACGCTAAGCGCTGCCCGCGCCTCCATTCGACACAGCGTGCGGCGATAAGGGTAAGCCGGCAAATGCAAACGAAGTGCTGTTACTGGGAACCGGTCACGCAGGTCCACCGGTTCATTGGCGAGCCAGGCGCTGATCATGGAGTCCGCCTCATCGATCGCAAGGCTCGCTGCAAGGCCTTGCTCGAGTTGTGCCAGCAGCTCGTCGAGGTCTCGACAGAGGAACGCCACGCGGCAGGCATAAGGTTTTCTGCCAACACACAGCGTGTAGGCCAGGTCCGTCAGGTCAGGACTTTCGGCGAGGACGTACGCATGCAGGGCACTGATCACATCCTCCAGCACATCCGTGCGATGCGCACTGAGCAGGATAGGTACGGGCTGGTTCCCCTGGCTCTGCAGCCGCATACGCTGCGGCGCGGGTTCAAGCACGACGAATACATTCGTGCCCCCCATGCCGAGCGAGTTGACGCCGACATAGCCGGTGCCGGCCCCCTCAAACAATGATCCGCCTTGCGACTCGACGCGAAAGGGCGAGGTCTGCCAAGGCACCAGTGGATGGCCCTGAGTGAAGCCTATCTGCGGCGGTCGCTTACGCTCTGACACGCATAAGGCAGCCTTGATCACACTGGCGACGCCGCTGGCACTGTCAAGGTGACCGATATTGGCCTTGACGGAGCCCAGCGCACAGTATGCGCCATCACCGCCTGACGGTCCGAAGGCCCGATGCAGCGCATCAAGCTCAATGGGATCTCCCAGCGCGGTGCCGGTGGCATGGGCCTCTATGTAAGCAAAGTCTTTCGGATCGGCCTGGGCCGTGGCCAGCGCCAGACGGATCGTTTCGACCTGGCCTTCAACGGAAGGCGCTGCATAGCCAACCTTCCGCCGGCCATCGTTGCCACAGGCACTGCCGGCGATAGCGCAATAGATGGAATGGTTATCGCGCACGGCATCGTCAAGGCGCCTGAGCACAACCACACCCACCCCGCTTCCACCGATGGTTCCCGTGGCATCAGCCGAAAACGGCCGGCAGTGACCGTCCTGGGAATACACACCGCCCTCTCGGTAAACGTGTCCCTGGCGTTGTGGAAAGATAATGGATGAACCGCCGACAAGCGCTACATCGCACTGGTAGGTAGCCAGCGCAAGGCATGCGAAATGGAGCGCCGCGGCCGAGCTGGAGCAGCCGCTGCCGACACTGACGGCTGCCCCGGTCAGCCCCAGGCGAAACGCGATGGTTGTGGCGATATGGTCCTTGTCATTACCCAACAAAGCCCCCAGGCCGTCCATGTTTTCTTCGAGCACGTGCTCCAGCAGGTAGGTGCTCATACTCGCGGAAAAGAACACGCCTACCTTGCCCTCATGGGGCGCCATGCCGCCACACCCCGCATCCTCGAGTGCTTCGTGAGCGCATTGCAGCGCAATGCGCAGCTGCGGATCGAGCCTGCGGGCTTCCCCCGGGGTGTAACCGAACAGCTCATGGTCAAATTCATCCACGCCCGGCATGACGGCCTCGGCCCCAACGAACGCGTCGCGGTCCATGTCACCTGGAGCGAAACGGCTGCGGGCACGCTCAGTTGCCTCGAAGCGCTCTACCGACTCAACGCCATCCAGCAGGTTCGACCAGTAGCGGTGCACATCCTCGGCACCGGGAAAGCGGCACGACAGGCCAACTATTGCGGCCTTGCCCAGCCACTGCTCATCTTCAAACTGATTTATCGTTTCCATACTTAACCTTGTGGCGACGCAGGGCCGTCTTGTAATTTTTCACGCTGGAGGAAGGCATATCGTGCCGGATGGAACGAGAAGACTGATCGAGTCGACCCGCGAGTTGCTCCACGGTCGTGTAGTTGAACAGGTCGACCACACTCAGCGGCTCGGCACTGTTACCCGGCAGCCGATCAAAAAGCGCCAGCAGCAGCAACGAATTACCACCGGCTTCAAAAAAGTTGGTGCGGATATCGAAACGGGTATGTCCCAGGACCTCTGCCCATAACCCCATCAACAGGGTTTGAGTCGCGCCTGCAGGCTGCAGTCCGGTCAATGGTTGGGCGGCGAGATGCGCAAGCCTGGCACGCAATGCCGTCACATCGAGTTTTCCGGCAGGCGTTCTTTGGAGGGCGGGGCTCAACACGAAACGCTGCGGCGTCATCGCACGCGGCAAGCGCTCATAGCAGTGTCGGCGCAGGTCATGCTCCTGCACTGACGCGATGTCTGCTTCGACGAAAGCAACCAGTTGAGCATCGTCTTGCCCCATGCAGACGCATGCTGCGGTAACGAGAGGATGGTCGAGCAGCACCCGTTCGACTTCCTCCGGTTCCAACCTTACGCCCATATTTTTGAGCTGACGGTCCCGACGCCCGACGTAGTGCAATATCCCGTGTCCATCGACGAATACCAAGTCGCCGGTCAGGTACATCCGGCCTGCTGCGTGCGCAGTGAAAGGATCAGGTACAAAACGCGCCGCCGTCAGGGCCGGCATGCCCAGGTATTCCCGAGCGATGTGCCCGCCGATGGCCAACTCGCCCAGTGCGCCATTGGGCAACAGCGTCCAGTCATCACGCAACACGTAACAGGCCAGGCCATCGCGAGGCACGCCGATGGGTACAGGCCCGCCCGCCGCAATCTTGTGGATACTTGTGTAGACCACCGCCTCCGTAGGCCCGTACAGGTTCCAGACTTGAGCATGCGGCACTTGGGCTGCCAGTAGTGTGGCCAACGCCGGCGAGAAGGCCTCACCGGCGACAAACAGATGCGTCGCAGCCTTCAAGGAAATACCCGCGGCAAGGGCCGATCTCAGTACCGACGGCACGGCGGCTATTGCGCCCGTTGCCGATGCACGCAACCGCTCCAGGTAGGTCTGCCCCGCGTCGATATGCAACGGGCAACCCGTCACCAGTGGAGCAAACACTTCGAATAGCGAGACATCGAACGATGCATGTGTGAGGACGTTGAACGCCGCGAGCTCATTGAACGCGAAGGCTGCGCTCGCCCATTCGACAAACCGGGAAAAAGCGCGATGAGACACGCTCACGCCCTTAGGCTCACCGCTGGAGCCAGACGTATACATGACATAGGCGAGCGAATCGACATGCAGCGTCGGGCAGTGCTCGAGTGGTGCAGGATCGACGCCGTCCCACGCCAGCTCATCAGGCAGCATGACCGGCACGCCAACGGCACATTCAATTCCCGGCCTTGCGAGTGCCGGATCACACACGATGAGCAGATCGATGCCATCGCGCTGACAGATCATCACGACACGCTGCTCAGGCATGTCCGCGTCAAACGGCACCACACACGCGCCCGCACGCATCACCCCAAGCAGGGTGGCAATCATCCGCGCCGAAAGACGGCCCCATACCGCCACACAGGCTCCACGGTTTACGACACTCGCAGGCAGGCCAACGCTGATGTGGTTGACCAACCCCGCCAACTGCCTGTAACTGAAGTACTGGGCACCGGTTACGGCAGCAGCATCGGGGTTGCGCAACACGGTCTCGTCAAACCACTGCAGCACATTGCCCTCGCGTGCTGCCAAGGCCACAGGCATTTGCGCCTGGCGGCGAACTGTGGCCGCTTCGACTAATCGCTCGCAAATCGAAGTGTCTTGCGCACATAGCGGGAGCAAGGAGGCATACTCATCCAGCATCTGCCGCGCAATTGCTGCTTCCAATGAAGCGGGCCGATATTCAAAAGCCAGTTGCAAGACGCCCTCACTGCGCGCCGCACAGACCAGCAAATTAGTCTTGGCCTCTCGATTGCGCAGGCTCATGGAGACGCCTTGCACGTTTCCCAACGACAGATTCATGGCCGGGCCGGCCATTACAAACAATGTCCCCGGCAACTCAGTACGCACGCCGCCCTTGCGCGCCGAGTGTTCGGCCAAGATATGCTCCATCGGTGGGTATTCAGGGGAGAACGCGTCATTAACCTGGCGGGTAATGCTTGCACACAGGCTGGAGAATGTGCGATCAGGCCCGACCGTGCTGGATATGATCGCCAACTGCTGGACAGGTCCCACGACATTCATGAAGCGCTCGTCCAAGCGTGCAGTCACTGGCGTCACAAGCCCGGTGTTGCGCGAACGGGAGTAACGCGCTTGTAGCATCACGAAAGCGGACAACAGGAAAACGAACTCGGAAACCTTCATTGCACGCGCCGCATTGGCGACAGCCGTACTCGCGGCAGGCGTCAGGTCCAGCCTCGCAAGTGCCGTACGGTTGTCGCCGGCTTGCGAATGCGGACGCGACGGCGTACTCGTCTCGCCTGTGGCCAGCTCGAGCCGCTCTACGCATTTATCCAGCAGCGGTGACCGCTCGCGCGTTTGCAGGTGTTCCCACTGGACGTAATCCCGATAAGCAACCGGCGCCGGCAACGCCTCGGCACCTGCGCTATAAAGCACAACGAATTCCTGCAGCAGTTGAGCGCTGGACCACTCATCACAGATCAGGTGATGAAGGACCCACAACAGGTAGCAGCTGCCATCGCGTGCCGTCACCAAGCGGACGCGGAACATCGCAGAGCGTGCCACATCCAACGGCCTGGCCGACTCCTCCTCAATCCAGCTGCGGATCGCGACGGACAGGTCTTGACCCGGCAGGCAGATGACGGACAGCGCGGCAAAGTCCACCTCTGCCTGCGCCGAAACCACACTCACCAGATACTTGCCGAAACGCACGAAGCCCTGCCTCAGAACTTCGTGGCGCTTGACCAGAGTGCTCACGCATTCAAGCACCCGGCCCGCCTCCAGCGCACCGTCCATGCGCCAGGCGAGCGGCACCAGATAGTTGTCGCCCTCCCCACCCATAGCGTGCGCAGCATAGATGCGCTGCTGCGCACGGGAGGGCGGCGCGAGCCGGTCCCCCTGAGCAAGACGTTCGACAAGGGCACCGCGGACCTGAGCTGCGCGGGCCTTGAGTTCATCACTCAACGCCCCGACAGGGCCGGCATAACGCAACCGCCCTCCCTCACTCCACAGCTCAAGCCCCGCAGCAACCAGATCTCCGGCAACCTCAGTGGCGTTACAGTACGCCACTTTCAAGTTCTTCCTTAGGCTTGTCGTCGGCGCGCGAAGCTGCATGCGACTCCAGTGCCAGGGCGAGGCCTGCAATGGTGTCCATTGAAGCGAGCAGCGTACGAACCGGAATGTCGACGTCGAGCGTGCTGCGTACCTTTGCGGCAACACGCAGGGCCGCCAGCGACTCGCCCCCCAATGCCATGAAGTCGTCGTAAATACCGACGCGTTCGACATTGAGCGCGGCTTGCCAGATATCCGCCAGCATCGCCTGCAGGGGCGATTGCGGCGCGGCAGATACAGCACCGGCTGCAGCCTCCATCGCCGAGTGTTCAAGCGAAGCCAGATCGACCTTGCCAGTGCTCGAGACCGGTACCGCGTCAACGAATACGAACTGTGCGGGCAGCATGTACTTGGGCAGGTTCTGCTTGCAGAACGCCTTGAGTTGATCGACCGACAGTTCCTCTGCGCTATTGCGGCGAACCACATACGCGACCAGCTGCTTGATGCCATTCACCGGTTTGACCACCACGACAGCCCGGTGCAGTTGAGGGTGAGTGGCTAGCACGTGCTCGATTTCCCCGGGCTCAACCCGGAAACCCTGGACCTTCACCAACCGGTCACGCCGCGTCAGAAATTCCACGTTGCCTTCAAGATCGATGCGAACCAGGTCGCCGGTACGGTACATCCTGGCCCCTGGCACTTGGCTGAACGGGTCAGGCAGGTACACCGCTGCTGTCTGTGCCGGTGCGCCCAGATAGCCTTGGGCGACACCGGCGCCGCCGATGTATAGCTCACCCGGAACCCCTACCGCCAGCGGATGCATGCGCTCATCGAGCACGTAGAGCTGCGCTCCGGCAATAGCGCGACCGATGGGCATCGTCGACATGTCGCGATAGGACTGGCCACGCCACACGCTCGCCCAGACAGTCGCCTCGGTAGGTCCGTACTCATTGAACACGGTAACCCCCGCAATGGCTGCGGCACGCGCATAGGTGTCGCACGACAGGGCTTCACCGGCCGAGATGATCTGGCGCAGCTTCAGCGTGACGAAATCGTCCGCGGCCAACAGCGTGTCAAGCAACGAAGGCGTGCACAGCGTCATGGTTACGTTTGTCGTGCGCAGGAACCGGACCAACCCCACCAGGTCAAGCAGGGTATCCTCATCCGGGATGACCAGTGTCGACCCGCCCACCAGCGCGCCGAAGATGACGCCAACCGCACTGTCGAACGCCGGGGAAGACAGCAGCGCACAACGGTCATCGTGCCCCAGCCCGTAATAGGCCACTCGCTCGCGTGTAGAGCTGTCGAGGTTAGCGTGAGACACCACCGTCGCTTTAGGTGTACCGGTGGAACCGGACGTGAAGATCACGTAGGCGGCGCTATGGCCTGATACAGCTACGTCCACCACTGCGTCGCCGCCGGCGACCGCCGCATCCGAATAGCGCACAAAGCGAATATCGCCTTCAATGCCCGGCACAATCTGCGTATGGACCGCGTCGTCACAGACCACTGTCCCACCGGTTTGTGCAATAGCAGCCGACAGGCGCGCTACCGGTTGCTCGGTGTTAAGCGGCACATAGGCGGCGCCAGCCTTGAGGATCGCCAGCATGGCAACGATTGCAGGAATGCCTCGGGACATCAGCAACCCAACCATGTCTCCTGGGCGCACTTGCTCTTCAAGTACAAGCCGGGCGGCGAAGCGCGTGGCCATGGCATCCAACTCAGCAAAGCTGATGTTCGACTGTCCACTGACGATTGCCACTTGCTCGGGCGAACGTCGCGCATGCTCCCTGATCCGCTTCACGACGGATTCAAATGCCGGCTGTTTGAGCGCCGGTGCAGCGTTGTTCGAGGCCAGTACGCAATCCAGCTGTTGCTGAGGCAGGAAGGACTGCGCATGGTAGTTGGCCGTTGGATCAGCCACCATCGCCGACAACACGGCCAGATAGAAGTCGCCAGCGACGTCCATCACCGCTTTGTCATAACGCAACTTATCGTACTCGAGGCGTACGCGCAGGTCCTTGTCGAAAGGCGTCAGAAACGCATTGACACAGAAGGGGAATGTCGACTCCGCATAGACCTTGAGGCCCAGCATCTTGAGGTTCGGCCACTGCTCCAACGCATCGGTAACGTGGTAATGGTTGAAGAAGAACAGCGTCTCCGACAGCGGCTCGCTGCCGTGCTGGCGCTTGACCTCCGCCATAGGGTAACGCCGATGAGCCAATACCTCATGCTCACTGTTCAGGGTATCGAGGATCAAATCGCTCCAACTGCCTCCGGGCAGGCTCATGCGGAACGCCAGGCTGTTGACGAAAAGGCCGATCACCGCATGACTGTCGCGGTTCTCGGGCCGCCCATTGGATACGGTATAAGACATTACATCGTCTACCCCGCCGAGCAGGCTCATTACTTTCATGTGCGCGGCCAGCAGTACGGACTTGAGCGGCACGGCCAGTTGATTGGCCAGGCGCTTGAGGTCATTGGACAACTCGACGCTGATGGGCACCTCGAACTTGATAATCTCGCGCTGGCCCAGGTCCGCACGTGGCGCCACGAAGCTTGGCAGACGCATGACCGAGACGTCACGCATCCTCTCGTTCCAGAATTCCCGGTAGCTGTCATCGCTGACTGCTTGCTGTTCGAGCAAGATCGAATCGCGGAACGTAGAACGAAGCTCAGGCAGTTCAAATGCCTCCCCGTTGACCCGAGCCATATAGCGATTGACCAGCTCGGTCACCATCAAGGCATCACTCCAGCCGTCGATGATTTCGTGGTGGAAACTGTAGCTGAGCTGGCAACTGCCCTCCGAGAAATGGTGCAACATGAAACGGATTAGCGGGTACTGTTCGATTTCGAAGCCGCGCTTTTTTTCATCTTCAAGCCAAGCATCCACATAATCCTGGTGTGTCTGCGGATCAACGTCCCTGAGATCCAGGTACCCAAACTCCGGCTCGCTGGCTTTGTGGACCAGTTGGAGGGGCCGGCTGAAGTGAGTCAGGTCGAACGAGGTGCGCAGCAGCGGATGACGCGCAACCAATTCCTCGACAGCGGTGCGCATTGCCGCGACATCCACGGGCATTTCTACGTGATACGAGCAGATAGCATGGTAAACCGCTGACTTTGCGGCGAACTCGCGGTGGTAGATCATGCCTTCCTGCAGGAGATTGAGCGGATAGGCATCCTCCACATCGTCCGGCACCACCGCCCTGTCCTTTTCCGACACCAGGTAGAACGGTTCGGACATCGGCACGTCGATCGGCGTCGCCGCCTCGCGCACGGCCTTGGCCAGTGCACGGACCGTCGGGTTCAGGTGCAATGTCGCGATAGAGAAGCGCACACCACGCTGGTAAGCCATCGAGGTCACTTCGATACTGCGCAGCGAATCGCCACCCAACGCGAAATAATTGTCATCCAGAGCGATGCCTTCGTGTTGCAGCACACGCTGCCAGACGGCGATAAGCGTTTCTTCGACACTATCGATATGGCCATCGGCTGCTGCCGGCGCCTGCACCACCTCAAGCTCGGCCAGCGCACGACGGTCGATCTTGTCGTGGGCCGTCACGGGCAAAGCGGGCAAGGCAACTATGCGCGAAGGTCGCATGTACTCAGGCAGCACGTTGGCCAAGTGCCGAGCAACCGCCACCTCGACGTCCGCGGCCTGGGTCTCGACAAAGAGCGTCAGGGTCGAACTGGAGCCAGCGTGCGTTACCACTGCCGCTGCATGACGGACTTGGCCGACCTCCAGAGCCAGGGTCTCGATCTCGGCCAGTTCAATCCGATAGCCGTTGAGTTTGACCTGCATGTCAGTACGCCCGAAGTATACGAACGTACCGTCCTCACGCTGTGCGCCAAGATCGCCCGTCTTGTAGCACAGGCCGTCGGCCCAATGGACGGACTTGAGTTTTTGCGCGGATAGCTGCGGGTTGCCCAGGTAGCCGGCCATGACACCTGTACCGGCGATCAGAATCTCTCCGCGGGCCCCGACAGCTGCCAACTCGCCCTGTTCGTCAACCACATAGAGGGTCATCCCATCGATCGGCGTACCGATCGCCATGGTTTCGCCATTAGCCGAGGCTGCACCGGTCCATTGTTGAACACAGCATCCGACTGTTGCCTCCGTCGGGCCGTATTCGTTGTAGAGACGGCCATTAGGGAACAACCGCTCAAGGGCGACGCAATCGCGTACGAACAACTCTTCTCCGCCGATCACAAACACGTGCGCGACCGTGCTCAAGCGGCCCTGTGCATCGAACCAGTCAACGATGGCACGTACGTGCGTCGGCGTTACCTTTACAACAAAGGGTTCACGGCTATCCGCCAGGCGATTTAACAGCGACTCCAACGCCGACTCGTTTGGCAGGATATCGACACAGCCGCCAGATGCGAGCGGCACAAGGAAGCTGGTGATCGACAAATCGAAAGTCGCCGCCGTATGCCAGAACGCCTGATAGGTGCCGTCGGCTGCATAAGTCTTGGCGGCCCAGGACAGATAGTTGGCCAGGCCGCGACCAGTGATCTGCACACCATTAGGCTCCCCAGTGGTACCGGAGGTATGCAGCACGTAGGCGATCTCATCGCCGGAGCCATAACCATTGGCCGGTGCCGGCGCCCCCTGTCCGTCTTCACATAACTCCTGCAGTGACAGAGCAGGCCAGTCGATCCCCGGTAACGTGGTCCGCCCGGAGGTGATGACCAGCGCCGGCGCACAGCGGGCAAGCATGCGCTGCAGACGCACAAGAGGCGACGCAGGGTCGACTGGCACATAGGCCGCTCCCACCCTCAGGACCGCCAGGGTTGCCACCACAAAGTCGATGCTGCGCGGCATAAAAAGCACAACATGACTGCCGGGGCTTACGCCTTTTGCTATCAGCCCGCCACTGGCGATGCACACACGCTCATCCAGCTCACGGTAGGAAATAACGCGCGCATCCTCGCGCAACGCGACCGCATCGGGTACACGCCTTACTTGCTCATCGAACATAGAGAGGGCCGAGAGAGTAGGTGCTTGGTGATGATCCATAATCATTTTCTTCGTTCCGTTCGTAAGTTGGTTTGGGCGGGGCCGGCTCGCCTCCTCGCCGCTGCGAGACCGGGTTTAAGCAAGCATTTTTACATAGTGTTTGCGCAGTCCCGTGTAGGCATCACGGCCATGCGCAGTCACCAGGTTGTCGATGAGCAATACATCGCCTGGCTGCAGCAGAACTCGATAAAGCGCCTGTTCATAAGCGCCTTTGAGCAGTGAATAAGTGGCGGGTTCTATCGCGCAACCATCGCCATAGAGGGTCTGAAACGGATAGATATCCTGGCCGAACAGATGGGCGAAAGCGCTGCGCGTCGCCTGCGGCAGCGACATCGCGTTGAAAAACACGCCATGGTTGAACCACACTGACTGGTTGGTCTGCGGATGAGTTGTGGACCAGCTCGATGTACGCTGCACGACAAGCTGGTCGCCCTCGTGGTACCACTGATAACCGCGCTCCTGGAGCACGCTGGCCAACTGTTCTTCGTCGCGAACGCCAAACGCCTGCTGCCAGGAATAACCGATGCCGTCGATGAAACGACGCTTGTACAGCAAGCCTCGGCGGTCGCAGTCTGCGCTCAGTTCCTGCGGTATGCCCGCGTACACGCGGCGGGTGTCGGCGAGAATCATTGCTCCCCCTTGAGGTGCGGGGCGCTCGCAGTGAAATGCAAGGAATTGAGGCCAGCAAGAGGCGTAGGCGTTTTCGTTGTGCAGGAAAATCGGTTCACGGGCGGGATACTCCGTCGCGGTATACACGTGTTCCCCCACTTGTGTGCGTGGCGTGCTGCGCTCTTCATATTCCAGGGACACACCGGTGAAAGCGGTCATCGCATCGGCGAACTGTTCGGCCCCTTCAACCGCAAAGCCACGAAAGAGCACCGCCCCTTCATACCTGGCCCACTCACTCAGCTCGGCACTCCCGTTACCTAATACATCGCGTAGAAGCATGTTCGGCAAAGTGGCCCGCACCAGCAGCGTCGAGGCTGTATCGTCAAGTCTCTCAAGCAAGACACCCAACGGCAGCATGGATTGGCAAGCGCTCAACCTGGCATTTGAATCAGCAACCGACATCTTGCCGACCTCGCGCATCCTTGGTGATAAGAAGGCGCTCCGAAGCGTCTAGCTCGACCTTCTGCGCCCCTAGCTCATTCATATAGCGACGCAGCTTGGCGCCCAGGAACGCGTCTGGAAGCAGCCGCGGCTCACCACTTTGTTCTTCAAGATGAATTCCCGACAGGTGAGCCTCGCGGAGCAATTCAGCCACCCTCCCCTGAATCCCGGCGCCGGCGCCCGTGACCGATGAAGGTGGGGCCTGCGGATGAAGAAAGTCGACAATCAGCACAATCCTGTCCTCATCACTGAGGTTCCACACTTCGTGCTCGAACGAATCGTCGAACACAATGCATTTACCTGCCTGCCAGCGCACTGATTCCGAGCCCACCCGCATGACCGCATCGGATGGCGTCTTGATGCCCATGTGCAGGCGCAATCGACCATTGGTTTCACCACAGTGCGCAACAATGTGAGTGCCCGGGACTATCCGGGACAACATGACCACGCCAGCGCCCAGTATTTCTGGGGCCAGTGCATTGAGGACAGCAAAGGTCGCGGGCAGATGACGTGCGGCACGCTCCGAGCGTACACCCGCCTCAAAGAAGACCAACTCCTGCCACTGTCCGCCGGTTTCCACCAGTGGTTCTTCAACGTCTGAAAAATCCTGGTAGCCGATCTTCACAGCCGCAAGCACTTCGTCGACGATGACCTGACCATGGGTTTCAAGGTGGCGAGCCAGCTCGAAATCTTCGGCACGATAGAGTGCTGGGCCGGCAATGCTCTTGATATAACGGTTGGGGCGTTGCAACGCGCTGGGAAAGTAGCCTAACTCCGCCATTACCTGGGCCAGTCGTCGTGCCGCTGTCCAATCGGCACAGGCAGCCATCTGCCCGATCAGTTCGTTAGCGCGAGCACGCAAGCGTTCTTGTGTACCGTCTATATTCATCCCTTGCTCCAATGCTGCCTCTCGATGCGCACCCTGCGGGCCACTTCCGTTTGCTGTGTTCACCAGCCTCCAGCGGTGGCGAACCTTTTTACGACGTCCAGTGTCTGGGCCGCACTTTCACGGTGAAAGAAGTGACCTCCGGCCACTTCATGCACATACAAACGCCCACGCGTGTGCTCTCGCCAACGCATCGCTCCTTCCCGGTCATGGTCTTCATCGAAGCTGCCGAACAGTGCAACGACGGGACAATCCAACGGCACTTGCACCACGGCAGGGGTATAACGATTGAACAACGTGAAGTCCGCGGCGATCACCGGCATGAAGTGTTGAATGAAGTCCTGGTCCTGCATGACAGCATCATTCACTCCACCCAAACGGCGGACCGCGTCCATCAGGCCGGCCTCGTCATTAAAGCGCGTCTTCTCCTTGCATACAGCCGATGGCGCGTAGGCGCCGCCGGCGAACAGGATTCTTGGCCCAGGCAAACCCGCTCGCTGCAGTCCGCTGGCAACTTCGTAGGCCAATAACCCACCCAAGCTATGCCCATAAAAAATGAACGGCGTATCATCCCAACCGGCCAGCACCGCTATGATCTCGTCGACCAAGGGTTGCCAGGCGGTGACAGGCGCCTGGTTTATGCGCTGCTCGCGCCCGGGCAATTGGACCCCGTAGATACCCACCCATGAGGGCAAGTGATTGCTCCAGGCGTGGTAGATCGATGCGCCCGCCCCAGCGTGAGGAAAGCACACCAGGCGCACCCGCTCATCACCACCACGCGCAAGAGACCGTATACAGTCAGCAGCCGACATTCAGTGACCCTCCAGACAGCGGCAACGTGTGAGGCGAATCTGCCGTGGCACACAAGAGCGGATAACGCGTACCCAGCGCAAGACGTCCTTCCTTGCTATGGACCCCGCCTGAATCAGGCCCTTCACGGCTGTCGAAGACGATATCCGTACAGGCCCGGTAGAATGAAGCCTCAGACAGGCCGGCTGCGCTGAGCGTATCGCTTTGTCTTTGCCAGGCATTGCGCAGCAACGCGACAACGTCGCTTTCATAGCCAGGCTCATTAACCACAGACACGCCGGTGAAACCGGCTTCATGCAACCAGCTCACCAACCTGTCAGGTTCTACCCAGAAGCGCGCCTCGCTGCCCGTCGCATCGGCACACAGTCCGGCAATCCGGTTGCGAAGCGAGCACGCCATTGTGTCGCCCGTCTCATATTGCAACGCGAACACGCCGTCCGCAGCCAAATGTCGGCGGGCATTAGCCAGCATCGCTTGCTGCACGGGCGCACTGTTGTAATGCAACACCAGCCGCATCAGGACAATATCTGCAGGCTTACCTGAGTAGCTGGCAATTTCACCCACTACCGCATCGACCCCGCGAGCAAGCGCACGGGCCACAAAGCCAGGGTTCGCATCGACAACCAAGGCATCGCATTCAATGCCACGCCTTGCCAACGCATTTATACACCGATCGAGCAGCAACCCTTGTCCACCGCCGAAGTCGATGACGCGCAACCGCTCACGCTCTGCGGGTAGGTTCGGCAGCACAGCCGCCTGCACAAACTGGTCAGCATCGAGCACTGAACCAAAAAACGGATGGCAGGTTTCCAGATCGACCCGACCAGCGATGTCATCCGACGTGCCTGGTATCGCAAAGGCCATGCTCAGCTCGCATTCTCTTGCATCCAGCGACGCAGGCTTTGCGGACGCATGTCGGTCCAGACCTCACCGATGTAATCGAGACACTCCTGTCGCGTGCCCGTCTTTCCCTCTGCACGCCAGCCGTTCGGCAAATCGCGCTCCTGTGGCCAGATTGAATACTGCTCCTCGTCGTTCAGTACGACACAAAAGTTAACCTGCTCATCATTGTCGAACATCGAAATCTCCTTCCTGTAGATATTCATGGTGTTGTTTAACTGCTATGGCAGGCACGCGTCGATGACGCTCCTGCCCTCCTGCCCCTCATACAAACGGCACAGTGGAATCTGTCGAAGCCATAAGCATTGCGTGAACTTCCTTAATCGTTCCCACCCAACGGCTATTGCTGCGCACCAGCCGAGTCATCCCGTTCACGGTTGGCTCGGCAAGTACATCGTGCAATCGTAGCTCGATGAAGTAGAGGTCATACAGGCGCCCCAGAATGCCAAGGGCATCGATCGACGTGCCGCCAATGCGGAAGAAATTCGATTCGCCCGAGACCTGTGAAACGCGTAATACATCACACCAGATCGCGCGAACGGCGGCTTCGACCAGATCCGCCGGCTCGTCCGGTTCCGGCACGCTCAAACCATCATTCAAGGCTTCGACTGCGCGCGGCTCCGCCGTGTCGATGACGACAGACACAGGCGCGCAGCCGACCCGGGCAGCCGCGTACTCACTCAGCAACATCGACGCAAGCTCGCGCTCGCCACGCAGATCGCCCTGCATGATGCTCTGCTGACGCACGTCGAGCGGCCCGGCAAGCACCGCGCAGCGAACCCTGGAACCCTGCAGAGCGGCCAGGCCGTTCGGGTTGAAGCCCAGCATGCACATGCCCAGGTTACGCTGCGGCGCATGGGTCATAAGACGCTGGCTGAACGCACCGATCGCCAGTCGAGCAGCGCGTTTTACTGCTGCGTCGTCCGAAGGGCAATCCACATACAATTCGATCAGCAGCTCTGTGCCGCTGTGCACAAACCCGTCAAGTAAAGGGTGCGGACCACACAACTGCTGCTCGGTAAACCGGCTGCCGGCCTCATAGGCAAAGACTTGCAAGTCCGCTCCCTGACGACGGTACACACAAGCGCGAACCGCAAGAGATGGCAGCTGTGGGCGCGGCTGCGAATCACGGCCAGCGCACAGTTCGAACGCTGCCAATGGGGTCATGCCCGGGACAGCAGGTAATACATCAAGCGCGCCTTCGCGCATGCACAATCCACGCTCACGAGCGGCTTGATCGATAACGGCGCTCATCGTGCCCGCCTCGAGCTCGGCGAACGCCATCGCCTTGTCTGCGTAGTGCGTCGCGATACGCTCGATGTCTGCTGCCAACACTAGATAGACGCCGTCATTGGGTATTGAACGGCCAATCACATCCTTTCCGCAGTCTTTCAAGCTACGCGCCACCGGGTCGAGCCTGTACCAACCTGCCGACAGTCCGTAACCGTCAGGCACACCCAGGTAGGCATGCACGGCGTAGCAACTGCCGGCTGAGGGATAGGGAAACTTGGGCAATGGCATCGAAGGTATGTCCAGCGCCGCCAGACTGCCGATCCATGCCAGTACATCAGCCAGATCGATTGGCCGCGTATGCAGGGGCGTGCCGCACGGCATGTGCGCCGCTTCGAACCAATGCTCAAGGAAAACCGGCTCTAATGCCGCGCCCCAAAAAGCTCGATAGCTACGACGGGCGAGTATTGCCGATCGTGAAGACGCGTCCGGATCAGGGACCAACCAGTCACCGTTCACATCCTTGGCACCCACCATCCGCTGGCGCATATGCTCAAGGCGATCAAACCAGGAAAGCGAACTTGCGAGTGCATCTGCTGAACTTCTAGCCCATCGCTCCAGCACAGGCACGGCCAGACGCACAGCCGCCGCAGGCGCAATGCCGCGGTCGGCGGTCTGCTTCCACGCCTCGATGACATGAGGGTGCGCATCGAGATGCGCCACAACGGCATCAACAGGGTCCTGTACCGCCCGTACCCGCGCCAAATGATCACTGCAAGCGCTCAACAGTTGCGCCGGCGCCTCCAACTGTGGCGCGCCCCAAGCATTCGGATCATCGCCCAACCGCTCAAGTGCAGCCACGTAGAGTGCGAAAAGCGCTTGTATCAGTTGCGCATCAAACACATCGTCGCGGATATCCCAGGCGAGGAGCAGGTTTCCATGCTCCTGGTAGACCTGGTGGTCAAGCCAGACCTGAGGCGTCTGTGTGAGGGCATGCACTACCTCGCCCTGGACATCATCGAGCGCCAAAGAGGCGCCGCTGTTGACGGGAAGCACCAGTGCACTGGTGAACACAACGGGTGCGAGCGCGACTCTGCCGCGATGCCTGGACAAATCCTGCAGGACTTGCACGCCGCTGTACTGGCTATTGTCCAGGTCCGACAAGATCTGCCGGCACAATGCCCCAATCGCCTTGTTCAACGGCTCGCTGTCGTTGCATCGGTATTCGAGCAGAAAGGTCGATGCAAAGTCGCCAACGATATCGTTGATGTCAGGATGAATCGGCGGCCGGTTGAAGTGGGTGACGTTGATGACAAAGGATGCATTGGCACTGGCCAGACGCAGGACCCGACCAAAGACTGTCAGCAGCATCGATGAAGGCGTGGCGCCGCATTCGAGCGAGCGCATTTTCAAACGCGTCCACCGCTCCTGATCAATCACTTGGGTATAACGGGTAAACCTCGCCGCTGTCGATTCGTCTGCGGCGTGGTTGATTGGCAGCGCAGGCGGTGACGGCAATGTTTCAAGCCGCTCCTGCCAGTAATTACGCATACGCGAGTAGTGCGGTGAATGACGGAAGGTGGCCATGTAGTTGACGTAGTCACGGAACGCGAAATTCAGAGCTGGCAACGAACCTGCATCCTCCCGATAGAAGGCAAGCAGGTCCCGGGCAATGAGGTTGGTGCTCCATGCATCCGCAATGATGATGTCAAGGCTGATATGCACGCGTACCACGTTGTCTGCATGCCGACTGGCTGCAATAGAAAACAATGGCCATTGGGTGGGGTCATAGGCGGCCAGCGAGAGTCGGCGGCGAGTGGCGGCCAATTGCTGCGTTTGCTGCTCGGCGGGCTGGCTGCGAACGTCATCCACCGCAATGACGTAGCGCGGTACCCGCTCAAGCACTCGTTGTTCGCCCCCGTCCCTGAACACGCAACGCAGCATGCCATGCCGCTCGACGATAGAGTTCACCGCTCCTTCGAAGCGATCGAGATCCAACCCACGATAATCGATCTCGATATAGGAGTGGGCGGCAACGGCGCCCAAGGTCATGTCGTCGCGTCGCCCGACATGATATGAACGCTGGATGTCCGTCAACGGAAACGGCAGGAACTGTTGCGCCGAATCAGCGGCAACGGCCATAGGCAGCGGAGCGACTGTCCCGCCTCTGGCGTCCCGGCAGCTTTCCACATACTCGGCAAGTGCTTGCAAATTCGGATAATCGTAGATCGCCCGTGCTGTCAGGTCCAGGCTGAAGATCGAATTGAGCTTGGCGACGAAGCGGGTGGCGACGAGGGAGTCCCCGCCATTCGTGAAGAAGTTGTCTTGTTTCTGCGGATGCATCACCCCCAGCATGACCTGCCAAAGCTCAGCGACTACCGGTTCGACAATCACATCACTCGACCCGCGGTCCCGCAAGGTACCAGCCTCGCAGACCACCTCATCACGCAGCGCAGCGCGGTCGACTTTTCCATTGGCGCCCATCGGCAAGGCAGCCAGGATTTGCAGCGCAGTCGGTACCATATAGCCGGGTAAATGGGCTTTGACATGGTCCAGTAACAACCGACGGATTTGCGCTCCGCTCATTTCGTCGCTGCCAGGCGCAAGCACCACATGAGCATTCAATTGGCGGCCACCCGTCACGGTCGATACGGCATTTTTTACTAACGGATGCGCCTGCAGCACGCTTTCAACTTCGCCAAGTTCGATCCGCAAGCCATTGAGTTTAATTTGCCCATCGCGTCGGCCTATAAAACGGATATCGCCGTCAGGTAGATAACAGCCCATGTCGCCCGTGCGGTATAGACGCTCCCCCGTTCGAGGATGATCAATGAACTGCGCAGCTGTCTTCTGGGGTGACTCCCAGTAGCCGCGAGCCAACCCTGCCCCACCAATATAGATTTCACCTGTCGCCCAGACAGGGCAAGGCTGGAGCAGATCGTCAAGTACATACATTCGCTGGCCCGGCAACGCTCGGCCATAAGGAATACTGATCCAATCCGGATCGATCGATTCGACGGGGAAATAGATGGACCAGATCGATGCTTCGGTAGCTCCACCCAGTGAAATCAACTTCGCGCCAGGCGCAACCTGCTTCAGGCGTTCGTACACCGTCAACGGTAACCAGTCACCGCTGAGCATGGCCAGACGCAGACTGGCCAAGGCCTCTGCACGGCCCGCACTGGCGTCGACCATCAATTCCATGAGCGCCGGCACAGAGTTCCACACTGACACGTGATGCTTTCGAATGATTTCGGGCCAGCGCCAAGGGCGCGCAGTCTCCTCCGATGTCAGCATCACGCAGGCGCCTCCGGTAAAGAGCGGCCCCCAGATATCGAACACGGAGAGGTCGAAGCATAGGGAAGATACACAGAGGATACGATCGCGCGCAGTCAAATCGAACAGCTGGTTGATCGAGTCAATCGTGTTGACTACCGCACCGTGTTCGATCACCACGCCCTTGGGCGTTCCGGTGGTTCCCGACGTAAACATTATATAGGCGACGTCATCCGGCCGGGCACCGACCGGCTGCACGCATGGCGCATGTGCGAATGCCGAGTCGTCGAGCACCAGCGCCGGGCAGCAGGTCGCATCGTCAACGTCCGAATGGCTGTGGACCAGCAGCACCGCAAGCTTCGCCGCAGACATGACCGCATCACGTCGCGCCGGGGGCCAGGTCGGATCAATCGGCACATATGCGCAGCCGCCCAGGGAGACGGCGAGCATAGCGACGACGGCTTCCCAGCCCTTATCCAACAGCAGGCCTACACGTTCACCAGGATGTATGCCACGAGCCTCAAGCCCCCCCAGCAGCCGTAGGGCGAGGTCAAGCAACTGCGCGTAGGTGAGCTCGCGACCAGCCGCGATGAGCGCGACCTGATCCGGATGGGTGCGTGCGGTCTTGAGTACTTGCTCAGGCAATGTACCGTTCGCAATCGGGTTGTCTTCAAGCCTGCAGTCACAGGCTGGCATCGACGTGGTACGAAGACTGACCGTCCAAGAATCATCTCGGGTCGCCAGCGCCGTCAGCAGGCACTGGTAGTGGGCAAACATCGCCTCGACCACTGCGGGCTGGAACATGTCGTCGATGGCATCCCAGTTAACGACCAACCCGCCATCCGCCTCCTCGATCTGGCAGTCTATCCACACATTTGACGTTTGCGTGACACTGTCTATCAGTCGCCCGGACAGCAGACTCGACTGATGAGCATCCGCCTCTGGCAGACCCAGCGCACTGGTGAATACGACGGGCATCGCAATTCGTTCGCCGCCGTTGCGCCGAGTCAGTTCACGTTGAACTTGCACACCACAAAACGTCCGGTTCTCTAGAACTTCGCGCAATTGCAATTGCATTCGAATAAAAGTATCGGCAGCGACTTCATCACCTGTGGGCTCGCAGTTGAAGACCAACGAAGAGGTGAAGTCGCCCACCAGCTTGTCGATGTCCGCATGCAGAAGTTGGCGATCGAACAGCGTCAGGATGAGCGAGAAAGCCTCATTGCCGCTCCAGGTTTCAAGGGTGGATGCGTAGGCACCCAGCAACACGCTGGTGACCGAAACGCCGGCCGCTGCCGCTTTGACCTGCAGGGCCTGCCATTGGTCTCGCGACATGCGCATCCCGCGACGCTTGAAGCGCAACAGTCCTTCATCAGCCGGTCGGTTCCGCGCGATTGGCAACTGCGGTGTCTTGCCCAACTGATCTATGCGCGCAAGCCAGTAAGCTTTGGCCCGATCAAACTCGGCCCCTTGACGGGCGGACTGGGTCGCGAGCACGTAGTCACGAAATGAGATCGCAACCTGCGGCAGCACGACGTCTTCTTGACGGTAGATCAACTCCAGTTCACGCATCAGCAGGCGCGCACTGAAGAGGTCAATGAAGAGCATATCGAACGCGAAAAAAAGCCGGTAACGATTACCGCCGAGCCAGCCTGCCGCAACACGGAACGAGGGCCATCGCCCTGGTTCAAAGCGCAACCTGGAGAACGAGTCCCGCCGGTGCTCTAGCTCAGTTGCCAGCGCTTGCCCGGCCAGCCGAGACAGGTCCCACGTCTCGATTGAGTAGTGGGGAACTTCAGCCAGGATACGCTGGGCATCCTCGCCAACGAGAACAGCACGCAACATATCATGGCGACGAATAGCACGATTGAGTGCCTGCGTGAATGCAGGCAACGACAAGGTGTCATAGTCCATGGAGAACGCACAGATCGTAGACATCTGCGCCTTATCGTTCACGTCATGCCCGATCCGATAAGCCTGTTGCATGAGCAGCAGCGGGAAAGGCTCATGGCGCGATTGCACATCGGCGCTCAAAGGAGTCCGGGTGACAATCCGCCCGCTCTCAACCTGCTTGCTGATCTGCAAGACAGTGCCACGAACGGTAGGTGCTGCAAAAAAATCAGCGAGGCGCACTGAGCAGCCGAAATGCAAGTTCAACGTATCCACCAAGCGGATCGCCATGAGGGAATGACCACCGACCTGCTCGAAATGATCGTCAATCGATACGGCGGTATCGCCCAGGACCTGGATCCAAACACCCAAGACTTCGCGTTCCAGTACTGTAAGGCTGGCGTGACCAAGGGTTTTATCTTCAACCGGTAGCGCCAGCGCATGAAGTGCTTTGCCATCGCGCAGTAATTTGCCCGAGTCGGTACGCGCAATCGCACTCACTAACACCCAGCGGCCTGGGATAGCATGCGCCGGCAACAAGCTACGTGCATGCTCGAGCAGCTGGGATTTGGACAGCTTAGCGTGCGCTGAGTAAAAGGCCGTCAACCGCCTGCCATCTTGCTCATCCACTATGACTGCAATGTCGCGCACTCCCGGACAGGTGCCAATGGCCTCCTCTATCTCGAGTAGGCTGGTGCGCATTCCGCGCACCTTCACCTGCATATCGGAACGCCCGAGGTAGTGACAAACCCCCGACTCATCGACGCGGCCCAAGTCGCCGGTGCGAAACATGCGACCATCCTGAAGCGCCGGCCAATATCGATCTGCGGTCAGCTCAGGCGCGTTATGGTAACCGCCACCCACTGGCACCCCCCAGATGACAATCTCGCCTGCAACCCCGCGAGGGACCACATTACCGCGGGCATCTATGATGGCAAGGGCTGTATTGGCGATCGGCCGACCGATTAGGGGTTCCGCTTCGTCGACGAGGTGACAGGTGGCATCTGCCGTCACTTCAGTAGAACCGTAGATATTGAGCAGCGGCACACTTGGAAATACATCTCGAAACGCCTGCGAGACGGAGCGAGACAGCGACTCGCCGCTGCAGTGAACCCTTTTCAAGACAGGTTGCAGCCCAGGCTCATGGGTATCGAGAAGCGACTCAAGATACGTCGGCACCACTGTCAAGTGCGTGATGCGCTCGCGAACAAGCAACGCCCAGAACTGCCGAGGATCACGAACGGCATCGTCAGGCGCCACTACTGCACAGGCACCACCGAGGATCGGCGCAAGCATTTCAATGATCGAATCGACAAACATTGGCGGGCTACGCAGTACGACCCTATCACCCGGCTCATACGGGTAGTTGCTCCATTGCCAATGAAGTCGATTGAGTACGGATTCCACCAACCCATAGGCACCTTTGGGCTGACCAGTGCTGCCAGAGGTGTAAATAAGGTAGGCAGGCGCCGCGCGCGCCTGCCGTTGAGCCGTTGGCACCGCACGAGGCTCGCCGGCCAGGTGTATGTCGAAAGCTGCACAATCAGAACTCAATGTGCGCAGCCGTTCAAGGCCCTGTGCATCCGTAATGATCAATGCAGGAGCACAGTCCGCGATTTGTAATTCTAAACGGGCATCGGGAGACGACGGCGGCAACGGCACATAGCAGTGCCCCTCACTCAAGATCGCAAGTAGCGATACTACCAGATCTATAGAGCGGTCCAGATGCACGCCAACCCTCAAGCTATGCGCTTTCAGTGATCGCAGCTTGGCAGCGACCCCCTCGACACGCTCTTGTAACTGGCCGAAGGAAACCACCGTGCTTCCTGAACGTATGGCGTCCTCATCAACACAGCGTCGGGCGGTTGACTCGAATAACTGGGCGACCGTTTGCTGGGGCCACTGCCTCCTCTCACCCTCAATGACACTGCTTTGCGAAAGCAAGCCAGCGTTGCACATGACGCTATCCACAGGTTGCCCAGGGGCGCTTATCAGTTGCTCGCACAAATGGATAAATCGCGTGCCCAGACTCTTCACTGTCGCTTCATCATAAAGCGTCGAGTCGTACTCTAGAGAGAGCGAAAATGCATTCGACTGCTCGGCAACCATAACGGTTAAATCAAACTTGGCCGGCGCTTCAGGTAATGTCAGCGGGGTAAACTCGACGCTGTCAATCCTGGAGACTGCCGCACCGTTCTGGTAGACGAAAACTACAGAGGCATCCAGCAGTTGACCTTTTTTGGCAGCCTCCATGCGCAACTGGTCAAAGGGATAATCACGATGCGCAAAAGCATCTTGCCAGGCGGACGATACCTGCTGCAGGTAAGATAAGAACGGTAAGCTTGGGTCGGCATGCGGCTTTACCAATACATGATCAACGAAACAACCGATGACATCGAACCAGCGTGCATCATCGCGATAACCGACAGTTACCGGAAGGCACCAACTGCCCGAGCCCGCCTCTCCTTGCTTCAGCAATAAACCAAGTACCGCGAGAAACACGGTAAATGGCGACACTCCCGCAGAGGAACACAGCGCCCTTAATTCAAGGCTACTGTGCTGCGCGAGCGCGAAAAACTGCTTGCGCCCCCCTCCGGACTCAACCATGGCCCGTGAACGATCACAAGGTAACGCAGCACAATGCTGCCCCTCGATGAAGCGATGCCAATACGTGCGAGAAGCCTCAAACACGCTGGGGTTAGCCTCCAATTCAATACGCCGGGCATGCGCGTACTCAAAGAATTGCAATTTGCTTGATGCCTGTGCTGCACTTCCTAAATAGCGGGAAACGAGCTCAGAGACCAACACCCCCTGGGACCAACCATCCGAGACGATATGATGCACCGTCAACACGAGCACACTTTCGTTTGCACTGAGTGCGAAATACGCACAGCGGAGCAAAGGCCCCCGCCTCAAATCGAATGGTTTGCTTACATGCTTTTTGATCGCTGCGTAAAGCCTGCGCCAACGCTCCGGAGCAGGAAACATTGACAGATCTTCGACCAACAGAGGGACAGGTACATAAGCACCAGCAAACTGCCAAAGCATACCGTCGCGCTCAACAAAACACGCCCGCAATGAGTCATTAGTCTCAATAACGCTGTTAACAGCCGCTAAAAGCCTATCTTCCTCGAGAACGCCATTGATGTGAACGGCAATAGGTGAATTGTAGACAGCCTCGTCGGGAGCGCGCTGCTCTTTAAGCCAAATAGATTCCTGCAAGTGTGAAACGCGAAAACTTTCTTCCTTGGCAGCCGACCGTAGATTACTGGGTCCAGACTTGAACATATCAATTCCATTACAGTCGTTTCAACACGGGCTTGCAGGAACACTACCCAACACAGGCACAGGGGGCCGCGCAGATATCCAGCAATCTTTTAACACCCATCACTCACCCAGCGACACCCCCGCCCCCTCAACGGGAGAGAAGACGATATCGCTGACATGAAAATCAGTCGTGGTCATGGTGCTCGTCTTCTAAAGATTGGCCGAACTTTAGGAGATTGCCATCCAGATCCAAAACGTACAATTCCAGGGTTCCCCAGCCAGTGTGCACAACGTCCCGTATTTCTGGTAACGCCGCTTTCAAATTAGCGTGAACCTCGCGTATGTCCTCTACTCGAATATAGCAAGACGTACTCTCCGCAATGCGTTTGTCATCGCACTTCCAAAAGTGCAGTTCTATCTCGCCCCACGCCGCCATTCCATAAGAAAACTCGTCAACTTGATGCGCTTTGAATCCCAAAGATCTGTAAAAATCCAGCGTACGCCCAATATCTGTCGACGCCAGGATAGGGATAGCCTTGGGCAAACGCTCTTTGTGATCAGTCATAACTTTCTCCACAGTAACCATCTACCAAACCCGCTACCAACTATCAATCGGATTTGATTCAATTGATGAGGCAATACCATATACCGGCTATACACCTTAGACAATGCAGGCCCCACACGGAAGCACACAGATGAATGCGATATTCTAAAGGGATCGTTAGAACCGGGGGGGCAGGCCTGCCACTTATTAGCCATTAGCGAAAGTAGCATTCCGCATGAAGCCAAAAGTCTTGGAGGCAGTGCCGAACCGAGCGTCGGAGGCGCCTAGGATGGGGACGACTTTCACTTTTTCTGTCATATACGATCCTTGTACGGTGTAGGCAGAAACGCAATAGTACCTGCCCTCCGTGAAAAATCAACATACGAATTCAAATTGGACTATTGACACGCCGTGTGATTCGCAAAGCTGCTGGACGACTGCAACTCGCTCTCAAATACACCAACGCCGGCCAGACACGAGGCTTAACTTTCCTGACAGCACGAATAAGGGAAGGCGGAATGCCCCGCCAGCAGAAATAACACTCGTCAGACCCCGAACCCACTACAAGAACTTACCACGACGGCATAACGACATCACGGACCTCGAACAAAAAATATTGACACAGCAGCCAATACCATGCCTTGACAAGACTTGAATTACCTGATGCGTCAATCAGGAGTGCCGCACAGGTGATTCCGGGCAAAAAAAGCTTGCCGGCCGACAGTCATCAAAGCGGCCCGCTTGTGCGGAAAGTCGAAATATTTATTCAGTACAAATTCATGACGCCTAAGCAGCGAAATAACCTTCGAATTATCCGCGCGCGGCTCGACAACAATACGATCTGTTCTTATATCATCGAGAAACAAATAATGAACAATCGAAGACATCAAGCAATCGGTTCTTCGGCGCCCCAAGAACTGTTTCTCTCCTACCAAGACATGAAAACCACGATCATAGTCTTGCGCCTCACAAAAGGGAGCTATTCGATCCTCTTTTGCCCAATAAGCTTCAATGTATGCAAAAGGTTCGCCTGAAAAGCAGGCAACCATTGAATATATATGAGGATCACTCTCAATCCGACTCAGATACTCAAAATGATCATCAAGAGTTCCACCCTCCTGCCAGTATGGCAACACTCGCGGATCATTCTGCCATTTATTAAACATCACGAGATCACTTTCAATTTCCAGACGTCGAAATGTTAAAATATCCTGCAATGCCGGATCGAAGCGACGATAGCACTCTCCACGGGGCTTCGGGAGCCTGACAGGAGCGCCCCCCTTATCTCTCTCCACATCTATAGCAGGCTGGAGTATTCGCCTGGGCGACAACCATGGACTGGCGACTTGTAAAAAATCAGCACTTGAGAACACATAACGCTGCCACCCCTCACCGAGCGCAACACATTCCGACACCGCGACAGAAAGATCAACTGGAAGAGAATCAACTTCAACGAAAAAAAATTTCGCCTCAGGCCGAATTATAATTAAGGCATAGAATAAAGACCACAACGCCTCATCTCGTAACGACAACTCGACTGTTTTAACTGAAGCTCCACACACCTCATCTACCGTATTTATCCTGGCGATCAGCATAGGGCTCTCACCATACGACAGCTCAACTACTTCCTCCTCCATTTTTATAATCAGCTGGTTCCCATTTCGTAGCGGAACAGTAAATAATTTCGCATCCATGACGCCTCACCCTCACACTTACCAGATAGATAAAAACTTTGTTTAGACTAACTAACTAGGCAACATCATTACATAACACGAAAATGAAGGCCAGCCCCGGCAAGCGACCAGTTCAAAAGTCATCTATCACGATCTGCATGCAGTATGGGCTAGCACGCTCGGTTCGGCGCGACGGATCAACCTGTCGACTCAGTTCGTCAGATACAACTCCCAAGATATGCGCGAGGCCGTTGCAGCCAGAGAGGGTATAGTCCTTGGCACGAGGTTTGGCGTGTCTGACCGCGGTATCGGTGAGAGCCATCGTACAATCTCCGTCTCGTTTGAATAGAGGAGATTTTTACGGTTTCCAGCGAAGCGAGCCCCACGAAAAAGTGATCTACCAAGCGCCGGATTAATTGACTAGATAATGTACTAAAAAACCGTGGTGGCTAGTAGTTTAAAGAAGAACTTACTGGAACGAAAAAAGAAGCATAAGCCTCTTTTTTGGTTTTCTACATACTTCAATGGAAGTCTGTGGAAAAATAATTGGCGCGGGAAACGAGACATCTACCAGCCATCTAAGCAATTGAATTTATTGATATTTCCACTGCCTAAACGCTTTCGATGGACTCGATTCTGGACGATTTCCTCAGGCACCGCAAACCTGTGATCGGCACGTTCGAGCATGGATACCTTCATCAGTGTGGTTGCCCCAGCAAATTGAGGAACAACTTGTGGTCCAGTGGTGGCGTCACCGGAGCATAGATCACCCTCACCACAGCTGCGTCGCTGGGCCCAGCCTCGCGCACCAGGTCTTTTTGCAGCAAGTAGCGCTGGCCTGCCAGTTTCAGATGGGCAACGCGGTAGTCGCTGTCCGCCGCTTGGGTGTCCGCATAGTGAAAGTGCGCATACCAAAGCACATCGGGTTGGTTTTTTTCCCGAATGGCGAACTCTGCAACGTAGTCGCCGCTCGCAGTGGGCTCTCGGTGGTGCACCAGGTTGATATCGACCTTTCGGTGGGTCCACAAGTAGTCCACGTTTTCCTGGGTGGGGCGCTGGGCCTTGTAGCCTGTACTGCAGTAGTCATGTGCTGCTTCGCGCATGCTGGCGACCGTGGCTCGATACTCGGTCAACAACGCAGGCACACCGGGCTTACCTGCATGAGCAGCTTCCATTTCCAGAATGACACTGCCCAGCTTGTCGGCGTGCTGCGTCAACATGATGCCCCAATCCATCGGATTGATCTGTTCGCGACGTGTCGGGTCGTGCAGCTTTTTCATCTGGAATTGGATAGAACGCTCTATGCCGGTCTTTTGCTCCATCAGTTGATTGACGACACTCTTCAAGTTGGCAAGGGAACGCTGGCTCGGCGCCGGTGCCGGCGCCTCAGGACGAGCAATGATCAGCTCCTTCCACACCCCCTCAACGGGGTGCTCGATAAAACTGGCGATCGGTTGCTGGTTGAGCGGATCGCGAATATCCATGATCACCACCGGCTCATCGGCCTGCGCCTCACGAATATCGCCGATCAGGGTGCCGCGTCGCTGGGTCTTGAACACCCGCTGAGTCGAACGTTTGAGCGCTCGCAGTGACGGCCCACGCGTCTGCACGGGTATTCCCTCCTCCTCGCGAACCAAGGCCGCCAGGTCGGACTCGGCATTGCTGCGGGCTTGGTCCAATCGCTCCAGAAAACGGGCCTGATAGATCTGGCGACTGAGCGCGGGCTCAAGCTCATGCAGTGAGCCAGACGCGCTGGCCAGGCTGGTGTACTGGTTGATCAAGGTGGTCAGCACCGCCTTGCGCTCGCTGGCGGAAAAATGCGAATACGTCCTCAGAGCAATGTGGGACGACGTCGCCGATCGTAAGTTCTGCTCGTTGAGCAACTGGTAAAAGTGCTGGAGGTGAGGGGCGTCCGTCAGCTTGAGCCGGTCGATACTCAGGCTTCTCAGCAGGTTAAGATTATTCAGCACAACGTTGAAGGGGTCCGCCATCTCCTGGGTGGGCAGTGACTTGATGAATACGCGACTGGCGCCCAAGCCCCGAGTGGAGTCGTGGGCGTGTTCATTAAGTGTCGCCTCCAGCGCATAGGTGTCTTGCAACAACTGTTCTTCACGGTCGCTCATGTCCATCAAGCGGATGATCAGATCCTGGTAGGCCTCTGGGGTCTGAGCCGGCGCGTGGGCGTTGATACGTCTGGCGATCTCACCAAGGGTTTCACCCCGCGGCGAAAGGCTACTGTCAATGGCCAACGTCAAGTGCAGGTTGTGAATAAGCAATTGCGTGGAGCTAATGGAGGCATATTCGCCGGAGCGGGCCTCTTCGAAGTCACTGGTGTCGAGTACGGCCTCGGCGGGTTTAATCGCCTTGATCAACGCGCGTCGTGCATCAATCAGAAGCGTGGCCTTGGATGTGAACGCATCGAGTGCATTATTGAGTGATTGAAGGAGTGCCTGGCAGGTAGCTTGCTCATCCTCGTGCTGTTTTTTCAAGAACGCGACTTTCCGCTCATCGGTGTTTTGCGTGAGCAATGCCCACCAGTTGCGCAGTTTTCTTCGCGCCGATAGATAGAGTTCTCGCTGGGTTTCGACCTGATCGAAATGCACCTTCATGACGCTGGCCAATTGCTCGGTTTGCAGAGTGAGCCGGCCCTGTTCGGCCTGCATCGCCTTCCGTGCAGTGCTATTTCTCAACTGTTGCGCCTTGATCCTGTCACTCGGAGCGCCCGCCCGAAGCTTGGGTGCGAGGTCAAAGATCCAACGGCCACTGCCCGTACTTTTCAACCAGGGCCCGGCGCGCGACAGGTCTTTGGGATCAACGATCAGCACACGGTTAGACTCGCGGCTGACACGAAAAAAGCCCTTGCCCACCAACGCATGCAATCCATTCTCCAGGCGATAAAGACCTTGCAAAGGCCCGCTCATGATTGGCGTCGGCAGCGTGACGGGACGAGGCATGCTGAAGCTGTGGGCGTGGGCGCGCTGGCTGCTGCTGAGATGGTTCAGCGGGTTGGAGAAAGCAAAATCGAAGGCGGTTCGACCATCAGCAATTGCCACGTCAGGCAGCGCTACGGTGACTGCTCCTCGTTTTGCCGGAGCAGGCAAGATTCCACTGGGGCGACGCAGGGGCGCCAATGCCAGTGCGGTATTGCGCGGGCCTGCAACGCGAGGCGCCGGGCCCTGGGCCACATGCAGCAGGGCCAGGCTCAGGCTGCTCAACAGGTCCACCCACGCCCGCTCCCGCGTAGACGGATCGCCACTTTCCAGCGCCGGTATGTCCTGGCTCAGGCTTTGAGTCAGCATCAACAACCAGGCAATCGACATGGCGGAGCCTTGCAGCAGGGGCAACAGCAAGGTGTTGAGCAGCAACCCCCCGCCTTCGAGCAACAGCGCCCAGCGACTTTCGGCATTGGACACGGATTCACGGTCCGCCAGATCGATCAGCGCCCGTGCATGCTCACCAAACAAATACCCCGGCAATCGGTTGGAGCGCAGGTGTTGCAGCAATTCCTCACTGCCCTCATCCACGGCCAACATGGCGGGCGCGGGTGTTTCCAGCCCATCGAATTCCGAGCCCAGTCCGAAACGCAGGATATGCGGCTCAATGAATCCACCGTTGGCATACACCGGCCGCGCGTGCTCGTGTAGCCACATCAGTACGCTGTTCTGCAGTGGACCGGGCTGGGCAATCGCGGCAAGTAAAGCTTCGCGGTCGGGATACTGTGTGAGCAACTGAGGGTACAGGGGCCGATAGAGAACCACCGGCCCTGGCTGGAGGTCCTGCGGCTCTATCGCGAACATGTTGTCGACCTTATCCGGCTGGGCACCGGGCCGACGCACCAGCGCCAGCGAGCGGATCACAATCGGGCGGTCTTCGACAACGCGCTCAGCCTCACTGAGTTGCATCAGCGCAGCGATATACCGATAGCCCTGCACAGTGAAACCTTGCTGGCCCCGGATCGAAAGCTCCAACGCCTTCATCGGCAGTTGAGCGCGCAACTGCTCGCCGAACAACTGTTGGCGCGGTACGGCACTGTCGGACAGCAGCAGGCGCTGCACGTACGCCGGGTAAACCTTGCCGATATCCACACGCTGGACCAGATCGATCAGGTAATCCGCAGTGGTCCAGTCCTGGATCAACTGCCCACCCGTATGCCGAATGGTCATTGCGCCTTTGGGCTTGCCGACCAGATTGCGCAAGGCCAGGTCCGTCAGCGTCATAATGCTGCGCTGGATGAACCCCGCTCCGCCTGGATACCCCGCAGCCTCGGCGAAAGTCAGCTCCAGTTCATCAGGATTGTATCCAGGCGCGATGGGCTGATCGATGAGCATCTGCGCATGCAGGGCGTTCGCCGCGAAGCTGCGGATGTCAGCGACATCGTCAAGAAAGGACCTCCCTTTGGCTTGGGCCTTGGCACTCGCAAGCTGCAATAAATGCGTGCGATACGCCTGACGCTGAGCATCCGAGGCACCTGCCAACCAATCAGGCAAGTGGGCAGCCATCCGTGCGGGGAGCAGCTTTGTGGGTGATGACACCTTGACAAACAAGGAGGCGGGATTGCTGACCGCCTCATATTGGCGATCCAGTTCATCAAACCCCAGGGACGATGGCAGCGATATTGCCGCCACGTCCTCCAACTGCCGATTGAGCACCGCAGCCGCCTGAACATCAAACACATTGCCATTGGGCTCGTAGCGCCTCCAGACGATCTGGTCGACGGCAAATGCATTTTGCATTAGCCGTTCCCAGTGGCGGTCAAACTCG
The DNA here is from genome assembly GCA_030655075.1 of Pararhizobium sp. Lineage (GTDB taxonomy): Bacteria > Pseudomonadota > Alphaproteobacteria > Rhizobiales > Rhizobiaceae > JAURWE01. The sequence continues at coordinate 68,011 of JAURWE010000126.1, forward strand.
TCCAGGGAAGTGAACGAGTCAACACCACCGCAGAGCGTGCACAGCAGGATCACCGAAGCGTTGACCACCAGCAGCTCAGGCGACAGCAGGGTTGACGACGCATCAGCCCGGGTCAGCGTCGTTTCAATGACATAGACATGCACCGCCTTGGATTTCATCGCAGCCAAGCGGTCGAGTCGATCCGGGTAGTCCGTCAGCTGTTGTAGAACACCACGTAGCGCCTCATCGAATGCTGGAGCCAGCGCCGTATTGATCAGGTTGCTACGCAGCAGCTCACTGAGCCAGCGCCAGCGGCTCGATCCGCCCTCTTGCTTTTGGTCCCAGTAAGCGGTCAACGCCTGCTGAAAAGCCAGTGGGAGAACGACAGGAAGCTCTCGAATGACCCGCTCGATCACGCCCATGTCCACTGGCAGTGAGTTCACGCCAGCGGGAACCAGCCGATGTGGCGCGTTATTGGTCAGGAAGTGCTCACGCGTGTATTGCATGGAAAAATCCAGCGAAGTGCCGTTACCAAGGTGGCCAAGGGCGACATTGAGCAACAGTCTTAAGTCCCAACCGCCCAGCGCATTGGGCGTTGCGAGCTTGGTGGTGACGAGGTTGAAGTCCAGGGTTGGATAGGCTTCTTTAACCCCCCTAGCCAGCCATTGGGCGGCTACGGAAATCAAGGTCGGGTGATGTATAAACTGCGCATTGACGGCTCTGACGGTCAGGTCATCGGGTTCAATGAGGGATGGGTGGCTGGTCATGGAAACGTCCTTTTTGTCCGTGATTGCTCCGATACCCGAGGCGGGGGGAGCCTGACAAAAAGAAGTACCACGTGGGCAGACGTCGCACGCAGTAGCGGGGTATCGCTCCCTGACATCAACATGCCGAGAGCTGCGCAACCTGACCACTTTGCGGGGTTCACACCATTTTGAGAGAGCTACTAATTTCCTCGACGGCAAACCTCACGTTATGTCCCGCACAACGTCCGCAATCGGTGCGCGCAGACAGCAGCCCCTGCAAATTTTCGCCCCTGCTCGAACCTCAGCCTGAACACGAATGGCGAGTCATCCGTCATTGGGGCAGCGATGGCGAGTACTACCGCTTCGAGTACAACCTGGAAAAAGGCGAGACCCGGGTCACCGACAGCCTCGGGCGCCAGGACACACAGGCAAAAAAAAGCCACTCGTTAGAGTGGCTTTTTCTTTGTGTTTGGAGCGGGAAACGAGACTCGAACTCGCGACCCCGACCTTGGCAAGGTCGTGCTCTACCAACTGAGCTATTCCCGCGTCTTGGTGATGCGCATTCT
>JAURWE010000114.1 GCA_030655075.1 Pararhizobium sp.
ATTTCGGCACCGTTGACATAGCTCGACTGATCCGTACACAGAAAATATATCGTCTTGGCCACTTCCTCGGGCGTGCCGAGGCGCCGCATCGGGATTTCGGCGACGATCTTGTCGGTGCCGGGCGAGAGGATCGCCGTATCGATCTCGCCCGGCGAGATTGCATTCACCCGCACCCCGAGGGGGCCGAAATCGCTGGCCATCTCGCGGGTGAGGCCGGCGAGCGCCGCCTTCGACGTGCCATAGGCCGCGCCCGCGAAAGGATGCACGCGGGAGCCCGCGATCGAGGTGACGTTGACGATGGAGCCCTTGGCGCGAGTGAGTTCCTCGCACAGGCCGCGCGCCAGGAGCAGGGGCGCGAAGACGTTGACCTGGAACACCTTGCGCCAGTCGCCGAATTCCGTGGCGATGGCGCCGAGGCGCTCGCCGTTGGAGCCCTTGGGCGAGATGCCGGCATTGTTGACCAGCGCATGGAGCAGGCCGCCCTCGTCGGCGAGACGGCCGGCGACTTCCGCCACGCCGCGCATCGTATCCTCCGGGTCCGAGAGATCGACCTGAAGGTGATCCTCCGGCCCCATCTCCCAAGGGCAGTTCTCGGGGAATGCATGGCGGGAACAGGTGATCACCCGCCACCCCGCAGCGGAGAAGCGCTTGACCGTGGCGTGGCCGATTCCGCGGCTTGCGCCCGTCAGCAGCATGACGCGGCGGCGTTCATTGCTCGATATGGCCAAGGCCGTTCCTTCAGGGTCCGGGGGCGGTGGACAGCCCAGGTCTAAGCCGCGCCGGCCGGGAAATCCAGGGTCGATCCCGCGTCGCAGCAAGTCCTGGTCGGCGCTCTTCGAGAGGGGGACTGCGATACAATCGCCGTCGCTCGTTTCGCGAACCCTCACCCGCCGTCGATTGGAGACAAAGACGTCGGGGTCGTGTCTCAGTTCGACATGTCAGCCCGATCGAGTGCCTGATCCCGAGCCAGCTCGTCGTTTGACCCATCTTCTCAGCTGCCGCAAAGCAGCCGGACTGCTCTGCGGGG
>JAURWE010000125.1 GCA_030655075.1 Pararhizobium sp.
TCGCCCAGCAGATGGTCGACTTCCAGCGCCTGGGCGTGCTGGGCGAGTGGGACCACCCGTACAAGACGATGGACTTCGCCAACGAGGCCGGCGAACTGCGCGCCTTCAAGCGCGTGATCGAGCGCGGCTTCGTCTACCGCGGCCTCAAGCCGGTGTACTGGTGCTTCGACTGCGGCTCGTCACTCGCTGAATTCGAGATCGAGTACGCCGACAAGAAGTCGCAGACCATCGACGTGGCCTTCAAGGCGCACGAGCGCGAGAAGGTGCTGACCGCCTTCGGCCGCCCCGACGTGCTGGGCGACATCTTCGCCGTCATCTGGACCACCACCGCATGGACCATCCCGGCCAACCAGGCGATCAACCTGAACCCCGAGCTGGAATATTCGCTGGTCGACACCGAGCGCGGCCTGCTGATCCTCGCCACCTCGCTGGTCGAGATGTGCATGAACCGCTACGCGCTCGACGGCAAGGTGCTGGCCACCGTCAAGGGCGAGGCGCTGGGCGGGCTCGAGTTCGAGCATCCGTTGTACGACGTCGCGGACGAGAACGGGGTACAGGGCTACAAGCGCCTGGCGCCGATCTACCTGGCCGACTACGCGACCGCGACCGACGGCACCGGCCTGGTCCACTCGTCGCCCGCCTACGGCGTGGACGACTTCAACTCCTGCGTCGCGCACGGCATGGCGTACGACGACATCCTGAACCCGGTACAGGGCAACGGCACCTATGCGCCCGACTTCCCGCTGTTCGGCGGGCAGCACATCTGGAAGGCCGTGCCGGAGATCATCGCCGCGCTGCGCGAGGCCGGCCGACTGATGGCCACCGAAGGCATCACGCACAGCTACCCGCACTGCTGGCGCCACAAGACGCCGGTGATCTACCGCGCCGCGGCGCAGTGGTTCATCCGCATGGACGCGGGCGACGGCGTGTTCACCAAGGACAAGGCGCCCGACACCCTGCGCAACATGGCGCTGGCCGCCATCGAAGAGACTAGCTTCTTCCCGGAAAACGGCAAGGCGCGCCTGCGCGACATGATCGCCGGCCGGCCCGACTGGTGCATCTCGCGCCAGCGCAGCTGGGGCGTGCCGCTGCCGCTGTTCCTGCACAAGGATTCGGGCGAGCTGCATCCGCGCACCATGGAGATCCTGGACACCGCCGCCGCCATGGTCGAGCACGGCGGCATCGAGGCCTGGAGCAAAGCCACCACG
>JAURWE010000138.1 GCA_030655075.1 Pararhizobium sp.
GGCCTGGACTACGAGCGCGCGGAGCTCACGGGCGGCCCGCTCGGCATCATGGCCGCGAGCATGGACGCGGTGCTGCCCTTCATCCACGAACGCAAGCAGTTCGGCCAGAGCATCGGCGAATACCAGTTGATGCAGGGCAAGCTCGCCGACATGTACTCGACCTGGCAAGCCACGCGTGCCTATGTCTACGCCGTCGGCAAGGCCTGCGACCGCAACGACCACGCGCGCACCTTCCGCAAGGACGCGGCCGGCGCCATCCTCTACTCGGCCGAAAAGGCGACATGGATGGCCGGCGAGGCGATCCAGACGCTGGGCGGCGTGGGCTACACCAAGGACTTTCCGGTCGAGCGGCTCTGGCGCGACGCCAAGCTGTACGAGATCGGCGCGGGCACCAGCGAAGTGCGCCGCATGCTGATCGGCCGCGAACTGTTCTCCGAAACCGCCTGAGGAAGCGGCTATGGCAGACACGCTGAGCTACGACCGCGGCGCGGTCGACAAGCCGCTGATCGAACAGACCCTCGGTGACTTCTTCGATGCCATGGTGGCGAAACAGCCCGACCACGAGGCGCTGGTGAGCCGCCATGAAGGCCAGCGCTTCACGTACCGCGAGCTGCAAACGCAATCGAACCGTCTTGCCAGCGCACTGCTGAAGACCGGCCTCGTGCCCGGCGACCGCGTGGGCATCTGGTCGCACAACAACGCGCCATGGATCCTGATGCAGATCGCGACCGCCAAGGTCGGGCTGGTGCTGGTCAACATCAACCCGGCCTACCGCACGTCGGAGGTCGAATACGCGCTGAACAAGGTCGGCTGCAAGCTGCTCGTGACGATGGCGCAGTTCAAGACGAGCGACTACCTGGGCATGCTGCGCGAATTGGGCCCGACGCGGCTGCCGCTGCTGCAGCACACGGTGTGGATCGACAAGTCCGGCGATGCCGATCAGGCCGGCATGCAGCGCTTCTCGGACCTGCTCGCGACGGGTGACCCGCGAGACGCGCGCGTCGCTGAAGTCGGTGCCACGTTGAACGCGGCGGACCCCATCAACATCCAGTTCACCAGCGGCACCACCGGCTTCCCCAAGGGCGCGACGCTGACCCACCGCAACATCCTCAACAACGGCTTCTTCGTGGGCGAATGCATGCGCCTCACGCCGGCCGACCGGCTCTGCATCCCCGTGCCGATGTACCACTGCTTCGGCATGGTGCTAGGCGTGCTGGCCTGCCTCACGCACGGCAGCACCATCGTGTTCCCGAACGACGGCTTCGATGCATTGAGCGTGCTCGAGACGGTGCAGGCGGAGAAGTGCACGGCGCTGCATGGCGTGCCGACGATGTTCATCGCCGAGCTCGACCATCCGCGCTTCGCCGAGTTCGTCTTGTCGACGCTGCGCAGCGGCATCATGGCCGGCACCGCCTGCCCGATCGAGGTGATGAAGCGCGTGGTCGACCGCATGCACCTCTGCGATATCACCATCGCCTACGTCATGACCGAGACCAGCCCCGTCAG
>JAURWE010000001.1 GCA_030655075.1 Pararhizobium sp.
CCATCGAGACCGCACCGCCGGTGCTGACGCCGCAACAGGCGCATGAAAAGAAGCAGTACGTGCTGCCGCCGATGCACCTGGCCCGCGCCACGAACGAAGGCGGCGCGCAGGCCGCGATCGCGCAGGCGCCGCACCGCCTGAAGTCGACCTTCGACGTGGGCGGCCAGGAGCAGTTCTACCTGGAAGGCCAGATCAGCTACGCCATCCCCAAGGAGGGTGGCGCGATGCACGTTCACTGTTCGACCCAGCATCCGAGCGAGATGCAGCACCTGGTCGCGCACGCGCTTCACCTGCATGCGAACGAAGTGCACGTCGAATGCCGGCGCATGGGTGGCGGCTTTGGCGGCAAGGAGTCGCAGTCGGGCCTGTTTGCCTGCGTGGCTTCCATTGCGGCACACCGTTTGCAGCGCCCGGTCAAGCTGCGGCTCGACCGCGACGACGACTTCCTGATCACCGGCCGGCGCCATTGCTTCTGGTATGAGTACGAGGTCGGCTACGACGACGAAGGCCGCATCCTGGGCGCCGAGATCACCATGGTCTCGCGCGCCGGTCATTCGGCGGACCTGTCCGGCCCGGTGATGACGCGTGCCCTGTGCCACTTCGACAACGCCTACTGGTTGCCGGACGTGTCGATGCACGGCTACTCGGGCAAGACCAACACGCAGAGCAACACCGCGTTCCGCGGCTTCGGCGGTCCGCAGGGCGCCATCGCCATCGAGAACATCATGGATTCGGTGGCGCGTGAACTCCGGCGCGACCCGCTCGACGTGCGCCGCATCAACTTCTACGGCAAGACCGAGCGCAACGTCACGCCGTACGAACAGGTAGTGACGGACAACATCATCGAGGAACTGGTCGGACAACTCGAGACCAGCAGCGACTACCGCCGCAGGCGCACGGAGATCGAGGCCTTCAATGCCGCCAGCCCGGTGCTCAAGCGCGGGTTGGCGCTCGCGCCGCTCAAGTTCGGCATCTCCTTTAACGTGAAGCACTTCAACCAGGCCGGTGCCCTGGTGCATGTGTACACCGACGGCTCGATCCTGGTGAACCACGGCGGCACCGAGATGGGGCAGGGCCTCAACACCAAGGTGGCACAGGTGGTGGCGCACGAGCTCGGCGTGAGCTTCGAGAGCGTGCGGGCTACGGCGACCGACACCACCAAGGTGGCCAACACCTCGGCCACGGCAGCGTCGACCGGCGCCGATCTGAACGGCAAGGCCGCGCAGGATGCGGCGCGCCAGATCCGCGAGCGGCTCGCGGCTTGCGCTGCGGCGCGGCATGGCGGCGATCCTTCCGCGGTGCGATTCGCGAACGACAAGGTCGAGGTGAACGGCCGCACGCTCGACTTCGCGACGCTCGTCGGCGAGGCCTACATCGACCGCGTGCAGCTCTGGTCAGATGGCTTCTACGCCACGCCGGGCCTGAGCTGGAACCGCGAGACCATGAAGGGCCACCCGTTCTATTACTTCGCGTACGGCGCGGCGGTGAGCGAGGTGATCGTGGACACGCTCACCGGCGAGTGGAAGCTGCTGCGCGCCGACATCCTGCACGACGCCGGTCGGTCGCTGAACCCCGCGGTGGACATCGGCCAGGTGGAGGGCGCGTTCATCCAGGGCATGGGGTGGCTCACGACGGAAGAGCTGGTGTGGCACCCGCAGTCCGGCAAGCTCACGACGCACGCGCCGAGCACCTACAAGATTCCGACGGCCAACGACTGCCCGCCGGTGTTCAACGTGA
>JAURWE010000006.1 GCA_030655075.1 Pararhizobium sp.
TTGCAGCCGAACATGGCGTTATAGTCAGCAATGAATCCATCAAGCTTGTCGCGGCTGTAGGGGTTAATCTTGCCCTCAGGCATGGGGTTCTCTTCTGGGATGAGGCCATTCACCAAACCATTCGCGTTAGAGTCTTCCTCATTGGCGGCATAACTAAATATGGTTGCTACTTTAAGCGGGTTAGTGAGTCCGGCCTGCTTCTGTTTGAACAGCTCGTAGTACTTGATGAGCGTCTCTACGCTATTCACGCAGAACATGCCTGTGAAGTCAGGTGCTTTAGTCTTCTGCTTATGATGCGCGAGTATGTAGTCTGTAATCTTCCCTAAGCGCTTAGGGCTATCCAGCAGCTCCTTGGTGTTGATACCCTCTACCTGTATATCAATATCTGCATCTGTGGCTATATCAAGCTCGTTAACACTCTCCTTGCGCTTGTATTTGCCAACGTACTCCACGGCAAAGCGTAGGACGTTCTCATCCTTGATGGCATCTACAATCACGTATTTATGCAGGCATTCACCAAAGAGGTCGTAAGTTGTCTTCTGGTGTCCTAGATTGCCCGTAGCGTTATCTGCAAATATCGGCGTGCCAGTGAAGCCAAACATCTGGGCGTTCCTAAAGAACTTCTTGATGTTCTGGTGCGTATCACCAAACTGGCTGCGGTGGCATTCATCAAAGATAAACACAAACTTCTTATCTTGTAGGTGGCTCACCTTGGCTAAGTGCTGCGGGTGCATGATGGCGTTGTTGAGCTTCTGGATGGTGGTGAGTATGAGCTTGGTGCTGTCGTCTGTGAGCTGCTTGACGAGCTTACGGGTGTCTGTGGTTTCGTCTACGCTGCCTTTGCTAAAGCCGTTAAACTCCTGAGCTGTTTGATAGTCCAGGTCTTTCCTATCCACTACAAAAACCACCTTGTGCACCTTGGGATTGCGCATGATGATCTGGCTGGCCTTGAATGATGTCAGCGTCTTGCCTGAGCCAGTGGTGTGCCAGATGTAGGCATTCTCTGTGCTGTTCTTGACTCTTTCGACGAGTGCCTCAGTCGCATAGAACTGATAAGGCCTTAGCACCTTGATGACCTTTTCTTCTGTCAGCACCATGTAGTGCGTAATCATCTTGGCGATATGGCAGGGCTTTAAGAACTCAGCACTAAACTCGTGTAGGTCTGATAAGCGCTTGTTCTCTTTGTCTGTCCAAAAGAACGTCTGCTTAAAGCTCTGCTGCTTGTTGTTAGAGAAGTACTTGGTGTTTACCCCGTTGCTGATAATGAACAACTGCACATACTGGAATAGACCATGACCAGCGTCATAGCTATCGTGGTGATAGCGGTTGATTTGATTAAACGCTACCTTGAGCTCAGCACCCCTTCGCTTTAGCTCTACCTGCACCAATGGCAGGCCGTTGATGAGTAGCGTTACGTCATAGCGGTTCTTACGATTGCCTTCTATGGTGATCTGGTTAGTGACCTGAAACTCGTTTAAGCACCAGTCATCACTATTCAAGAAGCGAATATAGATGGTTTCGTCGTTATCGCGTTTTAGCGCAAAGCGGTCGCGTAATACCTTGGCACGCTCAAACACATCGCCCGTATTGAGGTGGTTAAGAATGCGGTCAAATTCGTTAGCGCTTAAGCGTATACCGTTGTTATGTAGCTCTAGCTGATGTTTGAGGTTGGCAAGCATCGCCTTCTCATCCTCAATCACTGCATAGGCATACTCCATGCCCTTTAGTTGGGCTATTAGAGTCTCTTCAAGTGTGTATTCGGTTTGACTTGTCATATGTTTGCCGATTAATGACTAGTTGAGGCTGAGATCAACTTGTTGTAAAAAAGCTACAATTCTGAACTTTAAAACGCTATCCCTATCATACTTGATCATACTTGCTATAAATCAGTAGTATTTTGGCCTACAATTAGTATTGTCATCGCTCAAAGAGTGAAGGACGTGGCAGTAGCCTTGTGTTACTCAGTCGCAATGCCGTAAGTTGCGTGCCCCACACATGATGTGGGGTTTTTTATTTATAGGTCTTTCATTAAACCAGCGTTCAAATTGTTTTGATTTGAGTCTTTCTACGCAAAAAGCAGTAAGCAACTGTTTGTTTTCTGTTAAGGCTCTCAAAATCACAACGTAGCTTAAATTTCTATACCAGAAATATATTTGTGGTTTACCTGAGTCATGCTCTCGCTCAAACACCAGTACCCTATCATCTGTGCAGTTTAATAAAATCGGTTTAATCCAATGGATACGCTTTGCGCGTGCTTGATCGAATTCACGCTG
>JAURWE010000030.1 GCA_030655075.1 Pararhizobium sp.
CGCGCGTGGTGATCACGTCGGGGTCCAGCGGAATCTCGATCAGCGTGCCCGTATCGGCTGCCAGAGCGCGCAGCAGCGCGGCTTCGAACTGCACCGTCGCCGTGACCTTCTCGGCCGCATAACCGTAAGCACGTGCCAGCGCACAAAAGTCCGGGTTCGTCAGCGCAGTGCCGCTCACGTTCCGCGGGTACTCGCGCTCCTGGTGCATGCGGATGGTGCCGAACATGCCGTTGTTGAGCAGCACGATGATGCTCTTGCCGCCATGCTGCGAGGCTGTCGCGAGTTCCTGGCCATTCATGAGGAAGTCGCCGTCGCCGGCGATGGTGAACGCAATGCGGCCGCTCACGATGTTCGCCGCGATGCCGGCTGGCACGCCGTAACCCATCGCACCGCTGGTGGGTGCCAGTTGCGTCTTGTGGCCCTTCGCCAGGCCGTGGTAGCGGAAGAAGCGATGCACCCAACTGGCGAAATTGCCGGCGCCATTGGTGATGAGCGCATCGTCTGGCAGGTGCTTCTGCAGCAGTGCCACCACTTCGGCCATGTCGACTGCGCCGCGCGGCGCATCGGCAGGCAGCCCCGGGAGCGGTTGCGGTTTCAGGTTGTCTAGGTAGTCGGCATGCGCCGCGGCGGTCCAGGCTTCCCATGGCAACTCGGGCGGCGCGGTGAGCACTTCGAGGCTGCGCGCCGCCGCGCTCATGCCGGCGTTGATGGCCAGGTCGGCCTGGTACACGCGGTTCAGTTCCTCGGCGCTCGCGTGGATGTGCACCAGCGTCTGCTTCGCCTTCGGTGCTTCCAGCAGCGTGTAGCCCCCGGTCGTCATCTCGCCGAGGCGCGGGCCGATCGCGATGATCAGGTCGCTTTCCTTCACCCGCTTCGCAAGTTTCGGGTTGATCGCGATGCCGACATCGCCCGCGTATTGCGGATGGTGGTTGTCGAAGGTGTCCTGGAATCGGAAGGCGTTGCCCACCGGCAAGCGCCAGTTCTCGGCAAAGCGCTGCAGCGCCTGCGCCGACTGCGGCGTCCAGCCGCTGCCGCCCGCGATGACGAAGGGCCGCCGGGCTTTCAGCAACAGCTCGCGCAAGGTGCGCAGCGCGCCCGGATCGCTCCAGGGCTGCACGGCCTCGACCCGGGGCAATGGCTGCGCGTCGGTCATCGAGCGCAGCATGTCCTCGGGCAGCACCAGCACGACCGGGCCGGGCCGGCCATTCATCGCGGCGGAAAAGGCGCGCGCCACGTACTCGGGGATGCGACTCGCGTCATCGATGCGTTCGACACGCTTGGCGAAGCCCTTGGTGCTGGGACCGAAGAAGCTGCCGTAGTCGACCTCCTGGAACGCCTCGCGATCGCGGAAGTCGCTGCCGACATCGCCCACGAACAGGATCAGCGGCGTCGAATCCTGGAACGCGTTGTGCACGCCGATGGATGCGTTGGTGGCGCCAGGGCCGCGCGTGACGAAGCAGATGCCCGGCCGCCCCGTGATGCGCGCATGCGCGTCGGCCATGAAGGCGGCGCCACCCTCTTGCCGGTTCACGATGAAGCGGATGTGCTCGCGCTCGGCATGAAAGCCATCGAGCACGGCAAGGAAGCTCTCCCCGGGCACGCCGAACGCGGTATCCACGCCCTGGGCCACCAGACACCGGACGATCAAATGGCCTGCAGGTTGTGCGCTCATGGAAATGCAAATGAAGTGGATCGATCCATTATGGTGTCGCACACTGGAGGCCACCCGACCTGCAGAAGGCGACGGCGCCGAGAGCGCCACAATTCACCCGTTGGTTACCAGAAGAACATGGCCGCTTCCCCACCCGCTCCACGCCTGCGCGATGCCGACAAGTCGCAGTCGTCGATTCTTGCCGCCGCGCTGGAGGAGTTTGCGCAGTACGGCTTCGCCGGTGCGCGGGTCGATCGCATCGCCGAGCAGGCGGCTGTCAACAAGCGCCTGATCTACTACTACTTCGGCAACAAGGACGACCTGTTCCAGGCCGTACTGGAGCGCACCTACGCCGACATCCGCGAGGCGGAGCAGGCACTGCATCTGGACGCGATGGATCCGGTTGAGGCGATCCGCCAGCTGGTGTCGTTCACCTGGCACTACTACCTCGAGCATCCGGAGTTCATCACGCTGCTCAACAGCGAGAACCTGCATCAGGCAAAGCACTTGAAGCAGTCGGAGCGCATCCAGGAAATGAATTCGCCGCTGGTGGCGCTGCTGGCCGGCGTGTTGGAGCGCGGCCGCAGCCAGGGGCTGTTCCGCGACGGCGTCGACCCTATCCAGCTCTACATCTCGATCGCGTCGGTGTGCTACTTCTACCTGTCGAACAACCACACCCTCTCGGCCATCTTCGGGCGCGACCTGCGCACGCCCAAGGCGCTTGCACAACGCCTTTCGCACATGAAAGAGCTGGTGCTGGGCTACGTGTTGCACTGAGCCAGGCGCCAAGGGTTTTCACCGAGCTTCAAAGGTCGCCTGGCAATTGACCCCGTGCAAAGCCGCGCCCTAAAATTATTTTCAATTCACCAACTGGTGAATTAGAAGCACGCCCGCGCCGGCTACGGCGCCCCAAGGAGATTCCATGATCAAACTCGTCCGCCTTGCCGCGGCCACCTCGCTGGCCTGTGTGGCCGCCCTCGCCGCTCCCACCGCGTTCGCGCAGGGCGGCTACCCCAACAAGCCGATTCGGGTGATCGTGCCCTTCGCGGCCGGCAGCACCACGGACATCATTGCGCGCGCCATCGCGGACAAGATGGGCGCCAGCATGGGCCAGGCGCTCGTCATCGACAACCGCGGCGGCGCCAGCGGCACCATTGGCCAACAGGCCGTTGCCACGGCCGCGCCGGACGGCTACACGATCATGATCCACTCGTCGTCGCACACGGTGAGCCCGTCCACCTTCGCCAAGCTGCCGTTCGACACGGTCAACGACTTCGCCGGCGTCACGCCGATCTCCTCGCTGCCCAACGCGCTGGTGATCTCGCCGGCCAAGAACATCAAGACGCTGCAGGCGCTGCTCGCCGCCGCGCGCGCCAAGCCCGGCAGCATCAACTTCGCATCGGCCGGCCAGGGCAGCGCGACGCACCTGAACGCCGAGAAGTTCAAGATGGCCGCGAAGATCGAAGCGACCAACATCCCGTTCAAGGGATCGGGCGAGGCCGTGACCGAGGTGCTGTCGGGCCGCGTCGACTATTACTTCTCGCCGATCGCGCCCGTTATCGGGCAGATCAAGGAAGGCACGCTGCTCGCGCTGGCCGTCGGTTCGCCTCAGCGTGCCGCCGCGTTGCCGAACGTTCCGACCACGGCCGAAGCCGGCGTGCCGGGTTCCGAGTTCAACTTCTGGATCGGGATGATGGCGCCCGCCAAGACGCCGAAGGACATCGTGAATCGTCTGCACGACGAGGTCGAGAAGGCGCTGGCTTCGCCCGAGGTGAAGGAACGCTTCCTGAAGCTCGGCGCCGACGCCTGGACCTTGCAGCCCGCGCAGTTCGACGCCTACATCAAGGAAGAGATCGGCACCAACGCCAAGCTGGTGAAGGCCGCCGGCCTCTCGCCGCAGTAAACATCGGAGTCCACCGGTCTTCGCACCCTCCACCCAGCAAGCAGAAAAATCATGGCTACACAACGACTCGGACTCATCATGCACGGCGTCACCGGACGCATGGGCATGAACCAGCATCTGATCCGCTCCATCTGCGCCATCCGCGCGCAAGGCGGCGTGACGCTGTCGAACGGCGACAAGGTCATGCCCGACCCGATCCTCATCGGCCGCAACGCCGAGAAGATGGAAGC
>JAURWE010000051.1 GCA_030655075.1 Pararhizobium sp.
CGTCGGCAGCCGAGCATACCAGGATCGCGCCGTCCATCTGGGCGGCACCGGTGATCATGTTCTTGACGTAGTCGGCGTGGCCGGGGCAGTCGACATGGGCATAGTGACGGGCAGCCGTCTCATATTCGACGTGCGCCGTCGAAATGGTGATGCCGCGGGCCTTTTCTTCCGGCGCAGCGTCGATCTGGTCGTACGCCTTGTATTCGCCGAAATACTTCGTGATCGCTGCCGTCAGCGACGTCTTGCCATGGTCAACGTGGCCAATCGTGCCAATGTTGACGTGCGGCTTGTTGCGCTCAAACTTGCTCTTTGCCATGGGTACGTATCCTGTGATCAAATAGATTGGATCATCCGGCGGCGCCGGTTTGGGGAGGCGTTTAAGGGTTTCGGAAGAATTGCGCAAGACTTAATTGTTTGCGCGCCCGCGCGGCTTCGGCCTTGATATTGTGCGGACGAGGCACAATGCCCCCGACCGGTCGGTGCGGCGGCGACTCCAGCGAACGCCGTGAGTCATTACAGACATTTGAGCGGTCGTTTTGATACGGTACTTAAAGGAGAAGAGCTGGAGCGGGTAACGGGAATCGAACCCGTGTATTCAGCTTGGAAGGCTGCTGCTCTACCATTGAGCTATACCCGCATGCCTTTAGATCAGGTGCCGGGAGGTGGTGGAGGGAGTTGGATTTGAACCAACGTAGGCATAAGCCGGCAGATTTACAGTCTGCTCCCATTGACCGCTCGGGCATCCCTCCATTTCCGCCTGAACCGTTAGGTTCCGGCGATCACGTTGCGCTGGTTTGACTTGCGATCTTGGCCGGCGCCTCGTGAACTGCGGGCTATATGACGACCCTGTTTCATCCTGTCAACACGATGATTTCAGAAAACTGCGGAAATTTGGTTTTCATCCTCAGGAGGTTGCCGGATGCAACATTGGCTTTGCGGAAAAGCCTGCCGGAGATATAAGGCCGCATGAGCAAAGATATTCCCGGCAGCAAGAGCCCCAAAGACACCCATTACGCCACCCTGCGCCGCGCCCACCGCGATGCCAAGCGCGAGAGCGGCGAAATCCCGACGCCGCAGCCCGACAAGCGCCGCAAACCGGCGGGTGGCGACTGGACGGCACCCGCGCTCGCTCCCGATCAGGTACAGCTCTACGGACTGCATACGGTGCGGGCGGCGCTGGAAAACCCCGAGCGCAAGATCGAGAAGATCCTTTTGACCCAGAACGCCATGGTGCGGCTGGAGATCGCAGATCTGTTCGAGCGCGGTTTTCCGGTCGAGATCGTCTCGCCGCAGGATATTGACAAGATTCTCGGCCCCGACGCCATCCACCAGGGCGTGATGATCGAAACCAAGCCGCTGCCGCTTCGCCGCCTTTCGGCACTGACGGACAGCCCGCTGGTGCTGGTGCTCGACCAGGTCACCGATCCGCACAATGTCGGCGCCATCATGCGTTCTGCCGTCGCCTTCAATGCCGGCGCGCTGATCACCACGCAGCGCCACAGCCCGACCGAATCGGGCGTCATGGCGAAATCCGCTTCGGGCGCTCTCGAAATGATCCCCTATATACAGATCACCAATCTGGCCGATGCGCTGGACGAGCTGCACAAGCTCGGTTTCGTCTCGATCGGGCTTGATTCGGAAGGGCCGGCACCGCTGGAAGAGACGTTTTCAGGCGGCAAGCTGGCACTGGTGCTGGGCGCCGAGGGCAAGGGCCTGCGCCAGAAGACCCGCTCGACGGTCAACGCGCTTGCCCGTCTCGACATGCCGGGCGAGATCAAGTCGCTGAACGTGTCGAACGCGGCGGCCATCGCCATGTATGCGGCGCGCAATCACCTCGCCAAGGCGTAAATCGGCTCATTGCATCCGTGACATGTTGAGCGTCGAAAGGCTGGCTTCGGGACATCCGTCCTGAAGCTTGCGCCAGGTCGTGACGCTCAGATCCATTTCGCAGCGCGCCAAATAGGGGGTGTCGCCGACCTTGATGCAGGTGGTCTGGCCGAGCTCATGCTTCGATCCGTCGCGGTTGCGGCAGGTGCAGTGCGCATCCGGCGGCGCGGCGGATGATATCTGCGGCATCGGGCCGAGAAACAGCGGACAAAGGGCCAGCGACAAAAATCGGTTCCATCGCCGTGGTGCTGGAATTCCCATCGCGTTCCCCTTTACGACGTGCAATTCATAGGCAAAGTGTACTCCAAAACCAGACACTGTCCATCGTTGCGCCTGTCTTCCGGGAGATCCGAATGCCTGTTTCAAAACCGCTGTGCGCTCTTGTTCTGGCGGCGGCGCTTGCCTCTGCCGCCCCTGCATTTTCCCAGGATATCGATCCAGGCATTCTCGATGCCCAGACCGGCGACTGGCTGGTGGCCTCCGAGGACGGAAGCCCCGGCTGCGTGCTGAAACTGTCCAAGGAACAGGCGATCGGCGGCTATAGCGTTGCAGGCGCAGAGCAATGCAAGGGTTCGGTTGCCGGCATCGCCGATGCGGCCGCCTGGAATTTCGACGGCAATGGCGGCATCATCCTGATCGATCCGATCCGCAAAGTGCTGATGCGTTTCATCGAGAACGAAGGATTTCCGCTGCGCACGGAAGAGAGCGCCGGACCGGTTTTCGACATGGTGCCGGTCATCAAGGGTGTCGACCGGTTGCCGGTCGCCGCAGCGATCAAGGGCGAGTGGCTGATGAAGCGGCCGTCCGGCGAGATACTCTGCAAGATATCGCTGGGCGACACGCGCGGCGAGGACGAGAATTATCCGATGAAGACCGCCGGCGCCTGCGACACGGCCGTCAAGAAGCTCGACTTCTCACTGTGGAGCGCCAGCGGGCTTGGCATAACCATGATGAACACCGAGGGCGGATCGCTGTCCTTCGTCGCCACGCCTGACGGATTCGATAAGGCGCCGGAGGAAGGCGGCAAGCCGCTGGCGCTCGTTCGTCCGTGATTTACAGAGGAGCTGTCAGGCCTTCTTGAGGAATTCGGTGCGCAGGACCAGGCCCTTGATCTTGGCATGGCGGCAGTCGAACTCGTCCGGGTTGCCGGTCAGGTGAATGCCCTTGATCACCGTGCCGCGCTTCAGGGTTTCCGACGTGCCCTTGACCTTCAGATCCTTGATCAGCGTGACATTATCACCTTCGGCCAGAATGGTGCCGTTCGAATCCCTGACCTCGTCCATGTTCTCAAACCCTGTTCCTGCCGCCCGAAGGCTGTTGCAGGCGGCTCTAAAGGTTTTGGCCGGCGCCGTCCAGCACGCACAAAAGCCGGGCGCGAAAAAGCCGGACATGGTGGAATGTCCGGCCTTCTAGAGGTATCAGGCTAAAATCAGGCGGCAGCGGCAAGGTCGCTGTGATCGGCGATGACCTTCTCGGCACCGGCAATGGCGCTCTGCTTGGCGTCGTCGCCCATGGCCAGACCTTCGGCGCGGATGAACTCGACATCGGTGATGCCGATGAAGCCGAAGACGGTGGTCAGGTAGCTTTCCTGGTGATCCATGGCGCTGATCGGCGAGCTGCCGGAATAATGGCCGCCACGCGTCGAGGCGACGATGACCTTCTTGCCCTTGGCGAGGCCCTGGACACCGGCTTCGGTGTATTTGAACGTCGTGCCGGCGACCAGAATGCGGTCGATCCAGGTCTTCAGCTGGGTCGGGATGGCAAAATTGTACATCGGCGCACCGACGACGACCACATCGGCTTTCAGGAATTCGTCCAGCGCCGCGCGGCCGGCGTCAAGCTCGGAAACGAGCGTCGCGTCGAGGCCTTCGGGATTGGCGGAGGCTGCCATCAGGTGGGCACCGCTCAGATGCGCCAGAGGGGCTGCGGCGAGATCACGGTAGGCGACGTGGGCACCGGCGTGACCGGCGCTCAGGCGCGACACGATGGACGCCGTCAGACGGCGGGAAACGGAATGATCTCCGAGAATGCCGGAGTCGATGTGAAGGATGTTCATGATCTGCACCTTGTGTTGTCTTGGTCGGTTGTCTTGGGATCGGCTGTGTTCGTTTGGTTGCGGTAGATATGGTTTGAAAACAATCGAACGATAAGACGGTGCTTTTCCGACATTGCGTTTCCTGATAGAAACAATGACCGCGACATTCTCGAAAACAATGGTGCCCAATGCAGGACCTGAACGACCTCGCCCTTTTTGCCGCCGTTGTGAAACACAAGGGCTTTTCCGCCGCCGCCCGGGCGCTGAACATTCCGAAATCGAAGCTCAGCAAACATGTGGCCCGGCTGGAAGAACAGCTGGACGTGCGGCTCCTCGAGCGCTCGACGCGAAAGCTGAGGATCACCGAGATCGGCCAGATCTTCTACGAACGCTGCGAGACGATCCTCGCCGGTGTCGAGGCGGCCGAAGCCGTCGTTGCCACCGCCCGCAGCGAGCCGACCGGCACCGTGCGTATGGCGGCCCCGATCGGCTTCACGCCGATGCTGAGCGCCATCCTGCCGGATTTCTTCCGGCGCTATCCCGGCATCAAACTTCTGATTTCGGCGACCAACCGGCGCATCGACATGATGGAGGAGCGCTTCGACATCGCGCTCAGGGCCCGTCAGCAGATGGACACAGACAACCAGCTGATCGTCAAGAAGCTCGGCCAGGCGCGCAATTTTCTGGTGGCGAGCCCGGCGCTGCTCGAACGCCTGCCGCCGGTGACGATCGAGACGCTTGGCAAGATGCCGACCCTGTCGATGAACGAGTTGCACCCGACCGATACGTGGACGATGTACAATGCTTTGGGTGAACCGCTGGAGATCACGCATACGCCGATCCTCGGCTGCAGCGATTTCCCCATTCTCGAGCGCGCCGCCATCGAAGGCTTGGGCATCGCTTTCCTGCCCATTCATCTCTGCGAACGGGCGATCCAGCGCGGCATGCTCGTGCATGTTCTGCCCGAATGGACCTCGAGCGAGACGATCGTCCATCTGGTCTTCACCTCGCGCCACGGCATCCTGCCGGCCGTACGGGCGCTGATCGACTATCTGGCCGAGCACCTGCCGCCGGCGATGGCCTCCTGCCGCGAGGTGGAGCCCCGCCCTGCCCGGCTTGAAGCGGCCGAATAGACCACCTAGCCGCTGGCCGCTTTCTTTGTCGCCGAAAGCGTCTAGACTGCGAAGACGATCAGGACGTGCAGCGTTGCGCGATGACCACCCGCTGACGCGTTCTTCATCCGACAGGCATTCAAGTCAAGGACTGAAATTCAAGAGACATAACGGGAGGAATGACATGCGCCGTGCCGTGGCTGTTGCAGGCCTGCTTGCCCTTGTGCTGCTCCGGAGCCAGCCAGCCCTGGCGCACAGTTTTTACGATATGCTCTGCTGCTCGGACAAGGATTGCACCCCGATTGCCGACGATGAGGTCAAGATCACCAAGAACGGCTGGTTCATCCGGCGGACCGGCGAAACCATTCCCTACTATCCCAATTCCCGGCTGAGACACTCGCCGGACGGGCGGTTTCACCGCTGCACTATCTCGGGCGATTTCTCGCCGACTGGCCACACGCTCTGCCTCTATGTGCCCGATCAGGTCAATTAAGCCTGATCAGACCTTTTCCTTCTTCTTCACCGGCGTGACTGGCGTGCCTCCAGCAGGATCGGCGGGAACGCCCGGCCGGGGCGCCAGCAGTTTGCGCAGCGCGCTGATGCGGTCCTTGACCAGCGGGCGGAACCGCGAAGCCCGATAAGGCATGTCGGCCGCGCCGTAACCTTCGGGCCCATCGTCGTTGCCGCGATGGATCTCCTCGAGCTTGACGCCGAAAAATTCACCATCGACATAGTGCTTGTACATGCCGACCCAGCGCAGCGTGTAGACCTGACCCTTGCGGATGCCCTGGTCGATCGAGACATGTTTGAATTTGTCGTCGATGCAGACCACCTTCTGTCCGACATGAAAATCACTCATCGTCCATCACCGTCATTGCGCCGGTCCCCGGCTGCCGTCGAACATGTCCGCTGCAGCACCGAAGGCTGCAGCACGGGACAGGCCCCTATACCAGTCCGCCGGGATTTGGCCGAACGATTTTTCGCGACGGTTTTTGTTACCGGGGCTCAATCGACAGGTTGAGATAGGTCGGGTCGAATTCGGCGACCTCCTGCAACCGTGGCCAGTCGACGATGGTGATGGTGTGGTTGATCCAGACGAGCAGGCCGTCCTTGCGCAGGCTCTGGATCGTGCGGTTCATGTGGACGATGGATATGCCGAGCACGTCGGCCATCTCCATCTGCGTCAGCGGAAAATAGAAGCTGGTGCCGTCGGTACGGCGGACGATTCCGAGGCGTACATAGAGCTCGCAAATCAAATGAGCCAAGTGCGCCTTCTTGGATTTGCGGCCCATCGATACGATCCATTCGCGGTGGATGGCGCCATCGATCAGCGTGTGCAGCCACAAAAGACGAGTCAGGTGCGGCAGGTTTTCCGTCACGCGTTTCAGCGCGCCGTGATCGGCAAAGGTTACACGGCAAGCCGAGAGCGCAACGATGCCGTGATCCATCAGCCTCAGCGGAAAGGCATGCAGATCAATGAAGTCGCCCGGTACATGCAGGGCGGTAATCTGGCGAAGGCCGTCTGCGGTGATCTTATAGCGGGCAGCAAACCCCTCAAGAATCAGCGTGCTGTAGGCGGGCCGCGATCCCTGCACGACGAGGTCCTTGCCCTCCGAAAAAATGTCCTCTTTGACGAACAGACTTTTGAGGGCGTCCTTTTCCGAATCCTGCAGGATGTCGTGACTTTCAATGTTGAGCAGCAGGGCTTCGATCAAGGGGGTCTCCGATTGAACAGGGGTGCGAAAGACGATCTTCATGGCCGACATCGACACAACGCGTGGCTCCTGTCTTTGTTCGATCATTTCTCGGGAGGTGCGGGAACAATCAACGGCTTGCAGAATTAGCCGATGAAATGAGGGATGACAAATGAGCCGCTATTATTTCGATCTGCACAACGGCGACGGACCGACGCGCGACGAAGAGGGCCAGGACATAAAATCGCGCGCCGACATTTCAAAAGAAGTCTCCCGCATTCTGCTTGACGTGGCCCGTGACGAGATTCCAGAGATCGACCGCATCATCTTTTCCGTCACCGTGCGCGACGAAAGCGGCCGGTCGATATCGGTAGCGAGCCTGACCTTCAACAATGAGTGGCTGGACTGACGCGGGCAGCTGCCGCGCCTGTCGTTCCATGACCGATCGATTACAGATATCGATACGGGCCGCATTAACAAAGTTAAATGCGCAGCGGCGTTTCCACCTCCATAGACTTTCGAAGGTTTGGGAGGACCGCCGCGATGAACATCACCAACAGTTCCATACCGCCCCGCGATCTCGCACTGCTGCAGAGCGTTCTCAACGCCTGGTGTTTCGCCCACCGTATCGACCGCCGCTTGGCCGACCGGCAGGCAAAAATTCTGATCGAAGAATATGCCAGGGGCAGCCGCAGCCAGCTCGACCTGATCGACGCATTGGAAAAGGCACCGATGCAGTGAGCGGTCTGCAGGCACCCCGCCCCTTCGGCAGCCACGGCCAGCTTGACGACGCCGACCTTGCGATGCTGCGGACGGTGCTGGAGCGTTGCTGCGCGGAATACGATCTCGACATCAAGAGCCCGGACGCCGAAAGGATCGCCGCAGAGCTGATCGACTGGTATCTGTTCGGCGTGAAGAAGGCTGGCGATCTGTTTGAGATGGTCCGGCCGCTGCCGTTGGGGTGAAGGAACCCCGCGCTGGGAGCTAGCCCTTTACCACGCGCTTGTTTCTGGTATATTCCCAATACGGGAACAGGATGAGGGAATGCGGGTTATTGCAAAGCCAACGCTCGACAAGTTCGGCGCGGTTCACTCCCTGGCAAAACCATCGCTTGACCACTCGTATGAGATGGCGAAGGCAGCGTCCTGGTCTTCCATACAAGATGTTACCGATGCCTTTTCCAAAGCAAAGGCTTTGAACGATGAACCGGTGAGATTTGAAATAAAGGGTGGCAGCTACATGCTCATCGTGGCCTTCGACTTCCCCCGGCAGATCGCGTTCATCAAGTTTGTCGGGACGCATGCTGAATACGACAAGATCGATGCTCTTACGGTTTCGAATTTCTAAGGAGCTGGCAATGGAGATACGCCCGGTAGAGAACGCTGCGGACCACAGAGCCGCTCTCAAAGAGATCGAGCGGCTCTGGGGAGCGCCCATCGGCTCGCCCGAGGGCCACCGTCTCGATATCCTCGTAGCCCTTGTCGAGCGCTACGAAAAGGAAACATTTCCCGTTTTCCCGGCGGACCCCATCGCCGTGATCAAAACCCATATGGAGATGACAGGGCGCAGCCAACGAGACCTCGCCCGTCTCCTGAACTCTTCGCCGAGAGCATCGGAGATCATGGGCAAGAAACGTACGCTGACAGTCGAGATGATCCGCAAGCTCACCCAGGAATGGGGCATCCCCGCAAACAGCCTGCTGGCGGCTTACGAGATCGAGAAACCCGCAGCCGTCTCCGTGTCGCGTAAAGGTTCAGGGCTTTCTCGTGACGGTGGACAGGTGAAAAAGAGAGCTTAAAGCGGACCGCGTGAAAGTTGCCGTTTAGATGGCAACTGTGCAGCCTATTCAGCAGCCTGCTGCGTGACGCCGCTGCCGGCATTCAGCCCCATCTGCCAGAAGGCGGATTCGAGCCGGGTTGCCGTCGTGAAGATCGTCGACAGCTGATTAAGCCGCGCCTTGCCGCCGCGTTTTTTGCCGAGCGCGTCGAAGGTGACGATCGCCGCCTGGACGCTTTTGCGGTAGTGCTCGCTCTCGTAGTTCCGGATCCAGTCGCCATAGGGATTGCCGTCGATAATGGTGCTCTTGTCGGAGAGCAGGATATCGCCGATCTCGCCGTAACCCGCGACGCAGGGCATCAGGGCCGCCATCAGGTCAAGGCTGTCACCGCTATGGCCGATATCGAGCACATAGCGCGTATAGTTCATGGTTTCCGGCGCTTCCGGCTCGGCCTCCATCTTCGCCTCGGTCAGGCCCCACCCGGCGCAGTAGGTAACGTGCAGCGGCAGTTCGCTGACGATGGCCATCAGCGACGACGCGGCCGAGCGTATCTCCGAGAGGCAACCGCCCTTGGAGGCCAGCAGCGCGTAGGCGCGGGCGAAATGAATGAGGAAGAGATAATCCTGCATCAGGAATCGTTTGAAGCAGGGCAGCGGCAGCGTGCCAACCGCGAGCTCCCTGACGAAGCGGTGGTTGACATAGCCGGACCAGTTATCCCCTGCGCGGGCGCGAAGCTCGCCGAAAAGGCCATGGTTGAAATCGATTTTGGTGACCGGGCTCATAGGCACGTTTCCTCTGCGGCAAGATGCTGCCAGATGTCGTGAAAATGCTGGACCGGCCCATGGCCCGAGCCGACCGTCAATGTACCGGCCAGCGCGATGGCCCGGGCGAGATAGGCTTTGGCAACGGACATCGCCTGTTGCACGGTCGCGCCTTTTGCCAGTTCGGCGGCCAGCGCGCTGGACAGCGTGCAACCGGTGCCATGCGTGTTGGACGTCGTGGTGCGGGGTGCCTCGAACCAGATCAGATCTTGACCGGTCACGAGAACATCGGGGCTTGTGCTGCCGCCAAGATGCCCTCCCTTGACCAGAACGCTGTCGGCCCCGAGCCGCTGCAGCTGCAACGCCTGCCGGGCCATGTCCTCGCGGGTCTGGGCAACCGGCTCGTTGAGAAGAAAGGCTGCTTCCGGCAGATTGGGCGTCAGCAGCGTCGCCAGCGGCAGCAACCGGCCGACCAATGCTGAGACTGCGTGCGGATCGAGCAATTCTGCACCGCCCTTGGCGATCATGACCGGGTCGAGCACCACAGGAATACCGGGATGGTCCTGCATCACGTCTGCGACCGCTGCGGCAATCCCGGCATTGGCGATCATTCCGATCTTGACGGCATCGACGCGGACATCGGCAAAGACCGCCGTGATCTGTTCGGCGACGAAGTGTGCAGGGACGAGATGCACGCCCGAAACGCCTTGCGTGTTCTGCGCGGTCAACGCGGTGATGACAGCCATGCCGTAGACACCCCGGGCAGCGAAGGTCTTCAGATCGGCCTGAATCCCGGCGCCACCGGATGGATCGGAGCCGGCGATGGAAAGGACGTTGCGGATCATGTGCGTGCCTCCGCGAGTGCCCGTGACAGCGACCGGGCGGATGCGAAAGGATCCGCCGTGCCGCAGATAGCCGAGACGACGGCAATGCCGTGGGCGCCTGCTGTGATGACGTCTGGGATATGGGCGGCCTTCAGCCCGCCGATCGCGACCGACGGAACGGCACAAACGGACACCAGACGGGAGAGCCCTGCAATACCGATCTGCGGCTTGTGATCCGGCTTGGTCGGCGTCGCAAAGACCGGTCCGATACCGGCATAGTCTGTGACGGCGGGATCGACCGTTGCGGCAAGCGCTTCGGTCTCGACCGAAAGACCGAGGATCATGTCCGGTCCAATCAGACGGCGGACTGCGCCTGCATCCATATCCTCCTGGCCGATATGAACACCGTCTGCGCCGAGCAGCAGGGCGGCCTCGACATCGTCATTGATGATCAGCAGCGCGCCTCGGGGCTTCAGCACCTGTTGCAGCGCCCGTCCCGTTTCGACAAGGGCCGCCGTTCCGGCATGTTTGTCGCGGAGTTGCACCATGGTGACGCCGCCTTGCACGGCCCTGCGAGCCGTCTCGATCATGCCGATTCCGGCGCACAGCCCCGGATCCAACACAAGGTAAAGCGACAGATCGAAGCGCTTCATAGCCGGACAATCCTCGCCCGCGCATCCAGCATCGGTCCGTCGAGCGCTGCCAAAGCGTCGAGAAAACGCCAGGAAAACGAGCCCGGGCCGTCGGCACCATCAGCCGCGATCTCTCCGGCCACGGCGAACGTGGCCAATGCAGCGACAGTCGCCTCGAACGGGTCTGCGGGGCTGGCCGCCACAAACGCCCCGATGAGGCAGGTCAGCGAGCAGCCGAGAGCCGTGACCTGCGGCATCAGCGCGGAGCCGCCTTCGATGCGCAGGGAGCGGTGTCCATCCGTGACGAAATCGACGACGCCGGTGACCGCGACCACGGCACCGTGGTGCTTTGCCAGATCGACGGCGGTGCCCTCGGCTAGCTCGACGGGGTCACGGCTGTCGACGCCCTGCCCGCGGCTCATGCCACCGGCGAGCGCGATGATCTCGGAAGCATTGCCGCGGATGATGGTGGGCCGCAGTTCCAGAAGCCGGGCGACGGCCTGGCGCCGGAATGTGGTCGCGTAATGGGCAACCGGATCAAGGACCCAGGGTTTTGCAGCAGCATTGGCGGCAACAGCGGCGGCCTGCATGCCGTCAATCCACGTGGATGAAAGCGTGCCGATATTGATCGTCAGCGCATCGGCAATGGCGGCGAATTCGCCGGCCTCCTCCGGTGCGTGGACCATGGCGGGAGATGCGCCGGTGGCCAGCAGCACATTGGCGGCGATGTTCATGGCAACGTAGTTGGTGATGCACTGAACAAGCTGCGGTGTGGCCCTCATCTGAGCAAGACGTGTTCCAGGAGTGATGAGATTTTGCATTGTCGCCCTTTCGGGCGGAAGAAATGCAAGAGCCGGACACGCAACAGCGAGGGACCCGAGCGACTCCCTCCGCCAGCATTATCTGGTTCAGGTTCCAAGGGTGCTTCTCAGTCCATCTTCCGACGAACGCCCCTGTCTCTCAATGCCTGCACATTTGCAGGAATTCCCTGGCTTGTCATCTGCAATTTTGCTGATTGTCCCGCGCGATGATCAGCACCACGTTGCAGGCAGCCGTCCGCCGATATCGTCATTGCCGGCCAGCAAAAGGCGGAAAAGGAGCAACGATGGCATTGCAGGAACGCGCGAGGATGTTGGGAAATGCCGAACGGCCAAGCCGTTGATTTCGTGGTGCCCCCACCAGGACTCGAACCCGGGACCCCCTGATTACAAATCAGGTGCTCTACCAACTGAGCTATAAGGGCATCACGGGTGGGGAGTTACCAGATTCCTCCGGTGTGTAAAGTAAAAATGCTGTTTGATCGCTTTTTTCGAGTGCACCTGGCCGGGCGGCATGCCAGAAAAGGGCTTGGGCGCATCCGCTCCCGTGTGCAATCAGACCGGAAGTGCTTCATGGCTCGCAGTTTCAACTCGCTTTCCTTCGTGGCATCGGATGCCGACGAGGCGCAGGTGGCGCTGCGTGAGCTGACGGCGATGTATGGCAGCGACGAGCCTGATATTTCCGATGTCATCGTCGCGCTCGGCGGCGACGGGTTCATGTTGCAGACGCTGCACCGGACGATGAACACCGGCAAACGTGTCTATGGCATGAACCGTGGCTCGATCGGCTTCCTGATGAACCGCTTCAGCATGGAGGGCCTGCACGACCGGATCGCCAATGCGGTCGAGAACGCCTTTCATCCGCTGGAAATGCAGACCGTCGATCAGGACGGCACCAAGTTCACTGCGCTCGCCATCAATGAAGTCTATCTGTTCCGCCAGTCCTATCAGGCCGCCAAGCTCAGGGTTGCCGTCGATGGCCGGGTGCGGCTGGAGGAGCTGATCTGCGACGGTGTGCTCTTGTCGACGCCGGCCGGATCGACCGCCTACAATCTCTCGGCGCATGGGCCGATCCTGCCGCTGGAAGCGCCGCTTCTGGCGATGACGCCCGTGAGCGCTTTCCGGCCCCGGCGCTGGCGCGGTGCGCTTCTGCCAAACAAGGTCACGGTCGATATCGAGATCATTGAGCCCGACAAGCGGCCGGTCAACGCGGTGGCCGATCACATGGAGGTGAAATCGGTGGCACGGGTGCGCATCGCCCAATCGGAAAATACCACGGCGCGCATCCTGTCGGATCCTGATCATTCCTGGTCCGATCGCATTCTGGCGGAACAGTTTTCGAATTGATCGGATCAGGTCCGCCCGATAGTGCGGCCGTCACGATCAGCCAACCGGAGAGACCCATGGCGCGCCGCCTGCCGCTTCAAAGCCTTGCCCTTCTACCGCTGCTGCTGGTCTTACCAGCGCAGGCGCAGGATCAGGAGATCCTGCCGGTCAACGTGACCTTCGCCATCAGCACCGGCTTCTGGACGGGAACGCAAGGGTTGCTCGGTGCGCTTGATCCGGGCCTGACCATCAAGGCGCCGGGAACCGTCGCCGCAGACGCTACGGACAAGCCGCAACGCGGCTACTACAAGCTGGTCGCCGTGCGCCAGCCGGACGGCACGGCAAAAATCCATCTTCAGCAGATCGGCCTTAGCGCCAAGGGGCCGGAGCTTCTCTCCAGCATCGAGCTGGACGAGTTTTCGGCGTTGAAGCCCTATGTCACGGATATCAGGCCGGAAAGCTCCAGCGGCACGGCCGCCTCGCCCGGGCTCTTTGCAACGGTGCACCTGAAGACTGACCCGAAGGCTGTGGAGGCGGAGAGCTGGACGATCATCGTTGATGATCTCGGCGAGCTGAAGATCGAACGCGCCACGAACTAAAGCGCATCGCATGAAAACGGGTTCATGCGATGCGCTCTAAAGCACGTTGCGTGAAAACGGATTCACGCAACGCGCTTTAGATCTTTGTTTTTATGCATGTCTTTAGCCCAAAACCGTGCACACTTTTGGGAGACATGCATGGGTCCTTGTTTTTATGCATCTCTTGATCCCAAAACCGCTGCACACTTTCGGGAGACATGCATTGGGGCGTCGCGCGGGGAAGACAGTGGCCCTCCCCGCCTTTGGATATCACGCCAGATCGTCGACCACGGCGTCGGCGCCGCCATTGACGCGGTGGGCGAGTGCGGCTTCCATGAACTCGTTCAGGTCACCGTCGAGCACGTCCTGCGGGCTCGTGCTTTCGACGCCGGTGCGCATGTCCTTGATCAGCTGGTAGGGCTGCAGGACGTAGGAGCGGATCTGGTGGCCCCAGCCGATGTCGGTCTTCGAGGCGGCCTCGGCATTGGCCGCATCCTCGCGCTTCTTCAGCTCGGATTCGTACAGGCGCGCGCGCAGCATGTCCCAAGCCTTGGCCTTGTTCTTGTGCTGGGAGCGCTCCTGCTGGCACTGCACGACAATGCCGCTCGGCATATGGGTGATGCGCACGGCCGAATCGGTCGTGTTGACGTGCTGGCCGCCGGCGCCGGACGAGCGGTAGGTGTCGATGCGGCAATCGCTCTCGTTGATGTCGATCTGGATCGAATCATCGACAACCGGATAGACCCAGATGCTCGAAAACGAGGTGTGGCGGCGGGCGTTGCTGTCGAAAGGCGAGATGCGCACCAGGCGGTGCACGCCCGATTCGGTCTTCAGCCAGCCATAGGCATTGTGGCCCTTGACCAGCAGCGTCGCTGACTTGATGCCGGCCTCTTCGCCGTCGTGGATTTCGAGAAGCTCGACCTTGAAGCCCTGCTTGTCGGCCCAGCGCGTGTACATGCGCAGGAGAATGTTGGCCCAGTCCTGACTTTCGGTGCCGCCGGCGCCGGAATGGACTTCGAGATAGCTGTCATTGCTGTCGGCCTCGCCGGACAGCATGGCCTCGACCTGGCGGCGGGCCGTCTCGGTGCGCATGGCACGGATGACGTCTTCGGCGTCCTTGATGATCGCCTGGTCGCCCTCTTCCTCACCGAGTTCGATGAGTTCGATACTGTCTTTCAGCTGATTTTCGAGTGCGCGCACGCCATTGATGCCGTCGTCGAGCTGCTGGCGCTCGCGCATCAGTTTCTGGGCTTCGGCCGCATCGTTCCAGAGGTTCGGATCCTCGGATTTGTTGTTCAACCAGTCCAGCCGTCTTACCGCCTGATCCCAGTCAAAGATGCCTCCTCAGCAGGCTTATGGCCTGCTTGATCTCGTCGACAATATTCTCGATTTCCGTCCGCATGTCCGTCTTTTCTTATGGGCTGAAGGTTCTGTGCGCCGTGAATAGTGATGTCGGCTGCGGAAGTAAAGGCAGCCGGCACCGGAGCGCGTATTTTGGGAAGGTACCGGGGTCTAGAAAAGCCCGTCCGTGCCGCCCTGGATCGCCTGGTTGGCCTGCGGCGAGGATTTGAGGATTTCCTCGGGGCTGACGAATTCATCCATGCCGATGACCGAGAACGTATCGGCCGGGCCGGTGCCGGGCTTGAAGGCTTCCATGATCGTGTCCGGATCGCCTTCAGAGGCGGCCATGCCGGTCTTGCGGTTGACCGGGATCAGGTTCATGCCTTCCGGCACGACGAACTTGACCGGGCGCGAGCCCTTCAGCGCTTCCTGCATGAAGTCGTTGAAGATCGGCGACGCGAGCCCACCACCGGTGGAGCCGCGGCCAAGCGGTGCAGGATTGTCGAAACCGAGATAGAGGCCGGCCACCAGATCGGCGGTATAGCCGACGAACCAGGCGTCCTTTTCATCGTTGGTCGTGCCGGTCTTGCCGGCGGTCGGGCGGTCGAGCTTGATCTTGCCGGCTGCCGTGCCGCGCGTGACGACACCTTCCATCATTGAGGTGATCTGGTAGGCGGTCATCGGGTCGAGAACCTGCTCGCGGTTGTCGGTCAGCACCGGTTCTGCCTGTTCCTGCCACTGGGTAAAATTGCAATCGCCGCAGGTGCGCTCTTCGTGGCGGAAAATGGTCTTGCCGTAGCGGTCCTGGATGCGGTCGATCAGCGACGGCTTGATCTGCTTGCCACCATTGGCCAGCACCGAATAGGCCGAGACCATGCGCAGAACGGTGGTTTCGCCGGAGCCCAGCGACATGGCCAGCAAAGGCGGCATCTTATCGTAAATGCCGAAACGATCGGCATATTCGGCGACAAGGTTCATGCCCATGTCGTTGGCGAGGCGAACCGTCATCAGGTTGCGCGACTTTTCAATGCCTAGACGCAGCGTCGAGGGGCCGGCCGAGCCGCCGCCGTAGTTCTCCGGCCGCCAGACCTGGCCGCCAGCGACGATCTCGATCGGCGCGTCGAGGATAACCGAGGCCGGCGTGTAGCCGTTGTCGAGCGCTGCGGCGTAGACGAACGGCTTGAACGACGAGCCGGGCTGGCGCATGGCCTGTGTCGCGCGGTTGAATTCGGACTGGCCGTAGGAGAAACCGCCGACCATGGCGAGCACGCGGCCGGTCTGCGGGTCCATGGCGACAAGCCCGCCCTGAACCTTCGGCGGCTGGCGCAGGCGGTATTTGCCAAGGGCTGCATCCAGCGCTTCGACATAGACGACGTCGCCGGCGGCCAGAACGCCCGATGGCGCGCGGGCGGACTTGCGGTCGCCGGTTGACGAGCGATAGGCCCACTTCATGTTTTCAGCGTCGATGCGGCCGGTCATGCGGCCTTCGGCGACCTTGCCGGAGCCGTCCTTTTCCGGCTGGATGCCGATATCGACGCCATTGTCATCCGAGCCGAGCACCACGGCGAGTTTCCATTCGGGAACGTCGCTCAAAGCCGGAACCTTGGAGAGCTGCGTGCCCCAGTCGCCACCGATCTCGATCGTGCTGAGCTTGCCGTGGAAACCCCGGCGCTCGTCATAGCTGACGAGACCGTTCTGCAACGCCTTGCGGGCAGCAACCTGCATACGCGGATCAAACGAGGTGCGTACCGACAGGCCGCCTTCGAGAAGCGAATTTTCGCCGTAGCGCTGAACGATCTGGCGACGGACCTCTTCGGCGAAATAGTCGGACGCAAACAGGTGCGAACCGCCCCGGCGCGGCGTGACGCCGAGCGGCTGCTTCTTGGCTTCCTCGCCGTCGCTCTTGGTCACGTAGCCGTTTTCGACCATGCGGTCGACAACCCAGTTGCGGCGCTCGATGGCAGCCTTTTCGCGGCGGAACGGATGATAGTTGGACGGGCCCTTCGGCAGGGCGGCCAGATAGGCGGTTTCGGCAATGGTCAGCTCAGTGACCGACTTGTCGAAATAGGTGAGAGCCGCACCGGCGATGCCATAGGAATTCAGGCCGAAGAAGATTTCATTGAGATAGAGCTCGAGAATGCGGTCCTTGCTGTAGGCCTGCTCGATGCGGAAGGACAGGATCGCTTCCTTGACCTTGCGGTCGATGGTCTGGTCGGCGGTCAGAAGAAAGTTCTTGGCGACCTGCTGGGTGATCGTCGAGGCACCGACCGGACGGCGGCCGGAGCCGAAATTCTGCAGGTTGACGAAGATGGCGCGGCCGAGACCGGTGATATCGACGCCCGGATGCTTGTAGAAATTCTTGTCTTCGGCCGACAGGAACGCTGCCTTGACCCGGTCAGGAATAGCCTGGATCGGCAGATAAAGGCGCTTTTCCTTGGCATATTCGGCCATCAGCTCGCCGTTGCCGGCATGGACGCGGGTCGTTACCGGCGGCGCGTAGCTGTTCAGAACCTCGTAGTCAGGCAGATCTCTGGAAACGTTGCCGATATAAAGAGCAACAGCGCCTGCGACACCCAGAAACAGGAATGCGCCGATCCCGAAAAAATATCCAATCAGTCTGATCATGAGCCGGTTACCGGTACCTTCTGCGCCGCGTCCTCCGGCCAGGGGCGCGGTGGACATGGCTTATGTTCCAATTGCCGGGACCGGATATCCGCCCTGCCCCTTCGATCTCAAGCACGCTGAAATCGGTTTTGATGAAATGCCATTCACACGTTCAAACATGCACACGAGAAATCCGAATCTGAGCGGACATCTCCATTTCTAAACTTGCTGTACTGTTCCGAATGTGAGGAAAATAGGGCCCGGAATGCCAAACCGTCGTGCATCCCTGCCAAATCCGCTCCGCTGTTACTTTTGCAACACAACCTACATAGCACGAAACGCCCGCAAATTCCCATACGAAATCAACGACAGACCGGCTTTTCAGCCACCGTTTGCAAGCTCAGGCGCCCTGTAATGGCGCACGGCTTCGGCGAGAAGTGCCGAGACCTTTTTGCGCCAGGCCGGATCGAGCAGAAGTTTTTCGTCATCCTTGTTGGACAGGAAGCCGAGTTCGAGCAGAACCGAGGGCACGTCGGGGGCCTGCAGGACACGAAAGCCCGCATGGCGGTGGGGATTGTTGATCAGCTTGATCTGGCCATCGAAGGCGCCGACGACGGAGCGGGCAAGATTGGTGGAGAAGGCCTGGGTTTCACGCCGGGTCAGATCAATGAGAATATCGGCGACGTCAGCCGGTTCATCCTGCAGCGGCACGCCGGCGATTTCATCGGAAAGGTTTTCGCGCTTGGCGAGGTCGGCGGCGAGACTGTCTGACGCCCGGTCCGAGATCGTATAGACAGTAGCGCCACGAATATCCTTCTGCCGCAGCGTGTCGGCATGCAGCGAGATGAACAGGCGGGCGCCGTGCTGGCGGGCGATCTGCACGCGCTGCGGCAGCGACAGGAATTCATCGCCCTTGCGGGTCAGGAACGCCCTGGTGTCCTTCTCCTGGTTCAGAGCCTCGACGAGATCCTTGGCAAAATCGAGCGTGACATGCTTTTCCTCCGTCTTGGTCGCCGCCCCGATCGCGCCGGTGTCGATGCCGCCATGGCCTGCATCGACGGCGATGACGAAATCACCCGAGGCCACCGGAACTTCGGGAAGACGGTTTCCCTTCGCAGAGACGCTCGATGTCGTGCCGCTCCACTCCTGCTGGCGCACGAGATTGGCAAATTCCTCATCCGTCGCCATGGCGCTTTCCAGAACGAGCTGAAAGCCCTTGCCTGCCGGATCGGCCTGAACCACAGCCTTGGTGACGGAGACCGGCCGCGCTGCCGTCAGCACCAGCCGCGAGCTCGATGGCCCCATGGCGCCGTAACGAATATCGGTGAAAAGGCCGGTCGCCTTCATATCATCCGGCTTCACACCAAAGGATGTCTGCGGCAGATCGACGATGACGCGCACCGGGCTACCGACATAATGAAGGGAAAACTCCGGCTTGCGGTCGAAATCGATGACGATCCGGGTGCGGGCATCGTTGCCGGCGATCCGGGCGCCGTAGGCCAGAAGCGGCGCGATTTCGGCCTCTTCGGCAGCGGCTGCAGGCGACACGAGGGCCAGCGCGGCAAAAGCGGCAAGGCAGATGGCTATGCCACCACCTAACGCACGGGAAAACCGGGCGCGGATCACTGTTTTCATGTCGTCAAGACCAGCTGGCATCAGCATCCATAGCCTGCCGCTGTCGCGGCTCGTTCCAACATGCAGTACCCGCACAGAGCGGCAGATACGGCGTCCTGCCATTAAATGGCGCGTGAGGGTTAATCAAATCTTTCACACGTCCGCAAAATTCGGCACTGAAACAACCAGCGCCGGCAAATCACCCGAAAAATCTTTTACTCAACCGGAAAGAGGCCAGACCGAATCGATCAATATTATGGCGAAACGGCTTTTCCCTTGCCATTGTTACACA
The DNA here is from genome assembly GCA_030655075.1 of Pararhizobium sp. GTDB lineage: Bacteria > Pseudomonadota > Alphaproteobacteria > Rhizobiales > Rhizobiaceae > JAURWE01. The sequence goes on from JAURWE010000051.1 coordinate 19,296, forward strand.
GAAAACATAAAAGCGTCATGAGGCAAGAAAGTGTTGACGGGATAGAATCACCGAAACGGCAGCCAACCAATTACGGACCTGGCGCCAAGTTAGCTTTCCAAAGAACAAACAGTGTTACGTTCTGGAAAACATAACTTAAACAAGTAGGTAGCAACTTCATCCGCCGTCGCGGCACTTTTTTTCCGGGTAAAACTCGATCGCATCAATCCGGCGGTGGCCGGCAGTATTACGGTGGATTTCCACCGATGGCTCGAAAGTCGAGCTTCTTCATCGGGCCTCTGGCCCAATAGATTGGCATTCCTTGTTTGGTAATGAAGTTGTCACAGCAGTCCTTGTCAGAAGAGAAGACGATGCGGAGCTCGCGAGCTTCCGCCGCCGTCTGGCTGCTGGACCGTTGCCCAACGGGGACAATTACATCCGGCGCTAACCCTAAATTGCCTGACAAAGCTTCTTCAAGAGCCATTTTGTCCGCCATTTATGAGCTGCGCCGAGGAGCACAGCTGAAATGGCAGAGAAAATGCTTATCGACGCGTCTCACGCAGAAGAGACGCGTGTCGTTGTCGTACGTGGAAACCGCATAGAAGAGTTCGACTTCGAGTCTGAACACAAAAAGCAGATCCGCGGAAACATCTACCTTGCAAAAGTCACGCGGGTAGAACCCTCCCTTCAGGCGGCCTTCGTCGATTACGGCGGCAACCGTCACGGATTTCTGGCCTTCGCCGAAATTCACCCCGACTACTACCAGATCCCGCTTGCCGACCGGCAGGCCCTCCTGAGGGCCGAAGCCGAAGACGCGCGGCGCGACGACGATATCGAAACTGTCGAAACAGCCACGGATATCCAGGCAGCACAGGATGCTGCGGACGCCGCCGAAGCAGCAGCGCCCGAGGAAACGGTCGAGGCCGTTGCCGAGGACGTGCCCAAGGCGAAAGCCAAGCCAAAGCGCGCACGCGGCAAGGGCCGTGGCAAGAAGGCGGACGCGGCGGACGCCGATGCCCCGGCCACTGAGGAAACATCTGCTGAAGATGACGGCGAAGGCTCAACCGGCGGCGAAATGGCTGCAATGGTCGAGACCGATTCGATTTCCGAAGAAGTCGAACGCCGTGGCGGCCGGCGCGGCAACAGTGATGACAGCGACGACGATGATGACGATCATCACGGCGAGGAAAAGGAAGTCATCGAATCCGTCGGCGCCGAAGATGCGATGGAAGAAGTTCCTGACCGCGTCGCCCGCCGTCCGCGCAAGCAGTACCGCATCCAGGAAGTCATCAAGCGCCGGCAGATCCTGCTGGTGCAGGTGGCCAAGGAAGAACGCGGCAACAAGGGTGCGGCGCTCACCACCTACCTGTCGCTCGCAGGCCGCTACTCGGTGCTGATGCCGAACACGGCACGTGGCGGCGGTATCTCCCGCAAGATCACCAACCTGCCGGACCGCAAGCGCCTGAAGGAAATTGCTCGGGCGCTGGAAGTGCCGCAGGGCATGGGCGTCATCCTGCGCACCGCCGGTGCCAACCGCACCAAGGTCGAGGTCAAGCGCGACTTCGAATATCTGATGCGCCTGTGGGAGAACGTCCGCACGCTGACGCTGTCCTCGACAGCCCCCTGCCTCGTGTACGAGGAAGGCAGCCTGATCAAGCGTTCGATCCGTGACCTTTACAACAAGGACATCACCGAGATCGTCGTTGCCGGCGAAGAAGGTTACAAGGAAGCCAAGGGCTTCATGAAGATGCTGATGCCGAGCCACGCCAAGGTGGTTCAGCCGTACCGCGACGTGCATCCGATCTTCTCGCGCTCGGGCATCGAAGCCCAGCTCGACCGGATGCTGCAGCCGCAGGTGACGCTGAAGTCCGGCGGCTACATCATCATCAACCAGACCGAAGCGCTTGTCGCTGTCGATGTCAACTCAGGCCGCTCGACCCGCGAACATTCGATCGAGGACACGGCGCTCCAGACGAACCTGGAAGCGGCCGAAGAAGTTGCCCGTCAGCTGCGCCTGCGCGACCTTGCCGGCCTGATCGTCATCGACTTCATCGACATGGAAGAGAAGCGCAACAACCGTTCGGTTGAAAAGCGCCTCAAGGATTTCCTGAAGGATGACCGCGCCCGCATACAGGTCGGCCGCATCTCGCATTTCGGCCTTCTGGAAATGTCGCGCCAGCGTATCCGCGCATCGGTTCTGGAATCGACGACGCAGGTCTGCTCCCATTGCAACGGCACGGGCCATGTGCGCTCGCAGTCGTCTGTCGCCCTGCATGTGCTGCGCGGCATCGAGGAGCACCTTCTCAAGAATACGACGCACAACATCACCGTGCGGACGATTCCCGACATCGCGCTTTATGTTCTCAACACCAAGCGCGGCACGATCATCGATTATGAAAACCGCTTCGGCGTTGAAATCACCATCGAAGCCGATGCCCATGTCGGCGTCCAGCATTTCGCCATCGATCGCGGCGAAGCCGTCGAGAACCCGGTGAAGATCGACGAAATCCTGCACTTCGAGCCTGAAATCGAGGATGACGAACCCGATATCATCATCGAGGACGAAATCGATGAAGAGGACGAAGTCGAGGTCAAGGCGAAGCCGGCCGAAGCTGCCCGCCAGCCGCAGGCCCAGGCCGCCGTTGCCCAGGCCGACGACCAGAATGGCCGCAAGCGCAAGCGCCGCCGGCGGCGCCGTGGCGGCCGTGGCAACGAAGCCAATGGCGAACAGACAGCGCAGGATGCAGCCTCGGGTGAAGATTCGGGTGCCGACGAAGGCGATGACGAGGATGATGGCGACGAGGACAATGGCGCGCAGGATACTGCAGCCGATGCCAGCGGCGACAGCGAAGAGCAGCAGCGCCGCAAGCGCCGCCGCCGCGGCAAGCGCGGCGGACGCCGCAACCGTCCGGAAGATGGCATCGAAGGCGATGTAGCGGCCTCGGAAGCCGGTGCTGACGACAGTGACGCGGCGGAAACCGAAACGGTTGCCGTGCCTGCCGCCGCAGAAGCAGGTGATGTTGAAGCATCTGTCGAAGAGACAGTTGTTGTTGCTGAAACTGCTGCGGCCGAGGTGGCTGAAGAGCCTGCCGTCAAGCCGAAGAGGGCCCGCAAGCCGAAGGCAAAGGCTGCCGAGAGCGCCGACGTGACCGCTCAGGCGGTTGTCGAAGCCCAGCCGGTGGCTGAAGAGCCCGAAGCCACGACATCGGAGCCGGAAGCCGAAGTGCAGGATGCCGCTGCGGCGCTGGAAACAGCCAAGCCGGCCCGCGCCAACCGCAATCTCGGCACCATCGCCAAAGAGCCGGTCGTCACCTCGACAGCCCCCAAGGCCGAGGACGATGGCAAGCCCAAAAAGGGCGGATGGTGGCAGCGGCGCGGTTTCTTCTAAGCCAGCTATCCACATCATGATGAACAAGAACCCGGCTGTATCAGCCGGGTTTTTTCGTTCTGGTACAGGCTGTTCCCTGAGAGACAGCCCGTCGTCTGCGTTTGTGGGAAAGTCTGATTACTGGACGAGACGACCTCGCCCGCACACCGGATCAGGAGACTTTCATGCGCACATTCATTCTCACCGCCTTCGTTGCCGCCACTGCTGCCGTCTCTTTCGCAGCCCCTTCGTCCGCCGGCGGCTACGGCAGCAACGGGTATGAATACAGCCAGGATTACTCCTACCAGCCGGTCTGCGTGATCAAGAAAATCCACTCCTACGACCGCTATGGCAACCCCAAGGTCAAGAAGGTCCGCATCTGCAAATAAGCCTTTTCGGCTCTTGCCGGCGGATGCCGTTTCCCACTCCCGTGCACCTTGGGCGGCGTCCGTCAGGCAGACATGAAGAACCCGGCTGGTCCCGCAGCCGGGTTTTTCTGTGTTCACAAACTGATTCAGATGGATGCCGGATTGATTCCGAATACGTCTTCAAGCCATTGAAAATACTTTATTATGCCAGCCAACGAGCGATGCGGTCAACGGCTTCGGCGATTTCTGCCGGGGCGCCGGCATAGGAAAAGCGCATGGTGCGGTGACCTTCGGCCGGGTCGAAATCGAGGCCCGGCGTTGCCGCGACGCTGATCTCGGCCAGCATCTTTTTGGCAAAGGCCATGCTGTCATTGGTGAAGTGGCTGACATCGGCGTAGGCGTAGAAAGCGCCGTCCATCGGTGAGGCGATGCGGAAACCGATTTCCGGCAGGCGCTTCGCCAAGAGGTCGCGATTTTCGATGTAGGAGGCCCGGTAGCTGTCGAGTTCAGTGGTCGCACCGAGGGCAGCGCGTGCTGCCACTTGCGACAGTTCCGGCGGCGAGATGTAGAGGCTCTGGGCCAGGCACTCGAAGGCGCGCACCTGAGCCTCAGGCAGAACCATCCAGCCGATGCGCCAGCCGGTCATGCAATAATATTTTGAAAAGGAATTGATGATGACAGCATCGCCGCTGACGGCGAGCGCCGTCGTCTCCTCGCCGGAAAAGGTCAGGCCGTGATAGATCTCGTCGGAGATGAAGGCCATGCCGTTTTCCGTACAGTAGTCGGCGACGGCCTTCAGCCCTGCCCTGCCCGTGACGGTGCCGGTCGGATTGGCGGGGCTTGCAAGCAGCACGCCGTCGATCTTGCGCCCGGCCTTTCGGGCCGCCTCCGCAAGGCTCTCCGCCGTCAGGGTGAAACCGGTGGCGGCATTGGCCTCGACTTCCACCACCTGCAGACCCAGCGCCGAGAGGATATTTCGGTAGGCCGGATATCCGGGCCGGGCGATGGCGACGCAGTCGCCTGGATCGAACAGGGCGAGAAAGGCCAGGTTGAAGCCCGCCGAAGAGCCCGTGGTGACAGCGACACGGCCGGGATCGATCTCGACGCCATGGCGGCGGCGATAGTAGAGCGCGATTTCCCGGCGCAGGCTGCCCATGCCCAGTGCATCGGTATAGCCGATACGGCCGTGGCTCAACTGGGCGCGGGCCGCCTCCAGCGCCGCCTGCGGGGCCGGGTGCGAGGGCTGGCCGACCGCCATGGAGATAACCGGGTAGCCCGCCTCGCGCCGCTTCGTCGCTTCGGCCAGCACATCCATGGCGTGGAACGGCTCGACGGTGCTGCGGCTGGAGAGATTTTTCACGCGATAATCCTTCTGGGTCGGCCGCTGCGGCGTCCCGCCGCTGGCGGGCGAGATGTGCCGCAAAGCTGCGTCCTTCACAAGTCCGCGAGCAGCGGCTTTTGATGGATTTAGCGATTTCACCGAGGCGGCAATCTGCCTATTGTGGCCCAATCGTCCGAATATAAACAAAATCGGAACCGTATCCTTTCGCGCCCATTGACGCGGCGGCCGTCCTTCGGCAACACCGGGCGGAACAGACAGAATGAGGACAGAATGGCACTCCTATCCAAAAAACTGATTGCGGCCCTGGCGTTCGCTGCTGCGGCAAGCGTCGCCCTGCCCCCGGCCGCCTCGGCGCTGGACGACAAACAAAAAGAAGAAATGGGTGCCTTCATCAAGGAATACCTGCTGGCCAATCCGGAGCTCTTCGTCGAAATGCGCCAGGCGCTGGTCGACAAGCAGGAAGCGGCCCAGCGCATCGAGCAGAAGGCGGCCGTGTCCCAGAACGAGGCGGCGATCTTCTCGTCGGCCGACGACATCACGCTCGGCAATCCCAAGGGTGACGTCACTGTCGTCGAGTTCTTCGACTACAATTGCGGCTACTGCAAGCGTGGCCTGCAGGACATGGATGCGCTGCTCGAAAGCGACCCGAACCTGAAATTCGTGCTCAAGGAGCTGCCCATTCTCGGGCCCGATTCGCTGGCCGCCCACAAGGTCAGCGCCGCGTTCCGGCTGCTGGCGCCGGAGAAATACGGCGACTTCCACCGGGCGCTGCTCGGCGGCAAACATGCCAACGAGGAGATCGCCGTGGCGCTCGCCGTCAAGCTCGGCGTGGCCGAGACCGATCTGCGCGCCAAGATGGACGCGACGCCGTACAAGGAGCAGGTCGACGGCATGCATGCGATGGCCGGGACGCTCGGAATCAGCGGCACGCCCGCCTATGTGATCGGCAAGGAAATCATCCCGGGCGCCGTCGGAGCGGAAGACATCGCCGCCAAGATCAACAATATCCGCAGCTGCGGCGAGGCCACCTGCTAGACGTAACGATCTCGATTAAGCCACAGAGATTGTGGACAAACATCCGGCGCGTCCAAAGGGCTTTTCCTAGCGAGACCATCAGTCTATAGGTAGCCTTCGACGACGTGACCGGAAATCTGAATGGCATCGACGATCTTTGTTCTGAATGGCCCCAACCTCAACGCGCTGGGCAAGCGCGAGCCCGGTATCTATGGCGGCCAGACGCTGGCCGACATAGAGGCCCTTTGCAAAGCCGAAGGCCAGACGCTCGGCTTCGATGTGGATTTCCGCCAGACCAACCACGAAGGCACGCTGGTCGACTGGCTGCACGAGGCCGGCGCTACGGCTGCCGGCGTCGCCATCAATGCCGGCGCCTACACCCATACCTCGATCGCCCTCCACGATGCGATCCGCGCCATCGCGGTTCCGGTGGTCGAACTGCACCTTTCAAACGTTCATGCACGCGAAGACTTCCGGCACACATCCATGATCGCACCCGCCGTAAAGGGCGTCATCTGCGGTTTTGGCGCCCACAGTTATGTTCTCGCGCTGCATGCCCTGAAATCCATTGTGAAATAAGAAAAACAAGAGGCTCTCTTCCATGGCTGACAAGAAACCGGGTATCGACCAGGCGTTGATCCGCGATCTCGCGAACATCCTCAATGAAACCGACCTGACCGAGATCGAAGTCGAGCAGAACGATCTGCGCATTCGCGTTTCGCGCGCCGGCACGCCGCACTATGTGGCCGCCCCGGTTGCCGCCCCTGCGGGTGTCGCCGTCGCCCAGTCCTCTGCGGCTGCGGCCGGGACGCCGGTTGCTGCCGAAAGCGGCCGCAATTCGAAGAATGCGGTCAACGCACCGATGGTCGGCACGGTCTACATGTCGCCGGCTCCCGGTTCGCGCCCCTTCGTCGAAGTCGGCGCCACGGTCAAGGAAGGCCAGACGATCCTGATCATTGAGGCCATGAAGACGATGAACCAGATCCCGGCACCGCGCTCGGGCAAGGTCACGGAAGTGCTGGTCGAAGACGGAAGCCCTGTCGAGTATGGCGAAGCCCTGATCGTCATCGAGTAAGGCGCAAAAACATGATCTCCAAAGTCCTCATAGCCAATCGCGGCGAAATCGCCCTTCGCGTCCTGCGCGCCTGCAAGGAACTCGGCATTGCCACCGTGGCCGTGCATTCGACCGCCGATGCCGATGCCATGCATGTGCGGCTTGCAGACGAAAGCGTGTGCATCGGCCCGCCGCCCTCGCGCGACAGCTATCTGAATATCCACCAGATCGTCGCCGCCTGCGAAATCACCGGCGCCGATGCGGTGCATCCCGGCTACGGCTTCCTGTCGGAAAATGCCAAGTTCGCCGATATTCTCGACGCGCACGGCATTACCTTCATCGGGCCGACCGCCGACCATATCCGCATCATGGGCGACAAGATCACCGCCAAGGAAACCGCCAAGGCGCTGGGCATTCCCGTCGTGCCCGGCTCGAGCGGCGAAGTGAAGCCGGAGAACGCGCTGGAGATCGCGCGTGAAATCGGTTTCCCGGTGCTGATCAAGGCGACGGCCGGCGGCGGCGGCCGCGGCATGAAGATCGCCAAGGACGAATCGGAAGTCGAAGAGGCGGTTTCCACTGCCCGCTCCGAAGCACTTGCCGCTTTCGGCAACGACGCCGTCTACATGGAAAAATACCTGAGCACACCGCGCCACATCGAAATCCAGGTGGTGGGCGACGGCGAAGGCAATGCCATTCACCTGGGCGAACGCGACTGCTCGCTGCAGCGCCGCCACCAGAAGGTCTGGGAAGAGGCGAATTCGCCGGCGCTCAACCGCGACCAGCGCATGAAGATCGGCGAAGTTTGCGCCGATGCCATGCGCAAGCTGAAATACCGCGGCGCCGGCACGATCGAGTTTCTCTATGAAAACGGCGAGTTCTATTTCATCGAGATGAACACCCGCCTGCAGGTCGAGCATCCGATTACCGAAGCGATCACCGGCATCGACCTGGTGCATGAACAGATCCGCGTCGCCTCGGGCGGCGGTCTTTCGGTGCGGCAGGAGGACATCAACTTCTCCGGCCATGCCATCGAATGCCGCATCAATGCCGAAGATCCGCGCACCTTCGTGCCGTCGCCCGGCACGATCACGCATTTCCATGCGCCGGGAGGCCTTGGCGTGCGCGTCGATTCCGGCGTCTATCAGGGCTACAAGATCCCGCCCTATTACGACAGCCTGATCGGCAAGCTGATCGTGCACGGGCGCACCCGCGTCGAATGCATGATGCGCCTGCGCCGCGTGCTCGACGAGTTCGTGATCGACGGCATCAAGACGACGCTGCCGCTGTTTCAGGACCTGATCAACAATCAGGACATCGCCAACGGCGACTACGACATCCACTGGCTCGAGCACTATCTGGCCGACAAGGCTGCAGCCGAAGCCGAGGCATGATCCTATGAAGGGCACGCGCAGCAGACATCCGGAAGTGACCCCGGACCTTCTGTTGCGTGCCTATTCCATCGGCCTGTTTCCCATGGCCGACAATGCAGAAGACCCGGAGCTTTTCTGGGTCGAGCCGGATGTGCGCGGCGTCATTCCGCTCGACAGTTTCCACGTTTCCAAGAGTCTTGCCAAAACCATCCGCCGGGCGCCGTTCGACATCCGCGCGGACACGGCCTTCGAAGCGGTGCTGGCCGGCTGTGCGGAATCCGTGCCGGGGCGGCCGACGACCTGGATCAACGGCAAGATCCGCTCGCTCTATTCGACCCTGCACCGCATGGGCCATGCCCATTCCGTCGAAGCCTGGGAAGGCGAGGCGCTGGTCGGCGGCCTTTACGGCGTTTCGCTGGGAGCGGCGTTTTTCGGCGAGAGCATGTTTTCCCGCCGCACCGATGCGTCGAAGATCTGCCTGGTCAGCCTGGTCGAGCGGCTGCGCGCCAAGGGCTTCCGGCTGCTCGATGCACAGTTCACCACGGAGCACCTGAAGACGTTTGGCGCCGTCGATGTGGCGAAGTGGGACTATGAACGCATGCTGGCCGATGCCGTCGCTTCGCCCGATCTAATGTTCTGACCGGACAGAATAATCCGGTGACCAGACGCGTTAACCTGCCAACACGCATTTTCGCAAGGGGGACCGCCATGACACGTTACATTCTTCCAGCTCTGCTGCTCGCACTGCTTTCGACCACGGCCGAGGCCAAGACCTATGCGGAAATGTTCGGCCCTGTGCCGCCGCTCCTCGACGGGCTGACCAAGGCGAAGCTGGAATCGATGGACTTCAAGCAGGGCGAGATCGCGCTGCCGGGCGCCAAGGCGAAGCTCACCATTCCGGCTGGTTTCTACTATCTCGACAAGGCCGATACGCGCAAAGTGCTGGTCGAGATGTGGGGCAATCCGCTGACCATCCAGGATGGCAGCCTCGGCATGATCTTTCCGGTGAAATACACACCGCAGGCGCCTCAGTCCTGGAGTGCCGTGATCGACTATCTCGATGAAGGCTACGTCTCGGATGCCGATGCCGAATCCACCGATTTCAACGATCTTCTCGTGCAGCTGAAAAAAGCGTCGCAGGAGCAGAATGCCGAGCGCAAGACCTATGGGCAGGACCCGGTGACACTGGTCGGCTGGGCCTCCGCGCCGCTCTACGACAAGGCGAACCATACGCTGCACTGGGCGCGCGACCTCATCTTCGGCAACGATCCGAATGGGCCGCATACGCTGAACTATTCGGTGCGCATGCTCGGACGCGAAGGCATTCTGCAGCTGAATTTCGTTGCAGGCCTTAACCAGTTGCAGGAGATCAAGGACAGCATCCCTGCCGTCACCAAGCTCGCTGCGTTCGATAGCGGACTGACCTACACGGACTTCAAGGACGGGGACAAGATGGCCGCCTATGGCATGGCCGGGCTGATCGCGGCAGGCGCAGGCGCCAAGATCGCCACCAAACTCGGCCTTATCGCGCTGGCGCTGGCCTTTCTGAAAAAGGGCGGCTTCGTTCTGGCGCTGGTGGCCGGAGGCGGCCTTCTCAGTGGCATCAAACGGATGTTCCAGCGCAAGGCGCCACCGGCCGCTTAAGTTCAGCGTAGTGGAAAACCGGAATTACTGCGCCGCCGCATCATCCGGCGGCGGCAGGTCGGACTTGGCCTTGCATTCCTTCAGCCAGACGTCATAGACCGGGTGCTCGACGGCGTTGAGGCCCGGGCTGTCGGCGAACATCCAGCCGGTGAAGATGCGGCGGATCTTGCGGTCGAGCGTGATCTCATCGACCTCGACGAAGGTGGTGGTCTTCGGCGCTTCCGTGTCGTCGCGATTGTAGCAGACGCGCGGCGTCACCTGCAGCGCACCGAATTGCACGGTCTCGCCGATATAGACATCGAATGTGGTGATGCGGCCGGTGATCTTGTCGATGCCGGAGAAGACGGCGACGGCATTGGTGATGCGCTCGGCCTTGACAGCAACCGCGCCCAGCGAAACCGCAGCGAACACGGCTGCGGCAGCGGCAAACGCAAGCCGCGCCCGGTTTCGCTTATTCTTGAAGGTCATTCCCGCCCGTCTCCCGCGCGATTCTCGTCACCACTGTCTGCCGGAACAGCTAGGGGTGAAATGTGTCCAAAAACCGTGTCAGGAGCGCGGCGTCCAGGCATCGTAATCGCCGGTGACGCGCGGACGCTCGCCCGGACGGGCAATGGAGCCGATCGGGCGATAGGCATTGGCGGAACCGGTCTGGTTGGCGCGGTGGGCCACTTCCCAGTCGCGCGCCTTGTACTGTTCGTCGGCCGGCGAAACGTCGGTGCGGTGATGCATCCAGCCGTGCCAGCCGGGCGGAATGGCGGACGCTTCGGCATAGCCGTTGTAGATCACCCAGCGCCGCGTGCGGCCTTCGGAATCCTTGCCGCCGGTGTAATAGACATTGCCGAGTTCGTCTTCGCCGACGCGGGTGCCGAAGCGCCACGTGTGGAAGCGCGTTCCCATCGTCTGTCCGTTCCACCAGGTGAAAATTTGCAGCATAAGCTTCATCATAGCCGTTCTTGACCTTCCGTCCCTGATCGCAAAAGCGGGGCAACAGTCCTTTTTTGCTTATGCCGCGACGATGGCACCTTGTCCAGTGTTTCCGGTCTTTCCAGCAAGGATTTGAACGGACATGTTGACGCTGGCGAGGCGGCCCGCCCTGTTGCATTTGGCCGAGGACGGCAAGGAATATCCGGTCGAGTAAGGTTTCGTCAGGCCAGCGGCTTTTCGAAGACAAAGGCCGGAATGCCAGACTGGCCGCCGCAATCGGATGTCTCACCGACGCGCACGAACCCATGCTGCTCGTAAAAGGCGATGGCACTGAGGTTTTTTGGCTCGACCTCGAGGCGCATCTGCGAGGCATCGGGGAAGCAGGTTTCAAGCTCGGCGAACAGGTCACGGCCGATGCCCTGGCGCTGGTACTTCGGCAGGACATAGAGCTGATGCAGGATCGCGGTGCGGGCAAGCGCCGGCGACATGGACGCAAAGCCCATGCCGGCCAGATCCTCGCCGTTGTCGGCGACGACGAACTCGCCGCCCTTGGTGGCCAGCCGGGCTTTCAGCGCCGGCACCGAATGCCAGAGCCCCGTCAGTTCGTTGACCTTCTCGACGCCGTAGATCGTGTCATAGGTGGCATGCCAGGTTTCCGACAGCAACGCGCTGATCTTGGCCAGATCGCGCTCCGATGCCGTGCGGACGAAGAACACGGCGCTATTCCTCGACGATGCCGAGCTTGGCCTTGACCAGAGCCTGCAGCTGCTGCGGATTGGCCTTGCCGCCGGTCGCCTTCATGACCTGACCGACGAACCAGCCGGCAAGGGCGGGCTTCAGCTTGGCCTGTTCGGCTTTGTCCGGGTTGGCGGCGATCACCTCTTCGACGGCGGCCTCGATGGCGCCGGTGTCGGTGACCTGCTTCATGCCGCGGGCTTCGACGACGTCGGCCGGGTTTCCGCCTTCGGTCCAGATGATTTCGAACAGGTCCTTGGCGATCTTGCCGGAGATGGTTTCGGCCTTGATCAGATCCAAAATACCGCCGAGCTGAGCGGGGGAAACTGGAGTCTCTTCAATGTCTTTGCCGGCTTTGTTCAAGGCGCCAAGCAGGTCGTTGATCACCCAGTTCGCGGCTATCTTGCCGTCGCGGCCGCTCGCGACGGCCTCGAAATAATCGGCGATCGCTTTTTCGGAGACAAGCACCGAGGCATCGTAGATGGTGAGGCCGAGGTCGCGCACAAAGCGCTCCTTCTTCTCGTCCGGCAGCTCCGGCAGATCTGCCCGCAACGCCTTGACGAAGGCGTCGTCGAATTCAAGCGGCAGCAGGTCGGGATCGGGGAAATAGCGGTAGTCGTGCGCATCTTCCTTGGAGCGCATCGAGCGTGTTTCGCCCTTGCCCGGATCGAACAGGCGGGTTTCCTGATCGATCGAGCCGCCGTCTTCGAGGATGGCGATCTGGCGGCGGGCTTCGTACTCGATCGCCTGACCCATGAAGCGGATCGAGTTGACGTTCTTGATCTCGCAGCGCGTGCCGAAATCCGTGCCCGGACGGCGTACGGAAACGTTGACGTCGGCGCGCATCGAGCCCTCGTCCATGTTGCCGTCGCAGGTGCCGAGATACCGCACGATCGAGCGCAGCTTGGTCATGTAGGCCTTTGCCTCATCGGAAGAGCGCATGTCGGGCTTCGAGACGATCTCCATCAGCGCCACGCCGGAGCGGTTGAGATCGACGTAGGACATGGTTGGGTGCTGATCGTGCATCGACTTGCCGGCATCCTGCTCCAGATGCAGGCGTTCGATGCCGATCTCGACATCCTCGAACTGGCCCTGACGGTCGGGACCGACGGAAATGACGATCTGGCCTTCACCGACGATCGGGTCCTTGAACTGCGAGATCTGGTAGCCTTGCGGCAGGTCCGGATAAAAATAGTTCTTGCGGTCGAAGATCGAGCGGTTGTTGATCTTGGCCTTGAGGCCGAGGCCGGTGCGCACGGCCTGGCGAACGCATTCCTCGTTGATCACAGGCAGCATTCCCGGCATGGCCGCATCGACGAGCGAGACGTTGGAGTTCGGCGCATTGCCGAAGGTGGTGGAGGCGCCTGAAAACAGTTTTGAATTGCTGGTGACCTGCGCGTGCACCTCAAGCCCGATGATGACTTCCCAGTCGCCCGTGGCGCCTGGAATATAACGTTTCGGTTCGGAAATGCGGACGTCGACAAGGGTCATGACATGCTCTTTTGCGGCTTTAAATCTTGCCCCTTCGCTAAAGCAATTGATGCTGAGGCGCAAGGCTTTCGGGGCAATCGGGGCTGCGACCCCCCTGCCCGGCGCAGCCGCGCCATGCTATCGAACGGCATGCAAATCCATCTCATCGCGTTTGCGATTCTGCTCACGATCAACATCACAACTTTCCTCGCCTTCCGGCGGGACAAGCAGGCCGCGCGGAGCGGCGAGCGGCGCACGCCCGAGCGACAGCTTCTCTGGCTCGCCGTCTTCGGCGGCAGTCTCGGTGCGCTCGCCGCCCAGCAGATCCTGCGCCACAAGACGCGAAAACAGCCGTTCCGCTCGATCCTGATCGGCATCGCCCTCGTCCATATCGCGCTTGTTGCCGTCTGGATTTTTGTCCCGGCTTGATGGCTCCGGAGGCGTTTCTTCTCAGAAATCGAAACCATGGGTCGGCGGTGGTTCTTCGATCAGCACCTTGCTCAAGCCGACGGTCTCGACGTTGCGGTCGAGTTTGGGCGAATAGACGACCGACAGCCAACTGATGGCAAAACCGTGTTTCTGGAAGAAGCTGATGGCCTGGGCATTCTTGGCGTGGGTTTCGAGGCTCGCCACCGCGTGGCCGCGCCCGGCGATCCGGCTTTCGGTTTCGGCCAGCAATTTCGAGCCGATGCCTTGGCGCTGCCGGGACGGATCGACCCAGAGATCGGTGATGTTGCCATCGCCATTTTCGCGGGCTGCCCATCCACACACCACGGCACCGCTTTCGGCGACATCGACGCCCAGCCAGCGGTCGTTCAAAAAGGTCTGGAAGGAATGATGGACGCTGTCGCGCATGCTGGCGGGATCGACAAGGCCGGAGACAGCCTTTTCCCACGCGGCAAGGCCGATTGCAGCCAGAAGCCGCAGTTCACCCTCATGCGCAGGCCTTACGATGATCATGCGTCTTTATCCTCCGGCATGAAATAGAGCATCACACCAGCAGTTTTTCCAGCAGCACCCTGATCATATTCAGCCCGAGCGATGGAGAAAAACTCTTTCCCCGCCCGATCTCGGTAAAACCCAGCCGCTGATAGAGCGCCAGGGCCTGGGCATTGGCGTGGTCGGTCTCGATGGTGGCGACCTCCAGCCCGTCGGCGCGCATGCGGGCGAGCAGTTCGGCGACGAGTGCCGAGCCGATGCCCTTGCCCTGCCATTCCGGAAGCACCCAGAGATCGGAGAGATAGTTCCAGGAGCGGGAGCGGTCGCCGGGATGCTCGCGGCTGTCGCGCGCACCCCAGCCGAGGATCGTGTCTCCGGCAACAGCCACCAGCACTTCGGCATCGGGCTTGCGGGCAAAATCGGCAAAGGAGGCCTCGACGCGCTGCTCGACATCCTCGAGGAACCAGTCCGCATGGGTCCGGTTGGCCATCCAGGCGGCAAAGCCGATGCGCGCGACGGCACCGGCTTCAAAGCCCTGCATGGTGCGGATGCGGAAGGCGGGTGTTACCACCACTTCGCGGGCGTGAACCGGCCGGCGGCCTGCTCGATGACGTGGGCGGTCCTGAAGAGGGTTTCCTCCTCGAACGGCTTGCCGATCAGTTGCAGACCGAGCGGCAGGCCCTTGCGGTCGAGACCGGCGGGCACCGAAAGGCCCGGCAGGCCGGCCATGTTGACCGTGACCGTGAAGATATCCTGGAGATACATTTTCACCGGATCGGACGCCAGCTCCTCGTCGGCAATGCCGAAGGCGGAGGATGGCGTGGCGGGGGTCAGGATCGCATCGACACCGGCATGGAAGGCCAGTTCGAAATCGCGCTTGATCAGCGTCCGGACCTTCTGGGCCTGCAGGTAGTAGGCGTCGTAGTAGCCGGCCGACAGCACATAGGTGCCGATCATGATGCGGCGCTTGACCTCCTGGCCGAAACCGGCGGCGCGGGTCTTCTCATACATGTCGACAATGTCCTTGCCATCGACCCTGAGGCCGTAGCGGACGCCGTCGTAACGCGCGAGGTTGGAGGAGGCTTCGGCGGGGGCCACGATGTAATAGGCCGGCAGCGCGTATTTCGTGTGCGGCAGGCTGATGTCGACGATTTCGGCACCGGCATCCTTCAGCCAGGCAATGCCCTGCTGCCAGAGCGTCTCGATCTCCTCCGGCATGCCATCGACGCGGTATTCCTTGGGAATGCCGATCTTCATGCCCTTCAGCGACTGGCCCAGAGACTTTTCATAATCCGGCACCGGCAGATCGACCGAGGTCGTGTCCTTTGCGTCGGTGCTGGCCATGGAGCGCAGCATGATGGCCGCATCGCGGACGTCGCGGGCGATCGGGCCTGCCTGATCGAGCGAGGATGCAAAGGCGACGATGCCCCAGCGCGAGCAGCGGCCATAGGTCGGCTTGATGCCGACCGTGCCGGTGAAGGCGGCCGGCTGGCGGATCGAGCCGCCCGTGTCGGTGGCGGTGGCGCCGGCGCAGAGATGGGCGGCAACGGCGGCGGCCGAGCCGCCCGAGGAGCCGCCGGGAACCAGCTGCTGGTTGGAACCATTGGCGCGCCAGGGGTTGATCACCGGGCCGTCGTGTGAGCTCTCGTTCGAAGAGCCCATGGCGAACTCGTCCATGTTCAGCTTGCCGAGCATGACGGCGCCGTCGTCCCACAGGTTCTGGGTGACGGTCGATTCGTAGCGCGGCTTGAAGCCGTCGAGGATGTGGCTGCAGGCCTGCGTGCGCACGCCTTCGGTGCCGAACAGATCCTTGATGCCGAGCGGAATGCCTTCGAGCGCGCCGGCGGTTCCTGCCGCGATACGGGCGTCGGAGGCTTTTGCCATATCCAGCGCCTTGTCGGAGGTCACGGCGACATAGGCATTGAGCGCGCCATTGGCGGCATCGATGGCGGCAACATAGGCGCTCGTCAGCTCGACGGCGGTGAACTCCCTGGCAAGAAGCTTGGTGCGCGCTTCGGCGATGGTGAGGCTGGTCAGGTCGGTCATGGGCACAGAGGCTTTCGATATCGGGGCGTTCGGACGGCTGCGGCGACGGACTGCGCGGTCTATTCGACGACCTTGGGGACGAGGAAGAAGTTACGGTCGGACACCGGCGCATTGGCGACGATGTCGTCGGCCTTGTTGCCGTCGGTGACGGCATCGAGCCGCTTCTTCATCGCCATCGGCGTCACCGACGTCATCGGCTCGACGCCCTCGACGTTGACTTCCGACAGCTGCTCGACGAAGCCGAGGATACCGTTCAGTTCGCCGAGCATGCGATTGGCGTCGTCTTCGCTGACAGCGATGCGGGCAAGACGGGCAACACGCTTGACGGTGGCAAGATCAACGGACATCGGGCTCTCCGGTTTGGAATTCTCCCCCGCTATAATGGCCAGCGTGCCCCCGTGCAACGGGGAAATGGCCCTTGCCAGCGCCTGCATTCAGCGAAACTTAGGCGCTGTATGTTCAATTCAGAGATCGACGCTGCCACCGGATGCCGGTGTCTCGACCTTGACCGATGTGCCTTCGAGCCCGGCGACGAACAGATCAGGCGTCTGGTCAATGATGCCGAAGGAGCCGTAGTGGCAGGGCAGCACCGTCTTGAACTTGAAATAGCGATGGCAGGCGAGCGCCGCCACGGCACCGCCCATGGTGAAGCGGTCGCCGATCGGCACGAGGCCGATTTCCGGCTGGTGCAGCTCGTTGATCAGCGCCATGTCGGAGAAGATGTCGGTATCGCCCATGTGATAGAGCGTTGCCTCGTCGTCGAAATGCAACACCAGGCCATTGGCGTTGCCGAGTGCGTGCGAAACGCCGTCTTCAGTGATCTGGGCCGAAGAATGCAGCGCGTTGACGAAGGTGGTGGAAAAGCCCCTCTGGTGGATCGTGCCGCCGGTGTTGCCCATTTCCAGCGCCGAGACACCCTTGGAGCCGAGCCAGGCGGCCAGATCGGCATTGGCGACCACGGTTGCTCCGGTTTCCTTGGCGATTGCGATCGTATCGCCGACATGGTCGCCGTGGCCGTGGGTCAACAGGATATGGGTGAGCCCGGCCGCGACCGTCTTGCGATCCTCGTCGCGGAAGGACGGATTGCCGGTGAAGAACGGATCGATCAGGATTTTCGCGCTTGCAGTTTCAATGTGAAAGGCAGAATGGCCGAGCCATGTGATTTTCATTGCGGATCTCCGATTGGAATTGGCGGGTCGATTTCGTCACCGGACCGGCATATGGATTTGTCGTCACAGAATAAAAGATCGAATCGACAGCGATATGGCAATTCTTTCCATCGAGGACCTGGCGGCAACGCTCGAAAAGGGCCAGGCGATTGCCGGGCTCGATCTCGGCACCAAGACGATCGGCATTTCGGTGTCCGATCTCGGCCGCCGCTTTGCCACGCCGCGCGACGTGATCAAGCGCGTCAAGTTCGGCCCCGATGCCGAAGCCTTGCTGGCAATGGCGGCGAAGGAAAGGATCTTTGCCTTCGTCATCGGTCTGCCGGTCAACATGGATGGATCGGAGGGGCCGCGGGTTCAGGCGACCCGCGCTTTCGTGCGCAATATGGGCACGAAGACCGAGATCCCCTTCGTCTACTGGGACGAGCGGCTGTCAACCGTGGCGGCGGAGCGGATTCTGATCGAGATGGATGTGTCGCGCAAGAAGCGGGCGGAGCGCATCGACAGCGCCGCCGCCTCGTTCATTCTTCAGGGTGCGCTCGACAGGCTGACATCGCTGGCGCGGGCAGAATTGTCCGACGGGCTGGACGGATAGCGCTTCTGCCACCAGGCACGAATTTCGCGGCGCTTGCGATAGGCGATGATGGCCATGACCAGCAGGCTGTCGAAAGCGATGGCGCGGGCGACAAGCGGCGGTATGGTTTCCGGCGGAATGCCGAGCACGCTGCCGTAGATCTGGAACACCAAATCATGGGCGTCGCGCGTCAGCATGAAGATGCCGAAACTCATGTCGTAATAGGAAAGTCCGTACCAGGCGCCGAGAAGAAGGACCGGCCCTGCCCAGAGAATGAGAAACCATTTCATGCCGTCTTCCCTTCCCGCTGACCATCATGGTCCACCAGACGCTCGACCAGCGCCTTCATCGAAAACCGCGAAACTGCCGCCAGTGTCAACACCATCGCCGGTGTCGCAATGTCCAGTGCCAGACCGGCAAAGAACATCGTCGATGCGGCTATCAATGCGATCCTTGACATGTTTATTCCCGACAGAACGCGTTACCAAAGCTGTCTGGTGACTGTCGCCGGTTAAGGCCGATGGCGCAACGTAAACCATTTGTTAAGGTTAATTTCCATTAAGCATGTCCGCTAACCTTGACGGCGGCCGCCCCTTTGCATTGCGCAAACGCCGATGGCGGCTTATCGGTGGGATTATCCTTCCTTGCAGAATTTCCCATGCTGATCATTTTCGAAAGTATCCTGCCGGTCTTCCTTCTCGTGCTTCTCGGTGTCTGGCTCAAGCGCTCGCCGCTGATCGACAACACGCTGTGGGAGGGACTGGAGCAGTTCGGCTATTACATCCTCTTCCCTGCCCTGCTTTTCTCGACCATGGCACAGGCGGATTTCGCCGGCTTGCAGCCCGATACGACCGGCATCGCGACGATCAGCAGCATCACGCTGATGTCCGGCCTTCTGCTGCTGCTCTGGCCGCTCCTGCGCAACCGGCATGTCACGGGTTCGTCCTTCACCTCGGTCTTCCAGACGGCAACGCGCTGGAACGGGTTCATGGCACTGGCGATCGCCAACAAGCTCTATGGCCCGATCGGCCTGACGCTGACGGCGCTGGTGATGACGCTGATCATCATCCCGATCAACCTCTACAATATCGGCGTGCTGGTCTGGTTCAACGGTGGTGCACGGGGCCTGCGCTTCTTCGCCTTCAAGATCGTCACCAACCCGCTGATCGTCGCCTCGGTCGCCGGCATCGTTCTCAATCTGGCGGGCCTGACCGTTTACGGACCGGTGATGAGCGCGGTCGACATGCTGGCCAGCGCCTCACTCAGCCTCGGGCTGGTGATGGTCGGCGCCGGGCTCAAGGTGGCCGATGCGCTCAAACCCCGGCGCGTCGTGGTGCTGGCGGTGTTTCTGAAACTGATCATCATGCCGGTGTTCATGGTCGGCATGAGCTATCTGCTCGGCATGCGCGGCGATCCGCTGCTGGTGATCGCGCTTGGCGCCAGCGTGCCGACGGCGATGAACGGCTATCTTCTGGCCAAGCAGATGGGCGGCGACGCTCCGCTCTATGCGGCCATCGCAACGCTGCAGACGCTGGCCGCTTTCTTCACCATTCCGCTGGTGCTGGCGGTGACGGGCTATATCGCGGCGGGGTAGAGAAGATTGAGGATGTAGGCCGAATCGAAGCGTGAATCGAGCATGCCGTAGGTCGAGCGCCAGCCGGCGGCCAGCCTCGATTCAAGGAAGGCATCGGCCACCCTGCCCGCGCCCAGCCGGTAGAGCTCGGAGGCGGCTGCTGCCAGCGCCAACTGTTCGACCAGCATGCGGGCGGCACCCTCGTCGCGTTCACAGAGCGACATGGCCGCACGCAGGACATCGACCGTCTTCTTGCCCGAGGGCCCAAGATCGCGCATGAAAATCGCGAAGAGCTGCTCGAACAGGTCCTTGCCGCGCGCCAGCACGCGCAGCACGTCGAGCGCCATGACATTGCCGGACCCTTCCCAGATCGCATTGACCGGCGCCTCGCGATAATGCCGGGCGATCGGGCGTTCCTCGACATAACCGCTGCCGCCGATGCATTCCATCGCCTCGTAGATCAGCGCCGGGGCGATTTTGCAGCTCCAGTATTTCGCAACCGGCGTCATGATCCGCGCATAGGCGGCGTCCTCGGCACTGTCGCGCGCCTTGTCGAAGGCATCGGCCAGGCGGAACGACAGGGCGCTGGCGGCGGCGACATCGAGCGCCATATCGGCCAAAACGCGGGTCATCATCGGCTGATCGAACAGCGGCTTGCCGAAAACCTTGCGGCCACGGGTGTGGTGGACGGCTTCGGCGAGCGAGGCGCGCATCATGCCGGCCGACGACAGAGCACAATCGAGCCGCGTCAGGGTGACCATGTCGAGAATGGTGCGCACGCCGCTGTCGGCGGGACCGAGTGCGAAGCCGAACGTGTCGTTGAATTCGACCTCGGAAGACGCGTTCGAGCGGTTGCCGATCTTGTCTTTCAGACGCTGGAAACGCAGGCCATTGGCGGCGCCATCCTCGAGCAGGCGCGGCACGAGGAAGCAACCAAGACCGTCGCGGGTCTGGGCAAGCATGACGAAGGCGTCGCTCATCGGCGCCGACATGAACCACTTGTGACCATTGAGGCGGTAGACGCCCTCGCCGACCCGCTCGGCCGTCGAGGTGTTGGCGCGCACGTCGGTGCCGCCCTGCTTCTCCGTCATGCCCATGCCGATGGTGACGGCGGTCTTCTGCATCCACGGACGGTTCGACGAATCATATTTGCGCGAAATGATCTTCGGCGCCCATTCCTTCTGGATGCCGGGCGATGCGGTCAGGGCTGCCACCGAAGCGCTGGTCATGGTCAGCGGGCAGAGATGGCCCGATTCCAGCTGCGCCGTCAGATAGAAGCGGATGGCGCGCACCGCATGCGAGCGGCCGCTTTCGGCCGGGATATTTTCCCAGGCCGACGAATGCAGGCCGGCGGCCATGGAACGGCGCATCAGCGCGTGCCAGGCGGGGTGAAAATCGACGGTGTCCAGACGCTCGCCGCGCGGCCCATGGGTGCGCAGCTGCGGCAGGCCCTGATTGGCCATGCGGGCCAGTTCCTGCGCCTCCGGCGAGGTCACGTAGCGGCCGATCGCCTCGAAATCGTCGCGAAGGGGTTTTGCCATCGTCGAGGTGATATCGACCAGCAGCGGGTCGGAGCGGTAGGCATTGATGCCCGACCAGAGCTTCGGCTGGTTCAGGTCTGCGAATTTCTGTTCAGTGCGGGACATTTGAGTCATTCCCGGTTTCTATCGCATGTTCAGGCGGCGCGAAACTGTGACCGGCCGGCAAACGATGGTGTTTCCGCAAAGATTTGCAGCAAAGCCGGATTCTGCGCAGCCATCCGCTGAAAACTTCGCAAAAGCATTGGGATAATGCGGCGACGGCGGATGCCCTTGCTTGCCGGTTCAACCATCGCGCTCTATACAGCGCTCGCATCGTCAAAATCGGAGACGGCCCATGGCAATTTATCCGCACCGCCATCTGCTTGGCATCAAGGGTCTCACCGAACAGGACATCACGCTGTTGCTGGACCGGGCCGACGAGGCCGTGAAGATCAGCCGGCAGCGCGAGAAAAAAACCTCGACGCTGCGCGGTCTCACCCAGATCAATCTTTTCTTCGAAGCCTCGACCCGCACGCAGGCTTCCTTCGAACTCGCCGGCAAGCGGCTGGGTGCAGACGTCATGAACATGTCGGTCGGCAATTCCTCCGTCAAAAAAGGTGAAACGCTGATCGACACGGCAATGACGCTGAATGCCATGCACCCGGACGTGCTGGTGGTGCGCCATTCGTCGGCCGGCGCGGCTGCTCTTCTTGCCCAAAAGGTGTCCTGCGCCGTCATCAATGCCGGCGATGGCCAACACGAGCACCCGACACAGGCGTTGCTCGACGCACTGACGATCCGCCGCGCCAAGGGCAAGCTGTCGCGCATCATCGTCGCCATCTGCGGCGACGTGCTGCATTCGCGCGTTGCCCGCTCCAACATTCTTCTGCTCAACGCCATGGGCGCGCGGGTTCGGGTCGTCGCCCCGGCAACGCTGCTGCCGTCCGGCATCGCCGACATGGGCGCTGAGGTCTACCATTCGATGGAGGACGGCCTGAAGGACGCCGATGTGGTGATGATGCTGCGGCTGCAGCGCGAGCGCATGTCCGGCTCCTTCGTGCCGTCGGTGCGCGAATATTTCCATTTCTATGGGCTCGATGCGGAAAAGCTGAAAGTGGCGCGGGACGACGCGCTGGTCATGCATCCCGGCCCGATGAACCGCGGCGTCGAGATCGCGTCGGACATTGCCGACGGGCCGCAGAGCGTCATCGAGCAACAGGTGGAAATGGGGGTCGCCGTGCGCATGGCGGTGATGGAGACACTTCTTCTCTCGCAGGCCGGGGAGCTACGCCTATGAAGCCCCTCCTCCTCAAAAATGTCCGCCTCCTCGACCCATCCCGCAACATCGACGAGACCGGGTCGATCCTGATCGAAAACGGCCGCGTCGTCGCCTCCGGTGCCGGCGCTCACAATCAGGGTGCGCCCGAAGGTGCCGAGATCCGGGATTGTGGCGGGCTGCTGGCCGTGCCCGGCCTGGTCGATGCGCGCGTCTACGTCGGCGAGCCCGGCGGTGAACATCGCGAGACGATCGAATCGGCGGCGCGCGCGGCGGCTGCCGGCGGCATCACCTCGTTCATCTCGATGCCCGACACCGATCCTGTCATCGATGACATCGCGCTGGTGCAGTTCGTCCAGAAGGCGGCGCGCGACAAGGCGATCGTCAATGTCTATCCGGCAGCGGCCCTGACCAAGGGTCTGCGCGGCGAGGAGATGACCGAGTTCGGGCTGCTGCGGCAAGCCGGCGCCGTCTGCTTCACCAACGGCCGCCAGCCGCTGAACGACACGCTGGTGCTGCGCCGGGCGATGACCTATGCGCGTGAATTCGGCGCGGTGATCTCCTGCGAGGTGCGCGACCGCTATCTCGGCAACGGCGTCATGAACGAGGGGCTGCTCGCCAGCTGGCTCGGCCTGTCCGGCGTGCCGCGCGAGGCGGAGATCATTCCGCTGGAGCGGGATCTGCGCGTCGCAGCCATGACACGCGGCGCCTATCACGCGGCCAAAATCTCGGTGCCGGAATCGGCCGAAGCGATCAAGCTTGCCCGCAAGCGCGGCGCCAATGTCACCTGCGGCATATCGATCAACCATCTGACGCTGAACGAGAACGATATCGGCGAATACCGCACCTTCTTCAAGCTGTCGCCGCCGCTCAGGGGTGAGGACGACCGGGTGGCGATGGTGCAGGCACTGGCCGACGGCACCATTGATATCATTGTCTCCTCGCACGATCCGCAGGATGTCGACACCAAGCGTCTTCCCTTTGCCGAAGCCGAAGACGGCGCCATCGGGCTCGAGACCATGCTGGCGGCCGCCTTGCGCCTCCATCACAGCGGCGACGTGCCGCTGATGCGGCTGATCGATGCGATGTCGACCAGGCCGGCGGCGATCTTCGGCCTCGAAGCCGGGACGCTGCGGCCGGGCGCCCGGGCCGACATCACCATCATCGATCTCGAAGAGCCGTGGATCGTGTCGAAGGACGCGCTGCTTTCGCGCTCGAAAAACACGCCCTTCGAAAATGCCCGCTTTACCGGACGGGCCGTTCAAACCTATGTTTCGGGACGACTCGTCCATTCGGTCTGAACCGTTGGCGCCAACCGGGAGGGGAACCGTTGGAGATTTTTTCCTGGCAGCTTGCGCTGCCGCTGACGCTGGCGGCGCTGGTGTTCGGCTATGTGCTCGGGTCCATTCCGTTCGGCCTTATCCTGACCCGGCTGGCGGGGCTCGGCGATGTGCGCAACATCGGCTCCGGCAATATCGGCGCAACAAATGTCCTGCGCACCGGCCACAAGAAGCTGGCGGCGGCAACGCTGCTGCTCGATATCCTCAAGGGCACCGCCGCCGCCTTCGTCGCCTCCCACTGGGGGCTTGAAGCGGGCATTGCCGCCGGCTTCGCAGCGTTTATCGGCCATCTGTTTCCGGTCTGGCTCGGCTTCAAGGGCGGCAAGGGCGTGGCCACCTCTATCGGCGTGCTGCTCGGCCTCGTGCCCTGGGCCGTGCTGGTCTTTGCAGCCGTGTGGCTGAGCCTTGCCCGCATCACGCGCTATTCGTCGCTGTCGGCCCTTGTTGCAACCCTTGTCATTCCGGTTGTACTAATATTCACCGGGCATGAAAAAGTGGCGCTGCTGTTTGCGGTGATGACGCTGATCACCTGGTGGAAACACAGGGCGAACATCGCGCGGCTGCTTGATGGCACCGAGAGCAAAATCGGGGACAAGGGTTAGAGGCCGGTTCCCACAGGATAGGGAACGGGCTTAGATGTCGAACCAAGGTGCAACTCGAACCGGAATTGCACTGACGGACAAACAAAGGATCGCCTGGCTCCGGCTGATCCGTAGCGACAATGTCGGCCCTGTCACCTTTCGCGAACTCATCAATCATTTCGGATCGGCCGAAACGGCGCTCGGCATGCTGCCCGAGCTGTCGCAGCGTGGCGGTGCCGCTCGCGCCATTCGCGTTGCCAGCCTTCAGGAAGCCGAACGGGAACTGGAGGCGGCCGAGCGTTTCGGCGCGCGGTTTGTCGGCATCGGTGAGCCGGACTATCCGCCGGCGCTCCGGCAGATCGACGGCGCACCGCCGCTGCTGGCCGTCAAGGGCAGGCTTTCGACCGGCACACAGCCCTGCGTCGGGATCGTCGGCTCGCGGAATGCCTCGATCAGCGGCGCCAAATTTGCTGCCATGCTGGCGCGCGAGATCGGCGCTGCGGGCTATGCGATCATTTCCGGGCTGGCGCGCGGCATCGATACGGCGGCGCACCGGGCAAGCCTCGATACCGGTACGATCGCCGCCATGGCCGGCGGGCTCGACCAGCCCTACCCGCCGGAGAACATTCCGCTTCTCGACGACATTACCTCCGGCAACGGTCTTGCGATCAGCGAGATGCCGTTTGGCTGGGAGCCGAGGGCCCGGGATTTTCCCCGGCGCAACCGGCTGATCGCCGGCTGCAGCCTCGGTCTCATTGTCATCGAGGCGGCCAGCCGGTCCGGTTCGCTGATCACGGCGCGCCGGGCAGCGGATTTCGGACGGCTGGTGTTTGCCGTTCCCGGCTCACCGCTCGATCCCCGCTGCCACGGCACAAACGGACTTCTCAAAGACGGCGCGACCGTCACCACGAGTGCGCAGGACGTTCTCGAGGCGCTGGCGCCGATCAGCCAGCTCGATCTGTTTTCGCCACCGGCCCTTGGCGAGCCCGACAAGACCGGCGGGATGGCCCTGCCGCCCGACGACAGTGCCCGGGCCCGCATCACCGACGCGCTCGGTCCGACACCGGTCGAGACCGACGACATCATCCGCCACACGGACCTGCCGGCGTCCGTTGTCTATCTCATTCTGCTGGAGCTCGATCTGGCGGGTCGCCTGCACCGGCATCCGGGCGGGCTCGTCTCCCTGGCTTTTGGAGAAACCTGACGTTCAATCAAAGATCTGAACGTCCGGCGGTGACGCCGTCATCCGGCCTCGCCGCCGCTGCGGTTTGCCGTAATCAGGTCTCCCGCCTCGACAAACGCCATCTCGATGAGATAGCGCAACATTTCGGCACCCTCGCCCTCCGCCACATGACGCAGTTCACCCAACATCTGGTGAACAAACGCGATGTTTTCGATGGACACCGCTGTGTCGGAGCCCGGTGCGACGGACGTCGGATGCATCAGTCTTTCCTGTCTGAAAGCGCAAAACGGAATCACTCTGCCGGGGCGTTTCATGCCCCCTTGGTGACGATAGCTCAATCATCTCTAATTGCAATACACTCTAAATCAATTATAGGTTGTATTGCGTTGTGAAACGGTTATTTTGGGCCAAAGCTCTTGACCGCAGCGAAAACCCTGTCCATGTCGGGACATCGAATTTCCGCGATAACCTGTCGATAACCCGGCAAACGCGGGAATCTTAGGGGTTCACGCTAAAGAATGACCATGAATATCGTAGTGGTGGAATCGCCTGCCAAGGCCAAGACGATCAACAAATATCTGGGACCCGGCTACAAGGTCTTCGCGTCCTTCGGGCACGTCAGGGATCTGCCGGCCAAGGACGGCTCCGTGCGTCCGGATGAAGATTTCGAAATGTCCTGGGAGGTCGACACGGCGTCGGCCAAACGCATGAAGGACATCTCCGACGCGCTCAAGGGCGCCGATGGCCTCATTCTGGCGACCGACCCGGATCGCGAAGGCGAAGCCATTTCCTGGCACGTGCTCGATCTCCTGAACAAGAAGAAGGCGATCGGCACGAAGCCGGTCCAGCGTGTGGTGTTCAACGCCATCACCAAGAAGGCCGTTCTCGAAGCGATGGCCAACCCGCGCGACATCGACATTCCGCTGGTCGATGCCTATCTGGCGCGGCGCGCGCTCGACTATCTCGTCGGCTTCAACCTTTCCCCGGTCCTGTGGCGCAAGCTGCCGGGCGCCCGCTCGGCCGGCCGCGTCCAGTCGGTGGCGCTGCGCCTCGTCTGCGACCGCGAGTCGGAGATCGAACGCTTCATTTCGGAAGAATACTGGAACATCTCGGCGCTGCTGAAGACGCCGCGCGGCGATGAGTTCGAGGCCAAGCTGGTTTCGGCAGACGGCAAGCGCCTGCAGGCGCGCTCGGTGGGCAACGGCGAGGACGCCGGAAACCTGAAGGCGCTGCTCGAAGGGGCAAGTTACGTGGTCGACAGCGTCGAGGCGAAGCCCGTCAAGCGCAATCCGTCGCCGCCGTTTACCACCTCGACTCTGCAGCAGGCCGCCTCGTCCAAACTTGGCTTCTCGGCCTCGCGCACCATGCAGGTGGCGCAGCGGCTTTACGAAGGCATCGACATCGGCGGTGAGACCGTCGGTCTCATCACCTACATGCGTACCGACGGTGTGCAGATGGCCGGCGAAGCGATCGATGCTGCGCGTCAGGCGATCGGCGGACAGTTTGGCGCCCGCTACGTGCCCGAAAAGGCGCGATTCTACTCGACGAAGGCGAAGAACGCCCAGGAAGCGCACGAAGCCGTGCGCCCGACCGACTTCAACCGCGTTCCCGACCAGGTGCGCCAGTACCTCGATGCCGACCAGCTGCGTCTCTACGACCTGATCTGGAAGCGCGGCATTGCCAGCCAGATGGCGTCGGCCGAAATCGAACGCACGACGGTGGAAATCACTGCCAGCAATGGCGGCAAGCAGGCCGGCCTTCGCGCCGTCGGCTCGGTGATCCGTTTCGACGGCTTCATCGCCGCCTACACGGACCAGAAGGAAGACGGCGAGCAGAGTGACGATGGCGACGAGGACGGCCGCCTGCCGGAGATCAACGCCCGCGAGAATCTCGCCAAGCAGAAGATCAACGCCACGCAGCATTTCACGGAGCCGCCGCCGCGCTATTCCGAAGCGACGCTGATCAAGAAGATGGAAGAGCTCGGCATCGGCCGGCCGTCCACCTATGCGGCAACGCTGAAGACGTTGAGTGACCGGGAATATGTCGTCATCGACAAGCGCAAGCTGATCCCGGAGGCCAAGGGCCGTCTTGTTACTGCCTTCCTCGAAAGCTTCTTTGCCCGCTATGTCGAGTATGATTTCACCGCATCGCTGGAAGAAAAGCTCGACCGGATTTCGGCCGGCGAGCTCAACTGGAAGGACGTGCTTCGCGACTTCTGGACGGACTTCTTCGCCCAGATCGAAGACACCAAGGAACTACGCGTTACCAACGTGCTGGATGCGCTCAACGAAGTCCTGGCGCCGCTGGTATTCCCGAAGCGCGAAGACAACAGCGATCCGCGCATCTGCCAGGTCTGCGGCACCGGCAAGCTGTCGCTGAAGCTCGGCAAATACGGTGCCTTCGTCGGCTGCTCCAATTACCCCGAATGCAACTTTACCCGGCAGCTTTCGACCGACGGAGACAGCGAAGCACAGGCTTCGAACGAGCCGCTGAGCCTCGGCAAGGACCCCCATACGGACGAGGACATCACGCTGCGCTCGGGCCGTTTCGGCCCCTACGTTCAGCGCGGCGACGGCAAGGAAGCCAAGCGCTCCAGCCTGCCAAAGGGCTGGACGCCCGCCAGCATCGATCACGAGAAGGCGCTGGCGCTGCTGTCGCTGCCGCGCGATATCGGCCAGCATCCGGAATCGGGCAAGATGATATCGTCCGGCCTCGGGCGCTACGGGCCGTTCATCCTGCATGACGGCACCTATGCCAATGTCGATTCGATCGAGGACGTGTTCTCGATCGGCCTCAACCGTGCGGTTTCCGTGCTCGCCGACAAGCAGAGCAAGGGCCCCGGCGGCCGTGGTGCAGCGGCCGCGCTGAAGGAGGTGGGCGACCACCCGGATGGCGGCAAGATCGTCGTGCGCGACGGCAAATACGGGCCCTACGTCAACTGGGCCAAGGTCAACGCGACCCTGCCCAAGGGCATGGATCCGCAGAGCGTGACGCTCGAATCGGCCATGGCGCTGATCATCGAAAAGGCCGGCAAGACCGGTGGCAAGCCTGCCAAGGGCAAGACGGCGAAGGCCGCTTCCGCCAAAGCAAAGCCGGCTGCGGCCAAGACGAAAACGGCGGCTGCAAAGTCCGCCAAGCCGAAGGCGGCAGCCAAGCCCAAAACGGCTGCCAAGGCCAAGGCAGCGACAAAAGCCAAGGCAGCGGCGAAACCGAAGAAAGACTGACGAACACGTGACACGCGACCCGCGCGACCGCCAACCGAGACCGAACCGCGCGGGCGGCAAACCCGCTCGCGCCGGCAAGCCTGTTGCCACAACGGCAGAGGCGCCGATCATCCACGGGGCGGTGCCGCCGCGTGACGTGCTGATGCGCTTCATCTCTGAGAATCCGGACAAGGCCTCCAAGCGCGACATTTCCAAGGCTTTCGGCCTGAAGGGCGACACGCGCATTGAACTCAAGGCGCTGTTGAAGGATCTGGAACAGGACGGGCTTCTGGAGAAGAAGCGCAAGTCGCTGGTGCGGCCAGGCGCCCTGCCCCCGGTCACGGTTCTCGACATCACCACCCGCGACAGCGACGGCGAACTGATCGGCCGGCCGGCCGAGTGGCCCGAGGATGCGGGCGTGGCACCGGCGGTATCCATCCGCCAGTCGAGCGTCGGCCAGGCGAAGGGCAAGGTGCCCGTCGGCGGGCTGGGCGACCGGGTTCTGGCAAAGATCTTCCTCTCCAAGGACCGCAGCGGCCCGGCCTATACGGCCCGCATCATCAAGGTGCTCGATAAGCGCCAGAATGCATCGCTCGGCGTGTTCCGTGCCACGCCCGGTGGCGGCGGACGCATCATGCCGATCCAGCGGCGCGGCGAGGAACTGCTCGTCGATAACGATTCGGTCGGCCCGGCTGAGGACGGCGACCTGGTCGAGGTCGAGATCACTTCGACGGGCCGCTACGGCCTGCCACGCGCCAGCGTGAAAACCGTCGTCGGATCTGTTGCGTCTGAGAAGGCGATCTCGATGATCGCCATCCATGCGCATGGCATTCCCTATATTTTCCCCGACAGCGTTTTGCGCGAAGCCGATGCGGCGGGGCCTGCCACCATGGCCAAGCGCGAGGACTGGCGCGACCTGCCGCTGATCACCATCGATCCGGCCGACGCCAAGGACCATGACGACGCCGTCTATGCGGAAAACGATCCCTCGCCCGACAATCCGGGCGGCGTCATCGTTACGGTGGCGATCGCCGATGTCTCCTGGTACGTGCGGCCGAAGACGGCGCTCGACAACGAGGCCCGCCGGCGCGGCAACTCGGTCTACTTCCCCGACCGCGTCGTTCCGATGCTGCCGGAGCGGATTTCCAACGATCTTTGCTCGCTGAAAGAGGGCGTCGAACGGCCGGCTCTGGCCGTGCGCATGGTGTTTTCGGCCGAGGGCCGCAAGGCGCGGCACACGTTCCACCGGATCATGATGAAGAGCGCGGCGAAACTCTCCTACCAGCAGGCACAGGCCGCGATCGACGGCAATCCTGATGACCAGACCGGGCCGCTGCTCGAACCCATCCTGAAGCCGCTGTGGCACGCTTACGGCATCCTGAAGCGCGGCCGCGAGCGCCGCCAGCCGCTTGAGCTCAACATGCCCGAGCGCAAGATCATTCTCACTGAAAACGGCACGGTCGACCGCGTCTTCGTGCCGGACCGGCTGGATGCGCACAAGCTGATCGAAGAAATGATGATCATGGCCAATGTCGCGGCGGCGGAAACGCTGGAGGCCAAGCGCCAGGTTCTGATCTACCGCATTCACGACGGCCCTTCGCTCGCCAAGCAGGAGACGCTGCGCGAGTTCTTGGCGACGCTGGACTTGAGCCTCGTCAAGGGCGGCAATATGCGCGCCAACCATTTCAACGGCATTCTGAAGAGCGCCGAGGGCAAGGCCTTCGAGACGATGGTCAACGAGATGGTTTTGCGCTCGCAAAGCCAGGCCGTCTACAGCCCGGAAAACATCGGCCATTTCGGCCTCAACCTGATGAAATACGCCCACTTCACCTCGCCGATCCGCCGCTATGCCGACCTGATCGTGCACCGGGCGCTGGTCGGCTCGCTGGGGCTTGGCGAAGGCGGGCTGTCACCGGATGAAGAACGGCTGCTGGCCGACATCGCGGCCGAAATCTCAACCTTCGAGCGGCGGGCCATGGCGGCCGAGCGCGACACGGTCGACAGGCTGATCGCGCATCATCTGTCAGGCCGCGTCGGCGAGGAATTCGACGGGCGCGTGTCGGGTGTCACCAAGGCCGGGCTTTTTGTCAGCCTGCCGGCCTATGGCGCCGACGGTTTCGTGCCTATATCTACGCTTGGACGCGACTACTTCATCTATGACGAGGCGCACCAAGCGCTGTCGGGTGAAAAAACCGGGATTGGATACCGGCTTGGCGATACGGTGCGGGTGAAACTGGCCGAAGCCGTGCCGCTGGCCGGTGCGCTGCGTTTCGAGATGGTCAGCGAAGGGCAGAAAATGCCCACGGCGACGCGTTCGTTCCACAAGGCGGGGCGCGCCAACCGCAACGGCCCGCGAAAAGCGCCGGGAACGCGCCCGCCGCGCGGCAGACGATAGACAAACGGGCCCTACGGCCTGAACGTCCCAGCAAAGGATAGGGTCATGCAGCCTTCGAGCAATGGCGACACCATTCGTTTCGAGCAGAGACACGCCGAAGAGCGGCCGGTCTGGCGGTCGATCCGGCGCGGCATTCTCAACACCTGCCCGGCCTGCGGGCGCGGCAAGCTGTTCCGCGCCTTCCTGAAACCCGTCGATGCCTGCGCCGCCTGTGGCGAGCGCATGGACCACCAGCGCGCCGAGGACCTGCCCCCCTATATCGTCATCACCATCATGGGCCACCTGATGCTGGGCGGCTACATGATGACCGATCTTGTCTACACAATGTCGAGCTGGGCGCATCTGGCCATCTGGGCGCCGTTCACGGTCATCGGCTCGGTGCTTTTGATGCAGCCGGTCAAGGGCGGTGTCATCGGGCTGCAGTGGGCCGTGCGCATGCACGGCTTCAGCGGGCAGGACGATACGCCTGCCGACATTCTCCCGGCGCGAGATCCGCACGCGTGACATTGTCTGACGACAGCACGGGCGAAGCGGTTCTGGCGGCGCCATCCGCCAACGTGCCGGTCATGCGTATGCGCCCACGCGATGCAGCCTCCATCCTCGTCCTCGACCGGCAGACGGCGAGCGTCAAGGTTCTCGTCGGGCGGCGCAGTTCGCGGCATGTGTTCATGCCGGATGTGCACGTGTTTCCCGGCGGACGCCGCGACCGGCGCGACCATGCCATCGTTTGCGGCCCCGATCTTCAGCCTGACGTGCTCGACAGGCTGAAGAGCGCTGCCGGACCGCGCGCCGGTGACGCGCGCATGCGGGCCCTGGCGCTCGCCGCCATCCGCGAGCTGCACGAGGAGACCGGCCTCTCGCTCGGTGCTTCGTCCGGTGACGGCAACGAACAGGCAAATGGCAGCCTTCCCTTCCTTCCCGATCTGTCCAACTTGCGCTATATCGCCCGGGCGATCACGCCGCCGGGTCATCCACGCCGGTTCGATACACGTTTTTTTGCCGTTTTTGCCGACGAAACCGGGCTCGACACGGGCATGTTGTGCAACAGCGACGAGCTTGACGATCTGCGCTGGATCGATGTGAATGACACGTCCAGCGTGAAAATGCCCGATATCACCGAAATCATCCTCGGTGAACTGAACAGCTGCCTGCGCGACGACCCTTCTTTACCTTTTGGAAGGCCGGTCCCGTTCTACTACACGCGCCGCGGGCGATTCGTCCGCGACCTGATCTAAGGATTTCTTTTGCATGTCACAGCCGATGTCCGGCACATCAGGCCCGGTCGATGAAATCCACTGGCGTTCTCTTTTCGCAGCGGTCGCGGCCATTTCCGCAGTCGGCATCGCCATCGGGCTCGGGTTGCCGCTTCTCAGCATCATCATGGAGAAGCGCGGGATTTCCTCGACGCTGATCGGCTTCAACTCGGCCATGGCCGGTCTCGCCTCGATGGCGGCGGCGCCCTTCACCACCAAGCTTGCCCATCGCTTCGGCACCGCCAACACGATGCTGTGGGCTATCCTGTTTGCCGCCATCAGCGCCATGGGCTTTTATTATATCGAGAATTTCTGGCTGTGGTTTCCGCTGCGCGTCGTCTTCCATGGCGCCATCACCATCATGTTCATCCTGTCGGAATTCTGGATCAACGCCACGGCGCCGCCGAAACGGCGCGGCCTGGTGCTCGGCATCTACGGCACCGTCCTGTCGCTCGGCTTTGCCGCCGGGCCGCTGCTGTTCTCGATCCTCGGCAGCGACGGGGTCCTGCCGTTTGCCGTCGGCGCCATCGTCATCCTGATGGCCGCCATCCCGATCTTCCTGGCGCGGAACGAAAGCCCTGTCATCGACGAGAAGCCGGACCGGCATTTCCTGCGCTACGTCTATCTGGTGCCGACGGCAACGGCGGCGGTGTTCGTGTTCGGCGCGGTCGAATCGGGTGGCCTGTCGCTGTTTCCGATCTTCGGCACCCGCTCGGGCCTGACCGAATCGCAGGCAGCCCTGCTGCTCACCGTCATGGGTATCGGCAATTTCATCTTTCAGATCCCGCTTGGCATGCTGTCGGACCGCATGAAGGACCGGCGCAATCTTCTGTCGATCATGGCGGTTGTCGGCCTTCTCGGCGCGCTTTGCCTGCCAATGCTCGCGTCGAACTGGTGGTTGATGGCCATTGTGCTGCTTTTCTGGGGTGGATGCGTCTCCGGGCTCTATACGGTCGGCCTCAGCCATCTCGGCTCACGGCTGCACGGCGCCGACCTTGCGGCCGCCAATGCCGCCTTCATCTTCTCCTATGCGGTCGGCACGGTTGCAGGCCCGCAGGCGATCGGCGCGGCCATGGACATTTCCGGAAATGCGGGTTTTGCCTGGGCAATTGCCGGATTCTTTGGGCTTTATGTGGTACTTTCACTCTTCCGGGTTCTTTTCCGGCCGAAACAGGCTTGACTTTTCGGGCGCGATTTGTAGGTTCGCGCCACGAATTGCAGCCGTGGATAAGATCCTAGCAGGACATCCACGGCATCGTTTTTTAAAGAAGGCAGGACGACTATGGCCAAGGCTACAACAATCAAGATCAAGCTGCTGTCGACAGCCGACACCGGTTTCTTCTACGTCACGACGAAGAACAGCCGTACGATGACGGACAAGATGAACAAGACCAAGTATGACCCGATCGCGCGCAAGCACGTCGAGTTCAAGGAAACCAAGATCAAGTAAGATCTTCGTTTCGCACTGCATTGAAAAAGGCGCCGGTCACTCCGGCGCTTTTTCGTTTTCAGGGTTGCCGGCCTCACCTGTCGAAAAACAAAAACGCCGTGCTTCATGACGAAACACGGCGTTTTGAGAAAGGGGTCGGCCAGCCTTTGAAAACGGAACGAGGACTCCGTTGTATCACAAGCTGACCGACCGGCCCCAAGACCCAGGAGATGCGGCGGACCTGAGCATCATGGGGTAGCTCTTTGCAGGATAAACTCCTGTCGCAGGGGGAGAATGGCGGCAAAGGCAGCAAAAATCAACGCCTTCAGAAATTTGGCTGCAGACCGGCCGGGTGAAGCGCCAAATCACGGCAGCCGTTCGATCGCTGCGGACCGGGCATTCTCGAATTCGGCCATATCGAAACGATGGACTTAAAGGCCGCCCAAGGGCTTGAGAAAATGAATCCGTAAAGAGCGTCAACTCTTTGAAATTTTACGGGGAAATCAAATCCGCTCGCTTCGATGAACGATGCGCATTCGCCAGGTGTGTACAAAGCGCCACCCTTCCTCACGGCTGCGTTGGTGCCGGCTTACATGATAGCGCATCGTCGGACCGGGCCTGTGGATAAACCGGAAGGCGAGGTCTCAGGCGGCTTCGGCAACCACCTGGTTGCGGCCGTTTCGCTTGGCGGTGTAGAGCGCCGTATCGGCCCGCTTGAGCAGCGCCTCCGGCGTGTCGCCTCCCGGGATCAGGAACGACAGGCCGAGCGAGGCGGTGATGTCGATGGAAATGCCCGCAGCGCTCAGATTGAACGGTTTCTGCTCGATGACGCTGCGCAGGCGCTCGGCAACGGCCACGGCCATCTCGGGGGGCGTGTCGGGCATGACGACGACGAACTCCTCGCCCCCAAAACGGCAGGCGAGATCGGCACCGCGCACGGTCGAGCGGATGCGCTTGGAAACTTCGCGCAGAACCTCGTCGCCGGCATCATGACCATAGGTGTCGTTGACGCTCTTGAAGCGGTCGATATCGGTGATGCAGACCGACAGGGAACGGCCACGAGCAGTGGCCCGGTCCAGAAGCAGCTTCAGATGATTGTCGAGGTAACGGCGGTTGTGGAGCCCGGTCAGGCCATCCGTGACGGCAAGCTCGATCGTTTCCGTGACGCTCTGGCGCAGGCTGTCGTTGAAACGCTTTCGGCGAATCTGGGTGAGCGAGCGCGCCAGGAGTTCGTTCGGATCCACCGGCCGCATGATGTAATCATTGACGCCGAGATCAAGTGCCCGCACGACCATTTCGTCGTCGTTCTGTTCGGCGATCAGCAGCACCGGAATATAGCGCGTGCGTTCCAGCGAGCGAAGCTGCGAGCAGAGGCGCAAAGGGTCGTAATCGTCGAAATTGGCGTTGACGATGACGAGATCGAAGGTGTTTTCGGCAGCTTCGAACAAGGCTGCCTGCGGGTCAGACATGGCGACCACGTCGGCCACGGGCTTCAGCGCCCGCACGAGACGCTCCTGCGAGCTGCCGCGCCCGTCGACGAGCAGAACCTGCGCCATCTCTTCCTGGTGCAGCCTGCCCTGGCTGAACATGTCCTGCAGGCCGATGTTCTGCGCGGTTTCCGCACGGATGCGCAGCTCATCGCTGACGGCCTTCAGACGAACCAGACTTTTCACCCGGGACATCAACTGCAGATCGTTGACCGGCTTGGTCAGAAAATCATCGGCTCCGGCCTTGAGGCCGCGAACACGGTCAGATGGCTGATCGAGCGCTGTCACCATGACGACGGGAATATGGGCGGTGCGGCTGTTGGATTTCAGCCGTTCGCAGACCTCGAAACCGTCTATGCCCGGCATCATGATATCGAGAAGGATGAGATCCACCTGCGTGCGCTCGCAGATCGACAATGCCGTGTAGCCATCCTCGGCTGTCAGCACATCGAAATATTCCGCCAGCAGCCGAGCTTCCAGAAGCTTGACGTTCGCCGGTATGTCGTCAACGACAAGAATACGTGCAGTCATCTAAAAATATCCCGGATGCCCGTGGTCAGTTTTCAAATATCGCCCAGATAGGTCTTGATCGTCTCGATGAATTTCGGCACCGAAATCGGCTTCGACACATAGGCCTCGCAGCCCCCCTGACGGATACGTTCTTCGTCGCCTTTCATGGCAAATGCGGTCACCGCGATAACCGGAATGACGTGAAGTTCGTCGTCCTCTTTCAGCCATTTGGTCACCTCGAGGCCGGAAACCTCGGGAAGCTGGATATCCATAAGAATGAGATCCGGCCGATGTTTACGTGCGAGATCAAGGGCTTCCATGCCATTTCTGGTCTGGATAGTCGTATAACCAGACGCCTCGATCAAATCGCGGAACAGTTTCATGTTCAGCTCGTTGTCTTCGACGATCATTACCTGTTTGGGCATCACAATCCCTTGTATCCCGGTGCTGACTTGCAAGCGCTACTAGTGCATATAAGTTGCACGCCTGCCGAATCCACCTGAGCTTCTCGTTTCAAGTCATACGTCCATTTGGTTGAGGAATAGGTAATTTCATTCCCCAAATGCGCAGCAAACCCCAGAAGGTTGCCACAATTGAGCACAGCTGACGAAATCGCCATCTCCGTTTTCGGCTGGCTTGCCAATGAGCCCGAACTGCTCGGCCGCTTTCTGGCGCTGACCGGCACCGATCTCGGTTCGCTTCGGTCTTCCGTCAACGATCCGGCGTTCCTCGCCGGACTGCTCGACTTTCTGATGGGCCATGAACCGACCCTCATGGCTTTCTGCACTGCTACGGACACACGGCCGGAGGATGTGGTGAAAGCCCACCGCCACTTTGCCGGCCCCGATTATTCAGGGAGCCTATGAGCGTGGCGGATCACCTGTCACCCTGCGATATCGCACTCTCCGACCGGCCGCTGATCGTCTGCGACATCGACGAGGTTGTGCTCGAGTTCATCGTGCCGCTGACGCAGTATCTGCGCGCCGGCGGGCTCGATCTCCTGCCCCGCTCCTTCCGCCTGCACGGCAATGTCGTTTCGCTCGAAACCGGGGCTGAGAGCGACGAAGCCACGGTCTCGGCGCAGCTTGAGGACTTCTTCTGCCAGCACGACCAGTGGCAGTTTCCGGCACCGCTGGCCGTCGAGACGCTGAACCAGCTCGCGGCCGACGCCGACATCGTTTTCCTCACCGCCATGCCGCCGCGCCATGCCGCCATCCGCCGGGCATTGCTCGACAGTTTCGGCCTGCATTTCCCGCTGATGGCCACCGAAGAGGCGAAAGGGCCCATGGTCAAAACCCTGCACCGGGACCGCGATCTGCCCGTCATCTTCATCGACGATATCGTCCGCAACCTGCATTCCGTGCGCGAGCATGCGCCGGACTGCCTGCTGATCAACATCATGGCCAACCGCGACTTCCTCGCCATGGCGCCCGACCCCGGAGAGGGCGTTCGCCGGGCACTGGACTGGACCGAGGCAGCGGCGATCATTCTCGATCATCTGCATGCGAGAAAAGGCTCGGCGTGATTTCCGGTACAGCCGGAAACGGCCTCTTGAGAAGCACGAACATAGCGCGTAACGTAGCGATGTTCAACGTTTGTTCCATTGATTATGACCGATCACCGCACCACGCCCGGATTTTGCCGTGACTGCCTTGGCGGTCAGCCCGAGGGCCTGCGCCGCTGCCGCAGCTGCGGCAGTCCGCGGCTGGTCTATCACGCCGAACTGTTCGATCTGACGCTCGCCCATATCGATTGCGATGCCTTCTACGCCTCGGTCGAAAAACGCGACAATCCGGAGCTCGCCGACAAGCCGCTGATCATCGGCGGCGGCAAGCGCGGCGTCGTCTCGACGGCCTGCTATATCGCCCGTATTCATGGCGTGCGCTCGGCGATGCCGATGTTCAAGGCACTGGAGGCGTGCCCGCAGGCGGTGGTGATCAAGCCGGACATGGAGAAATATGTCCGCGTCGGCCGTCAGGTGCGGGCGATGATGGAGGAGCTGACGCCGCTGGTGCAGCCGGTGTCGATCGACGAAGCCTTTCTCGAGCTGAAGGGCACCGAGCGGCTGCATCACGATCCGCCGGCGCGGACGCTGGCGCGCTTTGCCAAGCGTGTCGAGGACGAGATCGGCATCACCGTCTCGGTAGGTCTTTCCTATTGCAAGTTCCTGGCAAAGATCGCATCCGACCTGCAGAAGCCGCGCGGCTTTTCGGTGATCGGCCGGGCGGAGGCAACGACCTTCCTGTCCGACAAACCGGTGAAGTTGATCTGGGGGGTCGGCAAGGCCTTCGACGCGACGCTGGAGCAGGACGGCATCCGCACCATCGGCCAGCTCCAGACGATGGAAGAAGGCGTGCTGATGCGCCGCTATGGCGCCATGGGCCAGCGGCTGTTCCGCCTGTCGCGCGGCCTTGACGACCGCGAGGTGCACATCAACGAGGAGGCCAAGAGCGTTTCGGCCGAAACCACCTTCAACGACGATCTTTCCCGGCCCGAAGACCTGATCTTTCATCTGCGCCAGCTGAGCGAGCGGGTGGCCTTCCGGCTGAAGAAACATGCGACCGCTGGCCAGACCGTGGTGCTGAAGCTGAAGACCACCGACTTCAAGAGCCGGACGCGCAACCGCAAGCTCGAAGATCCGACTCAGCTGGCCGACCGCATCTTCCGCACCGGCCTGCAGCTCCTGGAAAAGGAAACCGACGGGACGAAATTCCGGCTGCTCGGCATCGGCGTCACCGATCTCTCCGATGCGCAGCGCGCCGACCCGCCGGATCTGGTCGATCCGACGGCCGGACGGCGGGCTGCAGCGGAAGCGGCGATGGAGCTTTTGCGCGACAAATTCGGCCGGAAAAGCGTCGAGACGGGCTATACGTTCGGCAGAGGACGAAACGGGCAAACCAGCAAACAGGCCAGCAAAAAAGACGCGAATGAATAAAGCTGGCGGGCCGTCCGTGTTTCAATAGAATACGAAGATTGGAAGCAAGCCATGCCGGCAAACCTTCCTTAATCCTGTTGGTCTAGGTTCACGCAATCTGTATTGCGTTTGGAAGATAATCATGAACCCGCGTCTGTTTTTTGGTATCGGATTTTTCACGCTCGCGCTTTCGGCAGGCACTGCGCTCGCCGGATCCATCGAAGGCCCCCTGCAGGTCATTGTGTCCAAGGACACGCAGTCCCTCGTCGTCTATGACGGCGACACGGTCATTGCGACCTCGAAGGTCTCGACCGGCAAGAAGGGCCATTCGACGCCCACGGGAATCTTCTCCATTCTCGAAAAGAAGCGCTATCACGAATCCAACATCTATTCCGGCGCGCCGATGCCCTTCATGCAGCGGCTGACCTGGTCGGGCATCGCGCTGCATGCCTCGAATTCGGTGCCGGATTATCCGGCCTCGCACGGCTGCGTCCGCCTGCCGAACAAGTTCGCCCCCCTGCTCTACAGCATGACCAATCGCGGCGCCCATGTCGTCATCAGCGACCGGCAGTTGGTGCCGGAACAGATTTCGCACCGAGTGCTGATGCAGCCGGAGACGGAAGCAAAAACGCCGCTGCTGCTCTCCGACGCGCAATTGCGGCCGGCCATGGAGCATGCGGGAACCGGCTCTGTCGAAGTGGCGATGAACGAAACGACGTCCTCGACGGTTGCCGAGCCTGCCGAAGAAAAACTGCCGATCCGCATTCTCATCAGCCGGCGCGGCGAGCGCGAGATGAATGTCGACGTGCAGACGCTTCTCACCGGTCTCGGCTTCGACGCCGGTGTTCCGGACGGTTTCCCCGGCAGGCAGACGCGCCAGGCGATCAGCGATTTCCAGACGGCCGAAAAGCTCACCGTCGACGGCAAGATCACGCCGGATCTGGTGACCGCGCTCTACGCCAAGGCCGGCAAAGGCACACCCGCCAACGGCATCATCATGGTCAGGCAGAAATTCAAGCCGGTGTTTGAAGCGCCGATCAGCATCAAAGATCCGGAAATCGCGCTCGGCACGCATTTCTTCCAGTTTCAGGACACCGACACCAAGACCGGGAAGGGCGAATGGTTCGGCCTGACGATGGACAATGATCTGCCCAAGAGCACGATGGCCCGCCTCGGCATCACCAAGACGGAGGATGCGCTGGCCTTCAACGCGGCGCACCGCACGCTCGACCGGATCACCATCCCCGAGGAGACGCGCAAGCGTATCGCCCTGCTTCTGGCCGACGGCTCGTCGCTGTCGGTTTCCGATACGGGCCTTGGCCAGGACACGGGCGACGGCACGGATTTCATCACCATCACCCGCAGATCGCCAAAGGGCTGAATTTTACGCCTGGACGAGTTCCACGTCGATGACGCCGGGCGCTGAGCGCATAGCGGCGGCGATTTCGGGGGAGATGCGGTATTTCTCCGTCAGTTCGACCTCGATCTCGCGCTGGCCGTTGTCCTTGATGACGATGAAGGAGACCAGCCCGTCGCCCCTGGCATTCAGATGGGCCGCAACCGAGCGGAGCGGCCCGGCATCGCGCACATAGACGCGCATGGCCTTCTGCATCTGGAACGAGCGTTCCTCCAGCGACTGGAGTGTCTGGATGCGCAGGCCGATGCCTTCGGGGCGCTCTTCCGCCTGGACGGTGATGACCAGCGAGGTGCCGGGCTCGAGCAGATCGCGGTACTGGGCGAGCGCTTCTGAAAACAGCACGGCTTCATACTGGCCGGTGGAATCGGAAAAGGCGACGATGCCCATCTTGTTGCCGGTGCGGGTCTTGCGCTCCTGCTTCGAGGTGACGGTTCCCGCCAGACGGCCGGCGACGGCGCCCTTTTTCACCGCAGCGGAAAAATCGGCAAAGGTCTGCACCCGCATCTTGGCCAGCAGCGGATTGTAGGCATCG
This sequence comes from Pararhizobium sp., assembly GCA_030655075.1. GTDB lineage: Bacteria > Pseudomonadota > Alphaproteobacteria > Rhizobiales > Rhizobiaceae > JAURWE01. The sequence goes on from JAURWE010000051.1 coordinate 59,901, forward strand.
AGCGGGTGGGCCGAGAGATAGAAGCCCAGCACCTGAAACTCACGCTGCAGCTTTTCCGACGACAGCCACGGGGTATAGGCCGGAAAGACGATGGCTTCCGGGCCTGTCGCTGCCCCTGCCCCGAACATATCGCTTTGGCCGCTGACCTTGTTGGCCTGGGCCATCTGGGCAAAACCGAGAATACGATCAAGGCCCGAGACGAGCTCGGCGCGGTCTTTGCCGAAACAATCAAAGGCACCGGCGCAGATCAGGCTTTCGAAGACGCGGCGGTTCAAAAGTTTCGGATCGATGCGCAGGCAGAAATCCTCGATGCTGGCAAACGGCACCTCGCCGCGCACGGCAACGATGTGATCGACCGCCGCCTCGCCGACGCCCTTCAGCGCCGACAGCGAATAGTAGATCCGGTACGGGCCCGTTTCGAAGTGGCGGAACGAGGTCTGGACCGAGGGCGGCACGACCTCGATGCCGTGGCGCTGGGCGTCCTGCCGGAAGTCGACGATCTTGTCGGTGTTCGACATGTCTAGCGTCATCGAGGCGGCGAGGAACTCGACCGGATAATGGGCCTTCAGATAGGCCGTCTGGTAGGAGACAATGGCATAGGCGGCGGCGTGCGACTTGTTGAAGCCGTAGTTGGCGAACTTGGCCAGAAGTTCGAAAATATTGTCGGCCTGCGGCTTGGAGACCTTGTTCCGCATTGCGCCTTCGACGAAACGGGCGCGCTGCTTGTCCATTTCCTCCTTGATCTTCTTGCCCATGGCACGGCGCAGAAGATCGGCCTCGCCGAGCGAATAGCCCGACAGCACCTGTGCGACCTGCATCACCTGTTCCTGGTAGACAATGACGCCCTGCGTTTCCTTGAGCAGGTGGTCGATCATCGGATGGATGGTCTCGATCTCCTCCTCGCCGTGTTTACGAGCGTTGTAGGTCGGGATGTTTTCCATCGGGCCCGGACGATAGAGCGCCACCAGCGCGATGATGTCCTCGATGCAGTCGGGGCGCATGCCGATCAGCGCCTTGCGCATGCCGGCACTTTCCACCTGGAACACGCCGACCGTGTCGCCCTTGGCGAGCATCTCGTAGGTCAGCGCATCGTCGAGCGGCAGGCCCTCCATCTTCACGGTGATGCCGCGCTTGGCAATGAAATCCATCGCCACTTTCAAGACGGTCAGCGTCTTCAGGCCGAGAAAGTCGAACTTCACCAGACCGGCCTGCTCGACCCATTTCATGTTGAACTGGGTGACCGGCATGTCGGAGCGCGGATCGCGGTACATGGGCACGAGCTTCGACAGCGGCCGGTCGCCGATGACAATGCCGGCGGCATGGGTCGAGGCGTGGCGGTAGAGGCCTTCGATCTTCTGGGCGATGTCGAGCAGCCGCGCGACGACCGGCTCCTTGTCGGCCTCTTCCTGCAGGCGCGGCTCTTCCTCGATCGCCTTTGACAGCGGCGTCGGGTTGGCCGGGTTGTTGGGCACGAGCTTGCAGATCTTGTCGACCTGGCCATAGGGCATTTCGAGCACGCGGCCGACGTCGCGGAGCGCGGCGCGCGCCTGCAGCGATCCGAAGGTGATGATCTGCGCCACCTGCTCGCGGCCGTATTTGCGCTGCACATAGCGGATCACCTCTTCGCGGCGATCCTGGCAGAAGTCGATGTCGAAGTCGGGCATCGAGACGCGGTCGGGATTGAGAAAGCGCTCGAACAGCAGCGAGAAGCGCAGCGGATCGACGTCGGTGATGGTCAGCGCGTAAGCCACCAGCGAGCCCGCACCGGAACCTCGGCCGGGGCCGACGGGAATGTCCTGGTTCTTCGCCCATTTGATGAAGTCGGCAACGATGAGGAAATAACCGGGAAACTTCATCTTCTCGATGACGCCGAGCTCGAAATCCAGCCGTTCGCGATAATCCTGTTCGGTGTAGCCGGCAGCAATGCCGAGCCGGGCCATACGCTCATCGAGGCCCTCGACGGCCTGACGGCGCATTTCGAGCGATTCGGCCCGTTCCGCCTCCGCCGTGTCGTCGCTGGCGCCGGTGAAACGCGGCAGGATCGGCGCGCGGGTCTTCAGCATGAACGAACAGCGCATGGCGACTTCGATCGTGTTGTCGAGCGCCTCGGGCAGATCGGCAAAGAGCGTTACCATTTCCTTGCGGCTCTTCATGTAGTGATCGGGCGTCAGGCGGAAGCGGTCATCGTCGGAGACCATGGCATTGTGGGCGACGGCCATCAGCGCATCATGGGCGTCGTAATCGCCGGGTGTTGGAAAGAACGGTTCGTTGGTGGCGACCAGTGGCAGGTTGGTCTCGTAGGCGAGATCGATCATGCGCTGTTCGTGGCGCTTGTCGAAACGGCCGTGGCGCTGCAGCTCGATATAGAGCCGGTCGCCGAACAGCGCTTCCAACGCCTTCAGCCGCGCCTTGGCCAGCGCCGTATGGTCGGATTTCATCGCCATGTCGACCGGGCCGCCGGAGGCACCGGTCAGGACGATCAGGCCTTCGGTGCCTGCCTCGCGCAGCCAGGACATGGAGATGCGCACGGACTGCGTGCCCTCGCCGTCGAGATAGGCGCGGCTGACGATATCGACCAGCCGCACATAACCTTCATCGGTCGCGGCAATCAGCACGATCGAGGGCAGCTTGACCAGATGCTGCTGATGGCCACGGCGCTCGTTGTCGCCGTCATCTTCCATGTCGATCGCCAGTTGGCAGCCGATGATGGCCTGGATACCCTCCTCCGCCGCCTTCTGGGCGAACTCCAGCGCGGCGAAGAGATTGTTGGTATCGGCAATGCCGAGGGCCGGCTGCTGGTCGGCGACAGCCTTGCTGATGATCTTCTTGATCGGCAGCGCGCCCTCGAGCAGCGAGAAGGCGGAATGCACGCGCAGATGCACGAACCCGGGCCCGCCGTTTTCCGCCGGTCCCGCTTGATCCACCTTCACAACACCCGTGTCCGCCATATCATTCGCCCTGAATCACCTGAGCTTCAGGGTATCCTGTTTCAGAACGCAGATGTCCAGATCGGTGGCTGTGGATGATCACTTTTAGAGTCTGGCCGGCTCGAACAACCGGCCGGCAAATAGCAGTGTTTTCGTCCGGATTACATGCCCAGAACGATGACGGAAATGCTGGCGACGAACATTGCCATGGAAGCGAAGGCTGCGAGGTCACGAATGAAGTCAGTCATAGTGCGTCTCCCGTTCTCTTATGTTTGCATTTTGTTCTATTTATGTTCCGTCGTCAACAGGATTCTTCGGCTGATGTCTTGACGCGTTAAATCCCAGATGTGGCGCTGGACCTTGCCGCCGGAGCGCTCTAGATTTGCGCGATATTCACGGAGCAGACGTTTGACAATGAAGACATGGATTGTTGCCGGCCTTGCCGGTTTGCTGAGCACAGGCGCTGTCATGGCGGAGCCGATCGATCCGGAACGGATCGCGTCCGCGACCACGGGCGACTGGGACAAGGACGGCGATACGGACCTGGCGATGATCGTGCGCCCGGCCCAGAGCAGCACCGAGATGAACGGGATCTATATTTTCCTCAACGATCCCTCGGGCGGCCGCATGGAGCTGAAGACGGTCGCCACCAACAAGGTCGATGGGTCGTTCATCTATGTCGGCACCGATCCGGTGATCGAGGCGCTGCCGAACGGCTCGATCCTGGTGACGTCGCAGAACAACGCCGTCGACCAGCGCCACTACACACAGAAGCTGACGATCGCCTACCGAAATTTCGAGTTCATCGTCGCCGGCTATACCTATGCCGTGCGTGACGCCGGCCCGGCCGACGACATGGAATGTGACCTGAACGTTCTGACCGGCAAGGGTGAGCTCAATGGCGGTCCGATCAAGGTGGCGCCGCAGATGGTGACGATCGCCGACTGGAGCGACGACATCGGCCTGACGGCCTGCAGACCGTAAGACCTAGGCCAGTTCGACGACCTTGCCGTCTTCCAGCGTCACGCGCCGGTCCATCATGGCCGCCAGCGTGTGGTTGTGGGTGGCGATGAGGGCCGCAAGGCCCGACTGGCGCACCAGGGCTTCCAGGGCTTCGAAGACATAACCGGCGGTTTCGGGATCGAGGTTACCGGTCGGCTCGTCGGCCAGCAGCACGAGCGGCGCATTGGCGACGGCCCGGGCGATGGCGACGCGCTGCTGCTCGCCGCCAGACAGTTCCGACGGGCGGTGATCGGCGCGGTGACCGATGCGCATGTAGTCGAGAAGCTGGGCAGCGCGCTCGCGGGCATCGGCCTTGGAGAGGCCGGCGATCAGCTGCGGCATCATGATGTTTTCGAGTGCTGTGAATTCCGGCAGCAGGTGATGGAACTGGTAGACGAAGCCGATCTCGTTGCGGCGGATCGCCGTGCGGCGCTCATCGGGAAGATCGCCGCAGGAAATGCCGTTGACCAGGACCTCGCCGCCATCGGGACGCTCCAGCAGGCCGGCAATGTGCAGCAGGGTCGATTTGCCGGTGCCGGACGGGGCGACCAGCGCCACGGTCTCGCCGCTGCGCAGAACGAAATCGGCGCCTTTGAGGATCGACAGGATCGTGTCGCCCTGGCCGTAGTGGCGCTCGACGCCGGAAAGCTGCAATGCCACGCGCGCATTCATGGGTTGGGTGTTCCTTGTTTCTTATTCGTAGCGCAGGGCCTGGACGGGATCGAGCCGCGAGGCCCGCCAGGCCGGGAAGATGGTGGCGAGGAAAGAGAGCGCCAGCGCCATCAGAACGACGGAGAAGGTTTCGCCGAAGTTCATATCGGCCGGAAGCTGGCTGAGGAAGTAAAGCTCCGGATTGAAGATCGCCGTGCCCGAAATCCAGGTGAAGAACTGGCGGATCGATTCGATGTTCAGACAGACGACGACGCCGAGCGCGACACCGGCGAGCGTGCCGACAAGGCCGATGGCGGCGCCGGTCATGAAGAAGATGCGCATGATGGCACCGGCCGAGGCGCCCATGGTGCGCAGGATGGCGATGTCACGGCCCTTGTCTTTGACCAGCATGATCAGGCCAGAAACGATGTTGAGCGCCGCGACGAGCACGATCAGCGTCAGGATCATGAACATGACGTTGCGCTCGACCTCCAGCGCCGAGAAGAAGGTGCTGTTGCGCTGGCGCCAGTCAGTGATGAAGATCTGCCGCCCGGCGGCCTCCTCGATCGGCTTTCTCAGTGCATCGACCAGATCGGGGTTCTGGACGAAAAGCTCGATCGACTGAACGATGCCTTCGACATTGAAATAGAGCTGCGATTCCTCGAGAGGCATATAGATGATCGAGGCGTCGTATTCCGACATGCCGATCTCGAAAATGGCCGAGACCGTATAGGATTTGACGCGCGGATTGACGCCGAGCGGGGTCACATCCCCCTCCGGCGCCACGAGCGTGATCGAATCGCCGGCACTCAGGCCCAGCTGCTCGGCCATGCGGATGCCGATGGCGACGCCGGAGCCGGCGGCAAATCCGACGAGATCGCCGGAGCGGATGTTGTCGGCGACGAATTTCAGCTTGGTGAGATCTTCCGCCCGGATGCCGCGGACCAGCGCACCGGTGCCGGCACCGCGGGCGCCGGAGGCCAGCGTCTGGCCCTCGACAAGCGGAATGGCCATGGTGACGCCGGGCACGGCGGCAAATTTCAGCGCGAGGTCAGAATAGTTGTTGAGTGGGCCATCGATCGGCTGAACGATCATGTGGCCGTTGATGCCGAGAATGCGGGAGATGAGTTCGGTGCGGAAGCCGTTCATGACCGCCATGACGATGATCAGCGTCGCGACGCCGAGCATGATGCCGACGAAGGAAAAGCCGGCGATGACGGAGATGAAGGCTTCCTTGCGGCGCGAGCGCAGATAACGCCAGGCGACCATCCTTTCGAAGGTCGAGAACGGGCGGCTCGACGGCATATGCGTCTCCGCAGCCTTTTGCTCCACCTCAGCCGCGACACTCATGATGTCTCCCCTCGTCTCTTTCAGAACCGCAGGCAGACGGAATCACCCGCCCGCAGCAATCGGTCAAATTCAACGTGCCACAGTCACGCCGGCTTTTGCGACACTCATTTGCCCCGGGCTTCGGTTATCTTGTTGATAGCCGCCTCAATGCTCATGGTTTCGCGGGCGCCGGTCTTGCGGTCCTTGATCTCGACTTCGCCGGCGGCGATCGAGCGCGGGCCGGCAATGATCTGCACCGGAACGCCGATCAGGTCGGCGGTGGCGAACTTGGTGCCGGCCCGGTCGTCGGTGTCGTCATAGAGCATGTCGAGACCAGCATTGCTCAGCGCCTTGTAGATGGTTTCGCTGGCCGCATCGCAGGCGGCGTCGCCGGCCTTCATGTTGATGACGACGGCATCGAACGGGGCGACGGAATCGGGCCAGATAATGCCGTTCTCGTCGTGCGAGGCCTCAATGATGGCGGGCACGAGACGGGTCGGTCCGATGCCGTAGGATCCCATGTGGACGATGTGTTCCTTGCCGTCGGGGCCTTGTACCTTGGCGCCCATGGCTTCGGAATATTTCGTGCCGAAATAGAAGATGTGGCCGACTTCGATGCCGCGCGCCGAAAGATGATCGCCTTCGGGAATGGCGTTAAAGGCAGCCTCGTCGTGCATTTCGGACGTGGCGGCATAAACGGACGTCCACTGATCGAAGATCGCCTTCAGGCCGGCCGTGTCGTCAAAGTCGAGATCCGCTGCGGGAATGTCGAAATTGACGAAATCCTTGTGGCAGAAGACTTCCGATTCGCCGGTGTCGGCCAGAATGATGAATTCATGGCTGAGATCGCCGCCAATCGGGCCTGTGTCGGCCCGCATGGGAATGGCGCGCAGACCGAGGCGCGCAAAGGTGCGCAGATAGGCCGCGAACATGCGGTTGTAGGCGTCGACGGCGCCTTCGCGGTCGAGATCGAAGGAATAGGCATCCTTCATCATGAACTCGCGCGAGCGCATGGTGCCGAAACGAGGACGGATCTCGTCGCGGAACTTCAGCTGAATATGGTAGAGATTGAGCGGCAGGTCCTTGTAGGACTTCACATAGGAGCGGAACACATCGGTGATCATCTCCTCGTTGGTGGGGCCGTAGAGCATCGGCCGGTCCTGACGGTCCTTGATGCGCAGCATTTCCTTGCCATAGGCGTCATAGCGGCCGCTTTCCTGCCAGAGCTCGGCCGACTGCAGCGTCGGCATCAGAAGCTCGATGGCGCCGGAGCGGTTCTGCTCCTGGCGGATGATCGCATTGACCTTGTCGAGAACGCGCTTGCCGAGCGGCAGCCAGGTGTAGATGCCGGCGGATTGCTGGCGAACCATACCGGCGCGCAGCATCAGGCGGTGCGACACGATTTCCGCCTCCTTGGGATTCTCTTTCAGAATGGGCAGAAAAAAGCGGGAAAGACGCATGGCAGGTTCCAGAACTAGAGATGGTCGCACTACTGGAGGATTCGGGCGAAATAAGGTTTGTAAGGAATGCGCGCAGTCCCCTCACAGCCGCCGGCACGCAGAGCGTACATAACCGCTTCGCAGGCGGAAGGAAACCCGCCTTTGCGGGCCAACAAACAGTGCTGATTTGGGGAGGTCCCGATGCTTCGGCTGACGCACGGTAAAGCATTTAAAAGAGGCGTCTATAACAGGATTATATAAACGGTTGTCAATCGAAAAATTTAACTTGAGTGTAACAAAAATGCAAAAAAATGGGATGACACAGGCCAATCTTTGGGCTAGTTTCAGGTCAGAAAACAGGCAGGGAGCTTAAATTCTTGTCGATTTCGCGGTCAAGTCTTGGGAGGATAAGATCTAAAGGCGCGTAACACGCAGCCACCGGTAACGGATAAGGATCACGCGATACTTTAAGAACAAGGCTTTTAGCCTTGTTTTTTTTTGGCTTTCTTGCTGACAATCCGGATTTCTGGTGGCGCCATGGACCGTGTACTTGGTGTGCCCGAGATGGAATCTCATGCCCATTGCCGACTTCATCCGTGCGAGCTTTTGCCCATCACCGCGACACTTGCGCGCATTGCCGGTCTTCAGGCTGACACGGCGTGATTCTCATACGGTTTTCCAGCCCACCCGAGCCGCTCAATCGAAGTTGGGCACGATGCGCGGGATCGAATCCAGGCCGAAGCCGAGTTGGAAGACGACGATATACCAGGCGGCGTAAAGTGCCGCCGACACCAGCGTCGTCGTCACCATGATGCGCAGCAGCTTGACCTTGGCCGGGGCGCTTTCGACGGTGCCGGGTACGACCTCGTTTTCTTCCGCCTGCGTGCGCAGCCCGAGCGGCAGGATCGCAAAGAGCGTAATCCACCAGAAGATGAAATAGACAGCGAAGGCGGAGAATACGGCCACTGGAATTCCTTCGCCGTGCGCTTTGGCAAGCCGGCAGTTTGGCGCCAACCACAAAACCGGTCCTGCGCGAACGTCCTCTGAAATCCGGCCGCTTATATCAGCCTGCGCTGCGCAACAGCAATTTCTTTTCCCGCCTGCGACAATTGGCAATCGTCAATTTTTGCCTCTTGAAAATGGAATAGATATTTTGTCTATACTCAGCCATGGAATAAGTATTCCAATAATTAGCAGTCGATTTTCAAGGCATTGATGAAAGGGAGGAATGACCATGAGACGTTTCCTGATTTCCACGGCGGCATGCGCACTGATGGCAACGGCGGCACAGGCGGAGAATGTCGGCATCTCGCTGGCGCGGTTCGACAGCACGTTCATCACCATCCTGCGGGACGGCATGCAGAAGAAGGCCGATGAACTCGGCAACATCACGCTTCAGGTCGAGGATGCACAGAGCGATCCGAGCAAGCAGATCGACCAGGTTCAGAATTTCATTTCATCGGGCGTCGACGCCATTGTCGTCGTGGCGGTCGATTCGGACGGGACGCCTGCAATCACCAAGATGGCCGCCGATGCCAAAATTCCGCTCGTTTATGTCAACCATCCGCCGTCAGACGTCGACCAGCTTCCGGATCTGACGTCGTTCGTCGGCTCCGACGAGCTGGAATCGGGCACGTTGCAGACCAAGGAAGTCTGCCGCCAGCTGAAGGGCAAGGGCAAGGCGTTCGTGCTGATGGGGCCGCTCAACAACCATTCCTCGCTGGTGCGCACGCAGGACATCAAGGACGTGATCGCCACGCCTGAGTGCAGTGGCATCCAGATCATCGAGGAGCAGTCGGCCAACTGGGACCGGCTGGAAGCGGCCAATCTGATGACCAACTGGCTTTCGGCCGGAACGCCGTTCGATGCGGTCATTGCCAACAATGACGAAATGGCCATCGGCGCGATCCAGTCGATGAAGGCCGGTGGCGTCGATATGAGCAAGGTCGTGGTTGCCGGTATCGATGCGACGCCCGACGGCATGGCGGCGATGACCGCTGGCGACATGGACGTGACAGTATTCCAGAACGCGATTTCACAAGGCTCGGCCGGTCTCGACGCTGCCGTGAAAATGGCCCGCAAGGAGCCTGCAGAACGCAAGATCTGGATCCCGTTCGAACTGGTGACGCCAGAGAACATGAAGGACTACATGTCCTCCAACCAGTAAGCACTGCCAGTCCAAACACCAATAACCCGCGCAGGCGACTGCGCGGGTTATTGTTTGGCGTGTTCCGGCAGCGCTCAGACCTGTTCGAGTTCGATCAGCGTGCCGAAAAAATCCTTGGGATGCAGAAACAGAACCGGCTTGCCATGAGCGCCGGTCTTGGGTTCGCCATTGCCGAGAACGCGCGCACCGCCAGCAATGAGCCGGTCGCGGGCCGCCTTGATATCGGCGACCTCGTAGCAGATGTGGTGCATGCCGCCATCGGGGTTCTTGGCCAGAAAGGCCGCAATGGGCGAGGCCTCGCCCAGGGGCTCCAGCAGTTCGACCTTCGTATTTTCAAGCGTGACGAAGACGACGGTGACGCCGTGTTCGGGCAGTGCCATCGGTGCACTGACGGTTGCGCCCAGCGTATCGCGGTAGGCGCTAACGGCAGAGGCGAGATCGGGCACGGCGAGCGCGATGTGGTTGATGCGTCCGAGCATGACCAGTCTCTCTTTGGCGATCAGACCTTGTTGATGAACACCGTGACCATCGGCTTCTTGCCCCAGACCTCGTTGGCCATGGAGCGCACAGCGCGGCGGACGGCTTCCTGCACCGTGCCGAGATCCTTGCGGCGGGCGCGCGGAATGCTTTCGACGGCACTCAGGACAGCATCATAGAGCGTGTCGTTCATGTCCTCGCCCTCGTCGTCGAACTGCGGCAGGCCGATCGGCACGATGATCGGGTCGGCGGCAAAATCAAAGCGGGCGTCGAGCAGGACATTGACGGCGACGTGGCCGGCAAAGGAGAGCTTGCGGCGGTCGCCGATGCCCATCTGCTCGAAATCGCCGATCAGGCCGCCATCCTTGAAGATGCGGCCATGCGGCGCGGTATCGATGACTTCGGGCGCGCCGGGCGCCAGGCGCAGCATGTCGCCGTTGCGCACGCGCGGTACGACCTTGATGCCGGACTGCTGACCGAGTTCACCCTGGGCCACCAGGTGTGCTGCCTCGCCATGCACAGGCACCAGCATCTGCGGCCGGGTCCATTGATACATCTGCTGCAGCTCGTTGCGGCGGGGATGGCCGGAGACATGCACCAGCGCCTCGGAATCGGTGACGATGTGGATGCCCTGTTCGACCAGGCCGTTCTTGATATCGTTGATGGCCTTCTCGTTGCCGGGAATGGCGCGCGAGGAGAAGACGACCGTATCGCCGGCCGTAAAGGCGATGTTGCGCATCTCGTCGCGGGCAATCTTGGCCAGGGCCGCGCGGGGCTCTCCCTGGCTGCCGGTGAGGATGACCACGACCTTGTCGCGCGGGATATAACCGAATTCGTCTTCGGCGATGAAGGACGGCAGGCCTTCCATCAGGCCGAGATCGCCGGCAACGCCACAGACACGCTTCATCGAGCTGCCGAGCAGCAGGACTTCACGGCCGGCGGCGGCAGCGGCCGAGGCGATCGAGCGGATGCGGCCGACATTCGAGGAGAATGTCGTGATCGCCACGCGGCCTTCGGCATTCTGGATGATCTTGGTCAGGCTTTCCGACACTTCCTTTTCCGACGGCGAGACGCCGTCGCGCATGGCATTGGTCGAATCGCAAATCAGCGCCAGCACGCCCTCGTCGCCGATGGCGCGGAAGCGGGCCTCGTCGGTGAACGGTCCGAGCGACGGGGCATGGTCGATCTTCCAGTCGCCGGTGTGGACGACATTGCCGAGCGGCGTACGGATGACCAGCGACATGGGCTCGGGGATCGAGTGGTTGACACCAACGGCCTCGACGCTGAACGGGCCGACATTGATCGTGTCGCCCTGCTTGAAGATGGTGATCGGGATCTGCGTGCGGCTGCGCTCGTAATCGCGCTTGGCTTCGAGCATGCCGGCCGTGAACGGCGAGGCATAGACCGGCACGTTGAGGCCCGGCCAGAGATCGTTGAGCGCGCCGTAATGATCCTCGTGCGCATGGGTGATGATGATGCCCTTGAGGTTCTTGCGCTCTTTGGCGAGAAAGCCGATGTCTGGGAGAACCAGATCGACGCCGGGAAGATCGGGGCCCGGGAAGGTCACGCCGCAATCGACCATGATCCACTGCCGGTGACCCGGCGCGCCATAGCCGTAGAGGGCGAGGTTCATGCCGATCTCGCCAACGCCGCCCAGCGGCAGGAACACGAATTGGTCCTGTTTGCTTATCGTCAAAGTCAATTCCATTTCATCCGAAGAAAACATCACCGGCGGCAAACAGCTGTTTGGTGCCCAGGCCGGTATCCAATATTAAACGACCTGTATCATCAATTCCGGCGAATTGCCCGGAAATCGAGCGGTCGTTGAGGTTGACCGTTATCTTTTCCCCAATGCCGCCGGCGGCCGCTTTCCAGCGTTCGATGATGGCCGGAAGCCCCTCACCGCGATCCCACAATGCCAATGCACCGGCCATCGAACGGAAGAGGTGGGCGAAGAGCTCCTCGGGCGAAACCGGCGAGCCGTAGGCGCGCAGCGAGGTGATCGGATACATGGCCGCATCGGGCGCATGGGCGATGTTGATGCCGCAGCCGATGACCAGCGCCTGGCGCCGGTCGGGCAGCGTTTCACCCTCAAGCAGGATGCCGCAGGTCTTCTTGCGGTCGATAAGGATATCGTTCGGCCACTTGATCATGACCGGTGGCGTGCCTTGCGGCATCACCGCCTGCACGGCTTCCTGCACGGCGACGGCCACGGCCAGCGGCAGGCTGTGAACCTTGTCCAGCGGCGCCGGATCAATCAAGAGCAGCGAGGCGTAGAGATTGCCGGGCTCCGACACCCAGGCCCTGCCCCGCCGGCCGCGGCCGCCCGTCTGCAAGGCTGCGGTGATCCAGAGATTGCCGTGATCACCATGGCGGGCGCGCTCAAGGCACTCGCTGTTGGTGGAGGTCGTGTCGTCGAGGGCGATGTGCCGGAAGTCGTCGAGCCGAATCCGGCGGCCCCCGTCAGCCGCCGTCAAAAGAAGGTCCGCGCTGCCACTTCGGCAGCTGTGCCGAGCGGTCCGCCGATCAGCACATAACCGAGCACGAACAGGCCGGAGAGGCCGTAGACCAGACGCAGCTCGCCAGAGGCGCGGGCAAACTCACCCTTGGCATCATCAAACCACATCAGCTTGATGATGCGCAGGTAGTAGTAGGCGCCGACGACGGAGGCGAGAACGCCGATGATGGCAAGCGCATAGAGATTGGCTTCGATGGCGGCCATGAAGACGAAATACTTGGCGAAGAAGCCGGCGAGCGGCGGAATGCCGGCCAGCGAGAACATCAGCATGGTCAGCACGGTCGCCATGAAGGGATTGGTCTGCGACAGGCCGGCCAGATCGTTGATCTCTTCGACGTTTTCGCCGGTCTTGCGCTTCATGGCGAGAATGCAGGCAAACGTGCCGAGCGTCATGACCATGTAGATCAGCATATAGAGAATGACGCCGCGCACGCCGGCCATCGAGCCGCTGGCGAGACCGACCAGCGCATAGCCCATGTGGCCGATCGACGAATAGGCCATCAGGCGTTTGATGTTGGTCTGGCCGATGGCGGCGAAGGCGCCGAGCAGCATCGAGGCAATCGAGATGAAGACGACGATCTGCTGCCAGTCGGCAACGACGGGCTGGAAGGCGATGATGACGATGCGCACGAGGATCGCCATGGCGGCGACCTTCGGGGCAGCGGCAAAGAAGGCGGTCACTGGCGTCGGAGCACCTTCATAAACGTCCGGCGTCCACATGTGGAAGGGTACGGCGGAAATCTTGAAGGCCAGACCTGCGAGCACGAAGACCAGACCGAAGACAAGGCCGAGCGAGCGGGTTTCGGCGGTCAGCGCCTGGGCGATCCCTTCAAAGCCGGTGTGGCCGGTGAAGCCGTAAACCAGCGACATGCCGTAGAGCAGCATGCCCGACGACAGGGCGCCGAGCACGAAGTATTTGAGGCCCGCTTCGGTGGAGCGCAGGTTGTCGCGGTTGATGGCGGCGACGACATAGAGCGCCAGCGACTGCAGTTCCAGCGACAGGTAAAGCGAGATCAGGTCGTTGGCCGAAATCATCAGCATCATGCCGAGCGTCGCCAACACCAGCAGCACCGGGAATTCGAACTTGTCGATGCCCGAAGCCTTGGCGTGGCCGAGCGTCATGACCATGGCAACGACGGAGCCGATCAGCGCCAGCACCTTCATGAACTTGGCGAAGGGATCCGACAGGAAGGCGCCGTTGTAAGCTTGCCCCTCGCCCGTGATGGTCACCAGCGCGATGCCGGCAGCAACCAGAAGCGCGATCGCAAGCCCCGTGACCAGAGGCGAGGACTTCTCGCCGGCGAAGACGCCGATCATCAGCAGCACCAGGGCGCCGATCGCGAGGATCAGCTCCGGTGTGGAAAGATGAAGGCTGGCAAGCAGTGTTTCAGCGGTCATGTCACAATTGTCCTGTCGTCATTTCACCGAAAGCGCAACATCGTGCGCTGCCTGCACAGCTGCGGAGTAGTGGTTCACCAGCACGTCCACGGAGGCCGCCGTTGCATCGAACACCGGTGCCGGGTAGACGCCGAAGAAGATGGTCAGAACGATCAGCGGATAGAGAATGATCTTTTCCCGGCCCGAGAGGTCGACCAGAGATTTCAGGCTTTCCTTGTCGAGCGAACCGAAGATCACCCGGCGATAGAGCCAGAGCGCGTAGGCTGCCGACAGGACCACGCCTGTTGTGGCGAACAGCGCCACCCAGGTGTTGGCGCGAAAGGCACCGAGCAGGGTCAGGAATTCGCCGATGAAGCCCGACGTGCCGGGAAGACCGACATTCGCCATGGTGAAGATCATGAAGGCGACGGCATATTTCGGCATGTTGTTGACGAGACCGCCGTAGGCAGAAATGTCGCGGGTGTGCATGCGGTCGTAGACGACGCCGACGCAGAGGAAGAGCGCGCCGGAGACGATGCCGTGCGACAGCATCTGGAAGATCGCGCCTTGCACGCCCTGCACATTGGCGGCGAAAATACCCATGGTGACGTAGCCCATGTGGGCAACGGAGGAATAGGCAATCAGCTTCTTGATGTCGGTCTGCATCATCGCCACCAGCGAGGTGTAGATGATGGCGATAACCGACAGCGCGAAGACGAAGGGCTGGAAATAATCGGACGCCACCGGGAACATCGCCAGCGAGAAGCGCAGCAGGCCATAACCGCCGAGCTTCAACAGCACGCCGGCCAGGATGACCGAGCCGGCGGTCGGCGCCTGAACGTGCGCGTCCGGCAGCCAGGTGTGGACCGGCCACATCGGCATCTTCACCGCGAAGGAGGCGAAGAAGGCCAGCCAGAGCCAGGTCTGCATGTGCGGCGGGAAGTTGTAGGCCAGAAGCGAAGGAATGTCGGTCGTGCCCGCCTGCCAGTACATCGCCATGATGGCGAGCAGCATCAGCACCGACCCGAGCAGCGTATAGAGGAAGAACTTGTAGCTGGCGTAAACGCGATCCTTGCCGCCCCAGACACCGATGATGATGAACATCGGGATGAGACCGGCTTCGAAGAAGACGTAGAACAGCACGATATCGAGCGAGACGAAGACGCCGATCATGAACACTTCCAACAGAAGGAAGGCGATCATGTAAGCCTTGATGCGCTTTTCGACCGAGAGCCAGCTCGCCAGCACGCAAAACGGCATGAGGAAGGCCGACAGCACGACGAAAAGCATAGAGATGCCGTCGATACCGAGGTGATAGGAAATGCCGGTGCCGAGCCAGTCGTGTTTCTCGACCATCT
Organism: Pararhizobium sp.; assembly: GCA_030655075.1. Classification (GTDB taxonomy): domain Bacteria; phylum Pseudomonadota; class Alphaproteobacteria; order Rhizobiales; family Rhizobiaceae; genus JAURWE01. Next base: position 75,146 of record JAURWE010000051.1, read on the forward strand.
GGAAGCCGGCATTGGCATTGTCGAAGCCGTACCAGATGACCAGCGACACCAGGAAGGTGACGACCGTGGTCAGAAGCGAAATGTTGAGCACATTGCGGCGGCCGGCCGCCGTGTCATCCCGCACCAGAAGCAGGAGCAGGATGCCGGCCAGCGGCAGGAAGGTGACCGTTGAAAGAATAGGCCAATCGGTCATCAGACGGAACTCCCGAGCATCATCCAGGTAACAAGCGCCGCGATGCCGATGAGCATTACGAAGGCGTAGTGATAGAGGTAGCCGGTCTGCAGGCGCACGACCCGGTCGGTCACGTCCTGAACCCGGTCGGCAATGGCATTCGGGCCGAAGCCGTCGATGACCTTGACGTCACCCTCTTTCCAGAGGAACGAGCCGAGCCACTTGGCCGAGCGCACGAACAGGACATCGTAGAGTTCGTCGAAATACCACTTGTTGAGCAGGAACTGGTAGAGGCCGCGGTGCTGCTCGGCCAGATATTTCGGCGTCTGCGGCGAGCGGATGTACATGTACCAGGCGGTGACGAAGCCGGTCGCCATGGCGATGAACGGCGCCCATTTGACCAACAGCGGCACGTGGTGGAACTCTTCGAGAATCTCGTTTTCCGGCAGCGTGAAGAGCGCGCCCTGCCAGAATTCGCCGTAGTGATGGCCGAAGAAATAGCCTTCGAACAACACGCCGGCGAGAACCGCACCGGCGGCCAGAATGTAGAGCGGCACGAGCATAACCATCGGTGATTCGTGCACGTGGTGCATGACCTCGTGCGAGGCGCGCGGCTTGCCGAAGAAGGTCAGGAACGCCAGACGCCAGGAATAAAAGCTGGTGAAGAGTGCTGCAATGACCAGAAGCACGAAGGCGAAACCGGCGACCGCGCTGTGCGAGGCATAGGCGGATTCGATGATCACGTCCTTGGAGAAGAAGCCGGCAAAGCCGATCATCGTGCCGGGAATGCCGACGCCGGTCAGCGCCAGCGTGCCGATCGTCATCATCCAGAAGGTGATGGGGATGTGTTTGCGCAGGCCGCCCATGTAGCGCATGTCCTGCTCGCCATCGACGGCATGGATGACCGAGCCGGCGCCAAGGAACAGCAGCGCCTTGAAGAAGGCATGCGTGAAGAGGTGGAAGATCGCCGCGCCATAGGCGCCGAGACCCAGCGCCACGAACATGTAGCCGAGCTGCGAGCAGGTCGAATAGGCGATGACGCGCTTGATGTCGTTCTGCACCAGGCCGACGGTGGCGGCAAAGAAGGCGGTGATGGCGCCGACGACGGTGACGACCATCAATGCGGTGTGCGACAGTTCGAAGATCGGCGACATGCGGGCGACGAGGAAGACGCCGGCGGTGACCATGGTGGCGGCATGGATGAGCGCCGACACGGGCGTCGGGCCTTCCATGGCGTCCGGCAGCCAGGTGTGCAGGAGGAACTGCGCCGACTTGCCCATGGCGCCCATGAACAGGAGCAGGCAGATCGCGGTGATCGCGTGCGCCTTGTCGAGATGCATGCCGAAGAGATTGATGACCGCCTCGCCGGCTTCCGCGCCTTCGGCCGGCAGGAAGGTCGGCGCGGTGGCGAAGATCGTTTCCAGGTTGACCGAGCCGAACAGCACGAAGACGCCGAAAATGCCGAGCGCAAAGCCGAAATCGCCGACGCGGTTGACGATAAAGGCCTTCATGGCAGCCGCACTGGCCGAGGGCTTCTTGTACCAGAAGCCGATGAGCAGGTAGGAGGCCAGACCCACGCCTTCCCAGCCGAAGAACATCTGGACGAGGTTGTCAGACGTGATCAGCATCAGCATGGCGAAGGTGAAGAGCGACAGATAGGCAAAGAAGCGCGGCCGGTGCGGGTCGTGGTGCATGTAGCCGATCGAATAGATGTGAACCAGCGTCGAGACCGTGTTGACGACGACGAACATGACAGCCGTCAGCGTATCGACGCGGAAGGCCCATTCGGTGTCGAAGCTGCCGGACTGGATCCAGCGCATGACCGAGACCTTGATCATCTCCGTTTCGCCGAGCGCAACGTTGAAGAAGACGATCCAGGAGAGGATGGCGACCAGGATCATCAGACCGCTGGTGACATATTCAGACGCCTTGGCGCCGATCGAAGTGCCGAACAGGCCGGCGATCAGGAAGCCGATCAGCGGCAGGAAGACGATGGCTTTGATAATCGTATCCATGGCGCGCTCAGCCCTTCATCATGTTGACGTCTTCGACCGCGATCGAGCCGCGGTTGCGATAGAAGACGACGAGAATTGCAAGGCCGATGGCGGCCTCGGCCGCAGCGACGGTCAGGATGAAAAGCGCAAACACCTGGCCGGTGATATCGTTCAGGAACGCCGAGAAGGCGACCATGTTGATGTTCACGGCCAAGAGGATCAGTTCGACCGACATCAGGATGACGATGACGTTCTTGCGGTTCAGGAAGATGCCGAAGACGCCCAGCGTGAACAGGATGGCACTGACGGTCAGATAGTGGGAAATTCCGATTTCCATGATGTTTGTCCTAGACCTCGTGCCTTAAATGCCCTGCCCCGGCTTCACCTTCACCACTTCGACAGCGGTGGCGGGTGAACGGGCAACCTGTGTGGAAATATCCTGACGCTTGATGTTGGTGCGGTGACGCAGCGTCAGAACGATGGCGCCGATCATCGCGACCAGAAGAACAAGGCCGGCGATCTGGAAGAAGTAGACGTAGTGCGTGTAGAGCACGTCGCCGAGGGCGGCCGTGTTGGTGCGTTCGGTCAGCGGCGGGATCGGCATGCCGGCATTCTTCGCCAGTTCGGGCGAAAACGCGCTGCCGCCGACGACGATGATCAGTTCGGCCGCCAGGATCAGCCCGATCAGCGCGCCCACCGGCGCATATTCGAGCACGCCCGAGCGCAGTTCGGCAAAGTCGATGTCGAGCATCATGACGACGAAGAGAAAGAGAACCGCGACGGCGCCGACGTAGACGACCAGCAGGATCATCGCCAGGAACTCGGCGCCGGTCAGCAGGAAGAGACCGGCCGAATTGAAGAAGGTCAGGATCAGGAACAGAACCGAGTAGACCGGGTTCCGCGACGATATCACCATGAATGCCGACGCCACTGCGACGAAGGCAAAAAGATAGAAGAATAGAGCCTGCAGACCCATGATCGGTGCCTTTTTCATCTTCCCCGGAAACAAGGCCTGCCGGACCTGTCTCCCTGGAATGCGCCGGACCATTTCCGTTCGCATTCCCGCGTCTGTTTTACCGCCCGACGTTCCCCGTGATCGTCAGGCCCTGAGCGTGTCTGCGCCGATCAGCGATACGGCGAGTCCATGGCGATGTTGCGCGCGATTTCCCGCTCCCAGCGATCGCCATTCTCAAGAAGCTTGTTCTTGTCGTAATAGAGTTCTTCGCGCGTCTCTGTGGCGAACTCGAAGTTTGGGCCTTCGACGATGGCGTCGACCGGGCACGCTTCCTGGCAGAAGCCGCAATAGATGCACTTCACCATGTCGATATCGTAACGCACCGTGCGGCGCGTGCCGTCGTTGCGGCGCGGACCGGCTTCGATGGTGATGGCCTGGGCGGGACAGATCGCCTCGCACAGCTTGCAGGCAATGCAGCGTTCCTCGCCGTTCGGATAGCGGCGCAGCGCATGTTCGCCCCGGAAACGCGGCGAGATCGGGCCCTTTTCGAACGGATAGTTCAGCGTCGCCTTCGGCGCGAAGAAATAGCGCATCGACAGGAAGAATGCGCCAACGAACTCCTTCAGAAACAGCGAACCGACGGCTTGCGAAAGACTTGCCATCATCAAACTCCAATCTTGCCGGCGGCAAAGGCGCCAGCCTGTCTTGCGGCGAAAGAACCAACCATCATGCCCACCACATGATCTTCAGCGTGAAGGCGACGATCACGACCATGGCCAGCGACAGCGGCAGGAACACCTTCCAGCCGAGACGCATCAGCTGGTCGTAGCGGTAGCGCGGAACGAAGGCTTTCACCATGGCGAACATGAAGAAGACGAAGGAGGCTTTCAGGATGAACCAGATGATACCCGGAACCCAGTTGAGGAACCAGACATCGACCGGCGGCAGCCAGCCGCCAAGGAAGAGGATCGTCGTCAGCGCACACATCAGCACGATGGCGGCATATTCGCCGAGCATGAACATCATGTACGGGGTCGAGCCGTATTCGACCATGAAGCCCGCGACCAGTTCGGATTCGGCTTCCGGCAGGTCGAAGGGCGGACGGTTTGTTTCAGCCAGCGCCGAGATGAAGAAGATGATGAACATCGGGAACAGCGACAGCCAGTGCCAGTCGAGGAACGAGGCCGGCAGGCCCATCATCGTGCCGAGGCCGTCATGCTGTGCATTGACGATGTCGGTGAGGTTCAGCGAGCCGACGCAGAGCAGAACGGTGACGATGACGAAGCCGATCGAGACTTCGTAGGAGACCATCTGCGCTGCCGAGCGCAGCGCGCCGAGGAACGGATATTTAGAGTTCGAAGCCCAGCCGCCCATGATGATGCCATAGACTTCGAGCGAGGAGATGGCGAAGACATAGAGGATGCCGACGTTGACGTTGGCGATCACCCAGTTGTTGTTGAGCGGCACCACGGCCCAGGCGGCAAGCGCCAGCGTCACCGATAGGAGCGGCGCCAAAAGGAAGATCGCCTTGTTGGCGCCGGCCGGAATGACCGGCTCCTTGAAGACGAACTTCAAAAGGTCGGCAAACGACTGGAACAGGCCCCAGGGACCGACGACATTCGGACCGCGGCGCAGCTGGACGGCCGCCCAGATCTTGCGGTCGGCGAGCAGCACATAGGCGATGAAGACAAGCAGCGCCACCATGAGGAGCAGCGACTGCCCGATCATGATTGCCGTTGGCCAGACATAGGTCGAAACGAAAGTGTCCATAGTGCCCTATCCCCCCGCGCTTACTCTGCCGCAGCCTTGAAATTGTTGCGGGCGAGAGCAGAACATTCGGCCATGACGGCGGATGCGCGTGCTATCGGGTTCGTCAAATAGAAGTCTTTCACCGGCGACGCAAACACGGATTTCGTCATAGTACCGGCTTTTTGCGCAAGTGCGGCAATTTCACCGCCCGCGCCTGCGGCAATCGTGTCGTCGTCGGCGAAATGCGGGTGCGCCGCATAGAGCTTCGCCCGCAATTGCACAAGCGAATCAAAGGGCAGCTTCTTGCCGAGCACGTCCGACAGGGCGCGGATGATCGCCCAGTCCTCGCGCGCGTCGCCCGGTGCGAAACCGGCGCGGTTGCCGATCTGGACACGGCCTTCGGTGTTGACCCAGGTGCCGGACTTTTCCGTGTAGGTGGCGGCGGGCAGGATGACGTCGGCACCATGGGCACCGTTGTCGCCGTGCGAGCCGATATAGACGGTGAAGCCGCTGGTGCGCCTGGAGAAATCCATCTCATCGGCGCCCAGCAGGAAGAGCACGTCGGTGCCGGTCAGCATATCTGCCGCGTTCTTGCCGCCCTCGCCCGGCACAAAGCCGAGATCGAGGCCGCCGACGCGCGACGCTGCCGTGTGCAGGACGGCAAAGCCGTTCCAGCCTGCCGCAACCGCGCCGGCGGCAGCTGCAATCTTGGCGGCCGCAGCGAGAACCGCCGCTCCGCCTTCACCTGATATCGCGCCCTGGCCAATGATGATCATCGGACGCTGCGCCTTTTTGAAGCGCGACAGGAACTTGTTGGCGCCGCTGGCGACATCACCGAGCGTGTCCGTGCCGGCGCCGAGATATTCGTAGTCGTAGCGCAGTTCTGCCTGCTCTCCGATCAGCGCGATCGGGAAATTGCCCTGCCGCCAGCGCTTGCGGATGCGGGCGTTAAGCACCGAGGCTTCATAACGCGGATTGGCGCCGATGATCAGCAGCGCGTCAGCACTTTCGATGCCCTGGATGGTCGGATTGAAGATGTAGCTCGAGCGTCCGAGCGACGGATCAAGCGCTGCGCCATCCTGGCGGCAGTCGAGATTGGCCGAACCCAGCGACTTGATCAGCTCCGAGAGAGCGTACATTTCCTCGACGGAGGCCAGATCGCCGGCGATGGCGCCGATCTTGTCGGCACTTGTCCTGGCGACGGCGGCCTTGATGGCGCCGAAGGCTTCGCCCCAGCTCGCAGGCTGCAGGCGGCCATCCTTCTTGACGTAGGGGCGATCGAGACGCTGCGTCTTCAGGCCGTCCCAGATGAAACGGGTCTTGTCGGAAATCCACTCTTCGTTGATGTCCTCGTTGACGCGCGGCATGACCCGCATGACTTCGCGGCCGCGTGTATCGACGCGGATGGCGGAACCGAGTGCATCCATGACGTCTATCGATTCGGTCTTGCCGAGTTCCCACGGACGGGCCTGGAAAGCGTAGGGCTTGGAGGTGAGCGCACCGACCGGGCAAAGATCGACGACATTGCCCTGAAGCTCCGACGTCATCGCCTGTTCGAGATAGGTGGTGATTTCGGCGTCTTCGCCGCGGCCGATCAGGCCGATTTATTCGATCCCCGCGACTTCGGTGGTGAACCGAACGCAGCGCGTGCAGTGAATGCAGCGGTTCATCACGGTCTTGACCAGCGGGCCGATGTACTTGTCCTCGACGGCACGCTTGTTCTCGCTGTAGCGCGAACTGTCGATGCCGAAGGCCATGGCCTGATCCTGCAGGTCGCATTCGCCGCCCTGGTCGCAGATCGGGCAATCGAGCGGATGGTTGATCAGCAGGAATTCCATCACGCCTTCGCGGGCCTTCTTGACCATCGGCGTGTTGGTGAAGACTTCAGGCGCTTCGCCGTTCGGGCCGGGGCGCAGGTCGCGCACGCCCATGGCGCAGGAGGCTGCCGGCTTCGGCGGCCCGCCCTTCACCTCGATCAGACACATGCGACAATTGCCGGCGACCGACAGCCGCTCATGGAAACAAAAGCGCGGGACCTCGGCACCGGCTTCCTCGCATGCCTGAAGCAGCGTGAAATGATCGGGTACCTCAATCTCTTTTCCGTCGACTTTCAGCTTTGCCATCTTCGCACTCAATCCTGTTTTTCGTTTGCAGACCGAAACTCCGCGAACGGATCGTCCAAGGCCGCCTTCAAAACGTCACCCCGCGTCTTGGGAACGCGGTCAGTTCAAATCATCAGCCCTTAAGGCTCTTTGCCTGCCCGACCCAATCGTCGCGGGAGATACGCCCGCCGAGACCCAGCTGTCCGTCAATCTTTTCGGCCTGCTTGACACTCAAGCCGGCCACGTCCGCCACCGACAGGATGCCCAGCCGGTTCAGCGCCTGTTCAAGTTTCGGGCCGATGCCCGAAATCAGCTTCAGGTCCGTTGCGACGGCTGCCGCCACTGCTGGGTCGGGCGCTTCGGCGTGAACCGCCTTTGCCTTCTGGACTGCCGGCTTCACCAGTTTTCCCGGCGCTGCCTGCTTGATCACGTTTTCGACCGCCACTGGGGGCTTGGTCATCTCTTGGATGGTCACGACCGGCTCGGCGACCCTTTCGGTGGGTTGCACAAGATCGACCGTTTCCGCCGGCTTGGCAGCGGACGCCTGATGAATCGTTTCCATGACGCCGTGCATGGTGGCGAACATGATTTCGGTCATCTGCCGCGTCATGCCGACGCCGACTGCGGTCGCCGCCGCCATGGCCGTGACGGGATTTGCCAGCAGCGGTGCTGCCGGCATGTCCTTCATCCACAGCGACAGGCCAAAGGGATCAGCGGTATGGACGCCGGGAACCGACGCACCGGTGACGCCCGGCTTGACCGCACTCCCCTGCCCGCTTGTTCCAGCCGTCTTGTCCATGATCCTTACTCCGCTGCTTCGAGCACGGCGCCGTCCGCCATGGCGTTGTAGGTGTATTCGTCGATGCGCTTTTCCATTTCCGGGCGGAAATTGCGGATCAGTCCCTGGATCGGCCAGGCGGCTGCGTCGCCGAGCGCGCAGATCGTGTGGCCTTCCACCTGCTTGGTGACGTCGAACAGCATGTCGATTTCGCGCTTCTGGGCGTTGCCCTTGGCCATGCGCTCCATGACGCGCCACATCCAGCCGGTGCCTTCGCGGCACGGCGTGCACTGGCCGCAGCTTTCATGCTTGTAGAAATAGGACAGGCGGGCGATCGCCTTGATGATGTCGGTCGACTTGTCCATGACGATGACGGCGGCCGTTCCGAAGGACGACTTGACCTCGCGCATGCCGTCGAAATCCATGGGCGCATCGAGAATATCAGCGCCCGTGACGACCGGGCAGGATGCGCCGCCGGGAATGACCGCCAGCAGATTGTCGAACCCGCCGCGCACGCCGCCGCAATGTTTTTCGATCAGTTCGCGGAAGGGAATGCCCATCGCGTCTTCGACCGTGCAGGGCCGGTTGACGTGGCCGGAGACCATGAACAGTTTCGTGCCGACATTGTTCGGACGGCCGATCCCAGAGAACCAGCCGGCACCCCGGCGCAGGATGGTCGGCGCAACGGCGATCGATTCGACGTTGTTGACCGTGGTCGGGCAGCCGTAGAGGCCCATGTTGGCCGGGAATGGCGGCTTCAGGCGCGGCTGGCCCTTCTTGCCTTCAAGACTTTCCAGAAGTGCGGTTTCTTCACCGCAGATATAGGCACCGGCGCCGTGATGGACATAAATCTCCATCTCCCAGCCGAGCTTGTTGTTCTTGCCGAGCAGACCGGCATCGTAGCATTCGTCAATCGCCGCCTGCAGCGCCTCACGCTCGCGGACATACTCGCCGCGCACGTAGATATAGGCTGCATGGGCACCCATGGCGAAGCTGGCGATGACGCAGCCTTCGATCAGCGTGTGCGGATCGTGGCGCATGATGTCGCGGTCCTTGCAGGTGCCCGGCTCGGATTCGTCGGCATTGACGACGAGGTAGTGCGGACGGCCGTCGCTTTCCTTCGGCATGAAGGACCATTTCAGGCCCGTCGGGAAGCCGGCGCCACCACGGCCGCGCAGGCCGGAGGCTTTCATCTCATTGATGATCCAGTCGCGGCCCTTTTCGAGGATTTGCTTGGTTCCGTCCCAATGTCCACGGCTCATCGCGCCTTGCAGCGACTTGTCCTTGAGGCCGTAGATATTGGTAAAGATGCGATCCTGATCGTTAAGCATTGTTCACCTGTTTATCGCGGCTTCTTGCCGAAGACTCTGATGTATTCCGCCTCGCCGCCCTTGGCGAGCGCCTCGGCCTGTTTGACCCAGTCGTCCCGGTCGATGCGGCCCTTGAAGTTCAGGTAGCCGTCGACCCAGTCGCGCTCGGCCTTCTTCCAGCCCGCGACCTGCACGAACGTGTAGATGCCGAGACCGTTGAGGATGCCGCCGATCTTCGGACCGACGCCGGAAATCAGTTCGAGATTGTCGGGCGTCGCGGGCTTTTCGATGCCGGCGGGACGGTTCTTGTCCTCAAGCGACGGCTTGACCGCCACAGGCGAAACAAGAGCTGCAGCCGTCACGGGCTCAGCGTCTGCCGGCTGCTGAACGGCAGCAACGCTGGCCGGCGTGCCTGCAGCTTCTGCCGTTTCGCCCTTGATCTTGGCATTGGCAGCCGATTGCGCCTTGGCGGTAACCGGGGTCTTCACTGCCGGATTGGTTTCGGCAGCATCGGTTTTCGGGCGGCCGGCATTGGCCGGCGGAACGCTGGCGGCCTCGTCGGCGGCAACCTTCTTGGCGCGCACGGCAGGTTTCTTCTCGGCAGCCACAGGGGCATTGAGGCTGGTCAGTCCGCCGGCCGGCGCTGAATAGACGCGGTCGATCTGCGGACCCGGCCGGACGTCGGCGGCGCGGCCGGCATCAAACCGGTCGATGATATATTCCAGCTGCGGCGGCGTCAGGTCTTCGAATGTATCCTTGAAGATCATCACCATCGGCGCGTTGACGCAGGCCCCGAGACATTCGACCTCTTCCCAGGAGAGCGTGCCGCCCTCGTTGAGCGCAAACGGCTCCGGGTTGATGCGCTTCTTGCAGACCTTGATCAGGTCTTCCGAGCCGCGCAGCATGCAGGGCGTCGTGCCGCAGACCTGGATATGCGCGCGGGTGCCGACCGGCTTCAGCTGGAACTGGGTGTAGAAGGTCGCCACTTCGAGCACACGGATATAGGCCATGCCGAGCATGTCCGCGACCATCTCGATCGCCGACTTGGTGACCCAGCCGTCCTGCTCCTGCGCGCGCATCAGCAGCGGAATGACCGCAGACTGCTCGCGGCCCTTGGGATATTTCTTGATGGTAGCCTTGGCCCACACGGCGTTCTCCCGGTTAAAGGAAAAGCTTGCGGGCTGGACATTGTCATCGGCCAATCGACGAACGGACATTCTCTTAACGCCTTATCATTTGATCGCTCCACACCGGGATGTCGCCAGGCTGGCGAATTCACAGGCGTAGGCGGACTGGTCTTTTTGCATGAAAACGATGAAGCGGCTGCCGTTCGGCACCGCTGCCTTGATCTCATATTTCTGCGCGAGCAGTTGCGCCATCGTCTGCGAGGCGGCTCCTGCTTCGGGGTTACTCTTGTTGCTCGTATTCGTATCCTGCGCGAACGCAGTCTGCGCCAGGGCCAACAGAGCGGACAGTGCGAGCGCCCAAAGCCGCATCAGCGATCCACCTCTCCGAAGACGATATCGAGCGAGCCAAGCACGGCCGAGACGTCGGCGAGCTGGTGGCCGCGGCAGATATAGTCCATCGCCTGGAGGTGCGCATAACCCGGCGCCTTGATCTTGCAGCGATAGGGCTTGTTGGACCCATCCGACACGAGATAGACGCCGAACTCGCCCTTTGGTGCTTCGACGGCTGCGTACACATCGCCCTCGGGCACGTGGTAACCTTCGGTGTAGAGCTTGAAGTGATGGATCAACGCTTCCATCGACCGTTTCATCTCGCCACGCTTGGGCGGCACGATCTTGCCGTCGAGCGACGACACCGGGCCGACCTTGGCCGGGCCGAGAAGGCGATCGACGCACTGGCGCATGATCTTTGCCGATTCGCGCATCTCGATCATGCGGATCAGATAGCGATCGTAGCAGTCACCATTCTTGCCGATCGGAATGTCGAATTCCAGCTCAGAATAACACTCGTAAGGCTGCGAGCGGCGCAGGTCCCAGGCAGCGCCCGAACCGCGCACCATGACGCCGGAAAAGCCCCAAGCCCAGGCGTCATCGAGCGTGACCACACCGATATCGACATTGCGCTGCTTGAAGATGCGGTTGCCGGTCAGAAGCTCGTCGATATCGTCAACGGTTTTCAGGAACGGATCGATCCACTTGCCGATGTCCTCGACCAGTTCGTGCGGAATGTCCTGATGCACGCCACCCGGACGGATATAGGCCGAGTGCATGCGGGCGCCACAGGCCCGCTCGTAGAACACCATGAGCTTTTCGCGCTCTTCGAAACCCCAGAGCGGCGGCGTCAGCGCGCCGACGTCCATGGCCTGCGTCGTGACGTTCAAGAGATGCGACAGGATGCGGCCGATTTCCGAATAAAGAATGCGGATCAGCTGACCACGGATCGGCACTTCGGTCTTCGTCAGCTTCTCGACGGCCAGAGCAAAGGCATGCTCCTGGTTCATCGGCGCGACGTAATCGAGCCGGTCGAAATAGGGCACGGCCTGCAGATAGGTTTTGGTCTCGATCAGCTTTTCGGTGCCGCGATGCAACAGGCCGATATGCGGATCGACCCGCTCGACAATTTCCCCGTCGAGCTCGAGCACAAGACGCAGAACGCCATGAGCCGCCGGATGCTGCGGGCCGAAATTGATGTTGAAATTGCGGACGTTGTGTTCGTTCATTTGCTGTGCGCTCCGCGCTGGCAGTGAGTAGTAATCAGTGGGTAGTGATTAGTAATCATCCGCGAATCTGCTCATCGGCTTTCTTGCGCTGGACAGTCCGGATAAGGGCAGCCAGCATTCTTCCATTCTCGTCGCACTGGCTCAAAAGCTCGTTCAGAACGGCCGGATTTATCAAATCGACCCTGCCGGCTATGATCAAGTGCGTTTCCAATTCTTTCAACGAACCCTGCGCAATCCTGAGATACTGGACGAACGACCCTCTGTTCTCACGCCCGTAGCCTTCTGCGATATTTGCTGGCACGGATGCGGATGAACGCCGGATTTGACTTGTCAGACCGTATATCTCTTCCCGTGGTAGACATTTCGTCGCTTCATAACAGGCCACCGATATCTCGATGGCCAACTGCCAAACCTTCAAGTCCCGGTAAGAGATGATTTTCCCGGTCGTCACCGAAGACCTTTCTACTCACTACTCACTACTCACTACTCACACTTTCGCCTTCTCATCCCCCGGCAGAACGTAATCCGTTCCTTCCCAGGGCGACATGAAGTCGAAGTTGCGGAATTCCTGTTTCAGTTCCACCGGCTCGTAGATGACGCGTTTGGCTTCGTCGTCGTAGCGGACTTCGACGAAGCCGGTCGTCGGAAAATCCTTGCGCAGCGGATAGCCCTCGAAACCGTAGTCGGTGAGGATGCGGCGCAGGTCCGGGTGACCGGTAAAGAGAATGCCGTACATGTCGTAGGCTTCCCGCTCGAACCAGTCGGCACCCGGGTAGACGGCGGTGGCCGAGGGCACCGGCTCGTCTTCGGCGGTCGCGACCTTGATGCGGATGCGCTGGTTCTGCTTCGGCGACATCAGGTGGTAGACGACGTCGAAACGCTCGGCGCGCTGCGGCCAGTCGACACCGCAGATGTCGGTGAAGTTGACGAAAGCGCACTTCGGATCGTCCCGGAGGAAGGTTAGAAGCGGAATGATGGTGGCAGCGGTCGCCGTCAGCGTCAGCTCGTCGAAACGGATCGCAGACCCGATGATCAGGTCCGCCTTGGTCTCGCCGATATGGGTGGACAGCGCGTTCAGGGCTTCAGTCATTCTCTATCCCCCGGCCTTACCGTTCGATCGTGCCTGTGCGGCGGATCTTCTTCTGCAGCAGCATCACCCCGTAGAGGAGCGCTTCTGCCGTGGGAGGACAGCCCGGCACGTAGATATCGACCGGCACGACGCGGTCGCAGCCGCGCACGACGGAATAGGAGTAGTGATAATACCCTCCCCCGTTGGCGCAGGAGCCCATGGAAATGACATAGCGCGGCTCGGGCATCTGGTCATAGACCTTGCGCAGCGCCGGAGCCATCTTGTTGGTCAGCGTGCCGGCGACGATCATCACGTCGGACTGGCGCGGAGAGGCGCGCGGCGCAAAACCGAAACGCTCGGCGTCGTAGCGCGGCATCGACATCTGCATCATCTCGACGGCGCAACAGGCCAGACCGAAGGTCATCCACATCAGCGAACCGGTGCGGGCCCAGTTGATCAGCTCGTCGGTCGACGTGACGAGAAAGCCCTTGTCGGCGAGCTCGTTGTTGATCTCGCCGAAGAAGGCGTCGTTGCTGCCGATCGGCTTGCCGGTCGAGGGATCGATGATGCCCTTCGGCTGCTGCGAAACCATCATGTTCCCGGGCGTGGTCACAGGTGCTACTCCCATTCGAGCGCTCCTTTCTTCCATTCATAAACGAAGCCGATGGTCAGGACGGCCAGGAACGCCATCATCGACCACAGGCCGAACCAGCCGATCTTGCTGAAGGCCACGGCCCAGGGGAACAGAAAGGCCACTTCGAGGTCGAAGATGATGAAGAGGATCGACACCAGGTAGAAGCGGATGTCGAACTTCATGCGCGCGTCGTCGAAGGCGTTGAAACCACACTCGTAGGCCGACAGCTTTTCAGAGTCCGGCGCCTTGTGCGCGATAGCAAACGGCGCAACAAGAAGAGCAATACCGATGACGAGTGCGATACCGATGAAGATGGCGATCGGGATGTAGGAGCTTAGAAGTTCAGTCATTCTGTCCGTCCCTGCTTGCCGTGAAACACTTGGCCTCGAAACACGCGGTTTCGAAACACTTGGGAGGTGCCTCTCGGCCGATGGCCTGCAAGCGGAAATATGTTGCAACGACCGAGTGGTTAGCGCAGCCAGCGCTCGCACGCAAGACTATGTCCGGCTTTTCCGGGCGTCCAGTGTATAGTTTGAAAAGCTGATAAAAAACGTCGCTGCCGCCGTGTGCTGCAAATGCGGCAAGCAGGCCCGTCAGGCGGGCAAATACCCGCCGCGTCGTCAAGCGCCCGAAGGCCGGGACATAAGGTCGCAACAGGCCTTTTCACGCGCGCTTCGCAGTCTGCGGCGCCTTCCGCTCAATCGACCGCCAACCCGGCAGATTCTCCATCCCACCCGCTGCGTCGGATCCGGCTGTGAACGATGGGACCGAGCCGCTGGAGGCAAATCGCCCGAATCGTTCCGGTGTTTTGCGGCCTGTCCCCGCCTATTCGGGCTGGGAAAAGAACATCGACATGGTTATGTTCGCCCGCGATCATCGATGTGTTGCGGGCGTCACGAAAACGCCGTGCAGCTCTGATCGCATCGAGCCGGATGACGCGACATCGGGGAACAGGAAACACGTGCGATACGCCCTTTATTTTGCCCCGCCAGCAATCGACCCGCTCTCGCAAGCGGCGGCGCGCTGGCTTGGACGCGATGCCTTTACCGGCGAAACCATGCCCCTTAAGGAAACAGTCGATTTCGACGCGGCGGAGCTCCATGCCCTGACGGACGACCCGCGCCGCTACGGTTTTCATGGCACGTTGAAAGCCCCCTTCGCGCTGGCCGAGGGGCGGAGCGAGGGCGAGTTGTTAGCCGAGCTGGCGGCGTTTGCGGCGGGCTCAGCAGGCTTCGCAATACCGGAACTAGTGCTCGGCCAACTGGGCTCGTTCTTCGCGCTGGTTCCGGCTGGCCCTTGCCTGCCGCTTCAGGCCCATGCGGCCGACGTGGTCCGCCATTTCGAGCCGTTCCGGGCGCCGCTTTCCGAGGCGGACATCGCCCGCCGCCGGCCAGATAGGCTGCCGCCGCGCCAGCGCGACAATCTTCTGACCTGGGGCTATCCTTATGTCTTTGATGATTTCGGTTTCCACATGACCCTGACCGGTCCCGTCCCTGAACACCGCACGGAGGCCATGCGGCGCCTGCTTGAGCAGCGGTTCGCCGCCTTTATCGGCGAGCCGCTACCGGTGCGCCATCTGGGCCTCTTCGTCGAGCCGGCGCGCGGCGCGCCCTTTTCTGTCCATACGCTTTTGCCGCTCAGCGGCCCGTCCAACCGAAAGATCGCCTGATATGACTTCCGAGCACGTCTTTTCCAATGCCCGCATCGTTCTCGAGCACGAGATCCTCACCGGCTCGGTGCTCGTGCGCGACGGCAAGATCGTCGACCTGTCCGACGGCGACAGCCGGCTGGGCGAGGATTTCGAGGGCGACTATCTCATTCCCGGCCTGGTGGAGCTTCACACCGACCATCTCGAATCGCATTACTCCCCCCGCCCCGGCCTTCGCTGGCCGAAGATGGCGGCGATCCAGGCGCATGACGCGCAGATCGCAACGTCCGGCATCACCACGGTGTTCGATTGCCTGCGCATGGGTTCGGACGAGGACGGCGGCTTTGCCCCCGGCGAGATGCGCGAGATGGCCGACGCCCTGGCCCTGGCGGCCAGGGAAAACCGGCTGCGGGCGCAACATCTCATTCACCTGCGCTGCGAGGTGTCGGCGGCCGATGTGCTCGACCATTTCGAGGCTTTCGAAGACGATCCGCAGGTGCGCCTCGTCTCGCTGATGGACCATGCGCCCGGTCAGCGCCAGTTCCAGACGATGGAGCAGTACACGCTCTATTACAAAACCATGCGCGGCCTGTCGGATGCCGAGTTCGCCACGTTCGTCGCACGCCGCCAGGCGCTTTCGGCGCTCCATGCCGGTCCGCATCGTCAAGCCATCGCCAATGCCTGTGCGGCGCGCGGCATCACGGTCGCCAGCCATGACGATGCGACGCTTGAACATGTCAACGAGGCGATCGGCCACGGCGTGCGGCTGGCGGAATTCCCGACCAGCGTCGAGGCGGCCAAGGCCTCGCACGGGGCCGGGATGAGCGTGCTGATGGGGGCGCCCAACATCGTGCGCGGCAAGTCGCACTCGGGCAATATCGCCGCCCGCGACCTGGCCGAATACGGCGTGCTCGACGTGCTGTCTTCGGACTACGTGCCGCTCAGCCTGATCCATGCGCCGTTCGTACTCTCGGACGGGAGCGACACCATCAGCCTGCCGAAGGCGCTGGCCATGGTGACGGCGACGCCGGCACGCACGGTCGGCCTTGATGATCGCGGCCGCATCGCGCCGGGGCTGAGGGCCGATCTCGTCCGGGTTCACCGCAACAACGGCGTGCCGGTGGTGCGCGCCGTGTGGCGCGAAGGCCGCCGGGTGGCGTGATGGCGGAGGAGCAGGCCCGCCGTGGAACGTTGATCGTCGTCGTCGGCCCGAGCGGTGCCGGTAAGGACAGCGTCATGAACATCGCCGCCCGCCATTTCGCCGGGCGCAAGGACATTCACTTCGCCCGGCGCTTCATCACCCGGCCACAGGATGCCGGCGGCGAAGCGCATCAGAGCGTCAGCGACAGCGAGTTCGAGCTGTTGCAGGCAAGCGGCGGTTTTTCCGTCTCCTGGGATGCCCATGATCTTCGATACGGAATTCCGTGCGATGCACTCGCCCGTGTCGAGCGCGGCGAGACGGTCATCGTCAATGGCAGCCGCCGGGCACTCTGCGATTTCGCCAAGGCCTTCGCGCGCATCACCGTCGTCAACATCACCGCAGCGCCGGAGGTTCTGGCAGAGCGGCTGATGGCGCGCGGGCGAGAAAGCGAAGCCGATATCCGTGCCCGTCTGGCGCGCCAGGTCCCGGCTCTCGCCGAACAGCCCGGGATCGTCGTCATCGACAACAGCGGCCGCCTCGAGGATGCCGCCTGGCAGTTCATCGCGGTTGCCGAGGCGATCGCTGCGGGCAGACCCGGCTGAGGGCTTCTCAGTTCTTGGAGACGGGTTTGGAGCGCATCCGCGACACGGTTTCGCGCTCAGCCCGCTTGCAGCGCATCGGCGGCAGGTTGCGGTCCATCAGGTCCATGTCCTCAAGCACCATCTCGCCCATCTTCTTGAAGGCGCTGTCGAGCGCGCCGGCCCTATGCGCCGAGCGGACGAAGCCCTTGAGCGTGCGGACCGGGTGATCCAGCGGCAGCGGCTCTTCTGGAAAGACGTCGCTGGCAGCAACGATATGGCCACTGGCGACCGCCGCCATGAGGGCATCGAAATCGACCACGTCGGCGCGGCTGAGCAGAATGAAGCCGGCGCCCTTGCGCATGCTGGCAAAGGCCTCCGCGCCGAGAAAACCCTTGTTCTCGCTGGTCACGGCGGCAACGACGAAAACGAAATCGCTCGTCGTCAGCACCTCGTCCAGGCTCGCCGGCAACACGCCGTTTTCGAGCAGGAACGAGCGCGGCATCCACGGGTCGAAGACCTTTGTCTTGGTGCGGAAGCCCGAGAGCACCCGGTTCAGCGCCTTGCCGAGCTCGCCGAAGCCGATGATGCCGACGTCGGCGCCTGACAGAAGCCGGGCGGAGGCATTGCCGTCGCCACCCCAGAGTTCGTTGCCATTGCGGAAATCGACGTCTGCATCGATGATGCCGCGCGCCATGTTCAGCGCCAGCCCAAGGCCCAGTTCGGCCACCGGCTCGGCAAAGACCTGGCCGGTGGTGACGACGTGAATGCCGCGCTGGAACAGCACGTCATAGGGCATGTTGTTGATGAGGTTGCTTTCGACATTGAGAATGCAGCGAAGGGCCGGCATGCGCTCCAGAATCTCATGCGACAGCGGCGGCTGACCGATGATGTAGCGCGTCTGGCTGAGCACCTCGTCGCCGAGACCGGCTATATTGTCCGGATCGGCTTCGACAATGCGGTAGTTCGCATGCAACTGCTTCAGCGCGTCGGGCGCGAAGATGAGATCCAGCGTGCGGGGTTCCGGTGCACTGATGACAAGGGGAAGCACTGACGTCATGAAAATCGTTCTCCCGGCGATGATCTGCCCGTCATATCGGATGCGGATGGATTTACAACGGCAAGCCAAGGCCGGCGCAAAAAAATGGCCCCTCGAGGGAGTCAGTTTAATCGGGAGGGCAAGAGTTGCGGACCGAACGGGTTGGAAGCTCGCCTGCCGTTTCGTTGGCCACGAGGAGAAAGCGGAAAAATCCCCGTGTTCTCCTTCCCCGTTGCGTCCGCCTGACACGGCCCGCATCTCTCGAAAATACAACGCGGCGTTTTCTTAATCGTTCCCGCGTTTCCTCGACATTTGCCTCAGAGCATGGCCAGCGCGCGGTTGGAAATCGCCGTGCCATAGGAGTTGCGGATCGCCACTTTCTTTTCCAGCGCAATGACGATCGTTTCGGAAAAGTCGACGCCGTACAGTGCGGCGATGTCCGGCAGTCCGCCCGGCGTGAAGACGTTGATCTCGAGAATCTTGGCGCCGACGATATCGAGGCCGACCAGAAACATGCCGTCCTCGATCAGCTTCGGGCGGACCATCTCGGCGACCATCAGCATGTCTTCGGTGATGTCCACCGCTTCAGCCGTGCCTGCTGCATGCATGTTGGAGCGCACCTCGCCTTCGGCAGGTACCCGGCGGAACGCGGCAAAGGCACCGTCGCTCTGCAGCGGCACGCCGTTCATCAGGAACATGCGGACGTCACCCGCCTTGGCTTCCTCAAGATAGCCCTGCGCAATCAGATAGCCCTCGCCACTGACGGCCTCAAAAATCTGGTTGAGGTTGGCGTCCTTGTTGGAGCCGATCTTGAAGACGTTCTTGCCACCCGAGCCCTGCAATGGCTTGAGGATGACGCCCTTGGGGTGATCGTCGATGAAGGCGCGGATTTCCTCGATGCTTTTCGAGATCAGCGTCGTCGGCCGCACGGCTTCGGGGAAACCCTGGAAATAGAGCTTGTTCTGGGCGACGGCGAGGCCTGCCGGGTCATTGACGACGAGGACGCCGCGCTCGGAGGCGAAGCGGCCGAACATGGCGCCGACATGGGCGGCCCAGGGCCGGTCCTCTGCATCGAGCGACGGGTCGTTGCGCAGGAAAATGACGTCGACGTCGCGCACGTCCATCGTCTCGATCTTGGCTTCACCCTGCAGAGCCGCATGAAACGGCGCTGGTTTCTTGTATTTCGAGCCCGGCAGCGTGACGGCCCGGATCATCAGGCTGTCATCGGCGCGCAGCACGAAATCGCCGGGCGTGATGTAGCAGATCTCGTGGCCGCGCCCGAGGGCCGCCAGCGCCAGGGCCGTGGTGGTGAAATGCGGGGCTTCATCCTCGACCGAATTGACGAAAAACGCGATGCGCATCAAAAATCTCCTATGTCCCGATCATGTCGAGGGGTGAAAGTCCGGTTGAGGCTTTTTCCAGGCGCTGGCGGGCGCCGTCGCTGTCAAGGAAGTCCGGGCGGATCGCCGGCATCTTCAAGAGGCCACGCGCGCTCAGTTCCTGCATGACGGTAAAGTGCGAGGCGGCGATCTTGCCCATCCAGAAGGGTTCGAGCGAACCGCCGGCGCCGATGTGATGCAGCAGCTGCATCAGGCCGCGCAGATAGATGGCGTCCTTGGCAAGGCCGCCGCCGCGATAGAGCCGGAGCACGAGGTTGAACGCCGCCGCCTCGCGAAACCCGTGATCGCGCACCAGCGAGGCAAAGACATCCCGAAACGGCGCGCCCTCGAGCATGGCATGGCAGGCGACGACGCGGGCCGCGATCAGCCGCAGCCGCTGGCGGGTCATGCCGCCGGCCAGATATTCGGCAAAGACCGCCAGCCCCTCCTGCATGCCCTCATAGCCGGCAAGGCCGGAGCGAAACAGGCGCAGGCCCTGCGCCGAGCCGTTGAAATAGGTGAGAAGATGCACGCCGATCTCGTGGCAGAGCAGCGCATCGACGCGGCTCGAGGCCATCTCGGTCTTGCGGGAAATCAGCAGCCGGGCCCCCGACACCATCAGGCCGGCCGGAAGGTCGTCGCGCAGCTCGATCTTTGCCTCGAACAGCGGATTGGCCGCCTCGTAGCCGTTGATCATGGCACGCGCCTTGCGCTCGACGAAATAGCAGTCGGCGTCGCCCTCGTCCTCATGGGTGGGGTTGCCGCCGGGCTCTTCCAGCTGGGACCGGTCGAGAATGTCGCTGGCTACCGCCAGCAGCCACGGTTCGACACTGCCGTAGAGCGCCCGGCCGATGGAGACGAAATGCGGCTTTTCGCGCGAGGCAATCATCGTCAGCTGCAGGTCGAGCTCCTGCTGCTTTTCCCGGTAAAGCTTGTAAAGCACCGGATCCTCGAAACTGTCGAAGGCGATCGAGAACAGCTTGCGCTTTTCGGTTTCCACCTGCACGGCCAGCGGCCGGTAGAGGAAAGCCGGAGCGCGCTCGAATCCGCAGGCCTTGAACTCTTCCCAGGCGGCATCGGCGTTGATCGGCGTCACCGCCAGCAGGAAATCGAAGGTCGAGGCAACATCGTCGATGCTGCGATCGGCACGCTCGACGGCGTCGATGAAGGCCTTGCGGCCAAGCGCGCGGTGTGTCGTCAGCTTGAAATTGCCGGTCTCCTGGACGAAGGCGGCAAAAGCCTGGAGCCCGGCATCGAAAATATTGGCCACCAGCATTTCCCGCAGATCGGCATAGACGCCGTCCTCGGAACCGGGCTGCCGGTAGATTGGTGCGAAACGAACGCTGACCAGGGGAAAGCCCCCTGACCGGGCAACCGGCAGCGGCGGTTCCGGCTGCTCATCGTGCAGGGCGACGCGCGGGGTTCTGAATTTCACCTCCGCGCCCTGCATACACGTCGCGAAGGCCTCGACCGCCTTCCTCGCTGCCGCATCGGAACTGGACGACAGCGTGATCTCGAAGGGCGGCAGGAAGGGCGCGTCCTCGCTCAGGAGTTCGTCATGGTCCAGCTCACCGATATCGAGCACCAGAAAGCCGCCGAAGCGCTTTTTCAGGACCGGTCCGATGGCGGCAATGATCGGCGCAGCACTCTCCCGGTCCGGCACGAGCAGATAGGATGCATTGGCCGAGGCAACGTCGCGCGCCGCCAGCTGCGGTTTTTCGCCAAACACATGCAGGCAGACAAACGGCAGCGGCCGGTCGATATGCAGCCGCCCGCCGCCATCGAGATCCTTGCGCACCGGCTTGCCGGCGTCGATGCAGGCAATGACCTCGTCGAGGACCGTCATCGTGTCGGGAACGGCCTTGAGCTTGGCCTTGGCGGCGGCTTTGCTCATCGCAGTGCCTGCAAGGCCTCTTCAAGGCGCGGAAGGCTGGTGCGGATCATCGTGCGCATGGCTGTGAGCGCCTCGACATCCGGCTCGCCGGTCCATTCGTCCATGAAAAATTTCTTGAACTCGATGGCAATGGCGCAACCGGTCTGGGGAAAATGCTGGTGGATGAACCGTGTCTGTTCACCCTTGCCCTGAAAGGCGATGTTTTCGCGCACATCCATTCGACGACCGCGAAATTCGAAAGCGGAGAAACAAGCGATCAGCGTGTCGACAAGCGGCGCCCAGCGGCCGCGATCCATCGAAAATGTGCCGATGTTGATTTCAGGCGCGCCCTGCGGATCGGACGCAGCGCCGTCAGGCCCATTTCGGCGATGATTGTAGCTGTGAATGTCGAGGACGAGGAACGTGCCGTAGCGGCGCTGCAGCCCGGTGAGAAACCCTTTCAGCATATCGTAGTAATCGTCATGAAAGGAAAGCGAGTCCTCAACCAGATCCGGTGCCGGGCGCTTGGCCCATATATCCACGCCCCAGGATTGCTCCGGCGTCAGATAGACCGCCTGACCGCGGGCCCGGTTGAGGTCCACTTCGAACCGCGACCGGTGAAAGATCAGCCGGTTCGGCACATCGCGGATGGTATATTCGGTAAAGGGATCTTCTTCGCGCAGATAATCAGCGTCCGTGATCGAGAACAGAGCGCGCACCGGATCGCGCACGTGGTGGCCGTTGTGAATGGCGGTGCCGACAATCGGCGACAGGCCGGCATGAACAGACCAGAGGTCTCCCGGAACCGTTTCCAGTTTCACATCGTCCATGTGCCTGCCATTCCTCCCCGGACTCTGGATGTCCTAGCGGGGTCCTTGTGCGTATCTTCAAGGTGAGAAATGCGGTTGGGACGGTTTTGTTCCAAACGGCCAACAGCAGCGTTGTTGGCCGCTGTTGGCTTGTTCAAGAATTTTCTTCGATCAGATTTCGTCGAACAGGCTGCCTTCGCGCGAAGGATGGCGGCTTATGGCGCGCTCTTCTTCGTCGTTCGGCAAGGCCTCGTCGCTGTTTTCGTAGGCATCGTCTTCGTCCTCATCCGGTGCGGCACCCGATTCTTCGACCGGCAGGCTGAAATCTTCGTGCGGAATGCTGTCGGGAGAGATTTCGTCGCTATCGGGCTCGATCGGCAGGGCCTCGGCTTCGATGGACTCATCCAGGTTGGTTTTTGAGCGCGGATCCATGGGCTTTATCCTCCGATGTTGAGAGGACGGAACTCGTCGCGCTGCCGATTGTTCCTGCGTCAGCGGCGAGGCAAAACAATTAAAAGAGAGTATTGTGTATAATACAGAGCCCGGACCTTGCCAAAGCTCGCGACGATCGATTTCAGAAACAGAAATGGCGCGAGTGACGGGGCTCGAACCCGCGACCTCCGGCGTGACAGGCCGGCACTCTAACCAACTGAGCTACACCCGCGCATTTCTGATGAAACCCGGCCGAAGCCGTTTTCGTCGTGTCGGAGAAGCGTTTGCCCGTCCGATGAGCGGCTGATTAAGGGGTTCGAACCGGAGTGTCAAGCGCGTTCAAAAACAAAATCATGAGGATGCCGGTTTCTTTTCAAAACCACGCCAGCCATCCCCTGCTGCGGAAGCCGGCACACAAGGCACGCACGCATTTTTGCCTACCCGGTTCACGAAACCAGATATTTTTCACGCATGCCGCCAGCCGTTGTGCACAAGCAAGCGGTGCCGCCAGCCGGGCAAAAAAAATCGATGAAAGCACATATTCTCTCTTGCGGTTTCAGCCGGATACGCCTAGATCACGGCCACCGCAAAGGCGGGCGATTAGCTCAGTTGGTAGAGCGCCTCGTTTACACCGAGGATGTCGGCGGTTCGAGTCCGTCATCGCCCACCAATTTCCCCATATAAAGCAAATTTTTGAATGTTGGTGCCACCTGACGGGTCAGAGCGCCCTGATCAAGTGAGGCCGCAGCATTTCTTCTACTTCTTACCCGAGTCGCACGGGCAAGGATCGTTTCGGCCAGCCTTTGCCATCAGAGCCGGTGCTGCTGCGCGTGCCATGTTTTGCGGATGGATTGCGATCCTCCCGCAAGATAGCCGTCGATTTGGCTGACAAGCATCGGCTCGTTTTCATAGGGTAGCTGAGCCAGCTTCTTTTCCAGCAGTGTCAACCGCCGGGGAATCGTAGGCATCGTCTTTCCAGTTCCAGAGCAAAACTATTTCCATTCGTTGATCCAACAAGCCGTGATGCGGGTCAAGATCTCGGCAAGAGAGACGTCAGAATCAAGCAGTTTGAGCGTTGCGATCTCAACCCGCCACAAGGTCGAAGAGGCCGCACCGACTCCGCCACGATACGATTCTCCAAAACCTCGAAAGATTCAATATTTCTAATTGTTGACTCTCTGAAACAATCTAAATATGCAACTTATAGGCTATATTTCATGGATTTCGGAGCACCCAGATGAAGCGTATACTGGCAGCAGTCTCGATACTTTTGGCGACGTCTTCGGTGGCCTGCGCGCAGGACGATTGGTCCGGCCTCTATCTCGGCGTAAACGCAGGGGTTGGCTTCGGACAATTCTCGCATATTCATGAAAACGATCCTGACGACCCGTTTTTCGATGAACGTGTAAAACAGTCTCCCAACGATTTCATCGGCGGCGGACAGATCGGTTATCGGCATCAGTTCGAGAACATCGTGCTGGGTGCTGAATTGTCGGGCGGCATCTCAGCCTTGAAGGGTGTCACGACGTTCAATTCCTTCGGCGCCGACCGTCTGCGCGAAATGGAGCTCCAAAATTATGTCAGCGCAACGGCAGAGCTTGGTGTGGCGCTGGGTGACGGCTGGCTGGCCTCAACCCGGGCTGGTTTTGTCGGCGGCTCGATCAGGACCTTCGGCAAGAACCTCTCCAGAAACATTTATGGCGGCGACACGTCGTTCGAGAATGGCTGGACGGTTGGGCTGGGTGTTGAAAAGAAGCTATCCGACAGGGTCAGTTTCGGCGTGAGCTACGACTATATGCGCTTCAATGGCTCGGATCGTGTGGTCCCGTGCATCAACGCCGGATGCGATGTCGGCTTTTCCAACGTCGAAGCCGATGTTCACACCGTCCGGGCGCGGTTGAACTTTATCGCCTGGTAAGCGACGTCCGGGCAAGCGAGGCAGGGCAACCCTGCCTTCGCCGCCGCCCTCACCCTCTCCGCGCAATCAATATCCCGGCCAGCACCACCGTGCCGCCCAGCGCCTGCATGGGGCCGACGGGTTCTGACAGAATGATCCAGGCGAGGATGGCGGCGACGACCGGTTGCAGGAGCAGGGTCAGCGACAAGAAGGCCGGCGGCAGGAAGGCGAGCGCGTAGATGATCAGCCCCTGGCCTGCCGCATGGGCGACGAAGGCGAGGCCGACGACCATGGCCCAGCCAAACAGTGTCAGCGGAATGAGGCCGGTCTCGTAGAACAGCGCCACGGGCAGCAGGCAGATGGCTGAGGAGACCGTCGTCCAGATGATGATGCGGATGGTGGAAAACCGGCTGCGCAGATGGCCGATGGACAGCATGTAGGCCGCATAAAACACCGCCGCGACGATCGCCGTGGCGTCGCCTGAAAGGTTGCCACCGCCCAGACCGGCAAATCCGCCTTTCAGAATCATCACGCCTGCCAGCGCCGTTGCAAGTCCGAGAAGGAAAATCCGGGTGATATGGGTGCGAAACAGCACCCAGGCGCCGAGCGTCACGAAGATCGGCGCGAAATTGGCCAGCAGCGTCGCATTGGCAACCGAGGTCATGTGCAGAGACAGGTGCCAGGCGGCCAGATCGGCAGCAAGAAAGACGCCCGGCAGCGTCAGCAGGACAAAATCACGCCAACCCTCCGGTTTCCGATCGGCCTTTGCCGGTTGCGTGACGCCGGACCAGACGAAGAGCGGCAGCAGCGCCAGCGCCACCCGCCAGAAGCCTGTCGCCAGCGGGCCAACTTCCGACAGGCGGACGAAGATCGGCGACGCACCAATGGCAACGCCACCGACAAGGAGAGCAACAAGCGCCAGACGGCTTTTTGAGGACGGGGCGGACAGTGCGGTGTCGGACACGGATGCTTCCAATGCATTTTTGGCGGAATCGGCATGGTGCCGTGCCATTTTCGGCATGCTCTAGCAGAATGCCGGCAGAATGAGCGCCCTATTGCGACGAAACATCCGTAAACATCACCCGTTTTCGCATTGTTCAGTGGGCGTGCCCAATGCCGCAGTTTGCGCTATCTTCGATTCGGGATGAGACTTTGTGATGAGACGGGGGAGCGCGCATGACGCAGGATCACGACGATGGCAGCCATCACCACCACGGCCATGATGATGCGGCGCCGATCGACTGGCGCGAGCATGGCGTCAAGGTCATTCCCGGCGGTTCGCTTGATACAAACACGCCGCAGACGCCGGGCATGAGCCGGGCTGCGGCCATCAGCAAGGCGCGGGCTGGGGCGGAAAAGATTTGGGCCGGCACTGTCACGATCCACGCCAACGCCAAGACCGGCGCGCATCACCATGGCGACCTCGAAAGCATTATCTATGTGGTGAAGGGCAAGGCGCGGATGCGCTGGGGCGAAAAGCTCGAATATGTCGCCGAGGCCGGTCCGGGCGATTTCATTTTCGTGCCGCCCTATGTGCCGCACCAGGAGATCAATGCCAGCCGCGACGAGGTGCTCGAATGCGTGCTGGTGCGCTCCGGCCAGGACCCGGTGGTGGTCAATCTCGAGATCGAACCGGTCGAGGCGCCGGAAGACGTGGCCTGGATCGACCCGATCCACCGGAGCTAGAATCGTTCAGCGTGTTGTCAGCGTGCCGTTGCGGCGCGCCGCCATGCGCTCGATGGCCGACAGCACGTCGTAGATCAGCACCGCCAGCACCGCGACGATGAGGCCGCCCTGCAGCACGAAGGACAGATTGTTGGACAGGAGCCCGGCGATGATGACCTCGCCCAGCGTTTTTGCCGCGACCGTCGAGCCGATGGTGGCGGTGGCAAGGCTGATGACCACCGACAGGCGGATGCCGCCGAGGATGACCGGCAGCGCCAGGGGCAGCTTGACCTTTACCAGTTGCTGCCAGCCGGTCATGCCGACGCCGCGCGCGGCCTCCATGACGGAAGGCGATAATGTGGTGAGCCCCGTCAGCGCATTCTCGAAGATCGGCAGCAGGCCGTAGAGAAACAGGGCGATGAGCGTCGGTTTCTCGCCGAAGCCGACGGCCGGAACCGCAAGCGCCAGAACCGCCACCGGTGGAAAGGTCTGGCCGATGTTCACCAGGCTGCGCGACAGCGGCAGGAATTCGGCGCCGATGCGGCTGGTGACGAGAACGGCGAGCGACACGGCCAGGATCGTGGCGCCGACGGTGGCGATGGCGACGATCTTCAGGTGCGACAGGGTCAGCGACAGGAGACTGCCCTGGTTGTAGATCACAGGCGCATTGTTTTGCGTCAGCGGCTTTAAAAGCGGTGCGAACCAGTCCGGCTGCAGCAGGAAAGCCACCAGCACGATGAAGATGGCAATGCGGATCAGCGTGGCAATCTTCATTGCGGCCTCGCGGCGCGCCGGACCAGCGATTCGACGCTGATCTTGCCGAGAATGGCGCCATCGGCGGCAGCCACCGGCAGAGCGGCATGTCCCGACCAGAGCAGTTCGGCCAGGGCGTCACGCTGGTTCAGGCTCGCCTTGATGGCAGGGCCATCGGCGAAACCGGGCTCGACCGCATCGCCTGCCGTTTCGATCGACAGGAGGCGGAAGGGCCGCTCGCTGGCGCCGATCAGCGTTTCGACGAAGGGGGTTGCAGGCTTCACCAGCATTTCGGCCGGGCTGGCATATTGCACCAGCTTGCCCGCATCCATGACCGCGATCTTGTTGGCGAGATGGAAGGCTTCTTCCATGTCATGCGTCACCAGAATGATCGTCGTGCCGAAATGTTTCTGGATCGCCAGCAGGTCCTCCTGCGCCTTGGCACGGATAATCGGGTCGAGCGCGCCGAAGGGCTCGTCCATCAAGAGCACGTTCGGCTCGGCGGCAAGCGCACGGGCGACGCCGACACGCTGCTGCTGGCCGCCGGAGAGTTCGTGCGGATAACGCGGGCCGAAGGCTTTGGGGTCCAGCTGGAACAGGGTCAGAAGTTCGGTCACCCGGGCGTCGATGCGGCTCTTCTCCCAGCCGAGCAGCACCGGCACGGTGGCGATGTTCTGGGCGACGGTGCGGTGTGGAAACAGGCCGTGGCCCTGGATGGCATAACCGATGCGGCGGCGCAGCTCATAGGCGGGTATGGCGCGGTTGTCCTCGCCGTCGAGCTTGATCGTGCCCGACGTCGGTTCGACAAGCCGGTTGATCATCCTGAGCAATGTCGTCTTGCCCGAGCCTGAGGTGCCGACGATGACCGTCACTGTGCGCGGTTCGACCACCAGCGACACATCGTCGACCACGGTCGTGCCGTCGTAGCGTTTGGTGATGTTTTCGATCTCGATCATGCGGACCTGCCCTGCCTGCGGTTTGGAGTTGTCATTTCGATGACGGCATCGAGGACAATGGCGGCGCCGAAGGCGAGCACCACGGTGGGCACCGCACCGAGCAGCACCAGGTCCATCGCCGTCTGGCCGACACCCTGGAAGACAAAGACGCCAAAACCACCGCCGCCAATGAGCGCGGCAATGGTGGCAAGGCCAATGTTCTGGACGAGCACGATGCGGATGCCGGTAAGGATGACCGGAAAGGCCAACGGAAATTCGACCTTAAACAGCCGCTGACGGTCGGTCATGCCGATGCCGCGCGCCGCCTCGTTGGCATCACGCGGCACACCCGCCAGCCCGACCACCGTGTTGGCGACGACCGGCAGCAGCGAATAGAGAAACAGCGCCACGAAGGCGGGCGCGACGCCGATGCCGCGAATGCCGATGGCGGCGGCACCGGGCACATTCAGTGCGATCCAGCCGAGCGGTGCGATCAAGAGGCCGAAGAGCGCGATCGACGGGATCGTCTGGATGATGTTGAGGACATTCAGCACCCCTGCCCGCAGCGGCTCGACGCGGTGGCAGAGAATGCCGAGCGGCAGGCCGGCGAGAACGGCGGCCACCAGCGATCCCACCGCCAGCGTCACGTGTTTGCCGGCTTCGGCCCAAAAACTGTCGGCGCGGCTGGCATATTCCTTGAGGATCGACAGGCCGTTCCAGCTGCCCGACATCAGAATGACCGTGACGACGGCGGCGACGGCGGCCAGCATCACGATCCGCACCCAGGGTCTCGGGCGGATGCGGGCAATGGAATCGGCCGCCAGCAGGCTGAAGGCGAAGAGCAGCAGCCAGAAGCCCGAGGCGGGAGAGACGCGGGCATAGGTATTCTCGGGTGGCGTCAGATAGGTGGCGGCACGGCCGATGAAGACGGCAAGGGCGGCGAGGATGACGAGGCTGGTGACGAGCCGGACAATGGTCGGGGTTTTGGCAAGTGCGATCAGCGCGGCGACGACGATGAGCGCCAGCAGAGCGTAACCGGCTGCCGGCGGCAGGGATTCGAGCAGCGTCTTCGGCTCGCCGGCGATGATGCGGTTGGCGCGGAAGGTGGCAAAGGGGGACACCGCCAGCGCATAGGCCGTGATTGCGGCGATGACGACGCCCAGCTTGTCGAAACGGATGTTCATGAGGTTATGTCCAGCAACGTATTCTCTCGGCCGTTTCGCGGTGGTGGAAAGCACCCTGTCACTGCGTGACCTCTCCTCCTCAAGGGGGGAGATTGGCCGCGAACTTTGTCTGTCCCTAACAATGATAATTGCGAGTGGAAAAGAACGATCTCCCCCATTGAGGGGGAGATGTCACGCAGTGACAGAGGGGGGTTAAACCCTCTGCAGTCACCTCACCTTACTTCAAAAAGCCGTTCTTCTTCAGAAAGTCCTCGGCAACGGCCTTTGCCGGTTCGCCGCCGACCTGAACGCGGCCGTTGAGCTCCTGCAAGGTGACGAGGTCGAGCTTTTCGAAGACCGGCTTCAGCAGGGTTTCGATTTCCGGATGCTCCTTGAGGATGGCTTCGCGGATGATCGGGGCCGGCTGGTAGACCGGCTGCACGCCCTTGTCGTCATCGAGGACGACGAGGCCGGATGGTGCGATACCGCCGTCGGTGCCGTAGACCATGGCGGCGTTGGCGCCGTTCGTCTGGTTGGCGGCGGCCGCGATCGTCGCTGCCGTGTCACCGCCGGACAGCGTGATCAACTGGTCCGGCTTGAGCGTGAAACCATAAGTCGTCTGGAAGGCCGGCAGGGCGGCCGCCGAATTGACGAATTCGGCGGAGGCTGCGAGCACGACGGTACCACCATCGGCGACGTATTTGCCGAAATCGGTCAGGGTCGCCAGCTTGCTGCCTTCGGCAACATCCTTGCGCAGCGCGATCGCCCAGGTGTTGTTGGCCGGCGACGGCGTCAGCCAGACGATCTTGTTGGCGTCATAATCGAGCTTTTTGGCCTCTTCATAGGCCTTGGCCGCATCCTTCCATGCCGGATCGTCGGCCTTTTCGAAGAAGAACGCCGCATTGCCGGTGTACTCTGGATAGATGTCGATCTCGCCGGCGGTGATCGCCTGACGCACGACCGGCGTGCCGCCGAGCTGGATGCGATCGGTCGTCTGGATATTGTTGGCATTGAGCACGGCCAGAATGATGTTGCCGAGCACGCCGCCTTCTGTGTCGATCTTCGAGGAGACGACGACCTGCGCCTGTGCGGCGGTTGCCAGCCATGCAAAGCCGAACGCCGCGCTGAGGATCTTTGTGGTGGTACGCATTGAAATTACCTTTTCTACGGTTCTGGTTGGTGTGCCAGTTTGACCACGGATTTCCTGCTCCGTCGGGGCATGAAATTCCGATATATGGCGAGCTTGGATAAAAAACAGATCGCAGGAGACGGCGGCGGTAAAGTTTCGCTATCCTTCGCCTGCATCCCGCTCTGCCGACAATTGAAATTCCATCGCTTTTCCGGCGCCTTGGATCGTTGCCAATGGTGTTTTTTTCGGTCAGGTTGCAGGAACTTGCGCATGCAAAGACTGAAGTCCATTCATAATCTCTAATATTTTGTGACCCACGCCCGACACGGCCGTTGCCCGCCCCAAAACCTTGCACTTTGGAGAATCCAGATGTCCATCTACGTTCTTGCCCTTCTCATCGGCGTCGTTGCCGGTCTTCGCGCCATGACGGCACCCGCCGCCGTCAGCTGGGGCGCGGCCCTCGGTTGGCTGCCTCTGTCGGGCACCTGGGCCTCGTTTCTCGGCTATTGGCTGACGCCCTATATTTTCAGCGCGCTGGCGCTTGTCGAGTTCGTCACGGACCAGCTGCCGAGCACACCCAGCCGCAAGGTGCCTCAGCAATTTGGCGCACGGCTGATCAGCGGCGGTTTCTGCGGCGCCGCCATCGGGACTGCCGGCGGATCGCTGATCGGCGGCCTGATCGCGGGCATTGTCGGCGCTGTCATCGGCACGCTGGGTGGCGCGGAAGCCCGCAAGCGGCTGGTGGCGGCCATCGGCGGCAAGGATCTGCCGATCGCACTTCTGGAAGATGCCGTCGCCGTTCTGCTGGGTCTCTATGTCGTGAGTTCTGTCCTATGAGCGCAACGAGCTTCGACGCCATCATCATCGGCACCGGCCAGGCCGGCCCCGCGCTTGCCGGACGCCTGACGGCCGCCGGCCAGACCGTCGCCATCATCGAACGCAAACTCGTCGGCGGCACCTGCGTCAACACCGGTTGCATGCCGACCAAGGCCATGGTGGCCAGCGCCTATGCCATCCACACCGCCCGGCGTGGCGGCGACTATGGCTTTACCGCCGGGCCGGTGGCAGTCGATTTTGCCCGGGTCATGGCGCGCAAGGCCAAGGTGACCGAGGATGCCCGCAGCGGCAACGAGACCTGGCTGAAGAGCATGGACAAATGCACCTTCATCGAAGGCCATGCCCGGTTCGAAAGCCCCACGCAGGTCCGTGTCGGCGATAAGCTTCTGTCGGCCAAGCAGATCTTTCTCAATGTCGGCGGACGCGCCGCAGTGCCGCCTTTCCCCGGTGTCGACAGCATCCCCTATCTGAACAATTCCTCGATCATGGACCTCGATGTCCTGCCGAAACATCTCATCGTCATCGGCGGCAGCTATATCGGGCTCGAATTTGCCCAGGCCTTCCGCCGCTTCGGATCCGAGGTTACCGTCGTCGAGAAGGGCCCAAGCCTGATCGGCCATGAAGACCGGGAGGTTTCCGCCGCCGTCCAGCAGATCCTCGAAGACGAGGGGATTTCGATCGAGCTCAACGCCGACAGCATCCGGTTTGGGCCGCATGCCGACGGCGTCTCGATGGGACTGCGGACGGGTGACACAGAGATTGTCGCCTCGCATGTGCTGATGGCCACCGGCCGCAAGCCGAACACCGACGATCTCGGGCTGGAGAAAGCCGGGATCGCCACCGACCGGCGCGGCTATATCACCGTCGATGACCAGCTGCGCACCAACGTGCCGGGCATCTGGGCCATGGGCGACTGCAACGGCCAGGGCGCCTTCACCCATACGGCCTACAATGATTTCGAGATCGTCGCTGCCAATCTGCTCGACAATGATCCGCGCCGCGTCAGCGACCGGATCAACGCCTATGCGCTCTATATCGATCCGCCGCTCGGCCGCACCGGCCTGTCGGAGACCGAAGCCCGCAAGACGGGACGCAAGATCCTGGTCGGCACCCGGCCGATGACGCGGGTCGGGCGCGCCATCGAAAAGGGCGAGACGAAGGGGTTCATGAAGGTGGTTGCCGATGCAGAGACCAAGGAAATCCTCGGCGCCGCGATCCTTGGCACCGGCGGCGACGAGGCGATCCAGAGCATTCTCGACATCATGTATGCCAAGGCGCCCTATACGGTGATCCAGCGCGCCGTACACATCCACCCGACGGTCTCGGAGCTGATCCCGACCGTGATTGCCGATATGCGCTAGAAGACATCGAGGCGGGCAGGTTCAAGCCGTCCGCCTCCCCTCGCCTGATCCTCCGGATCGAGACATCCCGGTGGCGAAGCGCGCCACATTAGCGGTTTCGTAACCTCGTTTATCGTAGTGTCCGGGTGAGCGCCGTGTGCGTGCCCGGGCAACGGAATGATCTCCCGCGCCATAGAATGCTTCCGACATTATGACGATGATCCGGGACGAGTGATGAATTCCTCCTGCGCCCGCGCAGGTCCATCTTCATGTTCGGAGCCTTTGATGTCGCGCCTGAAAATTTCCCATGCCCTTGCTGCCCTGTTTATCGCCGTTGGCCTCATGGTCGGCGCCATGTCTTATGTCGGCAAATTCGGCATAGAGGCGATGGCCGCTAAGACAGACGAGATCACCCAGAACTGGCTGCCGAGCGTCTCCAATGCGCGGGCGCTCGACGCGGCGCTCTCGGATGTGCGTCTGGGTTATGCGCGCCACCTTCTGTCGCTGACACCGTTTGAGAAGAAGTCGGCCGACAAGATCATCGCGGAAGCCTCCGGTATCTTCGAGACATTGCTGAAGACCCAGGGCGAGCTGGCGCAACAAGGTCCCGAAGCCGATCTCGTTGCCAACATCGGCGCGGCCTATGCCGGTTATATCCAGAGCGGCGAAGGCATGCTGAAAGCCTCCAACAATCTGGAGACGATGAAGGCCGGCAGCATCTTCAAGGTCGACATGCGTGACAGCGCCGACAAGGTCGAGGTGCTGATCGCCGATCTTCTCAAGATTAATCTCGACGGCGCCAGCGCTGCCGTGGAAGACAGTGCCCGCACCAAGGCGTCGATTACCCTGCTTAACATCATCATGATGGTGGTCAGTGCCGTCGTGGTCCTGGCGGCGATCGTCTACGCGATGCGCGGCATTGCCCGGCCGATCAAGCAGATCACCACCTCGATGACGAAGCTTGCTGAAGGCGATGCCGATACGGCGATCCCGCATGCAGGCCGCCGCGACGAAATCGGCGAGATGGCTGGTGCCGTGGAAATCTTCCGTCAGGCAGCTCTTGAAAACCGCCGCCTGGAAGAAGACGCCAAGGAACAGCGCGCCATCAACCGTGCCGAGAACAGCCGCATTGCCCAGGAAGCCGAAGCCGCTGCACAGCTGCGCCTGCAGCAGGCGACCTCGGGCCTGGCAACGGGTCTGAAGCGACTTGCCGCCGGTGACCTTTCGTTCCAGCTCCATGAGCCCTTCGCGCCGGATTTCGAAGCGCTGCGCCACGACCTCAACACCGCCGTCAGCCAGCTTGCCGATACGATGCGTGCCGTTGCCCACACGGCCGGCCAGATCGACACGGGAACACGCGAGATCAGCCAGAGCTCGGACGATCTGTCCAAGCGCACCGAACAGCAGGCAGCCTCGCTCGAAGAGACCGCCGCAGCCCTCGACCAGATCACGGTCAACGTCTCGAATTCGTCGCGGCGCACCGAGGAGGCCCGCAGCGTTGCCGGTCAGGCCAACACCAGTGCCGCGCAGTCCGGTGCCGTCGTTGCCAATGCCGTCAACGCGATGCGCCGGATCGAGGAATCCTCCAGCCAGATCTCCAACATCATCGGCGTCATCGACGAGATCGCCTTCCAGACCAACCTTCTGGCGCTGAACGCAGGCGTCGAAGCGGCCCGTGCGGGCGATGCGGGCAAGGGTTTTGCCGTCGTCGCCCAGGAAGTGCGCGAACTGGCTCAGCGCTCGGCCAAGGCCGCCAAGGAGATCAAGGAACTGATCCGCAACTCGACCACCGAGGTCGAGGGCGGCGTCAAGCTTGTTCGCGACACAGGCGAGGCGCTGAAGACGATCGAGAGCTATATCATCACGATCAACCAGCACATGGATGCGATCGCCACCTCGGCCCGCGAACAATCGGTCGGCCTGCAGGAGGTCAACACGGCGGTCAACCAGATGGACCAGGTGACGCAGCAGAATGCGGCCATGGTCGAAGAGACAAACGCCGCCAGCTTCGGCCTTGCCACCGAGAGCGGCAAGCTGCGCGAACTGATCGCGCAGTTCCAGCTGGCATCTTCCGATATCAGCCGACAGAGCCAGGGCGGACGGCGGGCCGCCTGAGCGTTCCCCTCCCCGCCATACAGCGGAATCAAAGAACAAGCCCTTCGGTCTCCGGAGGGCTTTTTTGCTTTCGGCAAGCAAATGGGGAAATCTATGCCTTCCGTTGCCGCTGAAATCACGGCAAATGCAATCAAGACATGGTCCTGCAAAGACTACAGCGGCGTTTAACGAGCATATTCATGACAATGGGCCATCCGCATTTGACATCGCATGAGACAACTTCCATATCTTGTCTATGAAAAGTACATTCGAAGTTTCCGACAAGCTTTTTGAGCTTTACCATCGGGTCCACCGCCTCGTGAATGAGACGATGACCGAGGAAGGCGTGTCGCTGGCACGCAGCAAGTTCCTGTTCTTTCTGAGCAAGCTCGGTCCCTGTCGGTCCACCGACATTGCCTGTGCGCTGAATTTTGCGCCACGCACTGTCACGGAGGCCATCGACGGGTTGGAGCGCGACAAGCTTGTTGCGCGCAAACCCGACCCGGAAGACCGGCGCGCCAAGATCGTCTCGATCACCGAAACCGGCCGTGTCGTTCTCGAAGCGGCGGAAAACCCGCGCAAGCAGCTGATCGAGGAGATCTTCTCGGCGCTCGATGACGAACAGCTCGACCAGATGTTCAACATCGTCAGCACGTTGGTGGTTCGGGTCGATGACATCCGCCGCCGGCGCGAGGAACTTGAAGCCGCCGAAGCCAAGAACGCGGCGCAGTAAAGCGCTCAAACACACAAATGAAAAAGGCCGGGGAAACCCGGCCTTTTTCATTTGTTGGGGACTGGCGACGTAGCGGTTACATCGCGTCCATCGTGCCGATCGAGAAGAACATCGTCTCGCCGGAGGAATCGTCAACGCCGTCATTGTCTGTGACGACGTAGCCGTTGCCGGCCGCATCGATGGTGAAACCTTCGACCTTGTCGACGACGTAGCCATTGCCGGCCTTCAGTTCAGGAAGGAGATCGCGAACCTCTTCCTTCTTGACGACGGGCAGTTCGCCGCCGAGCGGTGCCGGCTTCAGGTCGGCAAGAGCGACGCGGAAGATCCTCTTCAGCTTGGCGGCATCGCCGATCAGGTTGTCGCGTTCGATGACATAGGCATAGTCGCCCTTGACGGTGATTTCAGACAGGCCGACCCAGCCCTCGCCTGCCGCTTCCAGCGGATAACGCACGGCGCCCCATTCTTCAGACTTCAGATTGTAGGAGAGGAGTTTGACGAAGCCCTTTTCGTCATCCTTCCATTCGCGCTGGACAGCTGCCCAAAGTGTCTGGTCATCACCCTCGCCGACCAGCGTCACACCCTCGAAGCCCGAGCGAATTTCGCTGGCGCGCAGCTCGTCCGGAATGGCGATTTCCTTCTTGATCTGGCCCTTGGCGTTCACATGCACCAACGCGTTGGCATAAAGCTTCTTGCTGTCGCCTTCGGAGGCCAGCCAGAAACCACCTTCGCCGTCATGGGTGATGCCTTCGATGTCGAGCTTCTGGGCCGGGGCACCGTCGCGGGTGATGCGCAGGGCTTCGGTGATCAGGGCAGGCTTCTGCGTGGCATCAATCGTGAAGATCGTCGGCTGCGATGCGTAGACCGAATCGCTGACCGCGTAGAGCAGGCCGGGTTTGTCCTTGTCGGCAACAAGACCCGACAGGGCGCCAAAGCCGAGCGGCAGACCGTCCTTCAGCGCCGAATGGATCTGCGGATAGGCCGCCTCGCCTTCCGCCCGCTCGTAGAGCATGACATGTGATCGCGCGCCGCCGTCCTCGACCAGATCGACCTCGTTGGCGGTTGCCAACAAGTTGCGGCCGGGGATGGCCACAGCACCCTCGGGCGAGATGCCCGACGGCAGAAGCTGCGACAGGACCGGGTCGCCGCCCGTGTCCTTGTAGACGCCGACGATCGAGCCGCGCTCCGAGAGAACAAAAATATACTGCTGGCCATCGAAACTGGCGACTTCGAGGCCTTCCGGCTCTATGCCCTTCGATGAACGTTTGTCCGGATAGTGGCCGAGAGCGGCAACGGCGTGCTCGAAGCTAGCGCCCGATTCGAACAGGACTTTACCGGTCTTGTCGAAGATGGTGAAACCGCGCGAACCGCCCTCGTAGTCGCCTTCGTTGGCGACGACGAGACGATTGTCGTCCAGCCACTTCACGGCATCCGGCTCGCGCTTGACGCCCTTAGTACTGCCAGTGAAGTCGAGCGCGCCGTCCTTCTTGGTATCGATATTCGCAAGGTCGACGGTGCCCGCCGAGAAGTGTGCCGTCACCGTGCCGGTCTTGCCGTCGATGATGACGATATGGTTGTTTTCCTGCAGTGTCAGGGCGATTTCGTTGTTACCGTTGATGGCAACGAATTCCGGCTCAGGATCGTCTCCGGCAACCTCTGCGAGGCCCGTCAGCGTCACATGCTTGATCGCGCCACAATCGGGAACGCCATCCTTCAGGGCGACGATGACGAGATCGCCCGCCGGCAGCTGCGGGATGGCGCCGTCGTTGACCTCCTCGTCGCGTTCGTTTTCGATGGCGATAGCGGCGAAGGACTTGTCCTTGCTGATGGCGATCGAATCAGGCTGGCCGCCAAGATCGCAGGTCGCATCGACCGTCTTGGTGGCGATATCGACCACGGCGAGAACGCCGGTCGGGTTGGTGAAGTTTTCGCGCGTGTTGACGGCGACCAGCGCCTTGCCGCCGATGGCCGCAACCGACGTCGGCTCACCCGGCAGCTTGACGATGCCGCCGGCCTTCGGGTTCTTCGGATCGGTGATATCGACGATGCCTACCGCCTTGAGGGGGCTGTCGGAATAGAGCAGCGTCATGCCGTCTTCGGTGGCGGCGATGATCTCGGCGGAGGAGACGGATTTTTTGTCCATGTCGTCAGACATGTTGCCAGCAACGGCAAAGGACGCGATGCGATTGAAGACCGGCTCTGCCCTGGCGACGGATGCCGTCGAGGCGGCCAGTACGGCGGCGAAAGCCGCGGTCATCGAAAACGTATTCATGGGAACCTCCTGGTTCGGATATCCAAACAACCAAGGGGTTTTGCAGGGCCCGTGTAACAGAGGCATGACAGCCGGGCGTGACAGCCGCCAAAGAAAAAGGGTCCGGACAGATCCGGACCCTCAATTCATCCTGCGCGTGGAGAGCCGCTGACGGCACCTCCACACAGAAACATGAAGCTTAGTTGCAAGCGTCCTTCAGACCCTTGCCGGCAGAAAACTTCGGTACGTTGCGTGCCGGAATATCGACTTCTGCGCCGGTGGAAGGATTGCGACCCTTGGAAGCCTCGCGGCGGCTTACGGAGAAGTTGCCGAAACCGACGAGACGGACGTCGCCGCCCTTCTTCAGTTCTGCCTGGATCGAGTCGAAGACGGCGTCCACTGCGGACGATGCATCTGTCTTGGAAATTCCAGCCTTCTCGGCCACTGCGGACACGAGTTCATTCTTGTTCATGTTTCCACCCCTTTCTTACTGGTTCGAAACGACTGTTCAAAAGCTTGGGCAGAATACGTGTCTGCCTTTGCTGCGCAACTCCCTTCGCCCCGAATGCCTTGGAATGCAAGGCTTTGCCACATGTTTTACGCAAAAAAGGCCGGCAAAACTGCCGGCCTTTGATGTTTTTGGTTCAAATCGGCCCAAGTGGCCGATTGCAGGCTCGAAGATCAGTGCGCGATGGTGGCGCCGGTGTCGTCGGTCGAATCAACCGGGGCGACCACAGCCTTCTCCATGGACGGGTCCCATTCGATCGCTTCCGGCATCCGGACGAGCGCGTGCCGAAGCACTTCGCCCATGCGCGAGACCGGAATGATCTCCATGTTGTTCTTCACATTATCAGGAATATCGGCCAGATCCTTGGCGTTCTCTTCAGGAATGAGCACCTTCTTGATGTTGCCGCGCAGCGCCGCCAAAAGCTTTTCCTTGAGGCCGCCGATCGGCAGCACGCGGCCGCGAAGGGTGATTTCACCGGTCATTGCCACGTCTTTCGAAACCGGGATGCCGGTCATGATCGACACGATCGCCGTTGCCATGGCAACGCCTGCCGACGGACCGTCCTTCGGCGTGGCGCCTTCCGGCACGTGCACGTGAATGTCGCTCTTGTCGAACAGCGGCGGCTTAATGCCGAAATCGACGGCGCGCGAGCGGACGTAGGAGGCCGCAGCGGAAATCGATTCCTTCATCACTTCCTTGAGGTTGCCCGTCACCGTCATGCGGCCCTTGCCGGGCATCATGACGCCTTCGATCGTCAGGAGCTCGCCGCCGACTTCCGTCCAGGCGAGACCGGTGACGACACCGACCTGATCCTCGCCCTCGGCTTCACCGTGGCGATAGCGCGGCACGCCGAGGTAATCCTGCAGATTGTCCTTGGTGACCTTCACCTTGTCGGTCTTGCCCTTGATGATTTCGGTGACGGCCTTGCGGGCCACCTTCATCAGCTCGCGTTCCAGACTGCGCACGCCGGCTTCCCGTGTGTAGGTCTGGACCGCCGTCATCAGGGCCTCGTCGGTGACGGAGAACTCCTTGGGCTGCAAAGCGTGGTCACGGATGGCTTTGGGAAGCAGATGGCGCTTGGCGATCTCCTTCTTTTCCTCTTCCGTGTAGCCGGCAATGCGGATGATTTCCATACGGTCCATCAGCGGGCCCGGGATGTTCAGCGTATTGGCCGTGGTCACGAACATCACGTTCGACAGGTCGTATTCGACCTCGAGGTAATGGTCCATGAAGGTCGAGTTCTGTTCCGGATCCAGCACCTCGAGAAGTGCGGACGACGGATCGCCGCGGAAATCCTGGCCCATCTTGTCGATCTCATCGAGCAGGAAGAGCGGATTGGACTTCTTGGCCTTCTTCATCGACTGGATGACCTTGCCGGGCATGGAACCGATGTAGGTGCGGCGGTGACCGCGGATTTCGGCTTCGTCACGAACGCCGCCGAGCGCAACGCGCACGTATTCGCGGCCGGTCGCCTTGGCGATCGACTTGGCAAGCGAGGTCTTGCCGACGCCGGGAGGACCGACGAGGCAGAGGATCGGGCCCTTGATCTTGGTCGAGCGGGCCTGGACCGCCAGATATTCGACGATGCGTTCCTTGACCTTGTCAAGACCGAAGTGATCGACTTCAAGCACCTTCTCAGCGGCGTTGAGATCGGTCTTGATCTTCGACTTCTTGTTCCACGGGATCGACAGCAGCCAATCGAGATAGTTGCGCACGACGGTGGCTTCCGCCGACATCGGGCTCATCTGACGCAGCTTCTTGACTTCCGCATCGGCCTTTTCACGGGCTTCCTTGGACAGTTTGGTCTTGGCGATGCGCTCTTCCAGTTCGCTCATCTCGTCGCGGCCGTCTTCACCGTCGCCGAGTTCCTTCTGGATCGCCTTCATCTGTTCGTTGAGGTAATATTCGCGCTGGGTCTTTTCCATCTGGCGCTTGACGCGCGAGCGGATGCGCTTCTCGACCTGCAGAACGGAAATCTCGCCTTCCATGAAGCCGAGCGCCTTTTCAAGGCGCAGCTTGACGCTGGTCGTCTCGAGCATTTCCTGCTTCTCGACGATCTTGATGGAGAGGTGCGAAGCGACCGTGTCGGCGAGCTTGGAATAGTCCTCGATCTGGCTGGCAGCGCCAACCACTTCGGGAGAAATCTTCTTGTTGAGCTTCACGTAATTTTCGAACTCGGAAACAACCGAGCGGCTCAGGGCCTCGATCTCGACGGCCTCTTCTTCCGGCTCGGCGAGCGCGTGGGCGCGCGCCTCGTAAAATTCTTCGCGGCGGGTATAGCCATCGATTTCAGCGCGCGAGCGGCCTTCGACCAGCACCTTGACGGTACCGTCCGGCAGCTTCAAGAGCTGAAGCACGTTGGCAATGGTGCCGATCTGATAGATCGAGGCGGGTTCAGGATCGTCGTCGCTGGCATTGATCTGGGTAGCAAGCATGATCTGCTTGTCGGTGCCCATGACCTCTTCCAGCGCGCGGATCGACTTTTCACGCCCGACAAACAAAGGCACAATCATGTGCGGGAACACCACGATATCGCGCAAAGGCAGGACCGGGTATGTCGTGCTTTCTGTCGCTGGAGACGTTTTGTTCGTCATGTCACTTCCTTTCGTCGTCCCGTTTTCCAGGACATTGGCGAAAGCCGGCTAAGGCCTTCGCGCATCATTCTTTCCACCGCAAAGTGGAGTTTGCGCGACCCGTTTTCAAGCCTTGTCCGGAAAGCTCCGCCGAGGCCCAGCGCAGGTCTCAAAGACCTACAGGATCGCGCTGTCGTGGACCTTGCCAAGCAGAAAGACTGGCAATGCCGGAGGCGGCCGGCAAGCGCATGTCCTCAGAGCCGGACAGGCGCAGGGTCATCATAGAATCGTCACATCATTACGTCGTCGGACGCATTTCGCAACACCAGTTTCACCGATTAGCGCCCAACAGGCGGTGCAGGCGGAGTTTGCAAGCGATAGCGAAAACGAAAAAGGCCCACCTTTCGGCGGGCCTCCTGTTGAATTGCAACACAAAGTGCAGATCACGCCGAAACGTTGGCCTTCTCCTCGGAGCGTTCCGAGTAGATGTAGAGCGGCCGGGCCGATCCCTTGACCACCTCGTCTGAAATGACGACTTCGCGCACGCCCTCCAGCGTCGGCAGTTCGAACATGGTGTCGAGCAGGATCTTCTCCATGATCGAGCGCAGGCCGCGGGCGCCGGTCTTGCGGGTGATGGCCCGCTTGGCGATTTCGCGCAGCGCGTCCTCGTGGAAGGTCAGTTCGACATCTTCCATCTCGAACAGGCGCTGGTACTGATTGATCAGCGCGTTCTTCGGCTCCGACAGGATCTGGATCAGCGCATCCTCATCGAGATCCTCGAGCGTCGCCAGAACCGGGAGACGGCCGATGAACTCGGGGATGAGGCCGAACTTGACCAGGTCCTCCGGCTCGAGTTCGCGCAGGACCTCGCCGACGCGGCGATCTTCCGGCGAACGGACGGACGCACCAAAGCCGATCGAGGTCTTTTCGCCACGGGCCGAGATGATCTTGTCGAGACCGGCAAAGGCGCCGCCGCAGATGAACAGGATGTTGGTCGTGTCAACCTGCAGGAATTCCTGCTGCGGATGCTTGCGGCCGCCCTGCGGCGGAACCGAAGCGACGGTGCCTTCCATGATCTTCAGAAGTGCCTGCTGCACGCCCTCGCCCGACACGTCGCGGGTGATCGACGGGTTGTCGGACTTGCGTGAGATCTTGTCGACTTCGTCGATGTAGACGATGCCGCGCTGGGCGCGCTCGACATTGTAGTCGGCCGACTGGAGCAGCTTCAGGATGATGTTCTCGACGTCTTCACCGACATAGCCGGCTTCGGTCAGCGTCGTTGCGTCAGCCATGGTGAACGGCACGTCGATGATGCGGGCGAGCGTCTGGGCGAGATAGGTCTTGCCGCAGCCGGTCGGGCCGACCAGCATGATGTTCGACTTGGCCAGCTCGATGTCGCTGCCCTTGGTCGCATGCGCCAGGCGCTTGTAATGGTTGTGAACGGCGACCGACAGGATACGCTTGGCCTGTTGCTGGCCGATGACGTATTCGTCGAGAACCTTGATGATTTCCTGGGGCGTGGGAACGCCATCGCGGGACTTGACCATCGAGGTCTTGTTCTCTTCGCGGATGATGTCCATGCACAATTCGACGCATTCATCGCAGATGAACACCGTCGGTCCGGCAATCAGTTTGCGGACCTCGTGCTGGCTCTTGCCGCAGAAGGAGCAATAAAGCGTATTCTTCGAGTCACCGCC
Organism: Pararhizobium sp.; assembly: GCA_030655075.1. Lineage (GTDB taxonomy): Bacteria > Pseudomonadota > Alphaproteobacteria > Rhizobiales > Rhizobiaceae > JAURWE01. The sequence goes on from JAURWE010000051.1 coordinate 117,066, forward strand.
GTTGTTACCGCCGACCTTACTCATGTCTGTTTCCTTCCAGCACGCCGGTCATCCTGCGATGAGGACAGCACGGACCACTCAAATCGCCCTGCGGAGTTTGCTCGCGTCACCAAGCGGCGCCCTGCAAGGCTTTAGGGGGAACTATCCGGATCAACCAAACAGGTTTTCGAACCGGTGGCAACGAATCCCCCACCGAAAATGAAATGCTATGCCGTCATATTTCAACATAGCATTAACGCCCACTATTACCGCCTTTGCGGTGCCGATAAACCCCTTTGACGGTTACAAATGTGTCACAAATGTATCTATCGGCCCACAAAAGCTGGAAATCACGCCGAGGCTTCAGCCTCCGTGGCTTCGCGTGACGAGATCACCTTGTCGACGACACCCCAGTCACGGGCCTCGTCGGCGGTCATGAAATGGTCGCGATCGAGCGTCTGCTCGACTTCTTCCAACGTCCTGCCGCAATGCTTGACATAGACCTCGTTCAGCCGGCGCTTCATCTTGATGATGTCGCGCGCATGCCGCTCGATATCCGATGCCTGGCCGGAGAAGCCGCCGGATGGCTGGTGCACCATGATGCGGGCATTCGGCGTGGCAAAGCGCATGTCCTTGTGGCCGGCGGCCAGAAGCAGCGAGCCCATGGAGGCGGCCTGGCCGATGCACAGCGTCGACACGGCAGGCTTGATGAACTGCATCGTGTCGTAGATCGCCATGCCCGAGGTCACGACACCGCCCGGCGAATTGATGTAGAGCGCGATTTCCTTCTTGGGGTTTTCGGCTTCAAGGAAGAGAAGCTGGGCACACACCAAGGTCGCAATATGATCTTCGACCGGTCCGGTCAGAAAAATGATACGCTCTTTCAGGAGACGCGAATAAATGTCGTAGGACCGTTCACCGCGATTGGTCTGTTCAACGACCATCGGCACGAGGGCCATGGCGGTATCAACTGGATTTCTCATGTCTACCCTTCATCAGTCTGGTCCCGAAAGCCTTTGACAGCACGGGAATCACGTCATTTCCTTCTTCCTACATAGAGTGTCAGGGTGGCCGACTTCAAGACACGCGGGAAGAATGCGGCCCCTGTCTGGCAGATTGGCCGCTAATGGACCGTTACAAGGCAGGATTTCCACAAGCCAATGCGGTTTGAGGGTGAAGGAAGGATGAATTCCCCGGGTCGACGCGACCGAATTTCGGCTTTGCGCACCGGAAACTTCGGGCGTAACCTTGCCATCTCACCGAGGAGATCTGCCATGACGATGCGAACCGCCGCTCCGGCCCTAGCCCTCATTCTGCTGACAGCGCCAGCCTGGGCGCAGCAGACATCCGACACGATCGCGCCTGAAAAGGCGACAACGACCGCCACCGGTGCGCTGGTCAAGGCCAAGGAGTACATGGTCGTTGCCGCCAATCCGCTGGCCTCACAGGCCGGTGCCGACGTTCTGGCCAAGGGCGGCACGGCAATCGACGCCATGGTGGCGGTGCAGACGGTGCTCGGGCTTGTCGAACCACAGTCGTCGGGTCTCGGCGGCGGCGCGTTCCTGGTCTATTACGACGCCGCAAAGAACCGCCTCACGACGTTCGACGGCCGCGAGACGGCGCCGATGGAGGCGACGCCGACGCTGTTTCTCGACGACAAGGGCCAGCCGCTGGAGTTCTTCGACGCGGTGGTCGGCGGCCGTTCGGTCGGCACGCCGGGCACGGTGAAGCTACTCAACGAAACGCACACCAAATATGGCAAGCTGCCGTGGACGGACCTGCTGCAACCCGCGATCAAGCTGGCCGCAGACGGTTTTGCCGTTCCGGCCCGGCTGAGTGCGCTGGTCACGGAAGAGGGCGACAAGCTCAAGACCTATCCATCGACGGCCAAATACTTCTTCACGGAAGACGGCGCGCCGCTGAAGGCCGGGGCGATCCTGAAAAATCCTGACTATGCCGCAACGCTGACGGCACTCGCCGAGGGTGGTGCCGACGCCTTCTACAGGGGTCCGATCGCCGAGGACATCGTCGATACGGTGCGCATGGCCGAGAAGAACCCCGGCGTGCTGTCGCTGTCGGATCTCGCCACCTACCGCATCAAGGAGCGGGAACCGGTCTGCATCGCCTACCGGGCGCTGGATGTCTGCGGTATGGGACCGCCCTCCTCCGGCGCGCTGACCGTCGGCCAGATCCTCGGTCTGTCGGAACATTTCGACCTGAAGGCGCTCGGCAAGGACAATCCGGAGAGCTGGCGGATCATCGGCGATGCGCAGCGGCTCGCCTTTGCCGATCGCGGCCGCTACATGGCCGACAGCGATTTCGTGCCGATGCCGGTGAAAGGGCTTCTCGACAAGACCTATCTCGACGGCCGCGCGGCCCTGCTCAACGGCGACAAGGCGCTCAGTGAGGACGCTGCCGTGCCGGGCGAACCGGAATGGCAGCACGCCATGCGTCTCGGCGACGACAAGGCGATCGAACTGCCCTCGACCAGCCATTTCGTCATTGCCGACAGTTTTGGCAATGTGCTGTCGATGACGACGACGATCGAGAACGGCTTTGGCGCACGGCTGATGAGCGGCGGCTTCCTGCTCAACAACGAACTCACCGACTTCTCCTTCGAGACCCATGACAAGGGCGCGCCGATCGCCAACCGGGTGGAGCCGGGAAAACGGCCGCGCTCGTCGATGTCGCCGACCATCGTGCTCAAGGACGGCAAGCCGTGGCTGGCCATCGGCTCGCCCGGCGGCAGCCAGATCATCGGCTATGTGGCGCAGGCGCTGATCGCCCGCATCGAATGGGGCATGGACGTGCAGCAGGCGGTGTCGATGCCGCACCTGATCAACCGCTTCGGCCGCTACGACATCGAGGCCGGCACGGAGGCCGAAAAGCTGAAAGGCCCGCTGGAAGCGCTCGGCTACGAGGTCAAGGTCACAGACATGAACTCCGGCCTGCACGCCATCGAGATCACGCCCGACGGCCTGCTCGGCGGCGCCGATCCGAGGCGCGAGGGCGTGGCGATCGGGAACTGAGGTCAGACGAGGCGGATTGAGCCGGGATAGGACATGAGATGCCTGTCTCCGGTCAGGAAAAGAATACCCTCCACCCAGGCCTGGGCAACAAGGATCCGATCGAATGGATCCTTGTGAAAAACTGGCAGCTCTGCCACCGCAATCGCATGCTGGGCGGTGATCGTCAGTTCCTCGTATCCTGTTTCAAGCAGCCCTCGCCGCAAAACCGAGGGGTCCACGTAAAAGTCGGACCGTTGAAGCTTTTGCTTGATCGCGACCTCCCATAAACTGGCCACACTGAACATCAGCGTGTTCTGGCGGTTCGTTATGAATTCGATCGCCTCCGCGCTCAGATTTTCAGGTTCATTCGCCGCCCAAATCAGGAGATGCGTATCGAGGAGGAGCCTCATTCCTCACCATAAAACATGGCTTCGATCTCTTCCTGTCCCATCGTGTCGAAATCGGCCGGAACCTTGAATTGCCCCTGAAGAAATCCAAGCCGGCTCGGTGGCTCCTTCGCCGCCTCAGGCCCGATAGCCACAACGCGCACCATCGGCTTACCGGCCTTGGCGATCACGAAGGATTCGCCCGCGGCTGCCTGTTCGACAAGACGCGACAGATGGGTCTTGGCTTCGTGAATATTGATGACACGCATAGCGCATCTCCTTGAACTTAGTTCACTAAACTTAGTTCACATCGACAGCAAAGTCGAATCCGCCTTTCCGGGCACAAGTTTATCGACTAATTCTCTGACCATGAGCAGCACCCCATCGTACCTGTCGATCGATCCCATGACCCGCCGCGTCTCGCTCGACGGCAGAAATTCCGCTTTCTACAGCGATCCGAATGCCGCCTATGCGGCCTTTCATGCCCATGCGCCGACCTTTTACTGGGAGGAACAGAAGCAGTGGTATTTCACCGGCTACGATCAGGTGAACGGGCTGTTGCGCGACCGGCGTTTCGGGCGGCAGATCCTGCATGTGGCCAGCCGCGACGAGATTGGCATGCCCGCCCCCTCGCCGCACCTTAGGGATTTCGACGCGGCCGAGGCCTGGTCGCTCTTGGAGCTGGAGCCGCCGGAACACACGCGGCTGCGCACATTGATAAACCGCGCCTTCGTCTCGCGGCAGATTGAACGCCTGCGGCCGGAGGTGACGGCACTGACGCACCAGTTGATCGATGCTGTCGAGAAAGATCACGAGGTCGAGCTGCTGTCGGCATTCGCCGATATCATTCCGGTGACGATCATCGCCCGCATGCTCGGCATCCCCGCCGGGATGGGGCCGCAGCTGCTCATATGGTCGCATGCCTATGTGCGCATGTACATGTTCGGCCGGACGCGGGCCGACGAAGACGCCGCCAATCAGGCGGCGGCGGAATTTTCCGACTATGTGAAGTGCGAGATCACCAAACGCCGCGCCAATCCCGGCGACGATCTGCTCACCCATATGATCGTCAGCGACCGCAACGGCCAGCACATGAGCGAGGATGAGCTGGTCTCGACGACGATCGTGCTTCTGAACGCCGGCCACGAGGCGACGGTGCACCAGATCGGCAATGCCGTGCGCACGATCCTGAGCAGCGGGCTCGACCCGGCAGCGATGTTTTCAGATGAAACGACGACCGCGCGCACCGTCGAGGAATGTCTGCGCATCGCCGCGCCGGTGCACATCTTCCAGCGTTATGCGCTCGCACCGCTGGAACTCGACGGCATTCGATTGGAGCGCGGCGACAAGATCAGCCTCATTCTTGCGGCCGCCAATCTCGATCCGAAACAGTTCACCGATCCGCTGACTTTCAAGCCTGAGCGCGACGAAGGGCCGAACCTCTCCTTCGGCGCCGGCATCCACTTCTGCATCGGCGCGCCGCTCGCCCGGCTGGAGCTTACCATCGCGCTCTCAGCTCTGTTTGCCCGGCTACCGGGCCTGAAGCTGGCGGCCGAGCCGGTGGTCAAAGATGTCTATCATTTCCACGGGCTGGAGCGGCTGGAGTTGGCTTGGTGACAGCGCCGGCGTGAATTGCGCGCCGGCGTCCCCCTTCACTATTCCGGGAAATCAGCACCTTCGCTGACATCGGCCCAGGCTTCGAAATCCTTGCGCAGGGCCTCGACCTTGCCGCGGGCACCGGCCAGCGCAGCCTTGCCGAGCAGGAGGCGCAGTGGCGGATCCTTGGCTTCGACAGCCTTGACGATGGCCTGGGCGGCACGGACGGGGTCGCCCGGCTGCTTGCCGCTCGCCTCGCGGATTTCACCGGCACGTTTGTCCGATGTGCTGCGGTAGTCGTCGATGGTCTGTGGCGCGTCGTTGGCGGAGCGGCCGGCCCAGTCGGTGCGAAAACCGCTTGGCTCGACCAGCAGCACCTTGATGCCGAGCGGCGCCACTTCCTGCGACAGGGCTTCGGAGAGGCCTTCGACGGCGAATTTCGTGGCGTTGTAATAACCGACGGACGGGAACGCCCGGATGCCGCCGATCGAGGACAGGTTGACGATCGTGCCGGAGCGCTGCTTGCGCATGCCGGGCAGGACTGCGCGGGTCATCGCCGACAGGCCCCAGACATTGATCTCGAACATGCGGCGGACCTCGTCGAGCTCGCTCTCCTCGACCGAGCCGAAATAGCCGATGCCGGCATTGTTGACGAGAACGTCGATACGGCCGAAACGCTCTTCGGCGGCCTTGACGGCGGCAGCGACCTCATCCGGCTTGGTGACATCGAGTTTCAGGGCCAGTGCCTTGTCCTCGTTGCCGCTGACCAGATCTTCGACCTGTGCCGGATTGCGGGCGGTGACGACCACACGGTAGCCGAGAGACAGCGTGTGCTGGGCGATTTCGCGGCCAAAGCCGGTCGAGCATCCGGTGATAAACCAGACGGGTGTGTCAGTGGCGGACATGGTGTTCTCCTTGCGAAGGAAATGCGGCTGAACCACCGCACATGGATTGTCTCTCCCGCCAAGGATATAGGGATCTCAGAGCCGAATTACATAGTCCTTGCGAGTCGTTTCAATCACTTCCCACGTTCCGTTGAAGCCGGGCCTCAGGACCATTCTGTCTCCGGCCTTCAGCACATGGGCCTCTCCGCCCTCTTCCGTAACGATCGAGTGGCCGGACAGGATATGGAAATATTCCCACTCGTCATAGACGATCCTCCATTTGCCCGGCGTCGCTTCCCAGACGCCGGCATAGAGCCCGCCGTCAGCCTCCTCGAAATTCCAGGTGCGAAACGCCGGGTCGCCGGCCATCAGCCGGTCCGGCGCGGGCGCACCGATCTCGGGCTCGATGGCGGAAAGGTCGAAGGTCAGGACATGTCTCATGGGATCGGTACCGATGTGATGGAGGAGTATTACACGTGCGGCCGGTTTGTCCGGCCGGATGGTGGTGTGTTGCTTCAGGCCTTGGCCAAAGCCTGCTCAAGGTCGGCAATGATGTCGGCGACATCCTCGATGCCGACCGAGAGGCGCACGACGTCGGCACCGGCCCCTGCCGCCGTCTGCTGTTCGTCCGTCAGCTGCCGGTGCGTGGTCGAGGCCGGGTGGATGACCAGCGAGCGGGTGTCGCCGATGTTGGCGAGATGCGAGAACATCTCCAGTCCTTCGACGAAGCGCTTTCCTGCCTCGTAGCCGTCCTTGAGACCGAAGGTGAAGACGGCGCCCGCCCCCTTCGGCGAATAGCGCTGCTGCAGGACGTGGTTGGGATCGTCCTCGAGGCCGGCATAATTGACCCAGGCGACCTTGTCCTGGCCCTTCAGCCATTGGGCGACGGCAAGTGCGTTGTCGCAATGGCGCTGCATGCGGAGTGGAAGCGTCTCGATGCCGGTCAGGAGCAGGAAGGCGTTGAAGGGCGAGATCGCCGGGCCGAAATCGCGCAAGCCCAGAACACGGCAGGCGATGGCGAAGGCGAAATTGCCGAAGGTGGCATGCAGCACCATGCCGGCATATTCCGGGCGCGGTTCCGACAGCATCGGATATTTGCCGGACGCCGACCAGTCGAAGGTGCCGCCATCGACAATGATGCCGCCCATCGAATTGCCGTGGCCGCCCATGAATTTGGTCAGGGAATGGACGACGATATCGGCGCCATGTTCGATGGGCCGCAGCAGATAGGGCGTCGCCATGGTGTTATCGACGATCAGCGGCAGGCCATGTTTCTTGGCAACCGCCGAGATGGCGGCGATATCGACGAAGGTGCCGCCGGGATTGGCGAGGCTCTCGATGAAGATTGCCTTGGTGCGCGCGTCGATCTGGCTTTCGATTTCGGCCATGTCTGCGACATCGGCCCAGCGGACCTGCCAGTCGAACGACTTGAAGGCGTTGCCGAACTGGTTGACCGAGCCGCCATAGAGGCGCCGGGCGGAGATGAAATTGTCTCCCGGGCTCATGATCGTGTGAAAGATCAGCAGCTGGGCCGCATGGCCGGAGGCGACAGCAAGGGCTGCGGTACCGCCTTCAAGGGCCGCCACGCGCTCCTCCAGCACGGCCTGGGTCGGGTTCATGATGCGGGTGTAGATATTGCCGAAGGCCTGAAGGCCAAAGAGGGAGGCGGCGTGATCTGCATCGTTGAAGACGAAGCTGGTCGTCTGGTAGATCGGCGTCGCCCGTGCACCGGTCGTGGGATCCGGCTGGGCGCCGGCATGGATGGCGAGCGTGTTGAAACCTGGGCCGTTTTTCATGATTGTTCCTCCCTGTGCCGTTTCGGCTGTACTATCCCAAAGGGCAGTGAGGCGGTCAAAGGGAGAATTCTGACAGTTTTTGTTGCTAGCCGATCAAGCGCGGGTATTCGATGGCCGGGCAGCGGTCCATGACGACCTTGATGCCATGGGCTTCGGCGCGGGCGGCGGCGGCATCATGTCGAACGGCAAGCTGGCCCCAGATCACGTTGGGCAGGGGTTTCAGCCCTAGCACTTCCTCGACCAGCGCCGGCAATGCATCGGCGGCGCGGAAGACATCGACCATATCGATGGGCACGGTGATATCGCCAAGGCGGCCCACCACCGGCTGACCATGGATTTCGCGGCCGACCTGGCCGGGATTAACCGGAATGACGGTGTAGCCCTTGCGCAGCAGGAAGGCCATGACGCGGTTGCTCGGCCGTTTTGCATTGGGCGATGCGCCGACCAGGGCGATGACTTTCGTCGAGCGCAAGATGTCGGCCAGATAGAAGTCCGGATAAGAATTATGATCCATGCCAAGCGTACCCCCCGATTGTCCGCAGACAATCCGGATGCCCCTTGAGTCTGTCAAGGCATCAAGCGGCAGAACGCAGCCATCGCGGCTCAGGATGCGTGGCGGATCAGTCCGTGAAATTCGGTGACCGGACAACGATCCATGACGATCCGCAGGCCTGCGGCTTCGGCCCGCGCAGCCGCCGCATCATCGCGGACGGTGAATTGGCCCCAGATGACGCCGGGCAGTGGCCGCATGGCCAGAACCTCGTCGACCAGAGCCGAAAACTGGCTGGCGGAGCGGAAGACATCGACCATGTCGATGGGATCGGGGACATCTGCAAGCGTGGCATAGACCGGCTGGCCGAGAATGGTCTTGCCGGCATGGCCCGGATTGACAGGAATGCAATGATAGCCTTTGCCGAGGAGGAAACCCATGACGCCATGGCTCGGCCGGTAATCCTTTGGCGAGGCGCCAACGATGGCGACGGTCCTGACGGAACGGAGAATTCTGGTGATGTAGTCACTGGAATAATAATCGTGGTTCATGGAAGCCTCCTTCGCCTCGTCCCCATTCTCTCATTCGCGCATGCTCTCTCGATGGAACAAGACTACACCCGAAGGTTTAATAAGCATATTCGATAAAAAGAGCCTCGCCCGGGGTGCCTGTGCCGAAACAGCACAGCGAAATCTATGCTGCAGGAAAAATCGATTGCAAAAGGCAGGTGCGGGTTTCAGAAGGGTCGAACGCGACGCTCTGTAGCCCGACCGAGGTTTCCCGTGCCCCCTGATGTCATTGCTCTGGTTCTGGTCGGGGCGCTCATGCATGCGACCTGGAATGCCCTGGTCAAATCCGGTGCGGACAAGTCGCTCGATGCGGCCATGGTGGCGCTGGGTGCAGGCACGGTTGCCGTGGTGTTCCTGCCGTTCCTTCCCTTGCCACAGCCAGAGGCCTGGCCGTTCGTGCTGGTCTCGGCGCTGTTCCAGTTCGCCTATTTCCAGCTGGTCGCCGCCGCCTACCGGGCCGGCGATATCGGCCTTGTCTATCCGCTGATGCGCGGCGTGGCGCCGCTGCTCGTCGCCTCGACCAGCAGCGTCGTGGTCGGCGAAGTGCTGACGCCGGGGGCCTTGGCCGGCATTCTGACGATCAGCGCCGGGGTGCTGACGCTGGCGCTCGAATCGCGCCATGGCAGCAAGCGCGCCATTCTGCTGGCGCTTGCCAATGCCGTCGTCATCGCCTGCTACACCTATATCGACGGCATCGGCGCGCGGCGGGCCGGAAACCCCGTGTCCTATACGCTGTGGATGGCCCTGCTGCCGCCGGTTCTGCTGTTCGGCTGGGCCTTTGCCCGGCGCGGCTTTCAACCCGTCGCAACGCATGTCCGCCGCCACTGGCTGCGCGGCCTCATCGGCGGCGCCGGCTCGATCGGCTCCTACGGACTGGCGCTCTGGGCCATGACCAAGGCACCGGTGGCCACCGTCGCGGCCTTGCGCGAAACCTCGATCCTGTTTGCCGTGGTCATCTCGGTGGTGTTTCTGAAGGAACGCGTCAGTGTCTGGCGGATCACCGCTGCATCGGTCATCGCGCTCGGGGCACTGTTGTTAAAGCTGGCTTGAGCACAGGGTTGAAGTGGGTTATTGTACGCATATACGTACAGAGGATCGATCATGAATGTTATCAGCTTTTCAGAGCTTCGCGCCAACATGGCCAAACACTTCGACAAGGTCGAACAGGATCATGACGAGCTAGTCGTGACCCGGCAAAACCGCGAGCCGATGGTCGTGATGTCTCTCAGCGATTTCGAAGGGTGGAAGGAAACGATGTATCTGCTCTCCAACCCTGCCAACAAGGAGCGGCTTCTGCGATCCATTGCTGACCTTGACAATAAAAAGGGTATCGAGGTCGATCTTGATACGCTGTCACCCGACCAATGAAAATCCAGTTTTCGCAGGACGGTTGGGATGACCTGCAATATTTGATCGCAATAGATCCGAAGTTACTGCAAAAGATCTTGATTCTGCTAAAGGAATGCCAGCGCACGCCATTTTCGGAAATCGGCAAACCGGAACCTTTGAGAAACGAGCTGAAGGGCTGGTGGTCTCGCCGGATTACGCAAGAGCACCGGCTGGTCTACCGCATCACAGGCACGGCAGAAAATCAGACGCTGGAAATCGCAGCCTGCCGAAACCACTATTCCTGAATTCAATCATACTTCCACTCCGGCATGCGCTTGTCGAGGAAGGCGCCCATGCCCTCTTCGGCGTCGCGCCCCAGCAGGTTTTCCACCATCTCGCCTGACGCATAGGCATAGGCCTCCGCGATCGGCATGTCTGCTTGCCGGTAGAAGGCCTGCTTGCCGGACTTCAGGGCCTGCGGCGATTTCGAGGCGATGATGGCGGCGTATTTGTTGACGACCTGCTGGAGATACTGCTTTGGCACGATGCGGTTGACGAGACCGAAATCCTTGGCGGTCGAGGCGTCGATGGTCTCGCCGGTCAGGAGCATTTCCATGGCCTGCTTGGGGTGGGCGGCGCGCGAGATGGCCACCATCGGCGTCGAGCAGAACAGGCCGATGTTGACGCCCGGCGTACAGAAGGTCGAGCTGTCGGTGCAGATGGCGAGATCGCAGGTGGCGACCAGCTGGCAGCCGGCCGCCGTCGCCAGACCATCGATTTCGGCGATCACGGGCTGCGGCAGATGGGTGATTTTCAGCATCAGATCGGTGCAGAGCTGCAGGGTCTGCTCGAAGAACGCCCTGCCCTTGTCGGCGTCCGAGCGGTGACCGGTCAGTTCCTTGAGGTCGTGACCGGACGAAAACAGGCTGCCGGTGGCGGCGAGGATGACGACCCGGATGTCGCTCGACGCGGCGACGGCGTCGAGTTCGCTGATGAGGGCCTCGATCAGCGCGATGGAGAGCGCGTTGGTCGGCGGATTGTTCAGCGTCAGGCGCAGAACCGCGCCGGAAGTTTCGCGCAGCACAAGGCCTTTTGCTTCGTCTTTTCGCAGGGCGACGATATCCGCCATGGTTCCAGTCTCCGTCATGGATGTCATGCGGCAGAAACAATCACACTTTTTTCACGGGCACCAGATGCGGGCTGGTACGAACGCCGGAAGAGGCCCGGGTGCAACCCAAAGTGCTGCCGTTTCACCGGTCTAAAATGTGGTTTCATAATACCACATAGTCAAGCCATTGTTTTTGTTTGACAATCTTTTCAGCCATCAGAAACCGGTATCTTGACGGGCTTTTTCGGGTTTCCTATAAGCAGCGCAGATCGCGGTCCTTCGGGGCCGCTTTCCTTTTGCCGTGTTCACATGCGGCAATCCAAGCAACAAGAAACGCCCCGGCCGTCGTGGTCCAGGGGTCCTAGATCGAAAGAGTTTTAACATGGCAACCTTCGTTCAGAAGCCTGCAGAGGTGGAGAAGAAGTGGATCCTCATCGATGCCGAAGGCCTCGTTGTCGGACGTCTCGCTTCCCTCGTCGCAATGCGCCTTCGTGGCAAGCACAAGGCAACCTTCACCCCGCACGTTGACGATGGCGACAATGTCATCATCATCAATGCCGAAAAGGCTGTGCTTACGGGCAAGAAGTACACCGACAAGAAGTATTACTGGCACACCGGTTATCCGGGTGGCATCAAGGAGCGCACCGCGCGCCAACTCATCGAAGGCCGCTTCCCGGAGCGCGTTCTCGAGAAGGCTGTCGAGCGCATGGTTCCCCGTGGTCCGCTTGGCCGCCGCCAGATGAAGAACCTGCGCGTCTACGCCGGTTCCAACCATCCGCATGAAGCCCAGCAGCCGGCCGTCCTCGACGTCGCCTCGCTGAACACCAAGAACACAAGGAGCGCCTGAGCATGGCTGATCTCTCTTCTCTGAAAGACCTCGGCACGGCAACGGACGTCAAGCCTACGGCTCCGGTTCATGTCCGCAAGGTCGACGCCCAGGGCCGCTCCTATGCGACCGGCAAGCGCAAGAACGCCGTTGCCCGCGTCTGGGTCAAGCCGGGTTCCGGCAAGATCACGATCAACGGCCGCGAGTTCGCACCCTATTTCGCCCGTCCGGTTCTGCAGATGATTCTGCGCCAGCCGATCGTCGCTGCTGCCCGTGACGGCCAGTTCGACATCATCGCGACTGTTGCCGGCGGCGGTCTTTCCGGCCAGGCCGGTGCCGTTCGTCACGGCATCTCCAAGGCACTCACCTACTTCGAGCCGGGCCTGCGTCCGGTCCTGAAGAAGGGTGGCTTCCTGACCCGCGACAGCCGCGTGGTCGAGCGTAAGAAGTACGGCAAGGCCAAGGCCCGCCGTTCGTTCCAGTTCTCGAAGCGTTAATCGCTTCGTCACGAGACGACATGGAAAAGGCGGCTTTCGAGCCGCCTTTTTTATTGCCCGATTTCGCTGCGTTTCAGGTGACAAAGACCGCCCTGCCCTTGCCATGGCGCAGCCGATTGTCCACCCTTGAAAAAACATGCGAAGGGAGCCCGTCATGGCCAACAGGACGATCGATCACGCCATCACCGCCACATCGCTGACCAGCGCCGCATCGGACCCGACCCATGCGGGCGTCCTGTCGTTCATGCGCCGCCGCTACGCGAAGTCGCTTGAGGGCGTCGATGCCGTCGTCTGGGGCATTCCGTTCGATGCGGCGACCTCCAACCGGCCGGGTGCGCGTTTCGGGCCGCAGGCGATCCGCCGCGCCTCGGCCATCTTCGACAATGATCCGCAATATCCGTTCGAGCGCGACCTGTTCAAACATATGGCAACGATCGACTATGGCGATTGCCTGCTCGATTACGGCAATCACAGCGCAACGCCCGCGACGATTGAGCGGGAAGCAGCAGCAATCCTCAAGAGCGGCGCGTTTCTGATGACGCTGGGCGGCGATCATTTCGTCACGCTGCCCTTGCTGCGGGCGCATGCCGCCATCCATGGCCCGCTCGCCCTCGTACAGTTCGATGCCCATCAGGACACCTGGGGCGACGAAAAGGGCCGCATAGACCACGGCTCCTTCGTCGGACGGGCGGCCCGCGAAGGGCTGATCGATACGGCAGGCTCGATCCAGATCGGCATCCGCACCCATGCGCCCGAGGATTGCGGCATCCGCATCCTCTATGGCTACAACGTCGAAGAGATGAGCGCGCCCGAGATCTCCGACCTCATCCTGCACCATGTGGGCGACCGCCCGGCCTATCTGACCTTCGATATCGATTGCCTCGACCCGTCCTATGCGCCGGGCACCGGAACGCCGGTCGCCGGTGGTCCGTCCAGTGCCAAGATCCTGTCGGTGCTGCGAAAGCTGGGGGCGCTCAGGATCAAGGGAGCCGATGTCGTTGAGGTGGCGCCGGCCTATGATCATGCCGACATCACCGCCATCGCCGGTGCGACCGTGGCGATGTATTTCCTAGGCCTGCATGCAGAGGAGCTTGCCGAGCGCAACGGCAGACCCGACTGATCAGTTGAGCAGGAGCAGCCCCGCGTTCGCACGTTCCTTCAGATGTGCATCGACCTTCGCCCGGTCTTTGCAGGCGTGATAGCGGCCGGCGCAGAGATCGCGCAGTTCCGCCAGTGAGCGGAACATCGGCGATGTCGGCAGATTTGCCGCCTCGATGAGGCTGGCCGTCAGAAAGCCGACGTCCATCGGCAGGGCAAGCGGCTTCATGTCGATCGTGCGGCCGAAGCCATGAACGGTGAAATAGGTCCTGTAGGCGGGAGACTGCAGATCGGCAAAAATGTTGCCGTCCCTGCCTGCCGGCAGAAGGCTCTTGGTCGCTGTCGCCTGATGGTCACCGTATTCCAGAACGACCGAGCCTGCAGGACCGGGCACCGCCCGGCGCTCGGCCAGGAATGCCTCGAAATCCTTCTTCGCCATGGCAACGCGGCGCATATATTCGTTGGCCTCATTGTCTTGGGCAAAACGCGGCTCCCGGGCCAAGTCCTTGTCCGGAACCAGCGATGTATCGTAGGGGCCGTGCGGGAACATGGTCTGCAAGGCGACGAAGAGCGGCCGCTTATCGGTCTTGCGGTGTTGACGGATCAGTTTTTCGGCGACGTCGAAATAGAAGCTGTCGCGGACAAAATGATCCTTAGGCGCCATCGATTTGAAGTCGACGACCTCCTGAAAACCGAGCGACGTCAGGAAGGCACCCTCGTTAACGAAGGAATACTCCATCGGCATGATCACGACGGTCCGGTAGCCGCAGCGCGCCAACAGTTTCGGGAAGCTCGCCTCGACCCGCTTTTCCATCATCTGCGTGAGATACGGGCTTTGCCAGCCGAAATCCGTGGCGGACAGGCCAGTCATGACCGAAAAATTCGTCACCCAGGTGCCGCCGCCGAAGGTCTCGACATACATGGGATGCACCTTGCCGTCATCGGACTGAAAGCTTTTCTGCAGCGACGCCGGCACGGTGATCTGAGGAAAATTCGCAGGGTCGGTCTGGCTTTCGGACAGGATGGAAAACACGTCCGGCCGTGATGCAACGTCTCCGCACGAAACGTCGTCGGTCAGACGACCGTCAACCGCTGCGGCGGCAACCGTATCGACCAGCGAGATCTTTCCAAACGGCAGGTTGATGTCGCCGAGCGAGATGAAAAACGACACGGCATTGTATCCGGCCATGTAGTAGACATAGGTCGGCTCACCCCGTTTGACCGGATACACCACGACCACCGCGCCACAGGTCGCAGCGACCAGACCTGACCTCAGCCAGAGCGGCAAACGGCGTGGGCGGTCACCCGTAAACAAGGCGGCAAGAAACAGGCCGGTGGCGGCCAGGACAGCGAGGCCAGCCAGCAGGATGTGCGGATAGGATCCAGCGAGGAAACTCAACGCCGACGGGTCAAGCCCCGTGAAGGCCAAGTCGAACACATGCAGCGAAAAGCCCTTCAGCTGAAACTTTTCCTCCGACATCGCCGAAATCGCCAGAACCAGCGTCACGGCAGAATAGGCGGCAAACCACGGCCGGCGGGACAGGAGAAACAGAATGCTGGCCAAGGCGGCAATGACGGTCATCAGATAAGGCACAAACTTCCAGCGCGTATCGAAATCGTGCAGCGCGTAGAAGGTCGCAGTGAGGACCAGAAGCGCGAACGCTGGATGAAACAGCACCGCCATCAGCCGTTGGAATATGCGTTTCATTCTGCAACTCGTGTTTGTGACAATGAGATGACAGAATCTCACTCAATACACGGGAAAACAAGCGATGCGGCCATGTATCTCGAATCGCTGTTAATGCGGATGGTTAAGAACACAGGACTCCGATCTGGCGTGCTTGATTGCGATTGTTGCAGACGGCATATATAGGCTGCGTCTCGACGCGGAGCCGCTGTTAAGTTTCTGAATCATCGGCATGCCACACTGATTCCGGACTACGGCGCAACCTATTGCAAAAGCAGGACAAGTCATGAAACCGAAAATCTTCATCGATGGCGAACACGGCACCACGGGCCTGCAGATCCGCACGCGCATGGCCGACCGTTCCGACGTCGAGCTGCTGTCTATTCCGGCGGCCGAGCGGCGCAATCCGCAGATGCGCGAAGATCTTCTGAACGATGCCGACATTGCCATCCTCTGCCTGCCGGATGAGGCGTCGAAAGAAGCCGTGGCCATGGTTTCCGGCAACAACAAGGTGCGGATCATCGATACGTCAACGGCCTACCGGACAGCCGATGGATGGGCCTATGGCTTTGCCGAGATGGACAAGGCGCAGGGCGACAAGATCGCCGCTGCTCGGCACGTGGCCAATCCGGGCTGCTACCCGACCGGCGCCATCGGGCTGGTGCGGCCGCTGCGGCAGGCAGGTCTTCTGCCGTCCGATTACCCGATTACGGTCAATGCCGTTTCCGGCTACAGCGGCGGCGGCAAGCAGATGATCGCCCAGATGGAAGACGAGTCCCATCCGGACCATATCGCCTCGCCGAACTTCCTTTATGGCCTGACGCTGAAGCACAAACATGTGCCGGAGATGCAGATCCACGGCCTGCTCGACCGCGCGCCAATCTTTGCGCCTTCCGTCGGCCGTTTTGCGCAAGGCATGATCGTGCAGGTGCCGCTTTATCTCGCCGATCTCAACGATGGCGCGACGCTGGAAAGTGTTCATGCAGCACTTGCCGACCATTATGCCGGGCAGCAGGTTGTCGAGGTGGTTGCTCTTGAAGACAGCGGCGTGATGGCCCGTGTCGATGCCGTCGAGCTTGCCGGCAAGGACACGATGAAACTCTTCGTCTTCGGCACCAGCGGCGGCGCGCATGTCAATCTCGTCGCCCTGCTCGACAATCTCGGCAAAGGCGCCTCGGGTGCTGCCGTGCAGAACATGGATCTGATGCTGCGTGGTTGAAAAGCCCCCGCTTTTGGGCGGCGAGAATGCCTTAGAGGACACAAAGTCTTAAGGTCTATGGGCGAGGCTGTCATTCCTTCTGGATGCACGTCGGCTGGACTCAAATGCTGTTTGTTGGCGACTCATTTTTCCGATCACAGTCCGATGCCGAGACGTTGAGACGCCTGACATGCGAACTGGAAATTCAGCGCGCCCTTGTCGAAGAGCAGGCGATTGCGCTGGCCCATAGCCGCAAGATCTACGACCGCTCGTCTGCCGCAGCCCGGATCGGCGTCTGGGAGTGCAGCCTGCCCGACAACACGCTGACCTGGACCGATATGGTCTATGATATTTTCGAGCTGCCGCGCGGCTCTGTCATCGACCGCAAACAGACCGTTGCCTTCTATACGGAAGAGTCCGTGCGCGAACTCTGCCTGAAGCGCACAAAGGCGATAGAGGAGTGTGGCGGCTTCAGCATGGACGCCGAAATCATCACGGCCAAGGGCAACCGGCGCTGGATGCGGATCACCGCGACGGTCGAGAGCGAAGATGGCATTCCGGTTCGCATTTTCGGCATGAAACAGGACATTACCGACGAAAAGAACATGCAGGACCAGACGCGCTATCTGGCCAATTTCGACATGATGACTGGCCTTGCCAACCGCGCCCAGTTCCAGCAGCATTTTTCAAAATTCTGCGAGGACGGGCTGGAGCCGGGCATGCATGCGGCACTGATCCTGTTCGACCTCGACGGGTTCAAATCGGTCAACGACACCTATGGCCATGCGGCCGGTGACGACTGCCTGAAAGAAGCGGCCAGCCGCCTGAGAAGCACAGGCGATTGCGCAGAACTGATCGCGCGCATCGGCGGTGATGAATTCGCCATCCTGTTTCGCACCCATGCCGGGTTCGACATGATCAGCCATCTGACCCGCTCGGCCATCCGCGACCTTCGCCGCCCCATGCACTACAATGATCTGACGCTGCAGATCGGCGCCTCGGCGGGCATCGCGCTGGCCGACGGCTGCTCCTCGTCGGAGCTCTTCAGGCGCGCCGATGTGGCGCTCTATGCGGCAAAGGCTGCCGGGCGCAATACGTTCCGGCTGTTCCAGGCGGTCGACGAGAGCACGAGTCTCGCCCCGGTGGCGGCGGCTTAAGCCCTATCCGGCAGCGGATATGCGCCAACGAAGCCGCGCCAATGGGCGATGGCAAAGCCCAGAACAACCAGCGCTCCACCCTGATGCAGCAGGCCCCAGCCGAGCGGCACCTGCATGACCAGCGTCGCGATGCCGATCAGCGCCTGACAACAGATAAGCGCGAACAACAGCACCGAACGGCGCGCGTGGGTGGTCCCGGGCGCCCGCCGCAGCGAGGCGATCATGTGCATCAGCGCCAGCGCCAAAAGCACATAGGCGCCGCAGCGGTGCACGAACTGCACCGTCTTCGGGTTTTCGAACAGGTTGATCCAGAACGGCGTCTGGATGAACAGATCCGACGGAATGACGGCGCCGTCCATCAGCGGCCAGGTGTTGTAAGAATAGCCGGCATCGAGACCGGCGACGAGCGCACCGAGATAGATCTGGAACAGCGCCATGATCGCCAGAATCATCGCCATCTTCTGCGAGCGCTCCGTCGGTGGTGCATCGTCGCTGTGCGGCGCCAGTCCGCGCATCACCCACATGCTGCCGGCAAGAATCAGACAGGCGATGACGAGGTGAGTGGCCAGCCGGTACTGGCTGACATCGACGCGTTCGGTGAGGCCCGACGAGACCATCCACCAGCCGATGAAGCCCTGAAAACCGCCGAGCGCCAGAAGACCGACGAGCGGCAGCTTCAGGCGCTTTTCGATTCTCCCCGTCAACCAGAAGAAGGCGAGCGGCAGCGCGAAGATCAGGCCGATGGTGCGGGCCAGCAACCGGTGCGACCATTCCCACCAGAAGATGCCCTTGAACTCTTCGATGGTCATGCCCTTGTTGACCTGCCGGTATTCGGGGATCTGCTTGTAGAGCGCCAGCTCCTCTTCCCACTCGGCCGCATTCAGCGGCGGAACAACGCCATGAATGGGCTTCCACTGGGTGATCGACAGGCCGGAATCGGTCAGCCGCGTGGCGCCGCCGACCAGCACCAGGGCAAAAAGCGTCAACAGAACGACGCCGAGCCAGATGCGGATCTGGCGGCGATTGCGGGCGATGCGGTCGGTCTGAGCCAAAACCGTGCTGCCGGTCTGCTGATATGCCGGGGCCATGGTGTCTCCTGCGCTGTTCTGGCCGTTGATTTGCACCACAAGGACATGCAAAACAAGGGCAACACCTTTGCGGCATGCCGTCGCGGTCATCGGGCCGCAGGCAGTGTCAGATTTGAAATTGAAAGAACTCCACATGCCTCTACGCCTCAGAAAACTGATTGGCACCGTGCTGATCATCCTTCTCGTCATCGTCTATGCCCTGGCGGCGACGACATTCGCCACGCTGCTGCTCGGCACCGCGCCGTGGTGGGTGCACCTGCTCTATTTCTTCTTTACCGGCCTGTTGTGGATCCTTCCCGCCATGCTGATCATCCGCTGGATGGAGCGGCCGGTTAAATCGGATTGATATCCCCATGAAAATTGCAGTGATCGCCGATATCCACGGCAACGATCTGGCGCTTGAGGCGGTGCTTGCCGACATGGCGGCTGAGGGGATTTCCGAGGCTGTCAATCTCGGCGACCATCTGAGCGGACCGCTCAATGCCGCCCGCACGGCCGATCTGCTGATGGCGCGGGATTTTCCGTCCATTCGCGGCAATCACGACCGCTGGCTGATCGAGCGCGACCCCGCAGCCATGGGCAGCTGGGACCGGGCGGCGCATGCGGAACTTCAGCCCGCTCATCTCGAATGGCTGAGAACCCTGCCGCCAACGCTGGTCTATCGCGACGAAATCCTGCTCTGCCACGGCACACCCGGCAGCGACACCACCTACTGGCTCGATGATCTGACGCCGAACGGCACCGTGCATCTGTCATCCCGCTCCCGCATCGAATCCCTTGCCGGAAACGCCACCGCTCCGGTCATCCTCTGCGGCCACACCCACATCGCCCGCGTCGTGCATCTGGCCGACGGGCGGATGGTGATCAATCCCGGCAGTGTCGGCTGCCCGGGCTATGACGATGACGAACCTGTTTTCCACAAGGTCGAAACCGGATCGCCCCTCGCCTCCTATGCCATCCTGTCGAAGACGGCTTGGGGTTTCGACGTCACATTCCGCAAGGTCGCCTATGACCATATGGCCATGTCACGTTTGGCAGCGGCGCGCGGATTTCCGGAATTCGCCAGTGCGCTGGCAACGGGCTGGGTGTAGTTATCGCTTATCGTTTCAGTAACCCAAATTGCGGGTTGCCGGTCAAAAGCAGCCGGATTTAAGCCTTTGTACCGGTGTTGGCGGCAGACTGCGGCACAATCAGCGTTTTCGGGTTATGTCTGCCATGAACGATATGAGCTTCAGGATGAATGCCGCCCTGCCCGACCCGCAAGATCGGGCCGCAGACGGCGCTGTGGGCCACACCCGGAACACGGCAAGTGACCTCGTCATCACGCTTCACGAGCAGATGAGCGATGTCGAGACGGCGTGGCGGACGCTGGAAACTCCTGCGCATGTTTCGCTGCATCAGGGCTTTGACTGGTGCGCCGCCTGGGTGGAAGCCCACGACAGCCGCGCCGCCATCCTGCACGGGACAATCGGCGGCAAGCCTGTCTTTGTCCTGCCATTGGAAATCATCAGAAACCGTCTGTTCAGCACGGCACGGTTCATCGGCGCGCCGCACAGCAACATCAATACAGGGCTCTTTGCCGGGGATCTCGGCGGTCTGGCGGCGGACACGCTGGCAGGCTACATCGCCCAGACGCTGGCGGAAAAGCTCTCGCCCCTTGCCGACGCGGTGACGCTGGAAAACATTCCGTTCGACTGGCGCGGGCACCATCACCCGCTCGCCTCCCTTCCCTCGGTACGCAACCAGAACTCGGCGTTTCAGCTGCTCCTGCACCCGAGCTTCGAAGAGACGATCGCACAGGTCAACGCAAAACGGCGGCGCAAGAAGTTCCGCACCTCGGAACGACGGCTGGAAGCGTTCGGCGGTTACGAGCACATCATTGCCCAGACCATTGACGAGCGCCGCGACATCCTCGACCTGTTCTTTCGCCAGAAGGCCATCCGTTTTCAGACGCTGGGCCTGCCCAATGTCTTCAGGGATGCGGAAACGCAGGCATTCTTCCATGCGCTGACCCGGATCGAGCAGGTCTCTCCAGATGTGACGCTTCAACTTCATGCCATTCGCCTGAAGGGTGATAGCGATGGGCGGATCGTCGCCATTGCCGGCCTGTCGCGCAAGGGTGATCACGTCATCTGCCAGTTCGGCTCGATCGACGAGGATTTTGCCGGCGATGCCAGCCCGGGCGAGCTGCTGTTCAACCTGATGATCCGCACATGCTGCGAGAGCGGCGCTGCCCTGTTCGATTTCGGCATCGGCGACCAGCTCTACAAGCGCTCCTGGTGCAATGTCGAAACCGTGCAGAGCGACATCACCCTGCCTCTGACGGGCCGCGGCAGGCTGGCGGTGCTGGTCCACAAGAGCATCGTCAGACTGAAGAGCAGGATCAAGAAAAATCCGGCTGTCTACGCCCTGTTGCAGCGCGCGCGGCGGGTGCGCGACGACAAGCCTGTGGCTGCGCCAGAGGTCTCAAGCGACGACTGAGACTGCTCAGGCCGCGCGTCTGCCGGGATGGCCGTTGCGCGGATCGCTGCTGCCGGTCATCAGCACGATGTCGGTGTAACCCGCCTCGCCGAACTGTGTGACGATGTCGATCAGGCGATCGTTGTCGAAGGCCGGAGCCGAGACGACGATTTCCGTTTCCGACGACCGCGACAGGCGGCGCACGCCCGCCACATCGGCCGGGCCGCATTCGACGATGACCGTGTCGTAGGCATTGATCAGCGCATCGATGATCATCGACAGCCGCTCGATCCCGCGCATGGCGCGCTTGGGGTCGGCTGTTCCTTGCGGAATGATGTCGGCATCCGAGAGGCGGTCGGCATGGATCGCCTCGGTGAAGGGAATCTCGCCGGACAGAAGATTGGTGATGCCGGGCAGCTGGGCAGCGCCGGCCATCAGACGCGTTGGGCAGGCCGAGCCGGTCAGGTCGATCAGGACGATCTTGCGTCCTTCCTCGGAGATCGTCCGGGCGAGCATGACCGCCGCCGTCGAGCCGTCGTCGCCCGAAGGCGAGACGGAAATCGCCACGCGCACGTCGTTGTCGATAATGTGCCGGGCAACAGATTCCATCGAGAAATCAGCTGCATCATCATTTTCATCGGCAATCAGATCATCCTTGGGCTCGGGCTCGACGGACAGAAGCGAGGCGTTTGCTTCGGCATGAGTACGCCGGGGTGTTTCGACCACAACCGGCTCGATCTCTTCGCGTTCTTCGCGCTGGGAGTCGCCGGTCGGGCGAAGCGCGCGGCCGCTGAACAGCTCGGACAGCATAATAATGATGGAACTCAGCAGGAATGCCGAGAGACCTGCGACGATGGTGATCGGCACAACCTTTGGAAACTGCACATCGCTCGGCTCTGCGGCCGTGGAGACGATGCGTGCATCGGCCGGGCTGGAATTGCTATCGGTGCGCGAGGTCGCTTCGCGGTAGCGCGAGAGGTAGCTTTCCAGAAGCTGGCGCTGCGCCGTGGCTTCGCGCTCGAGCGCCGCAAGCTCGACGCCATCCTCACCGGCCTGCGCCGATGCCGCTTTCAGTGTGTTCAGCTGCTGGACGAGCTGGCGCTCGCGCAACTGGGCGACATTGGCCTCGTTTTCAAGGCTGGCAAGAATCTTGCGGGTCTCGCTGCTGATCTGTTCGCGCACGCCCGTCAGCTGGGCGCGCATGGCCTTCAGCCGTGGGTGCCCCTCAAGAAGCGTTGTCGACAGATCGGAAATCTGCGCCTGAATGTTGGATTCGTTCTCCTTGAGGCGCTGGATCATGGCGGAACCGACGACCTCGCCCAGCGTATCGGCACCCCGGCCGCTGGCCAGCGTGGTGCGCACGCCTTCGGCGCGGGCCTCGGCATTGGCGCGTTCGCCGCGAACACGGGCGAGCTCGACCGAAATATCGTTCAGCTGCTGGGTGGCGAAGGTGCCGGTTCCGGCCTCCCCTGTCTGCAACAGGTCAGCCGATGCGCGGTAGCTGGCGACCTTGGCCTCAGCTTCGCGAACCTTTTCGCGCAGATTGGCAATTTCCGGCTCCAGCCAGCGCGTGGTCTCGGAATTCGAATCGAGCTTGGCGCCGGTCTGCAGCGACAGATAGACCTTTGCCATCATATTGGGGATGGCGGCGGCGAGCTTCGGATCCTTCGACGTGAACTCGATGGCGATGACGCGGGATTTTTCGACCTGATAGACCTGGAGCTTGCCCATGAACTCGGTGAGGACCCGGTCTTCGGGGGGCAGATCGAGCGGGTTCTTCTTGAGGCCGAACAGAACCAGGACATCGGACAGGGCCGACGGATTGGCCGTGGGATCGAATTCGGCGATTTCATAGAGCTTCATGTCGCGCGCGACCTGCTTGATCAGATCGACCGAGCGCAGCAGCTGCACCTGGCTGGCGATGCCGGACTCGTCATACTGCGAAGCTTCAGACCCCTGCGCCGTCGTCGTTGTCGTCGTGGTGAAGGCCGGCTCGCGTGGCTCGATCAGCAGGCGTGCTTCGCTGCGGTAGGTCGGAGAGATCATGCTGGCACCGGCGAAGGCGAGGCCAGCCACGCAAACAGTTGCCAAGAGCACACGATACCGCCTGTTCCAGATGGCCCTGAACAGCCCACCCAGATCGATATCGACATCCTGATTGCCGTTGTTGACGCCAGACATGCGCAATACTCCAAACTCATACGACTTTGGGGACACCGTAAACAAACATGGTAACGCAAGAGTTAATGGCTTGCGGCGGGCTGATCGCAACTGCCGGGCAAATATAAGGAATCCCTCACTGAGAGCGGAATTCTTGCGGCCCTTTACCAGCTATTAACCCTAACGGATCGATAACAGAGGTCAGGTTTTAAATTCCGGAGTGAGCGCGAATGAACTTCGCCAGGTTGAAAACAGGATTGGCCCTGATGGCTGTGATTGCGCCGGCGCTGCTTGCCGGCTGCGCCAGCTACCAGCCTGCGCCGAGGGCCTTTCATGAAGCGACGATCCAGCCCTACCGTCTGGACAGCGGCGACCGCCTGCGCGTCAGCGTGTTCGAACAGGCCGGACTGACCGGCACCTATATGGTCGATCAGGCAGGCTACATCGCCTTCCCGCTGATCGGATCGGTCCCCTCGCGCGGCCGCACCCTGCAGGACATGCAGACGATGATCGCCCAGAAGCTGCAGCAGGGCTATCTGAGAGATCCGGACGTGACGATCGAAATCGACCGGTACCGCTCGATCTACATCATGGGCGAAGTCGGGCAGCCGGGACAATACAGCTATGTTGCGGGCATGAGCGTGCAGAACGCCATTGCCGTCGCCGGCGGTTTCTCGCCGCGCGCCAACCAGGGCACGGTCGATATTACCCGCAAGGTCAATGGCGCGTCGGTCACAGGCCGCGTGCCGATCTCGGATCCGATCATGGCCGGTGACACGCTCTATGTCCGCGAGCGGCTGTTCTGATATCAGATGGCGAACGCGGACCCGTTGCGCATCCTGCATTGTTTCAGATCACCCGTCGGCGGCATCTTCCGGCATGTGCGCGATCTGACCGAGGCGCATGCGAAGGCCGGCCATCAGGTTGGCATACTCTGCGACAGTTCGACGGGCGGCGCCCATGAAGAGGCGCTGTTCGACTGCATCCGGCCCCATCTGGCGCTGGGTCTTGTCAGAATGCCGATCAAGCGCTCCATAGGACCGGGCGACGTCGGAGCGTTCTGGAAAAGTTACAAGGAAATCAGAAGTTTGCGGCCGGATGTCTTGCACGGGCACGGCGCCAAGGGTGGCGCCATTTCCCGTCTCATCGGCTCAGCCTTGCGGGTCAACAAGTATCGCGTAGCCCGCCTCTATTCGCCGCATGGCGGCAGTCTGCACTTCGAAAAGCGCTCTCTTGCCGGGCGGGTGGTCTTCCGGGCCGAGCGGGCACTGGAGCACCTCACGGACGGCATGGCCTTCGTCTGCGACTTCGAACGCCAGACCTATACGGACAAGGTCGGGAAACCCAAGATTCGCAATGAGCTGATCTACAACGGTATCGACGACCGGGAATTCGAACCGGTCGCGGCCGTTGCCGATGCGGTGGATTTTCTCTATTTCGGCATGCTGCGCGACATGAAGGGGCCGGATGTCTTCATCGCCGCCTTTGCCGAAGCCGAGAGACGGGCCGGACGGCCGCTTTCGGCCCTGATGATCGGTGACGGGCCGGACCGCGACGCCTACGCAAAAACCATCCTGGAAAAGGGCTATGGACGGCGCATCATCATGCTGCCGCCGATGAAGGCGCGCGAGGCTTTTGCGCTGGCCCACACCGTCATCATCCCGTCGCGGGCCGAATCGATGCCCTATGTGGTTCTGGAGGCCCTGGCCGCCCGCAAATGCGTTATCGCCACCCGGGTCGGCGGCATACCGGAAGTGCTGGGCGCTGACAGTGCCGCCCTATGCCCGCCCGGCGATCCTGAAGCGCTCTCCCAACTGATGGCCGAGGCGGTCATGCGGCCGGAGTGGTTGGCCGGGATCATGCCGGATGCCGATGATTTCAGGGCGAAATTCGCAGCATCGACCATGGCGGCCGACGTTCTGAAACTCTACAGGGACCTCGATATTCGCACGCCGAATTGAGGATTTGCGGGGCCGTTTCTGCCCCCGGCGTAAACGTTTCTTAGGGGCTTTGCCCTATTCTTCCGGAGATCAATCGCCGGGTGAGCAAAATGAACAAGATCGAGAAACCAGCGGCTTTCAATGCGGAAAACCTCCGAAGGTCTCTGACGGAGCAGGGTACCGATGGCGGCGCCGCACCGGAAGAAGCCGTGCTCAACGATCTTGCCCGCAGTGTCGCGGCCCAATACCGGGCTGACGCCTATTCGCCATCGATGATCACCGGCCTGCTGCGTCTGTTTGAATTTTCGGCGCTGTTTGCCATCGGCTACGCCATCAACGCGATCTACGTCGAGTCCACTGCCGCCGACATCTTCATCTACCTGACCATCATGCTGACCGGCTGCGCGCTTGCCGTCGTCTTTCTGCAACTGGCCGATACCTACCAGGTCCCTGCCCTGCGCTCGACGTTCCGCGCCATGCCGCGGGTTCTCGGCGCCTGGGCCGTGGCCTTTGCGGTCATGGCGCTGATGCTGTTCTTCCTGAAGAACGGCGCGCACTATTCCCGCGTCTGGTTTGCCAGCTGGTTCGTGAGCGGCGGCGTCTTCCTGTTCCTCGAGCGCAATTTCGTTTCATTCTCCATCCGCCGCTGGGCCCGCAATGGAACCATGGAGCGCCGTGCCGTCATCGTCGGTGGCGGCGAACCGGCCAAGGCGTTGATCCGCTCGCTCGAACAGCAGCCCGACAATGATATCCGCATCTGCGGCATCTTCGACGACCGCGACGAGCGCCGCTCTCCCTTCGTCATCGCCGGCTATCCGAAGCTCGGCACCGTGGTCGAGCTTGTGGAGTTCGCCCGGCTTGCCCGCATTGACCTCCTGATCATCGCCCTGCCGCTCAGCGCCGAGGCCCGCATTCTGGCGCTTCTGAAAAAGCTCTGGATCCTGCCGATCGACATCCGCCTTGCGGCGCACGCCAACAATCTCCGCTTCCGCCCGCGCAGTTATTCGCATGTCGGCGCGGTTCCGATGCTCGACATTTTCGACAAGCCGATCAACGACTGGGATTCGGTCGCCAAACGCGCCTTCGACATTTTTTTCAGCGTTGTTGCGCTGGCACTTCTGTGGCCGGTCTTTATCGGCGCCGCCATCGCCGTGAAGCTGTCCTCGCCGGGTCCGGTGTTCTTCAAGCAGAAGCGCCATGGCTTCAACAATGAGCTGATCGAAATCTA
This sequence comes from Pararhizobium sp., assembly GCA_030655075.1. Taxonomy (GTDB): domain Bacteria; phylum Pseudomonadota; class Alphaproteobacteria; order Rhizobiales; family Rhizobiaceae; genus JAURWE01. The sequence continues at coordinate 143,550 of JAURWE010000051.1, forward strand.
CAAGTTCCGCTCGATGTACACCGAGATGAGCGACCCCACGGCCAAGAATGCCGTGACCAAGGGCGATCCGCGCGTCACGCGCGTCGGCCGTTTCATCCGCAAGTCTTCGATCGACGAGTTACCGCAAATCTTCAACGTGCTCAAGGGCCAGCTGTCGCTGGTCGGTCCGCGCCCGCATGCCGTGGAGGCACAGACTCAGGACCGCAATTATGCCGACGTCGTCGAGGGTTATTTCGCCCGCCACCGCGTCAAGCCGGGCGTTACCGGCTGGGCCCAGATCAACGGCTGGCGCGGCGAAGTCGACCATGACGACAAGATCAAGTTCCGCACGGCTTTCGACCTCTATTATATCGAGAACTGGTCGCTGATGTTCGATCTCAAGATCCTGTTCCTGACGCCGATCCGGCTGCTGAATACGGAAAATGCCTATTGAGCGACATCAGCGCTTCTTTTCCGCAAGGATTCCGGCCACAGATGGCCGCTGCCGGACTGGTGGCGTCCGGCCTGGTGGCGACCGGTGTTTTCCTGGCCGGCTTCGTCATGTTCGAGCCGGCGCCCTACGAGCTGGTCATGGCCGGTCTCATCGGCCTGTGGGCGCTGTTCGGCCTTCGGATTTCCAGGCGCATCGTGCCGCTGCTGGCGCTGCTCCTGACCTTCAATATCGGCGGGCTTCTGTCGCTGACGACGATGAAGGAGCTGGACGCCGGGCCGATGTATATCGCCGTCTCGACCTTTCTGGCGCTGACATCGGTGTTCTACGCCGCCATCATCGAGGACAAGGCACAGCGGCTTACGCTGATCTTCAATGCCTGGGTCGCCGCTGCCGTCATCACCTCGCTGCTCGGCATTCTCGGCTATTTCGGTGCCATTCCGGGCGCCAGCCTGTTTACCCGCTATGACCGCGCCATGGGTGCCTTTCAGGATCCCAACGTTTTCGGCCCGTTCCTCGTCGCGCCATCGCTCTATCTCATCCACAGCCTTCTCACCGGGCGCATCCTTGCCGCACCCCTGAAAGTGCTTGGCGTTCTGATCATGGCCCTGGGCGTGTTCCTGTCGTTCTCGCGCGCCGCCTGGGGGCTCTATCTGTTCAGCGCCTGCCTGCTGGTCTTCGTCATGCTCTTGAAGGAACGCACGGGCGCCTTCCGGCTGAAAATCCTCGTGCTATCGCTGTCGGGCGCGGTGCTGATGGTGGGGGCACTGATCGTCGCCCTGCAGTTCGAGCAGGTGTCGAGCCTGTTTTCCAGCCGCACCCAGCTTGTGCAGGAATATGACGGGCGCCATCTCGGCCGGTTCGAGCGCCACCGCATCGGTTTCCTGATGGCCATGGAGCAGCCGCTGGGCATCGGACCGATGGAGTTCAGCAAGATCTTTCCCGAGGACGAGCACAATATCTGGCTGAAAAGCCTGACCTCCTATGGCTGGCTCGGCTTCGTCTGTTACCTCACCATGATCCTGTGGACGCTGAGCATGGGTTTCCGCTTTCTCCTTCGCGACAGGCCCTGGCAACCCTTCCTGATGATCGCCTGGATCACGCTGGTGGGCCACACCGCCATCGGCGCGGTCATCGACACCGATCACTGGCGGCATTTCTACCTGCTCGTCGGCATTCTCTGGGGCTGTGCGGCGCTGGAATACCGGCACCAGAGTGCCTTGAAGCGCAACGGAAATCGATAGATGACGACGGACGGTACCAGCGTGACATCCCGGGCTGCAGCGGTTCTGCGCCTGCTTCAGGTTCTCGAACCAAGTGGCGGCGGGTCCGGGCGGCATTTTCTCGACCTGTGTGCCGGGCTGAAGGCGCGCGGCCACCATGTTCATGCGATCTATTCGCCCGTGCGCGCCGAACAGGGTTTTGTTGCCGACCTGCAAGCGCTTGGCCTTGCCGCCGTCGATGCGGTCGACATGAAGCGGGCGCCCGGCCCGTCCGACATCGCCGCCTACCGCGCCATCAGCAGCATCATCGCCAGAAACGGCCCGTTCGACGCCATTCACGGCCACAGTTCCAAGGCCGGCGCCCTGACACGGCTGCGTTTGCCCGGCCGGCACGTGCCCCGCGTGTACACGCCGCACGCATTCCGGACGATGGATCCGACACTCGGCAAGGGCGGCCGCCTGATCTATGGCGGCATCGAGACGGTGCTGGCAAAATTCTGGACGGACCGGCTGATCTGCGTCTCCGATGACGAACGCCGCCATGCGCTGTCGATCGGTGTGCCGGAGGACAAGATCGCTGTCGTCGTCAACGGCGTCTCGCCTCCCCCGGCCGGCCAGCGCGATGCGATCCGGGCGCGTTTCGGAATTTCACCGGATGATCTTGTCTACGGTTTCGTCGGCCGGCTGTCGCAGCAAAAGGCGCCGGAGCGGTTGATGCAGGCCTTTCAGAAGATCGCGGCCACAGTGCCCGCCAGCCATCTGCTGATGATCGGATTCGGCGAGCAGGAGGCGGAGCTGCGCGCCCTCATCGGCCAGAGCGGCCTTTCCGGCCGGATACACCTGACGGCCGATATCGCCGGCGCCAGCGCCATGGCTGCCTTCGATCTGCTGGTCATGCCCAGCCGCTATGAGGCGATGTCCTACGTTCTGCTCGAAGCTGCTGCGGCCGGGCGGCCGATTGTTATCACCGATGTCGGCGGCGCATCCAATGTGGTCGACAACGGCGTCAACGGCCTGATCGTTGCCAACAGCGACGATGTGACCGCGCTTGCCGCCGCCATGCAGAGGCTGGCCGATCCGGCCGAACTAACGGCGTTTACCGCGCAGGCGATGACGCGGCGTGACCGGTACTCGCTCGAGGTCATGATCGACAAGACCGAAGCGGTCTATCGCAGCCTTCAACTGGGCAGATAGAACGCTCAGCGTTCGATCACCAGATCGCTCAGCGGTTTCGAACAGCAGGGCAGGAACAGTCCGGCATCGATCTCACGCTGCCTGATGCCGCCATTGTGGTTCATGTCGACGGAACCGCTGATGAGTTTCGACTTGCAGGTGCCGCATAGGCCGTTCGAACAGGAGGACGGGATCTTGACGCCAGCCTTCTTGGCGCAAGACAACACCGTCTGCTCGGCCGTAACGTCAATGGTGCGGCCCTGTTTTGCGAACTCGACCTTGAAGATCTTGCTGGCAGCCTCCTGAACCAGCGGTGCCGGGGCATCCTCGATCACGGCGGCATCGAAGCTTTCCTCAATATAATTTTCTTCCGGCACACCAAGCGCGGCCGCAATTTTTCGCGCGGCCGCCATGAACGGAGCCGGTCCGCAGCACATGATGGTTCGGTCTTTCAGGTCCGGCACGATCAGCTGGAACAGTTCGGGCGAAATCCGGCCGCTAAGGCCGGACCAGGATTTTTCACCCGTCAGCTCCTCGGGGAGAAAATAGAGCCGGAACCCCTTCAGACGCGTGGCGAGATTGGCGAGGTCGCTGCGGAAGACAAGATCGGCTGGCGATCTGCCGGCATGCAGGAAAACCACATCGGCGGGCTGGGCCAGATCTGCAAACTCGCGCGCCATGGACATGACCGGCGTGATGCCGGAGCCGCCGCTCAAAAGCAGATATTTGCGGCCGCTGCCAGCCGGGCGGGTGAATTGACCCAGAGGGCCGCTCGCGCGGACTTCAGCACCGGCGGCGAGATTGTCGTGCAGCCAGTTCGACACCGTGCCACCGGGCACGCGCTTGACGGTGACCGAAATGGCATTGGTGCGAGAGGGTGAGGACGAAATGCTGTAGCAGCGCGTTTCCAGATCGGCGCCCGCCTCGACGTCGAAGGCGAAATACTGGCCGGCCGTAAAGGCAATGTGTTTCCCGGCCTTCGAAACGAAGGTGAAGGTCTTCACATCATGGGTTTCCTGATGGACATCGATGCACAGCAGTTCGGTGTCGATCTCCGGGTCCCAGTATCCGGCCGCAGGGCCGCCCGCCACCGCATGCATCACCTTAGTATCCATGGACGCGCATCCGCTCGATGTACCAGGTGGCAAAATTGTCGAGCTGGAGCTCGGTGAACGGCGAATAGGGGCCCGGCGTATAGGCCGGGTCTTCGACACCGAGCTGCGAGCGCGAAACCAGTTCGGCATCCTGATCGGTCGTGGCGAGCCAGACGTCGGTCAGCTTGTCGAGGTCGTAATCGACGCCTTCGACCGCGTCCTTGTGCACCAGCCATTTGGTGCGCACCAGCGTGCGGTTGGCCGAGAGCGGAATGACGACCGAGGTAACGGCATGGTCGCCCATGAAATGGCTCCAGCAATTGTGACCCCAGAGATGCATGTCGCCGAGATCCTTGCGCGTCATCGTGCCGAGCAGCTTTGCCGAGGCGGCGGTGGCGTCCGGCGTCTGCGATTCGCCGGCACCGGCAATGATCAGGCGCTGCGAGCGGAAGTTGGTGGCGCAATCGGCCAGTTGCTCGACGGCCGCCGATGGATGGCCATCGGCCTCCCAGGCTGCAGTGCGCTCGGCATATTGGCGCATGTGGTCTTCTGCCTCCGCGCGGTCTTCGTCGCTCAGCGTTTCCGGGTCGTAGCCGAAGTCGAGATCGATGAAGGAGACGCAGAGTTCCGGATGGTTGGCGGCGCAGTGATAACACTCGCGATTGTTTTCCATCGTCAGCTTCCAATTGCCGTGCTCGATGACATCTTTCTCGAAGGCGACTTTGGCATCGCGCAGGCCATAGGGCGCCAGGCGCTCTTCCATCACGGTTTCGAGATGGGCAATGTCTTCCGGCGGCGTGTCGGACAGACAGACGTAGATCAGGCCGCCGATCGACTTGAAGTGAACAGGCTTCAGATTGTGGCAGGACTTGTCGAAATGCTTGCCCATGTGCGGCGCATGGATGAGGTCGCCTGACAGCTCGTAGGTCCACTGGTGATAGGGACAGACCAGCTTGGAAATCACGGTCGGGCCGCCGTCGAGAAGCCGGGTTCCCCGGTGGCGGCAGACATTGTGGACGACGCGGATCTGCTCGTCGTCGTCGCGAAGAAGAATCAGGCTCGCCGTGCCGATATCGATGACGGTGGCGTCGCCGGCTTCCGGCACGTCGCATTCCAGCCCGACATAGATCCAGTGCTTGCGGAAAAAAACGTCGAGATCAGCCTGAAAAACGTCGTCGCGGGTATAAAGAGCGGCGGGGAGCGAATGACCGGCGGCCCGCGAATCGAGGACGGCGGAGATCGACGACGGAAATTTGTTCAGCATGATATCCTCTTATGGCTTCAGCCTTAGAGAATGCGGCAAAATTACTTGTTTTCAAGGGCATAAATTATTGGGTATAGCATTACCAAATATCATGCGAACACGCGCCTTTGGGTCTGGTGAATATGCAGTTCCGCAAGAAACTCCCGTCGCTCACCGCCCTCGTGGCGCTAGAAGCGGCCATCCGACACCGCAGCTTCACGGCGGCGGCCAACGAGCTCGGGGTGACCCAGGCGGCCGTCAGCCGCATGATCGCCCTGCTGGAGGAGGATTTCGGCAGGCCGCTGTTCCATCGCGGCCACCGGTCGATCGAGCCGACACCGGCCTGTCTCATCCTCGGTGCGACACTCGGCGACAGTCTTTCCAATATTGCCGACAGCGTTGACGCGGTGCGGGCGAGCACGACGGATCTGGTGACGATCGGGGCGACGATTGCGTTTTCATCGCTCTGGCTGCTGCCCAAGATCGCCGAGTTCCGGCAGCTCAATCCCGGCATCCAGATCCGGGTGATCTCGCAGGACAGCAAGCTTGATCTCACCAATGGCGGCATCGACATCGCCATCCGCTTCGGTATCCCGCCCTTCAGCGACGGAACCGTGCTCGCATCCTTCGGCGACCGCGTCTATCCGGTCTGCTCGCCGGCCTATGCCGCCTCCCATGACGTTACGGATTTTCCGGGCGGTGATTATGAGCTGATCGAGACCGATGTGCCCAACAGAAGCTGGTACCGTTGGCCCGACTGGTTCGAGCGCCTCGGGCAAAAGCCGCGCGTCCTGCGCTCGACGCTGCGCTTCAGCCACTATACCGAAACGATTTCTGCGGCGAGAGCCGGCCAGGGCATGGCGCTGGGCTGGGACGCTCTCATCCGGCCATTTCTCGAGGACGGCAGCCTGATCAAGGTCGGCGCCATCGAATTCGAGGCCGAAAGCCGCTACAATATTCTCGTCCCGGTCCATACGAAACGCTCGGCAATCGCTGATTTTACCGCCGGATGGCTGACACAGGCCCTACAGAGATAGGTATGTCGCTTGCTGACGATCCGGCACCACGGGGCTCTGGCATCGTTGCGGCAGGTACCAGCGGCGATTGAGAAAGACGGAACGACATGAAGACCTCTGATGCGAACCTTCCCGCCGACCGGTTGAAAATCGGCTTTGTTCTGGCGCGCTCCTTCACGCTGTCTGCCTTCGCCCTGTTTGTCGATACGCTACGGCTTGCCAGCGACGAGTTCGACCGCTCCGGCCGGGTTCTGGCCGACTGGGAGGTGCTCGGCAGCACCCGGCACCTGATCACATCGAGCTGCGGCGTCAAGGTTGCGCCAACATCGGACTTCGTCGATCCGAGCCAGTTTCATTACATCGTCGTGGTCGGCGGCCTGCTGGGAAACGGACCGTCCGTCGATGATGACACGATGGCTTTCATCAAGAAGGCGGCTGCCAAGAACGTGCGGCTGATCGGGGTCTGCACCGGATCGTTCATCCTTGCCGAGGCCGGCCTGATGAAGGGGCACCGCACCTGCGTCAGCTGGCTGCACTACAACGCGTTCCGCGAGCGCTTCCCCGACCACCAGGTCCGCTCCGACCGGATCTTCAATCTCGACAGGACGCGCGGCTCCTGCGCCGGGGGCAGCAGCGCGGCTGATATGGCGGCCTCGATCGTGCGCAGCCACATCAGCAAGGATGCGGAGCGCAACGCGCTCGAGGTGCTGCATATCGAGAAGGCGCGCACGTCGCTCGCCATCCAGACGCGCAAGCCGCTCTCGATCGAATGCAAGGATCCGCGCATCAAGGCAACCCTGATCATGATGGAGCAGCATATCGAGGGGACCGTCACCATCACCGATCTCGCAGCCTCGGTAGGGCTTTCGCGGCGGCAGCTGGAGCGCATCTTTCTGGAAGAGACCAAGTGTTCCCCTGCCCTCGTCTACCGGCGTGTGCGGCTGGAGCGGGCGAAGGATCTGATCCTGAAGACACGAGCGCCGCTCATTGAAATCGCGCTGGAAACCGGCTTCGAAAACGCATCGCATTTTTCGCGCGCCTTTTCGCAGGCATTCGGGCAATCGCCGACAAAACTGCGCACAGCCGCACTGAACTAACTCCGTCTCGTCGGCCCCGGCCGTTTTTTCCCTTGCACCCTCAGGGCCTTCCGACTATGGAGATCGGGCTCGTAAAAAAGCAGGTCGGAGTGTAGCGCAGCCCGGTAGCGCACTTGACTGGGGGTCAAGGGGTCGTGGGTTCGAATCCCGCCACTCCGACCATTCGATCCTGATTTCCCCAGCTCTTTAAATTTTTCACACGAAAAAGCCCGCCGCACAGTGTGCAGCAGGCTGATCATGCGTGTCATTGATGGACGGCGCTTAACGCCAGTAGCGGCGCGACACCGGCTCCGGCTGGGCGCTGAGGCCGAGGAGGTAACCGAGGCCGACACCGATGGCGGCGGCAAAGATCACGACGCTGCCTGCGGCGGCCGGATGCTCGCGGGCAACTTCGGCAATCGCGGTCCCTTCGGCCTTCACCTGGGCCACGGCTTTTTTCGCCTGGGGCACGGCGACCTCGTAAGCATCGCCGGCGCGGTCGCGGACATCGCTGTAGGCCTGTGCGCTCTGCGCGGAGATGATTTTCGAGAGGCGCGCAACTTCGGCGCGCAGGGCGGTGATGTCGGAATTAATGGTATCAGCCATGGGACTTCTCCTTTTTGTACCGGCCGTAAAACGGCCGGGCACAACAATTGTTCCGAACTTTTGTCCGGCCTCTCCTCTCAGCTGAACACGGACGCCTAGCGGAAGACAGGGCTGCGGTTGGAGTTCATCAGAAGCTCCTGGCCGGATGCGAATTGGCCGAGCAGGCTTTCGAGCCGTTTGCGCTCGGCCTCATCGAGCCGGTAGCGGCGGCAAAAGTCGCTGACAAGCCAGACCCGTTTTGCGCCGTCCAATTCCGTCGTTTTGGTATCTATGTTCTTCATGGATTCGCCCTCCCCGGTATTTTAGCTCTAATACATGGAAGGCGAAAATGTTCCGACGACAGCCAGATTATTTTTGATCACAACCAGCCCGAGCGGCTGCTTCTGCGAGCCTGGCTGGACGAGCCGAGAACATAACCAAGCGCCAATCCGGCAAGACCTGCCAGCAACAGGCCGGAACCGGTCGCGACCGGGTGGTCCTGCGCCGCAGCGGCGGCGGCCGATGCTTCTTGGCGCAACAGCAGGGCTGTGTCTTTTGCCTGTGTGGCCAGACCGCCTGCGTCCTGCGTCACGGCTCCGGTGAACCCTGCGGTTAGCTTCCTATCGTCGGCCATCGTCAATCTCCTTGCCTGTCAGTATCCTGTGAAAAACGAGCCCCGCACGAGCCCGTCGCACACATCAAAGGTTGCCGCCGTCGACGATGGGGCTGACGAGCGGTAGCGGCGGATCGTTGGGGTTCTTGTGATCACCGGGGTTGAGGATCGGCGGCTTCAGGCCGTCTTCCTGACTTCTGTCGGGAATGCCATCCGAGGTCGTCGGACCGCGCGGCGTCTCGATATCCCAGGTCTTCTTTTCGTTGTCGGACATAACAGTCTCCTTCCTATACCGGAAGGACAACGGGGGCGCTGGCGAAAGGTTCCTGTCGACGTTTGCGTGTCATCCTAAAACCGCACACACGGTAGGCAGGCATGCCCTGGCCGCTAACGCACCTGATCGAGAAGGCGCTTGCATTCGAGCAGGTCGTAGAGCGCTTCCTGCAGCAGGGCGCGATCTTCCTTGCCGATCGCCGACTTGCCGATGGAAATCTCGGGCGTGTCATCCGCACCGCCGGAGAAGCTGAAGAACCGGCGGCTTGCCGGTGCCTTGGCGCGGCCGACGATCTGGTCATCGTCCGACGTCCCGATCTTCGGTTCGATCACCTCTTCGCTGCTGGCGGCGGCCAGCGCTTCAAGCGTCGCCAGGTCGCCGCTGGCGATGGCGGCAACGAACTTGTTGCCGTTAGTCTTCAACAGCTTCTGCACGCCCTTGATGGTGTAGCCGTGATCATAGAGAAGATGGCGGATCCCCTTCAGGAGGTCGACATCCTCAGGCCGGTAGTAACGGCGGCCACCGCCACGCTTCATCGGCTTGATCTGCGGAAACCGCGTCTCCCAGAAGCGCAGCACGTGCTGCGGCAGGTCGAGATCATCCGCAACCTCGCTGATGGTCCGGAAGGCATCAGGGCTTTTTTCCATCACACGCGTCACCGTCCCACAGAAACGACCCGGCTTATCCGGATCGAATCGTATGTATTCCAACGGGTTGTGAAGAGAATTTCAAGCCGTTTGACGGAGTTTTACCCGTGTTTCCGGCCAATCAGGCCGGTGTGGCAGGCTTCTGCTTGACCTTGCGGGACAGATGCGACTTTAGAACCCGCTGTTTCAGCACGTTCGACGCCTTGAAGGTCATCACACGGCGCGGCGAGATGGGAACCTCTTCGCCAGTCTTGGGATTGCGGCCGATGCGCTCGTTCTTGTCGCGAACCTGGAAGGTTGCGAAGGAGGACAGCTTGACGCTTTCGCCACGCACGATGGCGTTGCAGATCTCGTCGATGACAGTCTCGACAAGCTCGGCCGATTCCGTCCGGGAGAGGCCGACCTTGCGGAACACCGATTCCGCCAAATCCGCCCGTGTCACAGTTTTACCGCTCATATTCCCCCACCCGATTGTACATGAAATATGCGACAAGGCTTGCAGAGACTATGGCCGTTGTCTTTTGCGGTCAAGCACCTGCGTTGTATGCCTATTTTACCAACGTAGCAGAACCGAGCCCCAGGTAAAGCCGCCGCCCATCGCCTCGAGAAGCACCAGGTCGCCCTGCTTGATCCGGCCATCACCGGCAGCGGTTGCCAGCGCCAGCGGAATCGACGCGGCCGAGGTGTTTCCATGCAGATCGACGGTGACGACAACCTTTTCCAGGGGAATCCCGAGTTTTTTTGCCGAGGCGTCGATAATGCGGCGGTTGGCCTGATGCGGCACCAGCCAGTCGAGATCCTCGATCTGCGTGCCGGTCGCGGTAAAGGCGTCCTCGATGACGTCGGTGATCATGCCGACCGCATGTTTGAAGACCTCGCGGCCTTCCATGCGCAGATGGCCAACCGTGCCTGTTGTGGACGGGCCGCCATCGACATAGAGCTTTTGCTGATGAGCGCCGTCGGAGCGGAGCTGGCAGGTGAGCACGCCGCGGTCGGCGGTTTCACCTGACGATTCGACAGCTTCGAGAATGACCGCGCCGGCACCATCGCCGAACAGCACGCAGGTGGTGCGGTCGTTCCAGTCCAGAATGCGCGAGAAGGTTTCCGCGCCGATGACCAGGGCGCGTTTTGCCAGGCCGCCGCGCAGGTAGGCGTCTGCCGTGGCCATGGCGTAGATGAAGCCTGAACAGACGGCCTGAACATCGAAGGCGGCGCCGTGGTGCATGCCGAGCCGGTTCTGGATATTGACGGCGGTTGCCGGAAAGGTGTTGTCCGGCGTCGAGGTTGCCAGAATGATGATGTCGAGATCGGCCGGCGTCAGCCCTGCCCGCTCGAGTGCTGCGCGCGCGGCCGCTTCGCCCAGCGATGCGGTCGTTTCACCCTCGCCGGCGATGTAGCGCTGGCGGATGCCGGTGCGCTGCACGATCCATTCGTCGGATGTTTCTACCAGGCCTTCGAGCTCTTTGTTGGTCAAGACACGCTTTGGCAGCGAGGCGCCAAAACCGCGAACCACGGAACGGATCATTCTCTTCATACCCCGTCGTTCATGCTGGCCTGCGCACCATCATCGGTGCGGGCGGCATGATACTTTTGCAGATCGTATTCAATCTTTTCTTTAAGGCCGTTTTTCGCCATGTCATAGCCGACATCGATGGCGGCGGCAAAACCTTCGGCATCGGTGCCGCCGTGGCTCTTGATGACGATGCCGTTGAGGCCGAGGAAGACGCCACCATTGACCTTGCGCGGGTCCATCTTCTCGCGGACGCGGTCGAAGGCGCCCTTGGCGAGGATATAACCGATCTTGGCGAGAAGCGTGCGCGACATGGCGGCACGCAGGTATTCGGCGATCTGGCGGGCGGTGCCTTCGGCGGTTTTCAGCGCGATATTGCCGGAGAAACCTTCCGTCACCACCACGTCGACGGTACCCCGGCCGATATCGTCGCCCTCGACGAAGCCTAGATAGTCGATGCCTTCCATGTCGGCCTCGCGGATCATCCGTCCAGCCTCCTTGACCTCTTCCTGGCCCTTGACCTCCTCGACACCGACATTGAGCAGGCCCAGCGTCGGCCGGGCGACGTCGAACAGGGCGCGCGCCATGGCGCCGCCCATCAGGGCAAAATCCATCAGCTGCTGCGCATCGGCGCCAATGGTCGCGCCGACGTCGAGAACGATGCTTTCGCCCTTCAGTGTCGGCCAGATGGCGGCGATGGCCGGGCGCTGGATGCCCGGCATGGTGCGCAGGCAGAACATCGACATGGCCATCAGCGCGCCGGTATTTCCGGCGGAGACCGCGACATCGGCCTGCCCGTCGTTGACGGCCTCGATGGCCTTCCACATGGAGGATTTTCCGCGCCCGCGCCGCAGTGCCTGGCTTGGTTTCTCATCCATGGCGATGGCAAGTTCGCAGGCGTGAAAAACGCTGTTGGCCTTGAGTTTCGGAAAGGTGTCGAGGACTGGCATGCAGTCCGCCTCAAGACCGAACAGGACAAAACGGATATCGGGATGCCGGTCGAGCGCCTTGGCGGCGCCGGCGATGACGACCTTCGGGCCAATGTCACCACCCATCACATCAAGAGAAATTCTGACCACGCGTCACTTGTCCTTTTTTCCGCCACGTCCACGACCGGATCCATGGCCATATTCGCAGATTGTGACTGGCAAGTCCGCCGGGCAGAATTCCGGCCAAAATACCTGTTTTCAACCGGGTGACAACCCGGTTGTTGATGCGGCGCACCGGTCGTCAGTCCTTTTTCCAGTCCTTGAGAACGGTAAAGGGATTGGGCTTCTGGTCCGTTTCTTCCGTGCTTTCAATGCGCTCGCCGAAATGGGCTCCGGCCTTGCGCGGATAGGGATCAAGCGCCAGTGCTACATGTTCGGCAACGGTCTGCCCGACGTCGATCGTGTCGCCGGTAAACATTTCCGGCAGGTCCGGACCATCAGGATCGAGAATCATCTCGGCACTGTCATTGGCGACGATGCGGGCCAGTTTCGAGCCCTCGGGCACGAAGATGACCTCAAGCGGTTCATCGATCACCTCATCCACCGGTTCCAGCGTGACGACGCAGGCCTGGGCGAGCTTTGCCCGGATGCGTCCGCGCACACGCACGCCATCCTTCTTCCAGCGGCTGATCTGCAGTTCGGCCGAAACGGCTTCGACGGTCAGCACATTCCAGGCTGCAACCAGAGCCTTCAGCTCCCTGTCGTTTGCCTTGAGCGTAACCTCGACGGCGTTGACGGAAATATTGCCGACCTTGACCGGGAAGGAAAAAGGCAAGGCATCGTTCTTGATCATCAGATACTCCCTAACCGTGCGGCTCTGCGGCCGCCCGTCCTTCTCACACCAGAGGCTGCGGAAGGCGTACTTGTCCGGTTTCAACCACACTTTCGTCCTGGCCCGCAAGAACCTCTTCGGCCGAGAGCATGTAATTCGCAAGTCCTGTCATCGACGGGGCGGTTTCGCCATCCTTTGGGTGGAAGTTCCGCTTCAGGGCGGCGGCCAGTTCCTGCGCATCGTTCCTTTCCAGCGCCGCCGCATAGGATTGCAGCCGCCCGTAAAACATGGCGGCGAGCTTCTTCATGCGCTTGGGCACGCTCAGATCGCCGACGCCAAGCTCGCGGATGGAGTGATCGACGTCTTCGAAAAACGCATCGATGATCTCCTGGGCGATCTCCTGGCCCGACGTGCCGGAGGCGCGGGTACGACGGAAATACAGGATCAGCACGGCACAGAGCATCTCGAAACGCCCCATGACGGTGTCGGGAACATCGAGGTCCGTATAGAAACCCGGCTGGCGCGCTGCCTCGGTCAGGAGGGCGTACTGCTTTTCGACAATTCCCCTGTTGTTGTTTTTTTTCCCGAACAGTCCAAAAATCATCATAAAGCCTTGGTTTGGCTGCTTGAAAATGCAGGTCCAAACCATCCCGTTGTTGCATGATTGCTGAAGCTGGTTTACCGAAGCAGGCACGAATTGCAATGGCGCATCTGCCATCGTTACACCAAGGGGAGATGTCGTTGACGAAACGGTATTTCAAGTCCGACATGAATTTGCTTCGCAGTGCCCTCCTCGCCGTGGGTCTGACCCCTGTCCTGCTTGCCGGTTGCACGACCGGGGAGATCATGAACCAGGGTTATGTGGTCGATCAGGAGACGCTGGCGCTGGCGCCGGTGGGTTCCTCGCGCGAGCAGGTTCTGCTGTCGCTCGGTTCGCCCTCGACCACGGCAACCTTCGACAATGAAGTCTTCTACTACATTTCGCAGAAGCGGAAGCGCAGCGTCGACTTCATGAAGCCGAAGCTGATCGAGCAGAGCATCCTGACGGTTTATTTCGACAAGGACGGCAATGTCGAGAAGCTGGCGAACTACACGCTGCAGGACGGCCGTGTCTTCGACATGATCTCGCGCACGACGCCGACCGGCGGCGTGGAGCTGAGCTTCCTCGGACAGCTCTTGAAGGGTGGTGCCAACCCGGGCAACATCGCCAAGAACATTCTCGGCGGCAACGGCAACAACTGATCCCACCGATTGTGGGCATAAAAAAACCCGCAGGGATCGCTCCCTGCGGGTTTTTCGTTGCCTGCGGTCTTTATCCCGCCAGCACAGCCAGCAGAAGCAGGGCGACGATGTTGGTGATCTTGATCGCCGGATTGACGGCCGGACCGGCGGTGTCCTTGTAAGGATCGCCGACCGTGTCGCCGGTCACGGATGCCTTGTGCGCGTCCGAACCCTTGACATGGCGGACGCCGTCCTTGTCGACGAAGCCGTCTTCGAAGGACTTCTTGGCATTGTCCCAGGCGCCGCCGCCCGAAGTCATCGAAATGGCGACGAAAATGCCGTTGACGATGACGCCGAGAAGCGAGGCGCCGAGTGCGGCAAAGGCCGAGGCCTTGGAGCCGGAGATCAGCAGCACGCCGAAATAGACGACGATGGGTGCCAGCACCGGCAGCAGCGACGGCACGATCATTTCGCGGATCGCCGCCTTGGTCAGCATGTCGACCGCGCGGCCATAGTCCGGCCGGTCGGTTCCGGCCATGATGCCCGGCTTTTCGCGGAACTGGCGGCGGACTTCCTCAACCACCGCACCGGCGGCGCGGCCGACGGCCGTCATGGCGATACCGCCGAAGAGGTAGGGAATGAGACCGCCGAAGATGAGGCCGGCGACGACGTAAGGATTGGACAGATCGAAGGAGATCGTGCCGACATCCGCGAAGTAAGGATACTTGTCGCCATTGGCGGCAAAATACTTCAGGTCGTTCGAGTAAGCGGCAAACAGCACCAGCGCGCCGAGACCGGCAGAGCCGATGGCGTAGCCCTTGGTGACGGCCTTGGTGGTGTTGCCGACGGCGTCGAGCGCGTCGGTGGACTTGCGCACTTCAGGCGGAAGACCGGCCATTTCGGCAATCCCACCGGCATTGTCGGTGACAGGGCCGAAGGCGTCGAGCGCCACGATCATGCCGGCAATGCCGAGCATGGCGGTGACGGCGATGCCGGTGCCGAACAGGCCAGCCAGTTGGTAGGTCGACAGGATGCCGCCGACGATGACAAGCGCCGGAAGGGCAGTCGACTCAAGCGAGACGGCCAGGCCCTGAATGACGTTGGTGCCGTGGCCGCTGACCGAGGCCTGAGCGATCGAGTTGACCGGACGCTTGTTGGTGCCGGTGTAATATTCAGTGATGACGACGATCAGCGCGGTGACGACGAGGCCGAGAATACCGCAGATGAACAGGTTGGTGCCGGTGATGTCCTTGCCTTCGACGGCGCCGATCGAGCCCCAGCCGATGGTGAGCGAGGTGGCGGCACCCAGGCCGATGACCGACAGAAGGCCGGTAACGATCAGGCCCTTGTAGAGCGCGCCCATGATCGAACCGTTCGAGCCGAGCTTGACGAAGAAGGCACCGATGATCGAGGTGATGATGCAGGCACCGCAGATGGCCAGCGGATAGACCATCACGGTTTCAAGCGTGGCGCTGCCAGCAAAGAAGATCGCGGCCAGCACCATCGTCGCAACGATGGACACGGCATAGGTCTCGAACAGGTCGGCTGCCATGCCGGCGCAGTCACCGACATTGTCACCGACGTTGTCGGCAATGGTTGCCGGGTTGCGGGGATCGTCTTCCGGAATACCGGCTTCGACCTTGCCGACGAGATCGCCGCCGACATCGGCGCCCTTGGTGAAGATACCGCCGCCGAGGCGGGCGAAGATGGAAATCAGCGAGGCGCCGAAACCGAGCGACACAAGCGCGTCGATGACTTCACGCGAACCGGGCGCATGGCCGAAACCGGAGGTCAGGACGAGATAGTAGATGGAGACGCCGAGAAGGGCGAGACCAGCCACCAGCATGCCGGTGATGGCACCGGACTTGAAGGCGATGTCGAGGCCTGCCGACAGGCTGACAGACGAGGCTTGCGCCGTGCGCACATTGGCTCGGACGGAGACGTGCATGCCGATGAAGCCGGCAAGGCCGGACAGAACCGCGCCGATCAGGAAGCCGATGGCGGCCGTGCCCGACAAAAGCAGCCAGGTGCCGGCGAAAACCACGGCACCGACAACCCCGATGGTCATATATTGACGTGTGAGATAGGCTTGTGCCCCCTCGCGTATGAAGCCTGCAATCTCTTGCATGCGGGCATTGCCCTGATCGGCCGCAAGGACCGATCTGGTCGTCCAGGCGGCATAGACCACCGAAAGCAACCCGCATGCGATAACGCCAAACAGAATGGTCATTTCGCTTATTCCTCCTGTGAAACCCGCAAGCTCTCCCCTGGCGGGCTTTTGAAAACGCAAAACAAGTGAACGCAGAATATTACGCCGCCTTATTCGCACTGCGGCAAGATTGCTTTTCCGAATCGGCTGCGTCAAGCCCCGGCAAGGGCCCAAAAGCCTGTGATTCCTCGGGACTTAGGGGATTTGCACGGGTAAATTCGCCTCTCGCGTTTATGGCGCTGGCAAGCGCCGCTCTTTTCGCATGAGCAACATGACAAGCGAAAGACAGATGATCGTTACAGGCCAGAACACCGTGTTCAGCATGTTCCAGCCATAGGAGGTCAGAACCTTGCCCGAGGCGAAGGAGGCGAGCGCCACGAAGGTGAAAAGCACGATGTCGTGGAAGCCCTGCACCTTGTCTGCTTCATGCGGCCGGTAGGACGATGCAATGATGGCAGTCGAGCCGATGAAGCCGAAATTCCAGCCGAGTCCGAGCAGGATGAGCGCGCCCCAGAAGTTGAAAAGTGTTATCCCCGCATGGGCCAGCGCCGCACAGGCCATCAGGATGAGGAGACCGGCAGCAACGATTTTCTCCGGCCCGAAACGGGTGATCAGCATGCCGGTGAAGAAGCTCGGCGCGATCATGGCCAGCACGTGCCACTGGATGCCGAGCGTCGCCAGCTCCGAGGAAAAGCCGCATTCGATGACCATGGCGATCGGCGCGCCGGTCATCATGAAGGTCATCAGCGCATAGGTGGAAATTCCGCAGACAAGTCCGGTGACGAAGCGCTGCGTCGTGACGATCTCGCGCAGCGGCCGGGCCGGTTCGTTGCTGGCTGCCTGGCCGCCCGGCTTCAGGTCGCGGAGCGTCAGAAAGGCGAGCACGGCGATGGCCACGGCAAACACCGGGATCAGTGCAACGAACGCGCCTGCAAACAGCACCGGAGCAAAGAAATCCTTGGCGAGAATCACCAGCTGCGGCCCGAGCACCGCCGACACTATGCCGCCGGCAAGGATCCAAGAGATGGCGATGGGTTTGTAGAGCGCCGGCGAGACGTCGGCGGCGGCGAAGCGGATCTTCTGCGCGAAGCCGCCTGCCAGCCCGAGGAAACACAGGCCCAGGGCAAACAGCCAGAAATTCTCATTAAACAGCGCAACCGCAGCAATGCCGCTGCCAGCAATGCCGAGCAGAGCGCCCATGATGAAGCTGAGCTTGCGGCCGAGGTGCTGCGACAGGGCGGCGATCAGCATGGCGCCCAAGGCGACGCCGACATTGAAGCCGGTCAGCGGCGCTGTGGCCAGGGATTTGTCGGGGCCTAGCAGCTGGTAGCCCGAGACACCGCCGACGGCAAAGGCCACAGGGCCTGCCGCACCGAGCAGCGCCTGGGCCACCGTCAGCAGCAGGACATTGCGGCGGGCGAAGGCAATGGCGGAACCGGGGGCCTGCGCGTGGCCGGTCACGGGCTTACTTCTTCACGTCTGTGCGGAATTGCCGGGCAACGCGGTCGAGAACGGCATTAACGAGCTTGGGCTCATCCTCGTCGAAGAAGGCGGTAGTGATCTCGATATATTCCGTGACGATGACGGCAACCGGAACATCGGGCCGTTCGAGGATTTCGAACACGCCGGCGCGCAGGATGGCGCGAACCGTGCTGTCGATGCGCGACAGGGCCCAGTCGTCCTGCAGCGCATTGGCGATCAGCGGATCGAGCTTGCGCTGGTCGCGCACTACGCCCGAGACGATCGAGCGGAACCAGGAGGCATCGGCCTTCAGATAAGTTTCGCCGTCGATTTCCTGGCCGAGACGGTGGGTTTCGTATTCGGCGACCACTTCGAGGACGCCGGTGCCGCCGACATCCATCTGGTAGAGGGCCTGAACGGCAGCCAGACGGGCAGCGCCACGCTGGTTTGCCTGCTTGACGGGATGATCGGGTTTGGAATCGCTCACAGGTCGCCGCCCAGTTTCTGTTTGAGGGCAATCATGGTCAGCGCCGCGCGGGCAGCAAAACCGCCCTTGTCGCCTTCCGTCTTGCGGGCACGTGCCCAGGCCTGCTCGTCGTTCTCGACGGTCAGGATGCCGTTGCCGATCGGCAGGCTCTCGCTGACGGCGAGGTCCATGAGGGCGCGGCTCGATTCGTTGGCAACGATATCGAAATGATATGTCTCGCCGCGGATGACCATGCCGAGCGCGACAAAGCCGTCATAGATGGTGCCGCCATTGTCGGCGCCATCGAGCGCCATGGCGATGGAAGCGGGCACTTCGAGGGCGCCCATGACGGTGACGACATCATAGGTGGCGCCGGCAGCGTCGAGCGCCGACTTGGCGCCATCGAGCATCGCATCGGCCATGTCGTCGTAAAAACGCGCTTCCACAATAAGCAGGTGCGAGGGTGAGGTCATGAACGGTTCGCTTCTCTGAAAATTCGGGGCTCCGGCCAGTACCGGTGCAGGCGGCGGTCAAACCATGATGGCAGGCGAATGGCAAGCTTTTTTCATGAAAGCGCTGGTTTTGCGGGCACTGTAACCCGAACCTGCGGCATTTGCAGCAGAGAGGCCGGGAGACTGTGGCTCTCCCCATTGAATCTTCAAAACTTTGCTGTGATCCTGTGCAGGTATATCAGAATGAGACAGAGAATATCCGAACCGAATGGCAAACATTTCAACGATCGAGACTGACCGCCTGATCCTGCGCCCGTTCCGGCGCGACGACTTCAACGCCTATGCGGCCCTGTTTGCCGATGCGGAGGTGGTGCGTTTTATCGGCGGCGTGCCGTTTTCGCGCGAACAGGCCTGGACGCGGTTTCTGCGGCAGGTCGGCATGTGGCACTATTTCGGCTTCGGCTTCTTTGCCTTGCAGGAGAAGGAGACCGGCCTTTTCATCGGCGAGGCCGGGTTCCACGACCTGCACCGCTCCATCAACCCGTCGCTCGAAGGCACGATGGAGACGGGCTGGGCCCTGTCACCGAAAGCGCACGGCATCGGCTATGCGACAGAAGCGGTGGCAGCGGCGCTGCGCTGGAGCGACGGCCGTTTCCCGCAGGTGCGCACGACCTGCATCATCCAGCCTGAGAACACCGCCTCGATGCGGGTGGCGACCAAGCTGGGCTTCAAGGAATTCCACCGCACCACCTATCACGGCGCGCATGTGATCCTGTTGGAACGTCAGCACCGGGAAGTGTTCGATCGCTAGATCTTCTGTTTTGATGCATGTCTTTATCCCAAAACCGCGTCACACTTTTGGGAGACATGCACTAGATTTCCGCCTTCGGCGCCGGGAACTCCGCCAGCCGCGCTGCGTAGCGCGCCATGGTATCGACTTCGAAATTGACGAAATCGCCGGCCTTGCGGCGGCCCCAGGTGGTCACCTCGAGCGAATGGCGGATGAGCAGGACGTCGAAATCCGTGCCGTTGACGGCGTTCACGGTGAGCGAGGTTCCGTCGAGCGCAACGGAGCCCTTTGGAGCCACGAATTTCGCCAGATGTTCCGGTGCGCGCAGGCGGAAACGGGTGGCGTCGCCTTCGGCCTCGACGGAGAGGATTTCAGCCTTGCCGTCGACATGGCCGGAGACCAGATGGCCGCCGAGCTCGTCGCCGATCTTCAGCGAGCGCTCGAGATTGATCGCCTGGCCCTCGGTCCAGCCGGAAATCGTCGTCAGCCGCAGGGCTTCTTCCCAGGCTTCGGCCGCAAACCAGCGCTCGTTGCTGCCCGGTTCCGGCAATTCCGTCACCGTCAGGCAGACGCCGGAACAGGCGATCGAGGCGCCCATGTCGATGCCTGCGGGATCGTAGGCTGTGGCGATCTTCAGCTTGACGCCCTCTTTCAGCGGCGTCAGCGCCTCGACCTTGCCGATATCGGTGATAATGCCGGTGAACATCAAACGTCTCTTTCGTAATCGCGGCAGACATCGCTGCCAAAATCGTCCTGCCGGACCAGCTCAAACCCCGGCGGCAGCAGATCGGGAGAGGCCGGCGAGCGTATGCCGCCCTCGCCGACGCTGTCCGGGCCTGAAAACAGCAGCAGCCGATCCACCAGATGGGCATCGAGAAAGGATTGCGCAACCGTTGCGCCACCTTCAACCAGCAGCGAGGAAATGCCGCGCGTTGCCAGCGCCATCAACAGGTCTTCCAGCCGCCGCGTCTCGCAATGAAGAATCTCGACACCGGCAGCCTCAAGGGCGGCGCGGCGGGCGACAAAGCCTTCCCGATCGGTGGCCGGATCATTTTCCAGACTGTTGTCTTCCCCGGCCACGACGATGACCGGGACGCTGCGCGCCGTAGCTACCAGCCTGCCGTCGAGCGGCAGGCGCAGGTCGCGGTCGAGCACGATGCGGATCGGCGAGCGGCTTTCGAGGCCTGCCAGCCGAACTGTGAGTTCGGGATCATCGGCGCGCGCCGTGCCGATGCCGACAAGGATGGCATCCATTTGCGCCCGCAGGATCTGCACCTGCGCCCGGGCGACGGGGCCTGTGATCTTGACCTGGCCCTCGTCCACCCGGCCGACCATGCCATCGGCGGAAACGGCAAGTTTCAGAGTCACATGCGGGCGTTTGCTGCGCTGGCGCATGAGATAGGCTTCCAGCGCCCGCTCGCCCTCTTTCGCGAGAACCCCAGTCTCGACGGTGATGCCTGCCTCCAGCAGGATTTCGAGCCCGCGGCCGCTGACGCGCTCGTCGGGATCGGTGAGGCAGACGACGACGCGGGCGATGCCGGAGGCGATCAGCGCATCGGTGCAGGGCGGCGTTTTGCCGTGATGCGAACAGGGCTCGAGCGTCACATAGGCGGTCGCCCCCCTCGCCCTTTCACCGGCCAGCGCCAGCGCCTGGGTTTCGGCATGGGGGCGGCCCGAGGGCGCGGTGACGGCCTTGGCGATGATGACACCGTCGCGGACGATGAGGCAGGCAACGGAGGGATTGGTGGCGGTCCGCCCGGCGTTCCAGCGCGACAGGCGGAGTGCCGCCGCCATGAACCGCTGGTCCTGCGCTGACCCAGCCATGGCTAGCGTTCGATGCCCGGATCCCGGGCGATCTTGGCGTTGATTTCGGAAATCACCTTCTCGAAATCCTCCGCATGGGAGAAATCGCGATAGACCGAGGCGTAGCGCACGAAGGCGACATCATCAAGGCTTTTCAGCGCTTCCAGGACCTGCAGGCCGATCTCTTCGGACTGGATCTCGGTTTCGCCGGAACTTTCCAGCCGCCGGACGATGCCGGAGACGGCGCGTTCGATGCGGTCACGCTCGATCGGGCGTTTGCGGAGCGCGATTTCAAAGGACCGCTGCAGTTTTTCCCGGTCGAAAGGCACCTTCCGGCCGGTCTTCTTGATGATCACCAGTTCGCGCAGCTGGATGCGCTCGAAGGTGGTGAAGCGGCCGCCGCAATCGGGGCAGATGCGCCGCCGGCGAATGGACGACCCGTCCTCTGCAGGACGGGAATCCTTCACCTGGCTGTCTTCTGATCCGCAATAGGGGCAGCGCATCCGGTATCCTTGTGTTTACAGATACGGGTACATCGGGAAACGGTCCGTCAGCTTGACGACCTTTTCGCGAACGCTGGCTTCGACGGCGGCGTTGCCTTCATCGGAGTTGGCAACCTTCAGACCATCTAGAACCTCGACGATGAGATTGCCGATTTCGCGGAATTCGGCTTCCTTGAAACCGCGCGTCGTGCCGGCCGGCGTGCCGAGACGGACGCCTGAGGTGACGAAGGGCTTTTCCGGATCGAAGGGGATGCCGTTCTTGTTGCAGGTGATGTAGGCGCGGCCGAGCGCTGCTTCCGCCCGCTTGCCGGTGGCGTTCTTCTTGCGAAGGTCGACCAGCATCAGGTGGTTGTCGGTGCCGCCCGACACGATGTCGAGGCCGCCGGCCACCAGCGTTTCCGACAGCGCCTTGGCGTTCTTAACGATCTGGGCGGCGTAATCCTGGAAGCCCGGCTGCAGCGCTTCACCGAAGGCGACGGCCTTGGCGGCGATGACGTGCATGAGCGGGCCGCCCTGCAGGCCGGGGAAAACAGCCGAGTTGAACTTCTTGGCCAGATCCTCGTCATTGGTGAGGATCATGCCGCCGCGCGGGCCGCGCAGCGACTTGTGCGTGGTGGTCGTGGCCACGTGGCAATGGGGGAATGGCGACGGGTGCTGGTTGCCGGCAACCAGGCCTGCAATATGGGCCATGTCGACCATCAGC
The DNA here is from genome assembly GCA_030655075.1 of Pararhizobium sp. Lineage (GTDB taxonomy): Bacteria > Pseudomonadota > Alphaproteobacteria > Rhizobiales > Rhizobiaceae > JAURWE01. The sequence goes on from JAURWE010000051.1 coordinate 165,803, forward strand.
CAGGCGCCGATCTCGTCGGCGATCTCGCGGAAACGCTTCCAGTCCCAGATGCGGGAATAAGCGGTGCCGCCGGCGATGATCAGCTTCGGCTTGTGCTTGCGGGCGCTTTCGGCAACGGCATCCATGTCGAGCAGGTTGTCGCCTTCGCGCACGCCGTAGGAGATGACGTTGAACCATTTTCCGGACATGTTGACCGGGGAGCCGTGCGTCAGGTGACCGCCGGAATTGAGGTCGAGGCCCATGAACGTGTCGCCCGGCTGCAAGAGCGCCAGGAACACGGCCTGGTTCATCTGCGAACCGGAATTCGGCTGGACGTTGGCGAAGTTGACGCCGAACAGTTTCTTGGCGCGCTCGATGGCGAGCTCTTCGGCAATGTCGACGAACTGGCAGCCGCCGTAATAGCGCTTGCCGGGATACCCCTCGGCATATTTGTTGGTCATGATCGAGCCCTGCGCTTCGAGAACGGCGCGGGAGACGATATTTTCCGATGCGATCAGCTCGATCTCATGGCGCTGGCGGCCAAGTTCCTTTTCGATCGAGCCGAAAATATCCGGATCGCTGTCGGCAAGGGAACGGCTGAAGAAAATTTCACTGGCTGTCGAAGAACTCGTCATCCTCAAAGGCTCCTGTAAGGCGATGGCGTGGTCTTATCGTCCTCGCACGGCAAGGGCAATATCCGCTGTGCGGTTTGCGCCATTTCCATCCTCTTTACGCACCAAAAAACGGCAGCCCCGCGAAGGGCTGCCGTTTTAAATGCGTCATCGAACCTGCGCGGTCGCCGCCGCTTATTGCGGCAGCGCATCCTGATCGACGGCACCGGCAGACTGTTCGACACCGTAGGGCGTCTGCAGGGCCAATTCGGTCGCGCCGTCGCGCTGATAGATGTCGTCGCGGAACTGGACGACGCCGTCCTTGGCTGACCAGGCGGTGATGTAAGTGAAGAAGACAGGCACTTCTTCGGCCAGCTGGATCGGCGTGTTGACGCCGGTCTTGATCGTCGCCTCGATCTGCTGGCGGGCCCAGCCGGGGGTTTCCTTGAGCAGCCAGGTCGACAGGTCGCGGACGTTCTGGACGCGCACGCAGCCCGACGATTCAAACCGCATCAGCTTGTTGAACAGGCCCTGCGTCGGCGTGTCGTGCATATAGACCGCATGTTCGTTGTGGAAGTTGATCTTGGTCGACGACATGGCGTTGATCTTGCCGGGGTCCTGACGGAACATCAGGTTCGGCGCCTTTTCGGCATTCCAGTCGATGGTCTCAGGCGAAACCTCGCCGCCATTGCCATCGATCAGGCGGATGGCGTTGCGCTCCAGATAGGTCGGGTCCTTGCGCATCAGCGGCATGATATCCTTCTGGATGATCGAGCGCGGCGCGGTCCAGTACGGGTTGAGGATGACCTCGTAGATTTTTGAATTGAGGATCGGCGACTGGCGGTCGATCTTGCCGACGATGGCGGTGTGGCGGTTGGCAACGCGGCCATTCTCGACGGCTTCGATATAGGCGGCCGGAATATTGACCATGACATAGCGGCGGCCGAGATCGCCGGACATCGACTGCAGGCGCACGAGATTGGTCTGCAATTGGCCGAGGCGGGTGTCGGCGGGAACGTTCAGCGCCTTCAGGCTGTACTGGCCGAGAACACCATCCGGCGGCAGGCCGTGGCGGGCCTGGAAGCGCTTGACGGCGCCGTCGACATAGGAATCGAACGCGCTGGAGACGCCGGCCGAGCGCGGCAGGTCGCCGGAAATTATCAGGCGCTGGCGCAGCTGCTGTACGGACGGATCGGACACGCCGAGTTCGAGCTTGAGCTGGGTGTCGACCTGCGGCCAGCCGCCACTGGAGACGATGCCCTGATAGTCCATGATCGCCTGCTGCACGTGGGCAATCGTGCCGGCGCCGAAGGTCGGGTTGTTGGAGACAGTCGCCGTGTCGGTGCGCGAGGCCTCTGCATCGAACTGGTCATCCCAGGCACCGCGGCGCGGCGCATTGATGATATCGTCGAGGGCCGACTGGGCGGCAGCCGTTCCGGCAAAGGCAGCGACACCGGCGGTGGCTGCCGAGCGCAGGAAGGCGCGGCGCGAATATGCATCAATTCCGATAATTTTCGACATTTTTCCTACCATTACCTCATGCAAAGGGACATCGCCGTGACCGGTGTCCTATCATCATCATGGTTAACAAACGGCAACCACTGCCCTGCCCTATACCCCCAAACGCCTTTTCGCACTTCACAAAACCGGGAGCAGATTGCAATGCAGCGAAACGATCTGGGAGATTGATGCCGGCGCAGCCAGCCCGACGCAAACCGTTTGCGTTCCTGCCACTGTCGCTGTCACAGCAATATGGCCAATTCGTGGTGTGGCGGGGATTGGACTGTGAAGGCGGGCGTGGAAACGGGAAACCCGGACTGCAATGACCTCAGGTTTTAGATCCACCAAAAGACGGAGCCTCTTCGCGCCCCAAACTGCAGCTCACCTTGCGATACGCAACTCAGGATACGTAGGTCGGCAATGATCCAATTTCTTGAAGAGGCTTACGAAGTTTCTGTTCGCCAGTCGAAGGGCTCAAGTTCAACAAGAGCGACAAACGATACCGAACCATAATTGCATTGTACGCTACCGTTATGGGCCACTCTGACTGTTTCTCCTCATGCCCACTCTCTCACAACCCACAAACTATTTTGCGGGTTTTCTGCCAGACAAAAATCGCATTTTTCTAAATGAAATTTGGCGCGAAAGGCTCTCAGAGGCACATTTCTCTGAGCCAAAATATATATTTTTCAAACTCTTGCGGGGTGCGTCGAACGCGTGCATATGCCCCTCGTCTAACGTCGAGAAGAACTGAAATGGATGGCTTTGAAGAAGGTATTCTGGCCGCATGCGCCGGTGAACCACGGACTGCAAACCCTTACGCCCTTGGAAGCGAAAAGTGGGAACGATGGAACGCGGGCTACGAGTCGGTCGAAGCCATGGATGAAGACGGCGAACTGCTCGACGACTGATCGCAGCATTCGAACCGCCACGTCTGTTCGTGGCGGGCTTACTTGTTCTTCGTTATGGAAGCGGACGCTTCAGGCAACCCCTTCCACCAGTGGATAACCTGACCGGGTCCATAAACCGCGGCCAATGCCACCAGTACCGCCGAAAAGATCAACAAGCTCACAACGGCAAAGCGCCCAACGGCGGAAGCCTTGAAGCCGAGTATCTCGAGTGTGAGGGAATCTTTGGGATCTTCCATGGGCGCACCTTTGCTTAAAAAACAATTGGTGCTGCTCCCTGCTCCGCAGCAGGTACTGATTCGGGTTAACAAGCAAGGGCTGTTCTGTATCAACCTCGTCAACGCCCCTCAAATTGGGGATGCCCTGGGGACGAGTGGAACAACGGCTGACTAAAAAAACCATCAGAGTGACTGGCTAACCTCGTCTCTAACGGCTCGGGGACCGGAGCAGCGTGTCTCCGGCTAGAACGTAAATAGCACGCCAACGGGCGCAACGTAGTGCATTTTTATGCCCCGTTGCGACCCGTCGTTCTAATTAGAAATTTCTACTTTAATAACTAAATCAATATTTTACTATATTACAGCCGATACATGATGCTGTCGTTCCAGAAGCGGTCCAGGCGCTGGAGCAGTTTGTTCATCTGGCCGAATTCGTCGCTGCCGATGCCGCCGACTTTCTGGATGGAGCCGATGTGGCGCTCGTAGAGTTTTGCCACCGTTTCGGCGACGTCCTGGCCGTCGTCCGTCAGGCTGATGCGGACCGAGCGGCGGTCGATGCGCGAGCGCTGGTGGTTGATGAAGCCGAGATCAACCAGCTTTTTAACATTGTAGGATACGTTGGAGCCGAGGTAATAGCCGCGCGAGCGCAGTTCGCCGGCCGTCAGTTCGGAATTGCCGATGTTGAAGAGCAGGAGTGCCTGGACTGCGTTGATGTCGCTGCGGCCCTTGCGGTCGAATTCGTCCTTGATGACGTCGAGCAGGCGGCGGTGCAGACGTTCGACGAGGTGAAGGGATTCCATGTAGAGCGAACGGATCGCGTCTTCCTGGGGATCGGCGACAACGGCCTGGACTTTGAGTTTCGTGTTCATGATAACTGCCTCACTGTTTTGGGTGGCGGTTTTTGTTTTCTTCCCGCCTTGAGTGAGACCCTATCGAATACGTCTAAAATTCTACTTAAACTGCAGGCTTAACAGCACCTTACCGCCAGAGCACATGTGTTTCAGGGTAAATCAACTGTTACGGCAGAGGCCCGCCGGTAGCGCTGATAGAAGAGAACGGCGCGAAACAGCAGGAAGGTGCAGGCGACCGATACGTGCAGGAGCACGATGACCGGGCGGGCGCCGAAGATGGCCGGATACCACTCGTACATGGCGATCTCGACGCCGGCCGCCAGCACCCAGACGACCGGCCCCCAGGAGACGGTGAGCCAAAGGCCGACCGCCGCCACGGGGAAGATGACGGCGAGCGTCGTCGCGGCCGCTTTCCAGGCGAGCGGCAGAAGATCGAACCGCCCCTGCCCGCTCAGCGAGAAGCCGACCAGCATGCCCCAGTAGTTGAGCCCGGCCCACAGGCAGCAGGCGCCGACGAGCTTTAAAAACAGCCCGTAGAGGATTTCGGTGAGGGTCAGTTTCGGTTTTACAGAATCAGGCGCCATGGATTTCACGATACAGAGGCTTGCGCCCAGCCACCAGTCTGCCCGCGTGTCCTGGCGCCGCAGGTTTGATTTGGCTCCGGCGCATGGTAGAGACGGCTCTTCAGATCGACCGACCCAATGGTGCACCATGACAGACCGGACAGACCCCGTCGACCACATCACCGGCCACCGCCGCATGCGCCGCAACCGCAAGGCCGACTGGACGCGCCGCATGGTGCGCGAAAACAGCCTCAGCGTCGACGACCTGATCTGGCCGATCTTCCTGGTGCCGGGCACGGGCATTGTCGAGCCTGTTGACGCCATGCCCGGCGTCAACCGCATGAGCATCGACAAGGCGGTGGAAGCGGCGAAGGAAGCGGCCGGTCTCGGCATTCCGGCACTCGCCACCTTTCCCAATATCGAGATGGACCTGCGCGACCAGACGGGATCGCACTCTCTCGTTGCCAACAATCTCATCAACCAGGCGACGCGGGCAATCAAGGCGGCGGTTCCGGATATAGGCATCATCACCGACGTGGCGCTCGACCCGTTCACCAGCCACGGCCATGACGGCATCCTGCGCGATGGCGAGATCGTCAACGACGAAACCGTTGCCGCGATTGCCCGGGCCGCCGTGCTGCAGGCCGATGCCGGCGCCGACATCATCGCGCCCTCCGACATGATGGACGGCCGCATCGGCGCCATCCGCCGGGCGCTGGATGCGAACGGTCACCAGCAGGTCGGCATCATGTCCTATGCCACCAAGTTCGCCTCGGCCTTCTACGGCCCCTACCGCGAGGCGATCAGCACCAGCGGGCTCCTCAAGGGTGACAAGAAGACCTATTACATCGACCCGGCCAACGGCACCGAGGCGCTGCGCGATGCGGCGCTCGACGTCGAGGAAGGCGCCGACATGCTGATGGTCAAGCCGGGCCTGCCCTATCTCGACATCTGCTGGCGCATGAAACAGGAATTCGGCCTGCCGGTCTTCGCCTATCAGGTGTCGGGCGAATACACGATGATCAAGGCGGCCGCCGCCAACGGCTGGATCGACGGCGAACGGGTCATGCTGGAAACCCTGCTCGCCTTCAAACGCGCCGGCTGCGACGGGATCTTGAGCTATTTTGCGCTGGATGTGGCACGGTTGCTGGGGAAAGGCGGACGTTGATGGGCAAGAAGCCATTTGCTCCGGCAACCGAATCCACCCGCTGGGACGCCACTCGATAGCGGGTGTATCCGGCTGACGGATACCCACATTGTTTTTCCCCCTGCCCGCTCCCATATCATCTTCACGAGACTGAAAGGAGCACGTCCATGAGCATCAACACGACCGACACGAACGTTCCGAGCCAGGATTGGCGGGCCTATCAGGGCGTGCTCAGCCGCAGGCTGTTTGCGTTTCTGATCGATTACGCGATCGTCGCGCTGCTGTGGATTCCCGCCGCCATCGCCGTGTTCTTTCTGGGTATCCTGACGTTCGGGCTCGGTTTCATGCTCTACCCGGCGCTGTTTGCCATTGTCGCCATGCTCTATTTCGGCCTGACAGTCGGCGGCCGCAAGCAGGCGTCGCCGGGCATGAGCGTCATGGGCATCGCGGTTGCGCGCACCGACGGGCGTCCGGTGGACTTTCTCACCGCCATCGTGCATCTGGTGATCTTCTGGATCGCCAATGTCATGCTGACGCCGTTCATCGTGCTGATCGGCCTGTTCACCGATCGCAGCCGCCTGCTGCACGATCTGTTGATCGGCACGGTGACGGTTCGCACCGACCTGCGCTGACAGCCATTTTCAACCACCCTCCTCAAACGCCGCTGCCTTAACCCGGCGGCGTTCAGCGGTCCTGTGCACCAAAGTCTGGTGACATCAGCGCCATATGCGCCTGTGAGGTTGACCTTTTATATTCTTCCGCCATGCTGGACCCGAAGCGTTTCCGCAAACAATCCCTGACGAGAATGAGCGCCCGACCCGACAGATGAACACGCAAACCACGCCGTCACCGCAATTCTACCTGACCGCACCGGCGACGTGTCCCTATCTGCCGCAGGAAATGGAACGCAAGGTCTTTACCCATCTGGTCGGTGATCGCGCCCCCGAACTCAACGATCTCCTGACACAGGGCGGCTTCCGCCGTTCGCAGAACATCGCCTACCGGCCGGCCTGCGAGAGCTGTCGCGCCTGCATTTCCGTGCGCATCATCGTCGGCGAGTTCCAGCCGACGCGCTCGATGCGGCGGGTTCAGGCTTTTAACCGCGATATCGTCACGGCCGAATATCCGGCCGAACCATCGAGCGAGCAATATACGCTGTTCCGCAAATATCTCGATCATCGCCATCGCAAGGGCGGGATGTCTGACATGTCCGTGCTCGACTACGCGATGATGGTGGAGGACACCCACGTCAACACCAAGATCATCGAATACCGGCTGCGCGTCGAAGGGGCAGGCATTTCCGAACAGGCCAAGGGGCCGCTGATCGCCGCAGCGCTGAGCGACACGATGAGCGACGGCCTGTCGATGGTCTACTCTTTCTTCGACCCGCAGCAGATGGACCGCTCGCTCGGCACCTACATGATCCTCGACCACATCCGCCGCGCCCAGGCACGCGGCCTGCCGCATGTCTATCTCGGGTACTGGGTGAAGGGCTCGCGCAAGATGGACTACAAGACCCGCTTCCTGCCGCAGGAGCATCTGATGGCACGCGGCTGGGAACGGTACGAGGCGTCAGAGCAAGAGCAGCAGGGCTAGCTTTTAAGCGCCGGCAATCGGGCGCCCGGCACACCTCAAGATTGCGCTTAATAACGTCATACGTGTATTGTAGGCTCTGATCATTCGGAGCAAAACCATGAAGGTCACCATTCGGAATATCGGCGGTTCCAAAGGCGTCAATATTCCCACTCAGCTGTTGAATGAGGTCGGCGTGACCGTTGGCGACCGGCTGACGGTCGCGATCGAGAATGGCGCCATAACGATGCGGCCCGTAGATGAAACGTTTGAACGGCTGGAAGCGGCGCGTTTCGCAATGGACAAGTACAAGGTGGCGCTGAAAAAGCTTGCAGACAGCTGAGCGGGCGTGATGGTGGCAATGACCTATGCCGCTCAATCCGCATCCTTGCGGTTCGCGCGAATACTCCGTCGCATTTTGCGGCCTGCCGGTAAGCCCAAACTCACCCTTAGCCCTTAAATTTGCCGGACCTCGGAAAACCCTTCGGCACGGTGCGGCCGGCGGTGGCGCGGTCGGCGAGCCATTCGGCAAGCTCGTCCTTGTTGCGGATGAAATTGCGGCCGGCGCTGTCGTCCCAGGAGAGGCCGTCGGCGATGGCGAAGCAGCGGATGTCGGAAATGCCGCCGTCCTTGTAGCGCTGCAGCCTGACACCCTTGCCGCGCGTCATTTCGGGCAGCTGGGCCAGCGGGAAGATCAGCATCTTGCGGTTTTCGCCAACGACGGCGACATGATCGCCGCGCACCGGAATGACCAGCTTTGCCTCGTCGGGCATGCCGACGTTCATGATCTGCTTGCCCTTGCGGGTATTGGCGACCATTTCGGGCTCGGCGATGACGAAGCCATTGCCGGCGGCGGACGCCACGATCAGCTTGCGGGCGGGATCGTGGACGAAGGCGGTCAGCACGTCCTGGTCGTTCTCCATGTCGACGATGATGCGCAGCGGTTCGCCATGGCCGCGCCCGCCCGGCAGCTTGTCGCCGCTCAGCGTGTAGACCTTGCCGCCTGTTGTAAACAGCAGGATTTTGTCGGTGGTCTGGGCCGGGAAGGCGATGCGCAGCGCGTCGCCTTCCTTGAACTGCAGCGTCGAGGTGTCGGCGATATGGCCCTTCAGCGCGCGGATCCAGCCTTTTTCCGACACGACAACGGTGATCGGTTCCTTCTCGATCATCGCCTGGTTGATGGCCTCGAGATCGGCCGTCGGGGCGGCGGCGAATTTCGTGCGGCGGCGGCCGAGTTCGGTGGCCTTGGAGAATTTCTTCTTCACCTCGCCGATTTCCCAGGCGACGGTCTGCCACTGCCTGTCGTCGGAGGCGAGCAGCGCCTCGATCTCGGACTTTTCCTTGGTCAGCGCATCGAACTCGGTGCGAATCTCGAATTCCTCGAGCTTGCGCAGCGAGCGCAGGCGCATGTTGAGGATCGATTCGGTCTGCAGGTCGGTGAGCCCGAACCGCGCCATCATCACCGGCTTGGGTTCATCTTCCTCGCGGATGATGCGGATGACCTCGTCGATGTTGAGGTAGGCAATCAGGAAACCGCCGAGAATTTCCAGGCGCCGGTCGATGGCGGCCAGCCGGAAGCGCGAGCGGCGCTGCAGGACCTCGCGGCGATGCTGCAGCCATTCGAGCAGCACCTCGTTCAGCGCCATGACCTTGGGCACGCGGCCCATGGACAGCACGTTCATGTTGAGCGGAATGCGGTTTTCGAGCTCGGTCAGCTTGAACAGCGATTCCATCAGGATGTTGGCATCGACTGTCCGGCTTTTCGGAATCAGCACCAGGCGCACGTCCTCGGCCGATTCGTCGCGCACGTCTTCCAGCATCGGCAGGCGGCGGGCGATCAGCAGTTCGGCGATCTTCTCGATCAGCCGCGCCTTCTGCACCTGGAAAGGGATTTCGGTGACGACGATCTGGTAGCCACCGCGGCCCATATCCTCGATTTCCCACTTGGCGCGGACGCGGAAACCGCCGCGGCCGGTCTTGTAGGCTTCGATGATGCTTGCGCGGTCGTCTATGATGATGCCGCCGGTCGGCAGATCAGGGCCCTCGACATAGGCGACCAGATCCTCGACCGTGGCGCCGGGATGTTTGATGAGGTGCAGCGCCGCGTCACAGAGTTCGTGGGCATTGTGCGGCGGAATGGAGGTGGCCATGCCGACCGCGATGCCGGACGAACCGTTGGCCAGGAGATTGGGGAAGGCGCCGGGAAGAACGATCGGCTCGGAATTGGATTCGTCGTAGGTCTCGCGGAAATCGACCGCGTCCTGGTCGATGCCTTCAAGCAGCAGTTCGGCCACCGGCGTCATCTTGGATTCGGTGTAACGCATGGCAGCCGGGCTATCGCCGTCGATATTGCCGAAATTGCCCTGGCCGTCGACCAGCGGGTAGCGGACGGAGAAATCCTGGGCGAGCCGCACCAGCGCGTCATAGATCGACTGGTCGCCGTGGGGGTGGAAGTTACCCATGACTTCGCCGACGATCTTGGCGCATTTGCGGAAGGCGGTGTTGGAGCGCAGGCCCATCTCGCTCATGGCGTAGATGATGCGGCGGTGGACCGGCTTCAGCCCGTCGCGCACGTCCGGCAGCGCCCGGTGCATGATGGTCGACAGGGCATAGGCAAGATAGCGCTCCTCGAGCGCCGCCTTGAGGTCAACAGGCAGAATGTTGTCGTCTCCGCCAGACGGCGGCAAAAGGCTTTGTCCCATGGCTTTGCCTAGCGCATAAGGGGGTTTACGGCAAGGAAAGCACCAAATTGCGCTGTGGATGATCGCGGCGGGGGTCGGCGAAAATAAACCGCTCTTTCCGTAAAGACTGGCCGCCTTAATTTGAATATAATTAAACCCTCAACCGTATTAGACCCGTGTTTGATATTTCCATTTAAAAAGAGGAAACACCTGATGATCCACACGCGCACCCTCCGCTTGATGATGGCCGGCGCTGCATTCCTGTCTCTGACCGGCTCTGCCTTCGCGCTCGATGGCGCAGCGGTCGTGGCAAAGCTGAATGCTGCCTATGCCTATAGCGGCGCCTCGCTCACCTATGACAAGGTGGAAGTCGATGGAACGACGGTCAAGCTGACCGGCACGACCATCAAGGCGGGCCCGGACGCCAACCAGTCGGCCAAGATCGGCAACGTGACGCTGGAAGGCGTCGAAGAGGATGCCGAAGGCGGCTATTACATCGAGACCGTTTCCTTCCCCGATATCAACTCGGTCCAGCCGGAAGCCTCCGTCACCGCCAAGGATCTGAAGATCGGCGGCCTGTCGATCCCGGCCGATGCGTCCGGCAAGACGATCGACGATATCGTTCTCTATGAGACCGCAAGCTCCGGCCCGATCACCGTGACGGCAAAGGGCAAGGAAGTCATGTCGCTGACCGGCGTCACGGCCAACCTCACCCGCCAGGAAGGCGATGCCGGCTTTGATTTCGACGCCAATGCATCCGGCCTCAAGGTCAACCTCACCGACGTCGAAGACCCCAAGGCCAAGGACACGATCCAGAAGCTCGGCCTCACCGAACTTTCCGGCGATATCAACATGAAGGGCAGCTGGGAACTCACCAGCGGCAAGGTCAATCTCGAGGACTATTCCTTCGATTTCGCCAATATCGGCAAGCTGGCGCTGTCGCTGGATATTTCCGGCTACACGATGGACTTCATGAAGGCCATCCAGGAAGCGACCAAGGCGGCGCAGGCCAATCCCGACAAGGAAAAGGCCAACCAGGCCATGGGTCTCGCCATGATGGGCCTGATGCAGCAGCTGACCTTCAACGGCGCCCAGATCCGTTTCGAGGACGCCTCGATCACCGCACGCCTGCTCGAATACTTCGCCAAGGAACAGGGCATGACCGGCGAACAGCTGGGACAGTCGATCAAGGGCATGGCGCCGATCATGATCGCGCAGCTCAATCTGCCGGAACTTCAGAACCAGATTTCTGCGGCGATCAACACCTATATCGACGATCCGAAGAGCCTGACGATCACGGCAGAGCCGGGCAATCCGGTTCCCTTCCCGATGATCATGGGTGCCGCCATGGGCGCGCCGATGACCATCCCGCAGGTGCTGGGCGTCAAGGTTTCGGCCAACGACTGAGCCTTGGCTCTCGCATCATGAAAAAGGCCCGGCGGGAAACCGCCGGGCCTTTTCGTTGATAGGCGTGACCCCAGGTCAATGAGACGGCTGGGCCAGCTTTCCGGCGTCCTGCTTGTCGTGCAGTGCGAACTGGTCGAGCATTCTGGCGCTCGCTTCATTGAGGCCGTTGACCGTGACGTCGATGCCGTTGCGGCGGTACTTGAGCACGACCTTGTCGAGCGCGCCGACGGCGGTGATGTCCCAGAGATGCGCATGGCTGACATCGATGGCGACTTTCTTCAGCGGCTCCATGAAATCGAAGGCGGCAATGAAGCTTTCGGTCGAGGCAAAGAAGATCTGGCCCTCGACCAGATAGGTGCGTTCGGCCTTCGCCTCGTCAAGCACCGAGGTGACACGAAACAGCTTTGCCACTTTTCCGGCAAAGAACACGCCAGAGAGAAGCACGCCGACGATGACGCCCTTGGCGAGGTCGTGGGTGGCGACGACGGTGATGACGGTTGCCAGCATGACCACCGAGGACGGCCAGGGATTGCGGCGCAGATCAAGGATCGAGCGCCAGGAGAAGGTGCCGATCGAGACCATGATCATGACCGCGACCAGTGCGGCCATCGGGATGATGCGGACGAGATCGTCGAGCACCAGAATGAGGAACAAGAGGAAAGCGCCGGCGACGAAGGTGGACAGCCGCCCGCGCCCGCCCGATGTGACATTGATCATCGACTGGCCGATCATGGCGCAGCCGCCCATGCCGCCGATCAGGGCCGAGGCGATGTTGCTTGCCCCCTGCCCGATGCATTCCTGGCTCTTGTTGCTCGACGTATCGGTCATGTCATCGACGATCTGCGCCGTCAGCAGCGATTCCAAGAGGCCGACAGCGGCCAGCGCCACCGAATAGGGAAAGATGATCTGCAGCGTCTCAAAGGTCAGCGGGATGTTCGGCAGCGCGAAGACCGGCAGGGTCGAGGGTAGTTCGCCGAGATCGCCGACGGTGCGGATATCCATGCCCGACCAGACCGCGACGCCGGTGAGGACGGCGATGGCGACCAGCGGCGACGGGATGATTTTGGTGACATAGGGGAAGAGATAGATGATGGCGAGACCGGCGGCGATCATCACATAGGTCTCGACCGGCACGCCGATGAGTTCCGGCAACTGCGCCATGAAGATCAGGATGGCGAGCGCATTGACGAAGCCTGTGATGACCGAACGCGAGACGAAGCGCATGATCCGGCCGAGTTTCAACAGACCGGCACCGACCTGCAGCAAGCCCATGAGGATTGTGGCGGCAAACAGGTATTCGAGGCCGTGTTCCTTGACCAGCGTCACCATCAGCACCGCTGTGGCGGCGGTCGCGGCCGAAATCATACCGGGGCGGCCGCCGGTGAAGGCCGAGACGCAGGCGATGGCGAAGGAGGCAAACAGGCCGACCTTCGGATCGACACCGGCGATGACGGAAAAGCCGATGGCTTCGGGGATCAGCGCCAGCGCCACGACGATGCCGGAGAGGAGATCGCCGCGAATGTTGGAGAACCATTCCTGGCGATAGGAGGTCAGCGTGTTCATGTGATTTTTTCCGCAAATGCAGGGCATCAACCGGATTGTGTCCGGTTCAACATGTCAAAGACTGTCGTTGCGTTGTCTGGCGGATCGGCGGCCAGAAGAGCCACCCGGGATTGCACCGGGTCCGTGGTGATCAGGTCTTATAGGGGCAAGACAGCTGGTATGACAAGAGACCGGACATAAGAAGGGTCCGCCGGAGACGATCCGCCGGACCCTTTGCTTGGGCTGTGGCATCAGGCGGCCACCAACTCCTTGCGGCCCGGATTGCCCCAGTCGACATTGCGCGTGGCGAACATGGTCGCGGCAATGGTGATGAAGGAGAGAAGCGCACCGGCCAGCAGCGCATACTCGTCCTCGCGCAGGATGAGGTACAGCACCGCATAGGCCAGCGCCAGCACGAAGCCCAGTTGCAGCCCGGAGCGCCTGCTCTGCGTCACCATGCCGACATAGGCCGAGATCAGCATCGTCGTCGCCAGTGCCGCCAGGATATAGGCGACCTCGAAGCCCGTGTGTTCCGACAGGGCCAGCAACAGCACGTAGAACACGACAAGGGCGAGACCGGTCAGAACATACTGGATCCAGTGAACCAGGCGCCCGCTCTTCAGTTCGATGATGAAGACGGCGAGGAAAACGACGGAGATGAAGCCGATCGAATATTTCAGCGTCCTGGAAATGACCTGGTAGAACTTTACCGGCTCGACCAGATTGACCGCCATCATGCTGCCCGTCAGCGGCAGCCCCGGCCCGGCCACGGCCTTGTCGACGCCGCGGGCAAGATAGGGGATCGTCCACTTGGCTTCGAAATGGCTGGCGTCGATGGTTTTCGTTTCCGGCAGGAACAGGCCTTCGAAGCCTGGATGCGGCCAGTTCGCCTTGGTGGTCAAATTTGTCGTCTGGCCAGCGGGGGCCACGGAAAAGTTGCGCGAGCCGTTCAGCGACAGGTCGATGTCGAAGGTGAAACCCTTGTCGATGAGCGCCGGCGAAATCGTCCGGTGTACGCCCGAGCGGGAGACATAGCCGCCGTCGTAGGTGCCGGGCAGCGGGTCCGCCGTGGCGGTGATGTCCTTCATGCCGGGCTCGAACGGCAAAACCGCGCCGCCATCAATGCGCACGCCGGCCTGCGAGCGTATGCCGGAGATGTCGCCGATGTTCATGACCAGGACGGCACGGTCGAGATTGAGCGGGCCGCCGAACTGGCTGAGGTCTTCGAGCAGGCTCGCACCAAAGGCACCCGATATCTTCAGCTTCGAATTGTAGACCGGCAACGTGTAAATCGACAGCTTGCGCTCCTCGACATTGAGGTCGGCATCGACATTCAGCGTCTCGGGCATCAGCAGCGCCCATTCAGTGGTTTTCTGCAGGATGACCTTGCCATCGACCGTCTGGCTGCGGTCGATCGTATAGGGCACGGCGAGATAGGGGCCGTTGATGACCTGTGGTCCGCCCCAGCCCTTGGCGATGCGGGCGGAGACTTCCTCGGCCCGCTGTGCCCGCTCCTCGGTCAGGCCCCAGACCAGCATGGCCGGGATGAGCAGAAGCAGTGAGATGAAGCCGATCATGATGAACTTGACGCCGGGCGACTGGAAGAAGCCTGTTGGCCTGCCCGGCGGCGGCGGATCGGCCTTCCAGTTCGAAGACGACCAGACGGTCGTGGTGGCGGGCTCCGGCGTGGTGGTGCCCGCGACGGTTGGTTCCGGCTCCTGACTGAGCGTGTCTGGCGCGGGTTCGGAGAGGATCGGCTCTTCGACGGCCGCCGTGACGGGCGCTTCCACGGTGGTAGATGGCTCCTCGGTCACGCTTGTCAGCGGTTCCGTGGTGAGCGGCACGTCGGCCAGCGGCACGGAGACCGTCTCCTCCGGCTTGCGTTTGCTGCTGCGGCCCTTTGCCGGGCTGATGATGCTGTCCGTGGTATTCGCCGATGCCGCAACGGCCGCTTTGACGGTGGCGGATCGGGCCCGGGCCGGTTTGGCATCGGTGGCCGCGACAGCTGGTGTCTCGGAAGAGCTGACATCCACCGGCTGCAGATCGACCAGTTCGATGGCTGGCGTCGTCGCCGGCGAGGATCTCTTGATCGATGTCCTTAAAAGCGGAATTTTTGTGGACGGCGTCTTGGCCTCCACCGGCTGACTGTCCACCGTCTGGCTCTCAACCGGTTTGGTCTCCACTGTTTCGGGCCGCGGTGTGGTTTCGGCTGACGCCTGTTCGCCGATCGGCGTTTCGTCTACGGGCGTCACGGCGGCGGATTTGCCTCTGGCCGGTGCGCGCGTTTTCTTATCTGTCATTAGAACCCCCATGCAGATATGGCGCCGCCACATGCGGCACCCACCTGCACGCTAGGGGTTCATTGCGGCCGATTGCGTGCAGAATCCAGCCAGTTTGGGGGCCGTTTGCAGGCAGGAACCGCCAATTCTGGGCCTTTCGCCATGATCTCCCTCAGCCAACGAAGAAGGTTTCGTAGAGCAGCTTGACGTTGAGCGTGACGATGATGGCGGCCACGATCCAGGCGAGCACGGCCACCCAGGCGGGTATGACGTGAGTTCCCATCTTTTTCCTGTCGGAGACGAACATGACCAGCGGGATGACGGCAAAGGGCAACTGCATCGACAGGATGACCTGGCTGAAGACAAGAAGCTGGCCTGTCCCCTTGTCGCCATAGATGGCCGTGACGACGACGACCGGGATGATGGCGATGCCGCGTGTCAAAAGGCGCCGCGCCCAGTTGGGGATGCGCAGCCGCAGAAAGCCTTCCATGACTATCTGACCGGCGAGCGTCGCCGTGACGGTCGAATTCAGGCCCGAGGCAAGCAGCGCGACGGCAAACAGGGTCGAGGCGATGCCGAGGCCGAGCAGTGGCGACAGCAGTTCATAGGCGTCGCCGATCTCGGCCACGTCCTCATGGCCTGTTCCATGAAAGGCGACCGCGGCAACCACCAGAATGGCGGCGTTGATGAAGAGCGCCAGCATCAGCGCGACAGTGCTGTCGAGCGTCGCCCATTTGATGGCCTGACGGCGCCCCGTCTCCGTCCGCTCATAGGCGCGGGTCTGGACGATCGAGGAATGCAGATAGAGATTGTGCGGCATGACGGTGGCGCCGATGATGCCGATGGCGATGTAGAGCATGGCCGGATTGGTGACGATCTCGCTCGACGGCAGGAAGCCCGACAGCACGGCGCCGATGGGCGGCGACGCGGCGGCGATCTGCACGGCGAAACAGCCGGCGATGATGATCAGAAGCGCGATGACGAAGGCCTCAAGAAAGCGGAAACCCTTGTTCATCAGGATCAGCAGAAGGAAGGCATCGAGTGCGGTGATCAGCGCGCCGGTGATCAGGGGAATGCCGAACAGCAGCTGCAACGCAATGGCGGTGCCGATGACTTCCGCCAGATCACAGGCAATGATCGCCGCCTCGCAGGCAATCCACAGCAGGAAATTGACGGGACGGGAATAGGTATCGCGGCAGGACTGGGCAAGGTCCCTGCCCGTGGCGATGCCGAGCCGGGCGGCGAGCGCCTGCAGCAGGATCGCCATCAGGTTCGACAACAGGATGACCGCCAGCAGCGTGTAGCCGAATTGCGCGCCACCGGCGAGATCCGTTGCCCAGTTGCCCGGGTCCATATAGCCGACCGAAACCATGTAGCCGGGGCCGGCAAAGGCCAGAAGGCGGCGGATCCAGTGGCCGCCCTGCGGCACGAGAACGGTGGAATTGACCTCCGGCAGGCTCGGCATCTGGTCTTCATCCGGCCTGGAAAAGTACCAGTTCCCACGTTGTTTCGGATCAATAACAGTCGACATGGATGCGCGTCTCCGGGCGGATGGTGTTGCCTATGCCCTCACCTCTAACCACATCCTATGAAATATGCAACAGGCTATACTTTTAAGGACCGGCAATTTGACCGGCTTTTTTCGAGGCAATCTTCGCCCTGCGGGATGCCTGCAGCCAAACAGATGAATGGATAAGATAATTAGCTTATGCTATGCATTCAAACCGGCAGGAGGAAATCCTTTTCCTCCGTAATAATGAGACAATCCGTGGCACGACCGTCCAAGCCCATTCCCCGCAATCTGCCGCTGCCGGACGCCGATACACATTCGGAAGGGTTCCGCCGGACGCGCGAATCACGCCGCAGCGCGCTGGTGGAGGACTATGTCGAGCTGATTGCCGACCTGATCGAGGACGGCGGCGAGGCACGCCAAGTCGACATCGCTGCTCGGCTGGACGTGGCACAGCCGACGGTGGCCAAGATGCTGAAGCGGCTGACCGCAGATGGCCTTGTCTCCCGCCGGCCCTATCGCGGCGTCTTTCTGACCGACGAAGGCCTGAAGCTCGCGGATGAAAGCCGGGCCCGGCACCAGACGGTGGAAGGTTTCCTCTGCGCACTCGGCATAAGCCCGGAAACGGCCCGCATCGACGCCGAAGGCATCGAGCATCACGTCAGCGCCGAAACGCTGGCGGCGTTTGCGAGTTTTATCAAGAATCGGTGAAGGTGTTGGGGACTACGTCTTCGGGAGGCTTGTGCGGGGTGGCCACCCCCCTCTGCCGGCGACGCCGACATCTCCCCCTCAAGAGGGGAGATAGCAACTGGCTTTTAAGTGACCAAGGGAAAAGAACAATCTCCCCCCTTTTGGGGGATATGTCACGCTGTGAAAGAGGGGGTTGGCCACGATCACGAACGACGTGAATCGTTCAACCCGCAGCCCCCATCAATCCTTCTTCGCCGTCGGAATGACCCGCAGCGCCAGTTCGCGCAGCTGGGTGGGTGTTGCCGGTGCCGGTGCGCCCATCAGCAGATCCTGGGCCTGCTGGTTCATCGGGAACAGGGTGATCTCGCGCAGGTTCTTGGCGCCCACCAGAAGCATGACGACGCGGTCGATGCCGAAGGCGGCGCCGCCGTGCGGCGGGGCGCCGTACTGGAAGGCACGGTACATGCCGCCGAACCGTTCTTCGACGTCGGCCTTCGACAGGCCGACAAGCTCGAACGCCTTGACCATCAGGTCCGGCGACTGGTTGCGGATCGAGCCGGAAGCGATTTCGAAGCCGTTGCAGACCGCGTCATACTGGTAGGCCTTGATCGTCAGCGGATCCTGGGTCTCCAGCGCCTCAAGCCCGCCCTGCGGCATCGAGAACGGATTGTGGGCGAAATCGACCTTCTTCTCCTCGTCGCTCCATTCGTAGAACGGGAAGTCGATGATCCAGCAGAGCTCGAACCGGTTGCGGTCGACGAGGTTCAGTTCCTCGCCGGCACGGGTGCGGGCTTCGCCGGCAAACTTGTAGAACTTTGCGGGATCGCCGGCGACGAAGAAGCAGGCGTCGCCCGCGTCAAGGCCCATCTGCGTGCGGATCGCATCGGTGCGGTCCTCGCCGATGTTTTTCGCCAGCGGGCCGGAGCCGACAACCTTACTAGAATAGGTGGGGCTTGACTTCGAAGCGTCCGCAAATTCCGCTTCAGTCGGCATACGGCCGCCCTCTGCAGACGTATTGATGATAGTAAGCTCTCCCTGTGGCACCCCCTCTTCCTTCCAGAAGATGTAGCCGAGACCCGGCTGGCCGGCGCCTTGCGCCCAGGCGTTCATGCGGTCGCAGAAGGCGCGCGAACCGCCGGTCTTGGCCGGGATCGCCCAGATCTCGACCTTCGGATCACGCTCGATCATGCCGGCAAAGACCTTGAAGCCGGAACCGGCGAAATGCTCGGTAACGGCCTGCATTTCAATCGGGTTGCGCAGGTCGGGCTTGTCGGAGCCGTATTTGCGGATCGCCAGGTCATAGGGGATGCGCGGCCATTCCTTGGTGACGGGCTTGCCTTCGGCAAACTGCTCGAACACGCCTGAGATGACCGGACCCATCGTGTTCCAGACGTCTTCCTGGGTGACGAAGCTCATTTCGAGGTCGAGCTGGTAGAATTCGCCCGGCAGGCGGTCGGCGCGCGGGTCTTCGTCGCGGAAGCAGGGCGCGATCTGGAAGTAGCGGTCGAAACCGGCGACCATCAACAGTTGCTTGTACTGCTGCGGCGCCTGTGGAAGCGCGAAGAACTTGCCTTCGTGAATGCGCGACGGCACCAGGAAGTCGCGCGCACCTTCCGGCGACGAGGCGGTCAGGATCGGCGTGGAATATTCCATGAAACCGATCTCGTTCATGCGTCGGCGCATGTCGGCGATGATCATGCTGCGCTTGACGATGTTCTTGTGCAGCGTCTCGCGGCGCAGATCGAGGAAGCGGTATTTCAGGCGCACGTCTTCGGGATAATCGGGCTCGCCGAAGACGGGCAGCGGCAATTCCTTGGCAACCGACAGCACTTCGATCTCCTGGGCATAGAGCTCGATTTCGCCGGTTGCCATCTGCTTGTTGACGGTGTCGTCCGAGCGCGCCTTGACGATACCATCGACGCGGATCACCCATTCGCCGCGCACGGTCTCGGCGATCTGGAACGCCGGACTGTCGGGATCGGCGACGATCTGCGTCATGCCGTAATGGTCGCGAAGGTCGATGAACAGCAGACCGCCGTGGTCGCGAACGCGGTGGACCCAGCCGGAAATGCGCACGATGGCGCCGACGTCGGATTTGCGGAGAGCGGCACAGGTGTGGCTGCGGTAAGGATGCATCATCGTGTCCTGGAACTAAAGTGCCGCGCTCGCACGGAAAGGCGCGCTGCGGCAGCGTCAAAATCGGGCGGAAAAGCGCATGGCGGGGGTGATTTGTCAAGGCCGCGACCGGCCTGAAGGCCTGCAAGCGGGGCAAGAGCGCCGATTTTAGACCAGCACTTGGAAAGAATGCTTTTCCCGGATGGCGGCAAAACGCAGGGCTGCCAGCGCAATTCTGCATCACCCCATGGATTGCCGATACCGTCCGTATATGAGACTTGGTAAAATAAGTTAAGTCTCTTGCAACAATCCAGGTTTATTTCAGCAACATGCGTATCAGTGCAATTACCAATTGGGCCTACGGAATCACGGTTCTTTTGACCGGTCTGTCCGGCACCGCTTTCATCCTCTCCACCAATAGCGCCCACCAGGAACGCCTCGCCGTCGAGCGGCATCTGGCCTTGAGCACCCTTGCGGAAGATCTGGCGCTTGTTGCCGAGGAGCGCTCCGATGAGGCGCGCCTCTATGTGATGCGCGGCGAAAAACGCCATCTCGATGCGTTCCATGGCAAGGAGACCGAGGAGCGCGAACTCGAGACCCATATCAAATCGGCCCGGACGCTCGGTGCAACGCCACAGGAGATGGCGGCGCTCGACGAGATAGAACGCGATGCGGAAGCGCTCGACCGGGTCGAGGCAGGTGCCGTCGAGAGCTATGCGAAGGGCGACCAGACCACCGCCAGAGAAGCCCTGTTCGGCCCCGAACACGAACGCTTTCAGACCGATCTTCTGGAAACGCTGACACGGTTCCGGGATCTTACCGACGCCCGCACGGCTGGCGCACTCACCGATGCAAAGGCGCAGAGCGACCTGTTCGGGCTGACGGCCAAGATCATGCTCGGTGTCACGGCCGCCCTGTTTCTGGGTGTTCTGTATTTCGTCCTGAAGCGCCGCATCGCCGTGCCGCTGATGCGCATGTCGCGGATCGTCCTGCGGCTGGCCAAGCAGGACTACGCCGTGGAAGTGCCGATCGACAATCGCCGCGACGAAATCGGCGAGATGAACGAGGCCATCCATACGTTCCGCACCAACGGGCTCGAACGCGACCGGCTCGACGCCGAACGGCGGCTCGACCAGCAGACCAAGGACCTGATCCTGCAAATGATGCACCGGTTGCAGGCCTGTCAGAACCAGATCGAACTGGCCGACGTGGTGGCGCGATTCGCACCGCAGATTTTCCCGGATCTGGCCGGTCATCTCTATATTCTCAACGACGGCAGAACGCTCTTGACCTCGCTCGGCAGCTGGCTCGAGCCGCAGCATTCGGCGGCATCCTTTGCCTCGAGCGACTGTTGGGGTCTCCGGCGCGGCCGGCCGCACGCGAGCAATCGCGGCCACAGCGACATTGCCTGCCAGCATCTGGACGAGAACAAGATCTCGGGTCTCTGTGTGCCCCTGACGGCACAGGGCGATACGATCGGGCTGCTCTATTTCGAAGAGCGCAGCGGCGTGGCACCGGTGGTGGAGACCTCGCGGCTCTATCTGGAGCTGATCGCCGAGAATATCGGCCTCGCCGTTGCCAATCTGCAGCTGCGCGAGCGGCTGACCGGGCTTGCGCTGCGCGATCCGCTGACTGGCCTTTTCAACCGGCGCTCCCTCGACGAGACGCTCAACCGGCATTCGCGCGACGAGCCGGGCCAGCCCCTCGCCTGCCTGATGATCGACATCGATCATTTCAAGCGCTTCAACGACGAGTTCGGCCACGATGCCGGTGACTTCGTCATGCAACATGCGGCGCAGATCATGGCCGACATCGTCGGCGCGACGGGAAGCATCTACCGGTTCGGCGGCGAGGAATTCACCATTCTTCTGCCGGGCCTCTCCGAACCTGAGGGCTTCGACCTAGCGGAAAACCTGCGCACCCGCATTGGAACGACGCCGTTGACACACCGTGGCAGAATTCTCGGCACGGTGTCGATCTCCATCGGCGTCGGCATTTCGCCATCCGGCGGGCCGGTTTCGACGCTGATCAACCGGACGGACGCGGCGCTTCTCAATGCCAAGGCCAACGGCCGCAACATGACCGTTTCGGCCTCGCGGCTGATGATGGACGGCGGCAGCGTGTCGAATCCTCACTAAAACGGACAAAAGCGGCCGTGACGGCTGCCATTTGCAGCGCGAAGGCTAGATTTCGTGCTGTTTTCCGCGGTGGAGCGGGTCTAGAACGGGTGCAAGTGGCAAAATCCGCTTGAGTCGCCTGCATCGCCTGTCCGTTTGGATGTTCCCCACCGCATGTCCCAGATCCGTCCGCTCATTCCCCTCCTCATCACCGCCGGCATCCTGATCGGCGGCAATGGTCTGCAGGCCACATACATTTCGCTGCGGGCGCTTGAGGAAGGATTTTCGACCTCGCTGATCGGTCTGGTCGGCACCGGCTACAACATCGGCTTTGCCATCGGCTGCATCTATGTGACGCGCATCCTGCGCTCGATCGGCCATATCCGCACCTTTTCGGCCATGGCGGCCATCGCCTCGGCAGCGGCCATCGCCATGGTGCTGCTCATCGATCCGTGGTTCTGGTTCCTGATGCGGCTGGTGGCGGGCATCTGTTTTGCCGCCCTGTTCGCCACGGTCGAAAGCTGGCTCAACGCCCGCGTCACCAATGCCAACCGGGCCCGCACCCTGTCGATCTACCGCCTTGTCGATCTCGGCTCCGTAACGGCGGCGCAATACATGATCCCCGTGGTCGGCATCGACGGTTTCCAGCTGTTCGCCATCATCGCCATGGCGCTCAGCCTGTCGCTGGTACCGATTTCCTTTGCCGACCGATCCAGCCCCGGCGCTCCGGAGGCGATCCGCTTCAACATCCGGGAATTGTGGAACATTTCGCCGCTCGCCATCATCGGCTGCATCGTCGTCGGCCTGACCAATTCCACCTTCCGGTCGCTGGGACCGATCTATGCGCAGGGCATCGGCCTGTCGATCACTTCGATTGCCACCTTCATGAGCGCCGGCATCATCGGCGGCGTCGTGCTGCAGTATCCGCTCGGCGTCTATTCCGACCGCCTCGACCGGCGTCTGGTGATTCTCATCGCCACGGCGGGTGCTGCCCTTGCCGGGCTCTATCTGGCGATCTTTGCCGGCAACAGCGAATGGCGCAATTTTGCCGGCATCTTCGTCTTCGGGGCCTTCGCCATGCCGCTCTATTCGCTCTGTTCGGCGCATGCCAACGACCATGCGGCCGAAGGCCAGCACGCGCTGGTTTCGGCTGGCACGCTGTTCTTCTGGTCGATCGGCGCCATTATCGGTCCGCTCTTTGCCTCATTCATGCTCGACATTTTCGGGCCCCGCTCGCTTTTCATCTATACGGCGGCCGTTCTCGTGGCATTTATGCTCTACACAATGCACCGCATGGTTGCACGCGGACCGGTTCCAACAGAAAAACGCCATGGCAGGTTCATCTCCCTGTTGCGAACGTCCACATTTTTCAACAGGATGGCGGCCCGCCCGGCCGACAGCGATCAAACGTCAAACAGTCGCAAAGCCGAATAACAAGATACGATTGGCAAGCCGCATTTCATGAACATCATTACCGACACCAGCAGCCTTCGTGACGCCTGCGAGCTTCTTGCCCGTTCCGAGTATCTGACCATCGATACGGAGTTCCTGCGCGAGACGACATTCTGGCCGCAGCTCTGCCTGATCCAGATGGCAGGCCCGGACACGGCCGTCATCGTCGATCCCCTCGCCCCGGGTATCGACCTTGCGCCCTTCTTCACGCTGATGGCCGACCCTGCCGTCGTCAAAGTCTTTCACGCGGCGCGCCAGGACATTGAAATCATCTTCAATCTCGGCAACCTCATTCCGCATCCGATCTTCGACACGCAGGTCGCCGCTATGGTCTGTGGCTTCGGCGACAGCGTCTCCTACGACCAGCTGGTGCAGCGCATCAAGGGCGAGCAGATCGACAAGTCCTCGCGCTTCACCGACTGGAGCCAGCGGCCGCTGTCGGAAAAGCAACTCGATTATGCGCTGGCCGACGTGACGCATCTGCGCGATGTCTATCTGTCGCTGAAGGAAAAGCTCGAGCGCGAGAACCGCTCGCTGTGGCTGACCGAAGAGATGAACATTCTCGAGGCGCGCGAGACCTACGACATCCATCCTGATGACGCCTGGCTGCGCCTGAAGATGCGGCTGAAAAAGCCGCAGGAACTGGCCATCCTGAAAGAGGTCGCCGCCTGGCGCGAGCGGGAGGCGCGTGGGCGCAACGTGCCGCGCGGACGTGTGCTCAAGGATGATGCGGTCTACGAGGTTGCCCAGCAGCAGCCGAAGGACACCGAGGCGCTCGGACGCCTGCGCACGATCCCGAAAGGCTGGGAACGGTCGCAATCGGGCGCCGCCGTCATCGAGGCGGTCAATGTGGCGCTGGCCATGCCGAAGAACGAAATGCCGCGCCCGCCGCGCCAGTCCTCCGCCCCCGAAGGCGCCCAGGCCGCCAGCGAGCTGCTCAAGGTTCTCCTGAAGCTGATCTCGGAAAAACAGGGCGTCGCCGCCAAGATTATCGCCAACAGCGAAGACATCGACCGCATCGCATCCGAAGGCGAAAACGCCGATGTCGGCGCGCTCAAGGGCTGGCGGCGCGAACTGTTCGGCGACACGGCGCTGAAGCTGATCAAGGGCGAAGTGGCACTGCGGTTTGTGGATCGCAAGGTCGAGGCTGTCGAGCTTTGAGCGCCATCATCAAATCTTCATGAAATCTTTAAAAGCGGGACACGAAGTGTCCGTATCCGGGGGTGTCTCTTCCTCAACCCCCGGTGACCTCCATGAAAACTCTACTTCTGACATCGGCCGCCCTGTGCCTGCTGATGACCCAGACGGCGCTTGCCGACGACACGGCCTTCCCGGCCAAACTCGCCGCCCATGCCATCCTGCCTGCGAATACGATCATCAAGGCAGCGGCCGACGCGCCGGAGCACCTCAAGACCTCGGGCAAGTTCACCACCCCAGACCGGAGGCGCGCGGCGGGCCCCGGCACCGTTCCGGGCAAGGACGGCGTCCGCCTCACCGGGCTTTCGCTGCCGTTCGATGGCCAGCCGATGCAGGGTTTTTCCGGCATCAAGACCATGCCGGATGGTACGTTCTGGAGCCTTTCCGACAATGGGTTCGGCTCGAAGATCAACTCGTCCGATACGCAGCTGATGCTGCACAACATCAAGATCGACTGGGATGGCGGCAAGGTCGAGGCCCTGAAGACGATCTTCCTGTCCGATCCGAACAAGGTCGTGCCCTTCCCGATCGTCACCGAAGCCAGCGAGACGCGCTATCTGACCGGCGCCGATCTCGACGTCGAATCGATCCAGCCTGTTGCCGACGGTTTCTGGATCGGCGAGGAATTCGGCCCCTATCTCGTCAAAGCCGACCTCGAAGGCAAAGTCACCGATGTGATCGCGACCCTGGTCGATGGCAAGCCGGTACTGTCGCCTGACAATGTGACGCTGACGCTGCCTGCGAACCCGACGCTGAAACTGCCTGTATTCAACATCAAGCGGTCCGGCGGCTACGAGGGCCTCGCCCTGTCCACGGATGGCGCCAAGCTCTATGGCCTGCTCGAAGGCCCGATCTTCCTCGAGGACGGGTCTGTCGAAAAAGCCGATGGCAAGACGGCGCTGCGCATCGTCGAGCTCGATGTGGCGGCCAAGTCCTGGACCGGCCGCAGCTGGCTCTATCCGCTGGCCGATGGCGGCGAGGCGATCGGCGATTTCAACATGCTGGACGCGACGACCGCGCTGGTGATTGAACGTGACAACGGCGCCGGTGTGGCATCGAAAGCCTGCGCCGATCCGAAGGACCCGAAGCCGGACTGCTTTGCTGTCGGCTCGAAGCTGAAGCGCATCTACAAGATCGAGATGACCGACGCCATGGTTGGCAAGGCCGTTCGCAAGATCCGCTATATCGACCTCCTGAACATCGCCGACCCTGACAACAAGAAGCGCCAGGGCGGCGGCGACGGCCTTTACGACATGCCGTTCGTCACCATCGAGAATGTCGACCGCGTCGATGCGACCCACATCATCGTCGGCAATGATAACAACCTGCCCTTCTCGGCCGGCCGCCAGATCGACAAGGTCGACGACAACGAGTTCGTTCTTCTCGACGTGAGCGAATTCCTCGACGCGAAATAAGGCCGTCGGAGAGAGACGCACTGCCATTTTCTACAGCATGGCAGTGCGCCTAGATGTGAGCTTTCCATGCTCGCTGTTTGCCAAAAATTCGCTCGCCGCTTCTTGACTGGCTACCTAGCGTGGTTATCATTTATTTATTCATAATAAAACTCAGGGTTTAAATGCAAAGAGCTGTTCTTCCCATTCTCTTTATTGTGATCGTCTGCTCCATCACCCTGCCAGCAAAAGAAGTGCAGGCTGTAAAACGGGGTTTTACCGTTGTTGGCTGCACCAAAGATCTCGTCGCCGTGCGCGCATTTGTCAAAAATGTGGAACCCCGAGACTTCGCGGCGATAAAACGGGGTTTCGTCGCAACGGCGGCCCGCTATTCGAAATCAACAGTGCAGCAAATCATTCGGGGCCAAATGAGCATGGCGGCACAGGACAGGATTTTTGCCCAATGGGTCGCAGCTTCCGGCGGAAAAATGAAACTTGAAAATTGGTCGGGAAAACTCCAGCTCAATAGCAAAGAGAGTTTCAACAAGCTTCAGTGCCGGTGAACCGGCGCGACGCCTGCCGCAAAATTTAAAACCTCACGATGTAAACCGAAAAGCGATCCTCTTGCCGGTCAGCTTCACCAGCTGCTGCAGGCGGCCGTCGAGGCGTTCGCCGGCGAATTCCGAATAGGCGGCCGGGACGATGAATTCGAGGTCGAGATCGGGCGATGGCGAGCGGCGGATCGTCAGGTGCCTGACCAGCCCCGGCATGGAGGCTGAAAACAGGTAGACGACGCGCAGAAGGCCACCAAGCAGCTTGGCAAGGTCGAGCAGGCGCGGCGTGGCGATCGCCGCCAGCGCATGCGTGGCGCCTGCGTCACTGACGCCTTCGAACCGATAGTAGTTGGCCAGCGCAATATAGGCGCGGCCGGGATGGGTGATGCCGGTAAAGGTGCCGTGGGCGATGATGTTGAGCGCCTGCGGCCCGCGATAGTCCGGGTGGGCGCGCCAGCTGATATCGGCGAGCAGGCAGGCCGCCTGCCGGTAGCGGCTTTCTTCCTCGGTTTCGTGCACGCCGAACAGCGGCATCATCTTGCCGCTCCAGTCGGCCAGCTCGCGGGCATGTTCGGGTGAACGCGCCCGCAGGATTGCCAGTTCACCGGCGGCCGACAGCAGCGGATCGCGCTTGCGCTCGCCTTCCGACAGCAGCGAGAACAGGTAGCCTTCACGCACGCCGAGCGCCGAGAACGACACGCGGCGCGGTCTCATGATGCCGATGGCCTCCTTCAGCGCCAGCGCGCCGAAGGGCAAGAGATTGCGGCGGCTCTTGGAGATCGACGCATAGGCCGGCACCTTGGAATCCTTGGATTCCACCACCTGCTCTAGGAAGGACATGGCCTCGTCGAAGCTGATTTCGTAGTCCTGCATCATGTGCAGCGGATAGTTGCGCATTTCCATGTGCAGCTTGGCGATCGAGCGCCAGGTGCCGCCCACGGCATAGAAGGTGCGGCCAGACGCGTTCCTGAGAACGGCGGCATCCTTCATGAAATGGCTGACATAGGCGCGCGCCTTGGTGACCGAGCCGCCACAATGTTCCGACAGGCGGATGCCGCCGAGCGGCAGGGTGATGCCCTTGCCGATCACGGTCTTCTTCACATCGACCAGTTCCAGCGAGCCGCCCCCGAGATCGCCGACGACGCCGTCGGGATCGTGGTAACCGCTGATGATGCCCATGGCGGAGAAATGCGCTTCTTCCTCGCCCGAGAGCACACGGACCTTCTTGTCGAGAATGATTTCAGCCTTGTGGATGAAGTCCGGCCCGTTCGAGGCGTCACGCGCCGCCGCGGTTGCCAGCACGAACATGGTGGAGGCGCGGGCCTGGACCGAGAGCGCCTTGAACCGGTGCAGCGCCTTCAGCGCTCGCTCGACGCTTTCCTCATCCATGCGGCCGGTGGCATCGATGCCCTTGCCGAGGCCGCACATGACCTTTTCGTTGAACAGAACCGCTGGCGAGCGGCTCAGTCCTTCATAAATCACGAGGCGAATGGAGTTTGACCCGATATCCACGACAGACACAGGGGCAATTCCAGGCAAACGCCCCTGGGCTTCTGATTCAACCATGCAAGTCCAGTTATTTCTTCCTTCCGGATGTCCATCCGGCGATCAACTTCGGTGTGCTGGACTTCAGGGCCTCGCCCCGGCCGGACAGGCTGGGGTTGGTCATGAAATAGTGCTGTGCATTGAACGGTTCTTCACCCTTGTCCGGCGACATGCGGCGCGATGTGCCGTCGGAAAGAATTTCGTAGCTCTGCTGGTTGTCGATGAGATTTCCCAGCATGATCTGCGTCAGAACCTGTTCATGCACAGTCCGGTTTGTCAGAGGCACAAGTGTCTCCACACGCCGGTCCAGATTGCGCGGCATCATATCCGCCGAGCCGATATAAACAAGCGCATTTTCCGACGGCAGGCCGTGGCCATTGCCGAAACAGAAGATTCTGGAGTGCTCCAGGAAGCGTCCAACGATTGATTTTACACGGATATTTTCCGACAGGCCCGGAACCTGTGGACGAAGGCAGCAAATGCCGCGAATGACAAGGTCGATCTCGACGCCGGCCCGGCTGGCGGCATAGAGCGCGTCGATGATTTCGGGATCGACCAGCGCATTCATCTTCATCCAGATCGTCGCCGGCGCGCCGTTCTTCGCGTGAGCGATCTCCTCGTTGATGTGCTGGAGAATGCGCGGGCGCAGCGTGTGCGGCGAGATCGCCAGCTTCATGCCGACCCCGGGCTCGCCGTAACCGGTGATGAAATTGAAGATATTGGCCATGTCGTGGGCGATGTGCGGATTGCAGGTGAAGAAGGACAGGTCGGTGTAGATCTTCGCCGTGATCGGGTGATAGTTGCCGGTGCCTAGGTGGCAATAGGTCCGAAGCTTGCCATCCTCACGGCGCACCACCATCGACATTTTCGAGTGGGTCTTGAGCTCGATGAAGCCGAAGACGACCTGCACGCCGGCGCGCTCCAGGTCGCGGGCCCAGCGGATGTTGGCCTCTTCGTCGAAACGGGCCTTGAGCTCGACCAGCGCAGTGACCGACTTGCCCGATTCGGCCGCATCGATCAGCGCTCGCACGATCGGGCTGTCGTTGGAGGTGCGATAGAGCGTCTGCTTGATGGCCAGCACTTCCGGGTCTCGGGCCGCCTGCAGCAGGAACTGGACGACGACATCGAAGGATTCGTAGGGGTGGTGGACGACCATGTCCTTTTCGCGGATGGCGGCGAAGCAGTCACCGGCATGATCGCGGACACGCTCGGGAAAGCGGGCGTTGTAGGCGGCGAAACGCAGGTCGTCGCGCGGCGCCTTGGTGATTTCCGACAGCGTGTTCAGCGCCAGAAGGCCCGGCAGCACCGCAACGCGGTTTTCCGGCACGTTCAGCTCGCCGACCACGAACTGGCGCAGTTCCACCGGCATTTCCGAATCGACCTCGATGCGGATCACCGAGCCGCGGCGGCGGCGTTTCAGCGCGGTCTCGAACAGGCGGACCAGATCTTCGGCCTCTTCCTCGACCTCGATATCGCTGTCACGGATGATGCGAAAGGTGCCGAAACCTTCGACCTTATAACCGGGAAAGAGCCGGTCGATGAACAGGCTGACGGCGTCTTCGAGCGTGATATACCGGATGATCGACTTGGCGTCGGGCAGACGGATGAAGCGGTCGAGCGCGACAGGCAGGCGCAACAGCGCCGTCATCGGCTCCTTGCCGTTGAGGCTGGCGAGCTGCAGGCCGATCGAGAAGCCGAGATTGGGAATGAACGGGAACGGGTGGGCCGGGTCGATCGACAGCGGCGTCAGCACCGGGAAGATCGCCTGGTCGAACTCATGGGCGAGCCAGGTCTTGTCCTGCGCCGACAGGGCGACCGGGCGGACGATGACGATGTCTTCCTTGGCCAGATACTGCTGCAGCACGGCCAGCGAGGCCTGCTGTTCCATCTGCAGGTTGTCGATTTCCTTCAGGATGTCTTCCAGCTGCTCGGCGGGGTTCTTGCCGTCGGGGCTGCGCACCGAAACGCCGAGGCGCACCTGGCCTTCGAGACCGGCGACACGGACCATGAAGAACTCGTCGAGATTGGCGGCCGAGATCGACAGGAAGCGGACCCGCTCGAGCAGCGGATGCGCCGTGTTCAGCGTTTCCTCGAGAACGCGGCGGTTGAACTGCAGCCAGGAAAACTCACGGTTGATGAAACGATCCGGACTGTCGAGAAGATGCGCACCCGGATCGACATCGCCATGCGTAACCATCTCGGGAGCCTTCGTATCCATGTCATTCATCCGTTCTTGAGGGCGGAATCCGCCGCCCCGGCAGGTAGCCCAGTTTGATGACAGTTCTGTGACAGTCAATCGGGGGCAGGATTATTGCCGAACTCGCTCAACACCTGCGATGCCAGGGCCCGGTTGATGCGGGTGCCGCGCGACAGGGCCAGACGGTCGAGACGATCGACCACGGTCTGGGCGGCGTCCAGCGAGCGCTCCATGCGGGCGACAATATAGGCAACGAGTTTTTCATCGATGGACAGCTGCCGGTCGGAAAACAGCTTGACCAGAACCTGCGCCAGAAGTGCGTCATCCGGCTCGCCGATCTCGACGACGGTGGCCGCCTTCAGGCGGGAGCGCAGATCGGCGAGTTCGACCGGCCAGGACATCGGCCAGAGGCGCGAGGTCATCAAAAGCGCCGTGCCGTTTTCGCGCACGCTGTTGATGACATGGAACAGCGCCGTGTCGTCGAAACCCTGCCGGTCGGCATCCTCGAACAGCACGGGACCGGCAGCGGCCAGCGAGGCGGCGTCGGATCCCGCCAGCGGATGGATATCGCGGGCGCCGCTGCGGTGGCGCCAGATGCTGGCGATGTGGGATTTTCCCGAACCGACGGGACCGGCCAGGATCACCACAGGCGACGGCCACTGCGGCCAGGTGTCGATGATCGACACCGCCGCCGTCAGCGGATCGGAGACGAGCAGGTCGTCGCGGCCCGTTGCCGGATCGTGTCCGAAGGCGAGCGGCAGCTGCACGGCGCCACGGCGGCTGCCGGAATCATTGTTCTGGACCATACGCGTTACTCGGAAATGCCGGCCTTCTTCTTACCCGTGACGGACTTCACGGCGACGGGCTTTTTCACCGTCACCGTCAGCTCCGCCACGGGCTGCTCATCGGCCAGCCTTTTGCGTCCATGATAGAGGTCGCTGTCAAGATACTGCCGGATGCCGAAACGGACAAGCACGCCGACCGCAGCCGCAGCGGGAACGGCAATCAGGAGGCCAACGAAGCCGAACAGCACGCCGAAGGCAAACAGTGCGAACATCAGCCAGACCGGATGCAGGCCGACCCGCGAACCCACCAGCTTCGGCTGAAGAATGTTGCCTTCCAGAAACTGGCCGGCAAAGAAGATGACCGCGACGATGATGATCTGGACATAATCGGGCCAGAACTGCACCAGCGCCACGCCGACGGCGAGAATCAGCCCGACCATCGAGCCGACATAGGGAATGAACGAGATGAGGCCGGCAAACAGGCCGATCAGCAGGCCGAAATTCAGCCCGGCGAGCGACAGGCCGACGCCGTAGAAAACGCCGAGAATGAGGCAAAGCGAGCCCTGCCCGCGCACGAAACCGGCGATCGCCGTGTCGATCTCGCGGGCGATCTGGCGCACGTCGCCGACATGGTTGCGCGGCACCCAGCCATCGACCTTCTCGACCATGTGGTCCCAGTCGAGCAGCAGGTAGAAGGCGACGACCGGCGTGACGACGAAGAGTGCAGCAATGTCGATCAGCGCCAGGCCGGAATTCCATAGCTGCTGGAACAGGGTGCCGACGAAGCCCGCACCTTCGGCGAAGATCGTCGAGGAGCTTTCCTTGATCGCATCCATCTGGCTGGTGATCCAGCCGGGCAGCACGAAGGTCTTGGCGTTCTCGATCAGGCCCTGAAGCTGCTTGATATAGCCGGGCACACGCTCGGCAAATTCGACCGCCTGCGTTACCAGCACCGGAATGATGATCATCAGCGCCAGCACGAAGACGATGACGAAACCGGCAAGGATCAGGCTTGTCGCCATCATCCGGCTAAGGCCGAGCCGCTCCAGCCTGTCGGCCACCGGATCGAGGAAATAGGCGAGCGCCATGCCGGCAATGAACGGCAGCAGGATGGTGCTGAAGACCATCAGGAAGATGCTGAGGACGAGCAGGAACAGCGCCCAGAAGATCAGCTGCTGGCGGAGCTCGGACCGGTCGGTCGGGGTGATCATGGTCTTGGTCCTGACTGCGTGTTTTGGCTTGTTGCCGGGCATGTCTGTCGCCAACCTGAGGTTACGGGAGCTCGGGCGATCCGGCCATATGGCGGATCCAGACCATGAAATAGGCCGCGCCGGAGAGTACGGTCAAGCCTGCCGCAGCCAGGATCATGATAAAACGCAAGGCCCCGACCTCGACGGAAAAGGCGAGCTCCGCCAGAACCAGCACCACCAGCGCGATCTGGACGGCAGTGTTGGCCTTGGAGACGAAGATCGGCGCGACCTTCACCGGCCTGCCCACCAGGCTGGAAACCGCAACGGCAGCAAGGACCAGGACGTCGCGGGAAACCACGAGCACGAGCAGCCAGACCGGCAGGTGGCCGATGAGAAAGAGCATGATGAAGACGCTGACGATCAACAGCTTGTCGGCCACCGGATCGAGTTTCGCGCCCAGTTCGGACTGCTGGTCGAAAGAACGGGCGATGATGCCGTCGACCGCATCGGACAGGCCGGCGAGCAGGAAGAGCACGAAGGCCAGCAGCATGGCGCCCTCGGCCATCGCATAGAGGATGACAGGCACGGCCAGAAAACGGCCGATGGTGATGAGATTGGGAATGGTCATGTGCGCCCGCAGTGTCATAGGCGACCATGTGGCGTGAGAGATGGAATTTTTAAAGGTGGATTTTGCCGGACCGGCAAACATCGGGCAAAACGGTGAAAAAACCCCGCCGATCAAGGCATCGCGCTTGCACTCGCGGCATCATCATGCGAAGGCGACGCCAAACAGCGCCAGCGCTTGGAGAGTGAGCATGAGCCAGTCGGGAAAGAACGGTCTGACCTATAGCGACGCCGGTGTGGACATCGACGCCGGCAACCTGATGGTCGAAAAGATCAAGCCGCACGTGCGCTCGACCCGCCGTCCCGGCGCTGACGGGGAGATCGGCGGCTTCGGCGGCCTGTTCGACCTCAAGGCTGCAGGTTTTACCGATCCGGTCCTGGTGGCCGCCAATGACGGCGTCGGCACCAAGCTGAAGATCGCCATCGACGCCAACAAGCACGACACGGTCGGCATCGATCTTGTCGCCATGTGCGTCAACGATCTCGTGGTGCAAGGCGCCGAACCGCTGTTCTTCCTCGACTATTTTGCCACCGGCAAGCTCGACCCGGATCAGGGCGCGGCGATCGTCGGCGGCATTGCGGCCGGTTGCCGCGAGGCGGGCTGTGCGCTCATCGGCGGCGAAACGGCAGAAATGCCCGGCATGTATGCGGGCGGCGATTATGACCTCGCCGGTTTTGCCGTGGGTGCCGCCGAACGCGGAAAACTACTTCCTGCGGGCGACATCGGCGAAGGCGACGTCATTCTCGGTCTCGCCTCCTCCGGCGTGCATTCGAACGGCTATTCGCTGGTGCGCAAGATCGTCGGCCTTTCGGGTCTCGCCTGGGATGCCCCTGCCCCGTTCGCCAAGGGTGAGACACTGGCCGAAGCGCTGATGACGCCGACGCGCATCTATGTGAAGCCGCTCCTGAAAGTCATCCGCGACACCGGCGCGATCAAGGCGCTGGCTCACATCACCGGCGGCGGCTTTCCGGAAAACATTCCGCGCGTGCTGCCGAAACATCTGGCGGCCGAAATCGACCTGTCCTCCATTCAGGCACCCGCCGTGTTCTCCTGGCTCGCCAGCACCGGTGGCGTGGCGGCAAACGAGATGCTGCGCACCTTCAACTGCGGCGTCGGCATGATCGCCGTCGTTGCAGCCGAGGATGCGGCAAAGGTCACCGCCGCGCTTGAAGCCGAAGGCGAAACCGTCTTCCCGCTCGGCCGCATGGTCGCCCGCGACGAGGGTGCTGCCGGCACGATCTATCAGGGCACGCTCGCCCTATGAGTTCTGCTGCCGTCAGCGCCAGAAAACGCGTCGCCGTCTTCATCTCCGGCGGCGGCTCGAACATGATGACGCTGGTCAACGCGGCACTCGACCCCGCCTATCCGGCCGAGATCATCGCCGTGATCTCCGACAAGGCCGATGCCGGTGGCCTTTCCAAGGCGGCAGCCGCCGGCATCGAAACCTTCGCCTTCGTGCGCAAGGATTTTGCCAGCAAGGACGCACACGAGGCGGCCATCCTTACCGCACTTGAGCGCCTGTCACCGGATCTCATTTGTCTTGCAGGCTACATGCGGCTTTTGAGCGGCGCCTTCATCAACCGCTACGAAGGCCGCATTCTCAACATCCATCCGTCGCTGCTGCCGCTGTTTCCGGGCCTCCACACCCACCAGCGCGCCATCGATGCCGGCATGAAGCTCGCCGGCTGCACGGTACATTTCGTCACCGAAGGCATGGACGAAGGCCCGATCGTGACGCAGGCGGCCGTTCCCATCCTGGCAGGCGACACATCCGAAACACTGGCCGAACGGGTTCTTGCCGTCGAGCACAAGAGCTATCCGATGGCGCTCAGGCTCGTCGCCGAGGGCAAGGTGCGCATGGAAGCTGGCAAGGCGGTCACCCTGCCCGGCACCCGGGCGCCGACCACGGCAGCGTTGATTGCCGGCGGGTGATACTCATTGCGATCAGACTGTTTGCTGGAAAGTTCTAGAAACTGGGACTGGACTGAATGTCAGAGCGGTTGCGCTCATGACAAAAAACACATCCGTCGCTCTTGGTGACCATTTCGACCAGTTCGTGGAGGCGCAGATCGCCGAAGGCCGTCACGATTCGGTGAGCGCAGCGGTGCGTGCCGGCCTGCGCCTGTTGGAAGAACATGAGACCAAACTCAAGGTTCTCCGCACAGCACTGATTGAAGGCGAAAATTCAGGACCATCCACGCCCTTCGACTTCGATACCTTCATCGCGAGAAAGACAGCCGGCCGGTGAGCGGCTGCGTTCTTTCCCCGGCAGCCCAGGCGGATATCGAGGATATCTGGACCTATACGTCTGAACACTGGGGCAAAAGCAGGCAGAGGCCTATATCAAAGCGATACAGACAACGCTTGATGGTGCTGTCAACGGGCGCACGAAACATCGTTCTGCCGAGACCATCCGAGCGGGCTATCGTAAAGTCCTTACGGGTTCCCACTCCATTTTCTTCCGCGTCACGGACGACGGCATTATCGACGTCATCAGGATCCTGCATCAGCAGATGGATATAGAAGCACGATTGACCAATACCTGAAGGCGTTGCCCTCATTGGCCTTCCAGTCTAAGCCCCCAGCGTACCCTTGTTCAGCATCGCCCATTGCAGCAGCATGATTGTCTTGGCATCGCAGATCTCGCCGCTGGCAATCATCGCCATGGCGTCGGGAAGCGTCACCTCGAAGACCTCGATGTCTTCGGACTCCTCGTCCAGTCCGCCGCCCTTGCCCGCCCGCTTCGAGGCGTCGATGAGGGCTGCGTAGAAGTGGATCTGTTCGGTGACGGCACCGGGGCTCATGAAGGCGGAAAACAGCGGCTGCACGTCGTGGACCTCGTAGCCGGTCTCCTCCATGACCTCGCGGCGGATGGCATCCGCAGGGTTGTCGCCATCCAGCAGGCCTGCCGGTGTTTCCAGCATCCAGCCGGAATGATCGTTAAGAAAGGCGGGCATGCGGAACTGGCGCACCAGCACGGTCCTGTCGCGCCGGGGATCATAGAGCAGGATGGTCGCGCCATTGCCACGATCGTAGACCTCGCGTTTGAGCTTTTGCACGCGGCCGTCCGAGCCGGTGTAATTGAAAGTCACATTGCGCAGGTGGTACCAGTTCTTCGACAGGGTTTCGTCCTTGAGGATTTCGACCTTGGCTTCGCGGAAAAACGACATGAAACTCTCTATGCTCCCAGGTTTGGAGCGTTTTCATCGCACAGTTGGGCTACCGCGTCGAGACGGCGGCGGCCGCGAATTACCGGCCTCCGCCACTGGAAAAGCAGGAACGGTCATGCGACGGTAACCCATGGTTTTCATTGTCTATGCGGGTGCGGCGCTCGCTGAAATTGCCGGATGTTTCGCCTTCTGGGCATGGCTGCGGCTAGACAAGTCGGTCTGGTGGCTGGCGCCGGGCATTGTGTCGCTGGCGATCTTTGCCTGGCTTTTGACGCTTATTCCCAGCGATGCCGCCGGACGGGCGTTTGCGGCCTATGGCGGCATCTATATCGCCGCTTCGCTTGTCTGGATGTGGCTGGCCGAGGGTCAGCGGCCGGACCGGTTCGATCTGGCCGGTGCGGCCATCTGCCTTGCCGGCACCGCTGTCATCCTGTTTTCGCCACGCGGCTAAGACGCAGAATCCAGACACCCAGATAGACGAAGGCGGCGGACATCAGGAGGAATGGTACGATTGTGAGCAACGATGGCATCCCGAACTCACTTGGGACGATAGCAGCATCGAGCAGCAGCCCGCCACAGATGATCATGCCGATGCTGATCAGCGCAAATCCGAAAATGGGTCGAAGCACTGCACATCTCCACAACTACAGGACTATTTGGAACCCACAAATAATCCAAAATGGTTGTGTTTCAATTAAAAATGCAACCGGTTTCTGAGCGGCCGGCAAAAAGCAGTGTGGCGCGCATCAGGCCTTTTCCAGCCACACCCTGTTGTCGTGGAAAGCAGCGCCACCATAGGGTGCGACGGCATCGCCGCCCGTGAGCACATTGATGCCTTCGCCGTCGAGATGGGCATCGTTCGGCCAGAGGCCTTCGGCAATGACCACGCCGCGCCGGGCGGTGGCGACAACGCGGGCGTGCAGGCGGATTTCGCCACGTTGGTTGCCGATGCGCACGACATCGCCATCGGCAATCTCCAGCCGTTCAGCATCATCAGGATGGATCATGACGTTCGGCCTGCCCTCTTTGTCGACCGACGAGCGGGTTTCGGCGAAGGTGGAGTTCAGGAACGAGCGGGCCGGGGACGTTGCCAGCCGGAACGGATGGTTTTCGTCGGCCACTTCGATGACATCAACCTGGTCGGGGAAAACCGGAAAATCGCGATAGGGCCCACGCACACCGACGGACGCGGGCGGCTTGTTGGGGCCCGGCGTGCCGGTCCAGTCGGGCTTGAAGCGGAACTTTCCGTCCGGATGGGCAAAACCGTGGATGTAATGGGCCGTGTCGAAATCCGGCTGGCAATCGATCCAGCGGACTTCCTTCAGCCCCTCATAGCCCATGCCGTAGCGGCTCAGAATCTGGTCGATGTGCTGGCGCTCGCTCAAGCCAAAACCGGGTTTGTCGCCGACACCGAGACGTTTTGCCAGTTCGTCGATGACGAAGAGGTTGGTGCGCACCGTCGATGGCGGCTCGACGAGTTTTGGCCCAAGCAGAATGTGCTGGTGGCCGCCGCCGCGATAGATGTCGTCATGTTCAATGAACATCGTCGCCGGCAGGACGATATCGGCGAGCTTGGCTGTGTCGGTCATGAACTGTTCGTGCACGGCGACGAAGAGATCGCTGCGCAGCAACCCCTGTTTTACCAGCCGCTGCTCGGGCGCGATGTTGGCAGGATTGGTGTTCTGCACCAGCATCGCCGTCACCGGGCCGCCGTAACGCAGCGCCTCGGGATCGCCGGTCAGCACCCGGCCGGTCTGCGACTGGTCGAGCACGCGGGTTTTCTGGTCGAGCATCGACTGGCCGGTCAGTTCGGCCTTGTCGAACTTGAAGATATCGCTGTTGGAATGAAAGGCGCCGCCGCCCTCATACTGCCAGGAGCCGAGCACGGTGGGCACGCAGGCGGCCGCATGCATGGCGACGACGCCGTTGCGCTGGCGGGTAAAGCCGTAGCCGAGTCGGAAGAAGCTTTTCGGCGTCGTGCCGATCAGCCGGGCGAAGGCCTCGATCTCCTCGGCCGGCAGGCCGGTGATCGCCGAGGCCCATTCGGGTGTCTTCGATTTCAGATGGGCTTCGAGCCCAACCGGGTCGTCGGCGTATTTTGCCATATAGGCACGGTCGGCATAGCCGTCGCGAAAGGCCACATGCATGGCCGCGCAGGCGAGCGCCGCATCGGTGCCCGGCTTCAGGATCAGGCCCATGTCGGCCTGCTTGATGGTCGGATTGTCGTAGATGTCGATGACGACGATCCTGGCGCCGCGCTCCTTGCGGGCCTTGATCGCGTGGGTCATGACGTTGACCTGCGTCGAGACCGGGTTGGTGCCCCAGATCACGACGCAGTCGGATTTTGCCATCTCGCGCGGATCGGGACCGCGCAGCGTGCCGGTCGCCATGGTGAAGCCGGTCCAGGCCATGGCCGTGCAGATCGTGCCGAGGAAGCCGGAATAGCCCTTGGCGTGGCGCAGGCGGTCGATCGAGTCGCGCTGCACATTGCCCATGGTGCCGGCGTAATAATAGGGCCAGACCGCTTCCGGACCATACAGCTGCTCGGCTTTGACGAAGGCATCGGCGATTTCGTCGAGCGCTGCCTCCCAGGAGACCTGCTGCCAGCCGCCCTCGCCCTTGGCGCCGATGCGGCGCTGCGGCACCAGCAGCCGGCCGGGATGATAGAGCCGCTCGGCATAGCGGGCGACCTTGGCGCAGATGACGCCGTCCGTATAGGTGTTGTCCCGGCTGCCGCGAACCCGGCCGATGCGCCCATCCGCCGTCAGGTCGATGTCGAGCGCGCAGGCCGACGGACAGTCGTGCGGACAGACCGAGTGGCCGGTGGAGTTGGAGATTGGGGTCGCAACGTTCATACGATTTGTATAAGCCATCCCCTACCGGCTAAAAAGGTGCATTCGGCACCCATCGAAACATTTGATCCAGCCCATAAAGATCCGTCATGAATTATCGCCACATCTACCACGCAGGCAATTTCGCAGATGTGCTCAAACACGCGGTCCTGGCGCGGCTGATCACGTACCTGCAGCGCAAGGACAAGGCGTTTCGCGTGCTCGACACGCATGCGGGCATCGGGCTCTACGACCTGTCGAGCGTCGAGGCGCAGAAGACAGGCGAATGGCGCGACGGCATCGGCCGCCTGCTGGAGGCGAAACCGGCGCCCGCCGTTGCCGATATTCTCGAGCCCTATCTCGCCGCCATCCGTTCACTCAATCCCGGCGGCGACGTGCAGCTCTATCCCGGCTCGCCGAAACTGGCGCGCCTGCTGTTTCGCCCGCAGGACCGGCTTTCGGCCATGGAGTTGCACCCGGACGATTATGAAACGCTGCACCGGGCCTTCGATGGCGACTATCAGGTCCGCGTCACGCAGCTCGACGGCTGGCTGGCGCTGGGGGCGCATCTGCCGCCGAAGGAAAAGCGCGGCCTCATCCTGGTCGATCCGCCCTTCGAGATCGACGGCGAGTTCGAGCGTCTGGCCGACGGGCTCGGCAAGGCCTGGAAGCGATTTCCCGGCGGCACGTTCTGCCTCTGGTATCCCTTGAAGAACGGTGCGCCGATCGCCGATTTCCACGCGGCCCTGAAGGCCCTGGAAATCCCGAAAATGCTCTGCGCCGAACTGTCGGTTCGCAGCGACCGCGAGACGACCGGGCTGTCCGGCTCCGGCCTGATCATCGTCAACCCGCCCTATACGCTGAAGGAGGAGCTCGACCGCCTGCTGCCCTTCCTGAAACACACGCTGGCCCAGGACCGCTTCGCTTCGGCCCGCTCTTTCTGGCTGCGCGGCGAGGAAAGACTGGCGCCGGACTCCGATCTGGATTAATATATACGTCAACGTAGATACTTTGAGGATTCGATGGCGAAAATCGCAAAAGTATTCCGGTCCGGAAACTCGCAGGCCATCCGCCTGCCGAAGGCATTTCAGGTCGATGTCAGCGAAATGGATATTTCGCGGGATGGCGATGCACTGATCCTGCGACCGCGCGCGCGCCGTGCCGATCCATGGAGCAATGTGAAGAAAGCAGTTGCCCTTGGTTTCAGCGGCGATTTTTTCGAAGATGGCCGTGAGCAGCCCGCCTTGCCAGATCGGCACAATATGGACGGTCTCTTCAAGTGAGCCGCTACGTTCTCGATACAAATGCGGTGATCGGGCTGATGAAGTCTGCCGAGCCTCTTTCGCAGCGTGTCTTCCGGCACGATATCGGCGATTTCGTCATTCCCGCCATCGTCTCCTATGAGATCTTCTGGGGTGTCTTCCGCAGCAGCAGGGTTGCTGAGAACATGACGCGCGCCTCGCTGTTCTTCAGGGATTTCGCCATCGAACCCTTTACCGGTTCGGATGCAATCGAGGCTGGACGGGTTCGTGCCGAGTTGGCAGCCATCGGTCAACCCATCGGCCCCTATGATATTCTGATCGCCGGGCAGACCCGCGCCAGAGGATGGACGGTCGTGACCAACAATCTTCGCGAGTTTGAACGGGTTGCCGGTCTTTCGGTCGAGGATTGGAGCATTGAACGCCCGATGACCCCTTGACGATTCTGTCTTCAGGACCACACTCTTAGGGACATTCTGGAGAGACACACATGATCCGCACCATCGCTGCAGCGCTTCTGATATCCTTGGCTTCCACCGGCATGGCCAGTGCCGCCGATTATGTGGAAGACTATGGCGCGCCGAGCGCCTGCGAGAACCCCTCCGTGCTCGGCTTCATAACCCGCCGGTTCGACTACAAGGCCAAACATTATCTCTATGCGGATCTCGCGATCACGGACATCAGCCATGTGGGCCAGAGCCGCTATGAGCCTTTGTCGGAAACCCGCCGCACGTCGCGCGAATATTGCCACGCCAAGGTCAGCATGAGCGATGGCGAGCGCCGGTCTGTCTGGTATCTGATCGAGCGCAACTGGGGCTTTGCCGGTATCGGGCCGAGCGTCGAGTTCTGCATTTCCGGCCTCGACCCGTGGTATGTCTACGGCGCCCAGTGCAAATCGCTACGCTAACATGCCGTCCTTGCTGATGTCCAGGGCGCTGCTGTCAGGCGCCCTGTTGCTACTGGCCGGGTGCGGCGAACAGAAATCGGCCGAATCCGGCGAGGCAGAACCAAAGGTCCAGACCCCGCAAAAACAGGCGGCATCCGTGCCGATCGGCAAGGGATTCGATTTTTACGTCCTGTCGCTGTCCTGGTCTCCGACCTGGTGCGGCAACAATGATGGCGACGGCTCCAGCCAGCAGTGCGCGGCGGGCAAGAACCACGGCTTCATCGTCCATGGCCTCTGGCCGCAGAACCAACGCGGCTTTCCGGAATTCTGCCGCAGCCGCGATCCGGACCGGGTGCCGGAAGCGCTCGGCCGCGCGCTGTTCGATCTCATCCCCTCCATGGGCCTGATTGGGCACCAGTGGCGCAAACACGGCAGCTGCTCGGGCCTCGGCCAGAAAGACTATTTTGCCGTGTTGCGGGCGGCGCGTCAGCGCATCCGCATCCCGGCCGGTTTCGAGCAGGTGCGCGCCGAGCGCCGGCTAACATCGGCCGAGATCGAAAGGACCATCATCGCCAGCAATCCCGGCCTGAAACCCACGGGCATTTCCGTCAGCTGCGACGGTGTGGACCTGCAGGACGTGCGAATCTGCCTGACCAAGGACCTGGCCTTCACCGGCTGCCCCGAGGTCGAGCGCAAGGCCTGCCGCCGCAACGACATCACCCTGCCGCCCGCGCGGTAGCCACCAAAAAGGTTATCCCGATGAAAATCCTCTACTCTCCCGCCTCCCCCTATTCCAACAAGGTCCGTATGGCCGCCCACTATGCCGGGCTTAAGGCGGAAAGCGTGCTGACCGAAACCGTGGTGCCGCCGGCGGAACTGACCGACAACAATCCGCTCGGCAAGATCCCGACGCTGCTGCTCGACGATGGCCGCTCGATCTATGACAGCCGCACGATCATGCATTTCATCGACCGTGAGCATGGCAAGAAACTCTATCCGAAGGGTGGCGACAAGCGCACCGAGGTGGAGATCCTGGAAGCGCTCTGTGACGGAATCTGCGACAGCCTGCTGTCCATCGTCTACGAGCGCCGGCTGCGGCCGGAGGAGATGTTTTACCAGCCCTGGGTCGACCGCCAGTGGACCAAGGTGGAGCGCGGGCTGGACTATCTGAATGCCAATCTGCCGAAAACAGGCGCAAAACTGCATGCGGGCCATTTCGCGCTGGCCGCCATGCTGCGCTACATCGAGCTGCGCTTCGAAGGAAAATGGCAGAAGGGCCGGCCGAAGCTGAAAAACTGGCCGGCGAAGTTTTCGAAATTCTTCCCGGACTACGACAGCTTCAAAGCCTAATGATGGTTTCAGTCAACAAAAAAGCAACGGTGTTACAGGTCAAGCACCGTTGCGTGGTGATCTCGCATTCGGGCGTTCAGGATGACGATCATCCGGCGCATGACGGCGACGAGAGCAACCTTTCCCGGTTTGCCCTTTGCCTTCAACCGTTCGAAGACGGCTTTCATGGCGGGGTCGAAGCGGATGGCTGGCAAGGCGGCGATGTAGAGGGCGTCCCGCACGGGTTTTCGACCGCCTGCGATCATGCGTTTGCCGCGCATCAGGCCACTGTCCCGATTGATCGGTGCGACACCGACCAGTTTTGCGATTTGGCCTTTGTCCATCAGCCCGAGTTCGGGAAGTCCTGCGATCAGGAAACATGCCGTTCGCAGTCCGATGCCTTTAAGGGACATGAGAACCTGCGCCTTGACGGCAAGGCGTTGATCCGACCTGAGGCATGTTTCCATTGCATCGACCACCGACTGGCGCTGCTGCAGCAGAAACGCAAGCGTCTCCTCGATCCACGCCTTCGTCCTGGCATCGGTCTGAGCGGCAAGCTTCTCCAGCCGGTTCTTTTCCTGCACGATCATGTGCGAGAGCTGCCGGTAGCGCGACACCAGATCGATCAGGGCCGCCTGAGCCGGCGAGGCTGGCATGAGGACCTTGGTTTCCATGCGTCTGGCATAGTCGGCCAGCACAAATGCGTCGATCCTGTCGGTCTTGGAGAGCTGGCCGCAGGCCCGTGCGAACTGCCTGATCTGTTTGGCATTGACCTTGGCGACCGGCAAATGCGCGGCCAGCAAGGCATCCGCGACGTGTCGCTCATAGCCGCCAGTCGGCTCCAGAACCAGGCGTTCGACACCATCCAACCCGGCAAGGAGGGCGATGAACCGGGCAATGCCGCCCGCATCGTTGGCGAAGCTGGCCGAGCGGCGTTCAGGCAGGATGCAGATGTCAAAAGACGATTTCGATATGTCGATGCCGACAAAACGGCTAGTATAGGTCATGAGGCGCTAGTCTCCCTTATACGCGAGCGTAAAGCTCTCTCAACGGTTCGACGAAGCCTCGAATGCGCAAAGGGTCATGCTTTTTTACGAACGAAAGTTCAGGCCGGGAAGGCCAACCGCTTTGCGCATCGCCATTGCGGTGTTGCAACCACCCCAATGACAACGAGGCCGGAGCATCATACCTGATGTTCCGGCCTCGCAATGTATAAGGCCGGG
>JAURWE010000055.1 GCA_030655075.1 Pararhizobium sp.
CGAGGTCAGCTGGTTCTTGAGTTCGGTCAGTTCCTTGTTGATCTTGTCCTTGTCAACGCCCGGTTCGCGGGCAGCGACCAGCTTGGCCTTGATTTCGGACACGATGTCGATGGCGGCTTCCATGCCGGTGTAGGCAGTGTCAACCTTGGCAGCGCCGAGGCCGAGGGCGTCAGAAACAGTGCCGAGGGCCTTGTTGTCCGAGCGCATGGTCGTCGCGATCGACCAGTAAGCAGCGTTGTCGCTGGCACTGCCGACGCGGTAACCGGAAGAAATACGGCCCTGCGTGGTTTCCATGTCGTTGTTGATGGAACGCAGGGTATCAAGTGCTGCCAAGGCGGCAGAGTTCGTCATAATGCTCGTCATAAGAATTGTCCCTCTAGGTGACTAGATACAATGGTTTAGGGGACATACCGGACTGTAATAACTACCGGTGATGACGGTTCGGCATCATGCCACTCGGCTCCTCAAACTGGGATACCAAACCCGTCATGTGGAGCAAAACTGGCAGCGATTCATTGCCAATGTCTTAACCGATTGGCAAGGTTTCGGAGGTGCGCGAAAACGGCCGGAAAAACCGGAAATAAGTTTTCAATAATCAAATTAAATCAATCATTTAATATTCGTTTACCATGGACTGAAATACATTGCAGCGGGTGCCGTAAAGCGGCAATTCCGGCTGTATTTCAGGATGGCACGGGTCTGCTCAGGTAAAGGAGCGGACGAGGCTGCCAACGAGCAGGTTCCAGCCGTCGATGAGAACGAAGAACAGGATCTTGAACGGAAGCGAAATCGAGGTGGGCGGCAGCATCATCATGCCCATGGCCATGGTGATGGTGGCGACGATCAGATCGATGACGAGAAACGGCAGCATGATGAGAAAGCCGATTTCAAAGCCGCGGCGGATTTCGGAAATCATGAAGGCCGGGACGACGACGCGCAGGTCGAGAACATCGCCCGTGCGGACGGTCTGGCCGCGCTCTTCGGCGATATCGATGAACAGATCCAGATCCTTGTCGCGGGTGTTTGCCATCATGAATTCGCGGAACGGAACGGCAATGCGGGTGATCGCCTCGGTCTCGGAGATCTGGTTTTCGAGCAGCGGATTGACACCGGTCTGCCAGGCGCGATCGAAGGTCGGCGCCATGACGTAGAAAGTCATGAACAGGGCCAGGCTGACCATGATCATGTTCGACGGTGTGGTGGCGAGGCCCATGCCCGAGCGCAGAATGGCAAAGGCGATGACGAAGCGCGGAAAGCTCGTCACCATGATGAGAATGCCGGGCGCGACCGACAGGACCGTCAGCAGGCCGAAGGTGCGAATGATCCAGGCAGCAGCAGAGCCGTCAATAGGCGTGTTGAGGATATCGCCGGGAAGACCCTGAGCGCCAGCTATTCCGGTCATCGCCATCATGGCGACGAAAACTGCGAGGATGCGAATCATTCAATCACAAAGGTCCTGAACATCACATTGGTTACGCGCCCTTCGGAGCGAAGGTCAACCCGTTCCTGGATGTCATCCTTGAGATATTGAAATC
The DNA here is from genome assembly GCA_030655075.1 of Pararhizobium sp. GTDB lineage: Bacteria > Pseudomonadota > Alphaproteobacteria > Rhizobiales > Rhizobiaceae > JAURWE01. Next base: position 1,536 of record JAURWE010000055.1, read on the forward strand.
CGCGCGGTCCCTGGATCTGCTGAAGCGAGACTGTCCGCAGGTAAGCAATAATGTCCTGATGGATCTGTTCGGAGATGGCGACGTCGGGTTTTCCGTTGAAAAGCAGGGCGACATCGAGCCTGACCCAGTTTTCAGACGGGTAGGACAGGTTGCTGGTGATGGGCTCCAGCTGCACGACGCCATTTTCCTCGGTGGAGATATGGGTGAGCCCTTCCTCCTCTTTCTTGCCGCCATGCTCTGCCTTGGCCTCGCCGGCGGCTGCCTCTACGGCGGCCGGATCGGGCTTGGGCGCCAGCAGCATGCCCACACCCCAGCCTCCGCCGCCGGCAATGAGCGACAGTACGGCGATGGCCGCGATCGTGGTGACGATCGACGACTTCTTCTTGGGGGGCTGGTCAAGCTCTTCCATGGTACTTCCTCAATGCATCTGTCTGAAACGCATCTGTCTCAATGGCGCGATCACTAGAAGCGTCTGTTTATGCATGTCTTTGTCCCAAAACCGCTGCACACTTTTGGGAGACATGCATTCGCGTCAGATCGGCGAGAACAGATCGACGATCTGCTGACCGACCGGCGGTTGCTGCACCTCTGTCAGACGGCCGCGGCCGCCGTAGGAGATGCGCGCTTCGGCGATCTTCTCGTAGGAAATCGTGTTGCCGGCGTCGACATCCTGCGGCCGGACGATACCGGCGACGTTGAGGATGCGCAGTTCGTGGTTGACCCGCACTTCCTGCGATCCGCTGATGATCAGGTTGCCGTTTTCCATGACCGTCGTCACCACCGCTGCAACAAGCAGCACCAGCTTTTCGGAACGCTCCGTGGTGCCCTCGCCCTTGGTGTTGGTGTTGGAGCCATAGTTCAGGTCGCCGCTCCAGTCGTAGCTGCCGCCGGTCGACTGGCCGCTCGATCCGAGATTGATGCCGCTCTTGTTGGTGCGGCTGCGGTCGGTTTTGTTGTCGAAGGAGGCCTTGTCGTCGATGCGGATGTTGACCGTCAGGATGTCGCCGACATTGATGGCGCGCGCGTCCTTGAACAGGGCAGCCTGCGAATCACTCCACAGCGAATAGCCGTTGACGACATGGCGGGGCTCTTTCGGATACATCGCCATCTGCTGCGTCTGGCCATATTGCAGGCCGCTGCCGATCGGGCTCATCTCCGGTGCCCGGCCGATCTCGCGGATCGTCTGGCTGTCGCAGCCGGTTAGGGCAAGGGCAGTCGCAATGACCGGTACAAGATATTTCATGACGGGTCCTTTGACGTTTTCGGATCGCTGGCCATTGAGATGATATTGGTCAGAACGGCTGCTTTTTCGGCGTCCATCTCACCAAGGATACCGCTCGACGCGCGCGGGTTGAGCTTCATGACGATGGCGGCGGCGACTTCGGGATTGATGACTTCCATTTGCCGGGCGGCGGCATCGATCGGCATCTTCTTGTAGATCTCGACGAGACCCGCTTCAGCCCGAACCAGAAAATCGTCGCGCCGCTTCAGCCAGTCTTCATATTCGTTGCGGCGTTTTTCCAGCGTGGCGATGCGCTCGTCGATCCCCGCCTGCAACTCCTGCAGTTCCTTCTTCTGAAGGAGATAACGCTGATCGCGGGCGGCATCGGCGATATTGGTGCAGAACTGCTGAACCTCGTCAGCCGGCCCGGCCACCGGTACGGCCGCCGTTTCCTCGGCGAAGGCGCCGGGAATGGCCAGCATGGCAACGCCAGCAATGGTAAGCGTCAATTTACGAATGGACAGCGATACGGGCGCGATTTTCATCATTGCAGCACAAGCTCCGCCTGCAGGGCTCCTGCCGACTTGATTCCCTGAAGGATGGATATGATGCCATCCGGCTTGACGCCGATGCTGTTGAGGCCGGCAACCAGTGTTCTGAGGTTAGACCCCTGCAGAATGGCGACATTGCCGCCGTCGACCGCCGCCTGGATCTCGGTATCGGGCTGCACCGCCGTCACACCATCGGAAAACGGTTCCGGCTGCACGACGGTCGGTTTTTCGGTGACCTGAACCGTCAGCGTGCCGTAACTGACGGCCACTTCGGAAATCTGGACATCCTGGCCGATGACGATGGTTCCGGTGCGCTCATTGATGACGACACGGGCCGGAACATCGGTTTCGATGACGAGGTTTTCGATGTCGGCCATCAGCCGCGAAAGATCGGCCATCTTCGGACGCTGCACGACCACGGCTTGTGAATCGCGCGCTTCGGCGATGCCGCCGCCATACTGGGTCGAAGCATAGCGGTTGATGGCTTCCGCCATGCCGATTGCGGTCGAAAAATCCGGATTGCGCAGTTGCAGGACCAGATCGACCGAATCCTTGAAGCGCGATGGCAGTTCGCGTTCGATGATCGCGCCGTTCGGCACGCGCCCAGCGGTGGTGACGCCCTGCGTGATCGAGGCGGCATCGCCCGAAGCATTGAAGCCCGTGACGACGACGGACCCCTGTGCCACGGCATAGATCTGACCGTCGGCGCCCGAAAGCGAGGTCATGACCAGCGTGCCGCCGCGCAGCGAGGTGGAATCGCCGAGCGAGCCGACCGTCACGTCGATGCGGCTGCCGGGGCTTGCGAAGGGCGGCAGGTTGGCAGTGACGAGAACGGCGGCAATGTTCTTGGAGCGCGACTGTCCGCCTTGCGTGGAAATGCCGAGGTTCTGCAGCATGGCGCGCATCGACTGCTCGGTGAAGGGCGACGAGCGCAGGCTGTCGCCGGTGCCCTGGAGACCGACGATGAGGCCATAACCGATCAGCTGGTTTTCACGGCCGGACTGCAGCGAGGCTACATCCTTGATGCGCGAGGCCGCAGCTGCCGGGCTGGTGACAAGCGGCAGGCATAAGATACATGAGACAAAGACCCTGAAGCACCGTTCGATCATTTTGCCACCACGTGAACTGTTCCGTCTGCCATGACCGTGCCGGAGACAACGATGCCGCTGTCTGTGTTGCGGACCTTGATGAAATCACCGATGGCCGCATCCTGCAGCGGCGAGCCGCCGGCGGTGATGGTCATCGGTCCGTTGTTGAAGACGAGGCGCACGGCCGAGCCGCGCTGGACGGCGAACTGTTCCCGAAGCGCCGAGGTCAGGATGACACGGCCGGGCAGCAGGGTGCGCTTGGAGACGAGGCCTGCGATCTCGTCGATCGAACTGGCATAGCCCTCGACAAGGTTGGGATTGGTCACGGGCACCTCTTCCAGGTGAGACGCATCAAGCTCCTCGCCTGGATAGATGATCTGCTTGGGAATGACGGCGAACCGTGATTCGGCCTGCGCCTGTCCGCCTGCAAGGAGCACAAGTCCAAGACCGGCGGCAACAGCGGCGCGCAGGCGGAAGCTGCGGCGCCCGGGTCCATTTCGATCTGCGGATTTCATTCTTTGGCCAAACGTCATGTTCGCCAAGCCTCCCGTTACCTGAGATTTTTGCTGACGATCGAAGCCATTTCGTCGGCGGCCTGGATGATCTTCGAATTCATTTCATAGGCGCGCTGCGCGGAAATGAGGTCGGTGATCTCCTTGACCGGATCGACGTTGGAAGCTTCGAGATAGTTCTGCTGAATGTGGGCGAAGCCCGGATCGTCAGGCGCGCCTTCGATGCCGGCGCCGGACGCTGGTGTTTCGCGGAAGAGATTGTCGCCGAGCGGCTCAAGGCCGGCCTCGTTGACGAAGTTGACGAGCTGCAACTGGCCGATATCCGTCGGGATGGCGGCGCCGTCGAGACGGGCGGTGATCTGGCCGGACCGGCTGATCGTGACGTCGCTGGCATTGGCAGGAATGGTGATGCCCGGCGAGACGCGATAACCGTCGATGGTCACCAACTCGCCGTCGGCGTTGGTGTTGAAGGCACCGGCGCGACTATAGAGCGTCGTGCCATCGGGCGATTCGATCTGGAACCAGCCGCGGCCGACCAGCGCCATGTCGAGGCTGTTGCCGGTGCTGACGAGGCTTCCCTGCAGATGAAGGTTGCGAACCGCAGAGGTCTGTACGCCGAGACCGATCATCGCGCCTTCCGGCACGATGGCCTGGTTGGATCTGTTCGGCACGCCGCTGGCGCGTTCCGTCTGATAGAGAAGATCGGAAAACTCGGCCCGGGCTCTCTTGTAGCCGGTTGTGTTGATGTTGGCGACGTTGTTGGCGATGACTTCCAGGTTCAACTGCTGGGCGTTCATGCCGGTGGCTGCGATTGCAAGCGCTTTCATGGATGACTTCCTTTAAATCGGCATTCTAACGACTTCGAGATAGGCCGAGACAATCTTGTCGCGGAAGGCGATGGCGGTCTGGAGCGACTGTTCGGCGCTCATGACGGCATCGACGACTTCGCGTGTGTTTGCCTGGCCGCGAATGCCTTCGAAGGATTTCACTTCGGCGTTCTTGACCGAATTCATGGCGTCGCTGGCCATGCTGCCCATGACTTCGGCAAAGCTCATGGACGGCGCCGTACCGCCGGCGCCGCCGAGTGCGGACATGCCACCTGACGGCGCTGCACCGGCAATGCCGTCCAGCGCGCCGGTCAGCGACAGGCCGCCTACTTTTCCAATTGCATCAATCATTGCGAAGCCCTCAGGAGGTCGATGGTTGCGGAGATCAAGTCTCGTGACTGCTTGATCGTTTGAAGATTGGCCTCGTAAGAGCGGTTGGCTTCCCTCATGTCGGCCATCTCGATCAGAATGTTGACGTTGGGCATTTTCACCATGCCCTTCGCATCTGCCGCCGGATTGCCCGGGTCGAATTCGGCGGTGAAGTCGGAATCATCGACGCCGATGCGGCGAACCTGCACGGTTGCGGCGCCGCTGGCGCGATCGACTTCCTCGTTGAAGCTGACCGTTTTGCGGCGATAGGGCTCGGCACCGGGCGTGTCGCCGGTCGAGCGTGCGTTGGCCATGTTTTCGGAGACGATCCGCAAACGGGTGGACTGGGCTTCGAGACCCGAAGCCGAAATTTTAAGGGATGCTACCAGGGGATCCATGATCTTACTTCCGCAACGTCATCAGCATCATCCGGTGAAAGGATTTCACCAGGCCTGTGCTCAGCTCGTAATCGCGCTTGATTTCGCCAGACTTCATCAGCTCTTCGGAGAGACCGACCGTGTTGCCGGATTCCTGAACGCCGGTGGAATCCTGCAGCTCGGCATCGCGCACTTCGGAGGCGTAGATCCCGTTGTCGCTGAAATGCGCGGGATTGGTGGTGGCCATCCGGGTGCTCGTGGTTTCCAGCACGGCCTTGAAGGGCGTGATGTCTTTGGCGTGATAGCCAGGCGTATTGACGTTTGCGATGTTCCCGGAGACGACGTTCTGGCGGACTGCCAGCCATTGTGCCTGTCGGGAGGCCAGATCAAAAAGCTGAATAGGTTGCATCATGCGACTCCATGCTGATTGCTTCACAAACTATGGAAGCAATCTTGCGTGGGACTTGTCGGACGATGTGAAGCTTTGCGGGAGTGGGAACGCGCGATTAAAGAGAGGGCTGGCCGCCTGTTGGGACCGTCAGTTGCGCTTGAAGACGTCGCCGTTCGAGGTGACGATGACCCACTCATCCTTGCGCTTTTCGATCGTGGCAAGGCGGCTGTTGTCGGGCAGGATCGAGCCGATACGGACGATATACATGCCGGATGCATCCTCGATCAGGGCACGGCCGTTGGCGACGTGCATCAGGCGAAAGCCGGTCGAGACCGGGAACGGTTGCTCAAGGCTCGCCGCCGGGGATTTGCCGGTGTTCTTCTCTTCGCCGAGGCTGGGGACCGTGGCCGTCGTCAGCGGATCGGCCAGTCCGGGCTCGACACCGCTCTTGTCGCCGTCGGTCATCGCCAGGGGCGAGACGTTCATGACATTGCGGGGTTCGGCCTCCGGCAGATCGCGCGTCGTTCCCTGCCAGAGCGACGGCACGGAGAACTTGTCCTGATGGAAGAAGGCATACCACGGGAAAAAGGTCGCGAAAGCGGCAAGGGCAACGCCGGTTGCGCCGAGAAGCCGGTCGGTGAGCAGCGACGTGTCTTTTTTCTTGACGGGTTTCAGCGGTCCGGGAGCGATGTCCTCGATATCGTCGAAACTCTGCTTGTCGTATTTCATCTCTATCCTCTTGGCCGGCCGGCGGGAGCAGATGCATTGCCAGTCGCCGCTTTCAGCGCGCTGGCGAGCTCCGTGAACGCGTCGATGGCGGAGCGTTCAGTCGGGGTCTGCTTCAAGACTTCATAAATAACGGGAACCTGACGGATCGCCATGTCGAGATCCGCGTCGCTGCCTTGGCGATAGCCGCCGATCAGGCGCAGGTCGCGGGTTTCCTCATAGCGATGGATCAGGGACTTCAGCCTGGACACGAGCTTTTCCTGGTCCGGCGTCCAGGCCTTGCGGGCAAGACGCGAGACAGAGGCAAGCGGGTTGATCGGCGGATAGCGGCCTTCTTCGGCGAGACTTCTGTCCATGACGATATGGCCGTCGAGAATGCCGCGCGTCGAGTCGGCGATCGGGTCGTTGTGGTTGTCGCCATCGACGAGAATGGAAATGATCGCCGTGATGGTTCCTGTCCCCTCTTCGCCGGGACCGGCGCGCTCGAGAAGGCGCGGCAGTTCGGTAAACACGGAGGCCGGATAACCACGCGCGATCGGCGGTTCGCCGGAGGCTGTGGCCACCTCGCGGATCGCATGGGCAAAACGGGTGACGCTGTCGACGATCAGAAGCACATTGTCGCCCTGGTCGCGGTAGTGCTCGGCAATGGTGACGGCGGTCAGCGGCGCCATCTTGCGCAGCATCGGGCTCTCGTCGCTGGTGGCAACGACGGCGACTGACTTGTAGAGGTTGTCGCCCAGCGTATCCTCGATGAATTCGCGCACTTCACGGCCGCGTTCACCGACCAGAGCGATGACCACCTTGTCGAAGGAGTCGGCGCGCGCCAGCATCGATAGAAGGGTTGACTTACCGACGCCGGAGCCGGCGAAAATGCCAAGACGCTGGCCAAGGCAGAGTGGCGAGAAGATATCGATGGCGCGCACGCCGGTCTTGAAGCCATGCTGCACGCGCTTGCGCGTCATGGACGGCGGCGCGGAATTTGAAATCGAGCGGCGCGTCATGCCGAGCGCCAGCGGGCCCTTGCCGTCGATCGGTTCGGCGAGTGCATTGACGGTGCGGCCGCACCAGCTGTCTGCCGGCGCGATACGAAACGCGCCCTGACGGATGACCGTGTCGTGGATGCCGATCGGGTCGCCCGGCTCGATCGGGCAGACAACCACCGTTTCCTGCTCGACACGCACCACTTCGCCGAGATGAACGCCGGTGGCGCTGCGATGGGCAACGAAATCGCCGAGGCGGACGTGGCGCGACAGGCCACTCACCGTATAGTTTCCGGCAGATATCATCTGCACATGGCCACCGGGGGCGATGGAAAAATCGGGGTTGGAATAGCGCTCCACCAGGCCGGCGAGGGCGGCAAGCGATTTCGATGCGGCACGGGCGGGAGGTTTTTCGGCAGTGACGGTATTTTCCATGAATCCTGGCTCTTACTTGCTGCCGCCGAGCGTCTTGATGGCATCGGTGTAGGTCGCTTCACCTTCACGCATCAGCGAAGCGATGCTGTCGAAGGCGCGGGTGACGGTGATGAGCTGGGTCATTTCCTGAATGGCATTGACGTTGGATTCCTCGACATAGCCCTGAACCACGCCGGCATCGAAGCGGTCGACGACCGGCTCCGGTGCGGAGAAGGGAATGACGCCACTGTTGTCGTGACGAACGAAGCCCTTGGACATGTCGGCCTCGAATATCCCGAGCTGGGCGACCGGACGGCCATTCTGGGTGATCGCGCCGTCGCTGCTGAGCGTCAGGGCACCGTTGGCGGCATCGATCTGGATGGGTCCACCGCCGGCGTCGAGCACGGGATAACCGCGGATCGAAATCAGATCGCCGCCTTCGGTCAGCGTGAAACGCCCGTCCCGGGTCAGAACCTGACCCTGCGGGGTTTCGAGGGCAAACCAGGCATCGCCCTTGATGGCGAAGTCGAGGCTGTTGCCGGTCTGGTTGAGACCGCCATTGTTGGTGTTGATGTATTCCTCTCCCTCGGACACGAAGGCGACCTTGGCGGCTTTCGTATCGCTGATCACTTCATCGAATTTGATTTCGGTGGAGCGAAAACCGACCGTGTTGGCATTGGCGACGTTGTCGGCCAGCGTGGACATGCGGCGGTCAAGCGCCACCTGTGCGGAAATGCCGACATAAAGCCCAGACTGCATATCAGCGTCCTCCGAGTTTCAACGAGTTAATGGAGATCAGAAGATCGGAGGAGATGCCGTAACCGCTTGACGAGCCGAACACGGCCAGCGGATCGTAGGTATCGGACGAATTCTTCAGTTCCCAGAGCGCGGTAAACCGCTCCAGGAAACTGCTTCTCTTTTCCGGTGACTGGAAATCCTTGAGGTCGATGGCGTCTTCGAGGAATTCCGACTGCCGGTCGACATCCATTGCGGCGAACTCGTCGGGCAGCTGCAGCGCGGTGCGGACGACCTGCGAAATCGCGTCATCGGCAATGATGGCGTAGCCGGTGGTGATCGTCGGCGCCATGCGCTCGAAATAGAGCGCCAGCCGGACACCGGTGTTGTCGCTGCCGGCATTCTGCTCAAGGGTCTCGCGATTGTACTTCTCGACAACGCCCTTCTGGGCCCGGTCGAAGGAGGTGGCCGCCTCGCCCTGGCGGGCAAAGTTGAGCGATTCGGCCAGGCCGGCATAGCGGCTGTCGGTGAGCTTCTTGGCAAAGGCGTCTTCGCTGTCGATGCCTTCGGTCAGCACCTTGCGGATGAAGGCCTTGGCGTAAGCCATGTCTTCGAGGCCGTGCGCCTTCAGGGCATAGTTGTAAACGCGGCTGTCGGCGAAGAAGTCGTCGACCGTTTTGATATCGCCGATCTTGGAGAGATAATATTCCGTCTCGCGGGCGACGTCCGGCTGCTTGGCGACGCGCTCCAGCGACTTGCCGAGATCGGCCGAGATGCTCTTGTAGCTTGTGTAGGTTGTGGTCACGGGTTCACCATCATGAGTGTTGTGGCCGATCACAAGGCGCGGCGAAGTTAATGACGATCCTGACGAAGGTTCCTTGTGCGAACCTGTTTTGCTGCGCTTGCGCGAAATGGCGCTTCTCAGGGCAGCTTCACGCAAGGCTTGAACCGTATTCCTCAGGGTGAATTGTCGTCCGACTATCCTTGGGCATGGGTACCAAAATGAATATCATTCTAGGACTTCTGATCACTTTCGGATCAATCATCGGTGGCTATCTGGCCATGGGTGGTCATATGGAAGTTCTCAACCAGCCCTTCGAGCTGATGATCATCGGCGGGGCCGGCATCGGCGGCTTCATCATGGCCAACACCATGAAGGTGGTGAAGGACGCCGGCAAGGCGATCGGCGAGGCTTTCAAGCACAAGATTCCCAAGGAACGGCAGTATCTGGATACGCTCGGCGTTCTCTACAGCCTTATGCGGGATCTGCGCACCAAGTCGCGCAACGAGATCGAAAGCCACATCGACAATCCCGACGAATCGTCGATCTTCCAGTCGGCGCCTACCGTTCTACAGAACAAGGAACTGACTGCCTTCATCTGCGACTATGTGCGACTGATCATCATCGGCAATGCCCGCAGCCATGAGATCGAGGCACTGATGGACGAAGAAATCAACACGATCACCCATGACAAGATGAAGTCCTACAACGCCATGCTGGCCATGGGCGACGCCTTTCCGGCGATCGGTATCGTCGCGGCCGTTCTCGGCGTCATCAAGGCCATGGGCGCCATCAACGAATCGCCTGAGGTTCTCGGCGGCAAGATTGCAGCCGCTCTGGTCGGAACGCTGCTCGGCGTGTTCCTGTCATACTCTATCGTCAACCCGCTGATCGCCAACGTCAAATCCGTCCGCGACAAGCAGAACCGGCTCTACATCATCGTCAAGCAGACACTGCTGGCCTATATGAACGGTTCGGTTCCGCAGGTGGCACTCGAATACGGCCGTAAGACGATTTCGGCCTATGAGCGGCCATCGATCGACGCCGTCGAGCAGGAAATGATGAACCCGGGTGGCGGCGGCGAAAGCAAGGCGGCATGACACAGATGAGCAAAGCCCTTTCATTGCCCGGCTCCGCCATCGATCCCAAACTGCTGGCCCGCATGACCGGCGCGCTTGGCGACCGGGAAACCATCGGCAAGCTTTGCGCCGAGATCGGCCAGGTGATGGCCGACTTTCTGCCCGACATCTTCCGCAACGAAACCGATCTCGACATCGCAATTGCCTATGCCGGATTCGATGTCGGCCTGAAGAACGATCTGATCCGCGATTTCGGTGACGGCGTGGTCCTGTCTGATGCGTCGCTGCGCAACTGGTGTCCCGACTTTACGCTCGCCTGCGATAGCCCGGTCATCATCGCGATCATGGAAGCCCTGCTGGGTGCCGTGGCGAAATCGATCGAGGAACCGGAGCCACGCAGCCTTTCGGCCATCGAACTCGACGTGGCGACGATGATCCTCGACAAGATCGCCGACGTTCTGCGCTCTGCCGTGTCGACAAGCGGCGGTTTCGAGCTTGTGATGCAACGCCCTTATAATGCGGAAGACAAGGCCAAGCCCGATCCGGCGATTGCCGACGTGCATGCGGCCTCGGTCAACATGACGATCGGTTTCGGGCCGGCGCTTTCGACCTTCTCCATCGTCATCCCGCAGAAGGCACTGCTTAAGACGATAGTGAAATCTCCCAGATCGTCCGGCCAGTCCCGCAAGGCCGGTAGCGAATGGAGCGATCACCTGCGCGAGCAGATCCAGCGCTCCCATGTTTCGGTCGAGGCACGCATCCGTCTCGAAACCATGACGCTCAATACGATCAGCCGGCTGCAGCCGGGCGACGTGATTGCATTCCAGGATGCAACCGACGTTCGCGTCGAGGTCAACGGCAACGGCCGCGAACTTTACGTTTGCGAATTCGGCAGATCCGGCACACGCTACACCGTGCGCGTGAAGGAAACCTACGGCACGGATACGGACATTCTCGACCATCTGATGGGTTAAAATTGCTGCCCCGCACAAGGCTGCACGCTTCAGGCAAGTTTCAACTGGAATAGTTCTCTCATGGCACCGAAAAAAGCACCACAAGACGATATGGAACTGCCGGCGACCGGCGAGATGGACCTGGACCAGGCGATCGACGATCTGCGTGGCGTCTTGAAGCAGGATGCGGGCGGCCTTGGATCCGAGACCGCTTTCGGCAGCGACTTTGACGCATCCGCCGGTGATATGGACCTTTCGGCTTTCGGCGGCGACTTCGGCACCGAGACAGTCGCGGACACATCGGGGCTCGGTGATTTCGGCAGCACCTCGTCCGGGTCTACGGATTTCGGCACGCCCGCAGAATCATTCGGCTCGACGGCGTTCGAATCACCCAGTTTCAAAGGTTCGGCGACGGCAGCACCCGGAAGCAGCTTGACGGCCAACCATGATCTCATCATGGACATTCCGATTGATGTTCAGATCGTGCTTGGACAAAGCCGGATGCAGGTTTCGGGATTGATGAACCTGACGGAAGGTGCCACCATCGCACTTGATCGCAGAATCGGTGAACCGGTGGAAATCGTCGTCAACGGCCGCTTGATCGGCCGGGGCGAAATTACGGTTCTGGAAGAAGACGAGACCCGCTTCGGGGTCAGGATCATTGAAGTAAACAGTACGCGCAAGATCTGATGCCTGTTTAGGCTCAGGAGGATGTCCATGATGGATTTCGACAATTTCGAGGCTTCCGCCCCGACCCGAGTGCTCAGCCAGCAGGACAAAGCTGCGGCTGTGCTATTGGCTATGGGCAAGGGCGTCGCCGGGAAACTGTTGAAGTTCTTCACCCAGAGCGAACTCCAGGCCATCATCGCGTCGGCGCAGTCGCTGCGCTCCATTCCTCCACATGAGCTGGAAGCTCTGGTCAACGAATTCGAGGATCTCTTTACCGAAGGCGCCGGTCTGATGGACAACGCCAAGGCGATCGAGAGCATTCTCGAAGAAGGCCTGACGCCCGATGAAGTCGACGGGCTGCTCGGGCGCCGGACGGCCTTTGCGGCGTTTGAGGCTTCGATCTGGGAACGGCTTCAGGATTCCGATCCAACGCTGGTCTGCCAGTTCATGCTCAAGGAACATCCGCAGACAATCGCCTATATCCTTTCCATGATGCCATCGTCCTTTGGCGCGAAGGTTCTGCTGCAGCTGCCCGAAATCAGCCGCGCCGATATTGTCAACAGAACCGTCAACATGAAGAGCGTCAGCCCGAAAGCGGCCATGATCATCGAGACGCGCGTCGTCGACATGATGAACGAGATCGAGATGGAGCGGAACTCGACCGGCTCGGTCAAGGTCGCCGAACTGATGAACGAAATGGAAAAGACCGAGGTCGATACCTTGTTGAACTCGCTGGAAAACATCAGCGTCGAATCGGTCAAGAAAGTCCGTCCAAAGATCTTCCTGTTCGACGATATCCTGCTCATGCCACAGCGCAGCCGCGTCACGCTGTTCAACGACATTTCCGGCGACATTATCACCATGGCACTCCGCGGCTCCCCGATGGAAGTCCGCGAGGCGGTTCTGTCCGCCATCGGCGCACGCCAGCGCCGCATGATCGAATCGGACTTACAGGCGTCGGGCGACGCAACGCCCAATCCGCGCGAGACCGCGATCGCCCGCCGCTCGATTGCGCAGGAAGCCATTCGTCTCGCCGCCAGCGGACAGATCACGCTCAAGGAAAGCCAGTCGGCCGCCGCCTGAGGGCTGTTGCCGGCGCATCCTGTCTTCGGATCGACATCCCTCCCCCACTGACAAATTCCGTGGACAAGCAGCCGGTAACCCGCCGTGGTGCTGCCCTGCACCGGACCGAGCGGCTTTTCGCCTTGCCATGGCCTCTGCACGCGCCCAAAAAGAAGAGAGACGGCAGCGCAAAGCGAATCAGGCCATTCGCCGTCATTCACGACGTCAAAGCCTGGAAAGAGCCGCTTTCGGCAGTCGTGGACATGATGCAAACCGGGAGCCGGCGCGATGGCGGACGACCAGGACAAAGACAGCAAAACCGAACTGCCGTCCGAAAAACGCATATCGGATGCGGTGGAGAAGGGAAACGTCCCCTTCTCGCGCGAAATTCCCGTGTTTGCATCCACCGTCGCGATCTATCTCTATTTCGTCTTCTTCCTGCCGGATGGCATCCGCCAGCTGGCCGAAGCGCTGAAGGACATTTTCGAACAGCCGGAAGCGTGGCGGCTCAATTCGGCCAACGACGTCGTTGCCATGTTCCGCAGCCTTTTCTGGAAAAGCGGTGCTGTGGTCGTGCCTGTTTTCGTGCTGATGATCGTCTTTGGCCTCGGCTCCTCGATCCTGCAGAACATGCCTTCGCTCGTTCTTGACCGTATCCAGCCGAAAATGAACCGGCTGTCGCCGATCGCCGGCCTCGGCCGGATTTTCGGCAAGCCTGGCCTGGTTGAATTCGCCAAGGCCTTTATCAAGGTCCTCCTCGTCGCCATCGTCGTCGTTCTGGTGCTGTGGAACGATTATTACGATTCGCTCGGCGCCATGTTTTCCGATCCGGTGACGATGTTTTCGATGATGTCGTCCTATTTCAACCAGATCATGATCATCATCCTGTTTGCCACGGCAATCATTGCGGTCGGCGACTTCTTCTGGACGCGGCATCACTGGTACAGCGAACTCAGGATGACGAAGCAGGAGGTCAAGGAAGAGCTCAAACAATCGCAGGGCGACCCGATCATCAAGTCGCGCCTGCGCTCGATCGCCCGCGACCGCGCCCGTCGCCGGATGATTTCGTCCGTGCCGCGGGCAACCTTGGTCATCGCCAACCCGACGCACTATGCCGTGGCATTGCGGTATGTGCGCGAAGAAGGCGACGCCCCGGTTGTGGTCGCCATGGGTCAGGACCTCGTGGCGCTGAAGATCAGGGAGATCGCCGAGGCCAATGGAATACCGGTTTTTGAAGACCCGCCCCTCGCACGCTCAATGTTTGCGCAAGTCTCGGTCGATAGTGTGATTCCACCGGTATTTTACAAGGCCGTGGCAGAGCTGATCCACCGGGTTTACGCAGCTTCGCCGCATCAGAAACGGGCGCCATAAACCTGATGAAGAAATGTCCATTTTCAGAACAACGCGAGCAGATCGTAGCCGAAGCCATCCGTCCGGTGGCGACCGAACTCCGATTGATCGATGCAGCCGACCTGATCTCGCTGCTGCGCTTCGAATGCCACGGCAACCTTTCTGACCTGGTTGCATCGGCAGCGGAGCTCTATTTCCTGCCCGGGACGGTCAATTTCGGCATTGGCGGCGACTACCGGCTCGATTGGGATACGCAGCCGGAAGTGGTTCTGGATCTGGAGCTGAAGCCTGATGGCGTGACGATCTACGCTCAGCTTGCGCTGGCCAAGGATAGCGCCAGTGTGGAGATCAACCACATCAGCTTCGTGGCGCCGTCCGAAGACCCGGATGAGAACACCAGTTTCCTGGCGGCCAGCCTGAACGCCGCCAAGTTCGTCCGGTCCTACCCAACGGCCATGTCCGCCTGACAGGCGACAAAAAACCCGGACGCCTTTCAGGTATCCGGGTTGCGAATTCTTCGTTCAATGTCAGTTGATGTAGCCGAGCCGGATCGCCTTGGCGATCGCCTGCACGCGGTTGACGGAATCGAGCTTCGTCGTGGCGACGCCGAGGTAGGCGTTGACCGTATGGACGGACAATCCCATGTTGACGGCGATTTCTTCGCTGATGCAGCCGTCAGCGGCCATCTGCAGGCAGGCCAGCTCGCGCTCGCTGAGGTTCTTGATGGCCGACTTGCGTTTTGCCTCGTTGCCGAGGATATCGCTCATCAGCTGGCAGCAGCGGCCGTGCAGATCGACGAGCATATCGCCCGATATTTCGATATAGCCGCCGGACAGGAGCACGTAGCCATTGCCCTGTGCGCCGAGACGCACGGGAAAGCCAACGCCCGAAAACGGCAGGAGCCCGCCACGCAGGCGGAAGGTCAGGCGATCGATATCCTGCGTCTCGGCCGCCTGGTGTTCGCCGCCGCCGTTCCAGACAACCGGCAGCATGGAGGTTTCCAGATGAGCCCGCATCGCATCGCCATAGGTGGCGGTGACGGCATTGGCATTGATCTCGGCCGCCGCGCCCCAGTTTTCCATGATGCAGGCGAGCTTGCGCGAAGCCGGCAGCCCGTTGCCGGTGATGCGGAAGACGGCATAGTGCTTCGCATTCAGCTGTTTCTGCATGGACTGCAGGCGAACGGTGAAATTGGTCTGGCGCAGCAGCCGGTTTTCCCGGGCGGTCTTTGCGTCCTCGGCAGGGCGGTCGCTCTTGAGTGGTTGAGAATCCATGATCGCGCCTAAACCAGGTTGTTGCGCACCGCATAGGCGATGGCTTCGGAACGTGTCTTGGTAGCCGTCTTGCGCATGACGCTGGTGATGTAGTTGTTGATCGTATTTCTGGATATGCCGAGGATGACCGCGATTTCATCGCTGGTCTTTCCTTCCGATATCCAGAACAGGCATTCGAATTCCCGCTCGGTCAGGTCGAACTCACGGTCCGTCTTGGTGCTGACAACGCCGGCCGTGCTGGCAAAATAGGCGGCCAGCAATCCGACGTCGCGAAGGCGTTCCTGCGAGAGGATGACGTTTTCGGGGAAGAGCAGCATCAGCGACAGGCGTGTTGTGCCAACATTGAAGGTGATTGCGCAGTAGTCGCGGCTAATGCCTGCCGGCAGGGACATGTCGTCAGGCAGCATGAGGAAAGATGGCTGCAGGACAGCCAGGCATTTTTCAAGTTCGGTCGTGCGGGAATAGAGACCGATCATCAGGGAGGAAAGCCGCCGGACGAGATCGAACGGCCAGTCCGATGCGACCACCAGATCGAGATTGTTTTCCTTGGAGAGATCGTAGTGGGCCAGCATGTAATGCGTGGCGCCGACGTAGTCTGTCAGTGCTTTGAGACAGGCGGCATATCCGCCCTGCTCGACCATTGCTTCCAGCCGGTAGACCAGCTGCTCGCGCGAGACCGACCGCGCCGCCGAGCGCGCGGTCATGGCCGGCGCCGTCCAACTTGCAATATCTGCCTGAAGATTGTCCATTGCATTAGCCCCCATCACGGTCCCGGCATTCCCGTTTCACCGTCTCCGCAGACGGTGGGATTCGAAAATCGCACATTTTCGAATCACCCGGATTCAGCCGAATCACCTGTCAAAAAGCGTACTATTATGGTGTCGAAAAACTACCGCCATCTTCTCGGGATTTACTTTTGTCAAAATCCGTGAATCGATTCGAAAACATTGGGCGTTCGAACCGGACAATGGCCACAGCATCGGTTCGGTTTGAACACCTGTGCCGCAAGACATTGTTTTTCATTAATTAATTTTCAACTTCTTCTGCGGAGAGGCGTTTCGGACAGCAGCGGCACTGCCTGATTCGGTTAAAATCGAGTTTGCTTCAATCGGCAGCAGGACTTCTTGAGTGATCCGCGACGATACATGTTTTTAAAGATGTTGCGGAATTACATCACCATCTGAAACGAATAGTCCGAACAACATTCAGGATTTCTCTTGGATTTATTGGATTCTTGACTACGGCCGGATAGTAAAACTACGGTTATGCGAATTTCCAGGCCGCGACAATCAAGGTTGCGAACAGAACAATTCGCTGGAACGCAAATTAAGGCAGACAGCGATCGACCGGCGTGAAGGCGGCAAGACTCTGCGGAGCGCTTGTCAGCGCTTCCTAATGTTCGGATTTTGTCAGCGAATGACAGAAATACGAAGAAGCCGGTGACCTTTGCTTCGGCCGGATTCCACGATGTCGTTTGGACGATGTAAACCGTCCAGAACGAAAAATCCCGCCGTCGGGCGGGATTTCGATGCGTGTCGTGAACTGGCGATGATTATGCGGCCCGGTCAACCGCCCATTTGCGCAGGATCTTGGCAGTCCGCTCTTCGCTGATCTCGACCATGCGGGCGAGACGCCGTTCCGGGCCTTCCTTGACCCGGCGGTTGAAGCCGCCGTCGTCGCCCATGCTGAGCAGATCGTCGGTGCTGTCGAAGCCGAAGTCCGAACCGAAACCATCCATGAGAGCGCCACCAGGCGCGCCGCTGGCTGGCGAGAAGTCTGGCAGTTCCAGTCCGGCCGGTTCGCTTTCGAGAGCACCGATGCCTCCGGCCGACGAACCGACACCCATGGATCGGGCAAGCGGCCTCAGGCCCATCCAGACAACCAGGAAGGCGACGACCACGAAGGCAAGCGCGTTGATGATGCCGCCGACATTCTTGGTCAGCGTTTCGACGATGCCCGGACCGGCGACAGCTTCATTGAGAAGATCGGTCGATACGAAGTCCATGGCGGTCAGGGTGACAATATCGCCACGCTTGTCGTCGAGACCGACAGCGGAGGAGACGATCTTCTGCATATCGGCCAGATAGGCGTCGATCTTGGCCTGATCGGCAGGTTGCTCGACCATGCTGGCGATGCGGCCGCGATTGACGACCACGGCAACCGACAGGCGCTCGATCGAGTAGCTGTTGCGGACGGTAGCGACGGTCTTGCTGTTGATCTCGTAGTTGGTCTGCTCTTCCTTCTTTTCGGATTCGTCGTTGGATGCTGGACCCGTGCCCCCGGTCGGACCGCCTTGCGGCACATTCTGCTCGACGGTCGCGGCCTGGTCCTTTTCCTGCTGGCTGGATTTGTTGGCTTCCTTCGTCACCCGGACCGAGCGCTCGACGCGCGATTCAGGGTCGAACACGGTTTCCTGGATCTGCTGCGTATCGGTGTTCAGCTTGGCGGTAACGCTGGAGCGGAAGTTGTCCATGCCGAGGAACGGTGCCAGGGCCTTGTCGATGTTGCTTTCGATTTCACCCTGAACCGACTGGACCATGGTCAGCGACCGGTTCATGGCGCTGTTGGATGGATCATCGCCTGACGCCAGCAGTTGGCCGGTCGAATCGAGGATCGTCACGTCATCGACATTGAGGCCCGGGACGGAGGAGGCAACGAGATGCCGGATGGAGGCAGCGGCCGTGCGGCCAGCGGTGGCACTGGCCCGGATCATGACGGATGCGGTCGGGGTCTGCTCGGCTTTGCGGAAGCTGCCCTTGTCGGGCATGACGAGATGGACGCGGGCAGCGGCGATGCCGTTGATCTGCTGGATGGTGCGTGCGATTTCGCCTTCAAGGGCGCGAACGCGGGTGACTTCCTGCATGAAGGAGGTCAGGCCCAGCGAGCCGACATTGTCAAAAAGTTCGTAACCGGCGTTGGCGCTGTTTGGCAGGCCGCGTTCGGCGAGGAACAGCCGGGCCTGACTGGTGGTGCCAACCGGCACCTGAATGCTGGCGCCATCGGCGCCGACATCGAATTTCATGCTGGCTTCCGCCAGTGCGACGCTGATCTGGTTTAGATCGCCGGGTTCGAGGCCCACATAAAGCGTTTCGAAGGATGGCTTGTTGACGTAGACGCCGGCGCCGACCACCAGGCCGATGGCCAGAACACCAACACCAAACAGGGCGAGGAGCCTTGCGCGTCCCAAACTGGCCAGATTCTTCATGACCGTCGAAAATTGATCTAACAGATTCATTCTGTTCCCGCACCAACTGGCGCACTCCCGACGGGCTACTCCCGATAATGAGTCGTGCGCGGATTCAAATAGACCCACGTTGGAAACTAGACATTGAAGCTTGCGCGAACGTTTCGCTCCCGCATGCGGCAAGCGCTGGCGGTGACAAGCCTATGCTCATTGGGGGATTGGACTGTTTCCGGGCGCAGATGCGGCAAGCCGGGAAAACGGGACGCCACACGGAGACAACCGATGGGCTCGAATTCTGGATCAAAACAGGCGCGCCCTTCAGGACGCGCCGCATTCTAGAATGCCTCGAAGTCGCCCGACGCCTTTGTCAAAGGCTGCGAGTGCCCATGGCGCAACATTCCATTGCCAAGAGCTTTCTGCATATCGGCGAGCTTGACCAGATTGAGCGCGGTCGTCACGTCGACAAGCCAGTTTTCCGGAATGGATCCGGTCACCGTGTCGATGAATTCGGCAAGCCCGCGGGTTTTCTGCACCGCCAGATCGATGCCTTGCAGTACTTTCATGCGATCTGCCGGGTTGAGGAACGCCTCGCCGTGATTGTCGCTTAGCTGAGGTTCGATCCTCTCGATCAGATACGCGACGTCGTGAAGCTCTGACACGATACGCATCAGAACCTCCGGCAGTGCCTCTTCCAAACCGGGCAGATGCCCTCGAACTTCGGTATGCATGTTGTCCCCTTAAAACTGAAAACCGGGATCAAAAAAATTCGATCGAATTGTCGACCGGCCTGGAAATGGGGGCTGGCCTGCTCTCCAAAGCCACTGTCTTCTGCGTTTCGACGCCGGTCAGTGCGTATTGACGGGCGCGGCCGGAAGACGGCCAATATTCAAGCTTGCGGCCGTGATCACCGCCGGTGCTCTCGCCGACGATCTGAATGCCTTCGTCCATCAGAAACCGCTTGGCAAAAAGCGCGTTCTGCTCGCCGACGTTCGAAAACTTGGCGATCGTCTTGGCACCGCCGAAAATCTTGGCCTCGAGGCGGTCGCGGCGAGCGCCCTGCTTCAAGAGACCGTTGATCAGCAACTCCATCAGATGCACACCATAGCGTGTCGCGTCCCCGCCCGACCCACTGGCATCTGCAGAACCGGGCAGAAGGAAGTGATTCATTCCACCGACCCCAATCACCGGATCACGCATGCACGCGGCAACGCAGGACCCGAGAATCGTGCTCAAAACGACGTGAGGGTCGTTGAAAACCTTAAACTCTCCCTGGATGACGTGCACCCGTTTGACACCGGCCTCTGCAATCATTTCAGCGCACCAAACACAGCCTCGATCGCTGCTTTCATCTTTTCGATCGTAAACGGCTTGGCCAGAACGTTGTTGGCGCCGAGTGCCGCTGCCTTGGTGACCAGGGCACGGTCGCCCTGGGCCGTCAGCATGATGAACGCCGCCTTCTTGGTGGCCGGATTGCTGCGAACGGCCGCCAGCAGGCCGAGGCCATCCATTTTCGGCATGTTGAAGTCCGAAATGACCAGATGGTGCGGTTGCTGCGCCATGATCTTGGCACCCTGCTCACCATCACCGGCGACGGTGATCTGCTTGAAGCCGAGCTGCTGCAAGGCATCGCCGAGAAGCAACCGGCTGGTGACCTGATCGTCGACGATCAGAACTTTGATTTTTTCCGCTAGGGACATTTTACTGACTTCCTTCTCTTCGGGCTGAGGTGCTGTTCAAGACTTCTTCCCCGATCGAGCCGAGGGGAAGCTGTTGTTCGACAGCACCCAGTTCGTAAGCAACACGTGGCATTCCATAAACTACACAGGTCTTTTCGTTCTGACCGATGGTGCGTGCACCGGCCTGGCGCATTTTCAGAAGACCCGAGGCACCATCGCGCCCCATGCCTGTCAGGATGACCCCGACGGCATTCTTTCCCGCCAGTTCGGCAACCGAATCGAAGAGGACATCGACCGACGGGCGGTGACCGTTGACCGGCTCCCTGTCGAGCAACCGGCAATGGGGCGACAGGGCGTTGACGACCTGCAGGTGGCGCTCGCCACCGGGAGCCAGGTAGATCTTGCCGATCTCGAGCCGGGCACCGTCGGTGGCTTCCTGGACGGCCGGCGCGCACAGCCGGTTCAAGCGCTCGGCAAAGCTCTTGGTGAACGTGTGCGGCATGTGCTGCGTGATCACTGTCGGCGGGCAATTGGCTGGAAACTTCGAGAGCACCGCGATCAGCGCCTCGACCCCGCCGGTCGATGAACCGATGGCGACGATCTTGCGGCTGGGCTTGTAGTCGGAACTGGCGGCCACCTCGGCCGGCGTCGGGGCCGCAGCCTTGTTTCCGGTGATGATGAACTTGCGCTGCGAGCGGGCGGCGGCCTTGACCTTGTCCACCAGTCCCCAGAATGGGCGCGGATCGCCGGCAACCGGCTTGCCGACACAGTCGAACGCGCCGATTTCCAGTGCCGCGATCGTTGCGTCGGCGCCGCGCTGGGTCAGGGTCGAGACCATGATGACCGGCATCGGGCGCAGGCGCATGATCTTGTCGAGAAACTCGAGCCCGTTCATGTTCGGCATCTCGATGTCGAGCGTCACGACATCGGGATCAAGCTGTTTGATGGCAGCCCGGGCCTCCATGGCATCGGCCGCCTGGCCGACGACACTGACATCCGGGTCTTCGTTGAGAATGGCCGTGATCAAGCCCCGCATTGTCGGCGAGTCATCAACCACGAGAACACGTGCCGGCCCGCTCATGAGCGCTTCTCCCGTGTTTTGGGGTCAAGGCGATAGGTGGTGATGCCGATATTGTCGAACAGGGACTTGGCATCGCCCGATACACGCTCGGAATGGCCGATATAGAGATGGCCCTTTTCCTGCAGCATGCCGGCAAAGCGCGACCAGATCTTCACCTGCGTCGGCTCGTCGAAATAGATGACGACGTTGCGGCAGAAGATGACATCGAAACGGCCCTTGAACGGCCATTGCGTCATCAGGTTCAGCTCGTTGAAGGTGATGATCTTCTTCACCCGGTCGTCTATCTGCCATTTCTGGCGGCCAGCCACGTCCGTTTCGGTGAACCATTGCTTGCGCATGGCGGGGCTGACGGTCTCGAGCGCGTTGGCATCATAGGCGCCTGCCCGTGCAAGCGCCAGAATCTTCGGGTCAATATCCGTGGCCAGAATTTTGAAGTCGTATTCGGCAACGTTCGGCATCATCGACAGAACGGTGAGCGCGATGGAATAGGGCTCCTGCCCGTCCGAACAGGCGGCAGACCAGATGCGCACCCGGCCGCCACTGCGGGCACGGGCGAGAAGCTCGGGCAGAACATCGGACTTCAAATGTTCGAAATGGTGGTTCTCGCGGAAGAAGCGCGTGAAGTTGGTCGTCAGGTGCGAAAGCATCTCGCGCCGTTCAGGCGCACCGGCCGGTGACGCAACCAGCGAGCAATATTCTCGGAAGCCTCTGAGGCCGAGGGCACGGATGTGCTTCGACAGCCGCGAATAGACCAGCGAGGCCTTGGATTCGTTCAGGTAAATGCCGGCATCCGCATAGATCATCGCCGCAATCTCGGACAGATCGCGGCGGGTCAGCGGATATTCTCCGCTGGCCAGACACTCGTCCGGCGATTGTTTCGGCTCAAGCGCAAAAGGCGAGATCATGCGGCGTCACTTTCAGCAGGCGGACGGGCACATGCCGGATCCACGGGGTCTGTCGTCCAGCCGCTAGACATCACGGCGGCTGCGAACGCGATGCGGTCGTTCAGATCCAGAGTGATGTTCCTGCGGGTCCGGGTCATGGTTTATCCTGCTACCGCCAAGGCACCATCGGCGCGCAGCGACTGTCCGCGCGACGAGGCAACGACGGCATCGACATCGAGAATGAGAGCAACGCGGCCATCACCGAGAATTGTCGCCGCGGCAATGCCGGGCACATGGTTGTAATTGGCTTCGAGGCTCTTGATGACGACCTGACGCTGTCCCTGGATGGCATCGACCATCAGGGCACGCTGGCCACCGCCTTCGGATTCCACCAGTAGGGCGACACCTTCGACCGGGTTTGCCTGGGTGGCCCGAAAGTTGAGGATGCGGCCGACATCGACCAGCGGGCAGAAGCTGTTGCGGATCGAGATCAGGCGCTGCGTGGCGCCGAAGCTGTGGATTGCCGACGCCTCCGGCTGCAGCGTTTCGACGATCGCCGTCAGCGGAACCACCAGGGTCTGGCCGGCAACGGTGACGACCATGCCGTCGAGAACTGCGAGCGTCAGCGGCAGGCTCATGCTGAAGATCGAGCCGTGACCGGGCTTGGAGGAGATGTTGATGCGGCCGCCGAGCGCCTGGATCGAACGCTTGACCACGTCCATGCCGACACCGCGGCCGGAGAGGTCGGACACCTTGTCGGCGGTCGAGAAGCCGGCGTGGAAGATCAGGTTGTCGATTTCCTCGTCCGACAGATTGGCGTCTGCAGCGATAAGATCGTTGTCGATCGCCTTCTGGCGGACCTTTTCGCGGTTGATGCCGGCGCCGTCGTCCGACAGTTCGATGACGATGCGGCCGGAGCGGTGCTTGGCGGTCAGCTTGACAGTGCCTTCGGCGTTCTTGCCGGCGGCAATGCGCTTTTCCGGTGTTTCAAGACCGTGATCGACGGCGTTGCGGATCATATGCGTCAGCGGTTCGGCCAGCTTGTCGATGACCGTCTTGTCGACTTCGGTGTTTTCGCCTTCGGTGACGAGACGGACCGACTTGCCGGTAATGTCGGCGATTTCGCGAACCGTGCGGGCCATGCGCTGGAACACCGGCTTGACCGGCTGGGCGCGGATGGCCATGACCGAGTCCTGGATCTCGCGGGTCAGCTGCTGCAGCTCTTCCAGGCCCATGTTGATCGAGGAGAGGCCATTGGTGTCGTTCTCGATGACGCTCTGGGAGAGCATGGCCTGGTTGATGACGAGTTCGCCGACGAGGTTGATCAGCCGGTCGACACGATCGAGATCGACGCGGATGGTGGTCGCGGCGGCAGCGGACGCCTGATTGTTGGCCTGGGCTGCCATGGCAGCGGCCGTTGCAGCAGCTTTGGACGGGTCGGCGGCGGCGCGGGCAGCGTTGCCGGCGATCTGCACGACATTGCTTGCCGTGTCGGCAGCAGCGACGGCGGCCTGAAGGTCGTCGGTCTCAGGTGCGGCGGAAAGCTCTGCTGCCGGGGTAAGGCCATGATCTTCATCAAGCGCCGACAGGTCGAAGGGCACCGGCTGCATCGGCAGATCGGCATCGCCTGTGACAGGCTCGGCACCGGCATCGGCGGCAATGATTTCGAGATCGCAGTCCCACTCGGCAAACTCGAAGACCGACCGGATCGCCTCTTCGCCCTTTTCGGTGGCGAGCGAGATTTTCCAGGAGAAGTAGGCCGATTCCGGATCCATCTGATCCAGCGGCGGCAGGCTGTCCATGTTGCAATGGATGCTCATCTCGCCAAGGCGCGACAGGTCGCGCAGCAGCAGCGTCGCCTCGTTGCCCTTGGAATAGAGATCCGATTTCGGCTTGAAACTGATGTCGTAGAGCGGAGCCGTGTTTTCTTCAGCCTCGTCAACACCGAAATCATCGAACGAGAAGGCGACGGGCGCAAAACCATGCTCGTTGACCGGGGCCGGTTCCACAACAGCAACGGGTGCCGGCGCTGCGGCCTTGGGCTTTGCAGCCATCGGCACCTCGGCGGCACTTGCCTTCGGCGTTTCGCCATTGGCCAGAGCCTCGAGTTCGCGGATCAGCGTCTTGCTGCGCGCTTCGTCAACGCTGCCGCCGTCGCGGGCGACGTTGGTGAGATCGGCCAGGACGTCGGCCGACTTCAGCATGACCTTGAGGACGTCCTGGTTGGGTTCCAGCTTGTTGGATCGAACGCAATCAAGTGTCGTCTCGAATACGTGCGCGAAAGAGACGAGGTCGTCGAGACCGAAGGCTCCAGCGCCGCCCTTGATCGAGTGAACGGCGCGGAAAACCGCGTTGACCGTTTCCGGGTCGCGATCGCCGTCGTTCAGCTTGAGGAGACCGGATTCCAGTTCAGCGAGCTGTTCCTCGCACTCCTGAAAGAAAATCTCTTTGATTTCGTTCATATCCATTGGGTGAAATCCTGATTAAGCGGTTACACGCTCGATAGCATCGATCAGTTTCGTCGGATCGAACGGCTTGACGATCCAGCCGGTTGCACCGGCCTGACGGGCGCGGTTCTTCTTCTCGGCATCGCTTTCCGTGGTCAGAACGAGGATCGGGATCGCCCGGAATTTCTCGTTTCTGCGGACCCCTTCGATGAAGCCGAAACCATCGAGGCGCGGCATGTTGATGTCGGTGACGATGACGTCGGGATTTGCATCCTCGAGAATTTCCAGGCCTTCAATGCCGTCTTCTGCCTGGATCGTCTCAAACCCAGCATTGTTCAGCGTAACGAGAAGCATGTTGCGGATCGTGCGGGAGTCATCGACCGTCAGTACTTTTTTCTTCATGACTTAAATCTCCTTTGCCAGCAGATGATCGATATTCACACCGACGAGTTGGCTTGTTTTTGTGAATGCGTCAGAAACTTTGCTGAATTTGAAAGACACCTTGTCTTCCTCCCAGCATTTTGCGGCGGCCATCAGCACCTGCAGACACAGGGCGCCGACACGCTCGACCGCAGAGGCATCGATGGTGAGATTTGTGCCGCGCACACCCATCAGCTTGCCATGCAGCAATGTCGCTTCATTGAGGTCCAGCACCGGTGCCAGACTTAGGCTTTGTCCAGCGGCTTTCTTGCTCGCCATCAGATCTTTCCTCGTATGCTTGAGTACCGTGCATTGCTTGTCTTGAAATCCGCGCCGTTCTTGAGCCGGGTGGCGGCAGTCGCGTAGGTCGTGGTGCTGCGCGGCATCATCGGTCAGCCTCCCAATCCGGCCAGGCGGCCGGAGAAATGCGCGTTGTCGTCCTGCTCTTCGAAACCATGCCCTGCGTCGTAGCGGTCACGGGCGATCGCGTTCGCTGCCGGACGGGCAGCGGCTTTGGCCTGGTTGCTCTGGCGCTGGAGATGGAACTGCCGGATTGTCTGACCAAGCTCGACGATGACGGTCTGCAGATCGTCGGATGCGGCGCGGGCAACAGCGGCCTCGCCGGCGCCGTCCATGACCCGCTCGCCGATTTTGCCGACCGTGGCGGAGACAGATTCAAGCCCGCTTGCCTGCTCGCTGGTGTGAACGGCGATGCCGGCAATGGCGGCGTTGATGTCGACCACCTGCTGGACGATGCTGCCGATGGCGTCCTGCGTGCGGGCGACCATCTGGACGCCGGCATCGACCTGCGCCTTGGTGCCGGTTACCAACTGCTTGATTTCGCGGGCGGCATCGCCGGAGCGCTGCGCAAGGGCACGGACTTCCTGGGCGACGACGGCAAAACCGCGGCCGCTTTCGCCGGCGCGGGCCGCTTCGATCCCGGCGTTGAGGGCCAGAAGGTTGGTTTGGAAGGCAATCTCATCGATGGTGCCAATGATCTGGCCGATCTTTTCTGCCGACGTCTCGATATCGGCCATGGCGGAAATTGCCTGGCCAACGATGTCACCACTCTTTTCGGCCGACTGGCGCGTCAGCGCTGCGGCAGCCTCAGCTTTTCGGGTGTCGCCTGCGCTCGCGCGCACATGGCCGGCGATAGCGGCCAGCACCCGGCTTGCCTCGGACAGATCTGCAGACTGGCGTTCGGATCTTTCCGAAAACCCGACGGTCGCGGCCGAGAGCTTCTGGGCACCGGCCTCGATGTCCGCACTTTTCTGCGTGAACGCGGCAAAGCGCTCCTCGAGATTGTGAAGCGCCTGATTGAACAGATCGGCCAGCGCCCTGACGCTGTCGGGCGCTTCGTCCGGGATGCGCACGGAGAAATCCTGATCGGCGAGTGCGCGGATGGCGGCGCCGAAGGCAAGGTCTACCTCGGCCTGATCGGCGCGGCGCTGTTCGGCGAGTGCACGCTGGTGGGTCTGGCGAAGTTCGTTGAAGCGCAGCGAAACGTTGATCTCGGCATCGACCATGATGGTGCGCAGCAGGGCGGCAACCAGCGCGGAGAGCTCATTCTTCCGGGCTTTTCCGGATGATAGGATCGACTTCGGCCAGAACTCGGCGATCAGACCATCGACGACGTGCTCCAGCACCACAGAGTGGCCAACGACATTCCAGCGCGGATCGAGACCCATGCGGCTTTCGGTATCGGAGAGAACCTTGACACGCTCGGCATACAGACTGTCGAAGCGGGCGTCGGTCAGAACACCCCAGTGGGATGATTGAAGATCGTGCAGACGCTCGACCTGGCGCTCGCTCGAAAACTGGCGGGCAGCATCGGGGAATGTTTGCAGGCGCTGAAAAAGATCGCGAAGCCCGGCTTCGACATGCGGTGTGATGGTAGAGCGGTGCTTGCGCATGAGATCGCTCTGCGCAGTCTCGAGACCGGCAAACCGCAAGCGGTCACGCAGGCTGCCTGCCTGGGCGCTTCGAGCCTGATCTGTTGACGCTTCCTGTTGCAACACGGTCCCCGAATTCCAATGCGACGCTGGCGGAATGCCAGCGAAACCATCAAAATCGAGCCCGGGCACAGATTAAGGCGCAATACACCGCCCGTAGACGCCCTTGCGGACGTTCAACACAAAACCCGAAGCACCGGTGTTACCCGTTGCGTTCCCCGCGCATAATTCTGATGGAAGAGTCATACCGGATCTATCCGGTCCGGCGGCGCGGCATCATGCCTTCGAAATCCGACGTGTCAGACAATGTTTATGGTTAATTCCTTGCTTGAAGGTTAACGTTGTTCTGCGGCTACATGCTTTCCCCAAAATTAACGAGGCCGTGGGCAAAACCGCAGAAGCCGCAGTGCCGTTTCGGGAGGCGCTATGTAAAAACAACAGGTTTTCAATGATTAATCCTAGCAGTTGACCAGGATGACGCCCGACTCTATTCGATGGAGCATGGCGTGGCGCAAGCCCGACGCAAGCAACAGCGGTCTAAGTGACGTTGCATGTTGACGATGATGTCATCAAAGGAATGAACAATGATTGTTCTTGGACTGAGCGCAATGCTTATAGCCACCTGCACGTTGGCAGCCATATCTCTGCTCATGAATATTGAGGCAGAAAAAACCACATCCCTCGGACCGATTTTCTGATCGTATCTTCTGCGTTCTAAAAATTTCGACGTTTCCGAAGACTTTAACCGTCGCGGGACTGCGCGACAGCAACCGAAGCACTGCTTCAGGCTTTATAGGCTGCTTCAGCACGGGCCCGCCACTTCTCAGCATAGACCTGCATTCGCGCGTCCGGCACCGCAACGAATGGTGTCAGCTCGCTTGCCGGCGGATGATCGATCGCCAACATCGCAGCCCCGACACTGGTACCGGTGGCGCTGCCGCTGCCCGACAGCACGCTACGCCCGGTGGCGATAGCCAGCATCTGCTTGAACTGGGCGTTCTCGGAAAACGGACCTTCGACAATGACAGGACCATCCGCGCCGATCAGATCGAGGCAGGTGGCCGTCATCAACGCGAGATAGAACGAGATCGCCACAGTTCGCTCGGCCGAGGAGAGCGTGTCTGCCGGTGCTGTCCAGGATGCGCCGTTGTGCGGATAGGGTCCGGAGCCCTCGGGCGTGGAAGGCAGGATCATGACATCCCGCTCCAACACGGCTGTCATGTCTGCCGGCGCAATGGCGACACCGCCCCGCCCGCCAAGCACCGAAAAGGCGCGGCCGCCCATGAAGCGGGCGGAGCGCACGGGCTGGCCGAGCGCATTGACGTTGATCAGCGTGTCGCGCTGTTCGTCGAGCACGACGTCCCTGCCGCCCACCGACATGACGATGACCCAGGTTCCGGTCGAGATCACCGAAAAGGGCGCCGTCATCGACAGGACATGCGGCAGCAGCGAGGCGTTGGAATCGTGAATGCCGCAGTGAACCGGCGTGGTGGCCGGAATGCCGGTGTAGGCGGCGACCTCAGGCAGCAGCGTTGCCAGTACATCGGACGCCTTGCGCACGGGCGCCATCAGCGGTTCCCAGCCCTGCGAGCGGACCATGCTGGAATAGCGGTTGTTGTCCGGCTCCCAGAGATCGGTATGGCAGCCGAGCGAGGTCACCTCGTTGGCGAGCACGCCGCTTAGGAGGAACGACCAGTATTGCGCATACATCAGAATCGTCGTGACCTCCGCAAATTCCTGCGGGAAGGTCTGGGCCTGATAGAAAATCTGGGCGCCGACATTGAGGCCGCCGGGAAGTTTCGGCGTGCCGGTTTCCGCGAACGGAGGACGGATCCGGGCATAGTCTTCGGAAAGCACTTCTGGACCGGTGAATTCATAGTCGATGACCGGCATGGCCAGTTCTCGGCCGGCCATCAGCACGCCGGTGGCGCCGTGCGTGGTGATCGAGATCGCATCGACGGGGTGTTCCGCGTGCAGCGCCTTGAGGCTGTCCAGAACGAAGGACCACAAGCGGCCGGTATCGAAATGCGGATAGGGCGCCGTGCTCATCACCGTATTGGGCGTGGTGCGAACGGCGATCTCGCTGAGCGTGGCGGCATCGACCAGCGCCACCTTGGCATTTGTCTTTCCGATATCGATGACGGCGATGGTGCTGGGGTTGTTCATGGGATCAGGACATGTGGAAGACGGTTTTCAGGGGAGCGGCGACCGGCTCATTGTCGGCCTTCGTTTCCATGAGATCGGCCATATAGGCCCACCATTTCTTCATGACCGGATGATCGGGCAGTGCCGCCATCGTGTGATCGTCGCGGCGCCAGAGCACGCCGAACAGGAGGCCGGTTTCCGCATCGAGATGGATGGAATAGTCGGACACGCCGGCCTCTGTCAGCAGCGCCGAAAGCTCCGGCCAGATCGCATCGTGGCGCGCCTGGTATTCCTCTTCCATGCCGGGATTGAGCCGCATGCGAAACGCGTATTTCTCCATCGAAACGTCCTCAGTGCGCCCGGCCGCGCAGGCGGCCATAGAGGATCGGCAGCGCGATGACCGAGATCAGCAGGATACCGATGAAGATCGACATGACAATGCCGGGAACGTTGAGCAGGCCGAAACCGAAGGTAACCATGCCCATGATCAAGGCCGCCAGCACGACGCCGGGGATCTTGCCGGAACCGCCGAGAATACTGACGCCGCCGAGCACGACCATCGTCACCACTTCCAGCTCCCAGCCGAGCGCGATCGACGGCCGCGTCGAGCCGAGGCGCGAGGTCAGGCAGATCGAGGCGATTCCGGCCATCAGGCCCGTCAGCAGGAAGAGGATGAATTTGACCCGGCCGACGCGGACACCGGAAAACAGGGCGGCGGTCTGGTTGTTGCCGATGGCATAGACAGCGCGGCCGAAATTGGTCTTGTGCAGCAGCACGCCATAGATGACGGCCAGAAGCACGAAGAGGCAGAACTCGAAGGAGAACACCCACCAGACGTAGCCCTGGCCGAAGAACGAGAAGCTGGCCGGATAACCGGTGAACGCCTTGTCGCCGAGGATGACGAAGGAGAGACCGCGAAACAGGCTCATCGTGCCGATGGTGACGACGATCGACGGCAGGCCAAGGCCAGTGACGAGCAGACCATTGACCATGCCGCAGACGAGGCCCGTTGCCAGGCCGACGGCCACAAGGGTCGGCGTGTCGAAACCAAGCTGGACGAACAGGCCCATCATCGTCGAGGTCAGCGCGATGATCGAAGCAACAGACAGATCGATCTCACCGGCAATGATGACCAGCGCCATGGCAAAGGCGATCATCGCCTTTTCGGTGAAGTTGAAGGTCGCGTCGGAGAGATTCCACGGATCGAGGAAATAGGGCGATGCGAAGGAGTTGATCGTGAAGATCGCCACGGCCACCACCAAAAGAAGCGTCTCCCAGCTTTTCAGCGTACGGGCGCCGCCGCTCTGCAGCCGGTCGGGGATGTTACGCGCGGTCATCTGGGTTTCAGCCATCAGTGCGCCTCCGCTGTCTTGAGAATGACCCGGCCCTTGCGCTTCTCGGCGCGGGCATTGACGGCGACGGCGATGATGATGACCGTGCCTGATATCGCCATCTGGGCGAAGGGCGAGATGTTGATGACCGGCAGAGCATTCTTGATGACGCCGAGGAACAGCGCGCCGAGCACGGCGCCACCGACCGAGCCGATGCCGCCGGCAATCGAGATCCCACCGATGACGCAGGCCGCGATGATGTCGAGTTCGAAGCCGGCAGCAATATCGACATAGGCGACGGCATAACGCGACACCCAGAGATAGCCGGCGAGACCCGCAAGGCTGCCCGACAGGCAATAGGCAAAGAAGCGGGTCCGGCCGACATCAATGCCGGTGTAGACGGCCGCATGTGGATTGCCGCCGACGGCGAAGAAGGCGCGGCCGAGCGCCGTGCGTTTCATGACGACGACCATGATGATGATGGTCAGCACCGACAGCCAGGACAGAACCGGAAATCCCGCAATGGGCGTGCGCGGCAGCGCCTTGAAGGCGTCGCTCATCTGGTGGGCGTTGATCCAGGCGCCATTGGTGAGCAGGAAGATGGCGCCGCGAAAGATCGTCAGAGTGCCGAGCGTGACGACGATCGGCGGGATATCGAGCTTCCAGACCAGCAGACCGTTTATCGAGCCGAGGGCTGCGCCGAGCGCCATGGCGATCAGGATGACCAGCGAGATGGGGATGCCGGGCACGGCGACGTTGATGAGGCCCGCGACCATGCCGCAGAGCGCCAGGTTGGCGGCCATGGACAGGTCGATGCAGCGGGTCAGGATGACGGCCATCTGGCCGAGCGCCAGGATCATCAGGATCGAGGTGTCATTGTAGACATTTGCAAGGTTCTTCGGGCTGACGAAGGCCGGGAAGCGCAGCGCGATCAGAAAGACCAGCGCGGCAATGGCGATTAGCAGGAGGATTTCGCGGTTCTTGAGAATCTTGGCCATCATGCCGCGCCTCCTTCTGTTTGGGAAGGAATGCCGGCTGCTTGCGAGGGAATACCGGCCGCAGCCCGCACCAGGTTTTCGGCAGTCAGTTCATCGCGCTCGAAGCGGCCAACGATGCGGCCTTCGCGCATGACGATGACCCGGTCGGCCATGCCCATGATTTCGGGAATTTCTGAGGAGACCATGATGACGCTGAGGCCCTGGCCTGCGAGTTCGCTCATGAAAGCGTGCACGGCGGCCTTGGAGCCGATGTCGATGCCTTTGGTCGGCTCGTCGAGAATAATGACCTTCGGCTGGGTCGCCAGCCATTTGGCGATGACGACCTTCTGCTGGTTGCCGCCCGACAGCGTGCCGACGTCCTGATCGAGCGAGGCGGCGCGCAGGTCGAGCCGGGCGGTGTATTCACGGGCGAGCGCGAACTCTTTCGCCAGCCGCAGGAAGCCGTTGCGCGACGTGCGGTTGAGCGAGGGCAGCGTGACGTTCTGGAAGATCGGCAGGCCGATGATCGCGCCCTGGCGGCCACGCTCTTCCGGCACATAGACGATGCCGCTGTCGATGGCCTCGGACGGACTGCGGATGACAAGCACGTTGCCATCAAGCTTCACGGCTCCGGCCGACGGCTTGGTGACGCCGATCAGCGACTGCATGAACTCGGACCGGCCGGCTCCGATCAGGCCGTAGAAACCGAGGATCTCACCTCGGCGCAGCTCGAAGCTGATATCGTCGAATTCGGTCGGATGGCGATAGCCGGAGACGGTCAGCACCGGCTCGCCGATGGCGACATCGACCTTTGGAAACACCTGGCCGACTTCGCGGCCGACCATCATGCGGACCATCTGGTCCTGGGTGACGTCTGCGATAAGGCCCTCGCCGACCATGCCGCCGTCACGGAAGACGGTGTAGCGGTCGGCGATGCGAAAGATTTCATCGAACTTGTGGCTGATGAACAGGATGGCCTTGCCGTCGGCCTTCAGCCGGTCGACCAGGTCATACAGTTCGTGGATTTCCTTGTGCGACAGGGCCGCCGTCGGCTCGTCCATGATGACGACGCGCGCATCGATCGACAGGGCGCGGGCAATCGCCACCAGATGTTTGCTGGCAATGCCGAGATCACGCAGGCGGATGGTCGGGTCGAGATCGGCACCGACGCGGGCGAGCAGCGCCCGGGCATCGGCGTTGAGTTTCTTCCAGTCGATCAGGCCGAAACGGCCGCGCGGCGCATGGCCGAGAAAGATGTTTTCAGCGACCGAAAGCTCGTCGAAGAGCACGGTCTCCTGATGGATGGCGGTGACGCCGGCATGGGATGCGGCCATGGCGGTGGGAAAATGGGCAAGCTCGCCATCGACGCGGATCGTGCCGCCGTCGGGCTGGTAGATGCCGGTGAGGATTTTCACCAGCGTCGATTTTCCGGCGCCGTTTTCGCCGACGAGGGCAGTCACCGAACCCGGATAGAGCGCCAGCGAAACATCCGACAGTGCCTTGACGCCGGGGAAGGACTTCGAGATGCCTTCGAGCGCAATGGCGGGTTTCACCCGCGATATGGTCGTGTCTTGCAGCAAGGCCTGGTCCACCGGTTTGGAATGTTTGCAGAAGCCCTGGACCTGGAGGCCGGAGGCTTGCTCGATCTACCCCCTCCCCCTTGTGGGGAGGGTTGGGTGTGGAGAGGGTTGGGGGAGGGGTTCCTTTTTCCCAAAAGAAGACCCCTCCGCTACGCTCCGACCCTCCCCACGAGGGGGATTAGACAGAGGCCAGATCAGAAGATCTTGGCGAACTCTTCGACGTTCTTGGCGTCGTAGACGAACGGATCGGCCATGGCGCCTTCGTTGTTGTCGTCGAGCTTGACGGTGCCCATGCGGCCCATCTTCAGCTCGGCGCCCGGCTTGGCTTCGGCGCCGCCAATGAGATCGTAGGCGATCATGGTGGCGGAATAGCCGAGGTCGATCGGGTTCCAAATGGCGAAGGACTTGGACGAACCGGCCTTGACGTGACCCGCCATTTCGGAGGGAAGGCCGAGGCCGGTGACGTTGATCTGGCCAACCTTGCCGGCGTCTTCAACTGCTTGGGCAGCGGCAACGATGCCGACCGAGGTCGGTGCGATAATCGCCTTCAGGTTCGGATAGGACTGAATGAGGCCCTGCGTTTCGCGGTAGGACTTGTCGGCAAGGTCGTCACCGTAGACCGTGGCGACAACGTTGATGCCCTTATAGTTCGGCAGAACCTTGGTCATTTCCTCGATCCACACGTTCTGGTTGGTCGAGGTTGCGGTTGCCGAAAGAACGGCAACATCGCCGCCTTCAGGCAGCTGGTCGGCAGCGAGCTTGATGATCATGTTGCCGATCAGCGGGCTTGAAGACGGGTTCAGGTGCATCGAACGGCCGTCCTTGGCGACGCCGGAATCCCAGGAAATGACCTTGATGCCGCGTTCCATGGCCTTCTTCAGGGCCGGAACGAGCGCGTCCGTGTCATTGGCCGAAACGGCAATGGCGTCGACCTTCTGGGCGATCAGCGAGTTGATCACTTCGATCTGGCCTTCGGCCGTCGTCGTCGTCGGGCCGGTGTAGATGACCTCTACGTCGCCCAGTTCCTTGGCAGCTTCCTGCGCACCCTTGTTGGCGGCTTCAAAGAAGCCGATGCCCAGCGCCTTGACGACGAGAGCGATTTTCTTGGTTTCCGCATGTGCGGTTCCCGACATGAGCGCGACGGTCAAAGCCGCCGTCACCAGCACTGATTTCAAGATTTTCATAAGGTTTCTCCTCCCTCTATGGTTCATTTCTCTCTCCAGGCGATGGCATCAGGCCGTCGATGGAGCATTCTGCGATTTGATGCCGGGCTGGACATTGGCCACAACCAGATTGACGCCCGCATCTTCCAGCATCGAGGCATGTCTGTCCTCGATGTCCGAATCCGTAATGACTGTCGTGATGCGCTTCAGGCCACACAGGATGAGGCTCGAGCGCTTGTGAAACTTCGACGAGTCGATCAGCACGATCAGTTCGTCGGCCTGATCGATCAGCTTCTGCTCCGCCTGGATGAGCAGCGGATCGCCCTCCATCAAACCGAGAGGGCCAAGCCCCTGAGCGCCCATGAACATCCGGCGCGCATAGAAATTGCGCGTCACGTCGTTGTCGAACGGGCTGAGGATGATGTTCTGCTCGCGGTAGATGGTGCCGCCGGACAACATGATCGTGTTCTTCGAATGCTTGAGCAGGTGCTCGGCGATCGGAAAGGAATTGGTGAAAACCTGCATGCGGCGGTTGGACAGGAAATGCACCATCTGGAAGGTGGTCGTTCCGCCATTGATGATGATCGGCTCGCCATCCTGACAGAGCGCGACGGCTTCCTTGGCAATCGCCTGTTTCTGGCGGGCGAAAAGTGTTTCGTTGACGCTGAAGGGACGGCCGGCAAGACCGACGAACTGCGGCGGGTTGATGGCCTCGGCACCGCCACGCACACGGCGGAGGCGCTTCTGCACATGCAGCGCGGCAATATCGCGGCGGATCGTGGCTTCGGAACTATCCGTCAACTCCACCATTTCAGACACGGTGATAACCGGCTTTTCCTGAACGGCGGACAGGATGATCCTGTGTCTTTCCTTCTCGTGCATGGCTCCTCCAATGCGTTGATGCTTTCATCATGACCGCGCATTGTCAATCATAAACGATCATATATTTTCATTGTGCAGTGCAATATGACTGTTTCTGATCGTTTCTGATTGACATCGATTAAGTTTCCATGTGATCTGACCGCAATCAGACGGGGCGGCACGACGGGCCGTTCACGAAACATACCGGGAGGAAATGCCGATGCTGGACAAGCAACAAGGGTCTCGCCTTGCCAATCTCTGGGACGACAGCAAGGCTGCCGCGATGAGTGAACCGGAGCGGCTGCTCTACCGCTCCAACCTTCTCGGCTCGGACAAGCGCATCACCAACTATGGCGGCGGCAACACCTCTGCGAAGGTGATGGAGAAGGATCCACTCGGCGGCGGCACGGTCGAGGTTCTCTGGGTCAAGGGTTCCGGCGGCGACGTCGGTACGATCAAGATGGACGGTTTCTCCACCCTCTACATGGACAAGCTGAACGCGCTGAAGGGCCTTTATCGCGGCCTCGAGCATGAAGACGAGATGGTCGGCTACCTGCCGCATTGCACCTTCAACCTGAACCCGCGGGCTGCTTCCATCGACACGCCGCTGCATGCTTTCGTGCCGAAGGTCCACGTCGATCACATGCATCCGGACGCGATCATCGCGATCGCCGCTTCTCAGAACAGCCGCGAACTGACGCAAAAGATCTTCAGCGGCGATATCGGCTGGCTGCCCTGGAAGCGCCCCGGTTTCGAACTCGGCTTGTGGCTCGGTAAATTCTGCGAAGAAAACCCCGGTGCACGCGGCCTGATCCTGGAAAGCCACGGGCTTTTCACCTGGGGCGACACGGCCAAGGAAGCCTACGAGACGACGATCGAGATCATCAACAAGGCGATGGCCTGGTTCGAGACCGAGAATACGGTTCCTGCCTTCGGCGGTGCGGTCAAGCCGGTGCTGCCGGCAGCAGAGCGCCGTGCAATCGCGCAGAAACTGATGCCGGTCATTCGCGGCATGATCAGCGCCGACGAGCGCAAGCTCGGCCATTTCGATGACAGCGAGGCGGTTCTCGACTTCGTCACCTCGAAGGATCTCGAGCCGCTGGCGGCCTTGGGCACAAGCTGCCCGGACCATTTCCTGCGCACGAAAATCCGCCCGCTGGTAATCGATTTCGATCCGGCCAACCCGGATATCGACAGGACGTTGGCGGGTCTGGACGCCGCCATTGCTGAATACCGCGCCGGTTACGCCGCCTATTACGCGCGCTGCAAGCGCGACAACAGCCCGGCGATGCGCGACCCGAATGCGGTGGTCTATCTCATTCCCGGCGTCGGCATGATCACCTTTGCCAAGGACAAGGCGACGGCACGCATTTCCGGTGAATTCTACGTCAATGCCATCAACGTCATGCGCGGCGCGTCCGGCGTTTCGACCTATGTCGGCCTGCCGGAACAGGAAGCCTTCGACATCGAATACTGGCTGCTGGAAGAAGCGAAGCTGCAGCGCA
The DNA here is from genome assembly GCA_030655075.1 of Pararhizobium sp. Classification (GTDB taxonomy): domain Bacteria; phylum Pseudomonadota; class Alphaproteobacteria; order Rhizobiales; family Rhizobiaceae; genus JAURWE01. The sequence goes on from JAURWE010000055.1 coordinate 38,102, forward strand.
TGCCGAAGCCGAAAATGCTGGCCGGCAAGATCGCGCTGGTCACCGGCGGCGCCGGTGGCATCGGCAAGGCGACGGCGCACCGGCTGATGCAGGAAGGCGCCTGCGTGGTGCTGGCCGATATCGACGAGGCGGCTCTCGCCTCGGCCTTGAGCGAACTCGGCGGCAAGTATGGCAAGGATTTTGTCCGTTCCGTCACCATGAACGTGACAGATGAAGCGCTGGTCGAAAAGAGCTTCGCCGATACGCTGCTCGAATTCGGCGGCCTCGACATTCTCGTTTCCAATGCCGGGCTCGCCTCCTCGGCGCCGATCGAAGAGACGACACTGGCGCTTTGGAACAAGAACATCGACATTCTGGCGACCGGCTATTTCCTGGTGTCGCGCGAAGCGTTCCGGATCTTCCGCAACCAGAAGGCCGGCGGCAACGTCGTCTTCGTCGCCTCCAAGAACGGGCTCGCCGCCTCCCCCGGCGCCTCGGCCTATTGCACGGCGAAGGCCGCCGAAATCCATCTGGCCCGCTGCCTGGCGCTCGAAGGTGCATCGGCACAGATCCGCGTCAACGTCGTCAACCCGGATGCGGTCTTGCGCGGCTCGAAGATCTGGTCGGGTGAGTGGAAGGAACAGCGCGCCGCCGTCTACAAGACGGATATGGAGGGCCTGGAGGCCATGTACCGCGAGCGCTCGATGCTGAAGCTCAGCGTTTTCCCGGAAGACATAGCCGAAGCAATCTACTTCCTCGCATCCGACATGTCGGCCAAATCGACCGGCAACATCATCAATGTCGATGCGGGCAATGCCGTGTCGTTCCCGCGGTGATCACTTCCTGAGGATCACCCAGATGGCGTGAATGATGCCCGGCACGTAGCCGAGCAGCGTCAGAAGGATGTTCAGCCAGAAATGCAGGCCGATGCCGACCTGCATGAAGACGCCGACAGGCGGCAGAAGAATAGCGATAAGAATGCGGACGACGTCCACTGGGACCTCCAGGGGTTTTGGGATCGGAAAATTCAGAACGCAGAGAACGAACGAAAGTTCACGCGTGGGAGGACACCATGACTGACTTCATGATAGCGCCGGATGTGGTGGCGCGCGAAAACGAGGCCGGCAAAGCGGCGCTGACGGCGGACTATATCAGCCTCGGTGAGCGGCTTTCCCGGCGCGGCATCGATATCGACACCGTCAAGGCCAAGGTTTCGGCCTATGGCGTCGCCGTCCCCTCCTGGGGCGTCGGCACCGGCGGCACGCGCTTTGCCCGCTTTCCCGGCGGCGGAGAACCGCGCAACATTTTCGACAAGATCGAGGATTGCGCCGTCATCCAGCAGTTGACCCGGGCGACACCGACCGTCTCGCTGCATATTCCCTGGGACAAGGTGAGCGATCTCGGCGAGCTGAAGCAGAAGGGCAATGGGCTCGGCCTCGGCTTCGACGCGATGAACTCCAACACGTTTTCCGATGCGCCGGGACAGGCCCATTCCTACAAGTTCGGTTCGCTGTCGCACGCGGATGCGGCGACACGCCAGCAGGCCGTCGAGCACAATCTCGAATGTATCGAGATCGGCGCGGCGCTAGGCTCGAAAGCCCTGACGGTTTGGATCGGCGACGGCTCGAACTTTCCCGGCCAAAGCAATTTCACCAAAAGCTTCGAGCGTTACCTCGACGCGATGAAGGCGGTCTACAAGGGGCTTCCCGACGACTGGCGGATCTTTACCGAGCACAAGATGTTCGAGCCGGCCTTCTATTCGACGGTCGTGCAGGACTGGGGCACAAACTATCTGATCGCCCAGGAACTTGGACCAAAAGCCTTCTGCCTCGTCGATCTCGGCCACCATGCGCCGAACGTCAATATCGAGATGATCGTCGCCCGGCTGATCCAGTTCAAGAAACTCGGCGGTTTCCACTTCAACGATTCCAAATATGGCGACGACGACCTGGATACCGGCTCGGTTGATCCCTACCGCCTGTTCCTCGTCTTCAACGAGCTGGTGGATGCCGAAACTCGCAAGGCCGAGGGTTTCTCTCCCGCCCATATGCTCGACCAGAGCCACAATGTCACCGATCCGATCGAGAGCCTGATGAGCAGTGCCATGGAAGTGAGCCGCGCCTATGCGCTGGCGCTCCTGGTCGATCGCCAGGCGCTTGCCGGTTATCAGGACGGCAATGATGCGCTCATGGCATCGGAAACGCTGAAGACCGCTTTTCGCACCGATGTCGAGCCGATCCTCGCCATGGCGCGGCTGGAAAACGGTGGCGCGATTTCGCCGGTGTCGTGCTACCGGGCCGCAGGGTACCGCGCCAAGGTTTCGGCAGAACGCCCGGCTGTCGCCGGTGGTAGCGGCGGCATCGTCTAAGGCTCTTTTGCTTCTGTGGAGAGCGGCCCAGCGCAGCTCTCCGTTTTGCCCTCAGGCGATGGTGCGCTCGATGACCGACAGCCAGTTTCCAAGCGCGATCTTTTCGACCAGTTCCCGCCCGTAGCCCTTGTCGATGAGGGCATTCAGCAGATGCTGGACGCCGGTGATATCGCCGATGGCCGCCGGGATCAGCGCGCCGTCGAAATCCGATCCTAGGCCGACGCCGTCTTCCCCCAGCGCTTTGAGCATCGCGTCAAGATGGCGGATCATCACGTCGAGTTCCGTGTTCGAATTCATCCGGCCGTCCGGGCGCAGGAAGCCGGTGGCGAAGTTGAGACCGACCATGCCGCCGGTGGCGCGGATGGCGGCCAGCTGCCAGTCCGTCAGGTTGCGGGTGTGCGGGCAGATGGCGTGCACGTTGGAATGGGTCGCCACCAGCGGTTTGTGCGTAATCGCCTCGACATCGCGAAAGCCGTTGGCGTTCAGATGCGACAGGTCGACCATGATGCCGAGCTGGTTGCAGGCCTTGACCAGCGCCTTGCCGGCATCGGTCAGACCCGGCCCCGTGTCCGGATCGCCCGGAAAGCGGAACGGCACGCCGTGGCCGAACAGGTTGGGGCGGCTCCAGACGAGGCCGAGCGAGCGCAGGCCGGCGGCATACAGGAGATCGAGCATCTTGAAATCCGGATCGATCGCCTCGGCACCCTCGATGTGCAGAATGGCGGCGAGCGAGCCTTTGCCGACAGCCTCGCGGACGGCGGCGCTGCTGCGGCAGACCGTGACACCACCTTCGGAGGCGCGCTCGATGCGGTTGAGGATCGAGACCATGGACGTGGTTGATTCCTGCGCCAGTTCCAAGGGCAGCATGTGCGGCAGCGGCATGTCGTAGCGTGCGGCGCTCATGCCCGCCGTCATGTCGGTCTGCTCGCGCGGCGGCGGAAAGATCGCGAAGAAACCACCGGCAAAACCGCCGGCCTTCGCACGCGGCAGATCGATATGGGCCTGCGGCATGCCCTCCAGAAACAAGCGTTCGGAATTTGCCTGGCCGGACATATCGAGCTTCAGCAGCGTGTCGTTGTGGCCGTCGAAGAACCGGATGGGATCTGTGCTCATGCTTTTCTCTGGCGTCCATGCTTGTCGATTCGGATGGGGAGACAATGACCGAAGTCCGGGCAACAATCATTGTCTTTGTGTCTCGATCGTCCGGGGCTGCGTAATCCTGCCTGGCACCACACTGCCGTTGACTCGCCGCAACACGGCCTTTACTGCCGATTGGAACCCTGAAATCCTGCACGTTCGCGTCAACCGGAAGATCGAAATTTCATGGCGACAGGTCTTATTGCGCTTCTCGATGATGTCGCGGCAATCGCCAAGATGGCGGCTGCATCCCTCGACGACATTGCCGCCCAGACGGCCAAGGCCGGGGCGAAAGCCGCGGGTGTGGTGATCGATGATGCAGCCGTGACGCCGCGTTATGTCGTCGGCCTCTCGCCGGCGCGGGAACTGCCGATCATCGGCCGCATCGCGCTCGGTTCGCTGAAAAACAAGATCATCTTTCTGCTGCCAATCGGCCTGCTGCTCGGCTATTTCGCGCCCTGGGCGATCACGCCATTGCTGATGGCCGGCGGTATCTATCTTTGTTACGAGGGTGCCGAAAAGCTCTATGGCGTGTTCTTTCCGCATGCGGCGCACGAACACGAGACCGCCGTTCTCGGCGTCAAGACCGATCCGGTTGCGCTGGAAAACGAGAAGATCGCCGGCGCCGTGCGCACGGATTTCATTTTGTCCGCCGAGATCATGGCACTGACGCTGGCAGGTGTCGCCGATTCCAACATCTACACGCAGGGCGCCGTGCTGGCTGCCGTCGGCATCAGCATCACCTTTGCCGTCTACGGTGTCGTGGCGCTGATCGTCAAGGCGGACGATGCAGGGCTGGCGCTGGCCAAAACCTCGTCCTCCGTGCTGCGTGTCATCGGCCGCGGGCTGGTGGTCGGCATGCCGATCTTTCTGAAAGTTCTCGCCGCCGTCGGCACCGCCGCCATGTTGTGGGTTGGCGGCAGCATTCTGGTTCATGGCCTGGCCGAGATGGGCTATGCCGGGCCGGAGCATATCATTCACGATCTATCCGAAGCCGTCGTCCACGCTCTGGTCGTGATCCCCGAGGTGATCGGCTGGCTGGTGACGTCGGCGCTTCAAGCCGTGCTGGCCATCGCCGTCGGCGCCGTGACGATCATTGTCATGGAAAAAGCCGTGGCGCCGGTTTGGAGCCGCCTCCGGCCGGCGAAACACTGAAACCGACGCTTGCTTCAGGCAAAAAGAAGGGCGCTCGACCCGTCATGGGGAGCGCCCTTCGTATGACCCGCGACGGACACGCCTTGGCCGGACCATGAGGGGCGGCCTGGGTGGTCTTCATCTCGCGAGTAGACAGCCAAGATGTGGTCTGGGTGTGCTGATTTCAAGGGTTGCGGACAAGATGGCCTACTCGCCGGAGCGGCTTCCCGGCCCCGGCTTGGCAGGCTGCCATTCGCCGCTTGCGTCCACTTCGACCCGCTTGGTGCCGCGGTAGAAGATCGGTTTGCCGGTGGCCTTGTCGATCGAATAGCGGCTGGGGGAGAACTTGGCCTTCTCCTGACCCTGCAGCGCATAGGCCAGGGCCTCCTTGAACTTGCCCTTCTTGTAGAGGGCCATGAATTCGTCTTCGTTCATACTGTCGGGTCCGATGTCTGATCAGGGAAACATGCGCACTGCCACGTGGCGTTCACCCCTGCTCTAGCACAAATCTGCGGTGGAGAAAGTTTTAGGGCCGCACGCGGGCTCACCCGTCATGCGCAGTCTATGTTATGATCGGTAAACCGGTGCCGAATGGCCCGCCAAAAGTTCCCCGAGAGGAGACACGACATGCCGCCGATGAAACCGGTCACGAAAAAGCCGCCGGAAAACGACCCCTACGATCCGGCCCGTTTTTCCGAACGGCACGGCATCCGCCTTGAAGATGCAAAACGCATCCTGATCCTGCACCGGGGCGACCGGGATTCCTGCGACCGGGCGGCTCACAACCTCAACGGCCTGAACTGACGCATACCGCCCTCGTTGCTCGGGCTTGCCCGACATCCCACCGCGCGGCTCCTTTTCAACACCATCCCTTCAGGAGCCCATGCATGGCTTTCGATCCCCTCATCCTGCTTGCAGAATATGCCGACACGCCCTGTTCCGTGCAGTTCTGGATCGCCGACACGCCGTCCGTCGAACTGCCGTCGCTGCGCGCGGCCGTGGCCTATGCAGCAAAAAACGGCGCGATGACACAATCGGCCGACATCACCGTTCACCTGCCGCGCGAAGACATCGTCTATGGCACGGAAAAGGTTCGGCTTCTGGTGCAGGCCATCGGCAAGGGCTGACGGGCTCAGAGTCTGCAACCTGCATCGATCCGGCAATTTTCACCTACCGAAACGCCCGTCTCCGATTTTTTCCGCTAGGGCTTTGCAAACCTGACACGATGTGATTTATGTTGCCGCAACGACAGGGGTGCTCCGTATAGCCGGGGCTGAGATGCGGCTGACATAGCTGTGAACTCTTGAGCTGATCTGGATAATACCAGCGGAGCGAGGCGAGCAATGTTTTCCGGTGCCCAAATTTCCCTATATCCGATGACCGACGATTTTGCCGGCGTCATCATGCGTTCGCTTGGCGCGCTCGATCCCTACAGGGACCGTCTGCGCATCGAGACGGACGATATTTCGACGCTGGTGGTCGGCCCTCCCGCGGTGCTGTTTCCGGCCATGCGCGATCTGTTCGTTGCGGCCAGCGCCAGCGGCAAACATTGCGTTCTCTCGGCGGCGATTTCGCAGGGGTGCCCAGGCGAACCTGATGATCCGATTTGCCAGACACCGGAGCTCGGCGGCCCGCTCTCCCCGCTTCCCGAGCGCAAGCAGAAGGCGCTTGAGGCGGTCGGCGATACTGTCCTCTCGGGACAGACAGTGGCGGCGCAGTTCTCGCTTTATGTGATGGGCACGGACCATCACATGGACGAGATCTACGGCTGCATCGATTTCCTCAAAAACTCTGGCGTGTTCGAGAAATCGAAAAATTTCTGCACGAAGCTGCGCGGTGATGCGTCACCGGTGTTTGCGACACTGCATGAGGCCTTCTGCCGCTTCGGTCCGCCTGCGGGACATGTGACCATCGACCTGACCGTTTCGGCCAACAGCCCCAGCGCTGTCTGATACACGCACCCGCTTCCAGCCCTGTCAGGTTCCCATGCCCCGTTTCTGCTTCGATCCGCGATGGATCACGACCCGTATTGTCAGCACCCTGCCTGCCGTCCTTTCGGTCGGCCTGCTGGTGTTGGCCTGGGAAGTTTACGCGCGGTTTTCGGGTATTTCGCCAACCACCTTGCCCACCCCGTCGCGCGTGCTCGTCCAGACGATCGAATACCGCCAGGCGCTGTGGGACAACACGATCCCGACCATTCGCGCCACCGGCCTCGGTTTTCTCTGCTCGCTCTGTGCTGCCTTCCTGCTTTCGGCCCTGATCGATTTCTGGCAGCCGCTGCGCCGGGCGCTGTTTCCAGTCTTCGTCATCAGCCAGACGCTGCCTCTGGTCGCCATCGCGCCGCTGATCGTGCTCTGGTTCGGCTTCGGGCTGCTGCCGAAAGTCCTGCTGGTGGCGCTTGTCACCTTCTTTCCGATGCTGGTGGCACTGGTGCAGGGCTACGAGTCCACCGAAGAGGAGATCGAGCTTCTGCTGGCCTCCATGGGTGCGCCGCGTTGGCAGCGGTTTGTGCTCGCGCGCCTGCCTTCGGCCCTGCCCTATTTCTTTGCGGGCCTGCGCATTTCCATCACCTATGCGGTGGTCGGCGCAATCTTTGCCGAATATGCCGGTGCCGCCAAAGGGCTCGGCATCTACATCCTCAATGCCAAGAACAATTTTCGGCCGGACCTGGTGCTGGCGGCCGTTCTCGTCAGTTCGCTGCTGACGCTGTGCCTGTTCGGGATTTCGGTACTGATCGAGCGCCTGGCCATGCCGTGGATCCACGCGGTCAGAGAGCAGAAGCAATGAGCGGGTTCCGGCTGGACATGCGCGGTGTTTCGCATCGCTTCGGCACGCTGGATGTGCTCAGCGACATTTCGATCGGCGTAAGGCCCGGCGAATTCGTTTCGATCCTCGGACCCTCGGGAGCCGGAAAATCGACAATCTTCCGGCTCCTGACCGGCGGCCTTAAAACCGGCACCGGGGACGTCCTGTTCGACGGCACGCCGCTGACCAAGGACCGGCGGCCGTTTGCCTTCATGCCGCAGCGCGACGCGCTGATGCCCTGGCGGCGGATCGTCGACAACGTCACGCTGGGGCTCGAGGTCCAGGGTGTGAAACGCCGCGAGGCGCGCGAGCGCGTGTTGCCGCTTTTTGACGAATTCGGCCTTTCGGGATTTGAGAACAGCTATCCGGCCCAACTTTCCGGCGGCATGCGGCAGCGGGCCTCGCTGCTGCGCACCGTGGTGCAGGAACGGCCGATGCTGCTGCTGGATGAACCGTTCGGTGCACTCGACGCGCTAACACGTGCCGGCATGCAGCGCTGGCTGGCGGGCATGTGGTCGCAGCATTGCTGGACGGCGCTGCTGATCACCCATGACGTGCGCGAGGCCGTGCATCTGTCCGATCGCATCTATGTGCTGTCGCCGCGCCCGGCCCGCGTCATCCACGAAATCGACATCAGCCTTGCCCGGCCCCGGGCGTCCACCGGTCCGGCGCATGCCGAAGCGGCGGCACTGGAGGCCTTCATTCTCAACCTCCTGCTCAACCCCGAAGAAGGATAGTGCCATGACCAATTTCATGCTGACACGCCGTGCCGCGCTTGCCACGACGCTCGGACTTGCCATCGCGCCATCGATGCTGCGCGCCGAAGAGCGCAAGACGGTGACCGTTGCGCTCGACTGGACGCCGAACACCAACCACATCGGCATGTACGTTGCCCGCGACAAAGGTTTCTACAGGGAGGCCGGGATCGAGGTGGAGATCCTGCCCTATTCCGATACGTCGGCCGGAACGCTGGTTTCCAACCACATTGCCGATTTCGGCGTGATCAGCGCGCTTGGCCTGTTCACCCAGAAGACGGCCGGGGCCGATCTGGTCGCCGCCTATGCCGTCGTGCAGACGGAGACCGGGCGCCTGGTATTCAACGACAACCGCACGGAAATACAGACGCCGAAGGATCTCGACGGCCTGACCTATGGCGGCTTCGGCACGGACTGGGAAAAGAACCTGATAGGCTCGATGATCCGGCATGATGGCGGCAAGGGCGAGTTCGAGGTGGTGACGCTGGGCACCTCGGTCTATGAGGCGCTCGCCAATGGCGCCATCGATTTCACCCTGGAGATTTACACCTGGGAGGGCGTCAAGGCCGAGCGCGACGGCCAGAAACAGCGGGCCTTCCGCTATGCGGATTATGGTGCTCCGGACCAGCATACGACGCTGCTTGCGTCCAGCAGCCAGTTTTTGAGCAAGAACCCTGAGGCGGCCCGCGCCTTCGTGCAGGCCACGCGGCGCGGCTTCGACTTCGCCGTCGATCATCCGGATGAGGCGACCGATCTGCTTGTTGCCGCCAACAGCGATGCGCTGACCGATCGCGGCTTCGTGCGCGCTTCGCTCGGTGCACTGATCGACGGGCACTATTTCAGAACGGCTAAGGGTGTGACCGGCAGCATGGATCCCGCCAAGATGCAGGCGCTGGCCGATTATCTGTTCACGGCCGAAATCCTCAAGGACGACACAGGCACGCTGATCACGGCAAAGCCCGATGCTGCCGGCTACTACATCAACGATTTGCTTGGCGGCAGTTGAAATAGATTGCTTGGGCTGGCGGTCAACGCCGTCAGCCCAGTTTCACGCCATTGGCGGTGAGATAGACCGCGTAAAGCGACGTGGTCGCCGTGATGAACAGGCGGTTGCGCTTGGCGCCGCCGAAGGTAACGTTCGAGACGATTTCCGGAATGCGGATCTTGCCGATCAGCGTGCCATCCGCATCATAGCAGTGAACGCCGTCATCGGCGCTCGTCCAGATGCGGCCCTGCCGGTCGAGCCGGAAGCCGTCGAACAGGCCGCTGGTGCAGGTGGCGAACACCTTGCCGCCGGACAGGGTGCCGGCGTCTGATACCGCGAAACGCCTGATGTGGCGCGGGCCATTGTCGAGATGGCTGCCACCGGTATCGGAAACATAGAGGCAGCGCTCGTCCGGCGAAAATGCGAGACCGTTCGGCTTGGTGAAGTCGTCGGCGACCTTCGTCACAGTGCCGGTCTGCGGATCGGCCCGGTAGACGTGGCAGCCGCCGATTTCCTCGTCGCCATAGTCGCCTTCATAGTCATGCATGATGCCGTAGGAGGGATCGGTAAACCAGATCGAACCATCGGACTTCACCGTGACGTCATTGGGCGAATTGAACCGCTTTCCCTCGAAGCGGTCGGCGATGACCTTGATCGAGCCGTCGAATTCCGTGCGCGTCACACGCCGTGCCAGGTGCTCGCAGGTGACTAGGCGTCCCTGGTTGTCGACCGTGTTGCCATTGGAATTGTTGGACGGTTGCCGGAACACCGAGACGGCGCCGCTGGTTTCGTCGAAGCGCATCATGCGGTTGTTGGGTATGTCGGACCAGACGAGATAGCGGCCGGCACCGAACCAGGCCGGACCCTCGACCCAGCGGCCGCCGCTCCACAGCCGCTCGACCAGCGCATGGCCGATGAAACAGGCGCTGAAACGCGGGTCCAGCACCTCGAACCCCGCTCCCTCGATCTTTCCCAACATGACGATCCTCCCCCTGCTGCGTGTCTTCTACAGGCTCGCCCCTGTGGACCGGCCCGTTGTTTCTTGTCAATGATAGCGATAACATGTTGTGGGATAAAGAGGCGGGAGCAGGCAATGACGAAGCAATCCGGCACCAAGCCGGCGGAGGCTCCGACGATGAACGACGTGGCGCGCCGCGCCGGTGTTTCTGCCATGACGGTTTCGCGGGCGCTGAAGGAAGGGAGCCACGTTTCCGAGGCCACCCGCGAGCGCATCATGGCGGCGGTCAACGAGCTCGGCTACGTGCTCGACCAGTCGGCCGGCAGCCTGTCGTCGCGGCGCACGGGGTTCGTGGCGGCGATCATTCCCTCGATCAACAATTCCAACTTTTCCGACACGGCACGCGGCATTACCGATGCGCTGGAGGGAACCGGGCTGCAGCTTCTGCTCGGCTATACCAATTACTCCGTCGAGCGCGAGGAGGAACTGATCGAATCCATGCTGCGGCGACGGCCGGAGGGTATCATCCTCACCGGCGGCGCCCATACGGAGCGCGGCCGGCGCATGCTGGAACAGGCGGGCATTCCCGTCATCGAAACCTGGGATACGCCGGAGCGGCCGATCGACAAGGTGGTGGGATTTTCCAATGGTGCTGCCATGGAGCTGCTGGTCGAGACGCTGGCGGCCAAGGGCTACACGCGCTTCGGCTATATCGGCGGCACGACGGCGCGCGACACGCGCGGCAGCCAGCGGCGGGCCGGTTTCGTGCGGGCGCTGGAGCGGCTGGAGCTGGACCACAGCCGGGTGATTTCCTTCGGCGTCCCGCCGATCTCGATGGAACAGGGCGCGCAGGCCGTGGTCAGCATGATGGAGCGCTGGCCGGACACGCAGGTGGCGCTCTGCGTTTCAGACCTCTCGGCCTTTGGCGCGCTGATGGAATGCAAGCGGCGCGGGTTGCGCGTGCCCGACGACATCGCCATTGCCGGCTTCGGTGACTACGAGATTGCCGGTTGCTGCCATCCGCGCATGACGACGATCAATGTCGACTGTTACGGGATTGGGCGGCAGGCGGCCCTGAAGCTGACACAGAGCATTCAGGGCATGCCTGCCGATGCGCCGGAGCCGATCACCATCACCAGCTTCCGCGTCATCGAGCGCGAAAGCACCTGAACGGTCTGACTTAAAAGGACAGTTGCACCTTCATCGACCGGCTGCGGTCTCCGGCTGCCTCGAAGGCAGCGACGGCGTCCTTGAGGTCGAAAATGCTGGTCAGAAGCTGTGTCACATCGACCCGGCGGCGGTTGATCAGATCGACAGCAAGGGCGAACTCCTCATGGAAGCGGAAGGTGCCGCGCATGTCGATTTCCTTGGAGACGACGAGGTTCTGCGGGATGGAAACGTCGCCACCGAGACCGAGCTGCATGAGAATGCCGCGCGGTTTCAGCACCTCGAGCCCGCTGCGCACGGCGCGCTCATTGCCCGAAGCTTCGAACATCACGTCGAAATAGCCCTTGTTGGCGGAATAGGCCGAAAGCTTGTCGCCATCGGTGGCGACATTGATGGTGCGGTCGGCGCCGATCTGCCGCGCCTTGTCCAGAACCGCATCCATGACATCGGTTGCGACGATTTCCTCAGCGCCATGGGCACGGGCGGCGAGAATGCAGAGCGCGCCGATTGGTCCGCAGCCGGTGACCAGAACACGTTTGCCCAGCAGCGAGCCTGCGCGGTTGACGGCATGCAGCGTGACGGCGAAGGGTTCGGCAAAGGCAGCCTCGTTGATCGAGACGCCATCGGCGACCTTGTGGCACTGCCAGCTTTCGGCAACGAGGCGCTGGCGGAAGGCGCCCTGGATGTGCGGCATCGGCATGGCGCTGCCGTAAAAGCGCATGTTCAGGCACTGGTTCTGCAGGCCCTTGAGGCAATAGTCGCAGGCATTGCACGGGCGGCTGGGCGAGACGGCAACGCGGTCACCGACGGCAAGGCCGGAGACGCCAGCCCCCAGAACTTTGATCGTGCCGGCGATCTCGTGGCCGAGGATCATCGGCTCGCGCAGCCGGATGGCACCGAAACCGCCGTGATTGTAGTAGTGCAGGTCGGAACCACAGATGCCGCCAGCCTCGATGGCGATTTCGACCTGGCCGGAACCGGCTGTGCCCGGATCGGTTTCCTCGATGCGCAGGTCTTTTGCTGCGTGAATGACGACGGATTTCATGGGTAGTCCTTCCCTTCAGGCAACCGGCGTCAACAGCGGCGCACCGGCAAAGTGGGCGGCGAGATTGTCGCGCACCAGCTTGCCCATGGCCTGCCTCGTTTCAACTGTGCCGCTGCCATGGTGGGGCTGAAGCACGGTGTTGCGCAAGGCGGCAAATGTTGGGTCGATCCTCGGCTCGTTCAAAAACACGTCCAAACCGGCGCCGCGAATTTTTTTCTGCTCCAGCGCCTCAAGCAAAGCCGCCTCATCCACGGTCGTTCCGCGCGAAATGTTGACGAGAATGCCATCCGGCCCCAGCGCCTCGATCACCTCGCGGCTGACGATGCCGCGCGTGTCCTCGCCACCGGCGAGCGTGATCACCAGAAAATCGGACTGGCGCGCCAGTGCGACAGGATCGCCGACAAAGGTATAGGGCAGATCCGGCTTCGGCGACCGGGTGAAATAGGAGATGGCACAATCGAAGCCGGCCGCCCGCCTGGCGAAGGCAGCACCTATGCGGCCCATGCCGACGATGCCGACACGTTTGCCGCAGACACGCGTGGTCAGTTGCATATTGGCGCCTGCCCAACTGCCATCGCGGACATAGACATCACCTGACAGCAGCTGGCGGGCGGCGGCCAGCATCAGCGCCATGCCGAGATCGGCGACGTCGTCGGTCAGCACATCGGGCGTGTTGGTGACGCGGATGGCATTGTTGCGGGCAAAGCCCAGATTGATGGCATCGGTGCCGACACCGTAGCAGCTGACGATTTCCAGCTTCGGCAGCGTTTGCATCAGATCAGCGGAGGCGCCAAGCTCGGCACGGGTGGCAATGGCGCGGATGCGATCGGCGTGCTCAGCGATGAATGCGTCCTTGTCTTCGGCCAGCCAGAGCTTATGGATCGTGTAGCGTGTTTCCAGATCCTCCATATCCCATTGGGGATACGGTCCGATCATCAGGACCTCTGGTTTGGACATGGTTTTTCCTCCCAATTTTCTTGCTTGACTTGATATGTTATCGATAACATATGTGTCAATAGAGGCGGCTCCCTGTAAACAGGAGGCCGGACCGGAGAACGATCCGGATAGGCTGGGAGGCTTTCATAGCATGGGATTTCCACTGTTCGATCTGAGCGGACGCCGGGCACTCGTGACCGGTTCGAGCCAGGGCATCGGCTACGCGCTGGCTGAAGGGCTGGCCGCGCATGGGGCCGAAGTCATTCTCAACGGCCGGTCGCCGGACAAGGTCGAGGCTGCCGTCGACACGCTGCGCAAGGCCGGTCACAAGGTCCATGCCGCCGTCTTCGACGTGACCAACAAGGATTCGGTTGTCGACGGCGTCGGCAAGGTCGAGGCCGAGATCGGCGCCATCGACATCTTGATCAACAATGCCGGCATGCAGTTTCGCACGCCGCTGGAAGACTTTCCGGCCGACAAGTGGGAGCTGCTGCTCTCGACCAATATTTCCAGCGTCTTTTATGTTGGCCAGTCTGTCGCCCGGCACATGATCGCGCGCGGAGAAGGCAAGATCATCAACATCGCTTCGGTGCAGAGCGAGATGGCGCGGCCAGGCATCGCGCCCTACACGGCGACCAAGGGTGCCGTGCGCAATCTGACGCGCGGCATGTGCGCCGACTGGGCCAAACACGGGCTACAGATCAACGCCATCGCGCCCGGCTATTTCAAGACGCCCCTCAACCAGGCGCTGGTCGATAGCGCCGAGTTTTCCGGCTGGCTGGAAAAGCGCACGCCGGCCGGCCGTTGGGGCAATGTCGATGAACTCGTCGGCTCGGCGGTGTTTCTTGCCGGCAAGGCATCCTCTTTCGTGAACGGACACACGCTCTATGTCGACGGCGGCATTACAACCTGCCTTTAAAGGCCCCATCGTCGTCATGGGTGTCAGCGGCTGCGGCAAGTCCTCCGTCGGCGAGAGGCTGGCTGAGCATCTCGGCCTACCCTACGTCGAGGGCGACAGCCTGCATCCGGCGGCGAACATCGAGAAAATGTCGAAGGGCATTCCGCTTGATGACGCGGACCGCTGGCCGTGGCTCGATATCATCGGGCAGCGCCTTGCCGCTGCCGGTCCGGCAGGCACCGTGATCTCTTGCTCGGCGCTGAAACGCACCTATCGCGACCGGTTGCGGCAGGCGGCGGGCAGGCCGCTCGCCTTCGTCTTTCTCAAGGGGTCGCGGGAAATCCTGCTGGCGCGGATGACCGCGCGGCCCGGCCATTTCTTCAAGGCGCCGCTGCTCGACAGCCAGCTGGCGACGCTTGAAAGCCCCGAGGGTGAGGACAGGGTCGTTACCGTCGATATCGCGCCATCGCCCGACAGCATCACCGAAACCGCCCTTGAAGGGCTTGCCGCCCTATCCGGAGTTCAGCCATGACCGATCAAAAAGCCTGCAAGGTTGCCGTCATCGGCGCGGGCATCATGGGCTCGGCGATAACCACGCGGCTGATCGAGACCGGACAGCAGGTAACCGTGTTCGATCTCGATACGGCCAAGGTAGAGGCGCTGACCGACAAGGGAGCGCTTGCGGCGGCATCGGTTGCCGAGGCCACACGGGTCAGCGACTTCGTCATCCTCAGCCTCAACCATGCCGATATTGTCCGGGCCGTCGTCTTCGGCACTGAGGGTGTCAGCACCGGGGCGGATGAGAGCAAGATCCTGATCGACATGTCGTCGATCGACCCGGCCGATACCAAGGACATGGCAGCCAGGCTTGCGCGCGAGACCGGCATGAAATGGGTCGATTGCCCGCTCTCGGGCGGCGCACCCGGTGCGCTTGGCGGGCGGCTGACGATCATGGCTGGCGGCGAGGAGGCGGACTTTGAGCGGGCCCGCACCGTCATGCAGCATCTCGCCCGCAACTACACGTTGATAGGCGGCAGCGGCGCCGGGCAGACGACGAAGCTGATCAACCAGCTGTTCTGCGCAGTGATCTTTCAGGCAGTGGCAGAGGCGACGAAACTGGCAGAGGCCGGTGGCGTCGATGCGGATGCGATCCCGGCGGCGCTTGCCGGTGGCCGGGCCGATTCCAGCATCCTGCAGGAATTCATGGGCAAGTTCGCCGCCCGCGACTACACGCCGACCGGCCGGATCGACAACATGCTGAAGGACCTGGATTCGCTGCAGGCCTTTGCGCTCAAAACCAAGACGCCGCTGCCGATGACCGGACAGGTGGTGGAGATCCACCGCCTGCTCTGCGCAGCCGGTCTCGGCCCGCGCGATTCCGCAGAGATGATGCGCCTGCTTGATGGCACGTTCTCCTCATAAATTTTGACGGGATGCACTTCGGTCCTTGACTATCGCGATATGTTATCGATAACATAAACCCTATCGAGGCTTTGGGAGGAGCAGAGATGGACAATCGCAATCTCATCGAGTTCCAGAACATCACCAAGGTTTTTGGTGGTACGCGGGCACTTGAGAATGTGTCCATCAATCTGCGTCCCGGCGAAATCCTCGCCCTTCTCGGCGAAAACGGCGCCGGAAAGTCGACCCTGATCAAGACACTCGCCGGCATCTATCGGCCGGACGGCGGCCAGATCCTGTTTCGTGGCGAGCCGTACAGCCATCGCCCGCCCAAGCCCAACACTCGCCAGCCGGTCGCCTTCATCCATCAGGACCTGGGCCTGATCGAATGGATGACCGTCGGCGAGAATGTCGGGCTGGCGCAGGGTTTTTCGATGTCCTCGCGGCTGATCGACTGGCGGCGGACCGACGACCGGGCCCGCGAGGCCCTGCACCTCGTCGGCTGCGATTTCGACCCGAGCACCCGCGTACAAGACCTGACCCGCACGGAAAAATCCCTTGTCGCCATTGCCCGGGCGCTGGCTGTCGAAGCCGACGTGCTGGTGCTGGACGAGCCGACAGCCAGTCTTCCGGCCGACGAGGTCGAGCGGCTGTTCAACGCGCTCCGGCCGCTGAAAGAGCGCAGTGTCGGCATGATCTATGTGTCGCACCGGCTGGACGAGATTTTCCGCATCGCGGACCGGGTGGCGGTGCTGCGCGACGGCAAGCTGGTCGGCCAGCAGCCGGTGAACGAAACCAGACCTGACGACCTGATCGAGATGATCGTCGGCCGCCCGGCCAACCAGCTCTTCGTCAAGGCGCGCTGCACGCCCGGCAAACCCGTGCTCGAAGCCAAGAACCTCACCTGCGCCGGAACAGGCCCTGTTTCCTTCGACATTCGCCAGAACGAGCTGCTCGGCCTTGTCGGCCTGCGTGGCGCCGGTCAGGAACTGATCGGCCGCGCGCTGTTCGGTTGCGAGGCCTTTGGCGGCACCCTTCACCTCAACGGCGAAACGCCCGACCTTTCCAGCCCCGTGGCGGCGATGAAATCCGGCATTGGATTGATTGCCCGCGACCGGACGGAAGAATCCGTCGCCATGTCGCTGTCGCTGCGCGAAAACACCTTCATCAACCCCGGCGCCTCCGGCCGTGGCCTGTTCTCGTTTCTATCGCCGGCCAGCGAGGCCGAGAAGGCGCGCAAGATCGGCGAGACGGTCGGTCTTCGCCCGAACGACCAGAGCCTGCCGATCGAGGCGCTATCGGGCGGCAACCAGCAGAAGGTGGTCGTCGGCCGCTGGCTGGTGACCGGGCGCAAGCTGCTGGTCGCCGAAGATCCGACGGCGGGCGTCGATGTCGGCGCCAAGGCGGAGATCTACAAGCTGATCGCCCGGGCGCTGGAGGCCGGCCTCGCCGTCGTCGTCGTCTCGACCGATTTCGAGGAAATTGCCCATATCTGCCACCGCGCACTGGTGTTTTCACGCGGCCGCATCGTCGCCGAGCTAGAAGGCGACGCCCTGACAACATCCGCCGTCATTTCCGCCGCTTCGGCCTCGGAAGCAGCCTGAAAGACCACGGGAGCAAAACCATGCAATCGATCGAATCCACCGCCCTGGAACCAACGCGCAGCGAACTTGCCGGGCTGACAACCGGCCAGAAGATCGCCCGCTATATCCCGGTCTACGGTCTGGTCATCCTCACCGTTGGCCTGATCCTCTTGTTTTCGATCCTGCTGCCCAACACGTTTCCGACGCTGCTAAACCTGCGCTCGATCGTGTCGGACAAGGCGATCATCGCGCTTCTGTCGCTGGCAGCGATGATCCCGATGGCATCGGGCCGCATCGACCTCACGGTCGGGTATGGCATCGTGCTCTGGCACATTCTCGCCATCAGCCTGCAGACGATGTTCGGCGTGCCTTGGCCGATCGCCGTCATCATCGTGCTGGCACTTGGCGCCCTCACCGGTTTCCTCAACGGCCTTCTGGTCGAGGTCGCCCGCATCGACAGTTTCATCGCCACGCTCGGCACCGGCACCATTCTCTATGCGCTGGCGCTCTGGCACACGGGCGGGCGGCAGGTTGTCGGTATACTGCCGGATGGTTTTTATGCGCTGAACGGCACGATGATCTTCGGCCTGCCGATCACCGGCTTCTATGTCATCGCCATCGCACTGGCGCTCTGGGTGATCCTCGAATACCTGCCGATCGGCCGCTATGTCTACGCCATCGGCGCCAATCCGAAGGCGGCGGCACTGAACGGCATTCCGGTCCGCCGCTTCGTCATCGGCGCCTTCGTTTCGTCCGGCACGCTGGCCGCACTGGCCGGTGTGCTGCTCGCCTCGAAACTGCGCATCGGCCAGGCGAGCGTCGGGCTTGAGTATCTGCTGCCGGCGCTCGTTGGCGCCTTTCTCGGCTCCACCACGATCAAGCCCGGCCGGGTCAACGTCTGGGGCACGATGACCGGCGTCATCATCCTGGCCGTCGGCATTTCCGGTATCCAGCAGTTCGGCGGCTCGTTCTTCGTCGAACCGCTGTTCAACGGCGTCACCCTGCTCGTCGCCATCGGCATTGCCGGTTACGCCCAGCGCAAGCGCGGTGCTGCGGGCAAGGCCGCCGTGCCCGGTCCGGCACCGGAAAAAACACAGAAAAACTAGAGGGAATTCGATGGTGGGAAACATCGCGCCATCTTCAACGGGAGGAAGAACCATGCAACGCAGAACACTGATCCAGACCTCGGCCGCCATGCTGGCGCTGATGCTGGCGGGCCCGGTGATGGCCGACGCAATATCCGACGCAAAGGCCGTGGTCGATAAATATGCGAGCAAGGCCAGCACCTGGGATGGACCCAAGGCGAGCCCGAAGGCACAGGAAGGCAAGACGATCGTCGTGCTCGCCGCCGACCTGAAGAATGGCGGCATCCTCGGCGTGACGACCGGTGTCGAAGAGGCCGCCGCCGCCATCGGCTGGGAGGTCAAGGTGCTTGACGGTGCCGGTTCGATCGGCGGCCGCACGGCAGCCTTCGGCCAGGCGATCGCGCTGAAGCCGGCCGGCATCATCATCAATGGTTTCGACGCCATCGAGCAGGCGCCGGCACTTGCCGAAGCCAAGGCCGCCAACATTCCGCTGGTTGCCTGGCATGCAGGCCCCGTCATCGGTCCTGATGAAAAGACTGGTCTCTTTGCCAATGTCAGCACGGACGCAATGGAAGTGTCCAAGGCTGCGGCCGACTGGGCCTTTGTCGATGCCAAGGGCAAGCCGGGCGTGGTGATCTTCACCGATTCGACCTACGCGATCGCAATCGCCAAGGCCGACAAGATGAAGGAAGAGATCGAGAAGCTCGGCGGCAAGGTGCTCGAATATGTCGATACGCCGATTGCCGAAACCTCGCAGCGCATGCCATCGCTGACCACATCGCTGCTTCAGCGCTACGGTGACGAGTGGACCCATTCGCTTGCGATCAACGACCTTTATTTCGACTTCATGGGTCCGTCGCTGGCCGCCGCCGGCAAGGGCGGCACCGATGCGCCGATCAACGTGGCAGCCGGAGACGGCTCGGAATCGGCCTACCAGCGCATTCGTGCCGGCCAGTTCCAGAAGGTGACGGTTGCCGAGCCGCTGAACCTGCAGGGCTGGCAGCTGGTCGATGAGCTGAACCGCGCCTTTGCCGGTGAAGCCTGGTCCGGCTACCTGTCGCCGCTGCATGTCGTGACGTCGGACAATGTCGAATTCGACGGGGGACCGAAGAACAGCTTCGACCCGGAAAACGGCTACCGCGACGAATACAAGAAGCTCTGGGGCAAGATGTAACCTCTGACACGGGGCGCCGGAGATGGCGCCCCATATTCACGCTTCACTTCCCCATCAGACGAAAGCACCGACATGATCATTCGTTACGCCCTCTTCGAGGGGCAAATCCACGCGGGCAAAGAAGACGCATTCCGCGCCTATGTGAAGGACAAGCTGGTGCCGCTCTGGACCCAGTTTCCCGGCGCTTCCGAGGTTCGGGTGCTCGACGGGACCGAGCGCGACGAGGGCGCCCCTGCCTTCGCCATGGCGCTTGCCATCCGCTACCCCGACATGGACACCTGCAACAGGGCGCTGCAGTCTCCCGTGCGGTCCGAAAGCCGGGCCGTGACGACGGGGCTGCTGGAGATGTTCACCGGCCGTGTCCACCATCACGTGTTCGAGGCGAACGAGTATCCGGTCGGCTGAGCATCGCTAACTGCGCAACAGGCCTGCCGCCGTCTGCGCGACCATCGCCAGCGACACGGCGCCGGCATCGGGGTGGCCGATGCTTCTTTCGGCCAGCGGCCGGGCACGGCCGAGCTTCGGTGACAGGACCGACGTCGCGCCGGCGGCAGATTTTGCGGCCGCTGCGGCAGTTTCCCAAGCTTGGGAAAGCGGCTTTCCGTCTGCAGCTTCTTTTTCCAGCGTTTCAACGAAGGGCACGAGCGCATCGACCAGCGTCTTGTCGCCCGGCCTTGCCCCGCCGAGACGCGTGACCCCATCCAGCGCCAGCCGCGCTCCGCTGACGACGGCCGCGTCCGTAATCGCGTCTTCGTCGTTAAGCGCGCTGCTCCAGCAACGCAGCAAGAGGCCCCAGAGTGCACCGGACGTGCCACCGGCCCGGTCGGCCCAGGCATCCCCTGCCGCTGCCAGCACACTTGCCGACCCGGCACCGGCCGCAACAGCTGCATTGGCGGCATCCAGCGCCGCAGCCGACCCGCGCCGCATGCCCTGCCCGTGATCACCGTCGCCGGCAAACGCGTCGAGATGACCGAGTTCGTCCTCCGCATCCTTGAGGGTTGCGGCAATGGCGCCGATCAGCCGGGCGATGCAGGCGCCACCCTGCTTTCCGGCTTCTGAGGCCGGGCCAAAGATGAGCGTTTCGTTTTCGCCGATCAGGACGTCGTTCGCCGGGCTCGTGATGATCGCCGCACCACGGCGCAGCACCGGCGTGTCGCAGGCAGCACTCCAATGGGTTTCCAGTTCGCCGTCCAGCCAGATCAGGGTCAGCGAGCAGCCCTGCATGTCGAGGCTGGTGACGAACTCTCCGGCCTCGGGCGCGACGATCTGCAATCCCGCCGCCTTAAGCTGCGCCGAAACGGAGGTCCAGAGCACGAACAGCTCTTCGTATTTCGTTGCGCCAAGGCCGTTCAGAACAACGCCGACCTTCGTGACATTGACAGGCCGCTCGGTCAGCAGCCTGTCGACAAGAAGACGCGCGAGATCGGCGGCGGGCACGGTGGCCTCCTCGCTGATGCCGGGTTCGCCGTGGATGCCGAGACCCAGCGCCATCTGGCCCTTGGGCACCGTAAACAGCGGGCCGGCCGCTCCCGGAAGGGTGCAGCCACCGAAGGAGACGCCGAAGGAAACCGTGCGGTCATTGGCATGACGGGCGATGCGCTCGACCTCGTCCAGGGGCAGGCCCGCTTCTGCCGCTGCACCGGCGACCTTGAAGACGACGAGATCACCGGCGATGCCGCGCCGCTTGGACAATGTGTCTGCCGGAGCGCTGGCGACATCGTCGGTGACGGCGACGATGCGGACATCGATGCCCTCTGCGCGCAAACGCTCGGCCGCGACGCCGAAATTCAGAACGTCACCGGCATAATTACCGAAACCAAGCAGGATGCCACCGCCCTTTTGCGCCTGGCGGCAGACCCGTGCGACGGAGGCTGTCGATGGCGAGGCAAAGACATCCCCGGCAACGGCCGCATCGGCGAGACCCGGGCCGATATAGCCGGCGAAGGCCGGATAGTGGCCGGATCCGCCGCCGACAACGACGGCGACCTTGCCCTGCGGAACGGACGTTGCACGCACGGCACCCCCCTTCACCAAACGGACATAGCGGCTGTAGATATCGCTGAAACCGGCCAGAGCTGTGGCGGCAAAGGCGTCCGGCTCGTCAAAAATCGTCGTCATCGTTTCCGTCCCTTGGCAATTTTTTGATTTGGTTTATCGTTCAAAAAGCCCCGCTTGCTACGAAAAATCAAGCCGCAATGGCACTGCTCCACCCCGCAACAATCCTGCGGCGGGATGGAACAAAAATTCGCAAACCGCGTTTTCTGTCTATCGATTGTGTGTCGTGAGGGGGAAAATCCAGAAAACACGCAATCGCCGGGATCAAGTCTTCTAAAAGCGGCTCCCATTGCCATCCTAACCGCCATGCAAAGGAACAATCATGGGTATCGAAAGTCTCGTCATCTTTCTCATCGTCGGCGCGATTGCCGGCTGGCTCGCCGGCCTGATCGTCAAGGGTTTTGGTTTCGGCCTGCTGGGCAACATCGTTGTCGGCATTGTCGGCGCCTTCATTGCCGGTCTGTTGCTTCCAGGTCTCGGTCTCAACATCGGCGGCAACGCGATCGTTGCCTCGATCATCTACGCCACGATCGGCGCCGTGATCCTCCTGTTGATCATCCGCGTGGTCAAACGCGCCTGATCTTACCGATCGGCAAGCAGATCAAGGCCCGTACCCGAAAGGGTGCGGGCCATCCTCTATTTTCGGAGAATGACATGCCGTACTCCTTCGAACTTGAGACCGAAAAAGCCATCGACACCTATATGGAGCGCAACCGGCAGATCAAATCGCGGCAGGCGGCGGTCGAGATGATCCTGAAGACATGGCTCGGCCAGAACGGCTATATCGGCGGCGGCGAAGGTGGCACACGGCCGCAGGACCTTGACGCATCGAACGACGATTGAAAGGATGCGGTCTGCCGCCTCCCGCCAAAAGTGATCGCATGAGCCTCGCCTCCGTCAAATCCTTCTTTGCCGAAAAAGCCCCCGACATTTCCGTCATCGAACTCGACACCAGCACCGCCACGGTGGCGCTGGCGGCCGAGGGCCATGGCGTCGAGCACGGGCAGATCGCCAAGACGCTGTCCCTGTGGGTTGGCGGCGACGTCATCCTCATCGTGACGCGCGGCGATGTGCGGCTCGACAACAAGAAGTACAAGGCGCTGTTTAACGCCAAGGCGAAGATGCTGGCCTTTGACGAGGTGGAGGTGGAGACGAGCCATCCGGTCGGCGGCGTCTGCCCGTTCGGCCTGCCGAAACCGATGAAGGTCTATTGCGATCTCTCGCTCAAGGTTTTCGACGAGGTGGTGCCCGCCGCCGGTGCGCCGAACGCGGCGGTGCGGATCAACCCCGGCCGCATGGCGGAATTGACCGGCGCGACATGGATCGATGTTGCGGCAGCGCCCGACGCTGGCTGAGCCTCAGTTGACGACGTCGATATCGTAAACCAAAATTCCCTCGAGGCCGCCTTCGGCCGCCGCAACGATCTTGCCGCCGGTCTTTTGATGCTCCGGATCGGCAAGATAGGCATCGCGCGACGCAGGGCCGTCGAAATCGACGATGAAACCGTCTGAATAGCCTTTGTCCATGCCGGTTTCAGGGCTGACATTGAGGCCGATATGGGCGGCGAGAAAGCCCGGGATACGCGCCTTCAGGGCGGTGATTTCGGTGAAGATGGCGGCACGCTCTGCGGCCAAAACGCCCGCACGGAAGCGGATGAAAACACAGTGACGGATCATGGTCTGGTTCCTTGTTTCACGCAATCTAGCGGATGTCGGCGCGGGCGCGCGGGCGGCTGTCATTGCGCTCATGGGTGAAGATCGTTGCTGGCAATGGATCGAAGCCGCGGATGAGATCGGCCGCCTTCTCGCCGACCATGATGGTCGGCGCATTGGTGTTGCAGGAGGGAACGCGCGGCATGACCGAGCTGTCGCAGACGCGCAGCCCGTCGAGGCCGTGAACCTTCAGGTCGAGACCGACGACGGCCTCCGGGCCGGTGCCCATCTTGCAGGTACCAACAGGATGATGGTCGGTCTTGGCATTGGCGCAACCGTAATCGAACAGCTCATCGTCGGTCATGACCTTCGGGCCGGGCAAACGTTCGGCCATGATGAAGGGTTTCAGCGCCGCCTGCTGGAAGATTTCGCGGGCGATCTTCAGGCCTTCGATCGACATCTTGCGGTCGTGCGGATCAGACCAGTAATTGGGGTCGATCAGCGGGGCGGCGGCCGGGTCGGATGAGGATAGCCGCACCGTGCCGCGCGAACGCGGGTGCAGATAGGCGGAGTTGAGCGTCACCCCGGCATTCTTCAGCTTCTCGACACCGGCCTCGATGCCGGAGCCGAGGCCCAGATGGAACTGGATATCCGGCGAGCGGGCGTTCGGGTCGGCATACCAGAAACCGCCGGTCTCGAAGAGCGACGAGGCGACCGGGCCGGTGCGGAACAGCACATATTCGAGGCCAGCCCAAAGCGTGCGGTGCAGCTTGGCGACGCCGTCGTATGTGTGGTCGCCGGTGCATTCGGAAATGACGAACAGATCAAGATGGTCCTGCATGTTCGAGCCGACACCGGCCAGATCGTGTTTCACATCGACGCCAACGGCGCGCAGGTGATGGGCCGGGCCGATGCCGGACTGCTGCAGCAATTTTGGCGAACCGATGGCGCCTGAGGTGACCAGCACTTCGCGGCTGGCGCGGATGGTTTCCAGCCCGGCCTTCGTGACCACCTCGACACCGACCGCGCGTTTGCCTTCGAGCACGATGCGGGCCACCCGGGCGCCAAGCTTTATGGTGAGGTTCTTGCGGTACTTGATCGGCGAGAGATAGCCGAGCGAGGCGGACGAGCGGCGGCGGTTGCGCTGGGTCAGCTGGTAAAAGCCGACACCGGCCTGCTGTTTGCCGTTGAAATCGTGATTATAAGGAATACCGAGTTCCTGTCCGGCGCGGATATAGGCGTCGCAGATCGGCAGAGCCGAGACGGGCATCGAGACGCCGAGCGGACCGCCGTAGGAATGATAGTCATCGGCAAAACGCTGATTGTCTTCGGCACGCTTGAAATAGGGCAGGATCGAGCGGTAATCCCAGCCCTCGCAACCATCTTCCGACGCCCATGTGTCGTAATCGGCGGCATTGCCGCGCGTATACAGCTGGGCATTGATCGACGAACCGCCGCCGATGACCTTAGCCTGGGTATAACGCAGGACGCGGTTCTTCATGTGTTTCTGCGGTACGGTTTCCCAACCCCAACTGGCCACGCCCTTGGTCATCTTGGCAAAACCGGCCGGCATGTGGAACAGCGGATTCCAGTCGCCACCACCGGCTTCCAGCAGCAGCACCTTGACGGACGGGTCTTCGCTCAGCCGGTTGGCCAGCACGCAACCGGCCGGACCGGCGCCGGTAATGATATAGTCGTAGGTCATAGGGCCGTCCTTAAATATCCTTGGGGGCTCTGCCTTTGGAGCGAGCCTAGAGTTCTCAAAATATGCTTCCCTGCCGGATATCGTCGCGGCAAACCCGTGGGCTTGGTTCCCGCTCATCCGGCCTTTCGGGCCACCTTCTCCCCGCTGGGGAGAAGAGGTCGTTACAATCGTCCGATCGACAGGCCACCGTCGGCATCGATCACCGAACCGGTGGCGAAACCGAAACTGCCGGAGGCCAGAGCCTGTACGATAGCGCCGATGTCGCCAGCCTCGCCCCAGCGTTTCATCGGCACCAGCCCACCGGCAATCAGCGCATCGTATTTCCCCGAGACCCCGGCGGTCATGTCCGTGGCGATGATGCCAGGCCGAACCTCGAAAACGGCGATGCCGGTTTCAGCAAGGCGCAGGGCCAGCCCCTGGCTGAAGGCGGCAAGACCCGATTTCGTCACGCAATAATCCAGCCGCTCGGGCGAGCTCAGCGTCGCCGACACGGAAGTGATATTGACGACCGAGCGGGCCGCATCGCCTGCTCCACCGGCCAGCATCGCCCTGACGACGGCTTGCGTGAAGAAGATCGTGCCGC
This sequence comes from Pararhizobium sp., assembly GCA_030655075.1. GTDB lineage: Bacteria > Pseudomonadota > Alphaproteobacteria > Rhizobiales > Rhizobiaceae > JAURWE01. Next base: position 63,507 of record JAURWE010000055.1, read on the forward strand.
GCAGGTTGGTGGCGACGATCGTGTCGAAATTTTCAGGCGTCAGCTCGAGAAAATCACCGCGCACGACCGAGGCCATGCCGGCATTGTTGACCAGGCAATCGATGCGGCCGAAGCGGGCGAGAACAGTATCGACTGTTTCCTGATGGGTGGGCAGATCGCCGAGATCGGCCTTCACATAGATGGCGTCGCCGCCCAAAACACGAAGCTCGTCGATCACAGGATCGGATGGCGGCGCATCGCTCACGCCTGTGATGGCGATATCGAACCCGGAGGCTGCGAGCGCCTTGGCGATGCCGAGGCCTATGCCGCGGCGCCCGCCGGTGATCAGGGCAATGGGGCGTTTGGGCGCTGTCATGCAGCAAGATCCTTCTGCCGGATGTGATCGGCGACGCGCAGCGCCTGGGCAGCGATGGTCAGGGCCGGATTGACGGCAGCAGACGTGGGCAGGAAGCTGGCATCGACGACAAACAGATTGGGATGGTCAAAGGCGCGGCACCAGATATCGAGCGGCGCTGCGGCCGGATCGTTGCCCATGCGCACGGTGCCGCACTGGTGCGACGGCGTCTTCTTGTCGAAGGCGCGCGACAGGACGATCGGGAAGCCGGCTGCCCTCAGCACCGCCTTCAGCTTGCGGACGAGATCGAGATGGGCGTCCCAGTTGGTGCGATGCCACTGCAGGATGATGCGCTCGCCATCGACCATGATGCGGCTTTCCGGGTGCGGGATATCTTCGCTCATGGCGTAGAAATCGATGGCGTGCGCCGAAATCGTATTGAGCAGCCATTCGGGAACCGCCGGCATATTGGCCTTGAGGATGGCGCCGGAAATGCGGCCGAGCAGCTGGACATTGCCAAGCGGCGGACCGCCCTCGCCGTCCGACAGGTAGAAATCGTTGAAGCCGAAGGTCTTCTGATAAACGGACGTATTCCTGTACCAGGGAGCGATCGCCAGCACGGCCGAGGAATTGTGGTTCATGAAATTGCGGCCGACCTCATCGGAGCTGTTGGCGAGCCCCTTGGGGTTCTCAGCATTGGCCGAGCGCAGCAGCAGAGCTGTCGATTGGACCGCCCCGGCCGACAGGATGACCAGTTTTGGTGTCAGGACCTGCTCGACATCATCCCGCGTGAAGTGCACCTGCTCGATCGTCCTGCCATCGGCAGAGGTTGTGAGCCGGGTGACACGCGAGCCGGTCTGCAGGCGGACGTTGGAGTGTTGCAGCGCCTGCGCCAGTGCCGTTGTCTCGGCGTCCATCTTGCCGTCGAGGCTGTTCGGATGGGCATCCCACGGCGTCTTCGCCTTGGCGAGCCACTGGTCGATGTCGACGCCGAGCGGGAGCGAATAGGGATGAATGCCATTGGCCTTCAGACGCGCGCGGACGCTGGCGATCGGCGGTTCGTCGGGCACCGGGGCAAAGGCGTAGGGCTGCGAATGCTCAGGCTCGGTCGGATCTTGCCCGAGCGCACCGCGCACCTTGTACATCTGCTCGGCCTGGCTGTACCAGGGCTCCAGTTCCTCATAGGCAAACGGCCAGGCGGGCGACACGCCCTCCTTGTGCTGCATTTCCAGAAAGTCTTCGCGGCGATAGCGCACCAGCACGGCACCGTAGAATTTCGAATTGCCGCCGACATTGTAATAGTTGCCCGGATTGAAGGGGGCGCCATCGGTCTCGTACCAGAATTCCTTTGGCCGGAAATGGCCGCGCTGGAAGATTGCGCGCTGGTCGCGGTTTTCCGGCCGGTCCTCGATATGGCCACCGGCCTCGAGGATCAGGATGTCCGCACCCGAGCCGGCAAGGCCGGCGGCAACCGTTGCGCCGCCGATGCCCGAGCCGATGATGACGATGTCCGGTTGCTTGTTCATCTCCCGCTCACGCGATGCGTTGCTGGCTCTGCGGATCGAAGAACACGGCCTTGTCGAGATTGAAGGCAAGACGTGCCGTCTGGCCCGGCGCAATGCGGGCATCGGCGCGCAGGCGCGCGACCACTTCCTTGCCGCCAAGCTTTGTGACGGCGAACGTGTCGGAACCGGCCGGTTCGACAACGTCGATCAGGCAATCGCCCTCGAACAGCGATTTCGCGTTGCGGTCTGCGCCATCCGGATCGGTCAGGGCTTCCGGACGAATGCCGAAGACGACCTGCTTGCCGGAGTAGGCTGCAAGCCCCTCGATCTGTTGTACCGGAACACGCAACGGTTCCGCCTCCGGCCGCACCAGCGCCACATGCAGGTCGTTGCCGCCACCTTCGATCGTCGCGGTCAGAAGGTTCATCGCTGGCGACCCCATGAAATCCGCCACGAACAGGTTTTTCGGATTGTTGTAGATCTCGGCCGGCGTTCCAAACTGCTGCACCTCGCCATCGCGCATGACGGCAATCTTCGTCGCCAGCGTCATGGCCTCGATCTGGTCGTGGGTGACGTAGACGATCGACGTCCCGGTCGCCTGGTGCAGCCGCTTGATCTCGATGCGCATGTCGACACGCAGCTTGGCATCCAGATTGGACAGCGGCTCGTCGAACAGGAAAAGCTTGGGGTCGCGCACCAGTGCCCGGCCCATGGCCACGCGCTGCCGCTGGCCACCGGAGAGCTGGCTTGGCTTGCGATCAAGCAGATGGGTGATCTGCAGAACCTTGGCGACCTTGTCGATCGCCTTCTTGCGCTCCTCGACCGGTACGCCGCGCATTTCCATCCCGAAGGAGATGTTGCCGGCGACCGTCATGTTCGGATAGAGCGCATAGCTCTGAAACACCATGGCGATATCGCGCTTGGAGGGATGCAGATCGTCGATGGCGCGGCCGTCGACGCGGATCGAGCCTTCGGTGATCGATTCCAGGCCGGCAATGGTGTTGAGCAGCGTGGACTTGCCGCAGCCGGACGGGCCGACGAGCACCAGGAAACCGCCCTTCTCGAGTTCAAGGTCGATGCCCTTGAGGATTTCCAGAGAGCCGAAACGCTTTCTGAGACCGGATATTTCGAGGAAAGCCATGGGTTATCCTTTGACCGCACCCGCCATCAGCCCGCGTACGAAGTAGCGGCCGGCGAGAATGTAAACGAGGAGGGTGGGCATGGCGGCGATCATCGCGGCTGCCATGTTGACATTGTATTCGACCACACCGGTGGAGGTGTTGACGATGTTGTTGAGGGCGACCGTCATCGGCATCGATTCCCCGGTACCGGCATAGGCCGAGGCGAAGAGGAAGTCGTTCCAGATGTTGGTGAACTGGTAGATGACCGTGACGACGATGATCGGCAGCGAATTCGGCAGCATGATCCGCCCGAAAATCTGGAAGAAACTGGCACCATCGACCTGCGCGGCTTTCACCAGCTCGGTCGGGAAAGCTTCATAGAAATTGCGGAAAAACAGCGTGGTGAAGCCCAGGCCATAGATGACGTGGACGAGCACCAGATTGACCGTCGGATTGCCGAAGCCGAAGCTTAGACCCGTGGCGTTGCGCAACGTCACGCCGAAGCGTCCAAGGCTGCCGAGGATGGTCGCCATCGGGAGAAGCACCGACTGGAACGGAATGAAGCAGGCAAACAGCATCAGGCCGAACACCAGCGTATGGCCGCGAAACCGCCATTTGGTCAGCACGTAGCCGTTGAGGGCGCCGAGGATCGTCGAGATCAGCACCGCCGGTATGACCATCTTCAGCGAATTCCAGAAATAGCCCTTGATGCCGGCGCAGGTCAGACCGACGCAGGTCTCTCCCCAGGCCTTGGCCCAAGGCTCCAACGTCGGTGCACTTGGAAGCGAAAGCATGTTGCCATTCTGGATTTCGTCCATCGTCTTGAACGAGGTAACGAGCATGACGAAGAGCGGCATGAGGTAGACGATAGCGAAGAAGGCCAGCAGGCCATAGATCACCACGCGGTTGAAGATGCGTGCACCGTTGGTGCGGCGTTCAGCCGTGCCCGAGGAGACGATCGCGCTCATCGTGATTTCTCCCGCAGTTCGGAATAGAGATAGGGAACGATAATCGCCGAGATGGTCATGAGCATGATGATGGCGCTGGCCGAACCGACGGCCATTTCGTTGCGTTTGAACGTGTACTCGTACATGAAGTTCGACGGCAGCCACGCGGACCCGCCAGGACCACCCGACGTCAGCGCCACGACAAGATCGTAGGACTTGATCGCCATATGGGCGAGAACGATGAAGGCCGACAGGAAGACCGGGCGCAGCAACGGGATGATGATGCGGCGGTAAAGCTGGATCGTGGTGGCGCCGTCGATCTGCGCCGCCTTCATGATTTCACCGTCTATCCCGCGCAGGCCGGCCAGGAACATGGCCATAACAAAACCCGAGGCCTGCCAGACACCGGCGATGACGACCGTATAGATCACGAAATCCTTGTTCTTGATCCAGTCGAAATGGAAGCTGGTCCAGCCCCATTGATGCAGCGTCTGCTCCAGGCCGAGGCCGGGATCCAGGAACCATTTCCAGGCGACGCCGGTGACGATGAAGGACAGGGCCATGGGATAGAGATAGATCGGGCGTAGCAGCCCTTCGCCGCGGATTTTCTGATCCAGCAGGATGGCCAGAAGCAGGCCGAGCGCCAGGCAGATACCGATATAGAGTAAGGCGAAAATGCCCATGTTGGTAATCGAGGTGTACCAGCTTGATGGCGGATCACTCTCGAAGGTCCAGCGCCACAGCCTTTGATAGGCGCGGCCGCCGGTCAGCGCATAGGACGGAAAGGTCTTGGAATTGGTAAAGGACAGGAAACCCGTCCAGAGGATAAAGCCATAGACGAAGACCAGGGTGATGACGAAGCTTGGCGCCAGAACGATCTTCGGCAGTGCGTCCTGCATACGGGATCGCAACGAATTTCGCGTCGAGCGCTCCGGCGTCAGCTTGATTTCGGAGGTAGCAACTGTGCTCATGAAAATCGTCCCCTCCCCAGGGCCGTCAGTGGTCTTGGCTTAAAGACCTTCCCCGCCAGACGGGGAAGGTCCAGTTCAGGTCGAGATCAACGTGCGTCGTCGATGGCCTTGACGAGTTCTGCGACAGCCTCGTCAGAGGTCTTGATCTGGCCGTGCACGAACTTGGACACGACGTCCTTGTAGGCGTTGGCGATTGCCGGTGGTGCACCGTAACCCTGGGCCAGCGAGCCGAACAGCGTGCCGCCTTCGTTCGCAGCCTTCAGGTCAGCAATGCCCTTCTTGCCGCATGCGTCGAAATCCGTGTCCGGAACGTCGGTACGGGCGGGAACCGAACCCTTGACGACGTTGAACGCCGACTGGAAGCTCTTCGACAGCGTTGCCGTGGCGAGCGCTACCTGGGCGGCCTTCTGATCGTCCGGAACGTTGAACATGCCGAACATGTCGGAGTTGTAGATCACGCTGCCATCGGTACCGGGGAAACGGTAGCACAGGAAGTCGGTGTCCGGCGTCTTCTTGGCGGCGACGAATTCGCCCTTCGCCCAGTCGCCCATGACCTGGACAAGAGCATCACCCTTGATGACCATGGCGGTTGCCAGGTTCCAGTCGCGGCCCGAGAAATTCGGATCGACGTATTTGATCAGCGTTGCAAGGTTGTCGAACGACTTCTTCATCGTGTCGGACTTCAAGGACGCGTCGTCGAGGTCGTTGAACGCCTTCTTGTAGAACTCGGCGCCGCCGGTCGACAGGACGACGGAGTCGAACATCGTGGCTTCCTGCCAGTTCTGGCCACCCAGCGCGAGCGGGATGACACCAGCAGCCTTGGCCTTGTCGAGCAGGGCAACCAGATCTTCAAAGGTCTTCGGCTCCGTGCCGCCGATCTTGTCCATCACGGCCTTGTTGATCCACAGCCAGTTCACCGAGTGAACGTTGACCGGGACAGCAACCCACTTGCCATCATAGACCGAAAACTTCTGCAAAGCCGCCGGAACCGCCTTGTCCCAGCCTTCCTTGGTAGCCGTTTCCGTGAGGTCGCCCATCACGCCTGCGGCGGCATAGTCGAGAACGCTGTAGCCGAGCATCTGCGATGCCGTCGGATAGGTGCCCGCAGCAACCATGGCCTTCAGCGCGGTCATGGCAGCATCACCGCCACCGCCGGCGACCGGCACGTCCTTCCAGGCAAAACCTTCCTTGGAAAGGTCACCCTTGAGCACGTTCAGGGCAGCTGCTTCGCCGCCCGACGTCCACCAATGGAGCATCTGAACTTCCTTGACATCTTCGGCATGGGCCGCAAAGCCGAAGCCTGCCGCCATCAAAGCCGCCATTGCCGTCGTCGTCATAAACTTGCGCATCGTATTCCTCCCGGTTGCAAGCCATCAGAGCGGAAACTCCCTTCCGTCTCCGAGCACCGCCCCGTTCCCAACGGGGTGGTTACATCATTTGCGGCACGCGCCGCTGCGTAATTTAAAACGATATAACTATCGTTAAGTCAAGCTGCCGAAAGGTTTTTGCGAACCCCACGACGAACATACTGAATTCACTTGGTTAAACTCATTGTCAATGCTGCATTGCAGCAAAGAAATGATCGCAAATGCAAATTTAAAACGTTTGCATAGCGCGCATTGCGCATGGGTTCATCCCGCGTTACAAAGCCAGTCTTGATTGCGTGAAGAAAGACGGTCATTGGCAGACTCTCCCAAATTCATACGGCCCGACCAATCCTCTGCGCGGCCCGCAAGACCGACCCTGCGCACGATCGCGGATCTCACCGGATTTGCCGTGACGACCGTATCGCGCGCGCTCAGCAACGCACCGCAGATTTCGGCCGAGACGCGGCGGCGTGTCCATGAGGTGGCCAGAGAGATCGGCTACCTGCCTGACCGCGCCGCCCAGCGTCTGAAAACCGGCCGCACCAATGTCATCAGCGTTCTGCTCGACCCGCACGAAGAAATTCTGGGGTATGGCATCTCCCTGATGCACGGACTGGCCAAGGCGCTGCGCAAAACGTCCTATCATCTCATCGTCACGCCAAATTTCATCAACAGCAGCAATATCGATGCCGTCCATCACATCGTTCGCAATGGCATGGCCGACGGCCTGATCTTCTCGCGCACAGAGCCTTTCGACCCGCGTGTTCGGCTGCTGCTCGAAAACGGCTTTCCCTTCGTCTGCCACGGCCGCACCGAGTTCACGACGCCGCATCCGTACGTCGACTACGACAATTTCAGCTTCGCCTATGAGGCGACCAAGCGGCTGATCACCCGCGGCCGGCGCAAGCCGATGATCATCCTGCCGCCGAAGCGCATGACCTTTTCGCAGCATCTGCTGCACGGGTTCATGACTGCGGTGCGGGAGGCCGGCGTCGCTTACGAAATTCCGGACGAGATCGATCTCGACTGTCCGGTCGAGCACATCCGCGACTATATGAGGAGGCGCGCCGGCCAGCCTGACGCGCCTGATGGTTTTGCCTGCGGCGGCGAGGTTTCGGCGCTGGCGACGATCACCGGCATGAGCGACCACGGACTGACGCTTGGCATCGAATACGACATCGTCGCCAAGCGCACCTCCAAGCTGCTGAGCCAGATTCAGCCGAAGGTCGAGACCATCTATGAAGACCTGACCCATACGGGCGAAGAAATGGGCCGCGTGCTTCTGGCCCGCATTGCCGGCGAAGATACCGGCGAGCTTCAGGTTCTGCTCAGGCCGCAGTTCAGCTTTCCGACGCCGGAAAGCGGGGGCTGAGAAAGGCCCTCCCTTTCGGTCAGGCGTCTGAAAAGTCGACCATACGGTCATCGTTATTCTCTCCTGTTGCTCAGCAGCTGCTTAACGCGGCATCCACCAGCCGGTGCGCGCACCGATGTGCATGTTGAGCGTCTTGGTTTCGGTATAGTCCTCGACCGCATGACGGCCGAGTTCGCGGCCCTGGCCGGACTGCTTGTAGCCGCCGAAGGGAAGCTCTGATGCGCCATCCATGAACGTGTTCATCCAGATCGTTCCGGCCCGCACACGGCGGCCGATGGTCATGCAGGTGTCGAAATCCCGGCTCCAGACACCCGCCGACAGGCCGTAGTCGATGGAATTGGCGATGCGGATCGCCTCTTCTGTGGTCTCGAAGGTCAGGATCGACAGGACCGGGCCGAACACCTCTTCGCGGGCAACGGCCATGTCCGGCGTCACACCGGAAAGGATCGTCGGCGCCATGAACTGGCCGAGACCGAGATCAAGCGTGCCGCCGCCATGTGACACCGTCGCACCACCATCCGAAGCGCCGGTGACATAGGCTTCGATCTTGGCCAGGTGCTGCGGCGTGATGATTGCGCCCACCTGTGTCGCAGGATCGAGCGGATCGCCGACCTTGACCTTGGCCGAAAGCTCGGCGATGCGCGCCGTCACATCCTTGGCGATGCTCTTGTGCAGGATAAGGCGCGAGCCGGCATTGCAGCATTCGCCGGCATTGAAATAGGCGCCGAACACGGCGGCGTCGATAAACTCGTCGATATTGGCGTCCGGGAAGACGATCTGCGGGTTTTTGCCGCCAAGCTCCAGCGAGACTTTCTTCAGCGTCTGGGCGGCATTCGCCATGGTCAAGCGGCCGACGCCGGTGGAGCCGGTGAAGGAGACCATATCGACATCCGGATGCGTGGTCATGGTGCTGCCAACCTCGGCACCGGTGCCGACGATGATGTTGACCACACCGGCGGGAACACCGGCTTCGAGCAGAATCTCGCCGAGAACCAGCGTCGAGCCCGAGGAGAGCTCCGACGGCTTGACGACCGTGGTGCAGCCGGCGGCCAGTGCAAACGGCAGTTTCTGGCCGACGATGAGGAACGGGAAATTCCACGGCGTGATGATCGACACGACGCCGATGGCTTCGCGCAGCACGACGCCGAGCGTACCGTCACCCAGCGTGTTGTAGCTTTCGCCGTGCAGGTCGCGGGCAAGGGCTGCCGCATAGCGCCAGATATCGACGGAACCGGCGATTTCGCCGCGCGTCTGGCTGATCGGCTTTCCGGCCTCGATCGCATCGAGGAAGGCCAGTTCCTCGGCGCGGGCTGAAATCAGATCGGCGGCCTTCAGCAGAATGTTGGAGCGTTCCGAGGCCGTCATGCGCGGCCAGGGGCCGGTGTCGAAGGCATGGCGGGCAACGGCGATGGCGCGTTCGGCGTCCGCTTTCGTGGCGGCCTGATAGCGGCTGACGACAATGCCATGGCCCGGCGCGACGCGCTCCAGCGTGCGGCCTTGCGCACCGGCAACCCATTTGCCATCGATCAACATGTTGAACTCGCGGGTAGCAAAACCCGACAGGGCCTGCGGACGAATCTGGACAGTCATTACCATTCTCCCTTGAAGGCTGCGGGACGCTTTTCGCTGAAAGCCGCAATGCCCTCTTTCAGATCGCCGGTCTTGGCAACGAGGATCGAGCCGAGTGCCTCGACGGCCGCGCCATTGTCCTCGCCGCTGGCCACGGCAATCATCAGTTTTGAAATTTCGGACGCCGCCGGGCCGCGCGTTGCGACCCGTCCGGCATAGGCCTGTGCCTCTGCGAGCGCCGTTCCGGTCTCGACGACCGCATCGACAAGGCCATTGTTCAACGCTTCAGCCGCCGTGAACATCTCGCCGCCCAGCACCATGCGCCGGACGATCTGCGGGCCGAAGCGCTTGACCAGCCGCTGCGTGCCCGACCAGCCGGGTACCATGCCGAGACCGGTTTCCGGCAGGCCGATCTTGATCTGGCTTTCGGCGATGCGGATATCGGCGCAACCGGCGAGCTCCAGCCCGCCACCGAGCGCATGGCCGTTGAGCGCGGCAATGACCGGCATGCGCAGTGTCGCCAGCCGCTCGAAAACCCGGTGGCCGAAGCGCACCCATTGATGGCCGAATTCGCTGGCCTGCATGCCGCCCCAGGCCTTGATGTCGCCACCGGCGCAGAAGGCCTTGCCTTCGCCCGCCAACACCACGGCGCGCACGGCAGCATTGGTCTCGACCTCGTCGCAGGCGGAGGCCAGTTCCTTCAGCATGCCGATGTCGAAGGCATTAAGCTTTTCCGGCCGGGCGATCGTGATGGTCGCAACCGCGCCATCCTGCGTGATCCTGATGCGGGCCTCAGACATTTGCCGCTCCCGCCAGGGTGCGCAGCGGCTTGACCGGCAGGTCGAGGCCAAGCAGCGCATCTGTAAAGAGTGCGGCGTCCATGACCTTCAGATCATCGGCAACGATCAGCGGGAATTCCGACTGGTCGAGAATACGGGCCTTCAGATCGACGCCCGGCGCGATTTCGGTGAGCACCACGCCTTCGGGTGTGAGCTTCATGACGCAGCGCTCGGTGATATAGGTGATGTCCTGACCCTGCTCGACGGCGCGGCGGCCGGAGAAGGTGACGTGCTCGACCTCGTTGACCAGCTTCTTCAGCTTGCCTTCCTTGTCGATCACGAGTTTACCACCCTCAATGGAAAGTTTTGCCCCGGCATTGAACATGCCGGAGAAGACGATCTTCTTTGCCCGCGCGGTGATGTCGACAAAGCCGCCCGCGCCTGCCGTCACATGCGGACGGAAGGAGAGCTTGGATACGTTGACCGAGCCATCGCAGCCGATCTCGAGGAAGGACAGAAGCGAGGCATCAAAGCCGGCGCCCTGGAAGTAGGTGAACTGATAGGGCGACGGCATGTAGGCATCGGCGTTGGACGCGCAACCGAAGGCAAAATCGAGTAGCGGCACGCCGCCGACGGCACCCTGTTCGATGACCCAGGTGACGCTGCCGTGCAGGCCTTCTTCAAGCAGGATGCGTGGCACGTTGGCCGAGATGCCGAAGCCGAGATTGACGCAGCTGCCGGATTCCAGCTCCTGCGCAACGCGGCGGGCGATCACTTTCTGGATATTGAACTCGGGAACGCGGAACGTGTCGAGCGGCCGGAAAATTTCGCCCGAGATGGCCGGGTCGTAGTCCGTCAGTGTCGTCTGCTTCTGGTCGGGATCGACGATGACATAATCGACCAGCATGCCGGGAACACGCACGTCGTGCGGCTTCAGAGAACCCTCTTTGGTGATGCGCTTGACCTGCGCGATGACGATGCCACCATTGTTGCGGGCGGCCAGTGCCTGATCGAGGCCGCCGAGATAGGCGCCTTCGTGCTCATAGGTCAGGTTGCCGCGCTCGTCGGCGGTGGTGGCGCGGATGATGGCCACCTGCGGCGCGATCGCCTTGAAATAGAGATAGTCCTCGCCTTCGAATGCTATTTTCTTGACGACCGGCTGGGCGCTCGCGGCGGCGTTCATGGCGCAGCCCTGCCGGTCCGGATCGGCGAAGGTGTCGAGACCAACCTTGGTGAGCACGCCGGGACGCTTGGCAGCAGCCTCACGGTGCATGTCGAAGAGAATGCCCGAGGGCACATTGTAGGCCGCGACCTCGTTGGCGCCGATCATCTGCCAGATCAGCGGCGGTTCGCTGGTCGACGGGCCGGAGGGATAAGAGCCGCCGATGATGGTTTTCAGCAGGCCCTTGCGGGCGATGTGGTCCACGCCCTTGATGCCGCTCATGTCGCCGGCGGCAATTGGGTGCAGCGTCGTCAGATCGCGTGGATGACCGGTTGCCTCGAAACGCTCGCCGATGGCCTTCAGCATCAGATCCGGGCAGCCGAGGCCGCTCGACGACGACACCGAGACGATGGCGCCATCCGGGATCAGATTGGCCGCTTCGGCCGGGGTAATATGCTTGCTCATGGAAATCGTCTCAAAGTCCTGTTTCGATGCGGACCGTGCCGCCGGTTGCAGCGGCCTTGACCACGGCAAGACCTGTGGCCAATGACCAGAGGCCATCCTCACCGGTGCAGAGCGGCCCGCCCTTGCCGGCGATGGCATCGTCGAAGGCGAGAAGCGTGTTTTCATAGAGGTTGCGATGATCGAGCAGCAGTTCGGTGTCGCCATCGGCATTGCGCAGAACGACCGAGCCGACCGGCTTCTGGCTCATGCAATCGCGCGCCAGCAGCGAACCGTCCGATCCATGGACCTCGAAACTGGTGACGGCGTATTTGGTGGTAAAACCGTCATGGAACTGGGCAATGAGGCCGGACTTGAAGCGCAGAACGCCCATGGTCGCATCTTCCAGGCCCAATTGTGCCATGCCGCCGTTCTGGCCAAAGGCGATGGCCTCGACCGGGTCGTCGCCGAGCACGAAGCGCAGCGTGTCGGTATCGTGCACGGTGATATCGAGAATGACGCCGCCACCGGCTGCAGGGTTGTCGAGACGCCAGCCCTGCAGATGCACCGGCAGGTAACCGGCATGGCAGACGCGGGCGGCCAGCGGCTTGCCGATCTTGCCGGCGGCGACCGCGTCGCGCATGGCGCGGTGGGTGGCAGCGCCGCGCAGGTGATGGTTGGTTGCCATGACAACGCCGGCATCGCGCGCCGCTTTGACCATGGCATGGGCATGGTCAAGGCTCATGGCCAGTGGCTTTTCGCAGAGAATATGCTTGCCGGCCTTTGCAGCGGCGATAACCTGGTCACGGTGAAGCTCGTTGGTGGTGGACACGTAGACGGCATCGACGGACGGGTCGGAGAACAGGTCTTGAAGGCTCGTCACCGATTTGGCGATGCCGTGATCGGCTGCATATTTTGCGCCGCGTTCTTGACTGGTGCTCATGACGGAAACGATCTCGCCGCCGGTGGCGCGGATCGCATCGATCACCCACTCATGGGCAATCGTGCTTGCCCCGATCAGACCCCAACGTGTCATAGTGCGCTCCTCCTCATTTCTTTTGCCAGACCGGCGCCGCAGCTCTGGCGGACGACCAGCCGCACCGAACTGACGATCGCCTCCGGCTCCGTCGTTCCGGCATTGATCTGTTTCAGCAGCAATTGTGCTGCGCGCTGGCCCATGCCTTGCGGATCGACGGAAATCGTCGTCAGCGCCGGCACCGCCGTCTTCGCTTCGATGACATCGTCAAAGCCGACGACAGCGAAATCGACACCGGGCTCCATGCGCCGCGCCCGAAGACCATCGCAGACGCCGAAGGCGACTGCATCGTTGAGACAGACGGCCGCCGTCGGCCGGCCGGCGATCGGCAGGGCGCGCTCGATGGCGGCAACACCCCCGGCCCGCGACGGCGCAGAGCTGATGACGAGGTCCTGCAAAAATGGAAGACCGGCCGCCTTGAGCGCTGCCCGATAGCCTTCCAAACGTTCCGAGAAGACGGCCGTATCTGCGAAACCGCCGAGAAAGGCGATGCGGCTATGGCCCAAGCCGACAAGATGTTCGGTTGCTGCAAACGATCCGGCGTAATTGTCTGCGATAAGCGACGAGACTTTTGCACCCTGCACATTGCGGACGACGACGACGACCGGGATGCCACTGTTGACCAGAGGCTTCAGATCAAGCGCCTCGGTGCCGCGCGCGGGAGAAATGATCAGGCCGGAAATACCATGCTCGCGCATCGAGGCGATAACCTCGCGCTGGCGGTCGATGTTTTCGCCGGTGTTGGACAGGAACTGGACGTAGCCTGCCGACTGCACGACCGTATCGACCCCGACGGCCAGTTCGGCAAAGAAGCCGTTGGTCAGATCGTTGACGACGATGCCGATGATTTTCGACTTGGCATTCGACTGGCGAAGGTTGGCGGCGCCGCGATTGTAGACATAGCCGAGATCGCGAATGACGGTATTGACCTTGGCCCTTGTGAGGTCGTTGACCAGAGGACTGCCTTGCAGAACGAGCGACACGGTCGACTTCGACACGCCGGCGGCGTGCGCGATATCGATCACGGTGACCCGGTCCCTGTTCATTGTTTTCCTCCCTGGACTTTCGCCCTTGTTGCCGCCAAATAATTGGATCGTTCCAAATTTGTCAAGCTTCTCTTTGCAGAAATCTTCAACCTTGAACTGCGGCAATCCTGGAAAAATCAGATTACTAGACTGAAATATTTCAATAATACCGAATTTCTGGTGCGCGAATGTTTCGTGTCCCTCGGATATTAGGCAAAACTCAGACACTGGTAACGGAAGAAGATTTTCATTTTTTGCCTCTTGCCATTTGGAACGATCTAAATTATCGAACCTGCCATCGTGGAGGAATGACCCTTATGGCAACCGTGCTGACACTTCCCAACGCTGACGGAACGACGGAAAGCTATCAGCTGACCGGCACACCGATCGCGCGTCCCGCAACGGCGCCGGTGTTCAACCGCATCGCCTATGCGGCGGCCCATGTGGTCTCTGATCCGGTTGCCGACCTGACGCCCTGGGGCAATCCGGCGATCGACTGGGACACGACGCTGGCCTTTCGCCATCACCTGTGGAGCCTCGGCTTCAAGATCGCCGAAGCGATGGATACGGCACAGCGCGGCATGGGGCTCGACTGGGCCGGCGCGCAGGAGCTGATCTGCCGTTCGCTGGCGGAAGCCCGCACCGTGCCGGGCGCCGATCTCGCCTGTGGCGCCGGTACGGACCATCTGACGCCCGCTGATGCCAAATCGCTTGACGACGTGATTGCCGCCTATGAGACGCAGGTGGAGTTCGTCGAGAAGAATGGCGGCCGCGCGATCATGATGGCGAGCCGGGCACTCGCCCGCACGGCCCGCTCGCCGGACGACTACCGCAAGGTCTACAGCCGCATTCTCGGCCAGGCGAAGGACAAGGTCGTGCTGCATTGGCTGGGCGACATGTTCGACGCGCAGCTTGCCGGTTACTGGGGTGGCGACAGTTTCGAGGTGGCGCTGGATACTGTGCTGTCGATCATTTCCGATAACCAATCCAAGGTCGAAGGCATCAAGATTTCGCTGCTCGACAACGCACGCGAGATCGAGTTGCGCAAGCGCCTGCCTGATGGCGTGCTCTGCTTCACCGGGGACGATTTCAACTATGCGGAACTGATCGAAGGCGACGGCGAGCGGCACAGCCATGCGCTGCTCGGCATTTTCGATGCGGTGGCGCCCTCCGCCTCCAAGGCGTTGGCGGCATTGACGGATGGAGACGTCGAAACGTTCCGCGCCGTCATCGAGCCGACGGTGCCACTGTCGCGCAAGATTTTCGAGGCGCCGACGCAATATTACAAGGCCGGCGTGGTCTTCCTTGCCTGGCTGAACGGCCACCAGAGCCACTTCACCATGCCCGCCGGCATGCAGTCCGCCCGCGGCGTCATCCACTACGCCGATATTTTCCGCCTCGCCGACAAGGCCAATGTGCTCGACAAACCGGGTCTGGCCGTGCACCGGATGAAGGCGCTGCTGGCGACCCATGGGGTTGAGCAGGCAATCTAAGTCGGCACAACCACGTTCTTGCCAGTGACATTTAGGCGCATATACTATGCGCATAAATGGTGGAGAGTCTGATGGCATCGAGCCGTGCACGCAAAGCTGCAAACCTGTCGCTGGATGAGAGCCTGATTTCCCAGACTGTAAAACTGGAACAGCAGCGTCATTGGAAGAAAGCAAACGCTTTGGCCATCGCCGAGATGAATTCCTATGTCGAGGACAACGGCTTGCCATTGGGGAAATTCAGGCAAATTTGATGACGGCGGCTCTGCCCGTCAGCCAACACCCACATACCGCGAGAGCAGTGACGGTTCGGCCCGCAGCGTTGCCACGTCCACCGTCGCCTGGACCTTGCCGTTTTCGACGAAACAGACGCGATCGGCGATGGCCAGAACGGCGTCGACCCGTTGCTCGACCAGCAGGATCGCCTTGCCCTGGTTGCGCAGCTGCAGCACGACATCGCGGATGGTGGCGATCATCGACGGCATCAGGCCTTCGGTCGGCTCGTCGAGCAGGATCACCGACGGATCGATGCAAAGGGCGCGGCCAATCGCCAGCATCTGCTGCTCGCCGCCCGACAGCGTGCCGGAAACCTGCTCCATTCGCTCACGCAGGCGCGGGAAGAGATCGAGTGTTTTTTCGAGAACGGCCCTATCCGTTGCCCGCGTCATCAGGCCGATTTCGAGATTTTCACGGACGGTGAGTTCTGAAAACAGGCGGCGGCCCTGCGGCACGTAGCCGATGCCGCATTTCGCGACCTGATGGGCGGGAAGCGTGGTGAGTTCCCGGCCCTCCAGCGTGATGCTGCCCGATTGCGTGCGCATCAGCCCCATGATCGATTTCAGGGCCGTGGTCTTGCCGGCACCGTTGCGGCCGAGCAGGCACAGAACCTCACCTGCCTGGAGCGACAGGCAAAAATCCTTCAGCGTCTGGCTGCTGCCGTGAAAGACATTGAGGCCGGTGAGGGTGAGCATGATTAGGGCGTCCCCAGATAGGCGGCCTGCACGGCGGCATTGGCGCGGATCTCTTCCGGCGTGCCGTTGGCGAGAACCCGGCCGGCATCAAGCACGGTGATGCTGTCGGCGAGCCGCATGACAACGGGCATATTGTGCTCGATAAGGAGGATGGTGGCGTTGCTCGCAATCTCGCGGACGAGGCCGCAGAAATTGTCGATCTCGCCATCCGACAGGCCCTGGGTCGGCTCGTCGAGCATCAGCAGTTTCGGCTCCAGCGCCAGCCCCATTGCCACCTCAAGCAGGCGCTGGTGGCCATAGGCGAGTGCACCGGCTTTCACCTGCGCCCGATCAGCAAGGCCGACCTTTTCCAAGGCGAATTCGATGCGCGCCTTCAACTGCTTGCGAAAGCGGCCGGCCAGTGGGCCCTGATCGCGGTCGATGGCAGTCTGGGCGGCCAGTGCGACATTGTCCCAGGCGCTGAGCTTGGCATAGACGCTGGTGATCTGGAACGTGTAGGCGATGCCGTCGCGGACCCTTTTGTGGGCGGGGTCGCCGGTGATATCGCGGCCAAGGAAGCTGACGGTTCCACGGCTTGGCGCGATGCGGCCGGAGAGCAGCGAGACAAAGGTCGTTTTGCCGGCGCCGTTCGGGCCGATAAGGGCGCGGATTTCGCCGGTCTGGAGGGTGAAATCGACATTGTCGACGGCCTTGAGGCCGCCGAAATTGCGGCTGAGACCACTGGTGCTCAGAAGCGTCACGGCAGCCATGAGATCCACCTTTCACGCAGGGCGCCGAGAATGCCCTTAGGGAAGAACAGCACCAGCGCGATCAACGCGATGCCGGTCACCAGCAGATAGGCCGAGGTGTAGCCGCTGACGATATCGATCATGTAGAACATCGCGGCCGTGCCGATGAGCGGGCCGAGCACCGTGCCGGCGCCGCCGAGCAGCGTGAACAGCAGCGCGTCGATGGAGTACTGGATCGAGGCGAAGGACGAGCCGACATAGGCAAACAGCAGCGCGTAGGCCGAACCCGCCATGGCCGACAGCGTTCCTGATATCACCAGCGCCTGCAGCTTGATGCGGAACGTGTCGTAACCCAGCATCAATGTGCGCGGCTCGTTCTCGCGGATGGCGACGAGCACCCTGCCCGTCCGTCCGCGCACGACGATGAGGATGATGGTGATCGTCAGTGCCAGCAGGATAAGCGCGATGTTGTAGCGTGCCGTCGGGTTGGTCAGATCGATCGTTGTGCCGAACAGATCGAAACTGCGGGCGGCGGGCGGCAGGACGAGGCCTTCGTCGCCACGGGTGTAGGTGGTGAAATAGAGGCTGGCGAGATAGGCGACCTGCGCAAACATCATGGTAACGATCATGAAGGCGACGCCGGTGGTGCGCAGCGATATCAGGCCGATCAGCAGCGAAGCCGCAAAGCCTGCGCCGATGCCGGCGAGGAAAGCGGCCGGAACGCTCCATTCCAGATGATAGACGGTCATGCCGGCGCCGTAGAGTCCGGCGGCGAAGAACATGGCGTGGCCGAGGCTCAAGAGGCCCGTGTAGCCGAAGAGCAGATTGTAGCCCATGGCGAAGATGGCAAGCACCATGATCCGCGTCATGGCCAGATGGTGATAAGTGGGCAGCACGAACTGCAGGCCGAAGAGAACGGCGACGACCAGCCCATGCAGCACGATGGTTTTCAGGATGGGAGATCCGATCATCGGGCCTTCGCTCCGAACAGGCCCTCGGGCTTGAAGACGAGGACCAGCGCCACCAGCAGGGTGGAGATCATCTTGGCCAACGTCGGCGTGAAGAAGACGGAAATGATGCCGTCGCTGAGGCCGATGATCAGCGCCGCAATGACCGTGCCGCGAATGCTGCCGAGACCGCCGATGATGACGACGATGAAGGAGAGCAGCAGCGGATCGAGGCCCATCAGATAATGCGCCTGGCGGATCGGCACGATCAGCACGGCGGCGATGGCGGCGAGCATGGCGCCCGCAGCAAAGACATAACCATAGACCTTGCCAACCGGAATGCCGAAGGCCTGCGCCGTCTCGCTGTCGAACTGGGTTGCGCGCATGATGAGGCCAAGGCGTGTGCGGGTCAGGATGTACCAGCAAATGCCCAGAAGGACGATGGCGGCGGCGATGACGAAGAGATTGTAGCCGGAATAACCGAACCACGGAAACTGGACGCGAAAATAGAACGGCGCCTCGACGGGGCGTGCATCCGGTCCATAGGTCAAAAGCACCGTCTGCTGGATGACATAGAGCATGCCGATCGTCGCGACGATGGTGGCTTCGGGATCGTAGTTCAGCCGCCGCAGGATCAGGCGTTCGCTGGCATAGGCGACGGCACCGACGCAGATGGGGCTGACGATAAGCGCGATGAAGAAGCCGATCGCCGGATGCAGAGAAAACAGCGAGGCGACCCACCAGGCAATGACGGCGCCGAGCATATAGAACTCGCCATGGGCGACGTTGACCACGCGCATGACGCCAAAAACCAGGCAGAGGCCAAGCGCCGTGAGCGTCAGGACCGAGGCCTGCACCAGACCTTCAAGCGTCGCCAGCAGAAGAAAGGGGCCGAGATCCAACGCTTGTCCTCTTTTTGATCGCATCCATTTTGGGAGAGTGAGGAGAGTTTACCTCCCTCTGTCACTGCGTGACATCTTCCCCACAAAGGGGGAAGATTTTTCTTGTTCATGATGCGCTCAAACGCCCATGATGATCCCCCCTTTTGGGGGAGATGCGGGCGTCGCCGCCAGAGGGGGCTCTATCCCGATGCTCTCGCTCAGAGCGCCATCTTCGTATAGTCGCCCTCGACCTCGTAAAGACCGTCCTCGATCGAAGTCTTGTGGACGACATCCAGGCGGCCGCCGGTGACTTTCGAGATATATTGGTGGCCATAGCTCTGGTGGGTCTTGGCATTGAAGAGCTTGTCGCCCTGCGGATGCTCGCGGCCTTCGGGGATGACACCGATCGATTCCATCGCCTCGATGAAGCCCTGCTTGTCCTTGGGTGTCTGGCCGGAATAGCCGCTCAGTTCCATCGCCTGCTTGATGATGAACAGCGATTCCCAGCAGCCGAACATATGGGCGTAGGTCGAGACGTCCTTGGCATCGGCCGTGCTGGCGCCGTTGGCGTCGACGCCCACAGCTTCGCGGTAGAACTTGTCGAACTCGGTCTGGTTGGCCTGGGCGTAGCGCGGATTGCCTTCCCAGAAATAGGTGCCCTCAAGGAATTCAAGCTGCGGCGTCGCCAGGTCGACGGCCTCGAGGCTGTCGATGAAACCGAAGATCTGCGGCTTGCTGGAGCCGTAGAACTGGCCCAGGTCCTTGACGAAGGTCAGAACGGCCGGGCCGACCATGACGTGGTAGAGCACTTCGGTGTCGGACGGGATCTGCGGCAGATAGCGGGTGAAGGAGGATTCGGTCGGCGGAATGGCGATGAGCGCCTGGACGTCGCCGCCCTGCGCCTTGATGGCCGAAGAGAAATAATCGCGGTGATCATGGCCGAAGGCGAAATCCGGGAAGATCATCGTGACCTTCTTGCCGAGATTGCCTGATATCCACGGCGCCATCGACATGACCTGCGAGCGCACATCTGTAATGCCCGGCTGGAAGCAGTAGCGGTTCAGCTTGCCCGAGGCGACATGATAGCCCTCGGAGACGACGACATAGGGCATCTTCAGCTCGCCGGCGCGCGGCGCCGAGCCGATGACGACATGCGAAAACAGCGTGCCATAGGTCACGTCGACCTTGTGCTGGGTGGCAAATTTTTCGACGACTTCGGCACCGCGCTTGGGGTCGGTGCCGTCATCCTCGGTGATGACTTCGACCGGGCGGCCATTGATGCCGCCGGCCTCGTTGATCAGCTTGACGGCTGCCGTCGTCACACGCTCGTACCAGCGGCCATAGGAGGCGCCGATGCCGGTGCGGTGCAGCTGCATGCCGATCTTGATCGGCTCGGATGTCTGGGCCTGGCTATAGCGGACGAAACCCGGCAGCGCCTGCGCTGCAAGCCCGGCACCGGCCGCAGCGCCCATGCCGATCAGGGCAGAGCGTCTGGAAAGGCCGTTCTGAGGGGTAAGGATTTTTTTGGACATCAAGATTCCTCTGCTGGCAGCCCGCTGCTTGTTTTGCCGTGTCAGCCCGTTCGCTGCCAACAAAACATGAGAACCGGGAAATAACAATTGCCGATGCTTTCCCGAATGCGACATCGCCGAGTAACATCAATTGCAGAAATAAGGGAAGCGGGAATTGGCGGAACCCCGCAAGGTCTGGCAAGGAGGACATGGCAACGCGACGAACGAACAAAGGCTCACGCAATGCGATGTGACGTATCGGCCAATCCGGTCATGGCCCGGCTATGGATGGGAGCAGCAACAGTGCTGTTTTGCGGAACCGAACCGGCCGCCGCCCATGTCGGCGAACGCGGCCTCGTCATGCTGCTGCCGACCGGCTATTATCAGCTTGGCGGCGCGCTTGCCGTCGTTGCATCGTTTCTGGCGCTTACCGTTGTTCCGCCACGGTGGCTGCGCGCATGGAGCAAAGTGCGCCTGCCCCTGTTCGCGTGGCGGCCGGGGCCTCGAAACGCCATCAGCCTCATGGCCTTCCTGTTTCTGGCCGGGCTGGTTTTCATCGGCAGGTTCGGAACACCCGATCCGCTGGAAAACCTGTTGCCGCTCACCATCTGGTCGGTCTGGTGGGTCGCCTTCACCCTGCTTGTCGCCCTCACCGGCAATCTCTGGCCTTGGCTCAATCCCTTGTCCGGGCCGCTGGCGCTGCTGCGCCGGATGACCAGCTCCAGCCTTGGTCGCGTGCCGCTTTCTCGGCTGCCGCAGAGCCTTGGATATGGTCCCGCCATCCTCCTGTTCCTCGCCTTCGCCTGGTATGAACTGGTTTCGCTGTCGCCGCAGGACCCATCAAAACTGGCGACAGCTGTTGGAATCTACTGGCTGCTAACCTTCGTTGCGATGGTGATCTTCGGGCAAGGCGCCTGGAGCCGGCGCTGCGAACCGTTTTCAGTTTTCTTCCGGCTGATCGGCATGCTCGCCCCTTTCTCGATCATCAGCGGGAAAAGCCCGGGGCGGCGCCGGATCGCGCTGACCTTTCCGGGTGTCCGCTGCCTCGGTGCAGGCATTTTACCGCTGAGCGGCACGCTGTTCGTGCTTCTGACGCTTGCCAGCGTGTCCTTCGACGGCTTTTCGGCGACCTTCACCTGGCTGGGTTTCCTCAGCATCAATCCGCTGGAGTTCCCCGGCCGCAGCGCCGTTACCGGTGCCAACACGCTCGGCCTGATCGCCGCCTTCGGGATTTTCGCGTCGCTGTTCTTCCTGTCGGTCTTTCTCGGCAACCTGCTGACAGCGGAAAGAGGCTGGCAAGCGCTCACCCACAACTCCGGGGTGCTGGTCTATTCGATCATCCCGATTTCGATCGCCTTCCATGCCTCGCATTATCTGACGGTCCTGATGGTCAACGGGCAGTATTTTGCCGCCGCCCTCTCCGACCCGCTGTCGCTTGGATGGAACCTGTTCGGCACAGCCGATCTGCATGTGACCGATTCGTTTCTCAACACGATGGAGGGCGTGCAGGCGATCTGGACCGCTCAGACGGCGATCATCGTGACCGGTCACGTAATTGGCATCCTGCTTGCCCATATGATCGCGCTTCGGCAATTGGGAACTGCATCGCTGGCGACGAAGAGCCAGATCTTCCTGGCGGCGGCGATGGTGTTTTACACCGTGTTCGGGCTCTGGCTGCTGTCGACGCCGGTGACCTGACTGAGCCGTTTTGGCAGCGAGAACAAAAAGTTGATGCGCAACGGTAATGGACGGGTGACGAAATATGATTTGTCTTGTCCTGATAACCCGGCGATATTTCGCGCCATCAACGCGGAGATGACGACGTGAGCGACAAGACACAGTTTGCCTGGGACGACCCCTTCTTTCTCGAAGACCAGCTCAGCGAGGACGAGCGGATGATCCGCGATTCCGCCGCGGCCTTCGCCAAGGCCGAGCTCGCGCCGCGCATCACCGACGCCTATCTCGACGAGGCGACCGAGGCCGGGCTGTTCAAGCTGATGGGAACGGCCGGCCTTCTCGGCCTGACGCTGCCCGAGGAATACGGTGCGGCCGGCGCCAACTATGTCTCCTATGGCCTCGTCGCCCGGGAGATCGAACGGGTCGACAGCGGCTATCGGTCGATGATGAGCGTACAGTCGTCGCTGGTCATCTATCCGATCTTTACCTACGGCTCCGACGAACAGCGGCAGAAATACCTGCCTGGCCTGGTTTCCGGCGACCTCATCGGCTGCTTCGGCCTGACGGAGCCGGATGCGGGCTCCGACCCCGGCGGCATGACGACGCGGGCCGAAAAGACCGACACCGGGTACCGTCTGCGCGGCGCCAAGATGTGGATATCCAATGCACCGATCGCCGATGTTTTCGTCGTCTGGGCAAAGTCCGCCGCGCACAACAACGAGATTCGCGGCTTCATCCTCGAAAAGGGCATGAAGGGGCTTTCCGCCCCGAAGATCGGCGGCAAGCTGTCGCTGCGCGCCTCGATCACCGGCGAGATCGTCATGGACGGTGTCGAGGTCGGCGAAGATGCGCTGCTGCCGAATGTGTCGGGCCTCAAGGGTCCGTTCGGCTGCCTCAACCGCGCCCGCTACGGCATTTCCTGGGGTGTGCTGGGGGCAGCTGAAGACTGCTGGCACCGGGCCCGCCAGTACGGCCTTGATCGCAAGCAGTTCGGCAAGCCGCTGGCCGGCACGCAGCTGTACCAGAAGAAGCTCGCCGACATGCAGACGGAAATCACGCTCGGCCTGCAGGCCTCGCTGCGCGTCGGCCGGCTGATGGATGAACACCGGTTCGCGCCGGAAATGATCTCGATGGTCAAGCGCAACAATTGCGGCAAGGCGCTGGATATTGCCCGGCAGGCCCGCGACATGCATGGCGGCAACGGCATCCAGATCGAATACCACGTCATGCGCCACGCCCAAAACCTCGAGACGGTCAACACCTACGAGGGCACGCATGACGTTCATGCGCTGATCCTCGGCCGGGCACAGACGGGCATCCAGGCATTTTTCTAAAGACTGGCATTCTTAAAACAGACGAAGGATTTTCCATGTCCATGGCTCCGCTCGACGGCCTCAAGGTTCTCGAACTTGCGCGCATTCTGGCCGGGCCATGGATGGGGCAGACCCTGTCCGATCTCGGGGCCGACGTCATCAAGATCGAAAGCCCCGAGGGTGACGACACGCGCACGTGGGGGCCTCCTTTCATCGAGCGCGACGACGACCGTTCGGCCGCCTATTTCCACGCCTGCAATCGCGGCAAGCGGTCGGTCACGGCCGATTTTACCACGGATGAGGGCCGCGATCTGGTCAGGCGACTGGCGCTGTCGGCCGACGTGCTGATCGAGAATTTCAAGGTCGGCGGGCTTGCCAAATACGGTCTCGATTATGAAAGCCTGAAGGCGCTTAACCCGCGGCTGATCTATTGCTCCGTCACCGGTTTTGGCCAGACCGGGCCTTACGCCTCGCGGGCAGGGTACGATTTCATGATCCAGGGCATGAGCGGCATCATGGACCTGACCGGCGATCCGGCCGGCGAGCCGCAGAAGATCGGCGTCGCATTTGCCGATATCTTTACCGGCGTCTATGGCGTCATCGGCATTCAGGCGGCGCTGATCCAGCGCGAAAAGACCGGGCTTGGCCAGCATGTCGACATGGCGCTGTTTGACTGCATGACCGGTGTTCTGGCCAATCAGGCGATGAACTTTCTCGCCTCCGGCACTGTGCCGAAGCGGCTTGGCAATGCCCACCCCAACATCGCCCCCTACCAGACCTTTCCCGTGGCCGACGGGCACCTGATCATCGCCTGCGGCAATGACGGACAATATGCACGGCTGGCGCAGATTCTGGACGTCCCGGTGGACGAGCGCTTCACCACCAATGCGCTCCGGATCAAGAACCGCGATGTGCTGACGGCCACACTGGAGACGAAGACCCGCTCGTGGACGCGGGACGAACTGCTAGCTGCCCTGGAAAAATCAGGCGTGCCGGCCGGGCCGATCAACACGGTTGCCGACGTGTTCGACGATCCGCAATTCCAGCACCGGCAGATGCAGACCGATGCCGGCGGTGTTCCGGGGCTGCGCACGCCGCTCACCTTTTCCGATGCCACCCTCAAGCTCGGCGGCCGGTCGCCGGCGCGTGGCGGCGACACGCAAACGGTTGTCGATGCTCTGGCGCATTTCAGCGACTGGCCGTCATAATTCCCTAAATTAGCACTGCACAATCGATGTTGCACGACATCAAAATTGCGTATCTAACTCTGGATACAGCATCGCAGCACCGGCGATAGCCGACGCGACAATCAAGGTGCAGGGAACGGCAGCAGACTGAAATCAACAATCTGAACTGGGGGAAGTCTTGCCGGAAACACCGGATAGGTTTGCAATCGACGTTCGGGGTGTCAGCCGGATTTATGGTACGGGAAGTGGCCAGGTCGCAGCGCTCGACAGCGTCTTCGTCTCCATCCGCGAAAACGAATTCTTCACGCTGCTCGGCCCGTCGGGCTGCGGCAAGACCACGCTTCTGCGGCTGATCGCCGGGTTCGATTTCCCCACCGAAGGCGAAATTCTGCTCTACGGCAATGACATCGCGCCGCTGCCGCCGTTCAAGCGGCCGGTCAACACGGTGTTCCAGAGCTACGCCCTCTTCCCGCATATGACCGTCGCCCAGAACATCGGCTTCGGGCTGGAAATGCTCGGCAAGCCGAAACCCGAGATCAAGGCGCGGGTCGAACAGATGCTGGCGCTTGTTCACATGGAGCACATGAAGGATCGCCTGATCAGCCAGATCTCCGGCGGCCAGCAGCAGCGTGTCGCCCTGGCACGGGCGCTGGCGCCGCAGCCGAAAGTGCTGCTGCTCGACGAACCGCTGTCGGCGCTCGATTACAAGCTGCGCAAGGAAATGCAGATCGAGCTGAAACGCCTGCAGGCGGAAACCGGCATCACCTTCATCTTCGTGACGCATGATCAGGAAGAAGCGCTGACCATGTCGGACCGGATCGCCGTCATGTCGGCGGGTCACATCAAGCAGGTCGGCACGGCCCGCGATATCTACGACCGGCCGGCCGACCGCTTCGTCGCCGACTTCATCGGCGAGACCAATTTTCTGCGCGGCGAGGTTGAAAGCATCGATGGCGAATCTGCAGCCGTGCGGCTCGCCAGCGGCTGCGTCACCGAGGCAGGCCTGCCGGACAGTGTCCGGCCATCGGGCAAGGTCACGGTCGTCGTGCGGCCGGAGCATACGCTTCTGGTGTCACCGGCGGAGGGCACCTTTGCCGGAACGCTGGAAAACATCATCTACTTCGGCACAGACACACATTTCCACGTGCGGCTCGCCAGCGGCGAACCTTTCATCGTGCGCCAGCAGAACAGGCGGTCGAGCGGCTCCATTCCGGCAACGGGAACCGAGGTCGGCGTGCTCCTTGGCGACAAGGCTGCCCAGGTTCTAAGGGACTAGGCGATGGCAGGGGCACGGGAGGCAGCGGAAAAGGCGGGTAAAAGCGAAATCAGAGGCCGCTGGCTGCTGAGCGCGCCGGCCCTCATCATCATCGCGGCCGCCAGCGTCGGGCCTTTGCTGATCGTCCTTGTCTACTCGCTGCTTTCTGCCGGCGACTACGGCGACGTGAGATGGCAGTTCTCGACCGAGGGCTGGTTCAATGTCTTTCTTGAGCGCGACATGTTCGACGAGACGCTGTCTTTTGCCGATGCGCATATGACGATCATGCTGCGCTCGATCAAGCTGTCGCTGCTGACGACGGTCCTGACGCTGATCCTCGGGTTTCCGACAGCCTATTTCATCGCGACGCGGCCGGACAAGACGCGGGAACTGTGGCTGTTTCTCATCACCATCCCGTTCTGGACGAACTTGCTGATCCGCACCTTCGCGATCCTCGAAATCCTGCGCAACGAGGGGCTGATCAACACGCTTCTGGTGCGCGCCGGCATTTTCGAGCGGCCGGTGCAGATGCTGTTCACCGACGGGGCCATTTTGGTCGGCATGGTCTATGTCTACCTGCCGCTGATGGTGCTGCCGCTTTATGCCAGCATGGAGAAGCTCGACTTCCGGCTGATCGAAGCGGGATATGATCTCTATGCGACCCGGTTTGCCGTGCTGCGGCGGATCATCGTTCCGCTGGTCAAACCCGGCATCATTGCCGGCTCCATCCTCGTCTTCATTCCGTCGCTCGGTGCCTATGTAACGCCAAGCATTCTCGGCGGCGGCAAAAACCTGATGCTCGGCAACCTCATCGAGCTTCAGTTCGGCCAGGGGCGCAACTGGCCGCTCGGTTCGGCCCTGTCGATCACGCTGATGCTGATCGTCATGGTGGCGCTGCTCGCCTATGTCCGCAATGCCGGCAAGGCCGGAGGCGCGCATGGCTAAGCCGTTCTCGATCCGCCGGCAGACCGGGTTCACGACGATCGCGATGATCTGTTTTTTCGCGCTCTACCTGCCGATCGCGGTGCTGATCATCTACGCGTTCAATGCCGGGGAATCGCTCAGCCAGTGGGACGGCGTCTCGCTGCGCTGGTTCGAAAAAGCTTTTGAGAACCAGCAGGTGGTCGACGCAGCAGTGCGCTCACTGCAGATCGCCATCGTTGCCGCCGTGGTGGCGACCGTTGCGGCAACCATGGCGGCGCTGGCGACGACCCGGACAGAGGCCTATCGCGGCCTGACGGCAAAATACGCGTTCATCAACCTGCCGCTGATGATCCCGGAAATCGTCAGCGCCGTGGCACTGCTGATCCTGTTCTCGCGCATCAAGATCTGGACCGGCTATTCGGGCCTTGGCTACCTGATTGCGGCGCATACGGCCTTCTGCATTCCCTTCGCCTATCTGCCGATCCGGGCGCGGCTGGAGGGCATGGACCTGGCGCTCGAGCGGGCGGCGGCGGATCTCTACGCCACACCGTGGAAGACGTTCCGCTTCGTGACGCTGCCGCTGCTGTGGCCGGGCATTCTGGCCGGGATGATGCTGGCCTTCGTCATCTCGCTCGATGACGTCGTCATCACCGAATTCGTCAAGTCCGGCGGGCAGGACACGCTGCCCACCTACATGCTCGGCCAGCTGCGCCGCGCCATCACACCCGAAATGAACGCGATATCGGCGGTCTTCCTGCTGCTGTCGGTCAGCATCGTCACGGTCTTTTTCTTCATCAACAAAAAACGCGTCTAACAACAAGGGAACAGCACATGAAAGCGATCCGCATCACCACGGCCATCATCGTCACACTTCTGGCCACAACGGGCCTTGCCCGGGCCGAGGGCGAGCTCAACATCTACAACTGGGGCAACTACACCAGCCCCGATATGATCAAGAAGTTCGAGGAGGCCTACAAGGTGAAGGTGACGATCACCGACTATGATTCCAACGATACGGCGCTGGCCAAGGTTCGCCAGGGCGGCTCCGGCTTCGACATGGTGGTGCCGTCGCAGAACTATATCCCGATCTGGATTTCCGAAGGCCTGCTGCTTGAAACCGATCCGGGCAAGATGGAGAACTTTAAAAACGTCGCCAAGGAATGGCAGGACCCGGACTTCGACAAGGGCCGAAAATACACCGTTCCCTGGGCGATGGGCACGGTCGGCACCGTCGTCAACACCGACGTCTACAAGGGTGACATCAACACCTGGGGCATCATCTTCGATACGCCGGACGAGCTGAAGGGCAAGATCAACGTCGTGCCGGAGATGACCGACGTCATCGACGCGGCGGTTCTCTACAACGGCGGCACCAAGTGCACCGGCGACCTGACCGTGCTCAAGAAGGTTCGCGACACGCTGGTCGCCGCCAAGCCGAACTGGGTGGCGATGGAATATGGCACGATCGAGAAGATGGTGTCGGGCGACTTTTCCGGATCGAGCGACTGGAACGGTTCGGCCCTGCGCCAGCGGCTCCAGAAGCCGTCGATCAAATACGGCTATCCGAAGGAAGGCTTCGTCAACTGGAGCGACAACATTGCTGTCCTGAAGGATGCCAAAAACGTCGAGAATGCCAAGCTGTTCCAGAACTTCATGATGGACCCGGCCAATGCCGGCATGAACTCGGGCTTCCACCGCTACGCCAACGGCATTGCCGGCTCCGACGCCTTCATGCCTGCCGACATGAAGGATGCGCCGGAGGTCAATGTTCCCGCCGAATACGCGTCGCTTGGCGTTGCCTCGATGACCTGCCCGCCGGAGGTTCAGGCGCTCTACACGAAGATCTGGACCGAACTGATGAAGTGACGGCACCGCCGTTGTTCAAACGATCCATGACCGGCAGGCGGGGACCCTGCCCGCCGGTTCACACAGACAGCGCAGGATGACATGACCACCGCTTTTTTCGAGACCTATGGTTTTGCCCGCAGCGACGTGACGCTGCACAACTGGCGAACCGCCCCCTACAGCCGCTGGAGTTTCCAGAACCTGCGCGAGCTGGTGCCGACGGCGGAGATTGCCTGCACGGCCGTGCAGACGGAGATAGCGCTGGACCCGTCAGACCTGATGGGCACGGCGATCGTTCCGGCCGGCGCGAGCGATGGCACGGTTCGCGGCTTTCTCGAGCTGACCGATACAGATGCCTTCGTGCTGATGCACAAGGGCGCGGTCGTCGCCGAACACTATGCGCCTTCTTCCGGCGTGAATGCCAAGCACCTGATTTTTTCGATCAGCAAGTCGATCACCGGTCTTCTCTGCGGCATTCTGGAAACGGAAGGTCTGGTCGATCCGGACAGGCCGGTCGTCCATTATATGCCTGAGGCTGCGGGTTCGGCCTATGGCGACTGCACGGTCCGCCATGTGCTCGACATGCGCGTCAATCTCGATTTCACCGAAGACTATCTCAACATGGACGGCGACTTTGCGCGCTACCGCCGCTCGACACTGTGGAACCCACCCATGGACGGCAAGCCGGCGGAAACGATGACCGAGGTTCTGCTGTCGCTGCCGAAAGCCGAGGGGCCGCATGGCGGACCCTTCTTTTACGCCTCGCCCAATTCCGATCTGCTCGGCGTCCTGGTCGAGCGCGTCAGCAATCGTCGCTTACCTGATCTCGTCTCGGACCATATCTGGAAGCCGGCGGGGGCTCTGAACAACGCCTCCGTCAGCGTCGATCGGGTGGGTGCGGCGCGCGCGGCGGGCGGTATGTCGGTGACGGCCCGCGATCTTGCCCGCATCGGCGAGATGCTGCGGCTGGGTGGGGCGGTCGATGGCAGGCAGGTGGTGCCGGAGCGCTGGATCGCCGATATGCTGAACAATGGCGATCACGAAGCCTGGGCAGCGGGAAGCTCGATCCCGATGCCGAACGGCCGCTACCGCAGCAAATGGTATCAGACCGGAGCGGACGACGGCGCCTTCTGCGGCATCGGCATTCACGGGCAGTGGATCTATGTCGACCCGATGCGCGAGACGGTTATGGTGAAATTCTCCTCGCAGCCGGGTCCGCTCGATGATGATATGAAATATGACAATGTCGGGTTCTTCCAGGCTGTCAGCCGGCTGACAGCCTGATGCCAACAGCAATCCAGAGGATGCAGACCATGCCGCAAATGGCCGATATCATCATTCGCAACGCCCGGATCCGGACCATGGACCCGGACGCGCCGCGCGCGGAAGCCTTGGCCATTTACGGCAACCGCATTCTGGCGGTTGGTTCCGATGCGGAGATCGGCGGCCTTGCCGGGAGCAGGACGAAGGTCATTGATGCTGACGGCGCCAGCGTGCTGCCTGGCTTCAACGAAGCCCATATGCATATCTTTCAGGGATCGGTTTCGCTCGACCTTCTCAATCTCATGGGCGTCTCGGGCTTCGATGCGCTGCAGGATGCCATCCGCACCTATGCGGCGCAAAAGCCGGATGAAACACTGCTGATGGCGACGATGGCAAGCTATATCGTCCTGTCGGAAACCGAGCCGGTAACCCGACATCATCTCGACCGTATCCTGCCGGACCGGCCGTTCATCATGATCGCGCCCGATCATCACACGGCCTGGGCCAACACGGCGGCGCTAAAGCTCGGCGGCCTGTTTCAGGGCCGCGATGTTGGGATCGGCAACGAGGTGGTGATGGGCGACGATGGCTTTGCCAATGGCGAGCTCCGCGAGACCAATGCCATCAGCCCGATTGCCAGCCTGACCGCCACCGGCGGCCGCGAAAGCCTCGGCATTGCCACCGGCGCCGACCCCGAGAACCTGACCCCGGAACAGCGGGCGGCCGATATTGCGGTTATCAAGCGGGGGCTGGCCTATTGCGCCTCGATGGGGATCACCTCGGTCCAGAACTTCGACGGCAACCTCTACCAGCTGGAGATCATGGCCGAGCTGGAGCGTAGCGGTGACCTGCCGGTGCGCATGCGCATTCCCTTCCACATGAAGAATTTCATGGACCTGTCGATGCTGGACGAAGCAGTGCGGCGCAAGGAACGCTTTGCCTCGGACCGGTTGCGCGGCGATTTCGTCAAGGTCTTTATGGATGGCGTGCTCGATTCCCAGACCGCCTTCGTCATCGACGGCTACGGCAACCGGCCGGATTACGATTGCGAGCCGCTGTTCACGCTGGAGCATTTCAAGGAGATCGCCATCAAGGCCGATGCGTTGAGTCTCCAGATTGCCGTTCATGCCATTGGTGACGGGGCGGTGCGGCTGACGCTGGATGGGTACGAAGCGGCGGTGGTATCGAATGGCAAGCGCGACAGCCGCCACCGCATCGAACATATCGAAATGCTGCATCCCGACGATATCAACCGCTTTGCCGAGCTTGGGACGGTCGCCTCTATGCAGCCTGTGCACGCGCCGGAAACCCATGGCGTGGCGCGCGAGCCGACCCTGTCCAACATCGGCGAACACCGCTGGCAATATGCCTTTGCCTGGAAGACGCTGAAAGATGCCGGAGCGCGCATGGTGTTTGCCACCGACTGGCCGGTCTCACCACTCAATCCGATCGACTGCATCCACGAGGCTCTCAACCGCCCGCTGTGGCGGGACGATTTGCCGGACCAGCGGCTGACGCTGGATGAGACGCTGGCCGCCTACACATCCGAAGGGGCCTGGGTGGAATTCATGGAAGACCGCAAGGGCATGCTGAAACCGGGCTATCTTGCCGACTTGGTCGTGCTATCCGGCGACCTCGATGCCGCCGGTGCTGCCAATTTCAAGAGCCTGAAGACGCTGGTAACAATCTGCGACGGGCAGATCACGCACGGCAGCGTTTGAGCATCATCAGGGGATCGGGGCGGCGACGCCGTCATAGGCAATGGTCATTTCGATCCCCTCGTTGACGGCAACCATGCGATAGGGAAGGCCGTCGTCGTTGCCGACCCAGAGTTTTTGCGGCCCACTCTTGCCGGCGTCGCCCATGCCTTCGATGGCTGGCGGCGTGTAGGAATAGATGGTCATGGCCTTGCCATTCAGCTCCTCCGAGCCGTCCTGCGTGCAGTCCTTGAGGCTGGCCGCATCGGGGACGAAAGATTTGAGAATGCCCAACCGCCCACCGGGCTGCAGCTGGACTTTTTGCCAGGTGCCATCCGCATTGAGATAGAGCAGGTCGCCAATCGCAACGGACTGCATCTTTGACGAATCCTTGCTGACGATCGTCTGGCTGTAGGACGGTGTCGCCGCCAGAGCTTCATAAGACTTCAGGATCGTCTCGCAATCATCGGCGTTCGCTGCCGTCGAGAGCAGCGCACCGGACAACAGGACAGACGAAAAAACAAAGCGCTTCATGTTTGCTCCTTTGAATATCCCGGACGGTGATCGCCCAATCTTGCACCGTGACGGGGCATGAGTCGATCCATGCCCGTTTGCATTTGCTTGACGGAGCCGGTGGGCGGTTTATTCGCGGAAAACCGTCATTGGGTCTTCGGCATCGGCCAGGTATCCGACAGACGGTAGCCGGCCGGGAACGGATCGGACGGATCGAGGCTGTGCTGCTGGGTGCCGGTGATCCAGGCGCGGCCGGAAATGATGGGGAAGATGGCCGGCCTGCCGCCAACAGAGGTTTCCGCATCGATGCTGCAATGGAACTCGGTGCCGATGATCGACCGGCCGACAAAGCGGTCCCCGACCTTCATCTCGCCACGGGCGTGCAGAACAGCCATACGCGCCGAGCAGCCGGTGCCGGTCGGCGAACGGTCGATCTTGCCGGGACGGATGGCGACGGCGTTGAGACCGGTGAGCACGCCATTCTCGATCTCGACCGGCCGGGTGATCTGGCAGAAGGAAATGTGGTTCCAGTCGGGATTGTCCGGATGCGTGAAGCCCAGCTGCTCGTTGGCGGCGGCGGTGATGCGCACGCCGGTTTCGGCCAGCTCGCGGGCCTCATCCGGACGAATGGCAAAGCCAAGTGCGCGGGCATCGGCAAACACGAAACTGTCGCCCCCATAGGCGGTGTCGACGGTCAGCGTGCCGAGCCCTTCGACTTCCAGCGGCACGGACAGCTTGCCGGCGAAGGAGGCGACGTTGCGGACATGGATGCGCTCTGCCTTGCCGTTGCGGCACTCGGCCCGGATCTCGACCAGGCCGCCTGGCGCTTCGAGGATCATGCGGGTTTCGGGCTCCTGCATGGGGATGATGCCGGTATCGAGCAGAACGGTGGAGACGCAAATAGAGTTCGAGCCGGACATCGGCGGCGTATCGGCCGGCTCCATGATGATCCAGCCCATCTGCGCCCTCGGATTCTTCGGCGGGACAAGCAGATTGACGTGGCGGAAGACGCCGCCGCGCGGCTCGTTGAGCACAAAATTGCGCAGGGTCTCGTCGCGGGCAATGAAGCGCGACTGTTCCCAGATCGTCTCGCCGGGCGGTGGCGCCACGCCGCCGACGATAACATCGCCGACCTCTCCTTCGGCATGGCAGCCGACGATATGGATGACTTTTGATGATCGCATGCGGCTTTTCCTAAAGGAATTATACGGTTGAGAGATCAGGCCCGTTCGCGCAGGAAATCCCGCAGGGATTTGCCGGCATGCTCGATGTGGGATTTCAGCAGCGCGCAGGCTTCGTTGACTTTTTTCGCTTCACACAGCGCCACCAGCTCTTCGTGCTCGGCTCTTGCCCGATCGACATTGCCGTTGATCGAGAGCTGAATGCGGGCGTGGCGGTCGCACTCCTGCAGAAGGTTGGCGACCAGCGCGATGGAGCGCGGCTTTTGCGCATGTTTGTAGAACAGCATGTGCAGTTCGGTGTTGAGTTCGCCCCAGCGGCGGATATGCAGCGCGCTGATCTCGTCGCTGTACTCGTTGAGCAGCACCTTCAGCGCAACGAAATCATCGGCGGTCAGGCGCGGCGCCGAGTCCCGCAACAGGCGCGGTTCCAAAAGCGTGCGCAGCTCGAACAGTTCGTCGATTTCGGAAATCGACAGTTCCGAGACGACGGCGCCCTTGTGCGGCAGGATCTTCACCAGTCCCTCGGCCTCGAGTTGAACCAGCGCCTCGCGGATCGGAATGCGGCTAACGCCGAACTCTTCGGCCAGCGCATCCTGTCGCAGCTGAAAGCCGGACAGGAAGACGCCATCGAGGATGCGGCGGCGCAGCTCCTCGCCGACAGCCGACGAAATCGTCCGGTGCTGCAGGGACTTGCGGACCGGCGCCGAACTGGGGCTGGGGGGTGCTGCAATTTTGTTTTCCATGTCCCGTTCCTACAGCAATTTCACGCGGCGCGTACAGGGCTCGTCAGCACCCATTCATTTTCCCGCTTGCCAATGCATATTTTATACAATATACATTCGCCAACATCAAGCCCAAAGAGGAGTTCCCTATCATGGCACCGAAAATCAGCTGGTCCGGCGTCTTCCCGGCCGTTACCACACAGTTCAAGCCGAACTTCGATCTCGATCTAGACGCCACGCGCAAGGTTCTGACCGGCCTGATCAACGACGGCGTTTCCGGCCTGATCGTTTGCGGCACCGTCGGCGAGAACACATCACTGTCGCGCTCGGAAAAGGTTGCCGTGATGGAACTGGCCAAGGATGCCTCGAAGGGCCGCGTGCCCGTGATCGCCGGTGTTGCCGAGTTCACCACCAAGGATGCGTCCGAGGTTGCCAAGGAAGCCGCCCGCGTCGGTCTCGACGGCGTCATGGTCATGCCGGCGCTGGTCTATTCCTCCAAGCCGCATGAGACGGCCGCGCATTTCCGCGGCGTTTCCAAGGCCACCGATCTGCCGGTCATGGTCTACAACAACCCGCCGATCTACAAGAACGACGTGACGCCGGAAATCCTGGCCTCGCTGACCGATTGCGAAACCATCGTCTGCTTCAAGGATTCCTCCGGGGACACCCGCCGCTTCACCGACGTGAAGAACATGACCGGCGATCGGTTCGTCATGTTTGCAGGCCTGGACGACGTTGTCGTCGAAAGCGTCATGCTCGGTGCTGCCGGCTGGATCTCGGGCATGTCGAATGCCTTCCCGCAGGAAGGCGAGACGCTGTTCCGCCTGGCAAAGGCCGGCCGCTACGAAGAAGCCATGGCGCTCTACGCCTGGTTCATGCCGCTGCTTCACCTCGACGCCCGCGCCGATCTCGTGCAGTGCATCAAGCTCTGCGAAGAAATCGTCGGACGCGGTTCGGCCCTGACCCGTCCGCCACGGCTGGCGCTTGAGGGCGCTGACCGCAAGCATGTCGAAGACGTGATGGCTACAGCCTTGAAGAACCGCCCTTCCCTGCCGGACGTGGGCCTGAAGAACGCCGCATAAGCGGCAGCGTTCTCCAGATTTCTGCTTTATTCTCCGTCGCGTCCGCCGTACTTTCCGGCGGGCGCGTCGCCCGTTCAGACCCTCGATGGTTTCAGGAAAATTCAGATGACAGATACAGTCCGGCTCTCCATGGCCGAGGTCCGCGACCTCAGCCTTCGTATCCTCAGCAATGCCGGTCTTTCCGACGCCCAAGCCGAAGCGATGACCCGGGTCATCGCCGCCGGGCAGCGCGACGAATGCCATTCGCACGGACTCTACCGGCTGATGGGCTGTGCCCGCTCGGTCAAGGAGGGCAAGGTTGATCCGGTTTCCGTGCCCGAAATCCATGACCCCGCCCCCGGAATCGTCAAGGTCGATGCCAAATTCGGCTTCTCGCCGCTCGCCTTCGAGATGGGCCTGCCTATCCTCAAGGAAAAGGCCCGCAAGCAAGGCATTGCCGCCTTGGCGATCAACAATTGCTTTCATTTCTCCGCGCTCTGGCCGGAGGTCGAGCAACTGGGCAATGACGGTCTTGCCGGACTGGCGATGACGCCGAGCCACAGCTGGGTGGCGCCGGCCGGCGGCACGCAGCCGGTGTTCGGCACCAACCCGATCGCCTTTGCCTGGCCGCGGCCGGACAGCGTTCCCTTCGTCTTCGATTTTGCCACCAGCGCCACGGCACGCGGCGAGATCGAGTTGCACCGCCGCTCGGGCCAGCCGATCCCGCTCGGCTGGGCGGTTGATGCCGAGGGAAAGCCGACCACCGACGCGACCGAGGCCCTTGCCGGTGCGATGCTGACCTTCGGCGGCCACAAGGGCTCAGCCCTCTCGGCCATGGTCGAGCTTTTGGCCGGTCCGCTGATCGGCGACATGACCAGCGCGGAATCGATGGCGTTCGATGCCGGTGCCGGTGTTGCCCCCTGCCATGGCGAGCTGATCATTGCGCTCGACCCGGCGTCCTTCCTCGGCGCCGCCGTGGCGCAGAACCTGACCCGCGCCGAAGCGCTGTTCGAAGGGATTACCAGTCAGGGCGCCCGCCTGCCCTCGCAGCGGCGCTACGACGCCCGCCTTCGCAGCGACCGGGACGGCGTTTCCATTCCGGCCAAACTTTACGAAGACCTGCAGGCTTACCTGCCGGCCTGAATCAGCCGGAGACAGTGAGGTCGAAAGCCGAATTGCCGCGCAGCGTGTTGCTGACGGTGCAGATCTGGTTTTCGGCAGCATCCGTGATCCGGTGACGGGTCTCGTCATCGAGATCGCCGCGAATGCTGAGCCTGATCTGAAAGCTCTCGATGCGGGAAATGTCGCCGTCGGCCTTGGTGCCGGTCACCTCGCAGGTCACCTCTTCGAGCTTTTCGAGCAAACCCATCTGGCTTGCGGCCATGCGGGCGCTGAGCACGAGGCAGCCGGCGAGCGAGGCGTAGAGCAGATCGAGCGGACTGAAACCCTCCTGCGATGGCGCCGTCACCAGATCGAGATGGCCGCCGGTGACGGAGGTGACATGGGGAAGGCCGGTGCGCCCGAGCGATGCCGTCGCGCCGGTTGGCCGAAGCCTGAATTTGCTTTCGCTCATGCGATCAACTCTTTCAAACCGGGACCGCTTCTCGCGAAAACCCCTTGCTCGCGACCATGAGATTGCGCGTGTAGTCCTGTGAGATATTCCCGGCCACCAGATCATTGGCAGTCAGTTTCTCGACGACGCGGCCGTTCTTCATCACCGCCAGGCGCTCGCACATATGGGTGATCACGCCGAGATCGTGGCTGACCATGATGAAGGTCAGGCCCCGGTCGCGGCGGACTTTTTCCAAGAGATTGAGCACTTCGGCCTGCACGGAGGCATCGAGCGCCGAGGTCGGCTCATCGAGCAGCAGCACGGATGGTTCGACGATCAGCGCCCGGGCAATGGCGACGCGCTGGCGCTGGCCGCCGGAGAGCTGATGCGGATAGCGGAAGCGGAAGCCGGAGCCAAGACCGACCTCGTCCAGCGCCGTCTGGATGCGTTTTTCCTCGTTACCGATGCCATGAACCGCCAGCGGCTCCAGCAATTGCCGGTCGACCGTCTGGCGCGGATGCAGCGATCCGTAGGGATCCTGAAAGACCATCTGCACCTGGCGGAAGAACGCCTTGCTGCGGCTGCGGCCCGCGATCGTGTTTCCTTCGACGAGCATGCTGCCGCCACTAACCGGGGCAAGGCCCACCAGTGCCCGCAGAAGCGTCGATTTGCCGGAGCCGGACTCGCCGACCAGGCCGTAAGATTCCCCCGAAGTCACGGATATGCTGACGTCGTCCAGCGCCATATGGCCGTGATAATCGACCGACAGCCCGTTGATCCCGATCGCCTCCGTCACAGGGCCCACTCCGGCTTGCGCTCCAGAACCGGCAGCGGATGCCTGTTGGTTCCGATCGAGGGCATGCAGTTGAGCAGGCCTTGCGTATAGGGGTGCTGGGCGTTCGACAGGTCGGAGGCTTTCAGCTCTTCGACGATCTTGCCGGCATACATGACGAGGACCCGGTCGCAGAAGGACGAGACCAGCCGCAGGTCGTGCGAGACGAAGACCAGCCCCATGCCGCGATCGCTGACGAGGCGGTCGAGAATGCCGAGCACCTCCAACTGGACTGTCACATCGAGTGCCGAGGTCGGCTCGTCGGCAATGAGCAGGTCGGGCTCGGAAATCAGCATCATGGCGATCATCGCCCGCTGGCCCATGCCGCCGGAGACTTCGTGCGGATAGAGATCGAAGACGCGGCCGGGATCGTGGATTTGCACCGCCTCCAGCATCGCCATCGTCCGGTCGCGGGCCTCCGCCTTGCTGGCCTTGCGGTGCGTGCGCAGCGTTTCGGCGATCTGGCGGCCGATGCTCATGACCGGGTTGAGCGAATATTTCGGGTCCTGCAGGATCATGGCGATCCGGTCGCCGCGCAGTTCACGGCGCACTTTCGGCGTGGCGGTCAGAAGATCGATGCCGTCGAAATTCAACTGGGCGGCCGATATTTCCGCATGCGGCGGCGTCAGCCCCATGATGGCGCGGCCGGTCTGGGATTTGCCGGAGCCGCTTTCGCCGACGATGCCGAGGCGCTCGTGGCCCAGCGTGAAAGACACGCCGCGCACCGCTTCGACCCGGCCGATGCGCGTCGGGAAGGTGACGCGCAGATCCTTGACGGTCAGAAGATCGTTCATTGGCCACTCTCCTTCGGGTCAAGCGCATCGCGCAATCCGTCACCGAGAAAATTGAAGCCGAGGCTGACGATGAGAATGGCGACGCCGGGCATGGTGGCCACCCACCACTGATCGAGGATGAAGCGGCGGCCCGATGCGATCATGGCGCCCCATTCCGGCAGCGGCGGCTGTGCGCCGAGCCCAAGAAACCCGAGACCGGCGGCAGTCAGGATGATGCCCGCCATATCGAGCGTGACGCGGACGATCAGCGAGGAGATGCACATGGGCATGACATGGCGCAGCACGATGCGAAACGGCGAGGCGCCCATCAATTGCACGGCGGCAATATAATCGGAGTTTCGCAAGGCCAGCGTTTCGGCCCGGGCGATGCGGGCATAGGGCGGCCAGGAGGTGATGGCGATGGCGATGATGGCGTTCTGGATGCCGGGGCCGAGCGCAGCGACGAAGGCCAGTGCCAGAACCAGCTTGGGGAAGGCGAGAAAGATATCGGTGATGCGCATCAGCACGGCATCGACCCAGCCGCCGGCATATCCCGACACAGTTCCGACGATGAGGCCGACCGGTGCGGCAATGATCGCCACCAGCACGACGACCAGCAGCGTCAGCCGCGAGCCGTAGAGAAGCCGAGAGAGAATATCGCGGCCCTGATCGTCGGTGCCGAGGATATAACCCTCGGTGCCGGGCGGCATCAGCCTTGCGCCGGCCAGATTGCCGATGACCGGATTGTAGGGCGACAGCACGCCGGCGAAGGCGGCGACAAACAGGAGGGCGGCGATGATGATGAGGCCGATCACCGCCAGCCGATTGGCGCAGAAGCGCCGCCAGGTCATGTAGGCGCGGCCAAGGCGGGCCTGAAGGCGCGACTGAGGCCTGTCGGACAGAAGCCATTCGCGCCGTGTCATCGGTCTTGCGGCAAGATCGCTCATCGGGCGCGCGTCCTTGGATCCAGGGTGCGGTAGAGAAGATCGGACAGGAGATTGATGCCGATGAAGACCGCGCCGATGACAAGCGTTCCACCCAGCACGGCGTTCATGTCGGCATTCTGCAGGGAATTGGTGATGTAGAGGCCGAGCCCCGGCCAGGCAAAGACCGTCTCGGTCAGGACCGAGCCTTCCAGCAGACCTGCATAGGAGAGCGCGATGACGGTGACCAGCGGCACGGCGGCGTTGCGCAGCGCATGGGCCCAGATGATCCGGGTTTCCGTCAGGCCCTTGGCGCGGGCGGCGACGATATATTCCTGACTCAGTTCATTGAGCATGAAGTTGCGCGTCATGCGGCTGATGTAGGCAAGCGAGAAATAGCCGAGCAGAGAGGCCGGCAGGATGATGTGGCGAAAAACATCCCAGAGCACGTCCCACTGCCGCTGCCAGAGGGCGTCGAGCAGGTAGAAGCCGGTGATCGGCGTGAAGGTGTATTCGTAGACGATGTCGATGCGGCCGGGAAAGGCAACCCAGCGAAGCTTGGCATAGAAGAACACCAGCGACAGCAGCGCCAGCCAGAAGATCGGCACCGAATAGCCGATAAGCCCGATGATGCGCACGACCTGATCGGCAAACGAGTTGCGCTTGACGGCGGCGAGAACACCGAGCGGAATGCCGAAGACGACGCCGATGATGGTGCCGAGTGTCGCAAGCTCGACGGTGGCCGGAAAAACCCGGCGGATGTCGCTCATCACCGGGTTTGTGGTCAGCACCGAAGTGCCGAAATTGCCGGTGAGCGCGTCGCGGACATAGATGAAGAACTGGTGGTAGAGCGGCTTGTTGAAGCCCAGAAGTTCGCGCGTGCGCTCGACCACATGGGCCGGGGCACGGTCCCCGAGAATGGCGAGGACGGGATCGATCGGGATGACCCGGCCGATGAAGAAGGTCACCGCCAGGAGACCGAAATAGGTGGTGACGGTGATGACGAGGAAGCTCAGCAGGCTTTTCGCCAGACCGTTGGCGCGGGCGCGTCTGCGCCCGGCCAGTTGGGTTGTTTCAGGCAGGGTCACCGGTCTGTATCCGGCCTATTCCTTCGAGATGGTGAAGACATAGTTGGTGTCGAAGCTTGGGCCGAGCTTGAAGCCCTTCAGATTGCTGGCATAGCCGGCCACTTCGGTTTGCTGGAAGATGAGAACGAAGGGGCTCTTTTCCAGCACCTTCTTCTGCAGGTCCTTGTAGAGATCGGCACGCTTGGTGGCGTCACGCTCAAGCAGCGCCGCCTTGCTTTGATCCGTCCATTCCTTCGGCACCTCCCAGGCGTTGCGCCAGGCGAGCGTCTTGTTCTTGCCTTCGTCGGAATTGTCAGGATTGACCGTGAAGGTCTCGGCATTGGAGTTCGGATCGAAATAATCCTGGCCCCACTGGCCGATGTAGATGTCATGGGTGCGGGCACGGTACTTGGTTAGCGTCTGCTTACCATCTCCGGGAATGATCTCCATCTTGACGCCGGCCTGAGCAAGCGTCTGCTGGATGGATTCGGCCACACCCGTCACCGGCTGCGTGTTGCGCACATCCATGGTCACCGAGAAACCATCGGCAAGACCGGCTTTGGCCAAGAGTTCCTTGGCCTTGGCGACATCGAGCTTATAGGGGTTTTCCGCGAGTTCGCCCAGAACGCCCTTCGGCAGGAAGGTCTGATGGATCTCGCCGATGCCCTTGATCAGGGTCGAACCGATCGCGTCGTAGTCGATCAGGTACTTGAAGGCTTCGGCCACTTCGGGCTTGGCCAGGTTCGGGTTCTTCTGGTTGAGGCTGATGTAATAGACGGTGCCCTTCGGCGCGCTGGTGGTCTTCAGCGCGGTGTTCTTGGTCACGGCCTCGAGATCGTTCGGCTCCAGATTGCGGGCGATGTCGATGTCGCCGGCTTCCAGCGCCAGGCGCTGGCCGGAGCTTTCCTTCATGTAGCGGTAGATGACGCGGGCAAGCGCCGGCTTTTCACCGTAATAATTGTCGTTGCGCTCCAGCACCACGACTTCGTTGGCGCGCCATTCGCGCATCTTGAACGCGCCAGAACCGGCATAGCCGGTCTTCAGCCAGGCATTGCCGAAATCATTGTCGTATTTGTATTCGGCCGTCGGCGGCGCCGAGACAACGTTTGCGGCGACGAGCTTCTTGTCGACCACAGCACCGACGGTTGCCGTCAGGCAGTTGAGGACGAAACTCGGCGCGTAGGACTTGTCGACGGTGAAAACGAAGGTGTTCGGATCGGCGGCCTTGGCCTTTTCGGTGACATTGTCGCCGGTCAGACCGAACTGGGTGAG
Organism: Pararhizobium sp.; assembly: GCA_030655075.1. Classification (GTDB taxonomy): domain Bacteria; phylum Pseudomonadota; class Alphaproteobacteria; order Rhizobiales; family Rhizobiaceae; genus JAURWE01. The sequence goes on from JAURWE010000055.1 coordinate 104,721, forward strand.
GATGAAGGCGGGGCTCTTGTCGAGCTTGACGACGCGCTCGAAGGAATAGGCGACGTCTTCGGCCGTGACCGGATTGCCGGAGGCGAATTTCAGATTGGGCTTCAGCTTGAACGTATAGGTCAGGCCATCGTCGGACACGGTCCAGCTTTCAGCCAGATCGCCAACGATCTTCGACGTGTCGTTGAGATCGAGGCGGACGAGATAGCTGTAGGTGTTGGAGGTGATCTCGGCGGTCGAAAGCTCGAATGCCTCGCCCGGATCCATGGTGATGATATCGTCGATGGCGAAACCTTCGACCAGCGTATCAGCCGGTGTGACCGCGAAAGCCGGAGCGTTTGCCGCCATGATCATGGCGATTGCTGCCGTTGCCGTCAGAACTTTGAAGTGCCGGTTGAGTGTCGTGATCATCCTATTCCCCTATCGGCCCCGTGCGGGCGCTCTTCATGGTTGGAGGCTCCAGGAGCCGCTCATGTACTAACAACTCTGCGGTTACCTGCAGGTCGCATCTGGAAAACAGGGGTAGACTAACCAGCACTTTGCCCGGCGGCAATCCCATTCCGGTTGCGCTGCACGCGCGCCGTTTACATTCATGTTCACTCACATAGCGCCCGGCAAAACGGCCTCAATCGGCCCGGCGCAAAAAGTTGGTCGCCATGTTCACCAGCACGGTGGCGCCCATGGCAAGGGCTGCTTCATCGACCCGGAATTTGGGATGGTGCAGCGGATAGACCGCGCCCGCATTCTCGTTGCGGATGCCGAGGCGGAAATAGACAGACGGTCTCTTTTCACTGTAGAAGCCGAAATCGTCCGCCGCCGTCCAACCGGGCGCATTGAGCAGGCTTTCCGGCCCGAAGGTGCCGGTGACGCTGTCCCCCAGCAATCTGGTCATCTCGGGATCGTTGACCACGGGCGGCTCACCCCGCACCAGCGTGAATTCGACCGTAGCGCGGTGGCTGGCGGCAACGCCGTCGAGAACTTCGCGGACGCGCCTTTGCACCCTCTGGCGGGTGGCCTCGCTGCCGCTGCGGATAGTGCCTTTGAAATGAACACGGTCGGCGATGACATTGTAGGCGCCGCCGCCGCTGATGCCGGTGACGGAAACAACCACGGGATCGTAAGGATCGATCTCGCGGGCGACGATCTTCTGCAGTTCCGACACCATCGAACAGGCAACGGCAATCGCATCGACGCCTTCGGACGGTTTGGCCGCATGGGCCGAAACGCCGCCGACGGTGACATCGAAAATATCCGACGCCAGCGTGTAGGGACCGCTCGCCACGGCGATGAGCCCGGTCGGCGTATAGGGATCGACATGAATGCCGACGGCCGCATCGACATCGTCGAGCAGGCCTTCCTCGACGACCCGGCGCCCGCCGAGCGGCTCGGCCTCCTCGGCCGGCTGGAAGATCAGCCGCACGGTGCCGCCAAAACTCTCCCTGATATTGTACAGGGACACTGCTGTGGCAAAGACCATGGCGGTGTGGGCGTCGTGGCCGCAGGCGTGCATGACGCCGGGATTTTGCGAGGCAAATTCGACGCCGGAGTCTTCCGCGATCGGCAGCGCGTCGATATCGGCACGAATGGCGATCTTGCGATTGGATTTCGCCGCCGTGCCAACGATGTCCACCGCCAGCCCATAGCCGGCGACATCGCGGACGGTGTCCAAACCCGCCGCCACCAGCGCCGCACTGATGTAGGCCTGCGTGCGCGCCTCCTCGTTGGAGAGCTCCGGATTTTGGTGCAGATGGCGGCGCATCTCGATCATGCGCGTCAGAAGCGCCGCATCGATTGCCGTTCCGCCGATCTGGGCCGGGATCTCAGGCTTTGACATGGATCTCTCTTGGGAATTTCGTCAGCGTCTCGTTGCCGCCTTCAGTGACGAGAATGGTTTCGCTGACCTCAATGCCCCAGCCGTCCATCCACATGCCGAGAATGCTGTGCAGCACATTGCCTGGCTTGAGGGTGGAGGTGTCGCCGGCACGCAGGCTGATCGTGTGTTCGCCCCAGTCCGGCGGATAGGCAACGCCGATCGAATAGCCGATGCGCGACTCTTTTTTCAGGCCGTAGCGCTGGATGACGGCGCGCCAGGCGGCCTCGACATCTTCGGCGGCAATGCCGGGACGGATGCTCTGCAACACGGCGTCCATACCTTCAAGCACCGCCTTGGCCGTCTCGGACACCTTCTGCGGCGTCTCTCCCAGTTGCATCGTGCGGGCAAGACCAGCGGTGTAGCGGCGGCAGACGCCGGCGAGTTCCAAGGCGATGGTTTCGTTTTTGCCGAAGCGGCGATCGCTCCACATGATGTGCGGCGCCGAGGCATTTTCGCCGCCGAGAATGGTGGCCGGAAGAGCGGTGATGTCACCGGCGAAATCCGGATTGCCGGCAACCTGAGCGCTTATGATCTGAGCAATCGCATCGCATTCGCGCACGCCCGGCTCGATCACCTCATAGGCCTTGGACACTGCGGCTTCGGCCAGCAGCGAAGCCTTGCGCAGATAGTCGATCTCGGCGCCCGACTTCACCGAGCGGACCCAGTTGACGATGAGGTCGCCATCGTGGAATTTTGCGTTCGGCAGCCCGGCCAGCAGGCGGGCATGTGCCTTTGGTGAATAGTAGTAGGCTTCAAGCTCGATACCGATATGGCGGCGGCTCCAGCCCTTTGCCGTGATCCATTCGGCGATCCAGTCCATCGGATGGCAATCGGTATGCTGGACATAGGTTTCGGGAAACCCGACGACATTTTCCGGCTTCATCCAGGCGGTCAGCAGGCCACCGGCGGCGTCCATGGACCGGCCGATCCAGACCGGCTCGATCTCGTCTTCGACCGGCACCAGTACCGCTTGCGGCGTATAGAAAGACCAGCCGTCATAGCCGGTGATGTAGTGCTGGTTGGCGACGTCGTTGACGACAAGCAGTTCCAGGCCGCGTTCGCGCATGACCCGGCGGATGTTGGCAAGGCGTTGCTGGTATTCCGAAAGCTGGAAGGGCAGTTGCAGCATGGGCATTCCGTTCTGTGTATGGCAGTCCTGCCGGGCGACCCGGCGGCGGTCAGGCGATTGTCATCCAATCAGGTCGGCAGCACGGTTTCAATCGCGCCGAGGGCTGCCTTGACGACGATATCGGCTTCTTCGCGCGTCAGGCAGAGGGGTGGCGCAAAACCGAGAATATCGCCCTGCGGCATGGCGCGGCCGATGACACCGAGCTCAAGCAGAGCTGCGGAGACCTGCGGTCCGATCTTTTTCGATGGATCAAAGAATTTCCGGTCGTCCTTGTCCTCGACAAACTCGACCGCTGCCATCAGGCCGTCTCCTCTGACGTCGCCGACATGTTTGTGGCCGGCGAGTGCGCTGGCGAGTTCAGCCCGGAAGTAGGCGCCGGTCGAGGCGGCATTGTCGACAAGGCCCATTTCGTCGACCAGTTCGAGATTGGCAATGCCGGCGGCCGCACAGATGGGGTGCGAAGAATAGGTCCAGCCATGACCGAGCGCGCCCAGTCTGTCTGAGCCCTGAACCAGGACTTGCCACATGTTTTCAGAGACGATGGTGCCCGACAGCGGCGCATAGGCCGATGTCAGGCCTTTGGCGATGGTGATTAGATCCGGCTTCATGCCGTAGTGCTCGGAACCGAACATGGTGCCGAGGCGGCCGAAGCCGGTGACGACCTCGTCGGCGACCAGCAGAATGTCGTATTTTTCAAGCACAGCCTGGATTTTCGCCCAGTAACCGGCCGGTGGCGGCACGATGCCGCCGGTGCCGAGAATGGGCTCGCCAATAAAGGCGGCGACTGTCTCGGGGCCTTCGGCGAGGATCATCTCTTCCAGCCTGTCGGCGCAATGCTGCGAGAACTGCTCTTCGCTCTGGGAGCGAACCGCCCGGCGGAAATAATAGGGTGCTTCCGTGTGCAGGATCGGCGCGCGCGGCAGGTCGAAGGCATTGTGAAAGAGTTCGAGGCCGGTCAGCGAGCCGGTCATGACGCCGGAGCCGTGATAGCCGCGCCAGCGGGAAATGATCTTCTTCTTCTCCGGGCGTCCGAGCACGTTGTTGTAATACCAGATCAGCTTGATGTTGGTCTCGTTGGCATCCGAGCCGGAGAGACCGAAATAAACCCGGCTCATGTGCGCGGGCGCGCGGTCGATGACCATCTTTGCCAGCGTGATCGAGGCTTCCGTGCCGTGGCCGACATAGGCGTGGTAATAGGCAAGATTCTTTGCCTGCGCGGCGATCGCATCGGCAATCTTCTGGCGGCCGTAACCGACATTGACGCAGTAAAGGCCGGCGAAGGCGTCGAGGCTTTTCCTGCCATTGGTGTCGGTGATGTAGACGCCTTCGCCACCGGCAATGATGCGGGTCGGCGTTTCACCGCGCGCGTGCATGCCCATGTGTGTCGAGGGATGGAAGAAGTGATCGCGGTCCCATGCGGTCAGTTCGTTGTCGTGTCTGTCGAGCATAGCGGATCCTCTGGCGTGCGCTTCTGAGCGAACTTGCCATGCCGGCAAAGAGAGAATGACCTATGGCCGACACCGTCGCGGAGACTTTGTCTAAATTTACGCCGCAAAAGAGAGAGACTCTCTACGCTGGACGCTTGTCACTGTCGGCGATCAGGGCCGCAAGCGGCAGGACGGTTTCGTCCTTCACCGTCTTGGTGACGATGTAGGTGAAATATTTGTCGATCCCGAGCTCGCGGTCGAGCAGGCCATCGACAAAGCGCTGATAGGCGTCGATGTCGACGGCCATGATCTTCAGGATGTAATCGACACCGCCGCCGACCGACCAGCATGCAATCACCTCCGGGATGGTGGCAATGGCGCGCTCGAAGCGCTCGAAATCGGCCTGGCGGTGGTTGCCAAGCGTCACCTCCATCAGAACGCTGGTGACCGGCGTGATACGGCGCACCGCGACATGTGCGTGATAGCCGGTAATGAGCCCGGCTTTTTCCAGTTTGCGCAGCCGGACCCAGCAGGGCGTCGGCGACAGTCCGACCTTTTCGGCCAGCGCCAGCTTGGTGATACGGCCATCGCGCTGAATCGCATCCAGGATCCGCAGATCAATCGTATCGAGCTTCATGGCAATCCTCTCACGGCCGCTTGCCGGCATCCGATATCCCGGTAGAGGCATTCAAATCTGATTCGTGCCCGGCACACCGGTTTCATTTCAGATGCGGCAACCGACGATGGCAGACCTGTCAAACGCATCCTTAAGATTTTTCGCCTATGAAAAGGTCGGGCCGGCGATAAGGCTAACATCATGGTTTATTTTGATTAATGAAATTCTCGGGTGTTCATCCGGCTCCGCTTTACCATTATGACAGGGACTGAAGCGACATGTTTCCGAAGCCGGTCTATCGGCCAAAAGACGCCATTCTGCCGAAGGCATGGCCGCGCGCCGGTCTGGCGGCGGCGCTTGTCTTTTTCGCGCTTCCCCAGGTGACCTTTTCGGCCGGTGAGCGCTGCGCGGCGGTGCTGGTCCGCCAATCGACCGTCAGTCCGGCCAATGCCGCGCTGGAACGGCAGATTATGGCCATCCGGGCCTCGATCGCCAAGCGCCAGTGCTCCGGCCGCGAACAGGGTTTCTTCAACGCCTGCCGCGATCTCACCAGCCGGCTGTCGAGCGTCATGGCGAAGCTTCAGAAAAGCAGCACGCGGCAGGAAATCCGCTGCCAGCCCTTGGACGTCGTCGAACAGCGCCGCAAGGAACGGTCGCGTCAGCCGCACCGGCCGGTCACCGTTGCCGGCAAGCTCGAGACCATGTGCGTCCGGCTTTCCGACGGCTATTTTTTCCCGACCCCCAACTCCGGCTACAACAAAGCGGCCGATGAGCCTTTGATCCAGGCGCAATGTGCGATGATTTGCGCGACGCCGGATGTCGAAGTTTTTGGCGTGCGGGGCGACGAGCGCTCTGTCGAGGATCTGTTTTCGCTGAAGACGGGCAAAGCCTATACCGAGCTCAAGAACGCAGGCGCCTACCGGATCGCGCCGAAACTGCAACGCTGCGACATGGCGCGTTATGTCAACATTGCCCTGAACGCCGACAAGGTCACGCCAGGAAAAGCGGATCGTAAGACCGGCAAGGACCGCGTGCGCATCACCCTGGCGAAGGTCGATTTTCTGATGGATATGGACCTGCGCCTGACGCCGCTGTCCTTTGCCGAGGAAATGCCCGTGGTACACGACGAGCCGAAGAAGAAGATCCGGATCGTCAGCCCGCCGTTTCTTCCTGCCGCCGAATGATCTGACCTAAAGGTAGAAATCGTATTCGGCCGGCGTCAGCGCTGAGAAGAGCCCTTCGAACTCACCCATGCGATTGTCGCGATAGAGGTCCAGGAACCGGTGCGGGATGTAGTCCGCGAGGATCTCTGCACCGGCGAGCCTGTCCATCGCCGCAATGAGATTGCGTGGCAGGACCGAGCCATTCCCTTCCGAAAACCCTTTGGTCTCGGGTGTCGGCTGCCATTTTCCGGCAATGCCCGCATGCATGCCGGCCAGTACGGCTGCAAGAACGAGATGCGGGCTGGCATCGGCGCCAGCCACCCGGTGCTCGACACGGCGCGACGTGTCGGAGCCGGTGGGCACCCGGAACGCCACGGAGCGGTTGTTGTGGCCCCAGCTCGTATCCATCGGCACGAACATCTTCGGCTTCAGCCGCCGGTAGCTGGAAAAATTAGGGCCGAAAAAGCCCATGCCTTCTGCGAGCGTGCGCTGCAGGCCGGCGATGGAGGGATGCAGAAGACCGCCCTCGCCCGCCATTCTGTTGTTGCCATCGGCATCGACAAGGCTGACGTGAATGTGCATGCCGCTACCGGGCTGCTCGATGAAGGGTTTGGCCATGAAGGTGGCATCGTCGCCGCGTGCCCGGGCGACGCCGGTGACGATGCGGCGCAGAAGCACGGCCTGATCGGCAGCCGCCAGCGGATCGGCACTGTGATCGAGATTGATCTCGAACTGGCCGATGCCATATTCCGAAATGGCGGTACCAACCGGAACGCCCTGCTGGCGGGCGGCCTCCGCGATCTCGGCGAGAAAATCGGCATAGTCTTCCACCAGCGCCAGGCTGAAATTGCCTTCGGACACCGGCGGTGCACCGGTGCGGCGCAGATTTGCAGGCGCGATGCTGCCGTCCGGTTTGCGCGTGGCGGAGATGAGATAGAATTCCAGCTCGCAGGCGACGACCGGAAACAGGCCATCGGCGTTCAGCCGTGCGATGACATCGTCGAGGATCTTGCGCGGGTCGTACCAGAAGCGCTCGCCACTTGCTGCGTCGCGCAGTTCCAGCAAACACTGCTGGGTGGGCATCTTCGCCCAGGGAACCGGAACGAGATTGCCGATAACCTTGGCATTCGCATCCGGATCGCCATCCGCTCCGCCGATACCCTCCGGCGTCGGATTGACGCCGCGCGCGTCGAACAGCAGCGCGCAGGCCGACATGTTCAACCCATCGCTGAGCAGACGATCGCGCATGCGGGCCGGTTCGCGTTTGCCATAAAGCTGCCCGGAAATGCCGATGGCGAAGGCGTCAATGTAGCCGGTGTCGTCGGAACCGATGGTCTGGTCTTCGCTCACAGCATTCCCCGGCTTTTCAGTTCGATGGCGGTCAGGTTGAGGACCGTGCGCGCCGTCTCGACCAGATCGTCCACCTGCTGGCGGGTGATGATGAAGGGCGGCGCGATCAGCATCGTGTCGCGGGTGGCGCGCATGATCAGGCCATTGGCAAAAGAAATGTCGCGGCAGACGGTGCCGGCCGAGCCGACCTTGGCAAAGGGCGCGCGCGCCGCCTTGTCGGTGGTCAGTTCCAGGGCGCCGATCAGGCCCGTCATGCGGGCTTCTCCGACCAGCGGATGATCGGCAAGCTCCTGCCAGCGGCGCTGGAAATAGGGGCCGATATCGTCGCGGATGCGCTCGATCAGACCCTCGCGCTGCAGGATGCAGATGTTGGCAATGGCGGCGGCGCAACCGGCCGGATGGGCGGAATTGGTAAAGCCGTGGTTGAAATCGTCGCCAATGCTGTCGAGCACCTCCGCCACCTTATCGGACACGAGCACGCCACCGATCGGCTGGTAGCCCGAGGAGACCGCCTTGGCGAAGGCGATGAGGTCAGGCCTGAAACCGAAGGTCTCGCAGCCGAACCAGTTGCCGGTGCGGCCGAAGCCGCAGATGACCTCATCCGAAATCAAGAGAATGCCATAGCGGTCGCTGATGCGCTGGATTTCCGGCCAGTAGGTCTCGGGCGGAATGATGACGCCGCCCGCCCCCTGGACCGGCTCGCCGATGAAGGCCGCAACCTTGTGGGCACCGATGGTCTCGATGGCGGTTTCCAGCTCGCGCGCCCGGGCGAGACCGAAGGCCGCCGGGTCCATGTCGCCGCCTTCGCCGTACCAGTAGGGCTGGGGGATGTGATGGATGCCGGGGATAGGCAGCCCGCCCTGGGCATGCATGTAGGCCATGCCGCCAAGGCTGGCGCCGCCGATGGTGGAGCCGTGATAGCCGTTCTTGCGGGAAATGATGACCTGCTTTTCCGGCTCGCCCTTCGTTGCCCAATAGACCCTGACCATGCGGATGATCGTGTCATTGGCTTCCGAGCCGGAGCTGGTGAAAAAGGCGCGGTTGAACTGCGGCGGCGAGACCTGTGCCAGAAGCTCCGACAGTTCGATCGCCGGGCGGTGCGTGGTCTTGAAGAAGGTGTTGTAGAAGGGCAGCGCCGTCAGCTGCTGCGTGATGGCCTCGACGATCTCCGTGCGGCCGTAGCCGGCGGCGACGTTCCAGAGGCCTGACATGCCGTCGAGCAGGCGCTTGCCATCCGCGTCATAGATGTAAACGCCCTCGCCGCGCTCGATGACGCGCGCACCTTCCTGCGCCAGCGCATGGCTGTCGGAAAAGGGGTGCAGATGATGTTTCGCATCGGTCTGCTGCAGGGTGGTGAGGGGTGGACGGTTGGACAGGACGGGCGGCTGCTGGCTCATGGATCGAACTCTTCGTGGTTGTTGCCACCAGTCGTATCAAGAACCGGCGGCAGGGCAAGCACCTTCCGCGTTCAGCCGCAAACCCTCGCAGCCTTGCCATCCCGGACCACGGCGTAACGCGCCTCGAAATCGCGGGCGATATCGGCCAGGCTGACATCGGCGAAGCGGGCAAGCAGCAGGGCTTCCGCCTGCTCGAACGCATCGCTGAGCGCGGCATTGACCGCCTGCTCGACCAGACACTTGGGGTGATCGTCCGACAGGCCGAGCGCGAAGACCGAGGGCGTGCCGAGCGCCTTGTGAATGTCGAGCAGTGTTATGTCATCCAGCGTGCGGCTGAGCGTCCAGCCACCACCGTGGCCTTTTTCCGACTGGACATACCCCTCCTCGCGCAAGCCAGCCATAGTGCGGCGAACAACGACCGGATTGGTGTTCAGCATGTGGCCAATGGTGTCCGACGTAACCGCCCCCTCGTGGCCGTCCATATGGATCAGAACGTGCAGCATGCGTGACAGGCGGGTGTCATGTCTCATCGATCGTCTTGCCTTCCGGATGAAATCGAGCCGCCATTGTAACAGCCTCAAGCAACAAGTCGAGTTACAAATCGATTGACAGAGGCATATCACGTAACTTATTAAGTGTCGTAATAGTAGCGAAATGACGAGGCACCCATGACCTACGATGCAATTATTGCCGGCGGCAGCTATGCCGGTCTCGCCGCTGCCTTGCAGCTGGCCCGCGCCCGCCGCCGCATTCTGGTGGTTGATGCCGGACAGCGCCGCAATCGATTTGCCGCGACCTCGCATGGATTTCTGGGTCAGGACGGGCGCGCTCCCGGAGACATCATTGCCGATGCCCGGTCGCAACTGATGGAATATCCGACCGTCGAGTGGGCGACGGGCTCCATAGACGAGGCGCAGAAGACCGACCGGGGCTTTTCGGTGCGCACCGGAACTGGCGAGCACCACGCGGCCCGGCGCCTGGTTCTTGCTTTGGGTGTGGTCGATACCCTGCCGGATGTTCCCGGTCTTTCCGAGCGCTGGGGCAAGAGCGTCTTCCACTGCCCCTATTGCCATGGCTATGAGCTCGGCGACGGCGAGATCGGCGTGCTGGCCAGTTCTGCCCTGTCGATGCACCACGCGGTGATGCTGCCGGACTGGAGCAAGACCACCCTTTTCACCAATGGCGCATTCGAACCGGATGCCGACCAACTTGAGCAACTGAAACGCCGGAGCGTGACGGTGGAGAGCACCCCAGTCGCCCGGGTGAGCGGCGCACGTGCCGACATGGAACTGACGGACGGGCGGACCATTGCGCTGGCGGGTCTGTTCACCGTGACACGCACGCGGGTGGCAAGTCCGTTGGCGGAACAGCTCGGCTGCGCCTTCGAGGACGGGCCGATGGGACCGTTCATCACGACCGACATGATCAAGGAAACCACGGTTCCCGGGGTTTTTGCCTGCGGCGATGCGGCCCGGGCAGCGGGCTCGGTGGCGCTCGCCGTCGGTGACGGAACGATGGCCGGCGTCGGGACGCACCAGTCGCTGATGTTCCGCGAGAGCTGATGCCTGCTTCATCGCGCAAAGCGCACCCTGGATGACACAGGCCCGCGAAATTGCTAAGATTGCTGCAGTTTCGTGTTGCGTTGCACATCGCCTGTTCTATGACAGGAGCCATGACATGGAAGACAACCGGCTACGGTTTCACACTCCTGGCAATTTTCATTTTTGCTGTACAGGACGGCATTTCCAAGCATCTCGGCGGCATCTACCCGCCGGTGTTCGTGGCGATGATCCGCTACTGGGCCTTTGCGGCCTTCGCCATCCTGCTGGCGGTCCGGTCGAGAGCCGGATTGAAGGCCGCGATCCAGACAAAGCAGCCATGGCTGCAGATCCTGCGCGGCGTTCTTCTCGTCTCCCAGATCGTCTTGGTGATCACCTCGTTCAAACTGGTCGGACTCGCCCATTCGCAGACGATCCTGTCGTCGACGCCTCTGTTCGTTGCCATGCTGTCGATGCCGTTGCTCGGCGAACGTGTCGGCTGGCGGCGCTGGACGGCGATATGTGTGGGACTTGCCGGCGTGCTGCTGATCGTCAGCCCATCATCTGGCGGCTTTGAAATCGGGGTCTTGTTGCCGCTGTTCGGCGCGCTGATGTTTGCGGTCTATGTGATCGCCACGCGACTCGCCAGCCGCACGGACACCGCTATCACCAGCTTTCTCTATATCGGAGTGGTCGGCGCCCTTGCCGTGAGCCTGATCGGCCCATTCTTCTGGACGGCGCTGGCGCCTGTCGACTGGATCTGGATGTTGCTTCTGTGCGTGACCGGCATGTCCAGCCACTATTTCCTGATCCGTGCCTACGACCTGTTGGATGCGTCCGCCGTGCAGCCGCTGACCTATCTGCAGATCGTGCTGGCACTTGCGGTCGGCGCCCTCGTCTTTGATGAAACGATCAGTCTCAACATGATTGCCGGCTCGATCATCGTGGTCGGCGCCGGGATCTTTACGATCTGGCGCGAAAGCGTGGTTTCGCGCCGGCGTGAGGCCGTCTCAGAGACCACAGACCCGTAACACCCCCACCTGCCGTCACGGGCCGAGTGCCCGTGACCGTGTGAAGCTTACGGCTTGCGGGGCAGATCGGCCTCGCGGACTTCTTCTTCATGATACCAGCAGCTCGAAGAGGCAACCGGGCCCTTGTAAGCGGAGCGTGCGTCGGCGGCCAGTCTGGCCGAATCTCTGAATACATTCGCCGTCGCGCTTGCGCTGACAGGAAACTGGTAGATCGTAGCAGTTTCGCGATGAAAACCTGTCGTCATTGTATCGCCTTTCCTTTGTAGGTCCCATGCATTTCCGCATTGTGTTGAAGACGAATATAGCACGTTTGCACGTGATTTCTCCCCCTTTGATGAAAAAAAATACTTTTTGCCTAATTAATGTGCATAAATTTACACCACCCTTGCATATGTCATGGCTTTTTTATTGGCAGAAATCTGTACCTCGCTCCGCCTGCCGGACGACGATTTTGCCCACTCAGGAAGCCCTGAGAAACGGCAAAACGGGCTCCGCAGCGCGGAACAGCCTGGAATCTGGCCGATTGCGGGCTGTTTCGCGACTTTGAAGGCAAATTTCAGGGAGAGACCAAGCTCTGCCGCAGCGTGGCAACGTGCATCGTTAACGCTGAATCACACCCGTGATGCACAAGGCGTTCAGATTGGCACGTCGTATGCATAGTGGTTTGCAGCCGTTGGTGTTCAGGCAGCTGCTGCACAATAGCAGGGCTGAAACGCTCATCGTCCTTCGTACAAACCTATGAAAGGTTCGCAATGACTAAGTTCAAGCTCGAGTACATCTGGCTCGACGGGTATACGCCGGTACCAAATCTTCGCGGCAAAACCCAGGTAAAAGAATTCGCTGAGTTCCCGGCGCTCGAGCAGCTGCCGCTGTGGGGCTTCGATGGAAGCTCGACGATGCAGGCAGAAGGCGGAAGCTCGGATTGCGTTCTGAAGCCGGTTGCCATCTACCCGGATCCTGAGCGCCTCAACGGCGCGCTCGTCATGTGCGAAGTGATGATGCCGGACGGCGTTACACCGCACGCATCCAACAAGCGCGCAACCATCCTTGACGATGAAGGCACATGGTTCGGCTTCGAGCAGGAATATTTCTTCTACAAGGATGGCCGTCCGCTCGGCTTCCCGACAGCCGGTTTTCCTGCGCCGCAGGGTCCGTACTACACCGGCGTTGGCTATTCGAACGTCGGCAACATCGCCCGCGAAATCGTTGAAAAGCATCTCGACGCCTGCCTCGACGCCGGCATCAACCATGAAGGCATCAATGCCGAAGTGGCCAAGGGCCAGTGGGAATTCCAGATCTTCGGCAAGGGCTCGCGCAAGGCTGCCGACGAAATCTGGATGGCTCGCTACCTGCTGCAGCGCATGACGGAAAAATACGGCATCGACGTCGAATATCATTGCAAGCCGCTCGGCGACACGGACTGGAATGGTTCGGGCATGCACGCCAACTTCTCGACCGCTTACATGCGCGAAACCGGCGGCAAGGAATATTTCGAAGCCCTGATGGCTGCTTTCGAAGCAAACCTGATGGACCACATGGACGTCTACGGCCCGGACAATGACAAGCGCCTGACCGGCAAGCACGAAACGGCTCCGTGGAACAAGTTCAGCTACGGCGTTGCCGACCGCGGTGCTTCAATCCGCGTTCCGCACAGCTTCGTCAACAATGGCTATAAGGGTTATCTGGAAGACCGCCGCCCGAACTCGCAGGGCGACCCCTACCAGATCGCTTCGCAGATTCTGAAGACGATCGCTTCGGTCGCCACGGAAGGCAAGGTTTCGGCAGCCGCATAAGGCCAAAGCCGCAACACCCATAGAAAACGGCGTCAATCTCCCGATTGGCGCCGTTTCTGTTTGCGGCGATATGCCACCCAGTCGAGCCGTGTATCTGCCGGCATTTACACCTGAATGGGAATTCCGGCTTCCGCGACAGCGGCAAGAAACGCCTTGCGGGCGTTTTCGGCGGGCTGCTTGCCCTCGATGACGGCAGCGCAAGTGTCGAGCGCCTTGGTCAGGGTCGGGCTGTCGTCGATCGGCCAGTCCTCGATCATCGCCCAGGACGCTTCGGTGGTGTTGGAAATGGTCGTGTACTGCCCCGGTCCCTCAAGGGCGAGCGTCACGCTTTTGCTCCAGTTTTTAGACATTCGGACAAGCACTCCTGCGGCACGATTTCGCTTCAGCTGTAGACCATTCCCATCCAGAAAAGAATGGCGCGCGGCTAAATCATGTTGCTGCTCGCTTTGGATTCAAGACCACATTGCGCGGCTGAAACCCTGCGGCGCTGGTCTTGCGATAAAATGTGATGGAAAGTCCCCGCCAGAAACCAAAAAGCCTGCCGCGGGAGGAGGTGCGGCAGGCTTTTCGAAAATAACCGAACAGCGGCTGGGAGGAGGAGTGCCGCTATTCCTACAGACGTACCTGGGAGGAGGAGTGGGCCGTCTGAAACACAAAGCTCTGCGGGAGGAGGTGCATTGCTTCGATAACCAGATCATACGCGAAACCTGCACATTTCAAATATACGATGTTGCACTGCAGCTATGCAAAAATATTGTAGCTCGAACAATCGACACAAAGACGTATCCGGCGATGCAAAAAACGAAAAACGCCCACTCGAAAAGAGCGGGCGTTCTTGAAAACTTGCGAACCAGTCCGGCTGTTAACGGCCGACGGCAGCGCGGGCTACGGCCCGGATGTCGGCGCGGTCGATGCCGAGGTCGTGCAGTTCGCGGGTCGACATGCGGCCGAGTTCATTGACGGTCTGGTTGAACTTGCGCCAGTTGTTGAAGGAGCGTGCGACGTTCATGGTAATCCCCTTTCCTGAGGGCTTGTTGACGTCAGCAACCTCTCTAAGTCCCGGCGTCGTTTCGATGATTGGAATATAAGCCTTTTCACCCGAAACAGTAGCGCCAATGCCTCAGAGCAACCATGCGGCTTGTGCATGGCTTGGGTAAAATCGATGCATTTTTGCCCTGATAAAGACAAAAACGCCCGCTCCGGAGAGCAGGCGTTTCCAAATGGTTAAGACAATGCCGCTGTTAGCGAGCGATTGATGCGCGGGCGACGGAGCGGATGTCGGCACGGTCGATGCCGAGGTCGTGCAGTTGGCGGGCCGACATACGGCCGAGTTCGGAAACAGTCTGGTTGAACTTGCGCCAGTTGTTGAAGGAGCGTGCGACGTTCATGGTAATCCCCTTTCCTGAGGGCTTGATGACGTCAGCAACCTCTTCAGCCCCGGCGTCGTTTCGATGACCGATATGTATGACTATTTGCTTTCGTGCAGTAGCGCGAATATATCAATGCAACCATGCAGTTTATGCAATGGTTCAGAATTACCTGCTCGCACACCGAAGCCCTTCGCCGGACTCTACTGCCAGATCCGGTCGATAACATCGAAGGCCAGCGCGACATTGGGGTCTGAGCGTCGCTCGCGCAGGCAGACAAAGGCCAAGGCTGTTTCCAGGCGGACTGCATCGGCAACAACCAGTCCATGCGCCTGCCGTTCGCTGAGCGCGATCGATTCCCGGCAGAGGCTAAGGCCAAGGCCGGTGCGCACCATGGCCAGCATCGACGCCTCCTGGTCGACGAGCGCCACGACGTTCTGCTTGAGGCCGAGACTGCCGAGATGCCGGGCCAGCAGACGGTGATGCACCGAGGCCGATGGCGTGCCGATCCAGGGAAGACCGGCCAGGTCTTTCCAGTCCCTGCCGACCACGAGGCTGGCAAAGACGGGTGGAGCCACCACCCGGTAGGTCAGACGGGAGAGCGGTTTTATGAAAAACTTTATGTCTGCCGGCGCATCGAGCGCCTCGCTGCTCGTACCGAAATCATCAAGATCGCCAAGGAAGAAGCCGGCATCGAGCTCGTTGCGCTTCAGACCCATCGCGACCTCGCCGCTCATGCTTTGGCGCAGCACGGTTTCGATCCCCGGTCCGCTCTCGACCAGACCCTGCAAGAAGGCACCAAGGCGCGTGAAGTCCGGATCGATGATTGTGCCGATCCTGAGCCTGCCCCGCAGCTGCGCCGTCAGATGCCGCGCCGTTTGCTGGAATTCGGTTGCGGCGGCAAGCACCTGCTCACCTTTAACCGCCAGCAGTGCGCCATCGCGGGTGAGTTCCAGTCCGTCAGACGTGCGGTGAAACAGGGTCAGCCCCAGCTCGTTGGCCAGGCGCTTGAGCTGGAGGCTGATGGCCGGTTGCGTCAGGTGCAGCAGGGTGGCCGCCCGCGTGACATTGCCCTCGCGCGCAACGGTAACAAAGGCTCGCAGCAATCGCAGGTCCACAGGATCCACCTATAAATATCTGTTATAATGCTGAGGTCCATTTATCATTGGATTTTGCTGCAGGATAGCCTTTAGCTTGCAAGTGCCCACGATGAGGAGTCGCGGGAATTATAAAGCATTCGGGAGGACTTGCGGAGCAATGGATGTGTTCGACTATATCATCGTTGGCGCCGGTTCGGCCGGGTGCCTGCTGGCAAACCGTCTTAGCCGCGATCCCAACCGGCGCGTACTTTTGATCGAAGCCGGTCGCAGAGACAATTACCCGTGGATCCATATTCCTGTCGGCTATCTCTACTGCATCGGCAATCCGCGCACAGACTGGCTTTACAAGACCGAGCCGGAAGCGGGCCTGAACGGCCGGTCGCTGCGCTATCCGCGCGGCAAGACGCTGGGAGGCTGCTCGTCGATCAACGGCATGATCTACATGCGCGGCCAATCGCGCGACTATGACGGATGGGCCAAAGAGACGGGCGACAGCGCCTGGTCTTGGGAAAATTCCCTGCCCGACTTCAAGGCGCATGAGGATCACTACCGTCTCGACAGGGGCGCCGATCCCGAAACCGGTGGCAACAGCCGCTTCTCCGATCTGCATGGCCATGGTGGCGAATGGCGGATCGAGAGGCAGCGGCTGAAATGGGACATTCTCGAATCCTTCGCCGATGCCGCTGTCGAGGCGGGCATTCCACGTTCGCCGGATTTCAACAGCGGCGACAATGAAGGTGTCGGCTATTTCGAGGTCAACCAGAAATCCGGCTGGCGCTGGAACACCTCGAAAGCCTTTCTGCGGCCGATCCGCCATCGGCGCAACCTGACGGTCTGGACGGAGGCAGAGGTCGACAGGCTGCTGATCGAGACGATGGGGGATGGGCGCAAGCGCTGTACGGGCGTCTCTATCTATCGCGGCAATACCCGTATTTCCGTCCGGGCGGGGCGCGAGGTGATCCTGTCGGCCGGCGCCATCGGCTCACCGCATATTCTGCAGCTCTCGGGCATCGGACCTGCGGCGACGTTGAAAAGCGCCGGCATCGATGTCGAACACGCCCTGCCCGGCGTCGGTGAAAACCTGCAAGACCATCTGCAGATCCGGGCGGTGTTCAAGGTGAAAGATGCCCGCACGCTGAACACGCTGGCCAACAGCCTCTTCGGCAAGGCGAAAATCGGGCTGGAATATGCGCTGAAGCGCAGCGGGCCGATGAGCATGTCGCCGTCGCAGCTCGGTGCCTTTACCCGCTCCGATCCCGGCCGTGCGCACGCCAATCTGGAATATCATGTGCAGCCGCTCAGTCTCGATGCTTTCGGGGAGCCGCTGCATGCCATTCCGGCCTTTACCGCCAGCGTCTGCAATCTCAATCCCACCAGCCGGGGCAGCGTCCGGGTCCGCGCTGGAGATCGCGGAGCGGCTCCGGCCATCGCGCCGAATTATCTCAGTACGACTGAGGATCGCAAGATCGCTGCCGACAGCATCCGGCAGATCCGCGCGATTGTCAGCCAGCCGGCACTTGCCAGATACAGGCCTGAAGAGTGGAAGCCCGGCGTCGCCTTCCAGAGCGACGAAGAGCTGGCACACCTGGCCGGCGACATCGCCAACACGATCTTTCATCCTGTTGGCACGGTGAAAATGGGACGGCAGGACGATCCGATGGCGGTGCTCGACAGCCGTCTGCGGGTGCGCGGCGTCGAGGGGTTGCGGGTGATCGACGCCAGCGTCATGCCGACGATCACCAGCGGCAATACAAGTGCGCCGACGATGATGATCGCCGAGAAGGCAGCACGCTGGATCACTGAGGATTCACGCGGTCAATCATAAGCCTAAGACGCGGCTTCAGACCCATCAGCCGACCGTGCGGCGGGCTGTCTCCTGAACGCCGTGAGCAGGCCCCTCTTCGCGAACCTCGCGCGGTGTCGGCGCGGTGATGACACCGTGGTCCGAATCGTGGACGTCCTGCCCTTTCGATCCATCGGCTGCCCTTGGCTCTTCGCGGCTACGGCTGCTGCGCTGCGTTTCGCGCAAGCTCGTCGCCTCATCGATGAGCGCCGTTAGCTCGTTTTCCGAAAGATCGGACAGATCGAAAGTCTTGGCCATGATGATCTCCTTGTCTGGCTTGAATCCAGAGCTAAACGCACGAAGGGCCTAATCGGCCAAGGGTGAGGCAAATTTTGTTCGGAAGGGATCAGACCGATCTCCTTGCTTCCGCACCTGCCGCGATGGTCAAGACGAAATCGTCCAGTTCCTGTTCGAGCCGTTCGAGGGGAACACCGACAAACCGCGCCTCGAGGCTGATGCTGATGACGCCGTGCACCGCTCCAAACAGGGTTCGGGCGCGGCTGGCGCGTTCTTCCGGCGTCAGGTTTGGCTGCAGCTCACCAAGTGGTTCCGCGATTGCATCCATCAGAAACAGGTGCTCGGCGAGATGCCATTGCGGAGTTTCGCGTCCTTCCGGCAGAGCGCGTTCGAACAGAGCTTTCCACAGATTCCGGTGTGTGGCCGTGAAGGCCAGATACCCGCGCGCCAGGTTGCGAAGGCGATCCGTTGGCGAGCGATCTTTGACCTCTGACAGCGCGAGAGTCTCTTCAAGAACTTTCAGGGTGCCGGAATTCACGTGAATGACAAGCTCGTCGAGATCAGCAAAGGCCGTGTAGAGGCCGCCCAGAGCGCAGCCCGCATCCTGCGTGACATCACGGGCACGCAGATTGGCCAGCCCATCGGCGGCGATACGATTGCGGGCGGCCTCGATCAAACGCGCCCGCAGATCTTCCCGTTTTTCTTCTCTTCGCCCTGCCATGAACCGTTCCATCTCGAAAAATGAACGTCGTTCAAAATAATCCTTGAACAACGTTCATGTTTGCGGTACATATAAATCATGAACAACGTTCATACATAGGAGGTAGACAATGTTCAATCTAATTCTCTCCCTGCTGCGCGGTCGTGCTCATGAGGCGGAAGAGAGTTTCGCCGATCGCAACGCCGTTCCCCTTCTCGCCCAGCAGATCCGTGATGCGGCTGCGGCCATCCAGTCCGCCCAGCGGACTGTCGCCGTCGCCATTGCCCAGAACCAGCAGGAAAAGACGCAGCATGTGGCCATCCTGCGCAGCATAAACACTCCTCCAGCTGGGTCAGCTTTTCGTATCTCTCCTTCGGCACGGCCGCCTTCATGCTGGCCGCCGGCCTCTACCTGATGCCGCTCGATCTTTGGGGCAAAGGTTAGCTCACCATGGGTATCCTGATGCTGGTGCAAACCACCGTCAACATCCCTGCTCGTCAATTTCGATCGCAACGGCGAAAATTAAAATCCGCCTTCACCACGCGATAGAGTTGTTGCCGTGTTCAATTTTCGGGTAACGACTCTATGGCTTCCTGCTGTCACAACGAGGAACCCGTCATGCAACGCAGTCTGATGACATCGAGGAAATTTGCGCCGCTGTTCTGGACGCAATTTCTGTCCGCCTTCAACGACAATTTCCTGAAACAGACGCTGGTTTTCATCATCCTTGCCCAGATGGCCGCCGAAGGCGCCTCGCTGGTGACGGTTGCCGGCGGCATCTTCATTCTGCCGTTCCTGCTTTTGTCGGCCATGGCCGGACAGCTGGCCGACAAATACGACAAGGCCTGGATGGCCGAACTGCTGAAGCGCTCCGAGATCGCCGTGGCCGCCGTTTCAGTAATCGGCATCGCCTTTTCGTCGATCCCGATCCTGATGTTGGCGCTCTTTGGTTTCGGCGTCATCTCGTCGCTGTTCGGACCGATCAAATATGGCATCCTGCCGGATCATCTGGAACGCAAGGATCTGCCCAAGGCCAATGCCTGGATTGAGGGCGGCACTTTCATCGCCATCCTGACCGGCACGATCGTGGCCGCCTTTGCCTTCACGGGCGGCGAGAATGTCTGGATTTTCGGCCCGCTGATGATGGGACTGTCGGTTCTGTGCTGGCTTGCTGCCCGGATGATCCCGCCGACCGGCTCCAAGGCGCCCGATCTCGTCATCGACCGCAACATCTTCCGCTCAAGCCATCGGCTGATCGGCGAGTTGCGCGAGGACACACGCATCTGGCGCTCGGCCCTGATGAACTGCTGGTTCTGGTTCGTCGGCGCCTTCGTCATGTCGATGCTGCCAATCATGGTCAAGGAAATCCTCGGCGGATCAGAGGTCATCGTGCCTGCCTATCTGGCGATCTTCGCCGTCTCGATCGCCATCGGTTCTGCCATTGCCGGCTGGATGTCGGCCGGACGCGTCGTCCTTCTGCCAGCGCCGGTAGGCACCGCAATCATCGCCCTTTTCGGCATCGATCTCGCCTGGAATCTCTGGGGCCTGCATTCAACGACAGCGGCAGACACGCTTGCCGCCTTCTTTGCTGGTCAAAACACCATTCGCGTCGCGATCGATCTGGCCGGCATGGCCATCGGCGGCGCCTTTCTCGCCGTGCCGACCTTTGCCGCCATGCAGAGCTGGGCCCATGAAGACCGGCGCGCCCGCGTCATCGGCGCTGCCAACGTGCTGTCCGCCCTGTTCATCGTCACAGGTCTGGCGCTGGTGGCGGGCCTTCAGGCTGCCGGCATGCCGATCGCGATGATCATCCTCGTTCTCTCCATCCTCAACATCGCCATCGCTTGGCTGATGCTGGTGACGCTGCCGACCAACCCCTTCCGCGATTTCATCTCCATCCTGTTCCGGGCTTTCATGCGGCTTGAGGTCGATGGCCTGGAAAACATGAAGAAGGCCGGCAAGGCGCCAATCATTGCGCTCAACCACGTGAGCTTTCTCGACGGCGCCCTGGCGCTGGCGATCACCGAGGAAGAGCCGGTTTTTGCGATCGACTACAAGATCGCCCAGGCCTGGTGGGTGAAACCGTTCCTGAAGATGTGCAAGTTCCTGCCGCTCGACCCGACCAAGCCGATGGCGACGCGCTCGCTGATCAAGATCGTCCAGGACGGCAATCCGATCGGCATCTTCCCCGAGGGACGGCTGACCGTCACCGGCACGCTGATGAAGGTCTACGACGGTGCCGCCATGGTGGCCGACAAGACCGGCTCGCTGGTGGTGCCGGTGCGTATCGACGGGCTGGAAAGGAGTTATTTCTCGCGCCTGTCCGGCGGCCAGGTTCGCCGCCGCCTGTTCCCGAAAGTCAAGGTGACAATCCTCGAACCGGTCAAACTCGATGTGCCCGCCGACCTCAAGGGCCGCAAGCGGCGGATCGCCGCCGGCGCAGCGCTCTATCAGGTCATGTCTATGCTGATGTTCCGCACCACCAACACATCAACGACAGTGCTGGAGAAAATTATCGAGACGGCGCACGAGCGCGGCATGGGCAAGCTCGCCTGTGAGGATCCCGTTACCGGCTCGCTGTCCTACGGCAAGCTTCTGACAGGGGCTGCGGTTCTTGGGGCCCGGTTTGCCACGATGTTCCCTGAAAAGACACTCGGTCTCATGCTGCCGAATGCCAATGGTGCGGTCGCGACGCTGCTCGGCGTGATGACCGCCGGCAAGGTTCCGGCCATGCTGAATTTCACGGCCGGCTCCAGCAACATTCTTGCCGCCTGCAAGGCCGCCGAGGTCGAGCATGTGCTCACCTCGCGCGCCTTCGTGGCACAGGCCAAGCTCGGTCCTGTCATCGCGGAGATAGAAAAACAGGTGAAGATCGTCTGGCTCGACGATATCAGGGCCTCTATCGGCACGGTGGAGAAAATCCGAGGCCTGCTGCACCGCAGCCGGCCGCTGCGCAAGGCCAGCTCTCACGATCCGGCCGTCATCCTTTTTACCTCCGGCTCCGAAGGCACGCCGAAGGGCGTGGTGCTGACGCATCGCAACATTCTCTCCAATGCGGCCCAGGCCGCGTCCCGCATCGATTTCCATTCGGGCGACAAGGTCTTCAACATCCTGCCGGTGTTCCACTCCTTCGGGCTCACGGCCGGCACCATCCTGCCGCTGATCTCCGGCGTGCCGGTCTATTTCTACCCCTCGCCGCTGCATTATCGCATCGTGCCGGAGCAGATCTACGCCTCGAACGCCACGATCATCTTCGGCACGGACACGTTCCTCAACGGCTATGCCAGAACCGCCCACCCTTACGACTTCCGCTCGATCCGCTATATTTTCTCCGGCGCCGAACCGGTGAAGCCGTCGACGCGCGAGACCTATATGGAAAAATTCGGCCTGCGCATTCTGGAAGGTTACGGCGTCACCGAAACCGCGCCAGTGATTTCCATCAACACGCCGATGTTCAACAGATCTGGCACTGTCGGCAAGATCCTGCCGGGCATGGAGTGGAAGCTCGAGCCGGTCGCCGGCATCGACGAAGGCGGTCGTCTTCATGTGAAGGGCGACAATGTGATGGCGGGCTATCTGCGTGCGGAAAATCCAGGCATTCTCGAACCGCTTGCCGATGGTTGGCACGACACGGGCGATATCGTCACGATCGACGGCGATGGCTTTATCCGGATCCGGGGCCGCGCCAAGCGCTTTGCAAAGATTGGCGGCGAGATGGTGTCGCTAGCCGCCGTCGAAGCCTTGGCGGGCAAGCTCTGGCCGGCTGCGCTCTCCGTCGTCTCGTCGCTGCCGGACGCGAAAAAAGGCGAGCGGCTGGTGCTTCTCACCGACGCGCCGAACGCAACCCGGGCCGAGTTCCTGGCCTTTGCCAAAGCCAACGGCGCCATGGACATGATGGTTCCCGCCGAGGTGACCATCGGCACGGTGCCCGTCCTCGGCTCCGGCAAGGTCGATTTCGTCACGGCGCGCAAGATCGCCGGCGATGCCCTTCTGGAGCCGCAGCCAGCTTAAGGCGGCGGCAGGAACCGGAGAATGAGCGGCGCAAACCCCGCGAACAGGATCGCGCCGCTTCTGTTTCAGGCCGCCAGATGTTCGAACAGCCGCGCCACGGCTTCCGCGCCGGGATCTGTGTGGCCTTCCAGCTGCTTGGCATTGATATAGGCGGCACGACCGGCTTTGGCTTTGAGAAGCGTTGCCGTCAGGTCGGCCCCGGCCCGCGCGGCGGTTGCCGCCGGCCGAACACCCTTGTCGAGCGCATCGAGCGCCGGCGCCAGGGCATCGACCATGGTGCGGTCGCCAAGGCGGGCACCGCCGATTTCCTGCATGCGGGCAAGCCCGGCCTTGAGTGCGCCGGTCATCGGCAGTCCGCTTGAGGCGGCATCGCCAGCCGCCGTGAAGAAGATCGCCAGCAGCACGCCGGAGGACCCGCCCATGGTCTGACTGAGCTCCTGGCCGATCGCCCGGTAGAGCTGGGTCAGGTCCGACAGAGGCAGGCGGTCGATTGCGCTCATCAAGGCGCGGGCGGCACCCGCCAATGTCGAGCCGGTATCGCCATCGCCCGACTTGGCGTCGAGCGCATTCAGGTCCTGCTCCGCCTCGATCAGAATCCTGCAGCATTTCAGCACGAAATCCCGCGTATCCTTGTGCTCGGAGGGCAGTGGCGTGATCGGTGTCAGCCCGTCCGGCAGCATCTCGATCAGGATCGGCTTGACGGCCGACAGGCCGGGCCATGCGGGCATCGGCACCGGAGCGGCGAGCCCTTCGAGATCGGCCTGGCTGGCGGGATAGACGGAAATCGAGAAGCCATGCATATCGAGCGAGGTCATCATCGGCGCGGGTCCGACCACATGGGCGATCCGCGAGCCGATCGAAGAGGCCAAAAGCTCGTGGGCGAGCACGGACATTTCTAGGCTTGAGGTGCCGCCGAGATTGTTGATCAAGGCGACATGCGGCCGGTCTTCCATGGCGGCAGAGAGCTTGCTGGCGACGGCCTCGATCGCGCTCTTGGCGTCGAGGAATGCGATCTGCTCGACGCCTGCCTCCCCGTGGATGCCAAGTCCAAGTTCGACCATGCCGGCGGGAATGCGGTCTTCCTTCGGCGAGCCGGGCACGGTGCAAGTGTCGAGCGACATGCCGATGCTTTTCGTTCCGGCGATCACGCCCCTGGCCGCGCCGGTGACCGTCTCGAGATCGGCGCCCCGTTCGGCAAGCGCGCCGGCAATCTTGTGAACCAGCAGGGTGCCGGCGACACCACGCGCCTGCGGCGATTCGGGCAACGCCACATCGTCGGCAACGATGACCATGTTGACGTTGAGGCCAAAGGCCCGAGCACGTTCTGCGGCCAGACCGAAGTTGAGCCGGTCGCCGGTGTAATTCTTGACGATCAGCAGGCAGCCGGCCGGACCTGTCACAGCCAGAATGCCGGCCAGAACCGCATCGACGCTGGGCGAGGCAAATACATCGCCGCAGACGGCCGCCGTCAGCATGCCCTGGCCGACAAAACCCGCATGCGCCGGTTCATGGCCGGAGCCGCCGCCGGATACAAGCGCGACGCGCGACTTGTCCCAGTTGCTGCGCAGGACCACGCGGATGTGGGGATAGCCGTCCAGGCGCACCAGGGCGCCGCCGCTCATGGCCAGCAGACCATCGATCGCTTCGGTGACGAGATTTTCTCTCTTGTTGATGAACTGTGCCATGTTGGCCTCCCTCAAAGTACGTCCCTAGTTCAGGCGCATGCCGTCCGCGCCGAAGTATAGCGGCTTGTCCGGCTGGATTTTGACGATGTCTCCGCCCTTCAGCTTGGTATGGGCGTCGGTGACGGTGATCAGATCGTTCTGCCTGAACGACAGGTGCAGACGCGTCTGATCGCCAAGATGCTCGACCCGGCGCACGGTCGCATCCTGGCCATCGCCCTGGCTGATGTGTTCGGGCCGCAGCCCGATGCTGACCGCACCGGGCGGCGAGTCAGGAAAGGTGTCGGCAGACAGGATGTTGATGCGCGGCTGCCCGAGCCGGGTCGCTGAATAGAGGCTGACCGGGCGCTCGTAGACCTCGCGCGGCGAGCCGAACTGCACCAGCTTGCCATCCTGCAGCACGCCGATATGGGTCGCCATCGTCATTGCCTCGATCTGGTCGTGGGTGACGTAGAGCAGTGTCGCGCCAGATTTTGCCTGGATGTTCTTCAGCTCGACGCGAAGATCGGCCCGGAGCTTGGCATCGAGCGAGCTCAGCGGCTCGTCCATCAGGTAGATCTGCGGGTTTCGCACCAGCGCCCTTCCGATCGAGACACGCTGCATTTCGCCGCCCGAGAGGGCGGTCGCCTTGTTGTCGAGCTTGTGCGAAATCTGCAGCACCTCGGCGATTTGGCCGACCTTCCGGTCGATCATCGCCTGCGGCGTCTTCAACAGCGGCGACTTCAGCGGAAACTCGAGGTTCTGGCGCACGGTCAGATGCGGATAGAGCGAATATTGCTGGAACACCATGGCGACGTTTCGCTGTGCCGGCGTCATGTCGCGCACAGATTGCCCCCCGAACGAAATGTCGCCATGGTCGGGCCTGTCGAGCCCCGAGACCATGCGCAGTGTCGTCGTCTTGCCGGCACCGGTCGGCCCCAGAAGCACGACGAAGGAGCCGTTGGGGATGGTCATCGAGACATTGTCGAGCGCGGCTTGGCCACTGAAGGCCTTGCTGACATTGGACAGAACCACTTCAACCATGATGCAGCACTCCTTCGTTTCCGGCCGACAGCAGGGCCTGACCCCGGGCAGCGTCGAAAATCGTGACCGTCGATGGGTTGAAGTCGAGGCCGATCAGCTCGCCGGCATGGATGGATTGTCTCGACGATGCCCGTGCCTTGGCTTCGCCGTTCGGCGTGTCCAGCGTGACGATTTGCGTGGTGCCGAGATATTCCGTGGCGATGACCCGGCCACGATAGGTGGAGGCGTCGTTGAAGTGAATATGCTCAGGCCGCACGCCCAGCGTCAGCGGACCCTTGGCGCCCTGGCGCGATTGCGGCATGCCGACAACCTTGCCGGACAGCTCAACACTCTCGTTGCCGGGATCGATGGCGCCATCGAACTCGAAGAAGTTCATGGCCGGCGAACCGATGAACTTGGCGACGAATTTGGTCGCCGGCCAGTCGTAGATTTCCTGCGGCTTGCCGAACTGTTCGACACTGCCATGATTCATCACCACGATCTTGTCGCCCATCTGCATGGCTTCCAGCTGGTCGTGCGTCACGTAGACGGTGGTGGCACCGATGCGGTCGTGCAGGGCGCGCAGTTCTTCAGCCATGTGCTCGCGGAACTCTGCGTCGAGCGCACCCAGAGGTTCGTCCATGAAAAAGGCTTTGGGCCGGCGCACGATGGCGCGGCCGAGCGCCACGCGCTGCCTGTCACCACCGGAGAGACCGCTGACCGACCGGTCGAGAATATTCTCGATCTTGAGAATGCGGGCCACATCCGCCACCCGGCTCCTGACCTCGGCGCGCGGAACGCCTTGGCTGATCAGCGGATAGGAGATGTTCTTGCGCACGTTCATATGCGGATAGAGCGCGAACATCTGGAAGACGAAGGCGATGTCACGCTGGCTTGCGGGCTTCTGTGCGACCTCTTCGCCGTCGATGAAGACCTCGCCGCTGGTCGGCAGCTCAAGCCCGGCCATCATCCTCAGCGTCGTGGTCTTGCCGCAGCCAGACGGTCCCAGCAGCATGAAGAATTCTCCGTCTTCGACCGTGAAGGAGGATGACTGAACGGCGGTGAACGCGCCGAATTCCTTGCGCAGATTTTGGATCCGGATCTGTGCCATGAATCTTACTCCGGAAAATGGCTGACGATGATGAACATCACCGTGCCCGTCAGCGTGACGATGAAAGAATAGGAAAACAGCGAAATCGCAAACGGCTGCATCAGCATGAAGACGCCGAGCGCGATCAGGATCGAGGCCACCATTTCCCAGGCGCCCCGGCGCAGGCTGCGCAGTCCCTTGAGGAAGTCGGTCATTTGCGAACAGCTCCGAATGTGATGCCGCGCAGCAGATGCTTGCGAAGGACAATGGTGAAGATCATCACCGGGACGAGAAAGAGCGTTGCGCCTGCTGCTACCGCCGGCCAGTCCTGGCCGCCGACGCCGATGATGGTCGGTATGAAAGGCGGTGCCGTCTGGGCCGTACCCGATGTCAGGAGAACCGCAAAGGCATATTCGTTCCAGGCGAAGATCAGACAGAAGATGGCGGTCGAGGCGATGCCGGTCATGGCCTGCGGCAGCACGACCTTGTAGAAGGCCTGGAAGCGGGTATAGCCGTCGATCAGCGCCGCCTCTTCGTATTCGATCGGGATCTCGTCGATGAATCCCTTGAGCAGCCAGACCGCCAGCGACAGATTGACCGCCGTGTAGAGCAGGATCATGCCGGCATGGGTGTCGTTGAGGCCAAGCTGGCGGAACATGAGAAAGATCGGAATGGCCACCGCGATCGGCGGCATCATGCGCGTCGACAGGATGAAAAACAGAAGGTCGTCCTTGAGCGGCACCTTGAAGCGGGAGAACGCATAGGCGGCTGCCGTGCCGAGCACGATGCAGAGCACGGTCGAGCCAAAGCCGATGATGATCGAATTGGTGAAGCGTTCGGTGAAGCGCGACGGACCGGCAATGATGAAGCCGTCGCGGCGAACGATACTGTCATACCAGGTCGTGGGCTCGCCGAGCGCCGACAGTTCCTCCGGCGTCGCGCGGGTGCGGGTGGTGAAGAGGTTCACATAACCTTCGAGCGTCGGCGAAAACAGCGTCTTCGGCGGATAGGCGATGGCGTCGGATGGCGACTTGAAGCTGGTGCCGATGATCCACAGGAGCGGCAGAATGGTGATCACCGCATAGAGGACCACGAGTATCGCCGCGACCCATTTCTGGCGGCCGGATGGCTCTGTAACGGAATAGCTCATCTCTGTTTCACCTTGTTCAGGGCTTTGACATAGATCGACGCAAGGCCGAAGACGGTAACGAAGAGGATGACCGCATAGGCCGAGGCATAACCCGTCCGCCACTTCTCGAAGGCTTCCCGCTTGAGGTTGATCGAGGTCAGCTCGGTGATCGAGCCCGGGCCGCCGCCGGTCAGCTGCACGACGAGATCGAACATCTTGAAATTCTCGATGCCGCGGAACAGGATCGCCAGCATCAGGAAGGGCAGCACCATGGGGATGGTGATGGTCCAGAACTGCCGCCATTTGCTGGCGCGGTCGCATTCGGCGGCCTCATAGATGCTGTTGGGGATCGAGCGCAGCCCGGCCAGGCAAATCAGCATGACGAACGGCGTCCACATCCAGGTGTCGACAATGACGATCGACCAGGGCGCCAGCGACACGTCGCCGATCATCGAGAAGGCCGACGGGTCGATGCCGGTCAGATAGCTGACCGCATAGTTGAACAGGCCGATCTGCGGCTGGTAGAGGAATGTCCAGAAATTGCCGACGACGGCGGGGCTGAGCATCATCGGCAGGACGATGATCGTCGTCCACATGTCGTTGCCGCGGAACTTCTTGTTGATCAGGTAGGCCAGCGAGAAGCCGATCAGCACCTGCAGGACGATCGTCCAGATCAGGAAATGCGCCGTCGCCTGCATCGTCAGCCATATGTCGCCGTTCGTCAGCACGCTGATATAGTTTTTCAGCCCGACGAATTGCACCTCCGCATTCGGCCGGTTGACGCGGAAATTGGTGAAGCTCAGCCGGATCGTCCAGATCAGCGGAAAGATGTTGACGGCGAGCAGCAGAAAAATCGACGGCGCCACGAAAATCCAGGCGATGGCCCTATCGGACAGGCCTCTGATACGCTTGGCGGCAGCGGGCGGTGTCGCCCGTGCGGCACGATCGATCGATGAATCGAGCATTGTATTCCCCTGGGACATCTGCGGAATGGTTTGCAGGACCGGCCGGATGATAGCCGGTCCTGCATTGGCATTCAAAACCGCTTTCAGCGGTTGCGCCAGAGGCTAGTACTTGCCCTCGTCCTCGAAGATTTCCTTCCAGTCGGCAACAAGGCCGTCCAGCGCTTCCTGGGACGTGCCCTGACCGGCGATGACGAAGTTGTGGAACCGCTTCTGCGCTGCCTGAAGCAGCGAGGCGTAAGACGGCTCGGCCCAGAAATCCTTCACGATCGCCATGGAATCGAGGAAGGTCTGTGCATAAGGCTGGCTCTTGGCAAAACCCGGATCTTCAACGACAGCGCGCAGGGCCGAATAGCCGCCGAGCTGCCACCACTTCGTCTGGATTTCCGGCTGGGCAAACCACTTGATATATTCCAGCGCCGCATCCTGCTTTTCAGACTTGGCGACCACCGAGATACCCTGACCGCCGAGCTGGGCGAACTGTTTGCCGCCCGGACCGGCCGGGTTCGGGAAATAGCCGGACTTTTCGCCGCCGACATTCGGATCGGCATGGATGCCGGGCCAGGTGAAGGCGAAGTTCATCTGCAGCGCCACCTGACCGGACTTGTAGGCGTCGATGTTCTCCGACATGTAGGCGTCGGACGATCCGGGAGGGGCGCAGCAATTGTAGAGTTCCTTGTAGAACTCAAGGCCCTTCACCGCATCGGCCGAATTGACGAAACCTTCTAGCTCATAGGGCTTGTCCGGATTCTGATACTCGAAGCCGAAGCTGTAGAGCACATCCATGACGCCCATGGTGATGCCTTCGGAGCCGCGTTCCGTGTAGATCGCAGCACCATAGACCGTCTTCCCGTCGATCGAGCGATTCTGGAAGAATTCACCAATATCCTTGAGCTCGGCAAAGGTCTTTGGAACGGCCAGGTCGCGGCCGTATTTCTTCTTGAATTCATCCTGCAGCTCGGGACGCGAGAACCAGTCCTTGCGATAGCTCCAGCCGACAACGTCGCCGAAGGCCGGCAGCGCCCAGTAGTTCGGCGAACCCTTCGGCCATTCGGCATAGCCGGTGACGGTCGCTGGAATGAAATCGCTCATCTTGATTCCTTCCTTATCGAAGAAATCGTTGAGCTTGACGTATTGGCCGTTCTCGGCCGCGCCGCCGATCCACTGGCTGTCGCCGATCATCAGGTCGCAGAGCTTGCCGCCCGAGTTCAGCTCATTGAGCATGCGGTCGGCGAAGTTCGGCCAAGGTACGAATTCGAAATGCATCTTGTGGCCGGATTTGGATTCAAAATCCTTGCTCAGCGACACGAGCGCGTTTGCAGGATCCCAGGCGGCCCAGCACAGGGTCAGGTCTTCCGCCTGCGCCGAGGTTGTCCCGGCAAACGCCATGAGACCGGTGACGACACCGGCAGCCAATGCGGATTTCAGAATAGAAATGGTCATGATGATCTCCTCCCCTTGAACCCCAGCCATTTCCTCCGGCATGGGTCCACGCGCCCATGATGAGCGCAGATGATCTTCAGGCTTGCCCCACGAGGCACTCCTCCCTCCAACGAACAGCCTCCCGGGCACTCCAAAGGAACACCCGCCGTTGTTGTTGTCTTTGTTGTAATTGAGGTGCGCACCTCAATGCAAGCTTTTTTTGAGGTGCGCACTTCAATTTCTTGCTTTTTGCTTCGCTTTGTTGAAAAGCTGCAGTGACGGGAGCGAGAAGAGGACGTCAGCATTCCATGATACGACCGACAGCCAAGGACCTTGCGGAGGCGGCAGGGGTCAGCCTTGCCACCGTCGACCGGGTTTTGAACGACCGGCCGAATGTCAGCCCCAAGGCGGCAAAGAAAGTCAGCGAGGCCATCGACAGGATCGGCTTCGTGCGCAACCCGGCTGCCGTCGTTCTCGCCCGCAACAAGGTCTATCGCTTTCAGTTCGTGCTGCCGCGCAAAGGCGACCAGTATCTGCGGGAACTCTTGGCACGGGTTGAAGAGGCGCGGCAGACGCTGCGCTCCGATCTCACGGAAGTGTCCGTCGCGCAGATCGCCGTCGACGATCCCTACCAGCTGTCGCGCTATCTCGCCGCCATCGACGCCGAGACGGTCGACGGCGTTGCGGTCATGGCGCCGGAATCGCCGCAGGTGCGCGACGCGCTCGGCCGCCTGATGCTGCGCGGCATGCATGTCGTGCAGTTTCTATCGGGCCAGGAGAAACTCGAGACGGCCGACTTCGTCGGTTTCGACAATTTTGCGGCCGGCGCCACCGCCGGCAAGATCATCGGCCGCTTCCTGCCGCAAGCACCCGCCAAGATCATGGTCGTCGCCGAGACCATGGTGGCGCGCGACAGCATTGAACGGCGCCGTGGTTTCGACGGCATCATGAATGCACAGTTTCCGCACCTGAAAACCCTGCCCTCGCTCGAAACCTACGGCGACGAGCGCCGCGCCGGCACGGTTATCCGCCAGGTTCTCGAGCACAACAGCGATATCCGCGCCGCCTATATCATGAGCCCGGAATGCCGCATCCCGATCCTGGCGATCTCGCAGTTCACCGACGTGCGCGCGCTCACCGTGGTCGTGCACGAACACACGCCCTTCAGCGAAGAGGCTCTGCGCAACGACGGCATCGACGCCATCATCGCCCAGGACCCCGGCCACGCCGTGCGCAGCGCCATCCGCATCATGCGCGCCCGCACCGACATGCGCGAACCCATCGCCTCGCAAGAAAAAATCCGGATCGAGGTGCTCCTGAAGGAAAATCTGCGAGCGTGAGGGGACGACTCTCGTTGCTGCCACCTTATACTAAACATGGCAATTCTCCCCGAAGCAGCCTAGAACAGACCAACACAATCCGACCGAAAGCTCCTGCATGCGTGCGCCCTCAACATCTCGGCTCAGCCTTTGACCTGTTCTGACGCCTTCGCGTCGCTGGCTGATCTCGGCTGGTCCGGCTTTTTTGGCGACCAGCTCGAAGCTGGCGACGGGGACTTTGTTCCCCGGCGGGTGGCTTCGGTCCATCGCACGCGGATCGAGGTGATCGATATACATGGGCCTGTGGCGCTGGACTTGCCTGCCAACAGCAATACGGCGGATTTTGCCGTCGGCGACTGGGTTCTTGCCTCGCCATCGACAGGCCTGCTTCACCGACGCCTCGAGCGAAAGACCGTACTGCAGCGGCGGACGGAAAGCCGCGATGGACAGCAACTGGCTGCCGCCAATGTCGATACGCTGTTCATCGTCACCTCCTGCAATGCCGATTTCAATCCCGAGCGGCTCGAACGCTACCTGATCATGGCCAACCAGGCGGGAACCCTTCCAGTGATCGTTCTCACCAAAGCCGATACGGTTGCGGATGCCGATGCCTATCTGCAGCGGGCGATGGCGCTGCAGCGCGACCTGCCGGTCGT
The DNA here is from genome assembly GCA_030655075.1 of Pararhizobium sp. Classification (GTDB taxonomy): domain Bacteria; phylum Pseudomonadota; class Alphaproteobacteria; order Rhizobiales; family Rhizobiaceae; genus JAURWE01. The sequence goes on from JAURWE010000055.1 coordinate 136,555, forward strand.
CGTCCTGAATGCACGCTCGGAGAGCGCGTTGGAAGCCTTGAGGCCCTGGTGCGGTGCCGGGCAGACCGTTGCCCTTGTCGGCTCGTCAGGCGTCGGAAAATCGACGCTGGTCAACACGCTGGCGGGCCACCCGATGGATGCCGGGCAAAAGACCGGCGCAATCCGCGAACATGATGCCAAGGGCCGCCACACGACCACTGCGCGCTCACTGCATTCGATCGCCGGCGGCGGCTGGGTGATAGACACGCCGGGCATACGGACGCTTTACGTCAGTGATGCCACTGATGGCATCGATACGCTGTTTGCCGAGATCACCGACCTGGCGCCGCTCTGCCGGTTTCGCGACTGCACCCACGCCCATGAACCCGGCTGCGCCGTCCAGGCCGCCGTCGCCAGCGGTACGTTGACGGCGGACCGCGTCGAACGCTGGCGCAGCCTGCTGGCGGAGAACCGCGCAAAAACGCCTGTTTATAGTGGACCCAAGGGCAATAAGATCATGCGCAAGAAGAGGTAATCAGCAGCATTTCAAGAAGCCGTTACCTACACTTCTGATTTGTCCGCGTGCCTGCCGCAGAAAGTACCCCGAATTGATCGCCAGTCGGCCTCTTAAGCCAAGAAAACCGGCCGATTTTAGCCGCTTCTCAAGCCTGTGCCGCTTGACAGCCTTGTCCAATTGCGTTCAACTTCCAGAAAATATCATGGGAAGACCGATGACCAAATTCCTTGCTGCGAAAATGGCCTCACTGGCGATGTTGATCTCTTCTGCGGCGCTGATCAGCGGCTGCGAAACCAGCAGCGGCCGGCCTGAGATTTGCAAGACCGGGGACCGCTCGGCCCGGTGTGCGGTCGTGGTCAAGAAGAAACATGTCGGAAAACAGAAGAAACATGTCGCGCGGATGGTTAACCGCAATTCGGAATATTGAGAAAAACTCCCCTTCATAGGGTCCGCGCGTTCCTCATGCAGCGTCTCGCGACATGATGCTGCTTGGTGCTGATGCCACCGCGCGCGTGCGCCGGCAGATCCTCAATCACCCAGCTGCCAAAATCTTTGCAGACGCCGTGCTGCAACAGGCGACAGACGTCCATTTAGCTCCGCCGCTTGGTCTGGAATTCGAGCCGGGGCGTGACGTTATCTTGCCGACAAGCCGCACGCTGCTTCATCGCGTCCTCACGCTCGGGATGGCGGCCATCATCGATGGAAGCAACCGGCATCGTCTTCGCGCTATAAGCGATATGAAACGGGCCGCTGCGTTCGACAGCTGGAACCCCCGCCACTTCCTCGATACCGCCGAAATGATGACGGCGATGGGGCTTGGACTGGACTGGTTTGCGCCCCTCATGACCCCGGCCGAGCGTGCAGTCATCGAGGTGGCTATTGTCGACAAGGGCCTGCGTCCCGGGCTCGATGCGCTGAACGAACAGGCGTTCTGGACCAACGCCACGCACAACTGGAACATTGTCTGCTGCAGTGGGCTGACCATCGCGGCACTCGCGCTCAGGCCGCGGCATCCCGCGCTCTGCAGCGAGATCCTGCAGCGGGCGGGCGACGCTATGCGGGCGGGCCTGTCGGCGTTCGAGCCGGACGGAGGCTACGAGGAAGGGCCTGGCTACTGGGACTATGCGGTTCGTTATGCGGCGCTGGCACAGGCCGCGCGGATTCAGGCGGGCCTCACCGGTGATGCACCGCAGGCATTGGTCTCGAGCTGGCGCTACGGCAAGGCGGTGATCGGTCCATCGGGCCGCGTTTTCAACTACGGAGACACCGCCGACGATCTTGGCCGCTCGCCCGTGCTCGGCTGGCTGGCACGTGAATCTGGAGACCCCGAGGCCGCAGGCTGGCAGCATGCCACGCCGGGCGAAGCCGGGGCGCTTGATCTCCTCTGGTTTGCGCCACCGAATGCGGACGATGCTGCTGGTGGGTCCGTCACCTCTTTTCAAAAGGCCGGACTGTCGGTGCTGCGAACCGGCGGGAGCGACGAAATTTATCTGGCGCTCAAGGGCGGCCGCAACGGTGTCAATCATGCCCATCTTGATCTCGGCACATTCGTCCTCGACATCGGGCCGGCGCGGATTGCCTGCGAACTCGGCCGTGAAGACTATGCGCTCCCCGGATATTTCGATCCATCGACCCGGTTCGGCTATTTCCGGACGTCGACGGCGGCTCACAACACGCTGTTGATCAACGGATGCAATCAATCGATGCATGCGAGCGCCAGCCTCATCGGCACCCGTTGCGACCCCGGCGTGCTGGCGGCTGCCTACCGCATCGACGACAGCGCTTCTCCCCTGTCCCGCATCCGGGGAGCGATCATCGCAAATGAAGAGAGCATCCTTGTCGTCGACGAGCTTGCCCGCCGTCAGGCGGAGGACGCGGATGTCATCATCGAGTGGCGGATGTTTACGCAAGGCCGGGTGACCTGCGACGGGGGAGTGGCCTTTCTTGTGGTGGATGGGGTTGATGTGACGCTGGAGATCCAGGATCCCGCTGGCGCCCGCTGGATGGCCGAGCCCGCGCCGTCGTTCACGGGCATGGCAGACAATTCCGCGTTCACCTGCCTGCGCTTTTCGGCATTGGCCACACTGGAAACGTCGCGCATAGCTGTGGCAATCCGAAGAACTGGAGCGGGCCCGAAATTGTTTGCAGATCCCGGTCCAATTGCCGGCTGGCAACTGCAATTGACGCCTGCACCGGCGGAACACTAAGGTGCCTTCAAAATCAGGGCAGGTGAATGTATGAAGCTGACAGGATTGCTTTCACGGTTTGGGCGGCGGGAACCGATAAAGACGGAGCCGGAAGCCGGTGACGATCTTTACATTTACGCAGCCACCCCCGCGACCTCTGTCGTCATGGTCACAATGATCGGGGTGGAGACGTCGCTGGTCGACGAGATCATTACGGTTACCACCGGCAAGTTCCAAAGCCAGCACCGCATCGTGTTCATCACCGACAGTCTGGATTTCATGCAGTTCCGGCGGCGGGGCGTTATGTTCGAATACCTGCCGGCACTTGGCGAGCAGCGCGTGCACGCCTCGGCAATGCCCTGGCACAGCTATCTCAACGCACGCTGGGAACTGCTGCTGTCGAAATGGAGGCCGTTGCACATCCTGACATACGGCCAGAATATCAACAGCTACCTTGCTTCGGCACCGCAGGGTGATGGCGGATCGACAGCCATATGAAGCCGGTGCTGGATATTCTTTTCGTTGCCGATGCGCGGTTTGAAGGTGGCACGTCGACGGCCATTGCCGTGGAGATGCGCGCGGCGGCCCGCGCCGGGTTGCGCGTCGGATTGCTGATGGTCAAAGGGCCGCTTCTCAGGCACCCTTTCCCCGTACACCCCGAAATACGGGCTCTGATCGATACCGGTCTGGTCCAGCGGGTCGACCCGGCTATGGCCATCGGCGTGCGCCTGGTTCTCATCCATCACCCGACGATCATGGCCAACCGGCCGACGCGCCCGCTGCGTGTCGATGCTGATATCGTGGTGCTTGTGCTGCACCATCCGATGTTCGATGGCAGTGGCAAGCGTCAATACGATCTGGCCACCAATGTCCGGCATTGTTTCGAGGCTTTTGGCCGGCCCGTTCACGTCGCCGCTGTAAGTGTCGTCGTGCGCGACAGCCTCACCGTGAAGCTGCCGGGCTTTGCCACGGTGCTTAAGGAGGACTGGACGAACGTCATCGACATCGATCTCTGGCCCGCGCGCCCGCTCCGACAGCTGGGCAAACGCGTGGTGATCGGCCGCCATTCGCGGCCGGATGCGTTGAAGTGGCCGTCGCGGGATGACGCCATGCTGGCCTACCCTGCGGACAGCACGCTTTATGACGTGCGCATCCTGGGTGCCGGCGACTACCTGACCGAGCTTTATGAGACCTTGCCGCCAAACTGGACCTGCCTGCCCTTCAGCTGGACGGGGGTTCCGGAGTTTTTGGCGTCGCTGGATTTCTACGTTTATTATCACGACGACCGCTGGAGCGAAGCATTCGGCCGGACGATCCTCGAAGCGCTGACCGTCGGGCTGGTGGTAATCCTGCCTGCGCATTTCGAGCGCATTTTCGGTGATGCTGCGCTTTACGGGCCGCCGGACAGTGTTCAAGCCCTCATCCAGCAATATGTTGCCGATCCATCGCTTTATGCAGAGCAGAGCGCGCGGGCCCGCCGTTTCGCAGAGGAGACCTGCTCGGACCAGGCCTATGCAGGACGGATCGAACGCCTGATCGAAAGACTGGGACCGAAAAACGTCGCGGCATCGGATGCTCTCGCTGACTCGACCTTTCCACCCCTGCCGGTGCGCACCATCGTGTTCGCCTCCTCAAACGGCATCGGTGTCGGGCACCTGACACAGCAGCTCGCGATCGCAACGCGGCTGCCGGTCGATCTGCGGTCTGTTTTCGCGACGATGTCCTATTCGATGCGCGCTGTCGTCGATGAAGGCTATCAGGCCCATTTTCTGACCTATCATCGTCACCTGCAGGCCGACCCTGGCGACTGGAACAATGTTTTATCGGAAGAGCTGTTTGATCTTCTGCGCCATCTGCGTCCGGCTATCTTTGCCTATGACGCAACCGCAGTGTTTTCTGGCGTTGTCGATGCGCTTGCCATGTGCCCCGACATATTCTCCGTCTGGGTTCGGCGGCCGATGTGGCGCGAGTCGCACCGGCCGTTCCTTGACCTTGCCGAGCATTTTGACGCGGTCATCGAGCCTGGCGAACTGGCCCGGGATTTCGACCATGGGCCGACGGCCGAGTTGCGTGACAAGGTTCTGCTTGTACCACCTGTTCTTCATATCGACCCGGCCGAGCGCATGAGCCGGAAAGCGGCGCGCGCGGCGCTTAACCTTCCTGACAGCATGACAGTGGTGGCCCTGCAGCTGGGCTCAGGTGCCAATTTCGATATGGAAACCGTGCGTGCCGGGGTCATTGCGGCCGTGCTTGAACATCCGGATACGCTTCTTCTCGACATCCGTTCTCCGATTGCGCCGGACGCCGTTCCAGAAACCGGGCTGCATCCCCGGCACCGCATCATCACCCTCTTCCCGAGCTATCGCTACAGCCGTGCCTTCGACGCTGCCGTAACGGCTGCCGGTTACAACGCCTTTCATGAGCAAGTGCTCGGCGCTATCCCGACATTGTTCGTTCCCAACGAGGCGGACGAGATGGACCTGCAGGTCAACCGGGCGCGATGGGCCGAACTCAGCGGGCGCGGCTGGCTGATGCGCCGCGATTTCGATCTTGCCCATGTGCGTGACTATGTTGCGCGGCTGCTCGACCCGGCCGAGCGGGCGCGCGTGGTTGCCCGCTGCGGCACCATTTCATGGACCAACGGCGCGCGTGACATCGCGCGCTATTTCGAGGATCACGCCCGGCTGGTCAGAACCGACTGGGACATCACCCGTGACGCAACCTGAGAGAAGCGTATCCATGCAGCCGTGCCAACCTGAACACAGTATTTTGTGCCGATGAGCGGTCCAGCTGCCCATCCGCCAAAACGGCCCGGCGTGCTGTTCGTTTCGGCAAACGGCATCGGTCAGGGACATTTGACCCGCCAGCTTGCTGTCGCGCGCCATCTCACCCACCGGCAACCCTTTTTTCTGACCATGTCCTATAGTGCACGAATTGTCCGCGATTTCGGCCTGCCCGTGCAGTTTGTGCCGCATCATGGGCTGACCGGCGAAGACCCGGCGGAATGGAACGCCGGGTTTTGCGAAGAGATCGCTACAGTCGTGCACCATGCCGGTATCGATACGATCGTCTACGACGTCAATTTCGTCTTCGACGGTGTCGTGGAGTTTCTTCGCTCGCATGCCTATCTCAATGCCGTCTGGATCCGCCGCGCCATGTGGCCGGAGCACCATGCCGCCTATCTGGGCGCTGCGGTGCATTTCCAGACGGTGGTGGAGCCGGAAGACCTTGCTGAAGTCTACGATACTGGTCCCACAGTTGCATTTCGTGACAGCGTGATCCGGGTGCCGCCGGTGCTGTTGGTTTCGCCCGACGAGCGGCTCGACCGCCAGGAGGCTCGAAAGGCCCTCAGCCTGCCGGACACCGGGCTCATCGTCATGGTCGAGATTGCCGGAGCAAATACGCCGGAGTTTGCAGCGATGCGCCTGCGTGTTCTGTCGCTGCTGCTGGCTCAACCCGAGGTTCACATTCTGGAGGTCGCCTCGGAACTTGCCGATGCGGCATTCGATCGGGCAGCTTTGTCGCCCCGCCATTCAGTCCGGAAAATCCATCCGTCCTTCCGCTACAGCAAGGCGTGGGACGCTGCCATCGTCAGGGCGGGCTACAATACCTATCACGAAAACCTCCTCGGCCAGGTTCCCACGGTTTTCGTTCCCAACGAAGCGCCCGACATGGATGGACAGCTGGAGCGGGCGCGATTTGCTTTCGACAATGGTTGCGCGCTGATGACGCGCCTGGGGGATACCGAAGGTTCCACGGCTGCCGTGCTCCGACAGATCCTTGAACCCGGAACCCGTCAACAGCTCGTCGAGCGCTGTGCAACGCTGGCGGGATCGGCGCCTGACCGCAGCGAGGGCGGGCGAAGGATCGCTGCGATCATCGACCATCTGGCCTAAAGACCACGGCCTTCTGTGGTTCTATGCCGCTACAAGCCTTGTCAGGCCGGTGGAAAAGGGGCACCATTCCATTTCCAAAACCATGAAAACAGGTTCGAAAAGCGGGTGAAAACGATGTCGGCTCTCCGATTTCTTGTGATACTGGTTTTTTCTGCGGTCGCGCTTGCCAGCGCGCAGGCAGCGCCCGAGAAGCGCATTGCGCTGATCATCGGCAATTCGAAATACCAGGCACTGCCGCCGCTCAGCAATCCGGCCAATGATGCCAAGCTGATGGAAAAGACGCTGAAATCGGTGGGTTTCGAGACGCTGACCGTCATCGACGCATCGCGCCAGCAGGTCGTCAAGGCCATGAAGGCCTTCTCGGAGATGGTGACGCCGGACAGCAGCGTCGTCGTCTACTACGCCGGCCACGGCATCCAGTTCGACAGCGACAATTACCTGATCCCTGTCGACAGCGACATCACCGATTCCACCAGCCTGCCCTTCGAGGCCTTCAGCATGAAGGTTGTCACAGATCAGGTAACGCGCATCCGACCCAAGATCACCATCCTGATCGTCGATGCCTGCCGCAACAATCCGCTTGAGAAGAACCGCTCCGCCGGTGGAGCAGCGGACGATGGCGCCTCACGGGGCCTTGCCCGCGTCACAGGGCCGCTTGGAAGTTTCGTCGCTTTCGCGACAGCGCCCGGCCAGGTGGCAAGCGACGGCAAGGGCAAGAACAGCCCGTTTGCCACGGCATTGGCCGACGTCATCACCACGCCGGGCCTGCCGATCGAACAGGTGTTCAAGCGGGTGCGTGAACGGGTGGTCGAGGTCACGGGCGGCAAACAGCAGCCCTGGGACAATTCCTCGCTGATCAAGGATTTCTTCTTCAAGGACGCGCTGGCCGAACAGCCGACCTTCTCGTCTGAAGCCACACAGGATGCGCAGGCCTGGCAGGTTGCCACCGCGGCCGATACGATGGATGCTTATTCCACCTACCGGTCGGCTTTTCCGCAGGGCCTGTTTTCGGACATTGCCGAAACGCGGATCGAGGCTCTGGACCCGAACACGGAAAAGACAGAGGTGGCCGCTGCCGTGGTCGAGCCCGTGCCGGCCAACCGGGCGATCGGCGCTGCCGACGACCTGCTGTCTTGGAACAACATCGCGCAATCGTCGAAAGCCGAAGACTACAGGACCTATCTGGAGAAATATCCCGACGGCGTCTTTTCCAAGCTCGCGCGGCTCAAGATGGAGGACCTGACCAAGAGTGGTCTTGAAGTCTCCAGTCTGGACAGCAAGGTTTCCCCGAAGTTCGTTGAGTTCGAGGAAAATCCGCTCTATCCCGAAATCACCGATTGCGACCGGCTGGCGGGCCATGTGCAGGAAATCGCCGACCCCGCCGTTGGCGTCTATTTCCGCCAGATCGTTCCGGACAAGGCGGTGCCCGCCTGCCTGACTGCCTTGAAGCAGTATCCCGACAGCATGCGCATCCTGATCAACTATGGCCGCGCCATCGACGCTTCCGGCCGTCACGACGAGGCGCGCGAAATCTATCGCACCGGTGCCGCCGTCGGGTTTCCGATCGCGCTCCGCTCGCTCGGCGATGTCTATCGCGATGGCCGCGGTGTCGAAAAGAACCTCAACGAGGCGCGCTATTATTACGTCTTGGGGGCGGCCAAGGACAGCGTCTTCGCCGAATACAATCTGGCGCAGATTTATGAAAAAGGGAACGGCGTGCCTGTTGATGCCAACAAGGCGGTCTACTGGTACTGGCGCGCGGCACGGCAGGGATTTGCTCCGGCCATGGAGGCGCTTGCCGGCTACTACCAGCGCGGTGAGGTCGTCAAGAAGGACATGGCGCAGGCAAAGATCCTGCTCGAAGGCTGCGCCGAAATGGGCAATGCCGGTGCGCAACAACAGCTCGGAGAGTTGCTGATCAGCGGCGAGGCTGGCTCGAAAAACGAGAAAGGCGGCCGCGCATGGGTCGAAAAATCGGCGCTGCAGGGCAACCAGTGGGCACAGGCGAAACTCGGAACCCTGTACCTCGACGGCGTCGGCGGAAAGAAAGACCCGAAGGAAGCACTGAATTGGCTGGTCCTGGCACAAAAAGGCGGCGCCGATTATGTCGCCTCGATCATTCCGGATCTGGAAAAGAAGCTGGGCAAAAAAGCAAAGGCACGTGCCGTGGATTTTGCCGAGAATTTCAAACCCAAATCATAGGTCTCCAGTTTTCGCCTTGGTCTTTTCCAACGCGAGCCAAAATGGGCGTCAGGAACTATTTGATCGAAGGCCTTTCCGGCACCGGCAAAACCACGGTGGCTGAAGAGCTTCAGCGCTGCGGTTACCATGTGATGCGTGGTGACCGGGAGCTGGTCTAGCGGGCAATCCAGAAACGGGGGAAGCCGGTGGACGAACCTGCCCACGCCAGCGAGCTGGACAAGGCCGTGTGGCAACAGGAGCATCACCTGTGGGATATCGGCAAAGTCGAATCCATAATCGCCGATCACCCGAGGCCGGAACTTCTTGTGTTTTCCGGGGGAAGTGATGGTGCTGCTAGAGTGCATCCGATCGCTACATCAGGCGAAATCACCTGTTATCACCCCCTATCACACCCATTGACCTCCCTGCCCGTTCGTGTTTCGTTCAGGATCACGCGTTATCAACGCATATCACCCAATCGCAAGCCGAAAGGTGGATAGGCGGGTGGATACAAACAGGACGTTTCCAGATGCGGGCGACCAACCGCCTAAGTGCTAGAGGTATCGCGGGTCTCCCAGCTGGCAAGCATGCCGATGGAGGAGGCCTCTGGCTCGTAAAGCGGCCAGATGGCGGAGCGCAGTGGGTGCTACGCGTGACGATTCACGGCAGGCGCCGAGAAATGGGGCTCGGCTCTCTCGCAGATGTTTCATTGAAAGAGGTGCGTGAAGCTGCCGACAAATGGCGAGGTACGGTTCGCGCGAATGTAGATCCGATTAAGGAAAGAGACCGACAGCGTCGGGTAGCAGCAAAGAAACTTCATATCCTGCGAGAAATTGCAGAGGATGCCTTTGAGAGCCGGAAGGCTGAGTTGAAGGGTGACGGCAAGGCTGGGCGCTGGTTTACACCGCTTGAGCTGCACATCCTTCCAAAGCTTGGCAAGGTGCCGGTAGCCGAAATCGATCAAACCGACATCCGCGATGCCCTGGCGCCGATATGGCACGCTAAGGCTTCGACAGCCAAGAAGGCGCTTAACCGCCTTTCAATTTGTATGCGCCACGCTGCAGCACTTGGACTTGAAGTTGACCTCCAGGCTACCGACAAGGCGCGCGCACTTCTCGGGCAGCAACGTCACAAAGGAAAAAACATCCCGGCGCTTTCGTGGGCCGAAGTGCCGACGTTTTATGCATCCCTTTCCGAACCGACCATTGCACACTGTGCGCTTAGGCTCCTTATCCTAACAGGAGTTCGCTCCGGCCCCCTACGTTTTATCCACGAAAGCCAGATCGATCGCGACGTTTGGACCATTCCTGGGGAAGCGCAGAAAGGGCGAAAGGACAAGACGCCTGACTTCCGCGTCCCTTTGGTGCCGGAGGCGCTTGCTGTAATCGACGCGGCCCGGCCCCACGCCCGAGGTGGGTATCTTTTTCCAAGTATACGGAAGGGCGTCATTTCAGACGCTACCATGTCACGGCTGATGGAGCGCCGCGAGATTGACGCTCGCCCTCATGGCTTCCGCTCTAGTCTGCGGGACTGGATCGCTGAAACCACCGATTTTGCATACGAGGTCGCCGAGACCACTCTGGGTCACGTTGTCGGTGGCCAGGTAGAACGCGCCTATCGCCGCACGGATTATCTTGAGCAGCGGCGGAGGCTTCTTGAGCGATGGGCAACGCATGTTACCGGCAAAGGCGGGCAGATCCTCCGCTTGGTCGAGAACGCATAAAACGCAATCTGCGGGGATAGGCCGGCCAGCTGACAAGCCAGGATGCACCGCCTGGTTTCCCTGCGGTGACATGGTGCGTGGCAAGGTGCTACTATGGCGGATATCGACGATAAGCTTTTCTGGATCGGTCAGCGTGGATGGCCAGATGATGCATATGGCCAAGTCTTTCTGGGTCGAGCCATACAGCAACTGGGCACGGCGCTTTTCCCATCAAACTGGATCGGAGCTGAAATGGTGGCGGAGGAGCCGTATCCCAAAGACGTGCTCTATGTGGATGGTGGAGAAGGCACGACGCCTAAACCGCTCTTCTGGATTGAGCCCCAGCTCCTTAAAATTCTGGCGCGCGTCCTTCGCGAGAACCATCCTGACATTAGCATTGGTTTCAAGCCGGGCCCAACTCGCCGACCCGTTTTAACGGATGAGCAGCATATGTTGGCCTTGGCGACCATTGATCGTGTCAATCCGATCCGAATGGCTGCGCGTGCTCGAATGGCACGGGTCTCTACCAAACTAGGCGCGGCGCTTCGAGATGGTCAGCTGAAGTTCGCCCTTCTTCCCCAGCGAGGCGGTGAGTTCCTGACCGATACAAAACCATTCTGGTGGAATGTCCAGTCTGTGGCGCATAGGTGGATGCGCTGCCAAATGTCCCCTTCCGAACCATATTCGGCAGCATTCTCCGGTGACCGGTTCATGCACATCTTTGTAGACGGTGCGGATTTTTCTTCGTTCGTCGAGAGTCAGCGGAAAGCCGTAGCCGTTGCAGCAACGCCGATGCACCCGAGCAACAATGAAACCTATGCGGCTGCGCTCGCCCTTCTATCAAGTTGGAGCACGCCGAAACGCACCCTTCGGGCCTTTGAGTCGCTATGTCGAGAGAGCGGCATTTCCTCCCATATCGCTCGTGAAGCCTACAAGACGCTTGGTGCGAGTAGGGGCAGAAAACGCGCCTAATTGGACAGCAAATGCGCAGAAGGGCACCAAAAGCCTGTTCATTAAATGACGCGACCGTTAATTGCGCGCTTACGCAATTTAATTTCGCTAGAATCGCTCGAAGATTGCGCAGGAATTGCGCAAACATTTGAATAGACTGCGCATTTCTAGGCGCTCACCTTTCTCCTCGTTTTAAACCTCCTCATGTCCGCTCATTCAAGCGCGGTGAGGATCAAAACGAGGAACTGCCGATGAACGCCCACGACCCTCTGCTTACAGTCAAGGAAAGTGCCGAGGCACTGACAGTTAGCATCCCGACGTTTTACCGACTTCTGAAAAGGGGAAGTATCCCCCAGCCTGTTCACATCGGGCGGCATCCCCGATGGCCGCAATCCGAAATTCTTGGCGTCATCGAAGCCGCCAAGCTTCAGCGTGCGGCGTAAGGCAGGGCGGATTTATGCACATGCAAAACCCGGAATTGCGCCTCCACAGCGCAACCCGGGTTCAGAATATCAAAGCTGTTGGAACGGCGCTTGATCTCCTGAACCCTACCGAAACCCTCCCCGAAAGTCCAGCGGTTCGCGCCATCGCTCGCCGCTTCAGCATTACCATTCCGCACGCCCGCGTGGTCTGCGAATTGGCCCGGATCGGAGGTGCGGCATGAACGTCATCCCGTTCCCCCAGGTCCCTCATGTCGAAATCCACGGCTTCACCGTTACGGCGTCGTTCATCACAGACGGCCACGGAACTCGTCCCTGCTCAACATATGTTGGGCTCTTCCGCTTCTTTGTCGACGTGGTCGAAAGGGACGGTGGGCGCTTCGGAATGTGGGACGGCGGTTCCTATGATGACGCAATCATGACCGCCGACGAATTGAGCATGGATTTCGGACCCGTATACGACCTGATTGGAGACCGCACATGAGCAAAGTTAATCTCACCGTCCGCATTCTTCCCGATGGCAGCCCCAAGACAGTCGTGGGTCGCGATGCCTGGGCCTTGCGTAATCTGATCGACCAGGGTCAGCGTGGTTGCACCCCTATCGACCAGCCGGGCCCCCGCTGGTCGCATTACGTCTTCAAGCTTCGCGGTTTCGGCTTTGTCATCGAGACCGTGCATGAAGCGCATGGCGGACCTTATGCCGGTAGCCATGCGCGCTACGTGCTCCATTCGAAGGTCGAGGTTATCAGCGACCAGACTTCGAGGGCAGCATGACCAACCGCCCATTCAACGAAAAGGGGCCGTCCGAAAGGGCGGCTCCAACCCTTCCGGTGCGGAGGGCCCACCCATGAGGGACTTTTCAAAGGTTTCGCCACTGCTGTGGCGGGACAAGCGTTTTCGCAGTCTGCCGACATCAGACGCCCAGATTGCCATGTTGTATTTCCTGACCTGCGAACATCAGAACAGCGCCGGCTGCTACCGGCTGCCTGACGGATACGCTGCTTCCGATCTGGATTGGAACACCGAGCGATACGAGAAAGCACGTGCTGCAATTGTTGCGGCCGGGCTCATTCTTTTTGATCCCGATACCAGCGAGTTGTTTGTTGCGGGCTGGTTCGAATTCAACCCGGCGATGAATCAGAAGCATTCCCAGGGTGTGGAACGTCGAATTTCATCGATCGACAGCGACGCGGTGCGGGACGCCGCTAACGAAGACTTCCAGAAATCCGAAGAGGGCAGAGCATCGCGGCCTTCCAAGCCGGAGAGGCCAAGCCTTCACGACGTAAACGACCGTTTGACCCGGTCATCCTACATTTCAGGGAGAGGCCAATGATACCGTATCGAAACAGTATCGAGACCGTACCGATATACAAGAGACAGGAGACAGAGACTGGAGACCAGACTGGAGACGGAAACCGAGACCCAGACAAGACAGAGACAAAGACCCGAGACCACCTATCGGTGGGGCTTTTGAAAGGGAGGGGCTTGGGCAGCGCCATCGGAAAACTTCTACCGTCCGCAACTGCAGACAGATCGTCTCCAGGCATCTCTATGGCAGATGCCCAATGGTTTGAGGATGTCGCAAAGCTTCCCGTCGAAGAAAGAACCCGAGCAGCCGCAAAATGGCTAGCATCTCTCGATGAGCGGCCGGAACAGGTCATTCAGGCACTTTGCAACAGGTTCGGCCTCCGCGCTCTCCAGGCGTGTGAGGTGTGCAGGATGGCCCAGGATATCAGGAGTGCCGCTAATGCTTAGCCAAACCGGGGAAATTCATCTGGTGGGCGAGAGGCCGTTTGCCCGGCTTGAAATCATCACAGGCGTTATTACCGGCGTCTTCCGCGAGGATCAGGCGGGTACGTTCGAGCTGGTGTCTTGCTATATTGGTCGGCCCAAAGTGTTCGTCGAGCTGATCGACGCATCTGGGGATCGCCAGATTCTTTACGAAGGGATTGAGATGGAACTGGCGGTCGGCCAAGCAAAGATTTGGGGCGAAATGGTTGGCGTGCCAGTCTACCACATGAATGTGCCGGGTGCTCATTGATGGCGGATGAGACCGATCTTCCACCAATCCTTATCAAGCTCGAAGAAGTTCTCACACTTCAACAAGCCGCCCACCGCGCGAACAAATCGGTCGATACCGTCAAACGGCTGTGCCGGAAGCATCATATTGCGCGCCAAGCAGGACCACACGGCCGAATGGAGATATCGGCCGTTGCGTTAGAGATGGTCATTCATGGTGACTTGAAGGCACTGGCACAGCTACGGAGTGGCAATAGAGACGATCAGATGGTCCGCCGCTATTTCGATCATCTGGGCCTGCCGATCTAGCTCGAACCATCGACCATCAGGCGCCATTAAGTTAGTCCAGGCGCACGCCAAAGTGGGCTTTAGCATTTTTCTTGACGGGGGTTTTACCGTCCACGAATTCACACCGGCCATTGTCGTAGTAATTGAAAGCCTTGCAACTCTGTGTGCCGATGCATTGGTCCTGACACCAAGCAAGCGTCACTCCGTCGCTCGCTTGAAGGGGAGTTGCCAAGATTTCCATACCCTTGTTAGTCTGGAACTTGATCAGCGGCCCAAAGTCGTAACCCAAGCGGGGAATAGGGCTGCCCCAGCGGTAGCCGGAAATAGCTCCCGTGAATTGGTAGGACACAACGGCGCTGTCTTTGAGAAAGCAAGCTTTGTAATCGTTGTTAAACGTAAATGCGACGCACGAGGCATTCGACTGACAATGTTGCTGGCACTGCATAGCGCTTGACGCGGGAAGCGGCATTCCGGGCAAGTCTGACCCTGGCAAATCGGAATTCTGTACAATTGTCCAATCGCTTTGGGCCGGTTCCTCCACCTCCTCGCCTGGGATAAACGTTTCTGCCTCCGGCTCAAGGCGAGCAACTTCTGAACCCCGTTCATCTAACGTGGCGTCTGTCTCGGCCTCATTGACCGGCGTTTGCGAGGTCCCGGCTGATGGCTTAACCGGTTCGTCCTCCAAGAGGGTGACCTCCAAGCCGATGGATTTGGCGTCTTGAGGTGTCAGCCAGCGCATGGAGGTCGGGCCCGTTTCTGTGGCGTAGACAATCACTTTGTCGGCCAGTCTCAATTGTTGCAAATAGGACCCGACAAGAGCGTTACCCACGCTACTGACGTCAGTGCGGCCGCCCTCTGTTGAGTACGATGCATGAAACCCGATCATCGATGTGGGCGTCATAAACCGCTTGTTTCCTGCGAGCCAAATGAGACCACAAGCTGAAGCGCATACCGTTTTTTCCGGCACTCCCGTTATGTACTGTTTAATAGCGATTGTGCGACCGATCTCCATACCGGCCACGGTTTGGCCTCCTGGGCCCTCAAGCAAAACAATAGCCTCATCGATGGCGATAGCGATGTTCTTGAATTTTTTGTCATCCCCGTCAACGAGTTCACCAGAGACTGTGATGATCTTCCAAGTTTGACCCCCATCAACGACGTTGATTTCGGCCGCGCTCGCCTGCGGGCAATGGATTAGAAACGCAATCAAAATCGCCCGCACTAGGTACATCTGACGCGCTCCCTATGACGGCTGTGAACCACACAAGTCCAGCAACTCCCGCCGTCTGCTTGATTTGCACACTTTTGCCCCCTCCCTGTCAATTCGCGAGTGTGGTCATGTCGGTCAAATTCAACGCAGGAGTGAACAATGCCGACAGCGATCCGACGCAGTTTAGAGAGAACGGTTCCGATCATGTTGAATGGCGGTCGGGTGACGGTAACGTTCCGACAGGCGCTCTTTGACGCGACAGCACGCGAGGGGGTCAGCGTCAACGAATTCTGTCTTCGAGCTGCTGCCGAGAAGCTACGGGCCGCAGGTCGAGATTTCTCTGGCGTATTCCAGCCGGGGGACCTGACAGGAGGGGCACGCTGATGACGCTATTCAAGAATGGTCTAATGCCAGCCCTGCGAAACAACTCCGACACACTTTTGCAAACTGGAATTGGCCTTATCGGCGGCCGCAATGCGCAGGAGCAAGCCGTGGGCGGCCTGCACGGGTTCGCTCAGGGTCGCAAGGAAAATCGGACGGTCAACTTTTTGCGCCAGAACAGTCCGGAGCTTGCTGCGGCTGTGGAAGCCGGTGCCTTGACCGGCGCCGACGCTTATAAATTGTTTTTTGCCAAAAAGGCAGAAGCCGAAAAGCCAAAAACAGCCACGTTCCAGGAGCTTGCCGATGGCACATACGGGGCGTTCTCTCCAGAGGAGAGCGAGTTTACCGTTCTCGGTCGGGCGCAAAAACCCGCAACTCTACCCGGTATCGGACAAGAGTTTGAATATGCGCAGTCTCAAGGCTTCGGCGGCGGTTTTGAAGACTATCTGAAGCTCAAGGGCCAGAACGGGAGCGGTGGAGCGAAGGCACCGTCCGGCTTCCGCTACACCGACGAAACACAAGCCGAGCTTGAGCCAATCCCCGGCGGACCGGGTGGACAGATTCCCGCCGACCAAGCGGCACGCATCGGCATGGCCGACAACTTCCTGAAGCAGGCTCCAGACCTTCGCCAAAAGCTGGCACGCGGCGACGTTACCGGCTGGGTTGACCAGACCGCAGCTCGCAACGGAATTGGCGAACAGGGCCAAGTCTATCAGCAAATGCAATCCGGCGTGGATAGCCTCATCCGCTACATGACAGGCGCCGGCATGAACCAGTCAGAAGCGTCGGCGTATGCCGAGCGCTACCTGCCCACGAGGATGGACTCGGCAACAACTGCCGTCCAGAAGCTTGACCGCCTCACAGACGAATTGAAATCCGCTGAATCCTTTGCGATGCGCGGTCGTGGCGGTGTCAAACGTCAGGAACAGGGTGCTGACCCGTTGGGGATTCGCCGATGACCTCCATTGCACAAATCCGCCAGCAGTATCCTCAATACGAAGACATGAGCGACCAGGCTTTGGCCTCAGCGCTCCACCAGAAATTCTACTCCGATATGCCGGGGCCTGAATTTCTCGAAGCAATCGGCATGTCACAACAGCCTGAAGCACAGCAAGGTGACGGCCTGGCACTGAACACGACGGCCGGGCTCAACAACGCGATTTATTCGACGCTCGGCGCGCCGGTTGATCTGGCTCGCGGTGCCATCAACCTCGGCATCCGTGGCGTCAACGCTGCTGCCGGTTCTGAGCTTCCGACTATCTCATCGGATTCCTTTGGAGGCAGCGAGTCCATTTCAAGCATGTTCGGAGCCGTGGGCGTTCCGGAGCCGAAGGACATTCGCGCCGAGAGCACAGAAGAGCGGATTGCTCGTGGTGTTGGCGAAGGCGTCGGCTATGCCGTTGCACCGGAAGCCGCTATGGGCGGGCTCTTGCGCGCAGGGGCTGTTTCCGGTCGCGTAGCCGACGCAGGCGCACGTCTGTTCGGTCGCGGGGACCGGGTCGGCAGTGCGGCTGCAAACATGCTGGCAGGCGGCGCTGGTGGTGCCGGATCGACCGCAGCCATGGAAGCCGCGCCTGAAGAATACCGCACTCTTGCAGGCATGACGGGCGGATTGCTGGGTGGCCTTGGCGGTGCAACGGTTGCCAGCGTTCCATCCATGGGTCGAGCTGCTGGCCGTGCCGTTGGTGAGTTTGTGGCTCCCATGACAAAAAGTGGTCGAGAAGGGCTTGCCGCCGCGCAACTGCGCGAAAACGCAACCGATCCGCAAGCGGTCAAGGAGATGCTGGACGACATGCCGGAAGACCTGGTTGGGGGCTCCCGGCCGACGACGTTTCAGCTCACCGGCGATATGGGCCTGGGTGGCCTGGAGCGTGGCGCACAGACACGGCGCCCGGAAGCGTTCAATCAGCGCCGGGCCGATCAGAACAGCGCCCGCGTCAAAGGCCTGACTGGAATTCAGCCTGAAGGTGCTCCAGAGAAGGTTGCCGAATCCGCGCGCCGGGTCATGCAGGCGTTTGAACAGCGTGCAGACGAGGCTTTTGAGACCGCAACAGCACAGGCGCGCCAGCGAACAGAAGCCGTGGGCCGTGGTGCATCACCGGAGGTCGTGGGCGACAACATGCGCCTGAGCCTCGAGGAAGCCCGGAAGGCCGCAAAGGACACTGAGCGCCAGTTGTGGAATGCGGTTGATCCTGACGGCTCTCTTGCGCTTCCTGCAGCCAATGTGCGCCAGCAGGTTGAAAACACACTTGCCGACTTGCCGAAGTCCGCAAAGCCGCCATCCGGCGAAGAAGCTGCGATTTATGAGGCCTCACGCCAGTTGACGGATGTGGTGCCGTTTTCCGAAGTCACCGCTATGCAGAGCCGCGTGAAAACGGAGCTAAGGGTTGAGCGACTTGCCAACGGGGAAAGCGCCGCCTATCGTCGCCTCGCACAACTGAAATCAGCACTGGACGCAGATATTGAATCCGCCGTAGCGGGTAAGATTGAGGTCGAAGCGCAGGCAGTTGCTCGGGGCGAAATGTCTGAAGACGAGACTATCGCCGCTTTCCTCCGGGGCTCTGTGGATGACTGGCTCAACGCAAGACAGGCAAGAACGGGAACGTCGGACGGTGGAGCGAGCGCTTTCCCGACTGGACGAGGCCGAGTGGCTGCCGTTTCTGGCGAAGGCGGAGCAGGACGCGAAGCTACAGGGAAATCTTTCGGTTCTTCGAGCGATACGGGACTATCGGCAGGTTCTCTTGAACCAAACTTCGACGCCGGTGCAGCCGAAAGACTGAGGGCTGCTCAGTCAGCCACACGTGCGCGTGCCGAAACTTTCGACAACAAAATAATTGGACCGATGCGTAAGCGTCCGTCTTCGGTATCACCGTATGACATGGCGGCAGCCTCTCTCCCGATGCGGATTTTTTCGTCTCGTGGAGATAGCGGTGAGGCCATTTCTAAACTTCGGGCCGCCGTTGGTGACAAAGCCGCCAATCGACAGATCGAGGACTTCGCCGTTGACCGGCTTCGTAAGTCGGCATTGCGCGATGACGGAACGCTTGACCCTGTGAAGCTCGAAAGCTGGCGCCGCTCGCACCGTGACGCCCTCAAGGCCCTGCCAAACTTGGACCGCCGGTTGGTAGACGCCACTGCAGCCGGTAATGTCATGGCAGAGGTTGGTAAGCGTCAAAAGGCTGTTCTGGACGAAGCACGCCGCAGCCGTCTCGGAAAACTTATGCACCTGTCCGATCCGGCTGACGTGACACGGGCAATCGGGGCTGTGTTCCAACTCCATGACCGCAACAACCAGATGGCCCGCCTTGCCTCCATCGCAAGTCGCGACCCGGAAGCCAAGCAAGGACTTCGCAAGGCCGTAGTTGATCACGTCATGACCCGTTTCGTTGGTAACACGGAAGCCGGCACGAGCGGACAGGCCGCCATCAAAGCGGACCAGTTCCAAACCTTCATGAAGGAAAACGTCCAGACCCTTCGGCTCGCCGGATTCTCCGCCGATGAGGTGAAGCTCATGACGTCGATCGCTCAGGACATCCAGCGGGCAAATCGCTCCAATACCTCCGTCAAACTTCCGGGTGGATCGAACACGGCCCAAGACTGGAAGAAGGTCAAGGACGGTGACGCGCCGACAACGGTACTTGGCCGAATCCTCTTGGCGGCTGGTGCGGGTGGCGGGTTTGCCTCTGGTGGCATCCCCGGTGGTCTTGTTGGAGCCTTCGGAGCTAAGGCGGCAGGTGTGATGCGGGAATACGGTATCGAGACCGTCAACGACCTCGTGGCCGACGCGCTGCTTCATCCTGGCCGCGCTCGTCTGCTGTTGAGCAGGGCCAATCCGAAACACGGTCCCGCAGTGTCTGCGATGCTCGCTAAAACATACCGTCATTCGATTTCGTCACTCACTGCACAGCACCTGAGCCGTGAAGACGGAAACTCAGAGAAGCGTCGGCCGCTTGAGCTTACGGTAGAGGTGCCATTCCAATGACCATAGCGCTCTGACTTTTTCAGGGTGTCGCGGCCGGAAAGCGTGATGCCCGGCGGTGAACGAATATCTGCTAAATCAGGAAATCTGCAGGGATCATGAAAGACAAGGACGCAAACGATACCCGATTTAAGCCGGGGCAGTCGGGCAATCCGAAGGGGCGCCTGGCTGGTTCTCGATCAAGGGTTCTGGTGGCACTCGACGCACTAGGCGAGGGCGAGGCCGAGGAGATTTTGAAGAGAATGGTCAAGAAGGCGAAGGAGGGCGATGCCGTCGCAGCCAGAACCATCTTCGAAAGAGTGTGGCCTGCTCGCAAGGGTGCGCGTGTTGCATTCGATCTGCCGGAGGTGACCACGGCCGATGACCTTCCTAGAGCCGTCAGTACGGTTACTCGTCAAGTGGCAAACGGTGAAATTTCCCCTGACGAGGGGGCTGTAATCGTCACGCTGCTGGAGGCGCACCGAAAGGCTATCGAAACGAGCGAGCTGGCAATCCGTGTCGCGGCTCTCGAAGAAAGGCTGGCAAAGAAATGAGCAACGCCCTCGTGACCCGGCTGATACGAATGGAGCGATCCATCGATGTCGGCAATCCGCTTTCCCGCCTGTCGGACGAAGAGCTTGAAGAGCGGTCGCGCGCTTGCACAAATCGGATCGAGGCCCGTTTGGGAATGACACTGTCTGAATATGCCGACGAACTGCGCTGCGCGTTGGAAAATGGCAGAGAGTTGCCGCACGATTGGGCGCCTGAAGAAGCCCGCCAGTTTGCTCACCTCGTCACCCAGGCATCACGGTAAGGAGGTTGCCATGGTCATCAACCTCGCAGCCCGCATTGGGAAGCTGGAGGCAACGGCTGGCTTCAATATGCCCAAAGCGCAAAGGGTGGTCCGCCTTGTTGTAAATGATGGAGAAGAGGCGGAGGCCTATCTCCAAGCTGCCGAAATGGGCTTGAATACCTCGCCGGACAGTGACGATTTGCTGATTATTCGCCTCGTCGTTCCCGCTTTTTCAGCACTTGGGTTGCCAAAGCAATAATGCCGCGCGGATACATTAGAACCCTCGCTCAGTTAAGAACGAGGGCTTTCGAGCGGCTTTTAGTCATGTTAGTTCGATGTTAGGCGTCGCCGTTTCCAAGAGCACTCCAAGGCAACCAAGCTTTTATGCGCTGCTGGTTCGCGCGAACCCGCCTAGGAGCTTTTCGGATAAGCTGCATTTCCTGAAGAACGTTTAAGTCCCGGGAGATAGTCTTTTCTGTTTTGGCTGCGTATTCAACCGCTAAAGTTGTGTTCAACATCGGCAAATCCGTTAGTTTTATCCACTCATCCCGCTCACCAAGTGCGAGAACAAGGTCGCGTCGTCGATGATCGGCAGCGGTCTTCTTGTCATGGAACTGTGAGTGCACATAATGTTCCCACGTTACCCGCATTTGCTCTTGCCTTATCAGTGCGATTTGCTCTTTTAAGCCATCAACAAAACCTTCCAAGGCATAATTGACGAAGCTGCTCAACGCTCCTCCAGACTTGCTCACCCTATCAAGCTCGCGGTAGTAGACGTTGCGGGTCTTATTGTAGTGATTGCTCAAAAGATGCCCAGTGGGCATGGCAAAGCCACATCGCATGAGGATGTAGAATTCCAGAAGCCTAGCGGTCCGACCGTTTCCATCGCCAAACGGATGGATTAGAGCCATGTATACATGCGCGAAAAGAGCAATCAAAATCGCGGTTTGATGTCGATACTCTCCGGTAGCATCTGTCTCCTCGATAACTTCACACATCCGCTCCATCAGGAAGAAGCAATCTTCAGCAGGCGCACCTCGATAAACATTGCCTACGACGACGTTATGATGACGGATTTCGCCAGGCACCACGCCCTCGTCCACCTCCAACTTTGACAAAACCATTTCGTTGAGAAGGCAGCAAAATTTTACGTCGATAACATGCTTGTTGTCAGAGCCAAGCTCTTTGCAAATCCAATTGCAAGCATCGATTATGTTGGCCATTTCCTGCTGCAGATACTGCTGGGATGGCGGCAATTTGAGTTCGCCTTTCACCTGCGCAACAGCCTGCGCTTCAGTAAGTGTATTGCCTTCGATTGCCGTGGTGGCCAACGCTCCCTTCGCCAGAAACAGCTGCAGCATCGAATGGGCGACCTCAGGATCAAGGGGCACGCCAGCGATATGATTTGCCTTGGATGCGGCCTCTCCCAAGCGCATCCAAATTGGAGCAGCGAATTCCTTCGTGCCCATCTCAAATGTTATCCAAGGGTGTGTCCGTTGATATGTCCGATTAGCCAGCATTCCAATCCTCCGCCAGTATGTTGATTTTATTTCGTTTTTTTCCGAACAAATCTTCTAAATTCTATTCTATACGAAAAAATGTGTCTTATTCAATGACCAGATATTATGGATAATTTTGGCTTTCGGTGTCTACGCATATGTTCGCCATCCACTGTGCTGAGAATGGGGCCCGAAAACCCGTACTATCCATGTCTTAGATGCCGCCTCTCGGACGCGAACACCGTCGTCAGGTTGGCCCGTTCATGTTGCCTTGAGCTTGTCGAGATAGGCGCCGGTGTCCAGCGGCGTGCCGGTGATCAAATTCAATGACTTCGCCGATGACCTTGGTTCCGCGCTCGGCGTCACGCTGGACGACGCGTTCGCTCTTGCCTGTGGCGGATGCGGTCTCAGTCGTAAAGCGCGATTGTTCTGTTCGTTCTTGTGTGTCGCCAACTTGGCGACTTACGCCAGGATTTCCATGCTGCGTCTCAGGATGCAAAGTCTCATAGATCACCTTGCGCCGGGCCGTCTGGCTGGCACGCTCTGCCGGAGACAACTTCCTCAAACTGAGGGAGTTGTGGCCCAACCCCCAGTGGGGGATGAGCGGTTCATGTGGCAGAAACACATCTTCCTGAGGACAAGTCAGCTGTTCAAAAGCGTTTCCAAACAATGCTTTGCTAGATAGCACAAGAAAATGTCCTTTGTGTCAGCAAGTTGGCGACGTACGCTTGGGGTCGTATGCTGTGTCTGGTAAATCATCCTGCGCCTAGACTAGTTGGCGCCTCTTGCCGCAGACAACTCCCCCCAGTGGGGGAAGTTTGATGCAGCGCTCTTTCACCGGAATGCAAGGCGCCATGGGTGCCACAGGATTTTTCTTACCATGTCGCATGGCCCCATCCTTCCTTATTGGCCCGGAGCGTTGAACCAGCAAATGGCCGCCGCCTACTGTGGACTCTCTGTCGATGTCTTCAAAAAGGTATGCCCTGTGATGCCGATTCGATTTACAAGCTCGACGCGAGGTGCGCGATATCTTCGCCAGCGCCTCGATGAATGGCTGGTATCTATCGATCCGAACAAGCAAGGTTCCTCCCCACGCAAAAGCATGGTGGAGCTGATGTATGGTGGTCGCTCCGCCCCCCGCGATTGAAGATCAGTTGAGGCCGAAGTCATGCGGGCACACCTGCGGCTATCAAGACGTTCTCCCTCACACGGTAAGGCTTCCGTCCTTCGCGCCTTGCCCTATGACGGCAACGCGGGATGCCCAGGCTTAGATTTTCAATCTGCGGGCGATTGACTCTTTTTTCAGATGAGAACATTTTAAGAACACGCTGGCCGATGCGGGTCGCCAATCTTACAAATTGAACCATGGAGAACTGCTGTGCTCGCACATCAGAAGGAAGACCCGCGCCCGCAGCAACCCACACTGGAGGAAGAGGCTAGAGCTATCCTTGAGATACACGGCGGCAATGGCGAGCAGGCCATCATGACCTTGCTCGTGGAAATGGACGCGCTACAGGACCGGTTGCTCATTGCCAGAATCGCCATGGGCCACGGCTTCACACGCGGGTGGAAGGCCTGAGGCTGTGACACGGGCCATACGTTCAATGGGCGAAGCGGCAAGCCATCGGATGACATTGACAGTAACGTGCCGGCGGTGCGGTCACTCCGGCAGCTTTTGCACCGCAGATCTTGCCAAGGGCAGCGGCCGCCAGGGCAGACGGCCGGAAAACTTTCCCTTTGTCTGCAGCCGATGTCAGAACCGCGAGTTCAAGATCCTGTACTATTTCCCGGTGAAGCCATGATGTCCGACTTCCTGCCGATCCCAGAAGCCGGATGCCCCGGAAAGGGAAGCATCAGTCTCCGGCTGGCCGATCTAGAATCGTGGTGGGCGTTGCATGGAAACTGTTTTTCCTGCCCGCACATCGGATATGTTGATCGATACGACCTGCAAAGAAAATACGGTAAGGTCGTTGCCCTCAAAGCCCTTGAAGCACGGCTCAAGTGCAGCAAATGTGGAAACAGAAAATTCAACGGATGGCTGGTGCGGAAGCTACCGCGATAGGAATTCTGATGTGCAATCTCTACAACGTCACCACGACGCAGCAGGCGGTCATCCAGTTCACCAAGGCATTCCGGGTCAAGGCAGGTTGGAACGAAGCCTCCTTCGACGTCTATCCCGGCTATGAGGCGCCCATCGTGCGGGTTGCCGAAGACGGGCATCGGGAAATCTCGCGTGCGACCTGGGGCATGCCGTCGCCGCCGGCTTATGTGAAGAACTATGACCCTGGCGTGACGAACATCCGCAACGTGTCATCTCCGCACTGGCGGCGCTGGCTAGGGGCGACCAGCCGTTGCGTCATTCCGTTCACATCCTTTGCCGAACCAGACCCGGCCAGCAAGATACCGGGTGGCCGCGTGCCCAACGCGTGGTTTGCGGGCAATCCTGATCGGCCGTTGATGTTCTTTGCTGGTTTCTGGACACCGTGGAAGGGTGTTCGCAAGGTGCGGGACGGCGAGCGTGAGTACGAGCTGTTCGGCTTTCTCACCACGACGCCAAATGAAATCGTCTCGCCAATTCACGAGAAGGCCATGCCCGCCCTTCTGACGACGCCGGAAGAAGTCGATCTTTGGCTGACAGCACCTTGGGAAGAGGCCAAGCGCCTGCAGCGGCCACTGCTCGGTAATATGCTTGTAATCGTGGAGCCGCCCGCTAAGCCGAAGGAAGAGCTGCTGCTATAGATCGCTCTTTCAAGGTCCTGAACAGTGGCAATTTCGGATTCGGAAATCAGCGCTGCGACCTCAATGCTTTTTCGGATTCTCTAATGTCCCCCAAAAGCTGGCGCAATGATGCGAGCGACATCCCGCTCGTCGCCCAATTGCTTCCGTCCATCGGCGTATCGAGCATTTTATGCTCTTTGCTACGGCCGTTAAAGGCCCTTGCTCTAAGGATGAAATATTGCATCGCGATTTTCTCTTCGTCAGAATGGACCGCTTTAGTGCTCAGAGAGCTCGGCAGGGATTTTGTTCCGTCAGTCATCGGCAGGACTTGGTAATTCGGAGTTTCGCCTCTTCCAAGTAGCCCGACGCGGATCAAGCACGGCCCCACCGATTTCTCGATTTTCTCCATGTTCCGAAGGGCTAAGCGAACAAAGTTGTTAGCATATTTCAGCTTTCCTCCTTCCCAAAGATGTCTAAGCGTAGTTGTCGGGGGAAGCTCTTGCGCCATAAAATCTCCTGTCAAACTGAAGCGTTTCGCCGGGATAACATCCCTTAAAGCCGGGGCTGTCGGAACTTTAATTACTACACAGCTAGCTTCTAGCGCGCTTGAGACTTTGGAGTCGCGCTCGCACTTCATTCAACTCGGTCTCCGCTGATGGTGACGCGCGCACGCCTCTCTTACCGGGAAGAGCTTTTGGCGGAGTTGCGGCCACCGGCTCCATTATCTTTTCCAGATCCTCGGGAGTGAAGAAAATCGCCCTCCCGATCTGACGATAGGCGCCGATCTCCCTTGCGCGCTCCTTCAAAGCTCGCTCTGAAATCTCTATCCCTCGCTCCTTAAGTTTCGCCACCACTGAAGCCGGGGCTATTGCGTCTTCTAACCTTGCCATCATCGCTCACCTCAATTCGTCGGGCGTGATTAAGTTTGTCCACCGGCGCAATGTCAACAATCTCTTAGTCGTCGCAAGCGAGCGAAATCCAGACAGGTAATAGGAAGGGATCGAATATTGTCCCCAGAGGAACATTCCGGGACAGATACGCGCACGCGCGCGGGGCATTGTGCGACAAATACGCGTGCGCGCGCGAGCAAAAGACAGATGGAGGGGTTATTAGCGGTCGCAGTGCTGTTCAAAAAGCCTATCTACCTCAAGCGCCTGAAGCGTCCCTGAAGCCAATAGTTCGGCCGCTACAGCTTCTATAGCGGCGCGATGCCGCCTGACAACGCGGCGGGTCTGGCGCCGGGCTCGACTAAGGAAGGTCTCGTCTTTTCCCATGTCTTCCGCCATCAGCATAGCTTGCTCTCGGTCATCACCGTCGCCACCGCGAGAGAACCCGAGAATTACTGTCTCCGCCTCTGCCCCGGCCATGTAGGCCATGATGCGGCCAGTCATCACGGATGAAAAATCCCGATAGCGGCCTGCGTCTTCCCAAGCCTGCAAGATGAAATACGGATCGTCGGTAATCGAATGCCCCGCTGAATCGTCATCCTTCACTATGGTCACATGTCCGCAAGCCATCCCGAGTGCCCGTCCAACGACAGCATGCCCGGCCTCGTGGATCGACAGATGCCTTTGGTCCACCGGATCTAGATTCATCGGTTAGGCCCTTGGCTTTGCAAGACGAACTCCGGCTCCGCCACCGTTCTCCGGAATGAACTGGACGCCCGCAGCTATCAACGCCGCTTCAATCGTCTTGAGTGTATTGGAATGACCGGACAGCTCACCATCCATTGCTTCCAGCCGTTTGATAGTCGGAACCGAGACGTCGCATTTGTCAGCAAGGTCTTGTTGAGACCAGCGCAAAAGTGCGCGGGCTGCACGTAACTGTTCAGCGTCCAAGTTATTTGATCCTTTTACAAAAGAAAATGATACCAAAGGGATTGAATTATGATCCGTATGGTATTAAATAATCCCTAACGGATCACAAAACAAGGGTGTCGGTCATGTTCAGCAAGTCAGAAATCATGAAAGCCGCTTGGCAGTCCTGCCGCCGTACATGGTCGTATTGCCGTCCGACACGGGCCGCCGACCGCCGCAAGGCTTTCGCCCACGCACTCGCCGCCGCATGGGCCCATGCAAAATATGCCATTGCCGACGCTCTCAAGACCAATGCGCAGAAGGCTGCAGAACGGGTCAATGCGTTGAAAGCCCACCTGATGCGCCTCGATGCAAGCCCTTTCGGCATGCGCATATGCAAGGAGCGCTCCGCCGTCCTCGTCGAAATCAAAGCTTTGGAAATGGAGACCTTGTAATGAACCGTCGCACAATCTTGAAGGGCGCTGCTCTCTCTGCCGTACCGCTCGCAATCGTCCCGGCCGGCGCCGCGTATGAACATCCCGCCGAAAAAGTCCGGCGTCTTGCCGCTGACCTGTCACGCGCCCTGAATGACTATGCCGACCAGCGGTTCCACGCGGTTGTTTACCCATCGGAGAAGCGTGGCGAATTCTCAGTCGGCTTTATTGTAACGGGCGCATACGGCGCCGAGGTCGCGTTGCCTATCAACGTCGAGAACATGAGCGACCGGGAACGCGCAGACTATCACCTCGGCCAAGCCGCGAAAGCGATGAAGGGTCTTGTTGGCGGCCACTTCTGGGTCTCCAGGTCCGATGACTACAAGACAGCATCAATCCTCCCGGTGGAACTTCCGCTGAAAAATTACTGAAAACCCCAATTCCTCGCTGCCATGAGGATGTAACGCGAACCCGAGCTTCATAGGCTCCGGCGTTCGTGAAAGCGAACCCCTGTGCGTTACCGGGCTTGGCAGGCCGGACGCCTATGAGGACCGAGACAATGCCGAACACCACTGTTCCGGCCGCTGGCGAAGCCACGCCGACATCAAATACAAAGTCCCTTATGAAAGCGATTTACCAGTATCGCTCCGACTGGAACGGCTACATGGCCGCTACGATCGACGACGACAACGCCCCGCTGAGCTACGAGCCAGCCGTGGCCGTCCTGGAGACTTGGTGCACGCCTGCTGAAGATTGGCTAGAGGCCACCATGGCCCTCGAACTTGCTGTCGAGTTCTATGAATTGGGAAAAAGCGATGTAATCCCGGCCATGATGAAGGCCGTCCTTGGCTGGTTCGAAATCGACCGTCAACGGAGGATCGCATCATGAACGCTCTAATAAAATTCGTAGATCCATTGCACCAGTTGGTGGCCGAGTTCATCGAAGCCGAGAAGAATGCCACCGACGTAGAGGGGGGGCTTGAGGACACGCCTCAGGAAGCCGTCTTTCTCCGGGCAGCAGAACGGATCGAGACGACGACCATAGCGGCAACGACTTACCCGGGCGCCATGGCGGCCTTGAAGCTCGCAAGGTCGGAGCATCACAAAAGCATAGACTCCATGGTAGGCCCGCTCGCTCAGGGCGCTTTGGCATATTTCGACGCAATCGACGGGCGCAACGGTTCGGCTTTGGCAGATGCCGTAAGCATGGCGGCGCAACTTGATATTGCCAACGTCAAAGGCTCAGGATGGGCTGGGATCTATGATGCTCTCAGCACCGTCATAACCACAATAGACGCCATCACCAATCAGCCCCGGTGCGGAAACGACCGAAAGCTGAACCCCGCTGGCGAATATCTCGAAAGCATCACGCAGTTTCTGATGTTTGAGCGGCGGCGCGTCATGGAGGTTTTGATGGCGAAAGAGCCGGAGCCAGATGACGATATTGACGCGCTGGGCCGCCTGAAGTTGACATGGCATCTCTACGACGACGCGCCGTTTGATTTCATTGCGCAGACCAGTCTCAACATGCTGGCCGCGAAACGTGAGCGCCTGAGGGCGGCGAAATGAATCGACCAATCGCTGCAAACAATCAAACGCTATTCCGCATGACCATAGGAGCCGAGATAGAGCGGCTGATTGCATTGTTAGACAACCTTGACGGCGATTGTGACCTTGAAGACACGGCCGACGTTGAACAGGCACTCGGATGGCCCGCCCACGGCCCGTCGTGTCTGCGTAACACCGTTGACGATGACCGCGAGGTTGAGGAAGCCAGCGGCTATGGTGACTATGAGGGAATGATAGTGGAAGAGCAGGGAGAGCCTTCACTCGGCTGGACCGTCTATGTCAATCAGGACACGCCAGATCGGGGCAAGACGACCACCTTTCATGTTGATCTTGAACTTGACGAGAGCGACGACGAGCCAAACGGCGAAGACGCAGACCGTAGCATGGGAGGTCTCGCGGGTGGCAGCGGCCTCTAGACCAATTTGATTGAGAAAGAGAGTGACGCCCCTGCAGCAAGGTGGATTCCAGGGTGGATTGACAGCTTGAAGTATCGCCTAAGCAGCTGATTATTAACTGAATTTTATGGAAAAATGGTGCTGCTAGAGAGATTTGAACTCTCGGCCTCTCCCTTACCAAGGGAGTGCTCTACCCCTGAGCTATAGCAGCATCGTGTGCGAAACGGCGGAGCGCCTGTTTCGTGGAGCGAGGGCCTCTTGCCACAGGTTTCCGGTGAGCGCAAGCAGCAATTCGATCGGTCCTCGTGCAATAGACCGAAAACGGTGCGGGCTTTCGCGTCCCAGGCTTTTCGGCTATCTCCTTTGGAATGAAACCGGATGACGACCACAGCGATGAAAAGAGTGCGCGGGAGCCTGCCGAGGCGGGGCCTGGTGCTGGCTATGACGAGGTGAAGGCGCGGGCCGAGGCGCGCAAGGAGCGCACGGCCAAGGCGCTTCGTGAAAATCTCATGCGCCGCAAGCAGCAGGGCCGGGCGCGCCGCGCCGGGGCCGCCGATGAAACGGATGGGCTGCCCGCCGCAAAAACGCGCGATTCGCAGGATTAATCCTGCTCACGGCAAAACAAAGCACAGCGAGGACACACGTTTACCTTATCCGGGCGGGCTGGCGCGGAAACCTTCAAAACTGCTTCAATTTTTCAGGCGCATGCTCTAAACAGGCGCAACTTCGGAAACCGCCGGCCCGCTGTGACAAGGCTGAGGGTTTCTCATCGCCATATCGGTTCCGGATCGGCCGGCCCGCGCACCCACGCAGGCACAAGGCTCTCATCCGGGCATGAGCTCTTAAGAAAGGCGGGCGCGGCCCGTAGGTAAAACATGGATCGTATCCGGATCGTCGGCGGCAATGAACTTCACGGGATCATCCCGATTTCCGGCGCCAAGAATGCCGCCCTCCCTCTGATGATCGCCTCGCTTCTGACCGACGACACGCTGACGCTGGAAAACGTGCCGCATCTGGCCGATGTCGAGCAGCTCACCCGCATCCTCGGCAATCACGGCGTCGACATTTCCGTCAATGGCCGCCGCGAGCGCCAGGGCGAAGGGTATTCGCGCACCGTGCATTTCACCTGCCGCACCATCGTCGACACGACCGCGCCCTATGAGCTGGTTTCCAAGATGCGCGCCAGTTTCTGGGTCATCGGCCCGCTGCTCGCCCGCGAGGGCAAGGCCCGTGTCTCGCTTCCGGGCGGCTGCGCCATCGGCACGCGGCCGGTCGATCTGTTCATCGAAGGCCTGGCGGCGCTCGGCGCCAACATGGAAATCGACAGCGGCTACATCAATGCCACGGCCCCCAAGGGCGGCCTGATCGGCGCGCGCTATACCTTCCCGAAAGTCTCGGTCGGCGCCACCCATGTGATGCTGATGGCGGCGACGCTCGCCAATGGCACCACCGTCATCGGCAATGCCGCCCGCGAGCCTGAAGTCGTCGATCTCGCCAACTGCCTGATTGCCATGGGCGCCAAGATCAGCGGCCATGGCACGAGCACGATCACCATCGAGGGCGTCACGTCGCTGTCGGGCGCCCGCCACCGCGTCCTGCCGGATCGGATCGAGACCGGCACCTATGCCATGGCCGTTGCCATGGCCGGCGGTGACGTCGTGCTCGAAGGCACGGACGGTTCGCTCCTCGAGACGGCGCTCGAAGCCGTTCGCCGGGCCGGTGCCACCATCACCCAGACGGAAACCGGCCTGCGCGTCGTGCGCAATGGTGGCGGCATCAAGCCGGTGGATGTGGTCACCGATCCTTTCCCCGGCTTCCCGACCGATCTGCAGGCGCAGTTCATGGGCCTGATGACCAAGTCGACCGGCGTCTCGCACATCACCGAGACCATTTTCGAAAACCGTTTCATGCATGTGCAGGAACTGGCCCGCCTTGGCGCCAAGATTTCGCTCTCCGGCCAGACGGCGAAGATCGAGGGCGTCGAGCGCCTGAAGGGTGCGCCGGTCATGGCGACCGACTTGCGCGCCTCCGTGTCGCTGGTCATCGCCGGCCTGGTGGCGGAAGGCGAGACCATGGTGTCGCGCGTCTACCATCTCGATCGCGGTTTCGAGCGGCTCGAAGAAAAACTCACCCGCTGCGGCGCCATCGTCGAACGCGTCAGCGATTGATCTAGACCGAGCGTACCGAGGGGGCGCCGCGGTTGCGCTTGGGCGCCCTTCACCCTATCTGCAGGGTCAAGAGAACGACGCGCCGGATCTGGCGCAAGAAAAGCATGGAGCCGGCATGGACAGTCTGAAACTGATGGCGCTGGACGCGGAAGATCTGGATATCGTTTCGGCCCATGTTCAGGACGCAGTGGTCAAGGTCGCGGATCTCGCCGCCCGGCCCGGCCAGTTCTCGCTGGTGGTCAATCGCTTCGTCTGGGAAAGCGCCGAAGCACGCGGCAAATCCTTCGAGCGCCGCCGCGCGATCCTTCTGTTCAAGCGCGTCGAGGCCGTGCGCTCGATCGGTATCGATCGCAGCAAGGCCGAGGATGTGCTGTCGCTGCTGGCGATCCGCTACGTGCCGAAAGGCGAAGGCCCGGAGGGAACCGTCGAGGTTCTGATGGCAGGCGACGCGTCGTTGGCCTTCGATGTCGAATGTATCGAGGTTCAGCTTGCAGATACGGGCGGAGCATGGGAAACCATGTCGAAACCCCGTCACCCGGACGGCGACTGACCGTCGCCTGCGGTATGGCGGGCACTCATGACGGGCAATCGGGGACCTTATCCAGTTGGCACTCTGGCTTGACACGCTTGCGGGCGATTTCGATCAGCGCTTTGCGGCTTTCCTGACGACGAAGCGGGAAGTTTCCGACGACGTGAACCTGACGGTGCGCGCGATCATCGACGATGTGCGCGCCCGCGGCGACGCCGCCCTTTCGGACTATTCGAAGAAATTCGATGGTCTCGATTTTGCTGTGACCGGCATGGCGGTTACGGCAGCCGAAATCGACGAGGCGATCCGCATCGTGCCGGCCGAAGTGCTGGGTGCGCTGAAGATCGCCGCCGAACGGATCGAAAAACATCACCGCCGCCAGCTGCCCAAGGACGACATCTACGAGGACGACATCGGCGTCGGCCTTGGGTCGCGCTGGACGGCGATCGATGCGGTTGGCCTCTATGTGCCGGGTGGCACCGCCAGCTATCCAAGCTCGGTGCTGATGAATGCGCTGCCGGCCAAGGTCGCCGGGGTGCCGCGCATCGTCATGGTGGTGCCTGCCTCCGGTGGCATCATCAATCCCGCTGTTCTGGCCGCCGCGCGCATGGCTGGCGTCGAGGAAATCTACCGCATCGGCGGCGCGCAGGCGATTGCGGCGCTGGCCTACGGCACGGAGACCATCGAGCCTGTGGCCAAGATCATGGGGCCTGGCAATGCCTATGTTGCCGCTGCCAAGCGCCATGTCTTCGGCACTGTTGGTATCGACATGATCGCCGGGCCGTCCGAAGTACTCGTTATTGCCGACGCCGACAACAATCCCGACTGGATCGCCGCCGACATGCTGGCGCAGGCCGAACATGACACCGGCGCTCAGGCGATCCTGATAACCGACGATGCCGCCTTTGGCGCGTCGGTCGAGGCTGCTGTCGAGCGGCAGCTGAAGACCCTGCCGCGGGCGGAAACGGCGAGCGCCAGCTGGCGCGATTTCGGCGCCATCATCACCGTGCCCGATCTCGACGACGCAGTGCCGCTGGCCAATCGTATCGCCGCCGAGCATCTGGAACTGGCCTTTGCCGGGGCGGACGCGATGATCCCGAAAATCCGCAATGCCGGCGCCATTTTCGTCGGCAGCCATACGCCGGAAGTGATCGGCGATTATGTCGGCGGCTCCAACCATGTTCTGCCGACGGCGCGCTCGGCGCGGTTCTCGTCGGGTTTGGGTGTCCTCGACTATATGAAGCGCACCTCGATCCTCAGGCTTGGGCCCGATCAGCTGCGAACACTCGGGCCCGCTGCCATTGCGCTCGCCCGGGCCGAGGGGCTCGAAGCCCATGCCCGCTCCGTTGCCATTCGTCTCAATCTCGCGGAGTGACGGATGGGCACGAAGGACAGCCACCGCCTCTGTGATGTCGTGCTGGACGAGACGATCGGGCGCTCGACACCCGATGTCGAACACGAACGGGCGGTCGCCATCTTTGATCTCATCGAGGAGAACTCGTTCACGCCGGAAGGCCATCCGGGCGGACCTTATCGGCTCAAACTGTCCCTGATGGAAAAACGCCTCGTCTTTGCCATCACCACCGAGGCCGGCGACACCGTCGCCACCCATATCCTGTCGCTGACCCCCTTTCGCCGGATCGTGAAGGACTATTTCATGATCTGCGAGAGCTATTATGCGGCGATCCGCTCGTCGACACCGAGCCAGATCGAGGCGATCGACATGGGCCGGCGCGGCATCCACAACGAGGGCTCGCAGACGCTGATGGACCGGCTTTCCGGCAAGATCGGCATGGACTTCGACACGGCGCGGCGGCTCTTCACGCTTGTCTGCGTGCTCTACTGGCGCGGGTAGCGGCGATGAGCGGGGCTCCTGCATCGCCTGTTGATGCCGTGCCGGGTAGCGGCAGCAAGATGCCGCGTTCGGTGCTGTTCATGTGCGGCCAGAATGCCATCCGCTCGCCCATGGCCGAAACATTGGCGCGCAGCATGCTGCCCAAGGGCACCTATGTGGCATCCGCCGGCGTGCGCAGCGGCGAGCGAGACCCTTTCGTCGACGTGGTGCTCAGCGAGATCGGCCTGACGATCGGCCGCCACCAGCCCCATACGCTGGACGAGCTGGAGGACGATTATTTCGACCTGATCATCACGCTCGCGCCGGAAGCCCATCATGCGGCGCTGGAGCTGACCCGCTCCAACGCGGTCGAGGTCGTCTACTGGCCGACGCCGGACCCGACGGTTGCGACGGGAACGCGCGAACAGATCGTCTCGGCCTATCGTGACGTGCGCAACCACCTGGCCATGATGCTGGAACGCCGGCTCGTGCCGCTGGCATCCGAAATGCCGCAAGCTTGACAGACGCGCCGCATGCCCCGATATACCCCGGACATGTCCCGGTTTTGCTCATTCTTTCAGAGAAGTCAGCAAAAGCCGGGCTTTTACCACTTGCCAAATGCAGAAAGCCCGATCTGCGAGGTTCACAAATCCTCGGCGATTGTGTAGTTTCCGGCAAATTTTCCGGGCGCATCCTGCGTGCCGGCTGAAGATACAGGAAGAAAACCTTTAATGCCGAAAGAAGAAGTCCTCGAGTTTCCCGGAATCGTCACGGAATTGCTTCCCAATGCGACCTTCCGCGTCAAGCTCGAAAACGAACACGAAATCATCGCCCACACGGCCGGCCGCATGCGCAAGAACCGCATCCGCGTTCTGGCGGGCGACAAGGTTCTGGTCGAAATGACGCCGTACGACCTGACCAAGGGCCGTATCACCTATCGCTTCAAGTAAGCGCGTTCCCGTCCGGACACCCAAGGCCGAAATTTCATGGCGCTGAACCAAAAGCTGATCCTCGCTTCCGGATCGCCCCGCCGGGTTGAGCTTCTCAACCAGGCAGGCATCGAACCGTCGCGCCTGATGCCGATGGATCTCGACGAGACGGCCAAGCGCGCAGAGCATCCCCGTTCGCTCGCCCGCCGGCTGTCAGCTGAAAAAGCCCGCGCCGCGCAGGCCGCGATCAAGGGCGACATCGCCTGGGATGGCGCCAGCTACATTCTTGCCGCCGACACGGTCGTCTCCGTCGGGCGGCGCATCCTGCCGAAGGCGGAGACGCTCGAAGAGGCATCGGCAGCGCTGCACCTCCTGTCCGGCCGCAGCCACCGCGTCTACACCGGCGTCTGCGTCATCACGCCCGACCGCAAGCTGCGCCAGAAGGTCATCGACACCCGCGTCCGCTTCAAGCGCCTGTCCCAGCCGGAAATCGAGGCCTATATCGCGTCCGGCCAGTGGCGCGGCAAGGCCGGTGCCTATGGTATCCAGGGCCTGGCAGGCACGTTCGTCGTCAAGCTCGTCGGCTCCTACACCAATGTCGTCGGCCTGCCGCTCTATGAAACGCTGGCGCTGCTGTCGGGCGAAGGCTTCGACACGCTGAAGACCTGGGCGGAGGCCTGAGCCGTGAGCGACACACCGGCCTCCAACGTCGCGCCCCTGCGCAAGACCGTGCCCTGCCCCGAATGTCGCCGTCCGTCGCACCGTGACCATTACCCCTTCTGCTCGGATCGCTGCCGCAATGTCGACCTCAACCGCTGGCTGAGCGGATCCTACGCGATCCCTGTCGCAGAGGACGAAAGCAAGGCGGACGACGAGGAATAGAAAGGGGCCGTTTGGCGAGATTGCGCTTTCTTTTCAATTATTTGAGCGCCGCAGCATTTTCCTTTTTGAAAAAGCGTCATTTGCGCTGGACACAAACGAACAAGATGTTATAAACCGCCTCGCTTCCGGGGAAAACCAATCCCTGCGGTCCCTTAAGGGGAAACCGAACGGCCTTACGGCCCGGATGCCCGGATAGCTCAGTTGGTAGAGCAGCGGATTGAAAATCCGCGTGTCGGTGGTTCAAATCCGCCTCCGGGCACCATTTCATTTCATAATTTGTGTTTTCAAATGGGCGGGCGGCGGCTTGCCCAACGCGATGTAACAATCTGAAAACGCACGATAATTTTTCCTTGGCCTTGCGACTCCGGCCACATTCTCATTGCATTAGTGGCGCAGATCTTGTGGCGCCAATTGCTTGCCTTGAGGGCGCTGGCTGATGCGTCTGCGAGCCGGGCGGATTGCATCGCATTGCCAACATCCGCTCGCTGACCTCGACGGCAGGCTCCTTTATGCCTCTCTGCGGCGGCAGCTGAAATTCTTGCTTGCCATTAAAGCAATCATTACTGCTGAGACAAATGAAATATAGCGACTGCCGATTTACCGCTCCGCTTCGGTAGGCCGGCCGGGCGATATCGCGGCTGTGCAGGGAAGGCATCCTGGGAACCCTGCTGCTGCTTGCTCAATGAACAGGAACAGCAAACCCGGCACTGAGGGGGATCCGTCATACCTGCCATTCCATCATTTTTCGCGGGGGCATTCCAGTCAACCGCTCACGGGAGCGTTGCCGGCAAGATTGCGCGCTGTCAGCAGCGTCCACTACCGGTAAACAGACGGCTGAGCAGCGTGCGGCTTGAAATCCGCGAATTCGGCCCCATATATAATCGCGGAACACATGTTCGTTTCCAGCGGCTGACCACGGATGTACTGGCAGGTGCTGTCGAGACGGGTTGGAGAGGTCGGGATATCCCGGCCTTTTTCTTTATGGGCGTGGCCACAGGCGCTCCGGTTAAGCAGATATCGTATTGTATTGAAAGGGAGCCCCCATGAACGCGCAGGTCAAAGACTCTTTGTTCGCACAGAAGAAGTCGCCGTCGCAACGGCACGACGACATCACCTCCGCCGTCAATACGATTATCGACAAGGAAAAGATCGCACGCGAGAAGAAGACCGAGCGCTTGCGTCAACTGCGGCTTGCCAAGGACGCCGAAGATGCAGCTGCGGCGCCGCCGGTTCAAGAAAAACCGAAGTCGAAGGCCAGAGCTGCCAAAGCCTGATTTTCAGACCTGGGATCGGCTGATCTTCAACGGATGCAGAGCAGCCCTGCCCTGAGCCGCTT
Organism: Pararhizobium sp.; assembly: GCA_030655075.1. Lineage (GTDB taxonomy): Bacteria > Pseudomonadota > Alphaproteobacteria > Rhizobiales > Rhizobiaceae > JAURWE01. The sequence continues at coordinate 173,145 of JAURWE010000055.1, forward strand.
TAATTTGCATTGGCGCCGATTTCGCGATCCCAGCGCTCAAGCAGTTCCTTGCGCTTTGCCGGGTTGCCGTAGGTCCAAAAATCGTAGTCGATCAAGGTGATCTCTTCGAGCTTCGGCGCTTCGTCGGGCACGTCGGCCATCCTGTTTGAGGGAAGCTGGAATGCCTTGGCGTCTTTCATCCGCGACTGGACCTCTGCCGTCAGCGCCCAATCATACCAGATCCGGGCATTGTCGAGGTTCTTGGCGCCCTTTATGATCGACATGGAGCCGATTTCGTAGCCGGTGCCCTCGCAGGGAGCGACGGTCTTGATCGGGAAACCATCAACGGCCTGCGCGACGGCATCATGCATGAAAACGATGCCGAGCGCCGTTTCGCCGAGTGCGGCGGCCTTGATCGAGTCGGCGCCGGACTTGGTGTAGCGCGCAACGTTGACATTGAGCTTCTGCAGATAGTCGAAGGCCTGGTCCTCCCCCATGATCTGCACCAGCGTTGCCAGCGCCGTGTAGGCCGTTCCCGACGAATTCGGATCGGCAACCTCGATCTGGCCTTTCAGCTCACTTGCCAGAAGATCGGCCCAGCAAGACGGCTCCTTGAAACCCTTTTCCTTGAAGATAGTGGTATTGTAGCCCCAACCCAGCGCGCCGGCATAGACACCCACAGTCTTGTAGCCGGAGCTGTCGGCCTGTTTCTTTGCCCAGCTCTGCAACTGATCGAGCATCGGCGACCGATATTCGAGCGTCAGGTCTTCAGCAGCCGCCTGAAGATGCGGATCACCGGTGCCGCCCCACCAGATATCGGCCTTCGGGTTCCCGGCTTCGGCCCGGATATGGGTGGATGCCTCTCCCGATGACAGCCGCACCATGTGGACGCGGATATCGTTTTCCGTTTCGAAATCTTTCTTCATCTGCTCGCAGAAATCGACAGCCGCCGAGCAGACGAGGTTGAGATCGCCTGCAGCCTGGGCGGAAGAGGCGACAGATGCGACGCCGGCCACGGCCGCAACAACGATTACCGATAGGGATAAACCCACAAAATATCCTCCTGCTGGATGCAACGCCTCCACGCCGCACGCCGTCTCCGTCGTAGCCTGATGCTGAGCGACAGAACCGTGCGTGTCAAATGGTGAAAAATCGCCAGTTGCGCCGATCAGCAGCCAAGAAAATGGATGTGATGGCGGCCGTGGTGCGGAGACCGCTCAACATGGGCACGCACGCCGAACACGTCTGAAATCAGTTCACCGGTCAGGACGTCCTCGGGCACGCCGGCGGCAACCACACGGCCGCCGCTGAGCACGGCGATCGTGTCGCAGAACATTGCGGCCAAGTTCAGGTCGTGCAGCGCGATGATGCTGGTGACCGGCAGCCGGTTGACCAGAGACAGGATTTCCAGCTGGTGCTGGATGTCGAGATGGTTGGTCGGCTCGTCGAGCAGAAGCTCGCTCGGCGTCTGCGCCAGAGCCCGTGCGATATGCACGCGCTGACGCTCGCCGCCGGACAGCGTGTGCCAGAGCTGCTGCGCCTTCTCCGTCATGCCCACCTGCTGCAGGGCATGGCTGACGGCAAGATCATCGGCGCCGTTCCAGGGCGAAAGCGGGCCGCGATGCGGGGTGCGGCCAAGGCGGACGACCTCAAGCACGGTCACCTGTGCGTCTGTCGTTGCCTGCTGCTCGACGAAGGCGATGCGCCGGGCGATATCGAGGCGGCTCATTGTGCCGATGCCGATTTCATCAAGTGCGATGACGCCGCTTTTCACCTGACGCAGGCGGCAGATGAGGCGCAGCAAGCTGGACTTTCCCGAGCCGTTCGGCCCGATCAAACCCAGGGTCTTGCCGGGTGCCACCTCCAGGCTGACGCCGTTGACGACGTGGATGCCTGCGGTTGCCCAATGCACGTCACGGACGCAAATGCTCATAGTGGCCTCCTCGCCTTGTAGAGAATGAATGCAAAAGCCGGGGCGCCGAACAAGGCGGTGACGACGCCGATCGGCAGGATCTGCTGCGGAATGATGATGCGCGAGACGATGTCGGCCACGACCATGAAGATCGCCCCGATGAGCACTGTCGCCGGCAGCAGGCGCATATGGCCGGGGCCGACAAGAAAGCGGGCCGCGTGCGGGATGACGAGGCCGACAAAACCGATCGAGCCGACAATGCTGACCATGGTTGCCGTCAGCAGTGCGGTGAGGCCAAGCAGCGTGATGCGCACCCGGACGACGGGAATGCCGAGCGTGGCGGCGGCATCGGTACCAAAAGTGAAGGCATCAAGGGCGCGGGCATACACCATGCAAACGAGAAAACCGAGGATGGCGACCGGGCCTGCGAGATAGACATCCGGCCAGCGTACGCCGCTGAGATTGCCGAGCAGCCAGAACATGACGCCACGCGCCTGCTCGGCATTGGCCGAGGTGGTGACGATGTAAGAGGTGAGCGCGTTGAACAGCTGCGAGCCGGCGACCCCGGCCAGGATGATCCGGTCGGCCGCACCACCGGCACCGGCAGCCAGCAGCGAGACGAGGGCGAAGGCAATGACGGCGCCGGCAAAGGCGCCGGTGGAGAGCGTCAGGACGCCATAGCCGAAACCGAGGATCATGACGGCGACGGCACCGGTGGATGCGCCCGCCGAGATGCCCAGCACATAGGGTTCCGCCAGCGGATTGCGCAGCAGCGCCTGCAGGATGGCGCCCGAAAGCGCCAGCGCGGCGCCGGAGCTTGCCGCCACCAGCGCACGGCTGAGCCGATAGTCCCAGATGATGCCCTCGTGGATGCGGCTGAGTTCAAAGGCCGTGCCGAACAGGCGGTTGCCGACGGCTTTGACGGTCGTGTCGACCGGAATGGATATCTCGCCGATCGAGACGGCGAGACTGACGGCGAAGCCGAGGACGCAGAGCGCCAGAAGGGAGAGCGCCAGAAGCGCTCCCCATCCCTGCCGGGCGACGAGACCGTGGCTCACTTGGTGAGACCGAACGACTTGATGCCGGCCGCGAGGATCTCGATGCCGTCGATGGTGCGGATCGTCGGGTTCATCGACTGCGCATCCATCAGGACGAAGTGCTTGTTCCTGACCACGCCCAGCTGGCTGGTGACCGGATCCTTCTCGAGGAAATCGACCTTGACCTTCGGATCGTCAGCGGCATAACGGCGGCGGTCCATGGTGGCGATGACGATCACGGCCGGGTCCGCCTGTGCGATCGTTTCCCAGCCGACCAGCGGCCATTCTTCCTCAGTCGTGACGACATTCTTGGCCCCGAGCGTTTTCAGGATATAGGCCGGTGCGCTGTTCTTGCCGGCGATGAAGGCGTCGCCCTGGACCTCCTTGCTGGAGAACCAGAAGGCAATCGGCAGGTCCTTGCTGGAACCGCCAAGCGAAGCGACGGCATCGGCCTCGCGCTTCTTCAGTGCGGCAATCAGCGTTTCGCCACGGTCCTGAATGTCGAAGATCTCCGCCAGCTCACCGATCTCCTGATAAATCAGGTCCATCGTGAACAGCTCCTTGCGCACGCCGTCACCGCCATCGGTGTTGATCTTGGCGACGCAATCTGCCGGCGAGATATAGGTTTTGATGCCGAGTTCGGCGAACTGCTCGCGTTTGCCGACCGAGCCCTGGTCGCCGACATGCCATTCGAATTCGGCGGCAACCAGATCCGGCTCCTGACCAACGACCGATTCAAAGCTCGGATCGTTATCAGCCAGCCGCTTGACACGCTTGTTGACCTCTTCATAGGCCGGCAGAACCGGGCCGACCCAGACAGCGGTGCCGGCAATCTTGTCGGCAAGACCGAGCGAGTAGAGGATTTCGGTCATGCCCTGACCGATGGACACCGCCTTGGCCGGTGCCTTGTCGAACGTGACCGGCTGGCCGCAATTGCTTACGGTCAGCGGATAGGTGGTCGGCGCGGCGCCGGCTGGGGCGGAAAACAGGGTCACGGCGCAAACTGCCGCAAGAGATGCAAAGGCAATACGGGGGTAGGAACGGGTCATGATGATCCTCGTGAAGACTAGAAGAGTGCCGCAGCAATGGTCTGGCCGGGCAGAAACGGCGCGGAAAGGCGACCAGGCGGGAACGCACGGGATCACAACGGCGGCAGGCGCGCCTGCAGCCGGATGATGGCGATCACGCCTGTCGTTTGCTCAAGGAGAAACGGGCGGATCCGCGTGATGAAAAAGGGAAAAATATCGCCCGGTGCGGGCGTCGAAAACCGTCATTTCAGGCTCCTTTCCGGGCAACCCCGCCCGGGATGGTGGACACATGTTTGACGGCAGGTCTCCTGGCTCACGAATATGCGCCTCACGTCTGCCTTCCCGTGAGAGTGATGCTCTCGCAGTGGCATGGCGCTCGAAACAAAGCGCCACAGGGACGTTCGACAATCCGCTTACAGTTGCGGGGGCAGCCACGGTTTTGGCCCCATTCGGGTCATCCGCACCGTGTTCCCTATTAATCCCCTCCAGAGTCGTCCTTCGGGGAACCGTCGCCATCCACTTAGTCGAAGGGATATCCCAGCGTCAAGATGAGCGGCGGCACTATACCGGTGGAGCTGTTTTTATGAGCGAAGCTTCGCCCGGGCGTGAAGCCCTGCAGAAGCAGGGCGATTGCGAGTTTCAGATATCGCGTCATCGTGTTTCACCCCTGTTTTGCGAGTTTGCTCTGGATGTAGGCGCGCCAGCCGCCGAGCGCTGTGACTTCCTGCGCACCCTCGACCGCATAGGCTTCGCAGAGAAAACCCGAAATGCTGGAGCCGTCATCGAGGGTCACCTTGCCAATGCCGAGCGGGGCCGGGATTTTCTGGACGAAGTTTCCGAAGGCCGCCGGCGGCAGTGCCCAGACTTCGACGGCAAGCCCCTCGCCTGCCACGCCCGGCTCGCGGATGAGGCCCGGCTTCGGTGGCACCGTGTTTGGCAGCACGAAGAGGCGATAGTCGCCGGCCGTGCGGCAGGTCTTGATGAGACGTCCGCCGGGGCCGGTCAGTTCGTGGTTGAGCGGCATGCCGGTCAGGTGCGCACCGACGACGACGATCGGCACGAAGCCATCGTCGATGGGCGCCACCCGGCTCGCCTCGGGCAAGGCGGCTGTCTTGTCCTTGCCCATGCCGGCACCGAGCGCGCGGTGCATGGCATCGGCAAACGGGGCGAGCGCATCGTCGGTAAAGGCCGGCCCGATCAGCGTGACGCCGGCCGGGAGGTGGTCCTTCGTGTCAAACCCGGCCGGCACCGCAATGGCGGCGCAGTCGTAGAGATTGGCGAAATTGGTGTAGCGGCCGAAATGGCTGTTGCGGACGATCGGATCGGCCCGCATCTCGTCGACCGTATAGGTTGTCGGCGAGGTCGGCAGCATCAGGATATCCACTTTCGCCCATTCGACCTTGGTCTTCTGGCGCAGGGCCTCGAGCTTGTATTTGCCCTCGAAGGCGGCGACCGCGTCATAGGCCTTGGCACCTTCGATGATGGTGCGGACCGCCGGATCGAAATCACCAGCGTTGGTGACGATGAAATCCTTCACCGCCGCTAAGCGCTCGGCAACCCAGGGGCCGTTGTAGAGCAGTTCGGCGGCCTGCCGGAACGGCGCATAGTCGAAGGGCACGATGGTGGCGCCGAGTGATTTCGCCCGCGCGATCGCGGCGTCATACAGCTTTTCGACCTCGGCGTTTCCGAAGAACTCGCGCTCAGCGCCGTCGAGCACGCCGATCCGGAGGCCTGAGGTGGGTAGACTGGCGGGTACGGCCTTGCGGGAGAACGGATCGGCGGCATCATACCCTTCCATGATCTTGCGCACCGCCACGCCATCGCCGACGGTGGCGGCAAAGACCGTCACAACATCAACGCTGCGGCAGGCCGGCACGACGCCGACATTGGGCACGAGGCCCGGCGTCGGCTTGATGCCGACAAGGTTGTTGAAAGCTGCCGGTACGCGGCCGGACCCGGCCGTGTCGGTACCGAGCGCGAATGTGGCGAGCCCGGCAGCAACCGCGACGGCCGAACCGGAGCTCGAGCCGCCCGAGACATAGGCAGCGTCGAAGACCGAGCGCGGCGCCCCGTAGGGCGAGCGGGTGCCGTTGAGGCCCGTGGCGAACTGATCGAGGTTGGTCTTGCCGATGACGAGAGCACCTGCGGCCTTCAGCCTGGCGACGACAACAGAATCGTCGGTTGGATCGTAGGCATAGGCCGGGCAGGCTGCCGTCGTCGGCAGCCCCCTGGCATCGATATTGTCCTTGACGGCAAAGGGAATGCCCCAGAGCGGCAGGCTGTTGGGCTCCGGCGCGCGGGCCACAAGGTCGCGGGCGGCGGCACGCAGGGCATCGTCCGGCTCGGGTGTGATGAAGATCGCCGGATCGTTGGAGGCTGCCCGGCGGGCGATGACCTCTTCGACAAGGTCGAGCGGTGTCAGGCCTGCCTGATAGGCGGCGCGAAGGCTGGAGAGATCGAGAATGGTCGGCAGCATGTCAGCACTCCTCAAGAACGACGATGATGTCGCCCGATTTTATGTTTCGTCCAGGACCGGCCCTGAGCTCGCGGACCCGGCCGCTTGCATGGGCAGTCACGTTGATTTCCATTTTCATAGATTCGATGATGGCCAGCGTATCGCCGGCAGCGACCTCGGCCCCCGGTTCGACCAGAAGTTTCCAGATATTGCCCGGAACCGCGCTGGCGACGCCGAAGCAACCGGCGGGAATGTCGCCGTCGAGGCCTTCGACAGGCCCGTCGTCGGTGACAAAACTGTCGAGACCTTCGACTTTCCAGCGGTGCCGCTCGGCATCGAAGGCGGCCTGCTGGGTCGCCTTGAAGCGGCCGATCGCGGCGGCATTGTCCGTCAGTTCCTTCTCGTAGGCGGCATAGGAGAAAGTGGTCTCCTCGATCTTCACCGGATAGCCGCCATGCGGGAAGGCAGCGCGGGCTTCCATCAGCTCGTCGTGACCGACAGGGAAAAAGCGGATCTGGTCGAAGAAGTTGAGCAGCCAGGGTTTGCCCTTGGCAAAGGCCGGCGTCTCGCGCCAGGTGTTCCAGACCTGGATGGTGCGGCCGAACAACTGATAGCCGCCGGGTCCTTCCATGCCGTAGATGCACATGTAGGCGCCGCCGATGCCGACGGCGTTTTCCGGCGTCCAGGTGCGGGCCGGATTGTATTTGGTCGTCACCAGCCGGTGGCGCGGATCCATCGGGGTGGCGACCGGAGCACCGAGATAGACGTCACCAAGCCCGAGCACGAGATAACTGGCGTTGAAAACGATATCCCGCACCGCCTGCTCATTGGCCAAGCCGTTGATACGGCGGATAAACTCGATATTGGAGGGGCACCAGGGCGCATTCGGCCGAACGAGCTCCTGATACTTGCGCATGGCGACCTCGGCCTGCGGATCGTTCCACGATAGCGGCAGGTGCACGATGCGGCTGGGCACGGTGACGGCCTGCGCCGGCGGCAGGCTTGCCTCAATCTCGGCGAGCAGGCCAAGCAGGCGGGTGCGCGTCAATGCCGTGCCATCATAGTGGATCTGCAGCGAGCGGATGCCCGGCGTCAGGTCGATCAATCCCGGCAGGTGCGCTGCCTCTACCGCCTGCATCAGGAGATGCACGCGCAGCCGGAGGGCGATGTCCAGTGCCATGGGCCCGTATTCAACCAACAGATTGTCGTCACCCTGACGGCGGTAGACGACATCGACCGGGCCATCGCTGCTTTTGCCGACGATCGCCGAACCGGCATCGTTGACCGGCCTGTGGATGGCCGGGCCCGCGACCGGATCATCCGGCCGTGCCAGCGCATGAAAGCGGATGCGGTCGCCGGGCTTGAACTGGCCCATCTTCCACTGCTCGTCGCGGGCGATCACCGCCGGGCAGACGAAGCCGCCGAGGCTCGGGCCATCAGGACCGAGGATGATCGGCATGTCGCCGGTAAAATCGATCGCGCCGACCGCATAGGCATTGTCGTGCAGGTTGGAAGGATGCAGACCCGCCTCGCCACCATCGCTGCGCGCCCATTGCGGCGCCGGGCCGATGAGGCGGACGCCGGTGCGGGCACTGTTGAAATGCACTTCGTAAGATGTCGAAAACAGCGTTTCGATATCATCAGGCTGGAAGAAGTCTGGCGCGCCATGCGGGCCATAGACAACGCCGACCAACCATTCGCGGGTGAGCTCTGCCGGCCCCGTGGCGGGCAGCGCCCGGTTGACCGGAGCGTTGCGGGCCAGATGCAGCACATGGCCCGTCTTCAGCGTCCCGGTGGCATTGCCGCCGAACTGGCCGAGACCGAAGGTGGCGCGCGAGCCGAGCACGACCGGCGCGGCAAATCCACCCTCGACCGCCAGATAGGCCCGTTGCCCTGCCCCGTCGATCGTGCCGATCGACAGCGTCTGGCCAGCGCGCATCGTTACGGCCGTATCATGCGGGATTTTTTCGCCGTCGCAGGTCATCGGCATGCGGGCGCCCGCGAGGGCCACGACCGTATCGACATGGAAGCGCAGCACCGGGCCGGAGACCGTCAGCTCAAGCGCTGCGGTCGTATCGTCATTGCCCACCAGGCGGTTGGCATGGCGGAAAGAACGCTCGTCCATCGGCCCGCTCGGCGGCACGCCGACATGCCAGAGACCGAGGCGGCCAGGCAGTTCCTGCAGGCTCGACTGTGCACCCGGCGCAATCACCTCGATGACATCAGGCACGAAGGCAAAATCCTTCAGCGCCGTCGTTGCCACCTTGCCGCTGGCCAGAAGTTCGGACGCGGCTATGGCGCGGAGATAGCCGAGATTGGTTTCGATGCCTGATATGGAGGTTTCGGCAAGGGCGCGTCTTAGGTTCTCGATCGCCGCCGGGCGGTCTTCTCCCGTGACGATGATCTTTGCCAGCATGGGATCGTAATAGGGGGTGACCTCAGTGCCGGTTTCGATCCAGGTGTCGATGCGGGCACTCGCCGGGAAGACGACCTCCGTCAGCAGGCCGGCGCTGGGGCGGAAATCGGCATGCGGCATCTCGGCATAGACGCGGACCTCGATGGCGGCACCTTTCGGGGTCAACGGCTGGTTTGACGACAACACCGTCTCACCCACTGCCTGGCGGATCATCCATTCGACCAGATCGATGCCGAACACGGCTTCGGTCACCGGATGTTCGACCTGCAGGCGGGTGTTGACCTCCAGAAAATAGAACTCTTCGCGGGCTGGATCGTAGATGAACTCGACTGTGCCGGCAGAAGCATAGGAGACCGATGCGCCGAGATCGACGGCGGCCTTGTGCAGCCGGGAGCGGGTCGCATCGGACAGACCTGGCGCCGGCGTTTCCTCGACGACCTTCTGGTTGCGCCGCTGCAGCGAGCAATCGCGCTCGCCCAGCGCCACGACATTGCCCTTGCCGTCACCAAAGATCTGCACCTCGACATGGCGGGCGTCCGAGACGAAGCGCTCGATATAGACGCGGGCGTCACCAAAGCTGGCACGCGCGGTTCGCTGCACGCTTTCAAACGAGGCTTTCAGCATGTCCTGATCAGCGCAGAGCTGCATGCCGATGCCGCCGCCGCCGGCGGTGCTTTTCAGCATGACGGGGTAGCCGAGCGTTTCCGCCGCCGTCAGGGCTTCGTCGCTCGACTGCAGCAGGCCGGTGCCCGGCAGCAGCGGCACGCCGCTTGCCATCGCCAGTTCGCGGGCCGTGTGCTTCAGGCCGAAGGCGGAGAGATGCTCCGGGCGGGGGCCGATGAAGGTGATGCCTTCGGCGGCGAGACGCTCGGCAAAGCCGATGTTTTCCGAGAGGAAGCCGTAGCCGGGGTGCACCGCTTCAGCCCCCGTCGCCCTGCAGGCGGCGATGACGGCATCAACGTTGAGATAGCTTTCGCTGGCGGGCGCCGGACCGAGACGCACGGCCTCATCGGCGAGGAGCACCGCCTTGGTAAACCGGTCGGCATCGGAATAGACCGCGACGGAGGCGATCCCCATCAATTTCAATGTCCTTATAACCCGGACGGCGATTTCGCCTCGGTTGGCGATCAGAACCTTCTTGAACATCGATCAGATCTCCGCATCCCAGACGAGGACACGGATCGGCGTCGGGTCGAAACCGTTGCAGGGATTGTTTATCTGCGGGCAATTGGAGATAACGCAGAGCACATCCATCTCGGCCACCAGCTCGACATAGTCCCCCGGCGAGGAAATGCCGTCGACGATGGTCATCTTGCCGTCCGGGCTGATCGGCACGTTCATGAAGAAGTTGATGTTGGGCACGATGTCGCGCTTGTCCATGCCGTGTTTCGTCACCTCCAGCACGAAATTGTCGCGGCAGGCATGCAGGTATTTCGTGGCGTGGCCGAAGCGCACCGTGTTGCTTTCGCAGGAGCAGGCGCCGGCCGATGTGTCGTGGCGGCCGCAGCTGTCGGCGGTCAAACGCAGCATGACATTGCCTTCGTTCGAGATGATTTTCGTGCCGGTGCCGACATAGGCCGAGCCCTGCTCGCGCATCGTGTCCTGATTGGAATAGCGCTCATGAAAAGCGCCAGCCTTGTAGAACAGCGTGTCGATCGCCTGCTGGCCGTAGCTGTCCTCGATGCGGATGGTCTGGCCCTTCAGCACAAGGCCGGACCAGGGGGCTTCGGCCGGAATGAAGTGATCCTGCACAGCGTTGTCGAGGCTGCGGGATGGGGCGGTCTGGATGAAATCGGTCATGGCGTCCCCCTCCTTCAGGCCAGCATCATGGCGTTGTTTTCAAAGCCTCGGACGGCTTCGGCGGTTGCCGTGCGGCAGAGATCATCCGCAGCCGGCGGGGCCGGCTGAAAGCGGGTGACGGTGACAGGCGACGGCGCATAGACGGGGTTGGGATCGAGCGGGTGCGGGCAATTGGAGAAGCCGACCAGCAGGTCCATTTCGGCCCGCATCTCGGCATAGTCGCCGCTGTTCGAGCGTTTGGTTTTCCAGCTGAAACCGCCGGTTTCGTCGAGGCTGACAGGAGCGAAGAGGTTGAGGATGCCGGGCAGATCGCGGCGGGCGAGACCGAGCTTGCCGGCCAGGAGCACGAGATTGTCGCGGGTGTTGCGGGTTTTGGCACCCGGATATTTTCCGGCGTTGGAGGCGACCGTCGAGCCGCCCATCAGGCAGTCGTGCGTGCCGGCGCTGTCTTCTGTGATCGAGAACATGACCCGGCCCAAATCTGAGAAGATCACCCGGCCTTTGCCGAGCGCCGTCGTCCACTGGACCTTAACGGTATCGACGAGGTTCATCCGCTCGCTGGTGTCGGCGGCATTCCAGGCGACCAGCGCCACGGTGGAGAGACCGTCCTGCTGGTGGATGCGGATCGTCTCGCCGCGCCGCACAAGCGTCGACCAGTACCAGCCGCCGGGGATTATCTCCTGGTGGGCGATGCGGCCGGTTTCGATGACCGGCGCCGGCAACGGGCTGGCGTCGGGCAGCGTTTTCGGCGCGAAGGTGAGGCCCGTCTTCTGGTGCTCCTCGTAGCGTTGGCGGTTGGCGGCGATTTCCTCAGCCGGGCGTCTCACATGCATCATCATTTCTCTCCTGACGGACTGTTTGCCGGGTCGTCCCGGCGCGGGGTCAGAGAAACGACCGGGCCGTCCCGGTCGGGATTGAAAGCGATGGACACGCCTGCCTGACGCGGCGGCCAGATGGCGATGTCCTTGGTGATGGTGGCGCCATAGCGCTGCTTTTCCTCGGGCCGGTCGCGCGGACGCTCGAAGGCAACGACGCGGGTGGCGAGCGTGAAGGCCTCGCGCATGTCGTGGGTGACCATGACGACGGTCATGCGCGTCTCGTTCCAAAGGCGCTTCATCAGCGTGTGGATTTCAGCCCGGATGCCCGGATCGAGCGCACCGAATGGCTCGTCGAGCAACAGCACCTTCGGGCGCATCATCAGCGCCTGCGCCACGGCAAGGCGCTGCTGCATGCCGCCGGACAGCTGGGCCGGATATTTTTCTTCCGACCCGGACAGGCCGACATCGGCGATCATCTGCCGGGCTTCCTCGACAGCGGTGCGGCGGGCAGCGCCCAGAAGACGCGCCTTGAGTTTCGAGGCCTGCAGTTCCTTGCCGAGCAGGACATTTCCGAGCACGGTCAGATGCGGGAAGACCGAATAGCGCTGGAAGACGACGCCGCGGTCCGGCCCCGGCTCCGGCGGCAGCGGCTCGCCGTCGAGCAAGATGGTGCCGCGCGTCACCCGTTCCTGGCCGAGGATCAGCCGCAGGAAGGTGGACTTGCCGCAGCCGGACGGGCCGACAAGGGCGACGAAGGCGCGCGAGGCGACCGTCAGCGAGACGTTTTCCAGCACGATCTGGTCGCCGTATTCCTTCCAGACATCCTTGATCACCAGCTCGCTCATGCCTGCTTCTCCAGGTCCGACCAGGGGAAGACGGCGATGCGCAGGCGGTCGAGCGCGTAGTTCATGATGACGGCGAGTAGCGTGATCCAGACCACATAGGGGAAGATCACATCCATGGAGAGATAGCGCCGCACGAGAAAGATGCGGTAGCCGAGGCCGGAATCCGACGAGATCGCTTCGGCGGCAATGAGAAACAGCCAGGCGGGGCCGAGTTGCAGCCGCAGGCAGGTGATCAGCCGGGGCAGGATCTGTGGAAGCACGACACGCAGGGCGATCTGCCAGGAGGAGCCGCCCAGCGTTTCCGCCTTGACGATCTGCTCGCGCGGCAGTTCCAGCGCCCGCAGCGCCAGATCGCGGATCATGGCCGGGGCGACGCCGATGACGATCAGCGCGATCTTGGAGACTTCACCCAGCCCGAGCACGATGAACAGGATCGGCAGCAGCGCCAGCGGCGGCACCATCGAAATCGTCGCGACGAAAGGCGACAGGAGCGAGCGCACATAGGGCAGCATGCCGATCAGCATGCCGATTAAAAGCGCCGTCGCGGTGGAAATTCCGAGCCCGGCAAACAGCCGGATGAGGCTGGCGCCCGTATCGGACCACAGGAGATATTCGCCGGTGCGTGGATCGGCGATGAAGGCCATGCGGTCGATGGCGGTTGCCAGGCCGGAGAGGCCGGGCAGCAGTTTGTCATTAGCATTGTCTGCCAGCCGCGACACCGACCCGGCGACATAGGCGGCCAGCATCAGGACGAAGGGCAGCAGCATCAAGGTGAACTGCGCACCTCTGCTCGGACGGGTGTTGATCCAGCGCATGGACATGGCTCCGCTGATGAGAGAAAGCGGCGGCCGGGACGCCCGGCCACCCGTGTCACGGCATCGCTCAGAGCGCGTTGTCGGCGGCGGCCTTCATGTAGGTCGCGGTGAAGCGCAGCTTGATATTGGCCTTGTCGCCGAGAACCGTGCCGTCGGGCATCTCGATGCCGATGACATCGGCCGAGGCAGCGCCGCTGCCGAGCAGGCCTTTGTCGAACAGGAAGCCGCGAACCAGTTCCATCGTCTTCGGCAGATCTGGCGAGGTGGTGAAGGTCACCGCATCAGCGGGCTTGTCGAACAGCTTGGTAGCGGCAAGCTGCGCGTCGTAACCGGCGAGATCGGTTCCGGAGGCGACGCCCATAGCGGTGCGGGCGGCCTTGCCTGCGTCGTCATCGGCGACCATCAGCGCCGTGGTTTCGTACCAAATACCAGCCAGCGCCTTGCCGAAATTCGGGTTGTCCTTGAGCACGTCGGAATTGGCGACCATCATGTCGATGATTTCGCCGGGGATCTGGGCGCTGTCGAAGACCTTGTGCGCATCGGGAAGTTTCAGAATTTCCGAAACCATCGGATTCCAGGTGACCATGGAGGTGACGTCGGCCGTCTGGAAGGCGCCGACCATATCGGGATCGGCAGTGTTGATGACCTTGACGTCGCGCTCGCTCATGCCGGCGCTTTCGAGCGCCCGGGCGAGCAGGTAGTGAGAGACGGAGAACTCCACCAAATTGACGTTCTGACCCTTCAGATCGGCAAGGCCGCTCTTTTCTTTCACAATGACCGCGTCATTGCCGTTGGAGAAGTCGCCGATAATGACGGCGGTCGTATCGACGCCGCCGGCGGCAGGAATGGAGAGACCGTCCATATTGGTCAGCGTCACGGCATCAAACGCGCCGGCGGTGTACTGGTTCATCGACTCCACATAGTCGTTGAACTGGGTGACCTCGATCTTGATACCGTATTTGTCGGCCCATTTCTTGACGATGCCGTGATCGGACGCATAACCCCAAGGCATCCAACCGACATAGATCGACCAGGCAACCTTGAAATCTGTCTTGGGTTCAGCTGCGGCCAGCGGTGCCGTGCCCAGAACCAGCGCGGCCGTTAGAGCTGTCATGGAAGCGATTCTTGAAAATGTCGGCATACAATTCCCCTTTTGCTGTTCAAAAAGGGATTGGACGCACCATCGCTCGGCCAATCCCTTGGCTAACGAGGTCTCCCGGGCTTTTTTCCCGCCGTGCATCCGGTGGGGATGTCTCCCCGCACCGGTGGCAGCTCTCGGACCAGCACGCTTGACAGAAGCGCCGGAACCCTAGCCACCAACTCTGCATACTAAAAAGCAAGTGGCGTGCCAGTTGTTAAGGCATTGATTTTCAATATATTCAACAAAATTCTTCTGCACATAGACGTGCAAGCCGCATGTTTTTTAGGCAGCACTGATCGAATCTTGGCTAGCGATCAAGCCACCATGGCCCCGACCGCCACCTCGTCGAAAATCTGCGTCAGGTTCAGGAAACAGATCATGCCCTCTTCGCGCGTGATGATTCCTTCGGCATAGCTTTTGTCGAAGGCTGCGGTGATGTCCGGCATCGGCTGTATCTGGGTCAGTGGGATGGTGAGGATGTCGGATACCCGATCGACGACCAGGCCGATCACCATGTTGTGCACCTCGGCCACGACGATGGCGCTGCGCTCGTTGGCGATTGTCTGCGCCATTCCGAGCTTGCAGGCAAGGTCGATGATCGGAATAACAGACCCGCGTAGGTTCATGACGCCAAGCACGTCGGGCGGCGAATGCGGCAAAGGCGTTGAAGGCGCCCAGCCGCGAATTTCGCGGATCGTCGTGGTCTTGACGCAGAATTCCTGACCATGGAGGCGGAAAGCAATGATTTCCAGTGTCTGCCCACTCATCTGCTGTGCATGGAAAGACACGCTCATTTCAAAACTCCTCCCAGCTGTCGCCGGCCACGGCTGCATTTCCGGAAAAGGCCCGAGCCACCTGGCTGACCATGCGGCGCGCCGGCGATGGCGCCGGGGCGTGGTCGCGCCTGACATGCGATGGCGCAGCTGCCTGGTCACCGACCCGGAACTGACCCACGAGGTTGAACAGGCCGTCGGCTTCGCGGGCCAGACTGTGGCTGGCAGCAGTCGACTGTTCCACCATGGCGGCGTTCTGCTGCGTGCCCTGATCCATGCTGTTGACCGCGTTGTTGATTTCCTTCAGCCCCGTTGCCTGCTCGCGCGCGCCCTCGACGATGGCGACAACGTTGGTGTTGATCTCCTGCACCTGCCGGACGATCTCTTCCAGCGCCTTGCCGGTCTGTCCGACCAGCGACACGCCGCTTTTTACCTGTTCGCCTGAGGTGTTGATCAGTGCCTTGATTTCCTTGGCGGCCTTGGCGGACCGCTGCGCCAGTTCGCGAACCTCCTGCGCGACAACGGCGAAGCCCTTGCCCGCATCTCCGGCACGTGCGGCCTCGACGCCGGCGTTGAGCGCCAAGAGATTGGTCTGGAAAGCGATATCGTCGATAACGCCGATGATGCTGGAGATTTCCTGGGAGGATTTCTCGATCTCGCCCATGGCGGTGATGGCACTGTTGACGACGACGCCTGAGCGTTCAGCGCTGTCGCGGGTGGAGGCCACCATGCGGCCCGCCTCTTCGGCACGGCGGCTGGAATCAGTGACCGTCGTCGTGATTTCCTCAAGCGCTGCGGCCGTTTCCTCCACGGAAGCAGCCTGCTGCTCCGTCCGCTTGGCAAGATCATCGGCTGCGGATCGTATCTCGCTGGAACCGGATGCAATTGCCCGGGCATTCTCGGCCACGGATTGGATGGCACCACGCAGCTTCGACGCGGCGTCGTTAAAGTCGTGCCGTACCCGCTCCATCGTCGGAACGAAAGGCTTGTCGAGATGCTGGGTCAGATCGCCTTCGGCCAGGGCCCGCAATCCGTCGCCGAGGGTGGCGACGGCACCGATGCGCTCGGTCACGTCGGTGGCGAACTTCACCACCTTGTAGACCTTGCCGTTCGGATCGACGATCGGATTGTAGGCCGCCTGGATCCAGACTTCCCTGCCGCCCTTGCCGATGCGCAGGAATTCGTTGGAGACGAACTGACCATCGGCGAGCCTCAGCCAGAATTGCCGGTATTCCTCGCTTGCCGCATAGCCGGGTTCGCAGAACATGCGGTGATGTTTGCCCTGGATTTCGCCGAGCGTGTAGCCGAGCGCACCGCAGAAGTTTTCGTTGGCAACGAGAATTTCGCCTGATGGCGTGAATTCGATGACGGCCTGCGAGCGTGAGATTGCCGAAAGCTTGCCGGAGTCTTCCGTCGACTTGAGCTTGGTCGCCGTTATATCGGTGGCGAACTTCACAACCTTATAGGGTTTGCCGCCGCTAAAGACGGGATTGTAGGAGGCCTCGATCCATATTTCGGCACCGCTCTTGGTAATGCGCTTGTACTGGCGGCTGTCAAACTCGCCGCGCGCCAGATGGGCCCAGAACTCGCGGTAGCCGGCGCTGGCTGCTTCGGTCGGCTCGACGAACATCCGGTGATGTCTGCCCTTTATCTCCGACAGTTCGTACCCGAGCGCCGCGCAAAAATTCTTGTTGGCGTTCAAAATATTGCCTTGGAGATCGAACTCAATGATTGCCTGCGACTTGTGCATGGCAGCAAGCTGCGCTTTCGCATCAGATCCCGCACTCCAAAAAAAACCACCCATTGAACACCCCTTTGGTTTCGTCAGCGCAGACGTGTCCAGGCGCCGCCAGCTCCCCGCCTGCGGTCATTCCCCCATGCGTCTGCCGCACGAACATCACGATTTCTGTGGTCAGCAACAGGCAGGCACGCGGGCCGGCTGCTTTGAATCAAGTCAATCCAGAGCGACGATTGCTGAAATGCGCCATGCCAGGCACCCCTGGCTTATATGCACCGCTTCATGCTCAGGGTTTAAGTTCTGACCGTGCACACTACTACCATAGGAAGAAAATTATAAACGACCTGTTAATGCAACCTCGCCATGTCTCTGCAAAAAAGTACCCGTAAAATATGGATATAGCCAAATTCTACCGCATTTCCTCATATTTTTATTGGTAAAATTGATTTCATTATACAATTAGTCTATAATGAAAAACAAATACACAACCTTGCATTGAATTTGCTTTTGCGGAAGTTGCTGCATTGTCAGGTACCGTACACACCAAACCCGCCAGCTATTGCGGCCAGACCGGCACTCTCTATAGTGTCCCGCCTTACAGGGGAGCGCGGATCCGAAGCAGGTCGTGTTTTTGTAGAGTGGCAGATAGACGGCGAAACAGACCATGATTTCCCAGAAAGCCAAATATGCGATGCGGGCCCTGGTGGCGCTGGCCAAGGCACAGCCAGGCGAGAATATCTTCATTTCCGACATTGCCGACAGCCAGAATATTCCCAAGAAGTTTCTGGAGCAGATCCTGCTTGACCTGAAGCACGGCGGCCTTGTTATCAGCAAACGCGGCAAGACCGGTGGATATCTGCTTTTAAAACCCGCCGGCCAGATCAGCTATGGCGAGGTTCTGCGGATCATCGACGGCCCGCTGGCACTGTTGCCGTGCCTCAGCAAGATCGCCTATCGCCGCTGCGACGACTGTGTGAGCGAGCAGGATTGCGAGATCCGGCACGTTTTCGCCAGGGTCGCAGATGCAACGCGAGCCATTCTGGATGGCACGACCATCGCCGACAGCCTGAGCGCCGAGATGGAACAAATATTTTCCGCAAAGGCTTTCTAATGGAAACTCCGTTGCCGATCAGCCGGAACGGGTGAAAAACTGTGCGTATTAATACACGACCAAACCGCTAGAGTAAGCCTGCAACAAACGGAGGCAATCATGAAAGCCATGCGCATTACCAGGTTTTTGACAGTGGCGCTTCTCGCCAGCAGTATTCAGGTCGGTGGATTGGGCTTCGCATTTGCGGACACGACGATCCTCAACGTTTCCTACGACCCGACGCGCGAGCTCTACAAGGACTACAACGCCGCGTTCGCTGAAAAGTGGAAGGCCGACACCGGCGAGACCGTGACGATCGAAACATCCCACGGCGGCTCCGGCAAACAGGCCCGTGCTGTCATCGACGGCCTCGAAGCCGATGTTGTGACGCTGGCGCTTGAAGCCGATATCGACGCGATCGCCGATGCGACGAAAAAGATTCCGGCCGACTGGCGCGGCCGTCTCGAGAACAACAGCGCTCCCTACACTTCCACAATCGTTTTCCTTGTGCGAAAAGGTAACCCCAAGGGCATCAAGGATTGGGGCGATCTGGTGAAGGGCGACACACAGGTGATCACGCCGAACCCGAAGACCTCGGGTGGTGCACGCTGGAACTTCCTGGCGGCATGGGCATGGGCAAAGCAGGCCAATGGCGGCGACGATGCCAAGGCGCTGGAATATGTGACCGAGCTGTTCAAGCGCGTTCCGGTTCTTGACACGGGTGCTCGCGGCTCGACAACGACATTTGTCCAGCGCGGCATCGGCGATGTCCTGCTCGCCTGGGAAAACGAAGCCTATCTGTCTCTTGAAGAACTCGGCCCGGACGCATTCGAAATCGTCACGCCGTCGGTTTCGATCAAGGCCGAGCCGCCCGTATCCCTGGTTGACGGCAATGCCGACGCAAAGGGAACCCGCAAGGTGGCCGAAGCCTACCTGAACTATCTCTACTCCGACGTCGGCCAGAAGATTGCTGCGAAGCATTACTACCGGCCATTCAAGCCAGAGCTTGCCGAAAAAGCCGATATCGAACGCTTCAAGGATCTGAAGCTGGTGACGATCGACGAATTCGGCGGCTGGAAAGAAGCGCAGCCCAAGTACTTCGGTGATGGCGGCGTGTTCGACTCCATCTACAAACCAGGACAATAATGTATGGCCGCAATCACCCGTAAAAGGTGGCGGATAAGGCAGCCGAGCGTCATTCCGGGATTCGGATTGGCGCTCGGCGTCACTTTAACGTGGCTCACCCTTATCATTCTCATTCCGCTGTCCGGCCTCGTGTGGCGTGCCAGCTCTCTCGGCTGGGCGAAGTTCTTTTCCATCGCCACGGACCAGCGGACACTCAGTGCACTTTATATCAGCTTCGGCACCGCCTTCCTGGCGGCGATCGTTAATGTCGTGTTCGGCGTCATCCTGGCGTGGGTGCTGGTGCGCTACACGTTTCCGGGCAAGCGGATCATCGACGCGATGGTCGATTTGCCCTTTGCGCTGCCCACCGCCGTGGCGGGCATTGCGCTGACGGCGCTCTATGCGCCGAACGGCTGGATCGGCAGCCTACTGGCGCCGCTCGGCATCAAGGTGGCGTTCACGCCCATCGGCATCATCATCGCGCTGATCTTTGTCGGCCTTCCGTTCGTCGTGCGCACGGTGCAGCCGATCATGGAAGAGATCGACAAGGAAATCGAAGAGGCGGCCGCAACGCTGGGCGCCAACCGGTTCCAGACGATCTCACGCGTGCTGCTGCCCGGATTGAGCCCTGCGGTTCTCACCGGCTTTGCGCTTGCCTTCGCCCGCGGTGTCGGCGAATACGGATCAGTGATCTTCATTGCCGGCAATATTCCCTATGTCTCGGAAATCGCTCCCTTGCTGATCGTCATCAGGCTTGAAGAATTCGACTATGCAGCGGCAACGGGCATTGCAGCCCTGATGCTGGTGATCTCCTTCACCATGCTTCTCGTCATCAACCTCATCCAGAGCTGGAGCAGACGGAGGTACGGTTATGGCTCATGATCCGCACGTCCCCGTCGCCGACAGCGCCATGGTGCGTTCGGCAACCAGCGAAAGCCAGGCGGCGCGCTACGGCCTGATCACGGCAGCGCTGCTGTTTCTGGCACTTTTTCTCTTCCTGCCGCTGGCGGCCGTGTTCGTCGAGGCCTTCCGCAAAGGCGGCGCCGCCTTTCTCCAGGCCCTGAGCGAACGCGAGACCTTCAGCGCCATCAAGCTGACCTTGCTGGTGGCTGGCATTTCGGTGCCGCTGAACCTGGTGTTCGGCGTGGCCGCAGCCTGGGCGATCGCCAAGTTCGAGTTCAAGGGCAAGGCGTTCCTGACGACGCTGATCGACCTGCCCTTCTCGGTCTCGCCCGTCATTTCCGGCCTGGTCTTCGTTCTGCTGTTCGGGGCCGGCAGTGCGCTGGGTCCTTTTCTGCAAAGCTACGGCATCAAGATTCTGTTTGCCGTTCCCGGCCTCGTTCTGGCGACAATCTTCGTCACCTTCCCATTCGTCGCCCGCGAACTGATCCCGCTGATGCAGGAACAGGGCACAAGCGATGAAGAAGCTGCCCTTTCTTTGGGTGCGAGCGGCTGGCAGACCTTCTGGTATGTGACGCTGCCCAATATCAAATGGGGACTTCTCTACGGCGTGCTGCTCTGCAACGCCCGCGCCATGGGCGAGTTCGGCGCCGTCTCGGTGGTTTCCGGGCACATCCGCGGCCTGACCAACACGATGCCGCTGCAGGTGGAGATCCTGTACAACGAGTACAATTTCGTCGGCGCCTTTGCGGTGGCGACCTTGCTCGCCGCCCTGGCGCTCGTTACCCTTGTCCTGAAGACGCTGCTCGAACTCAAGTTCAGCGCGGAAATTGCCGGCAGCCGCAGGCACTGAAAGGTTACCTCATTCATGGAAGTGCGTGTTTCCAACATCCGCAAGGATTTCGAGCGTTTCCCTGCGCTCCACGACGTCTCTCTCGATATTCGCTCAGGCGAACTGATCGCGCTGCTCGGCCCGTCCGGCTCCGGCAAGACGACCCTGCTGCGGCTTGTCGCCGGTCTCGAAACGCCGACCGAAGGCACGATCTTCTTCGGTGACGAGGATGCGTCGAAAAAGACCGTGCAGGAGCGCAATATCGGCTTCGTGTTCCAGCATTATGCGCTGTTCCGCCATATGACGGTTCTGGAGAACGTCTCCTTCGGCCTCAAGGTTCGCCCGGCCGCCAAGCGCCCACCCTCGGCGGAAATCCGCGCCCGCGCCACCGAACTGCTGGACCTCGTGCAATTGTCCGGTCTCGAAGGCCGCTATCCGGCCCAGCTGTCCGGCGGCCAGCGGCAGCGCGTCGCGCTCGCCCGCGCCATGGCCGTCGAGCCGAACGTCCTGCTTCTGGACGAGCCCTTCGGCGCACTCGACGCTCAGGTACGCAAGGAACTGCGCCGCTGGCTGCGCGAGATCCACGACCGCACCGGCCACACGACCATTTTCGTCACCCATGACCAGGAAGAGGCGCTGGAACTTGCCGACCGCATCGTGGTCATGAGCAAGGGCCAGATCGAGCAGGTCGGCACGCCGGATGATATCTACGACAATCCGGTTTCGCCTTTCGTGTTCGGCTTCATCGGCCAGTCGAACATCCTGCCGGTCCGCGTCGCAAACGGGCAGATCTATTTCGGTGAACAGGAATTGGGCATCAGCGCTCAGGGCGAGCCCGACGGCGAAGGCTCGCTCTATTTCCGGCCGCACAATGTGCAATTGCTCGATCGCACCGATGGCTGCGTCACCGGCACGGTTGTCGCCAGCCGGCGCGTGGCAGGCACGCGCCATGTCGAACTCGATGTCGGTGGCACGCACCGGATCGAAATCGAAATACCGCCGGAGCAGGCAGCCTCCGAAGGCGGGCACATCGCCTTCCGGCCGACACGCTGGAAACTGTTTCGCAGCTAGAGATGAACGGCTCTAAGCAGTCGCGCCAACCGTTCTGGTCTGGTGAATTTCGATCAGGGCCGGGCGGCGGCTGTCGCGGGCGGCCCGAAGCGCATCGGGAAGCTCGGCGATATCGGCAAGCCGCTGGCCTGCCAGCCCATAGGCTTCGGCGATCCGCAGGAAATCCGGCGCCGATGGCCGTACGCCTTCCGGTGTGATGTTGCACTCGATCATGTAATTCTCGATTTCCTGATAGCCGTCATTGTTCCAGACGAGGAAGATGACATTGGCCCCGGCATCGGCCGCCGAGCCGATTTCCGCGATCGAAAACTGGAAGCCGCCATCGCCGACAAGGCAGACGACCGGCGTCAACGGTTCGGCAATGGCCGCGCCGATCGCCGCCGGCGGTCCATAGCCCAGCGCGCCAAAGCCTGTGGCGGCGTTGAACCAGCCGACGGGGCGATCGATCTCGCAGTAGAGATTGCCAGCATAGATGGCCTGTGTGGAATCGCCGACGATGATGCAGCCGGGCAGCGTTGCCCTGATGATGTCGAGTACGGTGATTTCGGTGCGGATTTTCGGCGTCAGATCCGCCCAGGCGGCACTGCGGGTTTTGAGCGCGCGTTCAGAGCCGTCCCTCGCCTTATGTTCGAGCAACGGCAGCAGGTCTTGCGCTGCCGCCTCGACGGTCGAGAGCAGCGAGACCGCCGCCCGCTGGCCACGCGAAAGCTGTCCTGCGTCCACATCCACCCGCACCAGATTGGCGATGATGGGGAAAGCATTGTCGACATACATGTCGTAGTCGGTCTGGCCCATCTCGGTGCCGAGCGCGATGACCAGATCGGAAGCGGCAATCAACGCGCGCACCGACGTCAGACTAGGGCTTGCCGACACATGCAGCGCATTGTTGGCGAGCATGCCGCGGGCGTTGACCGTAAGGACGACGGGCGCATCGAGCTTTTCGGCCAGGTCCGTCACCTGCGCGTCGGCCGATGCAGCGCCGCCACCGGCCAGGATGACCGGGCGTACGGCGCGATTGCAGAGATCGGCGGCTTTTGCGACTGCGTCTGCTGCAGCTCTTGGACGGTTGACAGATGCAGGCCGCAGCACCGGCGGCGCCACCGGCATGCCCATGACATCGGTGGGGATTTCGATATGGACGGGGCCTGGACGGCCTGATGTCAACACGGAAAAGGCCTGATCGACGACATGGGCGAGATCGGCGGGATCAAGCAGCGTATGTGAATAACGCGCGAACGTCTTTATCATCGCCTGTTGATCGGGCAGCTCATGCAGGAGCCCGCGCCCATGACCGAGCGAAGAGCGGCGGTTGACGCCGGAGATAACCAGCATGGGGATGGAATCCTGTGCGGCCTGCGCCATGGCGGTGATCGTGTTGGTGAGGCCCGGGCCGGTGATGACCAGTGCCACGCCCGGCTTGCCGGACACCCGCGCGTAACCATCGGCCATGAAGCCGGCGCCCTGTTCGTGACGCGGGGTAATGTGGCGGATGCGCGAGGCGGCAAGGCCCCTGTAAAGTTCGACCGTGTGGACACCGGGAATGCCGAAGACGACATCGACGCCGTTGACGTCGAGCAGATCGATCAGCGTTTCGCCGACTGTCTTCAAGGCCTCACTCATGCCCGGCGCTCCCGCTTCTGGAGGGAGCGGCCGGCCAGCGCGGCAATGCGGCGGCAAGCCTCGTCAATCGCGGCATCGGGCACCGTCAGGCTGAGACGGATGAACCCTTCCGCCTGATTGCCGAAGGACGAGCCCGGCATGACCGCCACACCTTCCTCGCGCAGCAGCGCCCAGGCGAATTCCTGGCCGCTCATGCCCGTGCCGCTGACATCGACCAGAATGAACATGCCTGCCTCTGGCGGCATGGGCGTCAGACCCGGCGCTCCGGCGAGCCCGCCTGCAATGCGGGCAGCACGGGACTTGTAAGATGCACGCATGATGGCTGCGGTCTCGAACGGCCGCGACAATGCCATCGCCGTCATGTCTGAAATAAAGGGCTGGACGCCGAACAGCATGGTCTCGGAAACCGGCAGAAGGCGTTCGGTGAATTCGGCCGGACCGACGGCCCAGCCGCTGCGGAAACCGGGTGCCGCATGGGACTTGGAGATCGACGAGACGACGATGGTACGCTCGGCCAGTTCAGGATCGTCAAAAGGCGAGGCGAATTGCCCGTCGAAGATCAGCTCTTCATAGACCTCGTCGCTGACGATCCACAGATCGTGGCGGCGGCAGACCTCGCCGATCTCGGCCAGTTCCTGTGCGGAGAGAACCGCGCCGGTGGGATTGTGCGGGGTATTGAGCAAAAGCACCCGGCATTCGGGCGTGATCGCGCGCTCCAGATCGGCGGCGCGCATGTGGAACCCGTTTTCCGCATGGAGCGGCACCGGGACGCGATGGGCGCCTGTCGAGCGGATCACGCCTTCATAGGTGGCGTAGAGCGGATCGCCGGCCAGCACGCCGTCTCCCGCTTCGACCAGGCCAAGCATAACCGCAAAGAGCGCTGTCTGCGTGCCGGGAAAACACATGACATTGTTGATGGTCACATCGGCGCGGCGCTTGCGGTATTTTTCCACCAGTGCGGCCAGAACCGGCGCTTCGCCGCGGCCATTGGAGTAACGGGTACGGCCGGCGTTCATGGCGCGGGTGCATTCTTCCAAAAGAGCTGCGTCCGGCGGCACGTCCGGCTCTCCGATGGTGAGCTCGATAACATCCAAGCCTTCGGCCTTCATGCGCCGCGCGGCGGCATGGACCGCCCATTTTTCCGAGCCGAGATTGACCAAACGGTCTGTTATCGATGCGTAACGCATGCCCACTCCCTTGTCGTAACGTCTATGGTTCACTCGCGGCCGAGCGGCAGGTCGATGAGCCGCTCGATCGAGATCAGCGCGATGTCGATCAGCTCTCCGACATCGAACAGTTCACCCGCCAGACAGCCCTCCAGCCAGAGACCGTCGAGCAAGGCATTGATGGCGATCGCCAGGCGCCTGCAGCGCTCCGCCGAGGCATCCTGTCCCGCATGATCAAGATAGTCGGACAACAGGCCTTCCAGCGCATTGCGGAAACCGAGATAGCCCTCACGATGAATTTCCGCCATGGCGGGATCGACCCGGACCTGGCTGACGAAGGACGCCCAGAGCGACAGGCTACGGCCGTTGGCGACAGGCTCCGTCAGGTTGACGACGATGAACCGGCGCAGCCGCGTCTGGGGATCGCCGGTGACCGCCTCTGCCTTTTCCGTCATGGTCGAAATCGTCAGCCGGTAGGCCTCCTCGATCATCAGATTCTTGGTGATGAAATAATGCCGGATCAGGCCACCGGTTACCCCTGCCCTGATGGCAATCTGCCTCACCGTTGCACCCTGAAGCCCGAAGGTGGCGATGCAATCGAGGGTCGCCTCGATCAGATCGCGCTTGCGTTCGGCCTCGGTTGCCCTGTGAAACGGACGCCGGCTCATGCGGCGCGCCGAAGCACAGGCCGGGTCAGGCAGGTCGGCCCACCTTCGCAGGCGATGCAAAGCGCATCGGCCTCGAACGTGGCAACCGTGCAGCCGGCTGCTTCCATGGCCGCCTTGGTCGCCGGAAAGCCATCGACCATGATCACGTTCAGCGGCTGCAGCGGCAGGACGTTGAGGCTGAGGCCGTTGCTGGCATAGAATTCATCGGCTGGCGCCTCGATCAGCCGGATGCCGCGCGCTTTTAGAAGCTGGTAGAAGGCAGCCGGCAGAAGTGGCGCGAAGACGAGCGCCAGATCGTCGGCCAGCGGGCTCATCACCGACATCAGGTGCAGGCAGGCCTCTTCCCCCTGCCAGAGCGGCAGGTCGTAGGCCAGCACCGTCACCCCATGTGGCGACAGCATGGACGTCATCTGGTCGATGCCCGACTGGTTGGTGCGCACGCCACGGCCGATCACCAGCGTTTTCGAATCGAGCCAGATGCAATCGCCACCTTCGACGGTTCCGGGTGCCTCGATGCGTCCGAGGATCGGGATCTGGCGCTCGGTATAGGCTTTTTCATGCAGAGCCGTTTCGGCGACGCGGAGCGGTTTGCCCATCCGCAGCAGGATCGCACCATGATCCGACATCAGCGACGGGTCATGGGTGAACATCGCGTCGGCAAGGCCGTCGCCATCATCCTCCAGCCAGAGGATTTCCGCACCGGAGTTTTCAACCAGCCGGACGAATTCGGAGTATTGCGAAACGGCCCTGGCGCCATCGAATGTCGCGCCGTAGTGCCACTTGGCCGGATCGGCCGCTTTCAGGCTTTGGCCCGGCCGGCGCATCAGCACGCGCACCAGACCTGCCGACATCTCTTGCGAACCGAACCCTGTCATGCTCCACTCCCGTTGGAAAATTCATCACCCGTGGCAACTGCCAAAAAATGCAGCATCCACACTATTATACGGTTGAATAATTCAAGCACAAGTGCAACGATGCATGCAATGACAATCCGTGACAGGCCAAAGATGCCGCGCGGGAAGGCCCAAAACAGGGGAACTGTTGGCATGACAGACAGAACCATCGCTGGTCCGGGCGAGGCGATTTGCCGATGACGGATGCAGCCCAGGCGATCGCGGTTTCAGACCTTCACAAGCGCTTCGGGCCGTTGGAAGTCCTCAAGGGCATATCGCTGACGGCAAAGGAAGGCGACGTCATCGCCATCATCGGCGGCAGCGGCTCTGGAAAATCCACGCTCCTTCGCTGCATCAACATGCTGGAACTGCCAAGCGCCGGCTCCATTGCCGTTCATGGCGAAACCATCGCCATGAAGAAAGACGGGCACGGCGGCCTGATGCCATCCGACCGCAAGCAGGTTCAGCGCATCCGCAGCCGGCTCGGCATGGTGTTCCAGAGTTTCAATCTCTGGCAGCACATGACCATCCTCGAAAACGTTATCGAAGCGCCGGTTCATGTTCTCGGCGTGCCGAAAGCGCAGGCGATCGACACGGCCGAGGCGCTGTTGCGCCGGGTCGGGCTTTTCGAAAAGCGCGATGCCTATCCCGCCTTCCTCTCCGGCGGCCAGCAACAGCGCGCCGCCATCGCCCGGGCGCTCGCCATCCAGCCGCTGGTGATGCTGTTCGACGAACCGACCTCGGCGCTCGATCCGGAACTGGTCGGCGAGGTTCTCTCCGTCATCGGCGATCTCGCCAAGGAAAAGCGGACGATGATCCTCGTCACCCACGAGATGAAGTTCGCCCGCGAGGTGGCCAACCACATCATCTTCCTGCATGGCGGCCTTGTTGAGGAACAGGGACCGCCCGACGCCATTTTCGGCGCACCGAAATCGGAACGGCTGAAGAAATTCATCAGCTCGATCCACTGACGACCTTCAATGCTCAATAAACCAAAAAGGGAACAGCAATGAACACCATACTTAAAACCATCTCCATCGCACTCGCCCTCTGCCTTGCCGGCGCTGCCGGCGCCATGGCGCAAGAGGTCAAGGTCGGCTTTGCCGCCGAACCCTATCCGCCGTTCACCTCGCCGGACGCGTCCGGCAACTGGGAAGGCTGGGAAGTGGAGTTCCAGAAGGCGATCTGCGCCGAAGCCAAGCTTGATTGCGTGATCACGCCTGTGGCCTGGGATGGAATCATTCCGGCGCTGACCTCGAAGAAGATCGACATGATCATCGGCTCGATGTCGATCACCGAAGAGCGCCTGAAGACGATCGACTTCTCCGACAAATATTACAACACCCCGACCGGCATCATGGGCGCCAAGGGTGTGGCGTTCGACGCAACGCCCGAGGGTCTGGCCGGCAAGACGATCGGCGTGCAGGTTTCCACCATCCACCAGGCCTATGCGACGAAATATTTCGGCGAGGCCGGTGCGACCGTCAAGGAATACCAGACGCAGGACGAGGCCAACAACGATCTGGCCGCTGGCCGTCTGGACGCGGTTCAGGCCGACGCCATCGCGCTCGATGCGTTCCTGAAGAGTGAGCAGGGCGCTGCCTGCTGCGAAATGAAGGGCAACGTCAAGGACGACAAGGCCATTCTGGGCGCCGGTGTCGGCGTCGGCATCCGCAAGGGTGAGGACGAGCTGAAGGGCAAGATCAACGCTGCGATCAAGGCGATCCGTGCAAACGGCACCTATGACACGTTCTCGAAGAAGTATTTCGATTTCGACGTCTACGGCGACTGACCGTTCCTGTCCTTGGCCGGCGGGATGACCGCCGGCCATTCTCCAACGGATGTTCCGCTCAATGGCCGCCGATCCGGGTTCGTATATCAACTGGAGCCTGCTTGCTCTCTCGCCACCCGGCTGGGGCGGCGCTCTGCTGCGTGGCTTTATGAATTCGATCCAGATCGCCGTCGGCGGCTATGGGCTCGGCCTTGTGCTGGGCGTCTGCGGTGCCTTCGGCAAACTCTACGGCGGGCCGATCCTGCGTGACCTGCTTGAGTGCTACACGACGATCGTGCGGGCGGTGCCGGAACTCGTTCTCATACTCCTTCTTTATTATGCGGGCACGGACGGTATCAATCAGCTGCTGGCCGCCATCGGCTATGGCGCCATCGATATCAGCGGGCTGGTGGCCGGCATCTTTGTCATCGGCGTCGTTCAGGGCGCCTATTCGACCGAGGTTCTGCGCGGCGCCATCAAGGCGGTTCCGGCAGGCCAGATCGAGGCGGCGCGCGCCTACGGCATGTCGCCCGTCAAGGTTACGACCCGCGTGACGCTTCCGGCCATGTTGCCCTATGCGATCCCGGGCCTCTCCAATCTCTGGCTGATCGCTACCAAGGACACGGCCCTTCTTGCCGTGGTCGGCTTCAGCGAGCTGACGCTGGTAACGCGGCAGGCGGCGGGATCGACCAAGGCCTACATTCTTTTCTTTCTGGCCGCCGGGGCGCTCTACCTGGCGCTCACCCTGGTCTCCAACGTCATTATCGGCATCATCGAGCGGCGGTCGCGACGCGGCTTTGCGGAGTTCCGCTGACCCATGGATACGATCGCGCCCCTGGCCCTCACCCCGGACGACCTGCCGAAAGCGAAAAGCTTCCTGCAGCCGCACCGGATCATATTGATCCTGATCTTTCTGGGCCTGATGGCCAGCGCCGCTATCTTCGGGCGCTGGGACTGGCTGCCGCGCTATCTGCCGCGTCTCGGCTGGGGCATTCTGACGACCATCATGATGCTGTTTTCCACGGCCATCCTCGGCTTCCTTCTGGCGGTGCCGCTGGGCCTTGTTCAGGTGACAGGCCCGTGGCCGCTGAAGAAACTTGCCGGTGCCTTCTGCACGGTCATTCGCGGCACGCCGCTCTTGCTGCAGCTCTGGCTTCTTTATTATGGGCTCGGTTCGCTGTTTCCGCAGTTCCCGGCGATCCGGCAATCCTTTCTCTGGCCCTATCTGCGCGAAGCGTGGCCCTATGGCGTCGCAGCCCTGACGATTTCCTTTGCGGCCTATGAGGGTGAAGTCATGCGCGGTGCCTTTGCCGGCGTGCCGCCGGGCGAGCTTGAAGCCGGCCGTGCCTATGGCATGAGCCGCTGGACCGTTTTTCGCCGCATCTGGCTGCCGCGCGCCATTCACCGGGCGCTTCCGACGCTGAACGGAGAGACCGTACTTCAGCTGAAAGCAACGCCGCTGGTGGCGACCATCACCGTCGTCGATGTCTATGCCATCATTTCAAAAGTGCGGCAGGATACGTTGATCGTCTACGAACCGCTGCTGCTGCTGGCGCTGATCTATCTCTGCCTGACCGGCCTTCTGGTTTTCGCGTTCAAGAAATTCGAAGATCGTATTCCAACCCGCGGTGCCTGACATGAATGCTTTTCCCTCGTCCCTGATCAACTCCATGCCGGAGCTCGTCGCCATAAGGCGCGACCTGCACCAGCACCCGGAACTGGGGCTGGAAGAGTTCCGCACATCGGATCTGGTCGCCGGCAGACTGGAGGCGATGGGATACAAGGTGACACGGGGTCTCGCCAAGACCGGTCTGGTCGCCACACTTTCGAACGGCACCAGCCGCAAGTCGGTCGGTATCCGCGCCGACATGGATGCGCTGCCGATCTTTGAAGAGACCGGGCTCGATTACGCCAGCAAGACGCCCGGGCTGATGCATGCCTGCGGCCATGACGGCCACACGACCATGCTGCTCGGGGCGGCAAAGGCGATCGCCGAGCGGCGGAATTTCGATGGAACGGTGCATCTGATCTTCCAGCCGGCCGAGGAGAATTTCGGTGGCGCCAAGATCATGATGGACGAAGGCCTGTTTGAGAAATTTCCCTGCGACGCTGTCTTCGCGCTTCACAATGAACCCGGCCTGCCGTTTGGCCAGTTCGCGCTGCGCGAAGGGCCGATCATGGCAGCTGTTGACGAGGCGCGCATCACCGTCAACGGGCGTGGCGGCCATGGAGCCGAACCGCACGAGACCGCCGATCCGATCGTCGCCGGTGCCTCGATCATCATGGCACTTCAGTCGATCGTTTCGCGCAACATGCATCCCCTCGACCCCACCGTCGTCACAGTCGGGTCTTTCCACGGCGGGTCGGCCAGCAATATTATCCCCGAACGCAGCGAAATCGTCGTCGGCATCCGCTCGTTCGATCCGACGACGCGCGACGAACTGGAGCGCCGCATCACCCTGATCGCCACCCATCAGGCCGAAAGCTACGGGATGACGGCGACCGTGCGCTACGAGCGCAGTTACGACGCGACGATCAATCACAAGGCCGAGACGGATTTCGTTCGGGATCTGGCCATCCGCTTCGCTGGACCCGGAAATGTCACCGATCTGGCCCGCCCGTTCATGGGCAGCGAGGATTTTGCCTACATGCTGCAGGAGAAGCCTGGCACCTATTTCTTCCTCGGCGGGAAAAGCGGGGGTGCGGACAGGCCGCTGCATCACCCCGGCTACAATTTCAATGACGATCTGCTGCCAATCGGCGCGGCTTTCTGGACGGAACTGGCTGAGTCGTACCTCAAGGCCGGATAGCTCGACACATTTTCGTCACATTTGAGACCTGCAAAAATCTCTTCAAGAGGGCTCATCGAAAATTCCTGGCGTCGTCACACCTTCGTGAAGGTCTTGAAATCGGACCTTATCGTTCAACCGCCACAATTGTTAACGCAGCGGCAAGAGGCTGCAGCCGGGACGCGAACCTTCAGGTTAGCGGCAAGCGCACTTCCATTTTCACTTTTTTTTCAGAAGCTTAATTGAGGCGGGAAACCGTCGTGGGCTTTTGCTGTGCGGCAAAAATGTGCACCGCAGCAAAGTCGAGGTTGCAGCTGAAAATCGATCATTTATTGTTCACAGTATGTTGACAATAGTTTCTCATTTTAGGCACTTCCATCCCGCAATGTGAGGGCCCATCTTAATCTCACAAGAGCGACGAACTGCTCTTGGACAAAGGTTTAGAGAGATGACGATGCCGGGCCATTCAAGTTCACACCTTAAGCATACAGGGACACATGTCCCAATGCTGGCCGACTTCGACATTGGAGCCGTTTCGCACAGCCGCCCCGAAAACGCGGACGAAATTGCCCTTATCTTTGGACCCAGCCGCCGCGATTGATACCGACGTCGACGACCAATCGGGCCGCCACGTACCACTGATATCGACACGGTTCCATATGAACCTAGAACCAAACATAGGAACTAAGACCATGAAAAACCATATCACTTCGAAGATTGCAGCTGTTCTCCTCGCTTCGGCCGTTCTCGGCGGCGCATCCGGCGCATTTGCCGGTGGCGACTATTACCAGGGTGCAAGCCAGACCCCGATCGTTCAGGGCCAGGGCGTTGCCACCTCCGGCGTCGTTGCCACGGTCAACAATGGCGGTGACGGCACCTATTACGTCGGTGCGAGCCGCGACCCGATCGACACTATCTCGACTGGCAGCATTGCCCGTGACAGCAACCTCCCAGCTGTTCCGACCGGCGGCGACGGCACCTACTACCAGGGTGTAAGCCGCAACTAATACCAAGCGCGGCGCGGCGGTTTCATAACCGCCCTGCCCCTTGCCTCCTCCCAAAGACAGGTTCGCAAGAACCATCGCAAAAATTGAACCCAAAGGATTACGACCATGACACACTCCATCAACTCCAAGATCGCCGCCATTCTCGTCGCTTCCGCTGTTCTCGGCGGTGCTTCTTCGGCCTTCGCCGAAGGCGACTACTATCCGGGCGTCAGCCAGACCCCGATCGTTCAGGGCAAGGGCATCGCCACCTCCGGCGTCGTCGCCAAGGTCAACAATGGCGGTGACGGCTCCTATTATGCCGGCGTGAGCCGCGACCCGATCGACAACATCTCGACAGGCAGCATTGCCCGTGACGGTCAGGCTCCGGTGGTCCAGAGCGGTGGTGACGGTACCTATTACCAGGGCGTCGCCCGCGACTAAAACCAAGCGCGGCGCGGCGGTTTTTAAAACCGCCCCACCCCTTGCATCCTCCCATTACAGGTTCGTCTGAACCATTTGAAAAATTGAACCCAAAGGATTCTCCATCATGACACACTCCATCAACTCCAAGATTGCCGCTGTTCTTCTCGCTTCTGCCGTTCTCGGCGGCGCTTCGTCCGCCTTTGCCGGCGGCAGCTACTATCAGGGCGTCAGCGAAACCCCGATCGTTCAGGGCCAGGGCCTTGCCACATCCGGCGTCGTTGCCGCAGTGAACAAGGGCGGCGACGGCGACTATTATGTCGGTGCGAGCCGCGACTCGATCGATGCTATCTCCACCGGCAGCATTGCCCGTGACGTCAGCGCTCCGGTCGTTCAGAGCGGCGGCGACGGCACCTACTACCAGGGTGTAAACCGCCACTAACAGCCCATACGGCACCCGCGCGTTTCCCCGCCACTGCCGTTAGACGCCTCCGAGCCGCCCCCGGCCCGGGGGCGTTTTTTTGTGTGCATCCCGCAAGAAAAAAGCCGCAGGAACCAGGGCTCCTGCGGCAAGTCGGGACAGTCAACTGTGGCTCCGCCTCACGAAGCGGTGGAGCAATTTTTTACCGGTGAAACATGCTCGGCGGCGGCGCAAACCGATGCGCCTTGCTGCGGCTCGTGACGACCGGCACCTTGCGGGTGTCGGCTGGACCACCGATTGCGGCCAGCGCGCGGGTGACCGAGAGGCCGATGGCCTGCGACGGCGTCGCCACCGCGAAAAATACGAATGCTGCGGCGGCCGCCTTAACCAATATCCTGATCATGTCCGTGTCCTGTTTTGGCTGCACCTTCGTTCGTGCGAACAGAGGCCGTTTCAGGTTTCTTGTTAGCGGTCGAAGCCTGCGCTCTGCGGCGCTTTTGTTGACTTCTTGCTGATGACTGCACCTTACGCAAAAGAGTTTTCAGGCCGCTTAAACAGATTCCTACAATTTTACACAGTTCGCATTTTCGACAAATGCGCCTCAAAACAACGGCGAGGTTAAATAAAATACGCGGCGTTCATGCGTGTTATGGTCCCGCAGCGAGATTGTCGCAGTGTGACAATGTGGCGGGTCAGCCTGATTGACCTTTGCCTTTTTTAAGCCAGATTCAAGACAGGGTAAAACCTGCCGGAAAAGGATGGGACCATGTTCGAAAACCTCGACGCAACGCTGCTGGCGCGCATCCAGTTTGCTTTCACGGTCTCGTTTCACATTATATTTCCGGCCTTTTCCATCGGTCTTGCCAGCTATCTCGCCGTGCTCAACGGATTGTGGCTTTGGAAGAAGGACGAGGTCTACCTGGAGCTGTTCAATTTCTGGAAGGCGATCTTCGCGCTGGCCTTCGGCATGGGCGTCGTCTCCGGCATCGTCATGTCCTACCAGTTCGGCACAAACTGGAGCGTCTTTTCGGACAAGGCAGGGCCGGTGATCGGGCCGCTGATGGGCTACGAAGTGCTGTCGGCATTTTTCCTTGAGGCCGGATTTCTCGGCGTCATGCTGTTCGGACTGCACCGCGTCGGCCCGAAACTGCATTTTCTCGCCACCTGCATGGTCGCCTTCGGCACGCTGATGTCGGCGACCTGGATTTTGGCCGTCAATTCCTGGATGCAGACGCCGGCCGGGTTCGGCATCAATGCCGTCGGCCAGTTCGTGCCTGAGGACTGGTGGGAGATCGTCTTCAATCCGTCCTTCCCCTACCGTTTCGTGCATATGGTTCTGGCCGCCTATCTGACCACGGCCTTTGTCGTCGGTGCTGTGGGCGCCTGGCATCTGTTGAAGAACACAGCGCCGCGCCGGGCACACACGATGTTTTCCATGGCCATGTGGATGGCGGCGATCGTTGCGCCGATCCAGATCCTTGCCGGCGATGCGCATGGCCTGAACACGCTCGAATATCAGCCCGCCAAGGTGATGGCGATGGAAGGCCATTATCAAAGCCATCCGGACGGCGCACCGCTGATCCTGTTCGGCATTCCCAATCCAGCCGAAAAACGCATCGACTACGCCATCGAGATCCCGAAACTGTCGAGCCTGATTTTGAAACACGATCTCAACGCACCGCTGGCCGGGCTCGACACGATCGCGCCGGAACTGCAGCCGCCTGTCGCCGTGCTCTTCTGGTCGTTTCGTGTCATGGTCGGCATCGGGTTCGCCATGCTGGGGATAGGGCTATGGAGCCTGTGGTGCCGCTGGCGTGGGACGCTTCAGTCCGATGCATGGCTGCACCGGGCTGCGGTTCTTATGGGGCCAATGGGTTTTGTTGCGGTTCTGGCCGGCTGGATCACCACGGAAGTCGGCCGCCAGCCCTACACCGTCTATGGCCATCTTCTGACGGCGAATTCGATTTCGCCGGTCGATGCTCCCGCAGTCGCCACATCGCTGATCGCTTTCGTCATCGTCTATTTTCTCGTTTTCGGTGCAGGCACGTTCTACATTCTCCGGCTGATGGCGCGCCTGCCGCGCGACCCCTTGCCGGACCTCGAAGACGGGCCGTTGCGCACGGCAGGGATTACCCCTGCCCCGGGCGTCGCCAGCAAGGGAGACCACCATCATGGCCATTGATCTTCCGTTCATCTGGGCCGGCATCATCGCCTTTTCGGTGCTTGCCTATGTGGTGCTCGACGGCTTCGATCTCGGCGTCGGCATTCTTTTTCCGTTCTTTCCTGAAAAACGTGACCGCGATGTCATGATGAACTCGGTCGCGCCAGTCTGGGATGGCAACGAGACCTGGCTGGTGCTGGGCGGCGGCGGACTGATGGCGGTTTTCCCGCTCGCCTACGCCACGATCCTGCCTGCGCTCTATGCGCCGATCATCGCCATGCTTTTGGGCCTGATCTTTCGCGGCGTCGCTTTCGAATATCGCTGGCGCACGAAACGCGGCGAGTTCCTTTGGAACTGGGCGTTTGCCGGTGGCTCAGCTGTTGCGGCTTTTTCGCAGGGCGTGGCGCTCGGCGCGCTCGTGCAGGGCATTCCGGTCGTCGACCGTGCCTATGCGGGCAGCTGGTGGAACTGGTTCTCGCCGTTCTCAGTCATGACCGGTGTCGCTGTGCTCGTCGGCTATGCGCTTCTCGGCTCGACCTGGCTGGTGATGAAGACAACAGGCGCGCTCGCCGAAAAGGCCCGCCGGGTCTCCTTCATCATGGCAATTGCCACCGTCGTGGCGATGGGCATTGTCAGCATCTGGACACCGCTGCTCGAGCCGCTCTATCTGGAGCGCTGGTTCAGCTGGCCGACCGCCGTCTTCAGCATCATCGTGCCGGTTCTGGTGCTGGGCTGCATCGCGCTTATGGTCACGGGCCTGCGCGACAAGCGCGACACCCGGCCGTTCCTGGCGGCGCTCGGCCTCTTCGTGCTCGGCTTCGCCGGAATCGGCATCAGCTTTTATCCCTATATCGTGCCGCCATCGGTGACGATCTGGGATGCGGCGGCGCCGGATTCGAGCCTCGCCTTCCTGCTGGTCGGCGCGCTCGTGCTCGTGCCGGTCATCCTGATCTACACCGGCTATGCCTACTGGGTCTTCCGCGGCAAGGTCGATCCGGACGAGGGTTACCACTGATGGACGAGAGCGGAACTGGTAAAAAGCTGCTCTGGTTTGCCGGCCTCTGGATCGGCGGCGTCTTGGCGACCGGCGTGGTTGGCCTGATCATCAAGCTGTGGCTCTGCGCCTGAGCGCGTTGGCCGTTTAGGCAATCCGCAAAGCCTCGCTCAAGTTTCCCGCACTATTCCTGATGCGTCGGCATGCATGCGTTTTCAGACAGAG
This sequence comes from Pararhizobium sp., assembly GCA_030655075.1. Taxonomy (GTDB): domain Bacteria; phylum Pseudomonadota; class Alphaproteobacteria; order Rhizobiales; family Rhizobiaceae; genus JAURWE01. The sequence goes on from JAURWE010000055.1 coordinate 209,034, forward strand.
ACAGGACCGCACCCTCCTCTGACTCAAAATTCCTGCAGGCCGGCACCACGTTTTCGCCAGGCATCGCGCGATGTCAAAGGCCCGAGAGCCGGCAGGGACCCGAGCATGACCAAAATCTCCATTTGCATCCCCGTTGAAAAACCGTCCGACGATGCAGTCCGGCTGATCACGACATTGCTTGCCAACCGCCAGGCCAATCTAGACATCATTGTTGCCGGTCCTGCAGTTGACCAGCGCACGGACCTCGGCACCATCGCCCGCGACGATGCGCGCCTGCGCCTGTTGCCGGTGGATGCCAGCCTTGACCGGCAAAAGATCTGGAAGGCCGCTGCCACGGCGGCGACAGGCGACTGGATCACGCTGATCAATCCGTCCGACATGCTCGAAAGCGATATCGAACTGGTTGCGGCCTATGTCGAGCAGACCTCACCGGAAACCGATGCCATTGCCTGGAACACGTTCCAGATCGCGCCGGATGCGGTGCCCGAAACGGCGGGCTCCATCGCTATCCCGGCTTCCTATCACATTAACACGCTCGACAAGACCGCGATGCTGAAGGCCTTCTTCTACTGGGAAGGAAGCCTCGATACGCCGAAAATGCCGTTCGGCCTCTATCACAGCCTGATCCGCCGCTCGCTGATGCATGCCATCCTCGAGGCCTCACCGGAAACGACTTGGTCGACACCGTTGCCGCAGTTCGAGTGGGCCGCCCGCGTGCTCCTGTTTGCCGAGCAGCTCGCCTTCTGCTCGCGGCCGCTGTCGGCCATCGAAACGGTTGTCTACCAGCCACCGGCCGTGAGCACGCCGCCACAGTCCGGCTTTCCGTTTCATGCGGCCATCGGCATCACTGCCGCCGTTGCCGAGGTGCAATATTACGTGCTTGCGGAGCTCGGCTCCGACTGGGGCGGCGGCGACGCGGCCTTTGTGCGCGCCTGCATGATCGACTGTATGAAGGAACATGGCGAAGACGCCTTCAACGCCAAGGGCGAAGCTTATTTCGCAGCGCTTCAGCGTTTCGCCGGGCCGCAATTTGCAGCGACATTCCAGCCCGGCTTTTCGCCCAATCGCGTCAACGACCGCCGTCGGGGTCTGCACGGCGAGGCCCTGCTGGTCGATCGCTTCATCGGCGGCGCCCGCACGGCGCAGGATCTCTTTGCCGTGATGCGCAGCATGATCGCTCCCATCGGGCTGATCTGCGGCGGCGCCGTAAAATAACAGACCGACCGGACCCGCCGATATGACACAGACCGCACAGCGCATTTCCTACACGAGACCCTCGATCACCGAGCTCGAGGTGTCTTATGCGACCGATGCGGCCGCGAACGGCTGGGGCGAGCGCTGTTACGACTATATCGTCCGGTTCGAGAACGCCTTCCGCACATATCTCGGCAGTGACTTCGCCATCGCCACATCCAGCTGCACCGGCGCCATGCATGTGGGCCTTGCCGCCCTCGGCATCGGGGCCGGGGACGAGGTAATCCTGGCCGATACCAACTGGATCGCCACGGCCGCGCCGATCGTCCATTCGGGCGCGACGCCTGTTTTCGTGGATGTGCTGGCCGATACATGGTGCATCGACCCTAACAGCGTCGAGCGCGCCATCACACCACGCACCAGAGCGATCATCGCGACGCATATCTATGGCAATCTTTGCGACATGGACCGGCTTCTGGCGATCGGCGCTGCGCACGGCATTCCCGTCATCGAGGATGCGGCCGAGGCAATCGGATCGGTCTGGCATGGCCGCAAGGCCGGGTCCATGGGCGCTTTCGGCACGTTTTCCTTCCACGGAACAAAGACACTGACGACAGGCGAAGGCGGCATGTTCGTCACCAGCGATGCCGCCCTTTTCGAGCGTGTCCTGACGCTCAGCAATCATGGCCGGGCGCGCAGCCAGACAAAACAGTTCTGGCCGGATGAAATCGGCTTCAAATACAAGATGTCGAACATCCAGGCGGCGATCGGCTGCGGCCAGATCGAGCGGATCGAGACATTGACCGCCCGGAAACGGGCCATCCTTGCCGCCTATCGCAGCATTCTGGAGCTACATCCGGGCGTTCGTCTCAACCCCGAACATCAAGGGACGGTCAACGGCGCATGGATGCCGACGGCCGTTTTCGATCGAGATACCGGCATTACCCGCGAAATTCTGCAGAAAGCGTTCAACGACGCCAATATCGATGCCCGCGTCTTTTTCCACCCCTTGTCCAGCCTGCCGATGTTTCCCGAGCGGCGCGACAACGAACAGGCATGGGATATCCCTGAACGGGCGATCAATCTGCCGAGCTATCATGATATGACGCAGGACGACATCGACCGCGTCGCCGACGTGGTCCTGACCCTGCTTGGCAGCAATGTTCCGCTGGAATCGCGAGCCGCCCTGCGGCTGGCGAGCACCGCATGACATGACCGGGGCCGTCCATTCGGACACACTCTTGAAACACACAAGGCACAGCATCCCATGACAACCACCGACGACCGCCAGGAATTCGAAGCGCACAAGAAAGAGATGTCTCTGGCGCTGGGTAAGGATGCCGAGGCGTTCGCGAAGTCCGTCGATACGCTGGTTGCACTCGACACCTATGACTATTCCTATCTCTGGTCGTTCCTCGGCGTGCCGATCATCCAGATGCCGGCCGACGTGATGGCGACGCAAGAGGTCATCTGGGCGACCCAGCCTGACGTCATCATCGAGACCGGCGTCGCCCGGGGCGGGTCGATGATCATGATGGCGGCCATGCTCAAGCTGATCGGCAAGGGCAAGGTTATCGGCGTCGATATCGATATCCGCGCCCACAATCGCGAGGCCATCGAAAGCCACATCATGTCGCCGCTGATCGAGCTGATCGAGGGACCGTCGACAACGGCGGAAACGCTGGCGAAGGTGAAGGCCTCCATTCCAGAGGGTGCCACCGTGATGGTCGTTCTCGACAGCGATCACAGCCGCGATCACGTGCTCGACGAACTTAGGGTCTATGGACCGCTGGTGACCGAAGGCCAGTATCTTGTCGTCGCGGATACGCTGCTCGGCCGGGCTGAAGCCTCTCAGACGCCGACGAAACGCTCGAAGATCTGGTATCCGGGCGATGAGCCGCTGGCCGCCCTGAATGCCTATCTGGAAGAGACGGACCGTTTCGAGGTCGACGAGGTCCTGAACGGCAAGCTTGTGCTCTCTAGCTCTCCCGGCGGATATCTCCGATGCAAGCGGAGCTGAGCGAAGATCCCTTTTTCGACGAGACGGCAAACGTGGTTTTCCGCGACGCCTGCGATGCGGATTTCGGCGGTCTCGCGGCCATCCGCCGGGACCGGGACATTCAGGCCATGCTCCTGACCGTTCCGGAATCGACGGACGATCAGGCCGTGCGCGACTGGATCGAGCGCCGGAGAGCGGAGAAGGGCGGCATTTTCCGGGTGATTGCGGACGCCTCCACCGATACCGTCCTCGGCTTCATCCAGATCGGCCAGGTTCATCGCCGCAACCGCACCGGCTATGGCGGCCTTGCACTGATCTCCGAGGCGCGTGGACGCGGGCTTGGCAGGATCGCGCTGAACCTGCTGATGCGGACGGCATTCGAGACGCTGGGACTGTCAAAACTTTTGCTTGAGGTTCATCCGGATAACCAGCCAGCCTTGAAACTCTATGCGTCGTCCGGCTTCGCGGTTGTGGGCACGCTGAAGGCGCATTTCCGCGATGTGGATGGACGCGCTCATGATGTGGTGCTGTTGGAACGCATGCTCTGAGCGGCACGGCGTCTTATAGCGTGAACTCTTTCCAGCCGACCGTTCCGGACTGAAAGAAGGTGGCACCCCCGGCGCCGCAATTTGCGATCAGATCCAGTGAGGTCACATAGGGCGTGAATACGCCGTTCAGCTGCGGATAGGGCGTGCAGGCGTAGCGCATGTATTCCACGGCAATGCCCTTTTGCTCGAAGAGGGCGTGATTGAGATATTTCCGGGCGCCGTGCCCGGTGATGTAGACCGTGCCGTTGAGATGTTCGACGATGTCGCAGACCCGCTCGCTGCTCGATCCGGGGATGGGCAGCGTATCCGATGACAGGAACGCCGGGCGGCCGAGACCGAAATAGGCAGACAGCTCCAGCATCGACTGGCGCGAGATATCGGCGACCGTCCTGGCCTCCCGCGAAAAGACGCGATCCACGAGCCCCAGCATTTCCTCGCGAAAGGGCGCCTTCAGATAGGCCTGCCGCAGGATCTCCCGGTGTTTGCCGCGCCAGTCGATCCGGTCGTCGAGCATGACCTGATCAATGCGCTGACCGAGATGCAGATCGCGCAGCGGCAGGGTCAGCCAGCTGACGCCGTTGGCGCCCTTCACCTGCACCCGGTTGCTGAAACTGCCCTTGGAATATTGGACGTCATCATAGTGGACGAACACGTCCGCCAGCCGGATCTGCTCCAGCAGGCCCACCCAGGGGAAATACATCGACTGCGAAATAACGATATTCCGGCTCATGATCCGTTCCAGCGCTGCACTACAAAGGCGTCAGCCGTCGATCCAGACCAGGTCCAGACCGGGACGGTGCAACGTCGCCTGCCCCGCAATGGCCGCCCGGGCTTTGAGTGGATTGAGACCGACGAAGACGACATCGATATCGCTGCCGAGCCCGGATGGGGATAGGACCGGGCGGTTGAAGTGCGTCGATCCCTGCAGTTTCGGGTTCTGGTCGAGGAAGGCGCGAAAATCCACCTCAGCCTCAATCCGGCTGCTGATCCAGCTGCCGTAGAAGCCTGAACCATAGACGGCGGCGCGTTTGCCGGAGAAGCGCTTGGCGGCGCCATCCATGCGTTTGGTCGCATCCTTCCAGAAGGCGCAGATCTCGTTGGCCTTGGCGACGGCGTCTGCGACCTCCTGTTGATCCGGGGCCCCTGCAACAGGTTGCTCAAGGCGCGTGGCAACCATGAAAAAGGCGCCCGGAAAAGCATCGCTGTCGATTGTGTCCAGTCGGAAGCCGGACAGGGCAAGAGCCCGGTGCAGGGACGCCTTGCTGAAATGGTTGAGGTGGTCCGCCACCGTCATATCACCGGGGTTTGCCGCGACATCCGGCATGGACAGGAGGAGTTGACCGCCCGCAGCCAGAAGTGTGTGTAGCGTCTTCAGGAAGACTACCGGCTCGGCGACATGTTCGATGACGAAATGGCTGATGATGGCGTCAAAGCGTCCGGCCCAGGCGTCGGGGACGCTGTAGGTGGACTGGTCTTCGGGCTTGACCCACCCCTCCCAGGCCGCCTTGTAGTCCTGGCTGACATCGAAGACGTGCGGATGAAGATCAGGCCGGGCGCGGCACATCTTGTTCAGCGTTCCGGCCTTGCCGGCACCGTAGTCGAGGATGCGGGCTCCCTGCGGCAGAGCGAGAAGCTTAAAGCCGATGGCCGACTGATGGTCGGTGCGGTAGAGCGGCGTGCCGTCGTCAGCCATTGCAAATATCTGGTCGTGATCGTCCGATTCCAGCGAAATCCGGTATGTCGTGTCGTAGAAGGTTTTGATATCAGGCAGATCGGCGCATTGCGCATGGCCGCAAGCCTCGCAGACATAGACCTGCGTCGGCATGTCGATGAAACTCATCATCGAGGTCAGCGCCGGCGCCGAGGCGTCATAGGAAGCAGCGGCGATCGGCGAGCTGCAGACACGGCAGGTGGTCATGCCGCACCGTCGCCGGAGGAGACGAGCTCAGGCAGGATCTTGCCGAAATCGACACCGGCTGCGAAGGAGCCTGCCCAGCCGATGCGTGTGCCGAGCGGATCGGCGAAGTTGAAGTAGCGGAACTGGACGCTCCAGCGCGGCATGTCCGAGACGTTGTGGCTACCCTGGTGCATGGTCAAGAAGTCCATGAGGATCAGGTCGCCCGGCTTGGTCAGCGGTGCAACGATGTCATATTTCGCCAGGCGTTCATCGCAACGGTCCATATGCAAGGCGTAGGCACCCGTCTTGCCGGCACCGGCGTCATCGCTATAGACCGGGATCAGGCCTTCGGCATGCGAGCCGGAGGCGATCTGCACCGGACCCATTTCCGCCGTCACGGGAAGAAGCGGCGTCCAGAAGACGATGCCGTCGACGCTGCGCAGCTGGCTTGGGAATTCCTGGTGCCACTGGGCACGGAATTTTTCCTCGCCGGGATTGTCGATGCGGATGCCGTAACCGCCGGCGGCGATGCCGGGCACGGAGCCGGGACGCATGGCCTCAAAGACGGTCAGGTTCTTTGCCTTGGCAACCAGCTGCATGAAGGCCGGGACCTGCTTGATGGCATCATAGACTTCGCCGCCCCAGGCGCGGTTCTTTGCGATCAGCGCCGGATAGGCCTTGGTCATGGCGTTCCAGGTCGTGTCCGTCGGCGCATCGACCTCGTACTTGCGGCACAGCAGTTCCAGAATGACCCGGATGCCTTCCTGGATCGGGGCGATATCGCGCTCAGCATCGTAGAACTGCGGCAGTATCGTGTAGCCCTTGAGCCCGAAATCATCCTTGGCGGATGCGGGGATCAGTACCTCGTTCTGGATCATGCTGGTATCCTTCCGGTGTCAAAATTCCCGCCGATCCTAATCGCGGGACGAAACAGTTGAGGCCGCCAAAGGGCCAATGTCAGGCCGCCTTGAAATGCTCCTCCAGCTTCAAGGCAAGCTGGCTGCCCGGCGCAATCATCTGCTCTGCCAGATGGTAGAGCTCGGCCGGCGTCTGCACCCCGGCGATCTTCTCGTCGATGAAAAGATGCTTTTCCGAAATCCCGTAGAACAGACCAGCATTGACCGGCTCGTTGTACGCAGGCTTGAAATAGTCCAGATATTTGCCGTTCTTCCAGACCGACAGCGCGGCCGTATAGCCCTCGACGGCAAGATCATAGGTCTCGCGATCGGTGCTCATGCCGCAGTTGATGCCGCAGGCTTCGGCAAAATACCGCTCCCAGCCGGCGACTTCGCCGTATCCATAGGTCGATCTGAACCAGTGCTGGCACTGTGCCACGCAGGCTGCGATGCCGAGGATCGTCGGGAAGGGAAAGTCCCGCATATAGGGATCGTCGTCAATGTTGCGGCCGACTTCGGCCATGAACTGCGCATGGCCCCGGCGCATCTTCTCGGCATTGTTGATGGTTGCGGAATTGCTTTCCGGGCAGGCCCCCATGACGGAGAAGGGCCGTTCGGAATAGAAGAAATTCGTGGCCGTGGTCAGCGCCTTGCAGATGTTCTCGAAGTCGACGACCGGGTGCTCGAAGAAGCGGCCGCCGAACTTTCTTTTGATCTCGCGCATGACCTTCATCGAAACGGCGCCGTGATAGATCGAGAACGGCGAATTCGGCGTGGCCTTGTGGTGTTTCCAGCCGAAGAATTCCTCGTAGAGCCAGGCGCGCGGAATGCGCGCGACATCGGTGCCGAGCGGAATGCAGATGTTGGATGGCTTCTGCTGGTTGGACGGCCAGTTGTAGGTCATCCGGCTCCAGACGAAGACATCGACCTCGTATTGCTCGGCCTGGGTCCGGACGATCAGATCGACGACGTTGGCATCGATATAGTCGTCGTCGCCGATGACGCAGGCGAATTCGCCGGTGCTGGCTTCGAGGCAGCGTTCCCAGTTGTCGACCATGGACAGAACACGGCCTGCCGGGGGGATGAATTTCACGCGTGGATCGCCCGCGACATCCTTCATGAAGGCTTCCATGATGGTGGCGTCGTCGGAATTGTCGGCGAACACGAACTCGACATCGGTGCGAAGGTTGATGAGGAGACTTCTGATCGTTTCCTGAAAGTAGCGCTGGCGGTTTCGCGACGGAACACAGATCGTCAGTTTCGGCTGGGCAAGCATCGAGTTTCTCCGTTTGGCCCAGACTATCGGTGAGGGCTTTCCCGAAGCTTGTCTGCGAGGGGGCGACGATTGGTCCTGTCTTTTCGGCTTCTCAGATGGATATCGGCTTGATAAACAGCCTCATGCGGGCGTCAGGCCCTGTTGATCAGGACGAGAGTGAAGCGAACATGGCAAAGGCCCCGGCCGATTGCACGTCAATGGCAGAGATACGGCTGGAGATCGACCGGATCGACCAGGCGTTGATGGAGCTTTTCCATGAACGCTGGACGTTCATCCACCGTGCCGCCGAGATCAAGACCGGCACCACGATGAAGGCGGATATTCCCTCCCGGGTCGACGAGGTCCGCGCCAATGCGCGGGCGCGGGCGGCCAGCATGGGCATGGATCCAGCCTTCTACGACGCTCTGTGGGCGCAACTGATCCGCCATTCGATCAATTACGAGAAGAACATTCTCGGTGAGCAGGATGCCGACTGACAGGCTCAGAGCTTGATCGACGGACGTTTGCCGGGGGCTTTTGCCGTCTCGACGGAAATGACCGGCTGAACGGGTCCCTTACCGTCGGCACTTTGCACCGTTTCGGCCGCTACGGATGCACCGTCAGCGACGGCACCGCCGTCACGAACTTCCCACCCCAGTCTCTGATATACGAAAGTTGCTGCTTGATTTCGTCCTGAAGATTCCATGGCAGTATGACCACCCTTTCCGGTTTTCTCGATTTCAGTTCATCTTCGGTCATGACGGGAATGCGGCTGCCCGGCAGGAGCTGACCCTGCTTTGCCGGGTTCTTGTCGACGACGAAGGTTAGAAGGTCCGGTTTGACACCGGCAAAATTCAACAGCGTGTTGCCTTTGGCAGCGGCGCCGTAGGCCGCGACCTTGAGACCCGCCCGGCGGCTTTCGATGAGGAACGACAGGAAACCATCCCGCACATCTTCGGCGGCGGACTGGAAGCTCGTGTAGAACCGATCATCCAGCATGCCGGCATCGCGCTCGGCCTGCAGCACCGCAGCAACACGCGCCTCCACGGGGTGGCGCCCAAGGTCCGTCCGCTGCGCAAAGACGCGCAGACTGCCGCCATGCCAGGGCGTGGTTTCGACATCGAAGACCGTCAGCCCGTTGACGGCGAAGAGGCGCCTCACCGCCGTCAGCGACAGGTAGGAATAATGTTCGTGATAGGCCGTATCGAACTGCGCCTCACGAACCATGTTGAGCAGATGCGGGAATTCAAAGGTGGCAACGCCTGACGGTTTCAGCAGCATGGCAAAACCGGCGACGAAGTCATTGATATCGGGCACGTGCGCCAGCACATTGTTGGCCGCCATCAGATCGGCGCTGCGTCCTTCAAGCACAAGGCGCGCTGCCGTTTCGCGGCCGAAGAAATCCTCGGCGATCTCGATGCCCTTTGCCCGGGCGGCCTCGGCCGTGCTTCTGGTCGGCTCGATACCGAGGCAGTTGATGCCGCGTTCTTTGACGTATTGCAGCAGGTAGCCGTCATTGGCGGCCACTTCGACGACGTGGCTGCCGGCATCGAGCCCGAAGCGGTCGCACATATCCGCGACATAGTGCTTTGCGTGATTCAGCCATGAGGTCGAAAACGAACTGAAATAGGCATAGCTGTCGGAAAAGAAGGTTTCGCGCTCGGCGAAATCCTCGGTCTGGACCAGACGGCATTCGGTGCAGGCGCGAATGACCAGCGGATACCAGAGTTCGGGCTTGTGGCGGTCCGCCAGTGCCACATAGGAATTCGAGGGCGGCGCCGTGCCGAGATCGAGAAACGGGATCATCTGGCCAGACTGGCAATGACGGCACTTCATGCTGCTACTCCGCGATAACCGGATGCGAGAAACGGGTGGGCAAGATCGCGCGGGGAGAGATGTTCCACCGGCAGCGGCCAGTCGATGCCGAGCACCGGATCGGCGCAGTTCAGCCCGGCTTCCGCTTCGGCGGCATAGGGTTCGGAATGGGCATAGAGCATGCGGACATCGCCTGATAGCGCCTGGAAGCCATGGGCGAAGCCCTTGGGGATCAGCAGCGACAGGGCGTTATCCTCAGACAATTCGACGGCGAAGGATTTCAGGAATGTCGGGGAGCCATCGCGAATATCGACCACGACATCCAGAACACGGCCACGCGTGCAGGTGACGAGCTTGATCTCGGCATGCGGCGGCCGCTGGAAATGCATGCCGCGGACGGTGCCCCTGTGTACGGTTCCTGTCTCATTCAGCTGGGCGATCTGGCCAGTCCAGCCGAATTCGGCGAGATCGGTGGCGCAAAAGAGGCGCGAAAGAAAGCCGCGCTCATCCGGCAGCCGGCGCCGGGCGAGCACGACAAGGCCTTCGAGCGGCGTCGGCTGCGGCTCGAACCGGCGGCTCACGATGCCGCCTTTCGGCTGACGGCGTGGATACCGCTGAAGTCCTCGATATCGGCAAGGCAGAGATCGAGCGCCGGTGCGCCGTCCTTCTCAGCCCGGTACCAGCGCATCGTGCGCTGAAGCGTTTCATCGAGGTTCCAGCGCGGATGATAGCCGAGGTCGCGGGTCGCAAGCCCGCTGTCGAGCATTAGGTATCCCGCCTCGTGTGGACCGTCGCTGCCGTCTCCAAAGATCGTTTCGCCGGAGCCATAGGCCTTGCCAGCCAGTTGTAATACCCGGCCGACCGTTGCCGCAGCGCCATGGTCGGGGCCGAAATTGTAGCTGGAGCCGAGATCCGGCTTGTCCCATAGCCGTTCGGCAAGCGCCATGTAACCGCCGAGCGGTTCGAGCACATGCTGCCACGGCCGCACCGCTTTTGGACGGCGAACCTGCAGAGGTTGGCCCGTCTCCCAGGCGCGGACAGCATCGGGAATCAGCCGGTCTTCGGCCCAGTCGCCGCCGCCGATGACATTGCCGGCCCTTGCCGTTGCAAGGCCGATGCGCCGATCGGCAAAATAGGACGCGCGGTAGCTGGCCGTGACGATTTCGGCTGCCGCCTTGCTGGCACTGTAGGGATCATGGCCGCCGAGCGGATCGCTCTCGCGGAAGGCAAAACCCTGCTCGGCGTTCTGGTAGACCTTGTCGGTGGTGACCACGACGATGGCACGCAGGTCCGGTGCGATGCGCAGGGCATCGAGCAGGTTTGCCGTGCCGGTGACATTGGTTTCGAACGTGCCGACGGGATCGCGGTATCCGGCGCGCACCAGCGCCTGGGCTGCCAGATGCAGCACGATCTCGGGCCTTGTCTCGGTAACGCGGCGAAGTACGGCGGTGCGGTCGCGAATGTCGAGAAGGGCGCTCTCGTCCGGATCTATACTGAGCATGGCGTGCAGCGACGGGCCATCGGGCGGGGCAAGCGACAGGCCGCTGACCTCGGCCCCCAGCGCGCGCAGCCAGAGGCTCAGCCAGCTTCCCTTGAAGCCGGTATGCCCGGTTACCAGCACGCGCTTTCCGTTCCAGAAGTTCAGATCCTGCATGACTACCAGCTTTTCCAGGGAGGATTGCCGCTTTCCCAGAGGTTTTCGAGGTGAACCTTGTCGCGCAGCGTGTCCATCGGTTGCCAGAAGCCTTCATGGAAGAAGGCTTTCAGCTCGCCATCGGCGGCTAGGCTGGTGAGTGGCTCGGCTTCCCAGGTCGTGTTGTCACCGGGAATACGGTCCAGCACTTTGGGCGACAGGACGAAGAAGCCGCCATTGATGAAACCGCCCTCGCCTTCAGGTTTCTCGATGAAACCCTGGACGCTGTCGCCATCGAGTTTCAGCGCGCCGAAGCGGGCGGGCGGGCGGACCGCAGTGACAGTCGCTTCCCTGCCATGCGCTTTGTGAAAAGCGATGGTCTGGCCGATATCGACACTGGAGACACCGTCGCCATAGGTAAAGCAGAAGGCTTCCTCGTCGCGAAGATAGGAGGCGACGCGCTTGAGGCGGCCGCCGGTCAGTGAGCTTTCACCGGTATCGACCAGCGTCACGCGCCAGTTTTCGGCACTCTGGCGGTGGAACTCCATGCTGTTCTTGGACAGGTCGAAGGTGATGTCCGACATGTGCAGGCCGTAGTTGGCGAAATATTCCTTGATCACGTAACCGCGAAAACCGCAGCAGATGATGAAATCACGGACGCCATGACCGTGATAGAGCTTCATGATGTGCCAGAGGATCGGACGGCCGCCGATCTCGACCATCGGCTTGGGACGCAGGTGGGTTTCCTCGGCGATGCGCGAACCGAGACCGCCGGCCAGAATGACCGCCTTCATGACAGGCGCTCGCGAATGGCAGAGCAGCCGGTGGTGCGCTTATCCCAGAAATGATGGCCTGCAAAACGCGGCATGATTTGTATACCCGATCAGAAATTCCGATTTTCCGGGTAAACTAGCCAGTGAAGCTGTTGTCAGACTGGATTGGAAGGAGGCACACCGGTGCACCTCCTCCGGTTGGAGCGGCCGCGCTTCCTAAAACTGCGCGCTTTCGAGCAGCTTGTTGATGCCTTCGATATCGTAGCTGTTCTTGCGCTGGATATGCTCTTCCCAGTCGAGCGCCGTCTGCACGATGAGATCGAGACTGTCGAAGCGAGGAACCCAGTCCAGCTTCTGGCGGGCAATGGTGGCATCGGCCACGACCCTGACCGCATCGCCCGGGCGGCGCGGCGCGACATTGACCTTGAACTTGCGGCCGCGCACTTTCATGACGGTTTCCAGCACTTCGAGAACCGAATAACCCTGACCGTAACCGCAGTTGGCCACCAGCGGCTTGCCGCCGGCCCTGAGATAGGCGAGTGCCTGCAGGTGGGCGGCAACCAGATCGTTGACATGGATATAGTCGCGAATTCCGGTGCCGTCGGGCGTCGGATAGTCGGTGCCGTAGACGTTGACGCCCTGTCTGCGGCCAAGGGCGGCCTGACAGGCAATCTTGATCAGATGTGTGGCCTCCGGGGTCGATTGTCCTGCGCGCCCGTTGACGTCGGCGCCGGCGACGTTGAAGTAGCGCAGCGCCACGTAGCTCAAGGCGTGGGCGGCGGCGGCGTCTTGCAGCATCATCTCCGACATCAGCTTTGAAAGACCATAGGGACTTTCCGGGCTGAGGCGATCCGTTTCCTTGACCAGCCCCTCACCATCAGGCGTTCCATAGACCGCCGCCGTGGACGAGAAGACGAAATGGGGCACGCCTGCAGCAACCGCCGCTTCCATCACGGTGCGGGTGTTGGCCGTGTTGTTCTTGTAATAGGACAGGGGATCGGCAATCGATTGCGGAACGATGATGGAACCGGCAAAATGGATGATCGCATCGATCCTGTTGTCGGAGAAGATCCGTTCCAGCACGGCGCTGTCACCGACATCGCCGAGATAGAAGCGAGCTTCCGGCGCAATGGCCCAGCGAAAGCCTGTGGACAGCCGGTCAAGCACGACGACATCTTCGCCCGCATCCAGCAATGCCCATACCATGTGGCTGCCGATATAGCCTGCTCCACCCGTCACCAATACTGTCATGACCAATACTTTCCCGCTTAAAACACGGGCACAGTAAAGCGTCATTTCCTTTCCGAAGAACCACCAAATCCCAATATAGAACAGGAATTCCAAATATCTCTTTTAGTATAATTAAGAAGAGATTTGTATATTCATTCAAATTTTATCGATCGCCTGACATCTCAGCCGCGGGCGAGAATATAGGTGCAGAGGCGTTCGGCGGCGATTTCGACCTGAGCCGGGTCGCGCAGGAAGCAGGCGCGCATGAACAGCGACCCGCCATTCCCGAAAGCGGTGCCGGGGGCGAGACCGACGCCGGTCCTGTCGACGATATCCAGCGCGCCGATCCGCGAATCCAGAACACCGTCGATCTTCAGGAATGCGTAGATGGCGCCGTCGGGCTTCAACGTCTCGACGCGGTTGGTGGCGATCAGCGCATCACAGAAGATGTCGCGCGACCGGGCAGCCTTTTCGACATTGGCGCGCACAAAATCATCGCCCTCGTCGAGCGCAACGGCGGCCGCCTTCTGCATAAACTGCGCCACGCCCGAGGTGGAGTACTGGATGAGGTTTTCCAGCACCTGGCCTGCTTCGGTGGGGGCGACGATCCAGCCGACGCGCCAGCCGGTCATCGACCAGTTCTTGGAAAAGGAATTGACGAAGAGGATGCGGTCCTGCGCCTCCATGACATCAAGGAAGGACGGCGCCCGTCCGCCGGCATAGTGGTAGAGCGCATAGATCTCGTCGGCCATGATCCAGAGATCATGGCGGCGGGCGAGATCGCGGATGGCTTTCAGATCGTCGCGCGTCGCCGTCCAGCCTGTCGGGTTCGACGGCGTGTTGATGAACAGGGCCTTGGTCTTCGGCGTGATGGCGCTTTCGAGCCGGTTGAGATCAAGCTGCCATTTGCCGCCCTCGAAGGTCAGCGGCACGGCAATCGGCAGGACACCGGAGATGGCGGCGGAGGCGGCGAAATTCGGCCAGGCCGGGGAGAGGTAGACCATGTCGTCACCCGGCGACGTGATGGCCTCGATGGCAAGCTTGATCGCCTGCATGCCGGAACCGGTGACGTAGAAATTTTCGGTCGAGAGCGCTGCGCCGAACTGGCGCTGGTAATAGCGCGCCAGAGCCTCGCGCAGAGGCGGAATGCCGCGCTGCCAGGTGTAGAAGGTTTCTCCGGCCTCAAGGGCTGCGCTGGCGGCGTTGGAGATGAAGGCCGGGGTCGGCAGGTCGCCCTCGCCCACCCATAGCGGAATAAGCCCGTCGCGCCCGCGCGCATAGTTGACGAGTTCGACGATGCCGCTTTCCGGCGCATCGATGGATCGGGGGCTGAGGCTCTGCAACACGCTCATCGGCAATCTCCTGTTCATCCGATGCTCTAACCGGTTTCGCCACAGGGATCACGCGACATTCTCTGACACATCGATCGAATCTGCTGATGAATCGACAAGACCCCGGCCATGGCTGACCGGGGTCTCACATATCGCCATTGCGATGAAAAAGCTTACGGCCGCTTCAGAAGATCGCGGATCTCGGTGAGGAGCTGGATATCTTCGGCCGGGGGTGCTGCCGGCTCTTCGCTCTTCTTCTTTTCCATCGATGCGCGCATGCGGTTCACCGCCTTCACGAGCAGGAAGATGATGAAGGCGAGGATGACAAAATTGATGACGACGGTGAGGAAGTTGCCGTAGGCAAAGACGGCTCCCTGCTCACGGGCTGCGGCCAGCGATACGGCCGTGACATTGGCAGACATGGGATAGAAGAAGTTGGAAAAATCGATGCCACCGGTCACCGCGCCGACGACCGGCATGATGATGTCATCGACCAGCGACTTGACGATGAGACCGAATGCGCCACCGATGATCACGCCGACGGCCAGATCCATCACGTTGCCGCGGGCAATAAACTCTTTAAATTCATTCAGCATTGCTCTCTCCTTAATATTGCACAGCCTTCGCACACCTGGCGCCCGCAAAAACGTTATCAGGCCCTTTCCCAAATGAAAACAAGCGACATGCGGGAAAAAACGCCATCCCCGCCTTTGACTTTATGCTGAGACTGCACCGATTTTCATCGTGATCGTGTTGGCCTATGCTGGCTTTGCGCAGTGCTGCCGCAAGAGCAGCATGCGGGAGGACGGATGCTCACCGGATCGATCATCTTCACGTCGGCTTTCGCCTATCTGCTGCTGCTGTTCGCGGTGGCAAGCTATGGTGACCGGAAATCGGCGAACGGCGCCACGGCCACCAAGGGCCGGCCGCTGGTCTATGCACTGAGCCTGGCGATCTACTGCACCTCCTGGACCTATTTCGGCGGCGTCGGCCTGGCGGCGGAGCGCGGGTTCGAATTCACCGGCATCTACATCGGCCCGATCCTCACCTTCACCATCGGACTTCCGCTGGTGCGGCGGATCATTCAGCTGGCCAAGGCCGAGAAGCTGACGTCGGTGGCCGATTTCGTCGCCGCTCGTTACGGCAAGAACCCGACGGTTGCGGCGATCGTGGCGCTGATTTCACTGATCGGCGCGGTGCCCTATATCGCCCTGCAGCTGAAGGCCGTTTCGAATTCGGTCTCGGCGATGATCGACACCAGCGAATACGGCTTCGGCTCGGGCTCCGGCCTGTTCGACCTGCCGCTGATGGTGACGCTTTTTCTTGCCTGCTTCGCCATCGTGTTCGGTACCCGCCATACGGATGCGACCGAACATCAGGACGGGCTGATCTTGGCGATCGCGATGGAATCGGTGGTCAAGCTGCTCGCCTTCGTCACCGTCGGTGTCTATGTGGTGTTCTTCCTGTTCGACGGCCCCTCCGACCTGTGGCTGAAGGCGTCACAGAACACGCAGGTGATGACGGCGCTCAATCACGAGACGCCGCTGTCGCGCTGGATCCTGCTGGTGCTGCTCTCGGCCTTCGCCATCATCATGCTGCCGCGCCAGTTCCACGTCACGGTGGTCGAAAACAGGACTCAGGGCGAGTTGCGCATGGCTGGCATCCTGTTGCCGCTCTATCTGATCGCCATCAACATCTTCGTGCTGCCGGTGGCCATCGGCGGGGTCATCGCCTTTTCCGGCACGGGTGACGCCGACCTCTATGTCCTGTCGCTGCCGTTGGCCGGCAATCTGCAGGTCCTGACACTGATCACCTTCATCGGCGGCTTTTCGGCTGCCACTGCGATGGTCATCGTCGCCTCCGTGGCTTTGTCGATCATGATTTCCAACGACATCGTCATGCCGATCTTCCTGCGCCGCCACCTGGTCGAGCGCGGCAACAGCGGCGGCAATGTCGCCCGCACGCTGCTGCGCATCCGGCGCACCGCCATCTTCGTGGTGCTGCTCTTGGGGTACGCCTATTACCGCTCGGCCACCGGCGATACGGGCCTTGCTTCCATCGGCCTTCTCGCCTTCGCCGCCATCGCACAGATGGCGCCCGCCCTGCTCGGCGGCCTCGTCTGGCGCCAGGCCAATGCCCGCGGTGCGATTGCCGGGATGACGTCGGGTGCGCTGGTCTGGGCCTATCTCCTGTTCCTGCCGAGTCTCGGCGGGCCGGACAACTCCTACGTCGCCAGCAATATCCTGAGCTTCATCTTTCCCGGCAGCACGATCTTTTCGCAAAATCCCGATCCGCTGGTGAATGCCACGACGCTCAGCCTGCTGATCAATTTCGCCGCCTTCGTGATCGGCTCGCTGACCCGCAGCCCGAAGCCGCTGGAGCGCATTCAGGCGGGCGTCTTCATCCGCCGCAAGCCGCGGCTCGAGCGCGCCTTTGGCGGCCGCAAGATGAAGATCACCGTGCATGACCTGAAGACGACGATTGCCAAATATCTCGGCGATGAGCGTACCCAGCGCTCCTTCAGCACGTACGAGCGCCAGTCCGGCCGCTGGCTCGACGACAATGCACCGGCCGATATGGCGCTGGTGCATTTTTCCGAACAGCTGCTCGGCAGTGCCATCGGCTCTTCGTCGGCCCGGCTCGTTCTGTCGCTGGTGCTGCAACGCATGGACGATGCCTCGTCCGATACGGCCTGGCTGCTGGATCAGGCCAGCGAGGCCCTGCAATACAATCAGGACATGCTGCAGACCGCCCTTTCGCAGATGGACCAGGGCATCGCCGTTTTCGACAGTTCCAACAATCTGATCATCTGGAACCGGCGGTTTCGCCAACTGCTCGACCTGCCGGAGACCGCCGGCCAGGTTGGGTTTCCGCTGGCCGATATCGTCGGCATTCTTGCCAAACGCGGCGATCTCGGCACGGACCAGCAGAAATCGGTCATTCGCAACTTCCTGACGCTCGACAAGGCTTTCCTGCTGGAACTTGGCAGCGGCGCCCGGATCATCGAGGTTCGCACCAACGCCA
The DNA here is from genome assembly GCA_030655075.1 of Pararhizobium sp. Classification (GTDB taxonomy): domain Bacteria; phylum Pseudomonadota; class Alphaproteobacteria; order Rhizobiales; family Rhizobiaceae; genus JAURWE01. The sequence continues at coordinate 226,629 of JAURWE010000055.1, forward strand.
TGCCTGACAAGGGCATCGTCACGACCTACACCGATATCACCCAGCGTGTGGCCGCCGACATGGCGCTGAAACAGGCGAATGAAACGCTGGAACTGCGGGTCGAAGAACGGACCGGCGAGCTGACGCGGGTGAACCGCGAGCTGGCGGAAGCGCGGGCCTCGGCCGAAGAGGCCAATATCGGCAAGACGCGGTTCTTTGCCGCCGCCGGTCACGATATCCTACAGCCGCTGAATGCCGCCCGGCTCTATTCCTCGTCGCTGGTCGAACGGCTGGGCGATTCCGACGACAGCATGCTGGTCCACAACATCGATTCGTCGCTGGAATCGGTTGAGACCATTCTTGGCGCCGTGCTCGACATTTCGCGGCTCGACACGGGCGCGATGAAGCCGCGCCTGCAATCCGTGCCGCTCGACGATCTGCTGAAACGCATCGAGACAGACTTTGCGCCGGTGGCGCGGGCCCGCAACCTCGACCTCATCGTCATGCCGACCTCGCTGACGGTGCGCACCGACCCCAACCTTCTGCGCCGCCTTGTCCAGAATCTGGTGTCCAATGCCATCAAATATACGCTGACCGGCAAGGTGCTGGTCGGTGTACGGCGCAGCGGCGGACTGGCAGTCATCCAGGTGCTGGATTCCGGCATTGGCATTCCATCGTCGAAATTCCGCACGGTGTTCCGCGAGTTCGCCCGGCTGGAGGAAGGTGCCCGCACCGCATCGGGTCTCGGGCTCGGCCTGTCGATCGTCGACCGTATTTCCCGCGTGCTTAACCATCCGGTCGATCTGCAGTCGACGCAGGGCAAGGGCACGGGCTTTCGCGTGCGCATTCCGCTTGATGCCGGCGCGGTGAAGCCGGTGCGCGGGAAGGCGGTGAGACCGGCCGCGCAAGCGGCGGGCAGGCTGACCGGCTACCGGGTTTTGTGCATCGACAATGATCCCAGCATTCTCGACGGCATGCGGATCCTGCTCGGCGGCTGGGGCTGCGACGTGCGCACGGTGGAGTCGGTGGCAAGTTCGGCCGCGATCGAGGATTACCGGCCGGAGGCGATCGTCGCCGACTACCACCTCGACGATGGAACCGGCATCGAAGCGATTGCCGCCATCCGGGCGCGGTTCGGGGCGGATATTCCGGCGCTGATCGTTACGGCCGACCGAACGCCCGAGGTTCGGGCGGCGGCGGAGAACGATCTGATCACGGTGCAGAACAAGCCTGTGCGCCCGGCATCGATCCGGGCCTGGCTGACGCAACTGTCGATCACCGGCAGGCAGGCCGCCGAATAGACGATTTGCTCAAGCGGCGACGGCGCTGAACTTCGAAAGCTGGATGACCGCCTGGGTGCGGCTGTCGACATCGAGCTTCAAGAGGATGGCCGAGACGTGGGCCTTGATGGTCGCTTCGGAGACGCCGAGTTCATAGGCGATCTGCTTGTTCAAGAGCCCTTCGCCGAGCATGGCCAGCACGCGCGACTGCTGCGGCGTCAGCGTATGGAGCCGCTGGATCAGGGCTGCGACATCGGGATCGTGCTCCATGCCGCGCTGATAGCCACGCGGTGTATAGATTTCGCCCTTGAGAACGGAGGTAACGCCTTCGCGAATTTCCTCGATGCCGGAGGATTTTGACAGGAAGCCGGAGGCGCCAAGTTCGATAGCGCGGCCGATGGTGGAAGGATCGTCATGGGCCGAGACGATCATGACAGGCAGGCTTGCGAACTCTGCCCGAAAGGCGATGAGGCCCGACAGGCCGCTGACGCCCGGCATGGTCAGGTCGAGAAGAATGAGGTCTGCGCCGGCATTGGCAGCGGCAGCGGCGCGGGCGGTTTCATAGTCTCCGGCCTCGATGATGGCGATGTCGCCTTCCATGCCGGTCAGAGCCTGGCGCATGGCGCCGCGAAACAGCGGATGGTCGTCGGCGATGATGATTGTCATGTCCGGCATGGTGCAACTCCCTCCCAAGAGTTGGAACCGAAGGGCCTGTCAGGTTTTATCCGGGACCTTTCCCGCCTCCTCCGGCGTCTTTGTGTCCTTGTCCAGGTCCTTCACGATTCCCATGAACTTCTGCATCATTCTTTCCATGATGCTCATCGCCTGGTCAATCTCTTCGTTCGACGGAAGCGACGGACGCGGCAGATTCACACCCGTTCCAACTGTTTTTTCCAGCGTTTCGATGCGCTTGGTCAAAAGGTCGAGTTCAAGCTCGAAGGCGGTGCGCTCATCGGCGGCCAGGCGGCAGGTGACATTGCCGCCCTTGTCGCTGCAGACCGAGATTTCGCCGGTCTGTGTATCCAAGCGGACAATGCCGGCATCGGTCTTTTCCATGCTGTAGCGGCCCGGTGCCTGCTCCTGCGCTAAGGCGGCGCTCGACAGCAAAAGCATGAAAGTGGATATCGTCAGGGTCCGCATTGTGGTGCTCCTCTCGCCGGTTCTGAAAACGCCTCACCCGCACCTGTCTAGCAGAAACAAAAGACCGCTTTGCGACCGAACGTCCCGTAGACAAAAGCCCGTGTTTGGGGCAAGGACGTTGACGGATCGAAACAGGAGACACGGGTACCATGAGCAGCGTGATCTACAAAATTGTTCCGGCAGCCTCGTGGCAGGAAGCCCGTGAAAATGGCTTTTTTGAAGGCTCTCCCGTCGATATCGATGACGGTTTTATTCATTTCTCCACAGCGCAACAATCGGTCGAAACAGCCGCCCGGCATTTTGCCGGACAGGAAGACCTGATGCTGATCGCCATCGACGGCGACCTTCTGGAAGACAGCCTGATTTATGAGCCCTCGCGCGGCGGTGCGCTCTTCCCGCATCTCTATGGCCCGCTCGAGCTTTCCGCAGTCATCTGGGAAAAACCGCTGCCGCTCGGGGCCGACGGTTCGCACGTCTTTCCGGACTTTTCCGCATGATGGGACCGCTGCAGGCGCTTGCCCGGCAGGGTCTTTTTCTGCTCGACCCGGAAACCGCGCATGGTCTGTCGATCACGGCGCTGAAGACGGGTCTCGTGCCGGGCTGCGCAGCTGCAGCCGATCCGCGCCTCGCCCAGACCGTGGCGGGCCTCACCTTTGCCAACCCGCTCGGCATGGCGGCCGGTTACGACAAGAATGCCGAGGTCCCGGAAGCGCTTCTGAAACTCGGTTTCGGCTTTGCGGAAATCGGCACGGTGACGCCGAAGCCTCAGGCCGGCAATGACAAGCCGCGGATTTTCCGGCTGGTGGAGGACGATGCCGTCATCAACCGGCTGGGCTTCAACAACGAAGGCCATGACGCCGCGCTGCAGCGGCTGAAATCCTGCGCGCCAAACGCGATGATCGGCGTCAACATCGGCGCCAACAAGAACAGTTTGGACCGGGTCGGCGACTATGTGCTCGGCATCCGGAAATTCTCCGGCGTTGCGCGTTATTTCACGGTCAACATCTCCTCACCAAACACGCCGGGCCTGCGCGACCTGCAGGCGCGCGACAGCCTGAACGACTTGCTGTCGGCTGTGCTCAAGGCCCGTGACGACGAAGCGGTAACGACCGGTAGGCGCGTTCCGGTATTCCTGAAGATCGCCCCGGATCTGCCCGACGAAGGGCTGGACGATATTGCGACCGAGGCGCTGTCGCATGCGCTCGACGGGCTGATCGTCTCCAACACGACACTGTCGCGCGCGGGTCTGAAGGATCAAGACCAAGCTCAGCAGAGCGGCGGCATGTCCGGGAAGCCGTTGTTTGAAAAATCGACCGTGGTTCTGGCGAAGATGCGCAAGCGCGTCGGGCCGGAGATGCCGATCATCGGCGTCGGCGGCGTCAGTTCGGCGGAGACGGCGGCGGAAAAGATCCGCGCCGGGGCGGATCTGGTGCAGCTCTATTCCTGCATGGTCTATGAGGGACCGGCGCTGCCGGGCCGCATCGTGCGCGACCTGTCAAAATTGTGCGACCGGGAGAAGCTGACCTCTATCCGCGACCTGCGCGACACGCGTGTGGATCACTGGGCCAGCAAGACAGCTTGACACCCGATCACCTCGAAAGAACCATCGCCCAGTAGGGCCGGTTGCCGGTCGCCGGGTTCTGGACCACGGCGACGCCGAGGCCGCGATAGCCGGCACCCAGCATGTTCTGCAGATGTTTTGGCGAGCGGAACCAGGCATCGTAGGAGCGGGCCGCATCGTCCTGACCGGCGGCGATGTTTTCGGCGGCCGGAAGCACGACGCCCTGGCCCTTCATCCGGTCGTAGAAATTGGCGCCCAGGCCGATGTTGTGCTCCATCTTGCCGGCCCGCGCCATGCGGCCGGCCTGATCCATGGCGGCAGCTGCGGCAACCGGATCGCGCGATAGAGGTTCAAGACCGTTTTTCGCCCGCAATGCATTGACATAGCCGAGCGTGGCGCCCGTCTGGTCGCTGCCGGTGCCGCTGTCAGGCGTCAGGAGTTTCGAGGTGCTACAACCGGCCAGCGCGCCGAATGAAACGACGGCCCCTGCCTTAAGCAGCGTACGGCGGGAGAGGAAAGACGGTTGCATCCTATCTCCTGTAGCTGAATATCCGCAGAAGGATGAAGGCCGGAATGACGACGGCCGCCCCCAAAAGCAGATAATCGCCCACCTTGCCAAGCGCCGCAAAGCCCGAATACCAGAGGTCGAGGACAAAATTGCGGGCGGCGAAGAGTATGTCGTAGGGATCGACGCCGAAGAGCTTCATCAGGAAGCCAACGAGTACTGAGACGACCAATAGCTTGACGATGACGCGCAGCGGGCTGTCGCCCAGAAACCTGTTGACCCCGTCGGACATGGGCTGATTCTCCTGTTTCACCTCAGTTAAGCACCTGCGCTGACCGCTGCAAGACCGCAATTGTCGCGGCGCGGTCGCGATCTGCTTCTTGCGCAGCCCGGTCTTCGCCAGTACCAACGGCGGCGCAGCAACGAAAGGCCACCGATGAACCAGCTCAGCTCGGGCGACATGCTTGCCGACCGCCGGGCGGACTATGCCCGGATGCTGGCCGAGAGTGGCGAGCCGGCCAGCGCCGCCGAACTGATGACGCAGGCGCTGGAAATCGTGCCCGGCTGGGCTGCCGGCTGGTTTCAGCTGGCCACCTATGAAGAAAAATCCGGCAGCACCGAGGCCGCCGTCGCGGCATTGCAGCAGGTTCTCGTCTTGAGCCCCGGCGACCAGTTCGGCGCCGGGCTGAAGCTCGCCGTTCTCGGCGCTGCCGCCATGCCCGCCCTGCCGCCCAGCCGCTATGTCGAGCAGCTGTTCGACGACTATGCCGGACGCTTCGACGGGGCGCTGGTGGAACGGCTCGGCTACACGGTTCCGGAGAAGCTGGCCGCCCTTGTGCATGGGCATGCGGGCATCGACCATCATTTTGCCCATGTGACCGACCTCGGCTGCGGTACCGGGCTGTTCGGCGAGCGGATCAAGGCCAATGCCGGATTTCTCGAAGGCTTCGACCTGTCGGCCAACATGCTGGCAAAGGCGCGCGACAAACCTCTCTACGATCGACTGGCTCAAGCCGATCTGTCGCTGGCCCCTGCTGTGTCCGGAGTCTTTACCGAGGGCCTCGACCCTATGCGCGCCGATCTCGTCGCGGCAGCCGATGTGCTGATGTATCTCGGCGATCTCGGCGGCGTCCTTGCCATCGCGGCAGAGCTGATTTCAGACGGCGGCATCTTCGCGTTCTCCGTCGAGGATGCGGGGAATGTAGCGGGGTTCGTGCTGCGGCCGAGCCTGCGTTATGCGCATTCGGAAAATTACGTGCGCGAGCTCCTAGGCTCCCATAGCTTTATTCTGCATGAGATGGTCAAAACCGTCATTCGCAAAGATGGCGGCGAACCGGTGCACGGCATTCTGTTTCTTGCTCGAAAAGCCGGCTGAACGAACGCTTCTTGCGAAGTTCAAATAGGTCAGTATTGCTTACATATTTTCCTTGATTCCACTGAGGAAAAGCCGAACAATCTGCCCAGTTCAGGACATACAGACTGCATTTTCAGAGTGCAACAGCGTCCAAAATTCATCACACGAATACCCGTCCTCGCTTTCGGAGATCGCGACATGGCCCAGCTTATCAATTCCCTTGGTTTGTGGAACACAAGTGCGTCGCGCCATACACCGGTCGAGGATATGCAGGGCGTGTTTTCCGGCAGCCTTGTTGCGGCGCTCGGGCTCTATGTGCTGGCCAGCGCCGGACTGCTGACCGGCAGCACCGCCGGTGTCGCCTTCCTGCTGCATTATGCGTTTGGCGTGAATTTCGGTCTCGCCTTTTTCCTGCTCAACCTGCCGTTCTTCTATCTGTCGTGGAAACGCCTCGGTGTCGCCTTCACCATCAAGACCTTTATTGCCATCGGCCTGACCTCGCTCCTGACCAACGTCCAGTCGAGCGTGCTGCAGATTGCCAGCATTCATCCGGCCTGGGCGGCGCTGCTCGGTGGTCTGCTGCTCGGTTTCGGGCTTCTGGCGCTCTATCGCCACCGGGCCAGCCTCGGCGGCGTCGGCATTCTCGGCATCTATCTGCAGGAGCGTTTCGGGATCCGCGCCGGCCTCGTGCAGATGGCCATCGACCTCTGCGTGCTGGCCGCCGCTTTCTTCGTCACCACGCCATCGGTGGTGTTCTATTCGGTGCTCGGCGCAGCGGTGCTGAACCTGTTCGTGGCCATCAACCACCGCGCCGATCGTTATATCGCGTTGTGAAAAAATTGCGCATCCTTGAGAAAAGACGACGTTTCAGTCTATAATTATGTGCTGGTACACGAAACCGGTGCGCCTTGGGATGTGTCTAGGCCGCAGCCGGCCGAAAGCCAAGGAGGAAGACGTGGAGCTTGATTACAATGTTCGAGACCGGAACGAAGGTTTTGAGCCGGGGCCCGTGTTGACAAAAGATGACGTATCCCGTCGCGTCGATGACTGGCTGAAGCGCCTGCGGGACCTCTTTGCAGTTACGACCGAATGGGCGCTGAAAAATGGCTGGACCGTTGGCGATGTTGGTTCAACGCCGATGAATGAGGAATTGATGCAGCACTTCGGTATTGCTGCTCGTGATCAACCTGTTCTTCGACTTGACAAAGCGGCTGAATCGTATGCGCTCTTCAAGCCCAAAGCATTGTGGGTGATCGGGGCCAACGGACGCATCGACCTCTACACGTCGAAGGGTGTTTTCATTATTATCGATCAGGCAGATAAGTACGAACAGCCGAGATGGACTTTATTTCGGGGCTCGAACAAGAAGGAAGGAGATCGCTTTTCTCCTGAATTAATTTTGAGTCTGGTCTAAACGTGCACCGCTTGCCTGAAATAAAGGCGTCCTATGACTGGTTCATCGGTCAATACGAGCGCCAGGCACAGGTTCTATCAGCCAGTAACGATCTTACGGCGATTGATCGACTCGACATCAAGCGCGATATATTCGAACGCGGTATATTCGTCCTGATGTTCGCGCAGTTCGAGGTCGCTGTAAACCACACGTTCGAGGCAGTCATGTCCAAGCGCCTTGGCGACGATGATTGGTCGAGACGCAGAGGTTGGGATGCGGATACCTTGAAAGGACCTCGCGTGTCGTTTCATGTAAGGCTATGCATGGTCATGGACCGTCGCAACCCGGAATTCGGACAAATCAATAAAAATTATGCACTTCGAAATCATTGTGCCCATGGCGGCACAACGGAACCTGTGGGCTCCATCGACGATTTTGAGCATAATTTATATCGCTGGCAAAGTTTTCTCAGAGACTAACAGCGTATATTGAGGTGTTGGCTAGGGCGAGCGGGGGCCGCTTCTCATCCCCGACATTAGCACTACATGTGTTGGCGTGAACCAGATCGATTCCACGCCGGGTGAGAACAGCGCCCTTTTCCTGCCGCCGCCGTTTCTGCGCTGGTTCGCACAGAAGGGCTGGCAGCCGCGTGCGCACCAGCTGGAGCTGCTCGGCCGGGTGCAAGGCGGCGAAAGCATGCTGCTGATCGCGCCGACCGGCGCAGGCAAGACGCTGGCCGGGTTTCTGCCGTCGCTGACGGACCTCACGACCCGCGGAAAAATCCCGCCGGGCTCGGCCTTTACCGGCGTGCACACGCTCTACATCTCGCCGCTGAAGGCGCTTGCCGTCGATATCGAGCGGAACCTGATGAAGCCGGTGGACGAGATGGCGCTGCCGGTGCGCATCGAGACCCGCACCGGCGATACGCCGCAGGCCAAGCGCCAGCGCCAGCGGCTGAACCCGCCGGACATTTTGCTGACGACGCCGGAGCAGGTGGCGCTGCTGATCGCCAATGGCGAGGCGGAACGGTTCTTTGGGGATCTGAAATATGTGATCCTTGACGAGCTTCATTCGCTGGTAACTTCCAAGCGCGGGCATCTCCTGTCTCTGGGTCTTTCCCGCCTGCGCACATTGGCGCCGGGACTGCAGACCATCGGGCTTTCGGCCACCGTCGCCGAGCCGATGGATCTGCGCAGATGGCTGGTGGCGCAGAAGGCGGACGCGGAGCACCATGCAGGCCTGATCACCGTCGATGGCGGTGCGCGGCCACACATCACGATTTTGCGAGCGGACGACCAGCGCGTGCCCTGGGCCGGTCACACGGCACGTTACGCCATGTCCGGCGTCTACGAGGCGATCAAGGCGCACAAGACGACGCTCCTGTTCGTCAACACCCGCAGCCAGGCCGAGATGCTGTTTCAGGAACTCTGGACCATCAACGACGACAATCTGCCGATCGCGCTGCACCATGGCTCGCTCGATGTCGGCCAGCGCCGCAAGGTCGAGGCAGCGATGTCGGAGAACAGGTTGCGCGCCGTCGTCGCCACCTCGACGCTCGATCTCGGCATCGACTGGGGCGATGTCGATCTGGTGGTGCATGTCGGCGCGCCGAAGGGTGCCAGCCGCCTTGCCCAGCGGATTGGCCGCTCGAACCACCGCATGGACGAGCCGAGCCGCGCCATCCTGGTGCCAGCCAACCGTTTCGAGGTGATGGAATGCCAGGCGGCGCTCGATGCCAATTATATCGGTGCGCAGGACACACCGCCGGTCGGCAGAGGAGCGCTCGACGTGCTGGCCCAGCACGTGCTCGGCATGGCCTGCGCGGCGCCGTTCGATCCGCTGGCGCTTTACGAAGACATCACCAGCGCCTCGCCCTATGCGGATCTCAGCTGGGAGACGTTCGAGCGGATCGTCGATTTCGTCGCCACCGGCGGCTACGCGCTCCGGACCTATGAGCGCTACGCCCGCATCCGCAAGACCAAAGACGGGCTGTGGCGTGTCTCAAATCCGCAGGTTGCCCAGCAGTACCGGCTCAACATCGGCACGATCATCGAAATGCCGATGCTGAACCTGCGCATGGTCAAGCACACTGCGCGCGGTTCGCTTGGCCGTGGCGGGGCGGCGCTGGGCAAGGTCGAGGAATATTTCGTCGAGCAACTGTCACAGGGCGACACGTTTCTCTTTGCCGGCAAGGTCCTGCGCTTCGAGGGCATTCGCGAGAGCGAGGCGCTGGTGAGCCAGGCCTATACGCTGGACCCGAAAGTGCCCTCCTATGCGGGCGGCAAGTTTCCGCTATCGACCTATCTCGCCGACCAGGTGCGCAGCATGCTGGCCGATTCGTCGCGCTGGGCCGTGCTGCCCGATCAGGTGCGCGACTGGCTGTCGCTGCAGAAGGACGTGTCGGTGCTGCCCAAGCACGACCAGCTGCTTATCGAGACCTTTCCGCGCGGCAGCCGCCACTACATGGTCGCCTATGCGTTCGAAGGCCGCCTCGCCCACCAGACGCTGGGCATGCTCCTGACCCGGCGGCTGGAGCGGGCGGGACTGAAGCCGCTCGGCTTCGTCGCTACCGACTATGCGTTGGCGATCTGGGCGCTCGACGATCTGGGGGCCGCTTTCAAGAAGAAGCGGCCTTCGCTTGCCGATCTCTTCGATGAAGACATGCTGGGCGACGATCTGGAATCCTGGCTCAACGAAAGCTTCATGCTCAAACGGACGTTTCGCAACTGTGCCGTCATCGCCGGACTGATCGAACAGCGCCATGCGGGCAAGGAAAAGACGGGCCGGCAGGTGACTGTGTCGGCCGATCTTATTTATGACGTTTTGCGCAGCCATGAGCCCGATCACATCCTCCTGGAAGCAACGCGCAACGATGCGGCCACAGGGCTTTTGGATATTGAGCGCCTCGGCCTTATGCTGATGCGAATCAAGGGTCACATCATGCACAAGGCGTTGGAGCAGATTTCGCCGCTCGCCGTGCCTGTGATGATGGAAATCGGCAAGGAGCCGGTGGCCGGACAGGCGCAGGATTTCCTGCTCTCGGAAGCAGCCGACGATCTCCTGAGCGAGGCCATGGCCGAACGGAAAGAAGACAGACAGAGACACGCATGAACCGCATTGCCCACGCCTTCACACCTGCCGATGCCGGTTCGGCCATATTCGCCGACACGGTCATTCATGGCGTGCGCGCGCTCTGCGATCCGCTCGGCGCGCTCTATCTGCCCGAGACCGGCGTTCTTGTCGTCTCCGACCTGCATCTCGAAAAAGGGTCGGCCTTTGCCCGGCGCGGCATGATGCTGCCACCCTACGATACGCTGGCGACGCTGCGCATTCTCGATGCCGTCATTGCCCGCCATGATCCGAAGGTCGTCATCAGCCTCGGCGACAACTTTCACGACCGGGCCGGCTCGAGGCTGATGCCGGACGCATTCCGGCCCTTGATTGAGGCTATGGCGCGTGGGCGCGAATGGATCTGGATCAACGGCAACCATGACCCGGACGGCACATCGCGTCTGCCGGGCGTCTCGGCCGACGCGCTTTCCTATGCGGGCCTCGTCTTTCGCCACGAGCCGTCACCCGGGAACAATCCCGGCGAAGTCTCCGGCCACCTGCACCCGGTCGCGACCATTCGCCGGCGGGAGCGCTATGTGCGCCGGGCCTGTTTCGCCAGCGATGGTCACCGCCTGATCATGCCCGCCTTCGGGGTGACGACCGGCGGCCTCGACCTGAAACACAAGGCGATGACCGGCCTCTTCGACCGCAACAGCCTGATTGCCCACATGCTGGGGCAGGACCGGATCTATTCGGTGCGGTTCGGCAATCTGCTCGGATAGCTTGATGGCTTGACAGGCCGCACTCCGGAACCATCTCATAGGCCTATGTTTAAAGCCAAAAGCGAGCCGACATGACCGATGATGCGGAGACCCCGGAAACCAAGCTGACGGCCTCGAAGCGGCGCTGGGCCGAGCAGGGCAAGTTTCTCACCGGAAAGGTCTCGCGCGCCGACAACGAGCGGCTACCGCCTGGCCAGCATCTGGTGACCACATGGCCGGTGCTCGATCTCGGCCAGCAGCCGCTGGTGCGCACGGAGACCTGGCGGCTGGATATCGATGGCGCGGCCGAAAACAAGGTCTCGCTGAACTGGCAGGCCTTCCAGGACCTGCCAAAAAGCAGCAAGCTTTCCGACATGCATTGCGTAACGACGTGGTCGCGTTACGACAATCGCTGGGAGGGCGTTTCGACGCATGACCTGCTCGACCACGTCATGCCGAGAGACGAGGCGGCCTTCGTGCTTTTGACGAGTTCTGACGGCTACACGACCAATCTGCCGCTGGCGGACTTCGCCTCCGAGGACGCAATCCTCGCCACCCACTGGGAAGGCGCGCCGCTGACCCGCGAACACGGCGGCCCGTTGCGGCTGATCGTGCCGCATCTCTACCTCTGGAAGAGCGCCAAATGGCTGAACCGCATCACATTGATGACGCAGGACGAGGCCGGTTTCTGGGAGCGCAACGGCTATCACATGCGCGGCGATCCGTGGACCGAGGAACGCTATTCGGACGACTGACCGGGCGGCGGCTGTCGTTTCGTGTTCCAGTCAATGGCATTATCTGCATCCTCTCAATTGTCCCTGATAGCTCGCTGCCATACCGGCGAATTTGCGGGCGGTCTGCTGCAGCTTGCCGTTCGAGCGCCAGGAGCCGTTGGCATAGCCTTTCGGGCCGGAATAATAGGCGAGGTAGAGGCTGTAGGCATCGTTGAGGGCTATGCCGTTGCGGCGGCCGCTGTCGCGGTGATACCAGCCGATGAAATCGACCGCATCGGCAAAGCTCGTGCGGCGGGCAGCCCAGTTGCCGGTTTCCTTCTGATACTGCGTCCAGGTGCCGTCGAGCGCCTGCGAATAACCAAAGGCGCTGGACTGGCGCTTCCACGGGATGAAGCCGAGCAGCTTGGTACGCGGCGGGCGCGCGTTGTGGCGGAAGCCGGATTCGACATACATGGTCGCCATCAGGATCGGCACCGGCACGCCGTAGGTGCGCTCGGCACTCTCGGCGGAGCGCTGCCAATTGTCGAACCAGCCATCGCGCTGATCGAAGACCGCGCAGACATTTCGCGTTTGACGGGGCGCACTGGCGCAGGCCGACAGCACGGCAAGCATGATCACGATCAAGGCGATACGCATGACAGAACCTCTCGTTTCCGAGAGATTAATAAGCCGTAAAGATTAAGGATCGGTTTTTAGACGATGGCGATGCTGTGGCATTGCCAAGGCAAGATTCCGGCGAGGCCGGGCTCAAACGGCAGCAGCGCCGGTGTCGTAACGCAGAATGACGCCACCCGAATCGATCTGACGGACGTCGATCAGCGACAGTTTCCGCGTGCTGTCGGCTTCCTTGAAAAACGGCGTTCCGCCGCCGAGCCGCACCGGCACGATGCAGAGCATGATCTCGTCGACCAGGTCCTGCTTCAGCAGGGAATCGACCAGCTCGGCACTGCCGAAAATGTAGATGTTGCCGCCCGGTTCCTTGCGCAGCCGGCTGATCTCGCCGGCGATATCGGCCGTGATGCTGGTGTTATTCCAGTCCGACCCCGTGAGCGTGCGGGAGGCAACGAGCTTCGGCTTGGCATTCATGAACTGCTTTACGTTCTCCTCGTCCTCGACCGTCGTCCAATAGGCCTTCATGCCTTCATAGGTGACGCGGCCGAACACGAGCAGGCTCGCCAGCTCACCGAAACTCTCGCTCAGTTTTTCAAGATCCGGCCCCCAGGCGGCGCCGTGGAAGCTCAGGTCCCACTTCTCGCGGCCCTCGAAATAGCCGTCCAGCGTCACGAGATTCCAGACGATCACCTTTGCCATGCCGTTTCCTCCTGCCGTGTTTCCACCCAAACCAATTGCATTATGCAATCGGAAATGCAAATGTCAATAAACGGGAGCTTTGGTTCAGAACGCGTTGAAGGTCAGCGTCGTCAGCGATCGGTTGATGCCCGGCACGGTGGCGATGTTGTCGTTGATGAACTTGCCGACATCCTGGCTCTCGTCGAGATAGACCTTCAGCAGCAGGTCATAGTCACCGCTGGTCGAGTACATTTCCGAGACGATTTCCTTGCGGTAGATTTCGTCGGCAACCTCGTAGGTCTTGCCGGGGGCGCACTGGAGCTGGACAAAAATCGGTTTCATGGCAGTTCCTTTCCGAAGCAGGCTCAATCCCTGCGGAAGACGACACTGGCGAGCCATCCTGTGGCCACGGCAAGAAGCACGGCGAAAAAGCCGTAGGCAAGCGGTTTATCGAAGGCGGCGCGGGTTATCGCTTCCTCGATGCCGGTCTTGACCACCCGCATCGGCAAAGCCTTTTCGGTGACGAATTCGCCGTTTCGAAATAGATGGGCGCGAACAATGTGGACGCCGTTGGGAATGTTGGCCGGAAGCCGGACCGAGGCCTTGAACAGGCTGGAGGAGATGAACTGCACGCCGCCGGGATCGCGCTGGTAGAGGCCGTCGACCTCCTTGCGATTACGGAAGGCGTCACGGAACTGGGTGAGGTCGGTGCCGTCGCCAAAGTAGCCGAGCGGCGTCAGGCGGATATGGTTGAGGCCGACGCCGGTGCTGTTCAGGATATCGGGCGCGGCGATCTTTTCGACATCGCGGGTGCTCGACATCGAGTAGGAGGCCGGGACGAGTTCGAAGGTCATCGAGCGGCGGTTGATCCAGATGCCGAAGACGCGCTCCTTCTTGAGCACGGTGGTGTTGTCCTTGGGGCCTTCAAGCGCCACGACGATATCGTATTTGCCCTGGGCCAGCAGATTGGGATCGGCCTTGTCGATGGCGCCAAAAATGGTGATGTCGGCGCCGGTGAAATCCGAAGCGATGGAGATCTCGTCGGTCGAGATGCCGATATCGAGCGTCTCGTCGAACGTCTTGTCCTGAGCCGCAACCGGGGCTGCAGCCAGAAGAACGGTGAAAAGGAGAGCTGACAAGATGCGCATCAGAAGCCCGAGCCTCCCGACAGCAGCGAGTAGATTTCCTTTGGCGGAATGACCAGCTCGACCGCAAGGCGCAGGCCGACGGCCAGAACGAGAAGGGCCAGGAGGGCGCGCAACTGTTCGCCGCGCAGGCGCTGGCCGACGCGCACGCCATATTGGGCGCCGATGACGCCCGCGCTCATCAACACGAAGGCAAGGACAATATCGACCGAATTGTTGACGACGGCCTGGACGATGGTCGTGTAGGCCGAGACGAAGATGATCTGGAACAGCGACGTGCCGATGACGACGCTGGTGGGGATGCGCAGGAGGTAGATCATCGCCGGCACCATGATGAAACCGCCGCCGACACCCATGATCGAGGTCAGCATGCCGATGCCGAATCCGAGCCCTGCGACTGGAATGACGCTCAGATAGATCTTGGATTTCTTGAAACGCATCTTCATCGGCAGCCGGTGAACCCAGCTGTGCTGTCCCGGCTTGCGGCGGGGCGCCGGTTCGTTGCGGGCCGAACGCCGGAGCGCGATGATGCTTTCCCACAGCATCAGGCCGCCGACGACGCTGAGGAACAGGACGTACATCAGCGAGACAACGAGATCGAGCTGGCCGAGACGGCGCAGCAGCGTGAAGATCCAGACGCCGAGCGTGGCGCCCGCCAGACCTCCGAACAACAGAACCGTGCCGAGCTTGATGTCGATCGTGCCGCGCCGGAAGTGCGTGATGGCGCCTGAGATCGACGAGGCGACGACCTGGTTGGCGCCGGTTGCGACGGCGACGACCGGCGGAACATTGTAGAAGATCAGCAGCGGCGTGATCAAAAACCCGCCGCCGACGCCGAACATGCCCGAAAGGAAACCGACGGCCGCGCCCATGCCGAGGATGATGAAGATGTTCACCGACAATTCTGCAATGGGCAGATAGACCGTCACGGCCGGACCTCGATATGGCAAAGCCCGCGATGCGGGCCGTGAAATCTCTAAAGCGGTGAACGGATCACCACGGGTGAAGGGATTGAATGTGCTGCACAAACCATGGCGGGGGTCTGTGTTTTTTCTGTGATTTCGTCATGCGCCTGCAGGCCCGGCGTGTCAACCGGTCCGGTTGAAATTCCGGGCCCTGCGGCGACCTGATCAGGCCTTGTTGCGCTTCAGCAGTTCGCGCACCAGCGCATCGTCGATTTCGCCCGTCGCCTTCTGGCCAACGGAGGTCTGGAAGGCCTTGATGGCGGACACGGTCTTCTTGCCCATCTGCCCATCCGGCTTGCCGGCATCGAAGCCGTTGTTGTTGAGGATCGCCTGGATGTTGCGGATCGCCTTGCCGACATCGACCGATGCGGTGTTGGTGCCCTTGCCTGCCCATTCGTCCGGAACGATCGCCGTGTTGGCCTTGGTGTCGAGCGCCTTCGGCTTCCACAGGTCGAACTTGGCCTTGGCGCTTTCCAGCTGCTCGGGCCGCATGGCGTTGGCCACTTCGTCGCGCTTCTGGGCCGCATCCTTGTCGCCATCGCGGGCAGCGACGGCAAACCACTTGTAGGATTCTTCGAGATCCTGCTTCACGCCATTGCCGCGCGCAAAGAGAATGGCGAGGTTGAACTGGCTGTCGCGGATACCGAGATCGGCTGCCTTCTGGAACCAGCCGGATGCCGCCGCATAGTCCGGCGTGCCACCGCCACCGGTTGCCAGCAGGACGGCGAGATTGTGCATGGCGCTGGCATTGCCCTGATCAGCCGCCAGAACATAATACTGCTTGGCCTTGGCCAGGTCGCGTTCGACGCCGGTGCCCTTTTCGTAAAGGTTGGCAAGGCGGTACTGCGCGGGCGCGAAGCCTGCGTCGGCCGAACTCTGATACCACTTGGCAGCGGCGGCGAGGTCCGTTTTCAGACCGCGGCCTTCGGTGTAGCGGGCGCCAATTTCAAACAGGGCCAGCGGATCACCCGCCTTGGCCGCCGTGACGAGCGATGCCGTGGTGATTTCGGCAGGGACATCGACGGTCTTGCCAGCGTCGCCGCTGACGGAAGGCTGCGCCGTTTCGGCCTTTGGCGTGGTTTCAAGCTTTGCCTGCGCACCCTCTGTGGTCGTTTCCGGCGTCAGCATCGGCGCCGTATCGGTTGCTTCCTCGGATGGCAGCGGCTGCAGATCCTGCGCCGGCTCGGGTGTTGTCTCCAGCTGCGCCTGTTCCTGAACCTTGGTGTCGGCGGGCAGTGGTTCGACGCCGCGATCCTTGGCCACGGTTTCGCTGGCTGCCTGTTCCGTGACCGCGCCTTCCCCGACCGGTGTGGCGGCGGCATTTGCCTGCTGCGTCTCCTGGGCGACATTTTCCTCGATGGCCGCGACCGGCGGCTGGACCGGAGCCTCGTCGCCGCCGATGAAGGCGCTGATCAGCGGATAGGACATGATCGCCAGAAGCACGGCACCGACGGCCATCATGATCGGGCGGCGAACACCCGACGATGCCGGGGCGCCGGAGGAGATCCGTTCGCGCGGGGAATTCTTGTTCAGCGTATCGGCTTCGTCAGCCGCCATCTGTGCGGCACGGCGCGCGGCTGCGATGAAATCGGCCTTTTCGGTTTCGCTCGCGGCTCCGCGACTGGCACTGTCCTTGCCGATCTGGCCGGCACGAACGCGTTCGAGGATCTTCTTGACGTCAGGCGCGCCGGAGCCCGGCTCGAGAAGTTGGTTGGCTTCTTCCGGCGCGATCATATTTGCAGCATCAATCGACGGGGTCGGATCGACATATTGGCGAACCTGCGCCGGCTGGGCGGGTTCCTCGCGGCGGGCACCCGGCAGGCGCTTGGCCAGTCCGGCGAGCAGGCTCTTCTTGGCGGCAGGCTGGGGCTCGGCGATGGCGGCCCTGTCGGCCTCAGCGCGGACGGCATCGGCTGCTGCCGTGATGATGTCATCAGGCTTGCGGCCTGTCTGGTTCGCAGGCGGCAGTTCCGTGCCCTGAAGGGCATGGGTTTCCCGCTTGAAATTTTCCTCTTCGGCCCAGGGATCAACATCTGCAAACATGTCGTCGTCGTGCGAGCCGACGGTGAGAGAGGCACGCGGCATGACCGGCTGGCTGCGGGTCGCGTGCGATTCTTCGCCGCGGATATCGAGGCGTTCGAGGCGGCCGGCGATCTGGACGAGGGTTTCGTGCAGGGCTTCAAAGGTGCGGGCGGTGCGTTCGTCGCTCGAGCGGCTGATCTCTTCCAGCGTGCGCAGGTCGTCGGCCAGAGCCGAAAGGGCAGCCATGTCGGAGGCGCCGCCGGTCGACATGGCTGTCTGGCCGTTGCGGCCATAGGCTTCCATGACAGCTTCGGCAGCCTGGCGGGCGGCCTCGATGATGTATTCGTCGCTGGTGGCCATATACTCTTCGAGCACGCCCATACGCTGTTCCATCTCGTCCGACATGGCGGAGGGAGCGGACACAAGGTTGGAGCGCGGCTGTGAAATGAGGGTCGAGAGATTGGCGATCTGCGCTTCGAGACCGCGCAGGGCGTCGTGATCGTCGAGCGGCGCTGCCTGCGCGTTTTCCAGACGCTCTGCGATGTCGAACAGACGGTCTTCGAGACGCGAAAAGCGGTCATCGGCGGCGCGCGAGCCGGGCTGGATGTTCAGGTCTTCGATCCGGCGCGACAGATGTTCAAGACGCTCGGCCAGAACATCGTTGACGCTGCCCTGATCGAGCGCATCGATCTTGCGGGAAATATCGGTGAGGTAACCCGTAAAGTCCGGCTGCTGCGCTGTTTTCTGCGAGCGTTCGAGCATGGCTGAAAGCTGGCCGAGGCGTTCTTCCAGACGGGCGGCGGTTTCCTCGTTGGCAAGCTCTTCCATCCGGGCGGCAAGCGCCTCAATGCGGTGGCCGAGTGCGGATTCCACGGCTGGCTGGGCGAGCATGTCGATCTGCTCAGCCAGACCGGCAATGCGGTTTTCGAGCCGGTTGATCAGCGCATTGTCGGGGGCCGCAGCCGACGTGCGGCCGCTGGCGACGATGGCGCGGCTGATCTCGTCCAGCCGCTCATCGATGGCGGAGAACTGCGAGACCATGCGCTTGTTGTCCGGCTCCATGTGACGGCCGAGCATTTCGACGGCCTGCGCCATCGTGACGATCTTGTCTTCGAGCGCATGCACCATCGGATTGGCGCTCATGCCGCCAAGCTGCGACTTGATGTCGTCGAGCCGGTAGGCGATAGCGTTGATCTCGCTGTGCATGCCCTTGCCATCAAAACCGCTCAGGCGATCTTCAACCGCACCCCAGCGCGTATCCATCTTCTGGACCGAATCCTCGCGGGCAAGGCCGTCGATCATCAGGCGCAGATCTTCGAAATCGCGGCGAAGACCTTGAGTTTCGGCTGGCGAAGCTTGACGGCCGAGCTGGTTGATGCTCTCGGCCAGGCGCTGCATGTCGTCGCGCATGTCGTCGGCAAGCGATCCCATCGGCGCTTCGGTCTTGATGCCGCGGATTTCGGCCCGCAGGCTGTTCATCTCGCGTGTCAGGCCATCGGCTATGTCCTGCTTCAGTTCGTGGCGCAGGCCGACCAGCGCCTGGGCAATGTCCTGCATGGCGGCATCCGGCATCGAGACCGCGCGGCTGACCGTCTCGGCGCGAACCGACACCGGCAGCTCACGCTGCTGTGGGACCTGGCGCTCTTCCGGCAGGCGGCGCTCCAGCCGTTCGCTGACGCGTTCGCGGCGCGCTTCCAGCGCCTTCTGGCGTTCAAAGATTTCGGAGACGGGATCGAGGCGGGCCTCGACCGGCGCATAGCGTTCCGGTGCGCGTTCCTGCAAGCGCTCCTGTGAACGTTCCTGGAGGCGCTGCGGCGGACGGGTTTCCCGCGCCGTGCTGCCGAGCAAACCTTCTATCCGGGCTTCCAGGCCTTCAATCGTGCGGTTGAGCGCATCGAGGGAGGACCGTTCGCCGGGACGCGGAGTATTTGATCTTGATCCGTTCATTCTCTTATCGCCCTGTTCCCGCCACTGCCGGAAAGTCCGTTGAGATCCGGCCTTCCGAAGGGGCAAAGCTGCACAACACGCGGGGGACATGACAAGATGCAGCTTCGACCATCTCGATACGCACCTTTCACGAAACGTGGTAAACAAGCCGTTAACCTGCCTGAAAATTTTTTAACGATTTGCCAAGATGGTGCGTGCGGGAGGCGTCAAACCGGCATTTTTCGCCCCAGTGCGCGATTGATCGCAAAATTTCCACAGGACAAAACTTTGACGTTTACGCAAACGTCAAAGTTTTGTAGAATGGCGCAAATGACGTGGTGAAATCCAGTTTTGATTTCCAGGTGAGGAACACGACACATGCCCATCTACAAGGCTCCGGTAGACGATACGCTTTTCATTCTCAACGACGTGCTCGGTATCGAGCGCTACAACAATCTTCCGGGCTTTGCCGATGCGACGCCTGACATGATCGAGGCGATTGTCGGCGAGGCCGCGCGGCTTGCCGAAGAAGTGCTGTTCCCGGTCAACCTGTCGGGCGACCAGGAAGGCTGCACGCGCAACGACGACGCCACCGTGACCACACCGAAAGGCTACAAGCAGGCGTTCGACCAGTATTGCGAAGGCGGCTGGCTCGGGCTTTCGGTGCCGGAGGAATTCGGCGGACAGGGCCTGCCCTACACGCTGCACACTGCCATTGGCGAATACATGTCCTCGGCCAACATGGCGCTGACCATGTACCCGGGCCTGACACAGGGCGCGATCGCCGCGATCCTCGTTCATGGGTCTGACGCCCAGAAGGCGACCTACCTGCCGAAAATGGTGTCCGGCACCTGGACCGGCACGATGAACCTGACGGAGCCCCATTGCGGCACCGACCTCGGACTGCTGCGCACCAAGGCGGTTCCGCAGGGCGACGGTTCCTACAAGATTTCCGGCCAGAAGATCTTCATCTCGGCCGGCGAACACGACATGTCGGACAATATCATCCATCTGGTCATCGCCCGCATCGAGGGCGCACCCGAGGGCACCAAAGGCATCTCGCTGTTCATCGTGCCGAAATTCCACGTCGAGGCCGATGGTTCCGTTGGCGCGCGCAACACGGTTTCCTGCGGCGCGATTGAACACAAGATGGGCATCCATGGCAATTCGACCTGTGTCATGAACTATGACGAGGCAGTCGGCTACCTGATCGGCGCCGAGAACAAGGGCCTCAACGCCATGTTCGTGATGATGAACGAGGCCCGCCTTGGCGTTGGTCTGCAGGGCCTGTCGATCTCGGAAATCGCTTATCAGAACGCCGCCAACTATGCCCGCGAGCGCATCCAGGGCCGCTCGCTGTCGGGCGCCAAGGCGGTCGACAAGAAGGCTGACCCGATCATCGTGCATCCGGACGTGCGCCGCACGCTGATGACCATCAAGGCCTTCAACGAGGCTGGCCGCGCCTTCACGCTGTGGACGGCTCTGAAATCCGACATTGCCCATCGCGGTGACAACGACGCCGACCGGCAGACGGCCGACGACATTTTGGGCCTGATGACGCCGATCCTGAAGGGCGTGCTCACCGACAAGGGGTTCGACCACGCGGTCATGGCGCAGCAGATGTTCGGCGGTCACGGCTACATCGAAGAGCACGGCATGAGCCAGTATGTGCGCGATGCCCGCATCGCCATGATCTATGAAGGCGCCAACGGCGTGCAGGCGCTCGACCTTGTCGGCCGCAAGCTGGCGCTGAACGGCGGCCGGGCGATCACGGCCCTGTTCAAGGAAATTGGCGATTTCTGCGAAGAAAACCGTGCGGATGAAAAACTCGTCGTCTACACCAAGGGCCTGAAGAAGGGCCTGAACGACCTGCAGGCCGCAACCATGTGGTTCATGGGCAACGCCATGGCCAAGCCGGACAATGCCGGTGCAGGCTCGACCGACTACATGCACCTCTTCGGCCTCGTCGTTCTCGGCTATATGTGGGCAAAAATCGCCAAGACGGCGGAAGAAAAGCTTGGGGAGGGCGACAGCGCCCGCGAGGATTACCTGAAGAACAAGCTCATCACCGCGAAGTTCTACATGGAGCGCCTGATGCCGGAAACCGTGCTTCGCCGCACCCGCATCGAGGCAGGCGCCGACACGATGATGGCGATGGATGCGGACGCGTTCTGAGGTTTTGGACAAGACCGGGGAAAAGTTATATATTGGTATAACTTTTCAAAGGAGGCGAGGATGACTGTATCGACTTTGCGAAATGTGGGCGGTTCGGTGATGATGACGGTACCGAAGGCGGTGCTGGAAGAGCTCGGACTTAGCGCCAACACCAAGCTCGATGTGACGGCGCAGGACGGCAAGATCGTCGCGGTCGCCCGGACACGTCCAAAATACACGCTCGAAGAGTTACTAGCACAATGTGATCCAGATGCGCCCTTCACTGAGGAGGATCGGGAATGGCTCGATAGCGCGCCGGTCGGTAGAGAAATCATCTGATGGAGAGAGGCGATATCTGGCATGTCAACCTCGAACCAACGAGCGGTCGCGAGCAGGCTGGAGCCCGTTACGTGCTTATCCTCACGGAAAAGATCTTCAATCGCATAGGAACTCCGGTGGTTGCGCCCATTACGACGGGCGGTGAATTCGCGCGATTTCAGGGGCTTGCCGTCTCGCTTTCCGGGGCGGGCACGAAAAGCAGCGGTGTCGTCCTCTGCAGCCAGTTGCGATCGATCGACCTGAAGGCGCGCGGCGGTCGCTTCATTGAACGCGCCCCCGAGTTTATCATTGATGAAGTTCTGGCGCGCGTAACGACCTTTTTTGAATAGAGTGACGGCGCCGTTGCGCCAAGGGAGAAAACACCGATGACAGACGTCTTCATTTACGACCATGTGCGCACGCCGCGCGGCCGGGGCAAGAAGGATGGCTCGCTGCACGAAGTGCCGACGCCGCGTCTTGCTGCAAAAGTGCTGGAAGCCCTGCGGGACCGCAACGGGCTCGACACGTCCACAGTCGACGACATCATCATGGGCTGCGTCGACCCTGTCTATGAGGCCGGCGCCGTCATTCCCAAGGCTGCCGCCTTCGAGGCCGGCTATTCCAATCGGGCGCCCGGCATGCAGATTTCCCGCTTCTGCGCCTCCGGCCTTGATGCCGTCAATCTTGCCGCCGGCAAGATCGCCCAGGGTGCTGATGATATCGTCATCGCCGGCGGGGTCGAAAGCATGTCGCGCGTCGGCATGGGCATGTCGGGCGGTGCCTGGTACATGGACCCGTCGGTCAATTTCCCCGGCTATTTCATGCCGCAGGGCGTCTCGGCCGATCTGATCGCCACCAAATATGGTTTTTCGCGCGATGACGTCGATGCCTATGCTGTCGAGAGCCAGAAGCGGGCCGGAAATTCCTGGGAGAAGGGCTATTTCGACAAGTCCGTGGTGCCGGTGAAGGACCAGAACGGCATCGTCATTCTGGCCAGGGACGAGCACATGCGTCCGACCACGACGATGCAGAACCTGGCCTCGCTCAACGCCTCGTTCCAGATGCCCGGCGAGATGGGCGGCTTCGAGGCCGTCGCCATCCAGGCGCATCCGGAAATCGAGAAGATCAACTACGTCCACCATGCCGGCAATTCGTCCGGCATCGTCGATGGGGCTGCGGCCGTCATCGTCGGCTCCAAGGCCGGCGGCGAGAGCATGGGGATGAAGCCCCGCGCCCGCATCAAGGCCTTCGCCAACATCGGCTCCGACCCGGCGCTGATGCTGACAGGCCCGGTCGATGTCACCGAGAAACTCCTGAAGCGCGCCGGCATGAGCATTGCCGATATCGACCTGTTCGAGCTCAACGAGGCCTTTGCCGCCGTCGTGCTGCGCTACATGCAGGCCTTTAACATTTCCCACGACATCATGAACGTCAACGGCGGCGCCATCGCCATGGGCCATCCGCTCGGCGCCACCGGCGCGATGATCCTCGGCACCGTGCTCGACGAGCTGGAGCGGCGCGGCAAGCAGACAGCGCTGGTGACGCTCTGCATCGGCGCCGGCATGGGCACCGCCACCATCATCGAGCGGGTGTGACGCGGTTCCCCTCCCCCTTGTGGGAAGGGCGGCCCGAAGGCCGGGAGGGGTTTTCGCCAGACGGCAGGTAGACCCCTCCCCAACCCCTCCCCACAAGCGGGAGGGGCTTAATCCGGCCAGACCGCCTTCACCAAGGGCGGCGGCATCGAGCGAAGATTTTCAGGGAGAGGAATCCCATCATGAGCAGCTACACAAATTTCACCATCGAAACCGACGCAGACGGCCTGGCCCTTGTGACCTGGAACATGCCGGACAAATCAATGAACGTCTTCACGCCCGAGGTGATGAAGGAGCTTGACGCGATCATCGACGCCGTCGTCGCGGACACGGCTATCAAGGGTGCGGTGTTCACGTCCGGCAAGTCGAGCTTTTCCGGCGGCGCCGATCTGTCGATGATCAAGGGCATGTTTACCTTCCAGCAGGAAGAAAAGAAAAAGAACCCGGACACGGCGGCTGAAAAGCTGTTTGCGCTCGTCGGCCAGATGAGCGGCCTGTTCCGCAAGCTGGAAACCTGCGGCAAGCCGTGGGTCTCTGCCATCAACGGCACCTGCATGGGCGGCGCATTTGAACTTTCGCTCGCCTGTCACGGCCGCGTTGCCTCCAATTCGAAGTCGGTGAAGATCGCGCTTCCGGAAGTCAAGGTCGGCATTTTCCCGGGTGCCGGCGGCACCCAGCGCGTGCCGCGCCTGACGAATGCGCAGGACGCGCTGCAGATGATGACCACCGGCTCCTCGCTGACACCGCAGCGCGCCAAGGCCATGGGCCTCGTGCACGAAGTGGTCGAGCCGGCCGAGCTGATCAATGCCGCCAAGGCGATGCTGAAGAACGGACTGAAGGCCGTGCAGCCCTGGGACGAAAAGGGTTTCAAGGTTCCCGGCGGCGGTATCTGGACACCGGCTGCGGCCCAACTCTGGCCTGCAGCCTCGGGCATCCTGCGCCGCGAGACCTACGGCAACTATCCGGGCGCTCTCGCCATCCTGAAGTCGGTCTATGAAGGCCTGCAGCTGCCCTTCGACACGGCGCTCAAGGTCGAGCAGCGCTATTTCACCGAGATCCTTCAGACCACCGAAGCCTTCTCGATGATCCGCTCGCTGTTCGTTTCGATGCAGGAACTCGGCAAGGGCGCGCGCCGCCCGGCCGGCCTTCCCGTCACCAAGTTCACCAAGGTCGGCGTCGTCGGCGCCGGCTTCATGGGCGCGTCGATCGCCTATGTCACCGCACTTGCCGGCATTCCGGTGGTGCTTGTTGACCGTGACCAGGAGGCTGCCGACAAGGGCAAGACCCATTCCGAAGGTCTGGTGAAGGCCGCCATCGGCAAGGGCCGCATGACCGAGGACGCCGCCAAGACCCTGCTCGACCTGATCACGCCGTCTGCCAACTATGCCGATCTCGCCGGTGCCGAACTGGTCATCGAGGCGGTGTTCGAGGATCGTTCGATCAAGAAGGACGTGACCGAAAAAGTCGAGGCCGTCATCGGCGCGGATGCGATCTTCGCCTCCAACACCTCGACGCTGCCAATATCAGGCCTTGCCAAGAACTCGGTTCGCCCGGACCAGTTCGTCGGTATTCACTTCTTCTCGCCGGTCGACAAGATGATGCTGGTGGAAGTGATCCTCGGCAAGGAAACCGGCGATGCGGCGATCGCCCGCGCGCTCGACTACGTTGCCGCCATCAAGAAGACGCCGATCGTCGTCAACGACACGCGCGGCTTCTACGTCAACCGCTGCGTCTTCCGCTACATGAACGAAGCCTATGACATGCTGACCGAAGGTGTGCCGCCGGCGATGATCGAGAATGCCGCCAAGATGGCCGGCATGCCGGTCGGGCCGCTTGCGCTCAACGATGAAGTGGCGATCGACCTGTCGCAAAAGATCCTGAAGGCGACCGTTGCCGATCTCGGCGAGGCCGCCGTCGAGCCGCATCACATGACACTCGTCAACAAGATGGTCGATAACGAAGGCCGCCTCGGCCGCAAGAACGGCAAGGGCTTTTACGATTATCCGGCAAAGCCCGCCAAGAAGTCGCTGTGGCCGGGCCTGAAGGATCTCTTCCCGGCCAAGCCGGCCGACGAGTTCGATGTCGCCGTGCTGAAGCAGCGTTTTCTGGCAACGATCGCGCTGGAAGCCGCCCGGACCATGGAAGAGGGCATCGTCACCGATCCGCGCGAAGCCGATGTCGGTTCCATCCTCGGCTTCGGTTTCGCGCCTTATACCGGCGGCACGCTCTCCTACATCGACGGCATGGGCGCAAAGGCCTTCGTGGCACTGTGCGAAAAGCTTGCCGCATCCTACGGCGAACACTTCAAACCAACACCACTGCTTCTCGACATGGCAGCCAAGGGCGAGACATTTTACGGGCGGTTCGATCCGTATGGAGCTGCTGCCCAGGCAGCGTAAGGTTCCAGTAAAGCATTCAAACAGGCCCTTCGGGGCCTGTTTTTGTTGGAACGTTCCTCATCAGTTCTTCCCAACCTCAAACCACGCTCGTGCTCAACAACCCAGCCCTCTTCAGCGCAACAAGGCCACTCACCGTGAGCAGCAGAATAAACGCCGCGTAGACATCCGTCGCGGCGGGAAGGCCGATTTCGTGGGCGAGGACGCCGGCGAGAATGGCTGGAATGCTGAAGGCGAGGTAGCTTTCGGTGTAGAAGGCGGAGAGCAGACCTGCGCGCTCGTCCGGCTTTGCAAGCGGCATGATGGTGCGCACGCAGCCGAGGAAGCTGGCGCCGAAGCCCGTTCCGGCGATCGCCGTTCCGGCAAAAAGCAGGGCGACCAGGCCGGTGTGGACTCCTGCCATCAGTGTCAGCACGCCTGCGATCGTCGTCAGCGGCCCCAGGGTTAACGGCAGCCGTACCGGTTTCTGGCGCATCAGGAATACCGCTGCGGCGCCGCTCAGCGTCAGCGTGGCGACGACCAGGCCGCCGATCAGCGGCGAAACGATGCCGGTGCTGGCACTGACCAGCGAGGGCACCAGCGACAGGTAGAAACCACCGAGCGCCCAGATGGAGACATTCAGTGGAGTGATCAGCAGCAAGGAGCGGCGGGCGTTGACGGGCACATGCACGGTTGGCTTCAGCGATGCCCAGGCGCCGGGCTGGCGGATGGCGGTTTCCGGCATGAGCCAGACCATCGCTGCCTGGACGAGAATGGCGGCCAGCAGGAGCCCATAGACGAGACGCATCGGCTCCGGCGCGTAAGCGACCAGAATGCTGCAGCCAAGGGCGCCGATGGCCATGCCGACCAGCGGCGCGATGCTGTTGACGATGGCGCCACGGGCAGGGTTGCTGTCGACCAGCGCCGCACCGATGGCGCTGGTGGCGGCGCCCGTCGCCAGACCCTGGACGATGCGGGCTGCCATGAGCCAGCCTGGTCCTTCAGCAAGAAGGAACAGAAGCAGCGCCAGGCCCTGTCCGAGAATGGCGGCGAAGATGACGGGCCGGCGGCCGATGTGATCCGACAGGGAACCGACGATCACAATCGAGATGAGCAGGCTGAAGGCATAGACGCTGAAAATCAGCGTCAGCATCACCGAGGAAAAACCCCAGTCGTGCTGGTAGAGCCGGTAGAGCGGCGTTGGGGCGGAGGAGGCGGCAAGGAACGTGCCGAGCGCCAGCGCATAAAATGCCAGTGCGGTTTCCCGCCCGAAGACGCTTTTGTGCGCAGCAGCCGTAGCGGGCGAAACTTGCAAATCGATCGACATCGGACTACTTTCAGCTAAAGCAATTTATTTGCGTTAACACCATATAGGCCTCCTTTGCCATTAAAGCAAATTATTTGCGTTAAGGTGCATTGCAGGACGTCGACAGGACTGGTCAACCGATGAACAACAGGGAAAAAATCCGCCCCGGCGGGCGCAGTGCCCGCGTCCAAACCTCGATTCATGCCGCCACGCGCGATCTGCTGGTGGCGATGGATCGATCGGACCTGACGATCCCGCTGATCGCGGCAAAGGCCGGCGTCACGCCGTCGACCATCTATCGCCGCTGGGGCGACCTGCCGGCGCTGCTGGCCGATGTGGCCGTCGAGCGACTGCGGCCTGATGCGCCGCCGCTCGATACCGGTAATGCAAGATCCGATCTCGACGCCTGGGCCGAGCAATATGCCGAAGAGATGGCGTCGGAACCTGGTCGGGCGATGATCCGCGATGTCCTGTCGGGCAAGGCAGATACGCCCAATCCCGGAAAGTGCTGCGCCTTTACCCGGCAGCAGCTGGAGGTGATCGTCGAGCGGGCAGCTACGCGCGGAGAGCTGTTTCCCGATGTCGACCTTTTGATGGATCATGTCGTGGCTCCGATCATGTACCGCATCCTGTTCGACGATGCGCCCGGTGCGGCTCAGGTTCGGGCCTTTGTCGAGCGGCTCATGGGTGAGGTGCGACAGGGCTTTTGCGCGCCGCAGCTTGCCGCGCCTCCTGAAAGGAAGCGTGCCGTTGCCGAGTGAAATCGCCTCGCCTTTCCGGCCCACCGCGTTATGTTCGCCTGCAGAGTGATTCCCAAGGAGACCATCATGACACAAAGACATTTTCTCATCGCCGCCGCCGTTCTGTCGGCCCTGACCCTCTCGGGCTGCGCCAGCTCCGGCGCGACCAACACGACCTATGCGAAGGTTGGCCAGTCGGGACCGAGCGCAGTCAGCGTTCCCCTGAACTGACGGAACAACGGCCTTGGCCGCATCGCCGCGC
This sequence comes from Pararhizobium sp., assembly GCA_030655075.1. Lineage (GTDB taxonomy): Bacteria > Pseudomonadota > Alphaproteobacteria > Rhizobiales > Rhizobiaceae > JAURWE01. The sequence goes on from JAURWE010000055.1 coordinate 254,482, forward strand.
CTTCGAAAACTTAGCCTGACACCGGATCACATCGCCCGCATTCACCGGGCGATGGCGGATTGCGGCATTGCGCCGGGGGCGGAGCTTCATACCGATGCCGATTATGCGGACTGGGTTGACCGGACACTCGAAACCCGCCCGGACCCGGCCGCCCCGGTGCTTCTGTTTGCCTTCGGGTCGCTGATCTGGAAACCAGAGGTGGCGCATGTAAGCGAACGGGACGGCACGGCGCGCGGCTGGCATCGGGCGTTCTGCCTGCGCATGCCCCGGTTTCGCGGAACGGTGGAACAACCCGGCCTCATGATGGCGCTCGATCGCGGCGGCCAGTGCCGGGGTGTTTTGTATGAACTTGAGGAGATGGACCTGGCGGGGCAGCTCGACCGGCTGTTTCGCCGGGAATTCACCTTCAAGCCAATCAACAACATGCCGCGCTGGATCACGGTCGAGACGGCATCCGGCCCGGTGCAGGCGCTGGCTTTCGTGATGAACCGCACCTCGCCGCTTTATGCCGGGCGCCTATCGCCCGAAGCCGTGGCCGAAACGCTGGCCCATGCCTGTGGCCACTGGGGCACGGGCGCGGAATATCTTTTGAACACCGTCTCGCATCTGGAAAGCCGGGGCATCCACGATACCAACCTGTGGCGGCTGCAGCGGCTGGTGGCCGGCAAGATCGACGCGGCCGGTGTATGACAATCCGGCCGGAAAGACCGGCCGGATCAAGCCAGACTATGCGTTATCGCTGACGCCCTGAATGGCCGAGACCTGCCATTCGCTGCCGGGCTTGCGCACGAAGGTCCAGAGCTCGACCGCTTCCGTCAGTTTGTCCGGATCGCCTTCGACGACGCGCCCCGTGGCGCGTTCACGCACGACATCGATGCTTTCATAGCGCATGGCAACCGTGGCGTAGTCGAGGTTGCCCTCGCGCCAGGATTCGGCCACGTCGCCCTGAACCAGATGCACATCCCGCACCTCGTTCTTCAGGCCGCGGGTGGCATTGTCGCTCAGTTCCTCGGCTAGGTAGGACATGGCCTCGGGCGTGGTCATACGGCGCAGCTCTGCGTAATTCTCGCCAGCATAGGCCGCCTGGACGTCTTTCAGAAGCGTTTCGAACCGGTCGAGATCGAAAGGCTTGATGCCGATCTCGTCAGCGGTCTTTGCCGCGCCGCCACCGAGAGCCCCACCGATGCGGGGAATGGTGAACGACGGCAAGCCGGAACCACTTGCCGGGGAGCGGGTTGACACGCCCGATGCGGCCACTCCAGACCCGGATTGGGCCGGCTGTTCCTGGCGGCGTGCAAAGAAGCGCATGGCCAGCGTCACAACGCCGATCAGCAGCGCCATCTGCAGCAGTAGCCCGAGAAAACCGATGCCGCCGCCGAGACCGTTGCCGATCAGCATGCCGATCAGGCCACCAGCCACCAAACCGCCAAGCATGGAGCCACCAAAACCACCGAACAGGCCCGGGCGCCGGGCTGCCGCACCGGTCTGTCCGGCAGGCGTCTGTTGCTGTACGCCATTGCGCGGCGTCATCGTCTGCGTAATGGGATTGGCGTCACCGGGCGCCGTGCGTGTCGTCTGCGGCGTCGTGAAGGTGCGGGTGCCACGGCTGCCGAAGCCGCTGCCTGCACGCCTTGCTTCGGCCAAATCGACCACTGTCAGCGACAGCATCATGCCGACCGCCACCAACGCGAGAACACGTCCAAAACCCTGTATCAAAACCGTCAACCCTCCATATTCATTGGGCCCTGCCGGGCCTGAAGGCTGGATATAGAGATCGGCGGCTTGAAGTTTAAGGACCGGACCCGCATTTTTGACAATTGCGCGGCATCTATACTGCTGGTATTTTGCAAGCAGAACATTCGAGGACATGATGACATCAGACCCGCACCGGTCAGGCTGCCCGATCAATCTCTCGCTCGAGGTTTTTGGCGACAAGTGGAGCCTGCTGATCATCCGCGACATCATCTTCGGCGGCAAACGGCACTTTCGCGAGCTGCTGCGTTCCGAAGAGGGCATTGCGTCCAACATTCTTGCCGACCGGCTGAAGAAGCTGTCCGAGGATGGCATGCTGACCAAGGCTGACGACCCGAGCCACAAGCAGAAGGCGATCTACAGCCTGACGGACCAGGCGATCGCGCTGGTGCCGATCCTGGCGCATCTGGGAAGCTGGGGACGCCGCTATCTGGCCGTCAGCGCGGAACTGTCGATCCGCGCCGAACTTTTGGAACAGGGTGGCCCGCCGATGTGGGAAAAATTCATGGCGGAGCTCCGGCACGAGCATCTGGGTGAAGATCTTGTTGCGCCAGCCGGGCCGACGGTGCGCGAAACGCTGCAGGCGGGATATCTGGCGGTCGTGGCGCGCAAGGCGAAGGACGCTGCGGCGGCTTAGCGGACCCTAAAGTCCCAATGACGATAGCATCAGGAACGTGGCGAAGAGCACGAAGTGCGTCATCCCCTCGATGGCATTGGTCTCACCGTCGTTGAGATTGATGGCGGCGACAATCAACGTGATCGCCACCATCACCGTCTGCACCGGCGACATGGCCATGATGAAGGGCTGGCCGGTGTAAAGCGCGATCGCCTCCATGACCGGAACGGTGAGGATGACAGTGGACAGCGAGGCGCCGAGGGCGATGTTGACCACCGCCTGCATGCGATTGGCGAGCGCCGCCCGCATGGCTGTCATGATCTCAGGTGACGCCGAGATCGCCGCGACCACGATCGCCATCAAGGCCGGCGGCGCGCCGCTGCCTTTCAGGCCCGAGGTCAGCAGGACCGACATCACTTCCGCCAGGGCGCCGATGACGACGACACCGGCAATCAGGATGATGATGGATGTGCTCACCGGCTCGTTTTCCAGATGCTCTTCCTCCGCCGTGTCGCGCTTGCCGCGCGGATAGGCGTAGCTGAAGAAATAGCTGTGCGCGCCCGCCTGCATGCGCAGGAAGACGGTGTAGAGCGTGACCATGGCGACGATGGTGAAGGCGGAGTAGAAGTGCCACTTGGCCTGCGGCACGAATTCCGGCACGACCATGGAAATGCTCATGGCCGTCAGGATCATGACGCTGTAGGTGCGGCTGGAGTCGTCGTTGTAGGGCTGCTCGCCATGTTTCAGGCCGCCCAGCAGGGCTGCAAGGCCGAGGATGCCGTTGATATCGAGCATGACGGCCGAATAGATCGTGTCGCGCACCAGCGTCGGCGAGGCTTCCTTGCTCATCATGATCGCCAGAACAATGACCTCGACCAGTACTGCCGACAGGGTCAGGATCATCGTGCCGTAGGGATCACCGACCTTGGCGGCCAGCACTTCGGCATGGTGGGCGACCCGGATCGACGCAAGGATGATCGCGGCGACAAGGCAGGCGGCACCGGCAAGGGCGGCAACCTGCCCCAGATCCAGAATGGTGTGCTCTAACCAGAAGCCGAGAATGGCAGCGCCTGCCGCCACAGCCAGAAGGCGCTCGGATTTCAGCACTGAAAACAAAAGGCTACCCCGCTGCTGCCGCGACCACTCTGGCCTGACGAAGTATAGGGCCTGGCACGTGTATTTCAATTGCGTTGCGCGCGCGCCAAACAGCCCACAGAAACAGGATTATTTTCCTCATTCTCTTTACTCCACCGGCCACATTCTGTAGAGTCAGGCGGATTTCGGGAAGCTACCCGTGCTTCATCGTCTGCAGGATGCGTAGCAATGTTTTCACATGACAGCATTTGGCGCGCCATCGATGCGCTGGCCGAGCGTCACCAGCTTTCGCCGTCAGGCCTGGCGCGCCGCGCCGGGCTCGACCCGACGTCCTTCAACAAATCGAAACGGTTTTCAGCCGATGGGCGGATGCGCTGGCCCTCGACGGAATCGATCGCCAAAGTGCTGGACGCCACCGGCGACACGATCGACCAGTTCATGGGCTATCTGCTCGGCAATCAGATGGCCACGAGTGATCTTCCCGAAGGCGCCTTTCCGCCGCAGGCGGGATCCATCCCGCTGCTCGGCTTTGCACAGGCGGGTGCCGGCGGTTTTTTCGACGATGGCGGCTTTCCCGCCGGACAGGGCTGGGACGTGGTCGAATTTCCCGCAGCGCCGACGGTGCGCAACGGGGTCTATGCGCTGGAAATCCAGGGCGACAGCATGATGCCGCTCTACCGGGACGGCGATGTGCTGATCGTCGAGCCCGGCGCACAGGTCCGGCGCGGTGACCGCGTCGTGGTCAAGACACGTGAGGGCGAGGTCATGGCAAAGGTGCTGCTGCGCCAGAGCGCCCGGGCGATCGAGCTTCTCTCCCTCAACCCCGAGCATCCGAACCGGACCTTCGACATGAGTGAGGTCGACTGGATTGCCCGCATCATCTGGGCCAGCCAATAGGACGATTTTCCTTATGCCTCTTATTTCTTCTCCAGCGGGAACCGTTGCCGGTGGTTTTGCAGCGATAATCGCGACCGTTCTCATCCTTCTGGGCGGCGCCGCGACGATCAACAACCAGGAGGCCAGCACGACGACCGATTTCGTGCTCGAAACGCCGGAAACCGTTCCCGATTTCGACACCGAAACCGGTGCGGATGCGGTTGGAACCGAACTTCCTTTCGAGGAACCGGCAGAGGGAAAGACGCCGGAGACAGGGACTACGACCAAGGTCGAAAACGGTGTCCCGGTCCGCCAGGTCGCGCCCGAAGAGTTTTCGCTGCCTGCCGATGTCGAAGCAAAACCGCTGGAGCGGATCGCGGCCCGGGAGCCGCTTTCCAAGATCGAGCCGGTGGAAAAGAAGGCGGAAAAAACCCTGCTGCTGCGGCCTCTCGCCATATCGGCCGGTGCCATACGTTTCGGTCAGGGGCTGGTCGAGCTCGACGGGCTCTCCGGCCCGACGCTGAACCGGACCTGTGCCGGCCCAGACGGAAAGACCTGGCCATGCGGCATGATGGCCCGCACGGCATTGCGCAACTTTATTCGCGGCCGGGCGCTGACCTGCACGGTTCCCGGCGCCGATTTCACCGGAACGGTGACGGCAAGCTGCGAGCTGGGCGGCAAGGACGTGGCCCTCTGGCTGGCGGAGAATGGCTGGGCGGAACCGGCACCCGGCTCTACCCTCAATAAGCTGGCAGAGGAAGCAAAAGCGAAAGGCCTCGGCCTTTTTGGCAACGATCCGCGCGGCACCGTTCCGGCAGATCAGCCGGAGACCATCGCAACGCCCTGAGACAGAGGCTTGCAACCCGGCGAGCGAATTCCCACTCTTGAACCGGCAGGCAGCCGTTCGACAGACACAAGGTTTCCCATGACATCGCATCTCACCCATCACGAGGCTCTCATCTACGTCATGGTTATGACCTCGGCGGTCGACCGTATCATGAGCGACGAGGAGCTTGCCCGGATCGGCCGACTGACCAATTTCCTGCCGGTCTTTGCCGATTTTGACGAGGACAGGCTTGTCGATACGGCCCGCGAGTGTGCCAATCTCGTGGCGGGGCCCGAAGGTCTCGACATCACGCTTGAAATCGTTCGCGAGGCTCTGCCGACCCGGCTCTATGACACTGCCTATGCGCTGGCCGTCGAGATCGCCACGGCCGATCTCAGGGTCAAGCCGGAAGAGATCCGCCTGTTGCAACTGCTGCGCGACCGGCTGAAGCTCGACAAGCTCACCTGCGCCGCCATCGAGCGCAGTGCCATGGCGCGCTTTCGCGAATAAAGCGAATCAAGAAACCGTGCGGTGATTTTCGGCGCGCACCGGACCGCCGTTCAAGGCGCATGCAGGAAGGACCAACAGGTGGAACCGCTGGGAATTGCAGAACCGGTCTGGCGGCTTGGCGCCTTTGCCGCGATCTTTTCCAGTCTAGCGGTGCTGGAGATCTTTCATCCGCGGCTTGAGCGGCCGGAGATGATGAAGGCGCTAAAAACCCGGCGCTGGATCACCAATCTGTCGATCCTGGTTCTGTCATCGCTGCTGTTGCGGCTGGTTTTTCCACTGGCTGCCGTGGGCACTGCGCTGTTCGCTGCGGAACAGGGCTACGGTCTGCTGCCGCTCTCCGGCCTGCCGCCGACAGTTTCCGGACTTCTGGCCTTCGTGGCGCTCGATTTCGCCATCTGGTTCGAGCATGTGATGAGCCACCGGATACCGCTTTTATGGCGCATTCACCGGATGCACCATGCCGATACGGGCTTCGACGTGACGACGGCGTTGCGATTTCATCCGCTCGAAATCCTGCTGTCGATGCTGTGGAAAGCCGTTATCATTCTCCTGCTCGGTCCACCGGCCCTGAGCGTGCTCATCTTCGAGATCGTTCTCAACGGCAGCTCGATGTTCAACCATTCCAACCTGCGCCTGCCGCAGCGGCTTGACAGTGCCCTGCGGCCGCTGATCGTCACGCCGGACATGCACCGGGTGCATCATTCCGCCCGCCCGGATGAAACCGATACGAATTACGGCTTCAATCTTTCTATCTGGGATCGGCTGTTTTCCACCTACCTGCCCGCGCCATCGCTGGGGCATACGGCCATGGAGATCGGCCTGTCCGACTATCGCGACAGCAAGCCCTCCCGGCTCTGGTGGGCGCTGACCCTGCCCTTTCGGAAATAAATGTTTTTATGCATGTCTCCATCCCAAAACCGCTACACACTTTTGGGAGACATGCACTAATATATGCTGTTCGGAAAATAGCGCAGATAGATCTCGTTCAGGCGGCCGTTGCGCGACAGGGCCAGAAGCGCGCTATCGATAGCCCGGGCGATATCGGCATCATCCTTCTTGACCATGATCGACATGCCTTCGCCGAGGAAGCGCTGCGAAATGTAGGGTCCGTCGAAAAGGCTGCAGCAACCGGCAGAATCGGTTCCTGCGATCCAGAAGGAAAGCTGCAGCCCGTCTGAGAAGACGGCGTGAATCTCCCCCTTCTTCAATGCCGCCAGCATGTCGCCGCGGTTCTGGAAAACCACCGGTGTGATCTTCGGGAAGAACGCCTTCAGCATGGCTTCATGCGCCGTGCCGCCGACAATACCGACCGGTTTCGCATCCAGATCCACCGCCGTGGCTGCCGTTCCTGACGCTTTTCTATTGACGGCGAAACGGGCGGGCAGTTGCAGGAAAGTGCGGGAGAATTCGAACTCGCGCCGGAGATCGCCGGTAACAGTCAGCCCGGCCGCAACCGCCTCGCCCTTGCCGCCGGTGAGTGCGGTCCGCAGATCAGCAAATGGAATCGCCTGGATCTGGCATTTGGCTTCCGCGTGCAGTTCCTTGCAGATTTCGCGGACGAGGTCGACATGGAAGCCGGACAGCTTGCCCGACTGGTCGATGAAGTTGAACGGCGGGAAATCGACAGTGGTCAGGAACCGCAACCGCGGCACCGCCGACAGGTCCGGCCGGGCCAGCCGCTCGCGCCCGTCGAACAGCAGGGGAAAGCCGGACTGCCCGCCATCCTGCGCCGAGACCGGAGCGCAGGAGAATACAACCGCCAGCAAGCACTGGATGAAAAAACCATAAAATTTTATGGATGTACGCCGGTCATTATTCATTAATGTCTACTTTAGCATTTCAGGAATTCAAGGACCGCTCGCGGCAGACAAGGGTTTGTGTATGCGTCTTGGAGAGTATCCGTACAATCCGCAATTTGCTACCGCAAACCAACCCGACACGCTTGCCTCGGAGGACCCCGCTCAGCCCCTGCCCCCGCCGCTGGTACGGGAGGCGGCAAAGCTCCTGCGGTTTGGCATCGGCCGCCCGCTGTTGGCCCGCATGATCGCTGCGGCCCGCGACAATGGAACAAGCGTCGAAAGCGAACTGTTGGCGTCGGGCAGCATTCTCGAACACACATATTATGAAAGCCTCGCCGGGCAGCTTGGCCTGCCGTTCATTCCCTTTCCCGACGGGTGCCATGTTCAGGATCTGCCCGGCATCGACAGCCAGTTGATCGAACCGTCGATCGTGCGGATCCACCACTCTTCCCGCCCGCCCGTGACAGCCATCGTTCCCCGTCTCGACCAGGTGGAAAAAACCGCGAACCTGCTTGCCCGCGTGCCGCAACTGCGCGCCTCGCTGGCGATCACCACCCCCACGGGCCTTCGAAAGGCCGTCTGGACAGCCGGCAGTGTGCGGCGGGTGGCCGCGACAAGCCAGGCGCTGTTCGACGAAAAACCGGTTCATAGCGCCCGGATCGTTCTCTGGGGCAAGCAGGGTTTCTATATCGGAATGGCGCTTTGCGCCTTGCTGGTCATGACTGTGGTGCAACCCTGGCAGACGCTGGTCGCCCTGCATTTTCTGTTCACGGCGGTCTACATGGCGAACCTTTTGATCCGTCTGGCAGCCCTCGGGCGCGAATCCTCGCGCCGGCGATACAAGCCTGCTGTTTCCATGGGAAAAGACGCGCTGCCCGTCTATTCGGTCTTTGTTGCGCTCTACCGGGAACGCGCCGTCGCGCAGCAGCTCGTCACCGCGCTGGATGCACTAGACTGGCCGCGCACGCGGCTCGACATCAAGCTCATCTGCGAGGAAGACGACCTCGAGACACTGGCCGCACTTCGCGCTCTGCCGCTCGGCCCGGAATACGAGATCGTCGAAGTTCCGCAACGGCAGCCGCGCACCAAGCCGAAGGCGCTGGCCTACACGCTTCCTGCGGCACGCGGCCACTATCTCGCCGTCTATGATGCCGAGGACCGGCCCCACCCCGGACAGCTCAGGGAAGCGCATGAACGGTTTGCGGTCTGTCCTGACAATGTCGCCTGCCTTCAGGCGCCGCTTGTTATCACCAATGCCGGCAGTTCCTGGCTGAGTGCGCTTTTCGCCATGGAATATGCGGGCCTGTTCCGTGGGCTGGTGCCGCTGCTGGCGGCGCGCAACCTGCCCGTTCCGCTGGGCGGAACCTCGAACCATTTCCGCACCGATCTATTGAGGGTCGCCGGCGGGTGGGATCCCTACAACATGACGGAAGATGCCGATCTCGGCATGCGGCTTCACCGGCTCGGTTATCGCTCGGATGTCATCCTGCTGCCGACGCTCGAGGATGCGCCGACCAAGGCCAGGGCCTGGATGGGCCAGCGGACGCGCTGGTTCAAAGGCTGGCTGCAGACCTGGCTGGTGCTGATGCGCAACCCCGTGGCGCTGATGGAGGAAACGGGCCTGCGCGGTTTTGTCGTGCTGCAGATCCTCATTGCCGGAATGCTGATCTCGTCGCTGGCGCATCCGATCATTTTCGGATTTCTCGTTTTCCTCAGCTGGGCCCTGATCGAGGGTAGCCCCCAGCTCAACACCCCGCTGACACTCGGCCTGTTCATTGCCGATACGCTGAACATCTTTGGCAGCTACACGGTTTTCATCGCCCTTGGCCGCAACCGAATGAGCAAAGCCGAGCAGAAGGCCGTCGGATGGCGATGGCTGTTCGTTCCCGGATACTGGATCCTGATCTCGATCGCCGCCTGGAAAGCCGTCGCCGAACTCAAGACCAACCCGTTCTTCTGGAACAAGACCGAGCACAAGCCCGTGATGCGGGGGCGGTCCTAGAGCAGGCCGCTGCAGCCCCCGGGATAACACGCTGGTGCAACCAGAACGACGCAATAAAGCATGCATTGCTGTAACAGAGTCCTCTAATTTTCTGTTGCGATCTCTCTTTAAAGGGGTACTATCCCAGCCGTTCAATCGATAATTTTGGGGGAGTGAAATGGGCGTTGTCGAACGTTATCCTGAAATCAAGCCGTTCCTCGACACCACGGACGACTATGTCAACGAGGGCACGGAATTCGTGTCCGGCGGCAAGACCTATCTGATCGTCACCCAGAAGGGCGAGATCGATTCCGGCCAGGTGCTTTTCGAGATCACCGACCATGGCCTTGTTCACAAGGATACGGATACGACGGTTGCGATCGGGCCGCGGCTCGATACGTTTTCTCCGGCGGCAGCACTTGTCTGCGAGCTGAGCGACCCCGGGGACATCACCTCGGTTTATGAAAAAGTTGTCGAGGCCGAGAATAATTTTTCATCGGCGAGCGGGCCGGATGGCGGCAACCTCGCCTGCGTCTGGGCTGTCAGGCACATCGCGCGGAAGGCGCTCGGCCGCTGGATCACGCGCACGGACGGCACGGCGGTGTTCGATCCGGAATTGCGGCGGTGTTTTTCCAGCACCTTGACGGAGGCCGACGTCGGCAAGGGCTGCATCATCATCTCTCCGACCGAAGGATCGAATATCGGGCATGTGGGAATCCTTGGACCGAGGACGGGGGACACCAACCGCCTGATCTATTCCAATTCCAGCTCTGCGGCCTTGTGGAAACAGAACTTCACGGTGAAATCCTGGGTCCAGCGCTACAAGACCAACAAGGGCCTGAAGGTGCGTTTCTTCCCGATCCCGAATTACGTCTCTGGCAGCGCCTAGCTGTTCTCAGACGCCTCCATGCGAAAGATCAAGGTTCCAACATGCGTTGAAGGAATTGCATCATGAAACGCGCATTGGCCATCATTTCATTTCTTGTTTGCATGCCGGTGGCTCTGGCAGGGTCAAACGCAGGTGCGCAATCGTTGCCCGGCAGCGATGTTCTGGCGGAAGAGGCGCTCGAAGGCCAGACAACGATGCTGCCGACTGTCGAAACGTCCGATCTGATCAAGAACCTACCGGAAATCGGCATCAGGGCCTGGGCGGCCGAGACCCCGATGGCGCGCGAGCTGGTGGTCGACCAGACCAATCTGAATGAGGCCGGGCAGCAACGAATTGAAATGTCGGGTGATGAGGGGACAACCGTACCCTTCGTGGTGCCGAACTCGATGATCATCAAGTTCGAGGCCAATGTGACGCCGGCGCAGGTCGAAGACTATCTCAGAACCAACGAATTGCTGGTCATCCAGAAGTTCCGCACGATCGGTGCCGTTCAGGTCAAGACGGACATTTCGAAATATTTCGAGCCCAAACTGACCGACACCAGTGTCAACGACACGATCCTGCGCGGCATGAATGATGCGATCGTCGACTTCAAGAAAGACCCGAGGGTTATTGCGGCGACACCGGACATCTTCCTTTCTGACAAGCAGGACGGCGAGCTTGAGATTCGCAACATGCTGACGCCGACAGATATCGTCACCGAAGGCGCCGCACTGGGTGTTGCGACCATCGACTGGGGCGTCAAGGATGTGGAAGCCGATCAGCTCTGGCAGATGCCGGGGGCCACCGACGGGGTGATCTTCGGTGTGATGGATGTGGGTTTCGCCCGGCACACGGACATTTCCTACCTGGATTTTCCGAAGACCGCGAGCGCCGACAACCACGGCAATCACGTCGCCGGCATTGCCTGCGGAATTCACAATGGCCGTGGCATCGAGGGCGTGCTGCCAAACTGTTTCGTGAGAGCACGGGCTGGCGACGTGTTTTTCCAGTCGGCCGGAAACAATCCGCAGCTCGGCTTCATGGTCCTGTTCAGCCAGATTCTGGCGACGCTGGATTCCTTTGTCGGCGGACAGGACGATGTCTCCACCTTCAATGTCAGCCTCGGCTACAATTGGCGCAGCAATTTCGGCATCAACCCCGATCTGCCGGAATCGACGCAATGGCGAACGCTCGTCGAAGCGCAAGGTGTGTTTCTTGTTTCCGTCCTGGAAGCTGCCGACCGGGACGGAAAAGTGATCTTCTCGGCCGCCGGCAATGACAGCCGGCGCAATGAGACGCCGATCAGCGCGCAATATGCGAGCCCTTTCAACTGGGCGGCGCTGGCCGCACGGCAAAGGGGCATACAGAACGGCGTCATTGTCGCAGCGCATGATCCAGCGGGAAAGCGCGCGAGCTTTTCGAACTCAGGCGGCGACATTTCCTGCCCGGGGGTCGATATCCTGAGCGCACTCGCCTTCGACCAGAACGATCAGCCGTCGAATTCGTCCTACGGCAAAATGAGCGGCACCTCGATGGCCTCGCCCTATTGCGCCTCGTCGCATGTGCTTTTTCGTCTGGTGCGGCCCGGATATACCGGCGTGGAGGCCTTCAAATGCATGGCTGCATCCGGCGTGCCCGACAATACCGGGCTTCCGATGCTGAAGCTCACCAAAGCGCTCGATGCCTGCCCTCCCCGCAGCTGAGACTTGACCCCAAAACCGAGGCCGCCATGTTTCGCAGACCAGACTTATTGCTTGCAGCAGGCCTGTCGTTCTGGCCCCTGCTTTTCTGGCCCCTGACCGCCGAAGCGGCCTTTGTGGGAGAGCTCGAACTTGTCCCGGCCGGATGCGAAGCCTCTGGCACCTGCACGCTGGGCCAAGAGTTCGGCTATGTCGATGCCAACAATATCGGCTGGATGGCGAAAAAGGGATTGCTGACCGACGGCGCCTCGATACCGCCCTGGGCCCAACCGATCGTCGGAAAGCCGTTCGAGAAGGCCTTCATCAAAGCCGCCGTTATCCACGACCACTATTGCGACCGGCACGTCCGGCCCTGGCGCCAGACCCATCGCGTTTTTTATGATGCTCTGCTCGATAGCGGCGTCTCCAAGAGCAAGGCCGGGACGATGTATTTCGCCATTCTTGTCGGTGGACCGAAGTGGGTGAAGCTGATCAAGGGCAAACCCTGCGCGCTCGGCTTCGCCTGCATCAACAAGGTCGAGATTGGCACGTCCCTGCCGGGGGCCGGCGTGGCGCTGGGCGAACAGAGCGACCGGTATCTGACCCGCCCGCCTCTCTACGGCTCTGCACAATTCGCCAACATCATGACGAGCGCACTGCCGGACCTCGAAAAAGACGGCGCCGAGCTGACACCCGAAGAGGTCGAACTCAAGGCGGCAAAAGCCATGGCCGGTGACCTGTATTTCATCAACGGCGATGAAATCGGCGGAGACCTCGGCACCGTGGAGTAACTGCAAACGCCAGAGAGGAGATCAGCCATGTTGCTGCCAAAATTTCAACGCGCCGCCCTGCTTTCCGCCCTTGTTCTGTCGCCGGCTGCCGATGTGTTTGCTTCCGGATGCGGCTTTCAACTGAGCTTCACGCGGCCGGATGAAGGCGGGGCGCAGACCGTCAAGATCTTTCGCGGCGATGCCGTTCCCCAACTGGGCGGCATCCGGCCGCTGCTGTTCATCACCTCGCTGAAGGTCAACACGGACGGCACGAAAATCTCCTATCACATCCGGGATGTAACGGGGCGGCGCTGCGCGGCGGATCCATCCGCAACGCCCTGTGCCATCAACAATATCCGCAACGCCTACACCAATGCCGCACGGCCGGTCTCTGACTTCGAGGCCGTTCGCGATGCGGGGTTTCCAGCCAGCACCTGGAATGTGCTCAGTTCCGACATCATCGAGAAAAATGCGCAGACCGGCAAACCCTGCACGACACCGGAGGGATATCTGGTGTCGATGACGGCCGATGTCGCGGTGGCGGGCGGCTTTGCCCGGGTGGGTGATTGCGACCAGTCGAAATGGATCGACGCGTTGACCGCGCCGGCCATCGTTCTGCCGAAGAAGACGGCTGCCGTCCCGTCGCAGTTCCTGGCCAATGGCGTGACCAAGCGCTCCCTCGTCGTCGGTCTGTCGAGACCTGCAACCCATCGTACGGTCTATGGCATCGTCGGCGACTACGGTCCGGTCAAGGAGATCGGTGAAGCCAATATCGCGATGAACCGCAAGCTCAACGGGCTGCCGGACACCGATCAACCCAAGCATCGGCAGGATGCGATCAACCGGTTCCAGGCAGGCCGCACGGCGATCCTGCTGTTTCCGGGCGATGCCCATGTGCTCGATCGCCCGATAACCGGAGCCAGAATTGCTGACGCCGGGAAAGCGGCATTGATGCAATTTGGCGGCTCCGAAAAGCTTTATGCCTGCATTCGCGACGAGGTCGACCCGACCTTCTGACGGCTATTCTTTTTCTCCCGGGTATTGTTTGGCTTTCAAAAGCTGTGCGAGGTGAGCCGTGTTCCGCGCCAGCATGGAAACCATCGTCTTGACGGCTTTCGGCGTGTCCTTGAGATCGACGAAATTGACGGAGCCCATGGCCTCGCCCACCCAGTAGGCAACGCCGTTGGCGGGGATGGTGAAGCCGACATCGTTGAGTGCCTGAAACAGTTCGGCCGAAACATGGTGTGCGCCATCCTCATTGCCGACCGCAGCGACGGCGGCGACCTTGCCGTACGAAACCATGCGACCCTGATCGTCGGTTTCATCAAGAAACGCATCCATACGCTCCAACGCCCGCTTGCAGACGCTGCCGGGCTGGCCCATCCAGATTGGTGTTCCCATCAACAGGATGTCCGCCGCCAGGATTTTCGTGCGGATGGCCGGCCAGTCGTCGCCCTCGCCTTCATCGGAAGTCACGCCCGGCTTGATGTTGAGATCGGCCAGCCAGATGGTTTCGGTCTCCACGTCGAACGCAGTGAGCGCGTTGGCGATCAACTCGAGCATATGGGCTGTCGATGATTTTTCGCTTGATCGCGATGTTTTCAACGTTCCATTCAGAGCGAGAGCTTTGAGAGACATGGGAGGATCACCTTTTGATTTCGTGAGACTGAAGAGGTCTTCTGCGACGTTCGCGGAAAACCGGCCGAAAGCGAGATTGTTCCGAACCGGTTGCTGAGGTTTCGCGACTACGCCGCTGAAGCCACAGCCCTGCAACAATCCCCCCTCCGAAGCGTTAGGCGAGCGACGCCTTCGCCCCCGACGAAAAGGAGATCGATATGAACACGTCCATCGCTCAGGCCACCGGATCGGGCCAGCTTGATATCAATGGCCAAACCTCGCCAGTGTCTTATGTGCTGACTTCGAACGACGGCAGCGTCGGTATCGACGTCAGCCTTCCCCGGGACTGGCTGCTGGAGCGTGGTTTTCGCAGGCAAGCTGTTCTGATTCGCGAAAATGGCGAGAAAACCACTGTTGGCCTTCCGAGTGACCTCGATACGTCCCACCCGGTTGCCGTCATCCTCTCGGCCCGCAGCGACGGTTCGGATGCGGCCGATCTAGGCCGGTATCCGGAGTTCCAAGCGGCCCAATAAAGCCTTCCTGGACGTGCCATTTGGGATCGTCTTCCAATGTCCCGTACCGAATAAAGACCGCTCCGCAACCGTTCCCTGGCGGGAACACATAGTGTGGCGGCTTGCCATTTCGGATAGCGGCGCCTTCATGCGACATTCCCGTATCGGGCAAGTGGCCGCGTCTGTAAGATGGCCGCAACGCCGTCCACCGGTGCAATGGGAAGCTACGGGATGCAGAGAGCCAAACCATCGGACGCATTGGCTGTCCTTCTGATGCTGGGCATCGGCCTTGTGTGTTTGATCCGTGCCTATTTCGCGATGAGCCAGTCCGGTTCGGGTGAGGCTCTGGTGCTGCTTGGCGGCTGGCGCATCGCCGATGACCGGTTTGCCGCCTATCTGCGGCTGGCCGTGCTTCTCGCTGCCGGTGTCGGCGCCGTTCTCGCCGCCCTTTTTGTTTGGAACCGGTCGCGGATACACGCCGATCAGGATCAATCTTCTCTTGCGCCGCGGTTCGGCCGCAACGCGCGTGTTCCCGGCAGCGGTCAACCGGCGGCCCGAACTGCAGCATTCGTTTTCGCAGCCCTTGCCGGTCTGGTCGCTGCCGGCGATTGCCTGATCTTTGAACGCGTCCCATCGTCCACGCCGCTTCTGGTCGAAGACAAGGCCCGTATCGAACAGCCCGTGGCCGAAACCAAACAGGCAGCAAAGAAGCCTGAGGTCTTGCCGTCGGTGCGGGATACCGGCAAGGCTGAGGCGCAGCAGGAGGACGGTCAGACGGCCAAACTGCCGGCCACCGATCCGGTGCCGGAGACCGTGGTCAAATTGCCGGATCCTGTTCCCCTGCCGGCGCAGACCACGGGTCATCGCGGAGCGGTCGTGTGGCTGGCGCTCTCGCCCGACAGCCAATCGATCCTCAGCGCCAGTATCGACAAGACAATCAGGCTCTGGGACATCAAGGGCCAGCCGATCCGCGATCTGGGCGCACACAAGGACATGGCGCGCACGGCGCTGTTCCTGCCCGGCGGCACCCGTGTTCTGTCGGCCGGAGACGATGGCGAGATCGTGCTTCGTTCGGTGGACGATGGCGCCGTGCTGCATGTCTTTTCGGCGGCGGAACACGGCAGCGCCAACAAGGTGGCGATCTCAGCCGATGGCAAACGCGCCGTCAGCGGCCACGAAGCAGGCACAGTCATCATCTGGGATATCGAGAAAAGGACCGCATTGCATGTGCTCAACGGGCAAGACTGGTCGATCAGCAGCGTGGCTATTTCTCCCGACGGCCGCCGGGCGCTGAGCGGCAGCATCGACGGCACGCTGAAATTCTGGGACATCGATGCGGGCCGCCTGCTTCGCGCCTGGAAAGGCCACGAACGCGGGACCTATGGCATGGCGTTTACCGCAGATGCCCGGGAAGTGGTGACCGGAAGCGGCGACGGTACCATCAAGGTTTGGGATCTGGCGGCAAAGAAGGAGATCCGGCGCCTTGAGGGGCACTCGGGCACTGTTTATACGCTGGTTCTTTCCGCCGACGGCAAGCAGATTCTCAGCGGCTCGCTCGACGGAACAGCCCGTCTTTGGGACAAGGCCACCGGTGATGAAATCACCCAGTTTAACGGCCATACGGGACCTGTCCTGTCCGTGGCATTTGGTCCCGCCGGTACGGTTCTAACCGGCAGTGCCGACGGAACGATCCGGATCTGGCCCATCGACGGTGGCACTGCACCCATCGTCGTTGCCGGTGCGCCGCAGTGACGTGCTCAAGGCTGGCGCCAGCAGCGCGATGTATTATTTCCCGGAACCGATGATTAACCCATCTGTAATTGACTGTGCGTAGCGTAATTCCGGTGTTGGAGGCACAGACCCCTGAAATGAATTCAGAGAAATCGCGCTGTGACTAGCGTGCACTCCGGAGTTATATTTAAGAGGTTTCGCATATTGACCCATCTGGCGACGTCAGCTGTCTATGCTTTACAGGCGCAGAACAGATTTTCATGACACCTGGCAAAACAAAAATTCGGTTTCTTCTGGTCGTCGCACTGCTCGCCATTCCGAGCCTGTGCTTCGGATGGCTGTTTCTGGCGCAAAGCCAGAAGGCGATTACCTTCGCCGAGCAGGAACTGGCCGGCATTCAATATCTGCGCTCCATCGTTCCGCTGTTCGTCGATCTCGGTGAAACACATTCGCCGCAGGAGATGCAGTCGCTTTCCGCCTTCGAGGCGATGCGTGCGCAAATGGATGTCCGTTTTGAGTCCGGCCTGCTGTCGGAAGCCGTGGTCAACGCGTTTCACAGATCGCCCAGCAACCCCGAGTCCGTTCGGTTTGCGCTGCTGGCGCTGATCAACCGGGTCAGTGACACGTCGAACCTGACGATCGATCCGGAACTCGACAGCTACTACTTGATGCAGACGATGGTCTTTCATGCACCGCAGCTGATGTCGTCGCTGGACGCCCTGTCCAACGTCATGGCGGCCAACCAGGCCGTACCGGTGGAACTGTCGCAAAGTGCGTCGTCGATTTTCGTCGAGACCGTCAGGCTGGAGGATGCAGCCGAAGATTTGCGGCGCGCCTACACGCGTGCTCTTTCCTCCAATCTCGACGGATCGCTGGAGCGAAAATTATCGACCAAGGTCGAAACGGCGATGCGGGCTGTGCACAAACTGTCGATTGCCGGGCACCGGTTGCGCGCCAGCATTCTGGACGGGACGGCGGCGAACGGCAGCCAGGTTTACGGGACCGGGGCTGCGGATGAAAAAAGCTCGGTCATCGCCGCGTGGAGCACCATGGGCGACAATCTCGAGCGGCTGGTGTCAAAGCGCCTGGAAACCCTGAAGGGCAAACGCAATATTGCGCTCGGGTTCTCCAGCATCGCGGCGATTGTCGTCTTCTTCATGGGATTGGGGGTCTTCCGTTCGCTGCTGGTTGAGATGGATGAGCAGATCGTTTTTCTGGCCCATCACGATGCCATGACCAAATTGAAGAACCGGGCGGCCTTCTCGCAGGCGATGATGGCGGTGCTGAGCGAGAGCGGCAGTACGGCGCCGTTTGCCGTTCATGCCATCGATCTCGATGGCTTCAAATTCGTCAACGATACATTCGGTCATCATGCCGGCGACGAAGTTCTTCAGGCAACGGCCCTGCGCCTGCTTGATATTGCCGGGCCGGACGATGTCATCGGGCGGCGTGGTGGCGACGAATTCGTCGCCCTGCAACGCAACGTCGAGACCAGTGCAACGGCCGAGGCTTTCGCCGCCAGGATCGTAAACGTGCTGAATGCGCCGTTTCAGATGGATGGCAAGACCATCAGCCTCAGCGCATCGGTGGGCTCGTCGATCTCGGGGGCCCACGGCGATACCGAGATCAGGCTGATGCAATCGGCCGATCTGGCGCTCTATGCGGCCAAGAAGATGGGCAAGGATCAGGCCTGTCTTTTCAGTGCGGCGATGGAAATCGAACAGCGCCGGGTCAGCGCGCTCGATACGCGCGTGCGCAACGCTGTCCGCGACATGGATTTTTCCCTTGCCTACCAGCCGCAGTATGCGCCAGACGGCCATCAGATCACCGGGTTCGAAGCCCTGCTGCGTCTCACCGACCTCGACGGCAGCCCGATTTCTCCGGTTCTGTTCATCCCCGTCCTCGAGCGGCTCGGGCTGATCGGCGAAATGGGAAGCTGGGTGCTGAAACAGGCCTGCTCGACGGCAGCCGGATGGCCGGAAGAGATTGTCGTGGCGGTGAACGTTTCGCCGCTTCAGTTTGCCAAGGGCCAGCTAACAAGCGAGATTTCTCAGGCCCTGCGTGAAACCGGCCTGCCGCCACAGCGCCTGCAGCTTGAGATCACCGAAAGTGCCATTCTCGACGACACGGAAATTGTGTTGAAAGAACTGAACGACATCAAGGCGCTGGGCGTGTCGATTGCCATGGATGATTTCGGCACCGGCTATTCCAGCCTTTCCTCGCTCTGGCGCTTTCCCTTCGACAAGATCAAGATCGACAAGTCGTTCCTCAGCAATCGCTCCGAGCGCGGTCATCTGGCCCTGAACACAGTCCGGTCGATCGTGGCACTTGCCCACTCCCTGTCAATGAGCGTCACTGTCGAGGGTGTGGAAACGCAGGCCCAGGCTGCTCTTATGGCCGAACTGAAGTGCGACCAGCTTCAGGGATTCTATTTCAGCAAGCCCATTCCAGAGGTTCAACTGGCAGCCTTCATCCTCAATAACTTCCTTGTAAGCGCCCGTGTTGCCGCCGACATCTCGCCTGCGACTGCCCGCCTGAAAAATTCCGTTTGAGCCATGGCTCCTTTACCGCAGGTGGCCGGGCATTGTATTAGGCGCCGATGTCTGATGCGATTTGCCTGACCGGAATACCGGAAGAATGCTGGAGAGCGGCAATCGCAGCTCTGGCGGCCGATGGATGGTCGCTGCGCAAGGGTGGCGGGCTCGATTTCTCCCGGGCGGTGCTGGAACGTGACGGCATGAACATAAAGATGGAATACGACATCTGGTCCGACGGCGAGATGGTCTTTGCGAGCGTGGACACGCCCAAGATCAGAGCCGCACTTCCCGCCCATCTCCTTGCAGATCTGCCACTATGAGAAGCTTTGCCGTCCCTGCTTGTGGGGTTGTTTCCGTTCTGTCGATGGCGGCGGGGCTTTTTGCCTGCCTGTTCCTCATCCTCAGCCCATCCGGCGGCGGCTTCTTTCCGGATCTCGACACTGTGCTGGGCCTGTTGGCTCTTTGCGCGGGTACCATTGTCTCGGGCGTCTGCAATGCTGCCTGCTGGTCGCTCGACCAAGGCAGGCGGTGGCTCGGGGGTCTGGCGCTGATGCAGGTGATCCTCGCGCTGGGTGTGGTCGCAGTCCTCCTGCAAACCTAAAGCACTTCAGACCGGCATGCGGCCCGCGAAAGAACGCCGCTCTTCCCGGTGTCTCTGGATGTCGGCACCGGTGATTTCAAAGTGGTCCAGAATCAGCTGCACATTTCTCTTGTGCGATTTGAAATAGACATCGAACACGTCGCCCACAACCGGTATCGCACCAACGGCCGTATCCAGCCCAAGATTATAGATCATTTTCGCCAGAACCGTTCGCGGCAGGCCGAGCGTTCGGGCCTCGTTGACAATATAGAGACCGACAAGCGCACCGGCGGCATCGCCGATACCCGGCACGAGGCCGAGCACAGAATCAGCGCCCAGCCTGATACCTGTGCCGGGAATGTGAATGGCTGTGTCCATCACCCGGGCAATGGCCGCGAGGCGCACAATGCGGGACATCAGTGCCGCAGGCTCGTAATTGATTCGGGTCATGAGCGCGGTCAGGGACCTTCCGTCCGTTTCACCGCCTCGCCGGGCTCGATCTCGCCGGTGGTAATAGGCGGGGTTGCGATCGCCGCAAGATCAGCCGGATCGGCCTGACTGCCGGCTTCAGCATTCGACCGTTCCTGCTCTGCCTGATGCCAGTGCTCCTGATCATGCCCGTCGGGCCGCCCATCGGCTTCCCACAGGGCATAAGCGCGTTCATGAAGCCATTTGATCCAGTCGTTGCTCATGGTCATTCTCCTTTTGCTGGAAGAACCAAGAAGTTCAGACAATGTTCCCCGCCACAGAGCCTGCGCGCCGGGATACCAATGATAATGCTCCTCCCGGACGATTTTGCTAAGCTTAATTGTTCTCTTGTAGCGCGCGCACGCGAAAAGAAAGATGGAAATGCAGGCCGCCAGCCGCAAAGGTGGTTTCGGACTTGGGTTCGAAATTCACTGGGAATGCGCTGCGGATCAGCTTGGAGCCGAAACCCTCGGGTTTTGGCGCTTCGATGCTGGGACCGCCCGTTTCGGTCCAGACAAAATTGATCCGCTCGCCGCTCTCCTGCCAGGTAACAGCAATTGAACCGTCTACCGCGCAAAGGGCGCCGTACTTAATCGCATTCGTCGCAAGTTCGTGGGTGATGAGCGACAGGGCCATGACGGCCTCCGGCTGCAGGGTGCAGGCCGGGCCCGAAAGAACAATACGCGTGTCATGCTCACCCGCGTGCGGGTGCAGCGCCCGCTCGACAACGTCCTGCAGCTGCGCGCTCTTCCAGTCTTGCGACAGCAGCACATCATAGGCCCCGGCCAGCGCACCCACGCGGTGTGAAAACACCGCATTTTCCGCAGAATGTCCCTTGAAGGTCTGGCGGGCGATGGCCTGAACGATCGCCATCGTGTTCTTGACGCGGTGCGACAGCTCGCTTGCCATCAGGCTGCGCTGCTGCTCAGCCCGCGCCGTTTCGCAACGGCGCTTTTCGAGTTCGTCGAGAAGGCCGTCCACCGTCGCGCCCACCTGTCCCAGTTCGCCGAACTGACCGCGCATGCGGGTCCTTGCTGCGAGGTCGCCATCCCGCCACTGCTGCAGGACCGAGACGATGTGATTGATCGGATGCAGAATGAACCTGTTGCCGACGAAGACGGCGGCAAACAGCGACAGTGCCGCTCCCGCCATCATCATCACCAGCCCCGTCAGCGAGGCCCGGTTGATGGGGGCGAAGGCCTCCTCTTCTGAAAGACCTGCGCTTATATAGAGAGGGTTTTCATCGGACACCGGGCTATAACCAACGATCCGCCGCGTGCCGTCCTGGCTGACGAGCTCGGTTGTCCCGGGCTCTGCGGCATTGATCAGATGGCGGAAGGCTTCGGGGATCTGCGTGCCGATGAATTTTTCGGGATCAGGGTTTCTGGCAATGATAACACCTTTGCGGTCTGCAATCGTCACCGAGCCGCCGGCAGACAGTCCCCGCTCGACCAGGCGCTCCTCCAGCCATTCCAGGCGAATGCCTGTCGCCAGCACGCCGACGATCTCGGACCCGTTTTTCAGGGCAATCGCCACTGGCAGAATGGCGGACTTCGAGATCCGCGCCACAGTATAATCGCCGACAACGAGACCATCGCTCTGCAAGGCTTTTTGAACATAGTGGCGATCGCCGAAATTCAGTCCTGCTTCCCATCCCAAGCTGTCGCAGACGAGTTTGCCTGATGTGTCGAGGACGAGAATGTTTCGAACCGGAGCGAGTTTTTCGGAGACGCGTTTCAGGACGCCGTTGCAGGTGGCGGGATCACGTGTGGCAATGGAGGGGATGGCGGCAACCGCAATCAGCAGACCTTTGACGCCCTCGACGACGCTCTGGATTTCAGACGCTGCCTGACGCGCCATCTGCGCGGCCTGCCGGTGAACCTCGGCACTGCGCTCCGAGCGCGCCGTGAACTCATTATAGACAAGCATGCCGAGGGCCGGCATCAGCGCGGTCAGAGCGACGGCAACCAGTCTTTTTTTCACGACCTCATCCCCCCATTGGTGAGCGAACCGCGACGCATGCCGCCACTGTCTAACACGGGAATTTATGGCCTGCCAACCGGCCTTTACACCTTGGTACGCCGGCATCGCCCTCTTGCCGGGAACCAAGAAAAATCTGGTTCGTTCCCCCATCGATCAACAGGAGAAAACCATGTCAGACATCAAACGCCCCGTGCCGCCGCAACCCGAACAGCAACAGTCCCCGCCGGGGCTGACTGCGCTGATGGAGCCGATCCCCGATCATGGCGAAAAAAGCTATAAAGGCAGCGGCAGGCTTGAGGGCAAGGTTGCGCTGATCACCGGCGCGGATTCCGGCATAGGCCGCGCCGTTGCCATCGCCTTCGCACGGGAAGGCGCCGACATCGTGATCTCTTATCTCAACGAGGATGAGGATGCGGGCGAGACGGAAGGATGGGTCAAGGACGCAGGCCGCAAAGCCCTTGCCATTCCCGGCGACATCACCTCTGAGAGCCATTGCAACGCGCTGGTCGCACAGACTGTGGAGGCACTCGGCGGCATCGACATCCTCGTGAACAATGCAGCGTTCCAGCGCACCTATGACGATATATCAGACATTACGGCCGACGAATGGGACGAGACGTTCCGCACCAATATCTATGCGCCGTTCTTCCTGTCGAAAGCCGCGATCCCTCATATGAAGCCCGGCTCTTCGATCATCAACACCACATCGATCCAGTCGCGGCAGCCTTCGTCCCACCTTCTGGCCTATGCATCGACCAAAGGCGCCGTGTCGAACTTCACGGCTGGCTTGGCGGAAATGGTCGCCAGCAAGGGCATTCGCGTCAATGCCGTGGCACCCGGACCCATCTGGACGCCTCTCATTCCCTCGACAATGCCGCCGGAAAAATCCGCAACATTCGGCAAGCAGACGCTGATGGGACGGGCCGGTCAGCCCGCCGAACTGGCGGGCGCCTATGTGCTGCTTGCTTCCGTGGACGGCAGCTACATGACCGGAGCGGTCATTCCCGTGACCGGTGGAGAGATCATGATTTAAGCGACCACCGCACTCGGTCAGCCAGCGAAGCCGGAACCAAGAACAGGACGGCGCGTTGAGCCGCTTCACGGACAGGAGCGTTCCCAATGGAAGTTTTGGACACACAGATACACAATGAGCAGAACGGGCTCACCGTCGAATTTGTCGGCGAAGGCGGCGACGTCGTTTCGGTGACGTTCAGCCAGGCTGGCGAGCGCGGCATCAACCGCGCCAATGCAACCGAACAGGCGAAGGTCATCATGCTGCAGCTGGCCTCATTCGACACCGAAACTCCGGCGACGGAAACGGAAACGGTGGAGAAGCTGCCCGAGCTTCCGCTGGCTGAGAACGCCCGCTACGTCACCGAGGCACAAAAAATGGAGGCGGTATCGCCAGCCGTTGCGTCGCTGCATATCGAGCAGGAAAAGCAGGCCGCGATGACCGACGAGGACAAGCTGGATGAGGGCCTGAAAGCATCTTTTCCAGCCAGCGATCCGCCCGCCGTCACCAGCCCGGCGAGTTGACCTGATCGGCGTGATGCCAAGCGTCAGCATCTTTTCAAGCACGATGAAGTTAGAGGAACGATCATGACACGCCGGAGCTTTTCCAAACCGAGGACTGGGTATCCAGACACCGAGATCGACGACTATTTTGCTGAAGAGCCCGATCGCGTCGATACAGAGGAGGCGCTCCCTGAAGCCGGGGCGGAGCCCGACGAGGTGGACCTGTCGCGCATGCACGAGGAGGTCCGCCGCTTGCGCGCCTATGTCGCCCATCTGACGGAGGAAGTGAACGCACGCCCAACATCTGCCGCGCAGGTATCCGATCCCCGGGACCGACCAGCTTCGCTGTCGAAAGCCGTGTTCGTTCTCATTGGCATGGTTCTGGTGCGTCGCCTTAAACGGGCAATCTTTGGATGAGTGGCGGCGCCGGAACAGCGCTGACACGAGGCACTGCTGGCGCTAATCCCTTAGATTTCTTGATTTTCCAATCGAACAATTTCCATCCTGATGCGTTTTCCAACCATAGATCAACCCATGCAAAGAGGAGAAAATCATGGATTGGAATCGTGTCGAAGGCAACTGGAAGCAGTTCAAGGGCAATGTGAAAGAACAGTGGGGCAAGCTCACCGATGACGATCTGGACCAGATCGACGGCAAGCGCGACCAGCTCGAAGGCAAGATCCAGGAGCGCTACGGTATCGAAAAGGACGCCGCGAAGCGCGACATCGATACGTGGTACGGCAATCAGACCTGGAATTGACCTGTTATAGCGAGCCTGCGCGCCGATCCGGCGAAATGTAACGGAAGGCCCTGCTCACGCGGGGCTTTCTGCTTTTTTGGATCCGCGTTTCTCCATCTATCTGGAACCGACCCCCGTCACTCATCCCCAGACCAGGCCTGCTCGATTGCACGGGTGGAGCGCGACCTCTCGGCGGGATCGCGCACCTTAATGGAACGAAGATCGGGGACGTCTTTGAGAATCTGCGCAAGAATGGAGCCGGTCGTGCGGCTGACCGCCCCAGACTGGCGGCGGTTGCGGACAAGCGCAATGTAACGGTTCGACACTTCGGCCATGGTGATCGTGCCGGCGATCCACGCTTCGATCCAGCTCAGGAAAACCGGATCCTCGTCGACAGCGAGGCCGAATGCATGTTTGGCGCCCGTCATTCTGTCCCAGGCTTGCCGCCGTTCGTCAGGTGTCATGTCGCATCGTTCCATTGATGGCGCGCCGCAAATCCGGCACGTTGGGGCGTACAGGCGGCGTCCATGAAAATCGAAATAAGCGGGAGACCGGCGCTTCGCAGTTCACCGTGTTGTTTGGTATGGTATCCGGCAAAACAACGGTCCGCGCAAAATACAGCCATCGGCCTATGCGCGCCTCTCGGTCTTTGCCTTCATCAGGGCATGAAGGTTGATAGACGACGGCCCTGCGACCCCGAAAATGCGCTTTGCCTCCTCTTCGGAAAGGCAATAGGCCCTTTGAAACTCAGCGATTGTCAGCTCGATTCCCCGGCCTACCCGATTTCTGGATATTTTTTTCTTGCTGCCGCTACTTTCCGTCATCCCCGTTTCTCCCAACTGAACCGAATGAAAACGGTTGTTGAACGCGGAACACAGGACTTTGTTCCCACCGCTGTGTGAGTGTCCGCTACCGGACATAAGTGTGCAGCATCAATGGCTTGCGTGGTCCTTCGAAGCGTTGAGCTTCGATGCGGGACGGCAGGACGGGCAAGGGCTCGGGCGGCGGGCGGCGCTTGCAGCAAACCGACCAAAAAGTCCCTGTGAGATAAATCGCACCGAGAGGGCTTCAATGTCTTGATCGATCGGGCCGATCCATCTATGAGAACGTCACCGATCTAAGGAGATAAAATTGCAGGTTTTGGTCCGTGACAACAACGTTGAGCAGGCGCTCCGTTTTCTGAAGAAGAAATTGCAGCGCGAAGGTGTGTTCCGGGAAATGCGTCTTCGCGAACATTTCGAGAAGCCGTCGGAAAAGCGCGCCCGCGAAAAGGCCGAGGGCATCCGCCGTATCCGCAAGCTCGCGCGCAAGAAGCTCGAGCGCGAAAGCGGTGTTTCGGCGCCCAAGAAGGCTCGCCCAAGCCGCTAACGGCATGTGCCATGGACGGTGCTGAAAAGCGCCCCTTGGCTTGCGCTCTCTCAAGTGAGAACGAAAACGCCCGCTAAAACGGCGGGCGTATTGGATTTCTTTGTCCTGACGTTTACCGGTTGCCGGGGGCTTTGATGCCCTGCCGTTTAGCGAGCGATCGCAGCGCGGGCGACAGACCGGATGTCGGCACGGTCGATGCCGAGGTCGTGCAGTTCGCGAGCCGACATACGGCCGAGTTCAGAAACAGTCCGGTTGAACCTGCGCCAGTTGTTGAAAGAGCGTGCGACGTTCATGATAATCCCCTTTCCTGAGGGCTTGATGACGTCAGAAACCTCTTCAAGGTCCGGCGTCGTTTCGATGATTGGAATATAGGCTCGCCAACCGGTTCCTCCCAGTGACAACAGCTCACGCCACCCATGCATCCCGCGCATGGAATCGCCCATCCGGCGAAATCCGCTCCCCGTTCGGGTTCGACGGGTTGGGAAGACGCAGGGACCACCCATGCAATAGGAATCCACCATGGAAACGACAGAGATCGGCAGCCGCAGCGATTTTGCGCTCTGGGCCATCCAGCGCGCTCAGGAAATCGTCACATCCGAAGGCGCCGCCTTCGCCATGGCGGCCCGCGACATGAACGAGGCCACGCTGGCAACAACAGCCGCCGACCTCGGCCAGGCGATCGCCAATGCCATGCTGGAAGTCTTTGGCGGATTGATCGAGCAGTAGGAAAAGCTTGCTGGAGCGGGTGAAGGGAATCGAACCCTCGTATTCAGCTTGGGAAGCTGCTGCTCTACCATTGAGCTACACCCGCTTGCACCCCGAGATTTCCGATACAACGGCGCGGCTGTCAAGGACCATCAGGCGCCGCCGGGCGGCAGTTACTTTTCTTCTGGACGGAAATGTTTCGAGAGTTTGAGGCCTTGGGCCTGGTAGTTGGAGCCGAGGCCCGTTCCGTAGAGGCCCTTCGGGCGCGTCAGCATGTGTTCGTAGACGAGGCGGCCGACTATCTGGCCGTGGTCGAGGATGAAGGGCACCTCGTGGCTGCGTACTTCGAGCACGGCGCGGCTGCCGGTGCCGCCGGCAGAGGCGTGGCCGAAGCCGGGATCGAAGAAGCCGGCATAGTGGACGCGAAATTCGCCGACCAGCGGATCGAAGGGTGTCATCTCCGCAGCAAAGAGCGGCGGCACGTGCACAGCTTCCCGTGAGACAAGAATGTAAAACTCATCCGGATCGAGGATGAGCTCGTCGCGGCCGCGGCTGAACAGCGGCTCCCAGAAATCGAAGATATCGTGCTGGTTCTTGCGGTCGACATCGACGACGGACGTGTGGTGCTTGCCGCGATAGCCGATCAGGCCATCCTTGCCGGTGCCCTTGAGATCAATCGACAGGGCGATGCCGCCGCCCGATATGTTCGGCGTTTCGCTGGCCACCAGCATGTCTGACATGTGCAGGGCCAGGACGTCGGCATCGTTGAGAAGCGAATTGCCCTTGCGGAAGCGGATCTGCGACAGGCGCGAGCCGCGCCGGACGACGATCGGAAAGGTGCGCGGCGAGATTTCGAGATAGAGCGGGCCGCGATAGCCTGTTGGAACCTTGTCGAATTCCTGGGCGTAATCGGTGATGACGCGGGTAAAAATGTCGAGACGGCCGGTCGAGCTCTTTGGATTGGCGGAGGCGGCAAGTTCAGCTGGCAGGTCGAGGCTTTCCATCAGCGGCACGATGTAGACGCAGCCGGTTTCGAGCACCGCGCCTTCCGACAGATCGATGACATGCAGCTTCAACCGGTCGAGCTTGTCGGAAACCAGATGCGACGGTCCGGGCAGGAAGCTGGCGCGGACGCGAAATGCCTTGCCGCCGAGGCGCAGGTCGAGACTGGCCGGCTGGATCTGATCGTCATCGAGCGCAGCCTCGCTTTTCAGGCGGCCGCTCGCGAACAGTCCGGCGATGGCGTCGTCCGCCAGAATGCCCGTGTCCCTCGTCATTTTACGCATCCCTCTTGTCGTTCACGGCACGTCATAGACCAAATTGTCTCCGTGACATATCTTCTTGTTGCGGGGAATTGACGCAAGCATTGTCCCGCAGTATTGCAGAATTATCCCGTGGTGATTTGGCCGGCCGGCTTGCAGCCACGTAAAACAAGTAGCTAAAAAGGCCGGGTTCAAAACCGGCCTGCTTATGCGGCCGGTTTTTTTGTTTGAAGAAAGACGATTGGCATGAGCACGAACTGGCGTCCAGCAACACAACTGGTCCATGGCGGCACCACCCGTTCCCAGCATGGCGAAACTTCCGAAGCGATTTTCCTGACACAGGGCTTTGTCTACGACAGCTCGGAGGCGGCCGAGGCGCGCTTCAAGGGCGAGACCGACGGCTTCATTTATGCCCGCTACGGCAGCCCCACCAACGACATGTTCGAAAAGCGCATGTGCATGCTGGAAGGCGCCGAAGATGCGCGCGCCACGGCATCCGGCATGGCTGCCGTCTCTGCCGCCGTTCTTTGCCAGTTGAAGGCTGGCGACCACATCGTTGCTGCCCGGGCGCTGTTTGGTTCCTGCCGCTGGGTTGTCGAGACGCTGGCACCGAAATACGGTATCGAATGCACGCTGATCGATGGCCGCGAGCTGGAAAACTGGGAAAAGGCCGTGCAGCCAAACACCAAGGTGTTCTTCCTGGAAAGCCCGACCAACCCGACGCTGGAAATCGTCGATATCGCCGGCGTCG
Organism: Pararhizobium sp.; assembly: GCA_030655075.1. Lineage (GTDB taxonomy): Bacteria > Pseudomonadota > Alphaproteobacteria > Rhizobiales > Rhizobiaceae > JAURWE01. The sequence goes on from JAURWE010000055.1 coordinate 283,025, forward strand.
CCAAGATTGCCAACGCCATCGGCGCCAAGGTCATCGTCGACAACGTCTTTGCCACACCGCTGCTGCAGAAGCCGCTGGAACTGGGCGCGCATATCGTCGTCTATTCGGCCACGAAACACATTGACGGCCAGGGACGCTGCCTCGGCGGCGTCATCCTGTCCGACAAGGAATGGATCAACGAGCACCTGCACGACTATTTCCGCCACACGGGCCCGGCCCTTTCGCCGTTCAATGCCTGGACGCTGCTCAAGGGCATCGAGACCATGCCGCTGCGCGTGCGCCAGCAGAGCGAGAATGCAGCCCGGGTCGCGGACTTCCTCGCCGAACAGCCGCAGGTGGCCAGGGTGATCTATCCCGGCCGCAAGGATCATCCCCAGGCGGACCTCATCGCCCGGCAGATGAAGGGCGGATCGACGCTGGTCTGCTTCGAGCTGAAGGGCGGCAAGGAGGCGGCGTTCGCGTTGCAGAATGCGCTTGAGGTCATCAAGATTTCCAACAATCTCGGCGATTCCAAGAGCCTGATCACCCATCCGGCGACGACGACGCACAAGAACCTGTCGGACGACGCCCGCACCGAACTCGGCATTTCGCCCGGCACCGTGCGCCTGTCTGCCGGCATCGAGGATGGTGACGACCTGATCGAGGACTTTGCCCGGGCGCTGAAGCAGGTCAAGGGCTGACGCAGCTTACCGTGTTTCACCCTCCCTCAGGGAGGGTGAAACTCAATCCCCAAAACTCTTCCAGGCCTGCACGATGCGGGACAGGGCCGTGTAGAAGCAGATGACCGCAAATATCGCGGCTAGCTGCGGAAACCAGGCTGGAAACAGGCAGAAGGCGACGAAGACGACGATGGTTTCGGTTGCCTCGGCCAGTCCGGTCGTGAAGTAGAGGGATTTCACCCCGCGTGTTTCCGTCGTCAGCTTTCGTTTCTCGGCCATGATGGCATAGGCGAGGAAACTTGAGCCGTTGATATAAAACGAGAGGATGAGCAGCGCCCCGCACAGGCCATTTCTGGCGGGATCAAAGACCACGAAGGCGAAGGGGATGGCGCCGTAGAAGGCGAAATCGAGCACGATGTCGAGATAACCGCCGAGATCGGTCTTGCCGTTGACCCTTGCCACCGCGCCATCGAGACCGTCGCAGAGACGGCTTGCCAGCAACAGGATTAAACCCGCCCAAAAATGACCCGTTGCAATCAACGCGGCGGCAACGAGCCCGGCGAACAATCCGGCGATGGTGACCGTGTTGGCCGTGACGCCCCGGAGCGCAAGCTTTTGCCCAATGCGATCAAGCAAGGGATCAAGCCGTTGTCTTACAGCGCCATCAAGCATGTCAGTCCCATTGTTCGAGCAGGCTTCAAGACCTTTTAGCACTTGCCCATGTTTTACCCGCCAGAACGCCTTAATTCTTGACGAAGTGGCGCTACTATAGAATATCAATCGTAGATCGTGGTGCAGCATGTTTGAATAAAATGCGCCATGAGGACAGTCTTGCGCAGTGTTTGAGTGGGCATCTTTCCCAAGCAGACGCCCGATCCTTGGAAGGTATTTGATATGTACCGAGCGTTGACCCGGGACATCGAAGTGACGGTCGAACCGTATTATCTGGAGGATCAGTCCGATCCGGACGACAGCCGCTATGTCTGGGGCTACCGGATCGTCATTTCCAATCAGTCCGATATCGTCGTCAAGCTTTTGACGCGCTATTGGCACATCACCGACGAGACGGGCCAGGTCGATGAGGTCAACGGGCCCGGCGTCATCGGCGAGCAGCCGGTTCTCAGCCCCGGCGATACCTATGAATACTCGTCCGGCTGCCCGCTGGACACACCATCGGGCGTCATGTTCGGCCGCTACGGCATGGAGGCGGAAGACGGCGAGCTCTTCGAGATCGACATTCCCGCCTTTTCCCTCGACAGCCCGGGCCTGCTGCGAACCTTAAACTGACGAGACCTCTTGCGGCAGAACTTCTTCAGCCGTGAAGCGGTAGGTCGTCGAGCAGAACTCGCAGGTGACCGAGACACTGTCTTCTTCCAGAGAATGCTCAATATCGTCGCGCGGCAAGCCCATGATCACGCCCTTGAGCTTTTCGCGTGAGCAACTGCAGCGATCATAGACCGCCTGCGGCGCATAGGCCCTGACGCCACGCTCGTGAAAGAGCCGGAACAGCAGCCGCTCGACGCCAACGGCCGGATCGGTCAGTTCATCGACCGTGATGGTTTCCACCATGACCTTGGCTTCGGCCCAGAGATCGTCTTCCTGATGCTGGCTCTCGTCACCATCGCCGCCGGGAAGATCGGCGTGGCGCATGCGCTCCGGCGCTTCCGGCAGGAATTGCGTCATGACGCCGCCTGCCCGCCAGCGGTGGCGTGGCTTGCCGTGTTCGTCGCGGTCAATCAGTTCGGCAACACCGAGCCGCAGCCGCGTTGGGATCTGTTCCGACTGGCGGAAATAGACGCCGGCAATGTCTTCCAGCGTCGCGCCATCGAGCGGCACAATGCCCTGATAGCGCTGCATGTCCTGGCCCTGATCGATGGTGAAGGCGAGGATGCCCTTGCCCAACAGCTCATGCGGACGGGCGTGGCCGTCGCGCTCGGCCTCGGCCAGCCGTTCGGCATCGAAGCGGGCATAGGCGCGCAGGGCGTCGGGCGTGGTGAAATCGGCAACGACCAGATCGACGGGGCCATCGCCCTGGGTCTGGATGATCAGCTTGCCGTCGAATTTCAGCGAGGTGCCGAGCAGCACCGTCAGCACGATCGTTTCGGCCAGCAGCCGGGCAACGGGTACCGGATAGGCGTGACGGTCGAGAATGGCGTCGAGCATCGGGCCGAGCTGCACGGCGCGGCCGCGCACGTCGAGACCTTCGACCTGGAAAGGCACGACATGATCGTCACCGGCGAAATCGAACTGGCCGAGGCCCGGGCTTGCGTCTGACATTCTGGAACTCCTGATACCGAACAGATCCGCCTCTTACGGCAGACACGCTTAGTTCGGTTGCGGACGATAATCTTTCAAGGGCTCAAAGAGCGCCAAGACACCAGGCAAGCACGGACTTCTGCGCATGCAGCCGGTTTTCCGCCTCGTCGAAAACGACCGACTGGGCGCCGTCGATGACCTCGTCCGTCACCTCCTCGCCGCGATGGGCAGGCAGGCAATGCATGAACAGCGCCTCGTCATGGGCATGTGCCATCAGCTCCGGATTGACCTGATAGGGCTGGAAAACATTGTGACCACGGGCACGGTGTTCCTGGTTCATCGAGATCCAGGTGTCTGTGACGACGCAGTCGGCGCCGGCGACGGCCCGCTCGGCATCATGGGTCAGCATGATCTCGCCGCCATTGTTGCGGGCCCAGTTGAGATATTTATCATCCGGCTCGGAGCCGAGCGGCACGGCCATGTTCATGCGATAGCCGAAGCGGGCCGAGCCCTCGATGAAGGAATGCAGCACATTGTTGCCGTCGCCGCTCCAGGCGATCGTCTTGCCCTTCACCGGACCGCGATGTTCCTCGAAGGTCATGATGTCGGCCATGATCTGGCAGGGATGCGTCTCGTCGGTCAGGCCGTTGATCACAGGCACGGTGGCGTGTTCGGCCAGCTCGAGCAGGCGGCGGTGATCGGTGGTGCGGATCATGATGGCGTCGACGTAGCGCGACAGAACCTTGGCCGTGTCGCCGATGGTTTCGGCGCGGCCGAGCTGCATTTCGGTGCCAGACAGGAACAGCGTCTCGCCGCCGAGCTGGCGCATGCCGACATCGAAGGAGACGCGGGTGCGGGTCGAGGGCTTCTCGAAGATCATCGCCAGCATCTTGCCGGCCAGCGGCTTGGCCGCCGTTCCGGCCTTGGTATCGGCCTTGCGGGTCTTGGCATCGTCCATGATGACGCGCAGATCCGGCGCCGTCATGGCGGATAGATCGAGAAAGTGCCGTGTGTCAGCCATGCGAATGTCCTGTTTCGTGCGTCTTTGGCGACTTCAAGCCGAAGCCTGCTTGCGGGGGGCGCTGGCCAGGCTGTCGGCAGCCCGCTCGATGCGCGCCAGTCCTTCGCGCGCCTCCTCGGCCGTGGTGATCAGCGGCGGCAGCAGGCGCAGCACGCTGTCACCTGCTGGAACCGCCAGCATGTTTTCAGCCCGGATGGCCTTCAGAAACTCGGCGGGCGGAATCCTGGTCTTGATACCGAGCATCAGGCCCTCGCCACGAATTTCCTCGATCAGATCAGGATAGCGGTCCTTGAGCGAGGCCAGTCCCTGGCGAAAGACGAGGCCGACGTCGCGGACATGGTCGAGAAAACCATCTTCAAGAATGACATCCAGCACGGCATTGCCAACAGCCATGGCCAGCGGATTGCCGCCATAGGTGGAGCCATGCGTGCCTGCAACCATGCCCGAGGCGGCATCGGCCGTCGCCAGGCAGGCGCCGAACGGAAAGCCGCCGCCGATACCCTTGGCGACAGCCATGATATCGGGGGTAATACCGGCCCATTCATGGGCAAAGAGTTTGCCGGTGCGGCCGACGCCGGACTGGACTTCGTCGAGGATCAAAAGCAAGCCGTATTCATCGCAGAGCGCCCGCAGTTCCTGCAGGAACTCCTTGTCGAAGACGCGGATGCCGCCCTCGCCCTGAATAGGCTCCAGCAGGATGCCGGCAGTCTCCTCGGTGATGGCAGCCTTCAGCGCCTGCATGTCGCCGAAGGGAACCTGATAGAAGCCCGGCGTCTTCGGACCGAAGCCTTCGAGATATTTCGCCTGGCCACCGGCAGCGATCGTTGCCAGCGTGCGGCCGTGGAAGGCGCCCTCGAAGGTGATGATCTGAAACTTTTCGGTCTGGCCCTTCGAGTAATGATAGCGCCGCGCCGTCTTGATGGCGCATTCCAGTGCTTCGGCACCGGAGTTGGTGAAGAACACCTTGTCGGCGAAGGTTTTCGCCACCAGGCGGGCTCCAAGCGTTTCCTGTCCTGGAACCTCATAGAGGTTCGACAGGTGCCAGAGCTTGTCGGCCTGATCCTTAAGGGCGGCGACAAGGTGCGGATGGCTATGACCCAGCGAATTGACGGCGACACCAGCGGCGAAGTCGAGATAGCGCGAGCCGTCTTCGGCAATCAGCCAGACACCTTCGCCGCGTTCGAAACGCAGCGGCGCGCGCGCATATGTATCATAAAGCGGCGTGGCATCGGCCATGGCGCGTATCTCCCTCAACAAGCGGCATTGCGGCCCCCGATCCGCCGTTGAAAGACGCGTTGGGCGAGCCCTAAAAAATCAAAATGCCGCCTTGCGGCGGCGGCTTCACTATTCCCATTTTGCACTGCGATGTCAACAAATGCAGAGGCTGGGGCCTGACGTAAGGTAAGCCATGAAAAATCGCGACAGCCCGATCAAAAAGCTTGACGAAAAAGACACAGGTCGAAAGCAAGTTGGGGAAAACCCCGAAATCGATTCCACCTGATTCGCGCGACTCTTGTCACAGAGTCGCCCTGTCAGTACGTTAACAAACAATTACTAGACGCATGCGGCGGACCTAGTCACCAACAGGATCAGAGCTTTCAAGTCCCGGAACCATTCGGGGCAGCGAAGACGGATTCTGGGTCTGATATGCCGCATGGGTCTCACAATCGGGACAGCCAGGATCGCTGTCGAACTTTTACGGGTCTGGGTGTTTTTCGTCGGATTCCTCCACGAACGAACTGCGGCCATGCCGGAAGCGGAGACGAACACATGAACTGGACTGACGAGCGCGTCGAACGACTGAAGAAGCTCTGGGCCGAGGGTCTGAGCGCGAGCCAGATCGCTGCCCAGCTGGGGGGCGTCAGCCGCAACGCAGTCATCGGCAAGGTTCACCGGCTCAATCTTCCGGGCCGCGCCAAGGCCGGCGGCACGGCGGCCGCCACACGCATCAAGCGCCCAGCCGCAGCACCGCGCCCGCAGACCTTTGCAGCACGCCCGGCCGCCCGCCCGGCACCGCGTACGAATGGTTCTGCCGCCATCCGGGAAGACATCGATGCCGATCACGAGCTGGTTGTCGTGCATGAGGCTCCGCCTCCGAGCAATGTCGTCGTTCCCATGTCGCGGCGCCTGGAACTGACGGAACTCACCGACCGGACCTGCAAGTGGCCGATTGGCGATCCGCTGAAGGACGAGTTTCATTTCTGCGGCAATGACTCTCCCGACGCATCGCCCTATTGCACCTATCATGCGCGCCTGGCCTACCAGCCGTCCGGCGAGCGCCGCCGGGCGCGGTGAGGGATAGCAGCACAAAAACAGAAAAAGGGCCGCGAGGCCCTTTTTTATTGCGTGGATGTTTTGGCCGTCAGCTTTCCAGCGAGTAACCGGCGCCGCGCACAGTGCGGATGACATCGAGCATATTGGAAAAGTTCAGCGCCTTGCGCAGGCGTCCGACATGAACGTCGACGGTGCGCTCATCGACGTAGATGTCATGACCCCAGACGCCGTCGAGCAGCTGCGAACGGGAAAAGACCCGGCCAGGCGACAGCATGAGGAATTCCAGAAGGCGGAACTCCGTCGGGCCCAAGCGGACTTCGCGGGTCTTTCGATGGACGCGGTGGGTCTCGCGGTCGAGTTCGATATCGCCGCATTTCAGCTGGGTCGACAGGACTTCCGGCTTGGCGCGGCGCAGCATCGCCTTGACGCGGGCCATCAGCTCCGGCGTGGAGAACGGCTTGACGACATAGTCGTCGGCGCCGGTTGCCAGGCCACGAACCCGCTCGCTTTCTTCGCCGCGCGCCGTCAGCATGATGATCGGCAGGCGCTCGGTATCGGAGCGCTGGCGCAGACGGCGGCAAAGCTCGATGCCGGACACGCCCGGCAGCATCCAGTCGAGGATCAACAGATCCGGCACGCGTTCCTGCAGGCGGATCTCCGCCTCATCACCCCGATTGATCGTATCGACCTCGAAACCTTCGGCTTCGAGGTTGTACTTGAGGAGGACGCTCAGCGCCTCCTCGTCTTCAACAACCGCTATTCTCGGCAACATCGTTCAGCACTCCGTATGCGCGGACGGATTATTCCGTCACGGCCCCGACCGACGTTGTCGTGTCGTCTTTCGTGCGCTCGCCTTCCGGCTGCGCACCGGTCTTCATGTAGAAGATCGTTTCGGCAATGTTCGTCGCATGGTCACCGATACGTTCGATGTTCTTGGCGCAGAACAGGAGATGCGTGCACGGCGTGATGTTGCGCGGATCTTCCATCATATAGGTCAGGAGTTCGCGAAACAGCGATGTATAGATAGCATCGATCTCGCCGTCGCGCTCGCGGATGGCGTTTGCCCGCTCGGCAGAGCGCGACGCGTAGACATCGAGAACGTCCTTCAGCTGCATCAGGGCCAGTTCGGCCAGATGCTCAAGGCCCCGGGCGAGCTGACGCGGCAGGCCATTGCCGTGAACGGCGATGACGCGCTTGGCGTTGTTCTTGCCAAGGTCGCCGACCCTTTCGAGATCGGCAGCGATGCGGATCGAGCCCATGATTTCGCGCAGGTCGGCAGCCATCGGCTGGCGCTTGGCGATGGTGATGATGGCTCTCTCGTTGATCTGCCGTTCGGCGTCATCGAGAATGGCATCTTCGGAGATGACTTTCTGGGCGAGTGCCAAGTCGGAATTGACGAGCGCGCGCACGGAATCGGCCACCATCTGTTCGGCAATGCCGCCCATTTCAGAGATGCGGCGTGTCAGGTACTTCAGTTCTTCGTCATAGACGGAGATGATATGTGTAGAGGACATGTTTGCTTCCTTCGGTCCGCAACCGGATCAAGACTGGCGAAAAGGACAGATGGGCCGGATCAACCGAAGCGGCCCATGATGTAATCCTGCGTGCGCTGGTCATCCGGGTTTGTGAACATTTTGTCCGTATCGTTTTCCTCGACGAGATTGCCGAGGTGGAACATGGCGGTGCGCTGAGACACGCGTGCTGCCTGCTGCATCGAGTGCGTGACGATGACGATGGTGAAGTTGGCGCGCAGCTCGTGGATCAGTTCCTCGACCTTTGCGGTGGCGATCGGGTCGAGTGCCGAGCAAGGCTCGTCCATCAGGATGACTTCCGGGCTGACGGCAACGGCGCGGGCGATGCAGAGACGCTGCTGCTGGCCGCCGGACAGACCGGTGCCGGATTCATGCAGGCGGTCCTTCACTTCGTTCCAGAGGCCGGCCTTCTGCAGGCTGCTCTCGACGATTTGGTCGAGTTCCTGCTTGGTGCGGGCGAGGCCGTGGATACGCGGGCCGTAGGTGACGTTTTCGTAGATCGACTTCGGAAACGGGTTCGGCTTCTGGAAGACCATGCCGACCCGGGCGCGCAGTTCGACGACGTCGATGTTCGGATCGTAGATATCGCCCTCGTCGAGGGTGATCTTGCCGGTGACGCGGCAGCTGTCGATCGTGTCGTTCATGCGGTTGAGGCAGCGCAGGAAGGTCGACTTGCCGCAGCCCGACGGGCCGATCAGCGCGGTGACCGTGTTTTCGCGAACGTTCAGGTTCACGTCGAAAAGCGCACGCTTTTCGCCGTAGTAGACCGAAACGTCCTTGCCGATCATCTTGTGAGAAACGTCGTTCATCTTCTTGTCCAGCGCCTTTTCAATTGCTGCTTCTGACATCATGTTCATGTTCTATACCCCACTACCAGCGCCGCTCGAAGCGACGCCGCAAGAGAATTGCGCCAAGGTTCATGACGACCAGGAATGCCAGCAGGACCATGATGGCACCGGACGTCCGTTCCACGAATGCACGTTCGGCTTCGTTCGCCCACATGTAGATCTGGACCGGCAGAGCTGTGGAGGGCTCCATCGGTGTGCCAGGATAGTCGACCACGAAGGCGACCATGCCGATCAAGAGCAGCGGTGCGGTTTCGCCGAGTGCATGGGCCAGACCGATGATCGTGCCGGTGAGGACGCCCGGCATGGCCAGCGGCAGCACGTGGTGGAAGATCGTCTGCATTTTCGAGGCGCCAAGGCCAAGAGCGGCCGAGCGGATCGAGGGCGGCACAGCCTTCAGCGCCGCACGGGTGGCGATGATGATGGTCGGAAGCGTCATCAGGGTCAGCACCAGACCGCCGACGAGGGCCGCAGAGCGCGGCATGCCGGCGAAGTTGATGAAGATCGACAGGCCGAGCAGACCGTAGACGATCGATGGAACTGCGGCGAGATTGTTGATGTTGACCTCGATCAGATCCGTCAGGCGGTTCTTCGGTGCAAACTCTTCCAGATAGATGGAGGCGCAGACACCGATCGGCAGGGCAAGGGCCAGGACGATCAGCATCATGTAGAGCGAGCCCAGCGCCGCAACGCCGATACCGGCAGCCTCAGGACGGCTGGAAGCACCATAGGTGAACAGGCCGGTGTTGAACTGCTTGGCCATCGCGCCGGTTTCGGTCAGTTTCTGCATCCAGCCGAGCTGTACGTCTTTGACCTTGCGGTTGGCTTCGGCAACGTTCAGGTCGATCTGACCCTTGTTGGCCGAGTCGATATTGCCTTCCGCCAGGAGGGAGACATTGACCGTGGTGCCTATGACAGCCGGGTTGGCCACAACGATATCGCGCAGCTGTGTTCGGGCGCTCGCCGAGACCATGTCGGTCGCCCGCTTGACCAGGGCCTTGTCAGCCGGATCGATAGCAAGCGCCTTGACCAGAGCGTCACGCACCAGGATGGGGTAGTTGGCCGTCATCAGCTTGGCCGGGTTCTGGCCACGCTCGTTCTTCGGATCGATGACCTTTTCCGAGAACTCGATCGGCAGGGTGATCGCGGTCTGCTGGAAGGCCGTGTAGCCCTTGGACACGACGGTCCAAAGCAGCAGGAAAAGGAAGAACAGGCCGATCAGAATGGCAGTGACACCGTAAGCGCGGAACCGGCGCTCGGCGGCGTACCGCTTCTTGATGCCAATGTCGCGGCGTGCCTGTTCGGAGCGTGCGAATGTGGACGGTACGGAAGAGGTGATGTCGGTCATTCGTACTGTTCCCGATATTTGCGCACGATGTAGAGTGCATAGATGTTGAGGCAGAGCGTGATGGCAAACAGCGTGATGCCGAGCGCGAAGGCCACCAGCGTCTGCGGCGAGTTGAACTCAAGGTCGCCGGTCAGCTGGTTGACGATCTTGACGGTGACGGTGGTCATCGCCTCGAAGGGATTGAGCTGCATGCGGGCGGCAACACCGGCGGCCAGAACCACGATCATGGTTTCGCCGACAGCACGCGAGGCGGTGAGCAGGAGTGCACCGACGATGCCCGGTAGAGCGGCCGGAAGAACGACCCGCTTGATGGTCTCGGAGCGGGTGGCGCCAAGACCGAGCGAGCCGTCCCGCAGAGAGCCGGGCACCTGGGTGATGATGTCGTCCGACAGCGACGACACGAACGGGATCAGCATGATGCCCATGACGATACCGGCAGTAAGAACGCTCTGTGCCTGGATGAAGTTGACGTAGTTGCCGGTAACAAGACCATTCAGCTGCGCCGACATGTCGCGAAGGAAAGGCCCGACCGTGATCAGGGCGAAGAAGCCGTAGACGATGGTCGGGATACCGGCCAGAATTTCGAGAAGCGGCTTGGCAATGCCGCGGACCGCAGGCTTGGCATATTCTGCCATGTAGATGGCGGCGAAGAGGCCGACAGGCACGGCAAAGAGCATGGCCACGAAGGCGATGTAGAGCGTACCGGCCAGAAGCGGCAGAAGGCCGAACTGTCCTTCCGTGCCACCACTGCCAGCGGCAGAGAAGCGCGGATCCCAGACGGTTCCGAAGAAGAAGGCGCTCGGCGAGACCGACTGGAAGAAGCGGATCGCTTCCGACAGCATGGAGCCGATGATGCCGACCGTTGTCAGGATGGCGATGGAGGAGGCGAGGATCAGCGCGCCGAGCATGACACGCTCGACACGGTTGCGGGCCCGGAAGGGCGCGTCGATACCGCGCAGGGCATAAAAGGCACCGGCAATGGCGATGACGAGCGTAACAGCGCTCATTGCCCAGCGGCTGGCATTGGTCAGCGTGTTATACTCCTGCGCGGATGCCACCATGTAGGCTTCGCCGGCACCGGCAAGCGGCACACCCTTGGCAGCCAGCGCGTCGCGCAGGCTGGTCGTGCCGCCGGTGACGGCGGTCAACTCGTCGTCATTCAGCAGCTTTAGCCCGCCGGCGACCGATATGACCTGACCAAGCGTCAACTCGGTCGTCGCCGCACCCTGGCTGGTGACGCTTTCCGGCAGAGAGGCGCGAACGGCGCTTTCAACGAAAAAGGGGCTGACGAGAAGCCAGACGGCCAGAACCGCAGCAGCCGGCAAAACCGCCCAGATGGCGACATAGACGCCGTGATAGGAGGGAAGCGAATGCAGAACGGAGAGTTTGCCGTTCGAGCTTGCGACCGCCCGGGAGCGCCCGGTAAAATAGGCCGCAAGGCCCACGATCACGATTATCAGAAGAAGAAGAGAGGTGCTCATCAATATGTCCCCCCGGCCTGTCAATCATTGAAAGCCGGCAAAATCCGAACTCGGGAGGTTCGGCACGGCATTGCTGCCGTGCCGTCTTCAGCTCTTGATCTTAGAGCATGTTGCCGGCGGTGAAGGCCGTACGGTCAGCTTCGCGCTCTGCATCCGGAGCGGATACGAGGCCGTAAGCTGCCAGCGGGCTGTCGGGGCCGATCATCTGGTCGTCGAGGAAGAACTCAACATATTCCTTCAGGCCGGGGATAACGCCGAGGTGCGCCTTCTTGACGTAGAAGAACAGCGGACGGGACACCGGATATTCGCCGGAAGCGATCGTTTCGGTCGACGGCACGATACCGTTGACAGTCGCGACCTTCAGCTTGTCGGCATTGTTTTCATAGAAGGACAGGCCGAAGACGCCGATGCCGTTCTTGTTGGAAGCGATGCGGGCGAGCGTTTCGGTGTAGTCACCGTCGATGTCGATGGCCAGGCCGTCCTTGCGAACAGCGATGCACTTGGCAGCGGCTTCTTTTTCGTCGGTGATCAGGGTCTTGATCATGTCGGATGCGCCAGCGTCCTTGCAGCCGTGAGCAAGCATCTTTTCGTCGAAGACTTCGCGGGTGCCGTGCTTTTCGCCCGGGATATAGGCAGCGATTTCAACGTCCGGCAGTTCGGCGTTGACTTCCGACCACTTCTTGTAAGGGTTGGCAACAAGCTTGCCGTCGACGACGACTTCAGCGGCCAGGGCAAGATAGAGGTCCTTGGGAACCAGCTTCAGGTCGGCATTGCCGGAATCCGTGGCGAAGACGATGCCGTCGTAGCCGATCTTGACTTCCTGGACTTCAGTGACGCCGGCGGCCTTGCAGGTTTCCAGCTCGCTGTCCTTGATCTTGCGCGATGCGTTCGCGATGTCGATCGTGTCCGGGCCAACGCCCTTGCAGAATTCCTTGAGGCCGGCACCGGTGCCGCCCGATTCGACGACCGGGGTCTTGAAGTCAGGGAAGGTTTCGCCGAACGTTTCGGCAACGATCTTTGCATAAGGCAGAACGGTCGAGGAACCGGCGACCTGGATCTGGTCACGGGCGATTGCGACGCCTGCGAATGCGGCGGACGCGATCAGCGCTGCGACAGTAAGTTTCAGAGATTTCATCGGAGTCTCCCGTAATGGGCCCATAATGGGTTTGTGTGGGTGCGCTAAACATCAGCGCTCGCTTTACCGTTTCACCGGTGGCCCTAAGTAGCCCCCGATACCCAGACGTTTTATGTCAGTTTGACGAAACATTTGTGACAGGCTAAGCAGCTGAAATTTAACGGCAATATTTTTGGCCGTTCATATCTTGCAGGCTTTTATGTCAGAAGCGCACGGTAAACACCGTTCCCTCGCCGATTTCCGACCGAACGAGCAGCCGGGCCCGGTGGCGGGTGAGGATATGCTTGACGATGGCAAGCCCGAGACCGGTGCCTTTTTTCGACCGGCTCGCCTCGACATTCACCCGGTAGAAGCGCTCGGTGATGCGCGGAACATGCTCGGCCGGAATGCCCGGACCGTAGTCGCGAACGGTGACTTCGGCACCGCCCTGCGGCGTCCGGCCGAGCGTGACCTCGACCTTCTTGCCCTCCTGCCCATATTTGCAGGCGTTCTCAACGAGGTTTTCGAAAACCTCGATCAGTTCGTCGCGGTCGCCCTGCACGAAAACTGGGTCCTTGGGCAGATCCAGCGAAATCGTCACGTCCAGATCGGTTGCCAGCGGCGCCAGCGCATCGCCAACATGCCCGAGCAGCGGCGCGAGATCGACGGAGGTGTCCGGCGCGATGTGGGACTTCAGCTCAAGCCGCGACAGGGACAGGAGATCGTCGATCAGGCGGCTCATGCGGGTTGCCTGCTCGTTCATGATGCCGAGGAATTTCTCGTGCGATTTCAAATCGTTTCTGGCCGGCCCCTGCAGGGTTTCGATAAAGCCTTTGAGAGAGGCCAGCGGCGTGCGCAATTCATGGCTGGCATTGGCGACGAAGTCGGAGCGCATGCGGTCGATCCGGCGCGCCTGCGAAATATCGCGGTAGGAAATGAAATAGACGATCTGCGGCCCCGCTGCCGGATCGGGCAAACTTGCGGGCGCCACGCGCACGATATAGACGGCCTCCGACGGCAGGCGTTCCGAGTGCTCGATCTGGTTGACCACCCCTGTCGCCATCGTCTCGCGCACCATGTCGAGAATACCAGGGGAGCGGACCCGTGCAGCCAGATAGGTGTTCTGCGGAATGCTGCCGAACGCCTTTTCGGCGGCATCGTTCTGGAACAGCACGGTCTCGTCCGCCGCAATGACCAGAACCGGCGTGTCGAGCGCGTCGAGAACTGCCGGCACGGCATCGAGATGATGGCCCAGTTGCTCGGGAACGGCGATGACTGGCTCATCGGCCGGAAGCCGGGACTGCGGCAGCCTGAAAAGAACAAGAGCGACGACCACGACGAAGAACACGATGGCCCATGGGGTAAACCCGGCAATCATGGCAATGGCCGCCAGCACGGCCGAGACCCCGATGATCGTGCGTTCCGACAGGAAAACTCGGCTGAACCAGTCCCAGAGCATGCTTATTCCATTCAAAGTCATCACCCGGCCGGGGTTTCGCCACGTCTGGTGATAGAGGCACTTCATGACATGTTTTTCACGCCATGCTTGAAATCGCAATGTACTTATGGCCTGTTCGGGCAAAGCAGCCTCCTGTCGCGCAGAGAGGTATCAGCGACGGGAGAGATCTATGGCCGAAAAATCCGAAAGCCGTGCAGTCGAGCTTGAGCTTGATGGAAAGAAGCGCGTTTTCGACGTCGACAACCCCGTGCTGCCAAGCTGGATCGACGAAGAAGCCTTTTCATCCGACGACTACCCCTACAAGAAGAAGCTCGACAGCGAGGATTATGACAAGGCGCTGGAAAAGCTGCAGGTCGAACTCGTCAAGGTTCAGTTCTGGCTGCAGGCGACCGGAAAACGGGTGATGACTGTTTTCGAGGGCCGCGACGCGGCCGGCAAGGGCGGCGCCATCCATGCAACCATGACCAACATGAACCCGCGCTCCGCCCGTATCGTCGCCCTAACGAAGCCGACCGAGACGGAACGGGGACAATGGTATTTCCAGCGTTATATCGCGACGTTTCCAACGGCTGGCGAATTCGTGCTGTTCGACCGCTCATGGTACAACCGTGCCGGCGTCGAGCCGGTCATGGGCTTCTGCACACCGGAGCAGTACGAACACTTTCTCGAGCAGACGCCGCGTTTTGAAAAGCTTGTCGTCGACGAGGGCATCCATTTTTTCAAGTTCTGGCTGAATATCGGCCGGGAAATGCAGCTGAAGCGCTTTCACGACCGCCGGCACGACCCGTTGAAGATCTGGAAGCTGTCGCCGATGGATATCGCCGCGCTCAATAAGTGGGACGCCTATTCGGAAAAGCGCGACCGCATGCTGAAGGAAACCCACACCGACAAGGCGCCCTGGACGGTGGTGCGGGCCAATGACAAGCGCCGCGCCCGGATCAGCATCATCCAGCACATCCTCAACACGCTGGACTACGACGGCAAGGACAAGGACAGCATCGGCGAGATCGACGACAAGATCCTCGGTTTCGGTCCCGGCTTTGTGAAGTAGGATTATTCGCCGGGCAAAACGCGGATGTCATAGAGGTTGAGGCCATTGCCAGCGCCGGAGACATCGCTGTTGATGATCAGGTGCCCATCGGCGCTGGGTGCGAGGCTGCGGTCGAAGGATACTTTGAGAAGCACATCGCTTTTCTGGCCCGGCGCATCGAAACGATGGCGGCCGCATTTGCCGAGCGAGGAGAACTCGCATTCGACATAGAACTGCGAGGGCTTCTCGCCCGTCGCCCGGACCGTCAGGGCGATCGTCGACATCTTGCCCGACATCTGCTCGAGAACCGCCACCGGCACCGGGATCATGATCTCGCCATTCTGATCCGGCGCGTGCGATATCAGGCGCAGGGCCTGCCCGCTTTCGTCACTGATCGTATCGGTTGTCGCATCGCCGCGTGTTTCCACATCCTTGCCGCTCCCCGGCTTGAAGACTTCGGTCCAGTCGCCGGAGAAGCCGCCTTGTGTGCCAAGCGTCTTCAGCCCTTCCGGCGAGAAATCCTCAGCCTCGACCGTGGCCGATGGGTTTGCGACGCTGGTGTCGCGCTCCGCATCGGTCAAAAGAAGGCCGCTGGTTTCGACCCACCAGGCGCCAACGCCAATGGCGGCTACCAGTGTCGAGGCAACGAGAAACAGCGACAAAAGCCGACCACGGCGGCGGCGCGGCGCCTTGGCGACGCGGATCGATGTATCGACGGGCACTGCCGTTTGCGCAACGAGCGGGGCGCCGGATGCGGAACGCGGCTCGGACCGGCGCTCGGGACGGACGGACAGGCCATCGTCTGCGGCCACCGCTGCAGGCACGGTCTCAAAAGCTTCCGGCTCCCGCCGCACGGAGACAGAGGGCGCTGCACCGGCGATCTCTCCCCTGCCTGCGGCCGCCTCTGCACCGACAGCGGGGCTCTCGACCCGCATGGAGGCTGCAACCGCCGCATCATGACGCGCCTTCAGCGCTGCCCGTTCTTCGGTTTCGATGGCGCGGATGGTGACTTCGAGACGATGGCGCTGCTGGGCGATGATGTCAGGATCATGAACATCCTGCTTGCGCAGGCCGGCCTCCAGCGCCTGGCGGGCGGACTGATAAATCTTCGCACGGGTTTCTGCACTGGCGCGGTCAGACCGTTCCAATGCATTCCGGATTGCCGTTTCTAGTCCGCTCACATCATGTCCTTTGCCCTGCGGGGCCTAAGCTGTCGCGCCGCCGCCTGGAAATATTAACAATTGGGTAACCGCTGACCGGCGAATCTGCAAGTCTTGGCGGCCGCCAGAGCGTCTCCCCGGCGGGGATAACCCCTCGTCAGGCGCGATTCATCCATCCTGCGGTGCCAAATCGCGCTTTTCAAACAAATCGACTGCTGCTATTTTGTTTGACGTTTACGGAAACGTCAAAATTTTATGCGGGAGAAAAAAGCATGCCGTTGCCATCGATACTGACAGAGAACATCAGACTTCCAGTCGTTGCGGCACCGCTGTTCATCATTTCCAACCCAGCCCTGACACTGGCGCAGTGCAAGGCCGGGGTGGTCGGCTCGTTTCCGGCGCTGAACGCGCGCCCCGCCAGCCAGCTCGACGAATGGCTGGCCGAGATTACCGAGGGGCTGGCCGCCCACGATGGGGCCAATCCCGGGCGGAAGGCCGCGCCGTTTGCCGTCAACCAGATCGTTCACCGCTCCAATGCCCGCCTGGAACACGACCTGACCATGTGCGTGAAATACAAGGTGCCGATCGTCATTTCCTCGCTCGGTGCGGTGCCGGAGGTCAATGCGGCGATCCATTCCTATGGCGGTATCGTGCTGCATGATGTCATCAACAACCGCCACGCCAATTCGGCCATCCGCAAGGGGGCCGACGGTCTGATCGCGGTTGCTACGGGTGCCGGGGGCCATGCGGGAACGCTCTCACCGTTTGCGCTGATCCAGGAGATCCGCGAATGGTTCGACGGCCCGCTGCTGCTGTCAGGCGCCATTGCCAACGGCGGCGCGGTTCTGGCGGCCCAGGCGATGGGCGCCGACATGGCCTATATCGGCTCTTCCTTCATTGCCACGACGGAAGCACGCGCCAGCGACGCCTACAAACAGGCGATCGTCGACGGGGCCGCCAACGATATCGTCTACTCCAACTATTTCACTGGCATCCACGGCAACTACCTGAAGCCGTCGATCACCGCTGCCGGCATGGACCCGGACAACCTGCCCGAGGCCGACCCGACGAAGATGGATTTCGAGGCCGCCACGACGGGTGCCAAAGCCTGGAAAGACATCTGGGGCTGCGGCCAGGGCATCAGCGCCGTGAAGAGCGTTGTGCCCACCGCCGATCTGGTGGAAAGACTGGCAACCGAATACGCAGCAGCCCGCAGCCGGCTGTCGCTTGGCTGATACGGGCAAGCAGACGTAGCGGTTTTTCAGGATTTTGAAACTGAAGGCTTGAAACGACACGGTTTTGCTTGTATCAGCCCCGACACACCGGTGCAGACATTTGCCCCGGAGACGCCGCTTTAGCTCAGGTGGTAGAGCACATCATTCGTAATGATGGGGTCAGAGGTTCGAGTCCTCTAAGCGGCACCAGTTTTCTCGGACGGCATCCATCCCTCTCCCACATGGCCAGCGGCTTCGCAGTGCCCTGGGAACCAATCAACCCGAGCACCGTTGTTCCGTTACGAGCAACCTGAACCGGGAGATTGGGCCATGAGCCAATATATCGATGAACGCGGGGATGTTGTGTCCTCGGATGAAACCAACAAGGTCGAGCATGTGACCGCTACCGAAGCCCGTCAGGGGTTTTTGGGGCGGCCGGTGCTGATGGTGCTGGGCGTCAGCCTGTTTCTGGCGGCTGTCGCCTGGGCCGGGGCCGAGATGTGGGCCGAGCGCACCGACAACGATGCGGCGACACAATTGCAGACGGAAACGGCCACTGACCCTGATACGGTCACCGGCTCGGTGGACAAGCAGCCAAGCACGGAGACCAAACAGACGGCACCGATCGACCAGGATCCGACACCTGAGACGGGCACTGACACCGGAAACTGAAGCATCTCGTCCGGACCGTCACAGAGGCGCAGGACACAGAGCGTTTAGGGAAATGGAGCCCATCGCGTGACTGAATTTCACGCGATGGGCTTTTCATTTCCGGCCCCGTATCGCGAACAACAATGCCAATACAGGCCGGAATGTCATAACCGATCCTTGGCCTGTCAATACAAAAAGGCCCGCGCAACCCAATGCGCGGGCCTTCCGATGTCACCTCCGATGATCGCCCAGATCAGGCCCGGACCGCGACCTGTGGTTCGCGCGTATGGGTGGTGATGGAGATCTTGTTGTCGACGGCGTGCACGCCCTCGACAGACTTAGCCACGTCTTCGGCGCGGATCATTTCATCCCGCGTGCCAACGGAGCCTGTCAGTGTCACCTCTTCCGCACTTGAAGCGAAGACCGCGACATCGGCTGCATCGAGGCTTCCGTCTCTCGCCAATGCAGCAGCAACGCGGTCTTCAAGCGCCGCCGGGCCTATTTCAGGCCTCTCGGGAACTTCGCCGTGAAAGGTTCCGGGTTTAAAAACCATTCTGCTCTCCTTTGATCTCGAAGGTTTCGAACCAAGCCGGATCAGATCCGGCCCATCAGCATCAGCACGAGAAGAACGACAATCAGCACGCCGACGATGCCGGAAGGGCCATAACCGAAATTGGCGGAATGGCGCCAGGTGGGGAAGGCACCGACGAGAACGAGAATGAGGATGATGAGGATGATGGTTGTCATGGCGGTCTCCTTGGTTTGTTTTTTGATATGTTTATGCCTGGCTACGCCCGGGCCATGGCGTCACGCAGGATCGAGGCAATCTCGGCGTTCGACGCCGCCTGGATGGCAAAGGCCTCGCCCGGCTCTATGCCTGGATCTTCCTCATGGTCCGATACGGCTTCGTTCTCGTTCAGCAAGGCTTGCAGGGCATCGCGAGTTTGGGGATCGGCGGACATGATCGACAGAAGCGATACCAGCAGACGCCGGTGCGCGTTCAATCTTCCTTCAAAACTTTCAACGGGTTCTGCGTGCATGCCTGCTCCTTCGAAACGCAAAGGAGAAAGGCGCCTGCGGCAAAATAGTTCCCTCAGCGCACATGAGCGGTGGAAACTCCTGTGACGCCCGGCCAATCCGGCGCGAATCGTGGTAGTTTTGGCGTGCTCACCTTGGAGGAGGACACCATGAGCGCATCAAGACTGGAAATTCTGCCACATACATCCGGTTGGATCTTCAAGTTCCAGGGCGTCGAGTCCGCGCCTTATCCAACCGAACAGCTGGCACGCAGGGCTGGGACGACAGCCGCGTTTCTTTCAGCCGTGCCAGAGCCTGCTCAAAACGAACATCAAGGCATCAGAGATGTTGCCGCCCATTTCCGAAACGATCGGACCACGGCCGCCTGACGACCAGCATGCTTTACCAATGGGCCTTACCAGTCGGATCTGGGCGGCGGCTGCTCGCTCGTCTGCGAGCGGGCGCCGCCCGGTTCGACGACACCTTGAAGCCCGGTTCCGGCGGCAAGCGGGTTTTGGCGCGCGGCATCCGCCAGCGAAACGACGCCGATCAGGCGCCGCTCGCGGTCAACCACCGGCAGGCGCCGGACCTGCGCATCGCCCATGCTGCGGATTACGTCGTCCACCGCGTCGTCCTCAAAGCAATATTTGACATCTGATGACATGATCGAGCGGACCGACGCTGTATGCTCGGTTCCCTCCGCCACGGCGCGAACGACGATGTCACGGTCAGTGACGGCGCCGATGAGCGCGCCATTCTCGCTGACGGGAAGAAACCCTAGATCCTTGTCCACCATCCGGCGGGCAACCTCCTGAAGGGTTTCATCCGGCTCGGCCATATGGACGGTTCTGGTCATGATATCTGCGATGCGCATCTGGATTTCCTCCCATTGAGCCACGTCGACAAGGCGGCATGCTACAGGAACCCTCGCGGTTTGCGAAGGTTCCCTGCCTCAGTGTTTGTGCAAGAAGAAGCGCACGCTGACGGGTGTTTTTCGCCCGAAAGGACTGTGTTATGATCGGCGTTCGTTCTTGACAGAATGAGGAGGAAACGCGTGCATTACACTGTGCAACTTTTCAGCTGGACGCCCCGGGAGGGCGTGCATCAGGTCGGCTCAACCTTCGAAATCGATGCGTTGAACCCAAAAAACGCGGCGATTTCCCTGCTGGGACTACGCCTTGATGAAGATGGAAACAGCAACAGGTTGGCAGCACGCGTGTGGAGTGCGGCAACGGACGCCACCGCCGAGTGCTCCTGTTACTACTACCACTAGAGACACAGCCCGCCCCGAGGTTCTGCCGGGTGGAGCGTTGCGTTCCGCCCGGGCTTTCGGCTGGCCTGAACGCCGGAGCTATAGTTAGGCGGCATTGGCTCTGGCCGTCAGCAGCGCCTGGTACAGCGCGTAATACTGCCCGGCACTGCGATCCCAGGAAAAATCGGCTTTCATGCCGCGCGTCTGGATTCGCGACCAGGTCTTGGGGTCTTGAAAGGCGGCCGAGACCCGGCGGATCGTCTGGCGCAGATTGGCTGAGGTGATTGGGTGGAACTGAAAGCCGGTTGCCACGCGGGCCGACACGGCCGCATCATTGGCATCGATGATGGTTTCCGACAGGCCGCCGGTGCGCGCGACGAGCGGCACGCAGCCGTAGCGAAGCGCATAAAGCTGCGTCAGGCCGCAGGGCTCGAAACGCGACGGCTGGATGATGACATCGGCGCCGCCGTGGATCATGTGTGCGGTAGCCTCGTCGTATCCAATGCGGATCCCGACCCTTCCCGGATGCAACCGCGCTGCGGCAAGAAGCGCCTCCTCGATGCCCCGATCCCCTTTTCCAAGCACGATCAAATTGCCGCTGCCGGCGATGATATCGCCGACAGCGTCAGGCAGCATGTCGGCGCCCTTCTGCCATGTCAGGCGGCTGACGACGGCGAACACCGGACCGGCCACATCCTGAAGCGCAAACTCCTGAAGCAGCCGGGCGCGGTTGTAGCTGCGCAGGCCGGTGCTTTGCTGGTGATAGCGCCGGACCAGATGGGGATCCAGCGACGGGTTCCAGACATCGGCGTCGATGCCGTTGACGATGCCATGCAACTCCGCCAGCCGCTCGGCGAGCACGCCTCCCAGGCCCATGCCACCCTCGATGGAGACGATCTCGCGCGCATAGGTCGGGCTTACAGTCGTTATCGCCGAGGCGCTTGTCAGGCCAGCTTTCAGGAAGCTGATATCGCCGTGATACTCGAGGCAAGCGACGGAGTAGGTTTCCGGCGGCAGGCCGAGATAGGGCCAAAGGCTGCTTGGAAACTGGCCCTGAAAAGCGAGATTGTGGACGGTGAGGATGCTCGGCATTTCAATACCGGCATGGCGCATGTAGAGCGGCGTCAGAGCCGATTGCCAATCGTGAACATGAACGGCATCGGGGCGCCAATCGGCCAGCAAGCCGCCGGCGATCTGTGCCCCGACAAAAGACAGAACCTGAAAGCGCTTCCAGTTGTCGGCATGGTCGCGGCCGCTGGCGTCGGCGTAGGGGCCACCCGGCCGGTCGTAAAGGCCGGGCAGATCGAGGACAAGAAGATCGTGTCCGTCGCAGGTGAAGCGCAGGAGCCGGCCTCTCTCGGCAAATAGATCATCGAAATGGAAAAGGGTCTCTGCATCGATGGCATGGGCCATCACATCAGGATAGCCCGGGACGAGGGTGCGTGTCGAAACACCGAAGCGTTCCAATGCCTTGGGCAAGGAGCCCGTCACATCTGCCAAACCACCGGTTTTGATAAGAGGGAAGATTTCAGACGCTACAGAAAGTACGTTCACCAGGCCGCTTCCTTGTCTTTGCCGTCATCCCTCCCTGACCCGGCACCGCAAAGCCTACTGCCTTCCGCCCGCAAAAGGAATATGATGCGGCCGGGCTCCCGGACAATATTGCGGCTGGAGAGGACGGCTACGATTGAGCCGCTGAAACGCGCTTTTTGCGTTTCGCTGCCGGCTCAGCGGCGGCGGATATTTCGCCTTTATCGGCTGGATTGAGATCGGGCACGGGGGCGGGTGCCGTTTCACCAAGCTCGGAGATCGCCTGAAGCCAGTGGTCAGCGTCTTTTCCGGGCGGATGCCCCTCCGCTTCCCAGATGGCGTAAGCCCGCTTTTTCAGCACCTCTTGATGATCGGTCTGTTGCATTGCAGCCTCCTTGTTGAAACCTGCGACATAACCAGCAGCGTACCGTTTGGTTCCGCTGTGACAGCAACTCCATAAGACGCTCAAACGGGCGTTTTGACCAGTACTGCCGGCGATGTTGCGGTGACCTGCTGCACCGGTTCGGAGGACACTTCGTGCAGCCATTCGCGCCAGATCGCCACAATGAGCGCCATCAGCACCGGCCCGACGAACAGGCCGAGGAAGCCCATGGTCTTGACGCCGCCGACGAGCCCGAAGAAGGTCGGCAGAAATGGCAGCTTGATCGGCCCGCCAACGAGGCGCGGCCGCAGGGTCTTGTCGACGATGAAGAGCTCGACGGCCCCCCAGACAAACAGGGCGACGCCTGCAAACAGCGAGCCGCTGGCCACCAGATAGATGGAGACCAGCGTAAAGGAGAGCGGCGCGCCGCCCGGTACCAGCGCCATGAAACCGGTGATGATGCCGAGCGTGACCGGCGACGGCACGCCGGCGATCCAGTAGGCAATACCCAGAACAATGCCCTCACCGATGGCGATGACGCCCATTCCGGTTACGGTGGAGCTGATCGTCAGCGGCACGATGCGCGAGACGCGCTCCCAGCGCATCGGCAGGATCCGCTCGCCGAACTTGTCGATCTGGGCCACGAACTTCTCGCCGTCGCGATAAACGAAGAACAGCGAGATGAGCATGAACAGGAGCGTGAGAACGAAGCGGAAAGCACCGCTGCCAGCCGCGATGACATAATAGTAGATGGTGGCGATGTTGGAACCGCTGACGAGCTGAACCAGCTCTCCGAGCGCACCCGGATGGCCGATATATTTGTCCCAAAGCTCGGTCAGAGAGGTGCTGACAACCGGGAGTGCCACGACCCATTGCGGAACGGATGCGCCGTTCGAATTGGTTTCGACCACCCAGGTGATCCAGGTGCGGACTTCGTCGATGGCATAGGCGATGGCCAGCGAGATCGGGATAATGAGGAAAGAGATGACGGCGATGATGGCGATCGTTGCCGCAATCGTGTTGTTGCCGTTCACGGAGACGCGGAGCCGGCGGTAGAAGGGCCAGGTGGCAAAGCCGATGACAAGGGCTGCCAGAACCGGAACGAGAAAGCCGTGGAAGAAGTAGACGCCGGCGACCAGGATGAAGAGGAGCAGCCACCGGGCAGCCGATATGGGCAGCAGCAGTGCGGATCTTGAATTCGTCGCGGGCCCGAAAAACCTCTGCTCGGCCGACGGGTCCGCCTTCTTCCGGTCACTCACCTGTCTGATCTCCTCTTCGCATCTCGCGGAATTTACATCAATCGGCTCAACAAGCCAGAAGAAGTCTGGAGAAGGGTCATCAAAGCCTTCCCGCATAGTCCTTACATATCAATGTGACATCGGTTCGTCGCAAGGGCTGCCGTGCGCAAACTTGCGGTCCTCATCGCGGAATATTGACGTTTACGTTAAAGGAATATATTCGGGAATAAGCTTGAAGGCAGGCCACAATAGCATAATCTTGCTGCATGACGGAGCCCGGGAGGGGTGCTCTGTCGTCGGCGCGGCGAGAATGTGCGGGCCAGCACGCTGGAACAGGGAGAGAGACATGCAGCAGGAACCAAGAACGCAATTGTCGGGCCACGCCGCTGAAAAGCTCTGGCTGTCTTCCTATCCACCGGGAATGCCCGCCGAGATTGCGCCGCTGCCTTACAGCTCGATCGGCGACCTGTTTGAAAAAGCCTGTCAGAAACATGCCAACAAGCCGTCTTTTACCTGCATGGGCAAGACCATCACGTTCAGCGAGCTGGACGTGCTGTCGCGCCATGTCGGCGCATGGCTGCAGTCGCGCGGACTGGAACAGGGTGACCGCGTGGCTGTCATGATGCCCAATATCCTGCAAAACCCCGTGATCATTTTCGGCATTCTTCGCGCCGGCTACACGGTGGTTAACGTCAACCCGCTTTATACGCCGCGCGAGCTCGAGCATCAGCTGAAGGATTCAGGCGCCAAGGCGATCTTTGTGCTCGAAAATTTCGCCAATACCGTGACCCAGGTTGTGGCCCGTACGGATGTCCGCCATGTCGTCGTCACAACCATGGGCGATCTGCTCGGCCTCAAGGGCCTGATCGTCAATTTCGTCGTGCGCAAGGTGAAGAAGCTGGTTCCGGCCTGGTCCCTGCCCGGCCACACCACGTTCAAGAGCGTGATGGCGCAGGGACAGAAACTGACGCTGCAGGCCCCGTCCGTTCAACCTGGAGATACGGCGTTCCTGCAATATACCGGCGGCACAACCGGCGTTTCCAAGGGTGCGACGCTGACCCATGCCAATCTTCTGTCGAACATGGCGCAGATCGAGCTGTGGCTGGAGGCAGTCTTCATCCGAAAGCAGAAGCCTGATCAGATGGTGTTCATCTGCGCACTGCCGCTCTACCATATCTTCGCTCTGACCGTGAATGCGCTGATGGGCCTCAGCCATGGCGGCCACAACGTGCTCATTCCCAATCCGCGCGACATCCCGTCTTTCGTCAAGGAACTGGCGCATTATCGCTTCCATATTTTCCCCGGGCTCAACACGCTGTTCAACGCGCTGATGAACAATGCGGACTTCCAGAAGCTTGATTTTTCATCGATGATCCTGACGCTGGGCGGCGGCATGGCCGTGCAGCGGCCCGTGGCCGAACGCTGGCAGGCGATGACAGGCTGCCCGATTTCCGAAGGTTACGGCCTGTCCGAGACATCGCCGGTCGCTACGGCCAACCGCTTCGACACGCCGGACTTTTCCGGCACGATCGGCATGCCGCTGCCCTCGACCGACATCGAAATTCGCGACGATGACGGCAAAACGCTGCCGATCGGCGAAATCGGCGAAATCTGCATTCGCGGACCGCAGGTGATGGCCGGCTACTGGCAGCGCCCGGACGAGACTGCGAAGGCTATTTCCGAAGACGGCTTCTTCCGCTCCGGCGATATCGGCTTCATGGACGAGCGCGGTTATACCAAGATCGTCGACCGCAAGAAGGACATGATCCTGGTGTCCGGTTTCAATGTCTTCCCGAACGAGATCGAGGAAGTGGCGATGAGCCACACAGGTGTTCTCGAATGCGCTGCAATCGGCGTTCCCGACGAACACTCTGGCGAGGCGGTGAAGCTGTTCGTGGTCCGCAAGGACCCCAACCTGACGGAAGCCGACATCAAAGCGCATTGCGCCGCCAACCTCACCAACTACAAGCGCCCGCGCTTCATCGAATTCCGCGACGAGTTGCCGAAGTCCAACGTCGGCAAGATTTTGCGCAAGGATTTGCGGGGGTAGAGCCGCAAGGCCGCACTTGTCAGGCGACGACAAAGCATCTATTTTAAAGGAGTGGTGACTGGAGTTTGCGCTCCAGCCACCTTTGCTTACGTTTTGAATTGAACCCGCACGGCGATTGACCAGCTCGTGCGGGTTTTTCTTAACACAAGCGTGATGCTAAACGGTCGAAACCCCATAGCTCACCGCCATATTCAAGGACAAGGCTGTGTCCTGCCGCAGTCCGGGAAGCCCATCCGCCCGAATGCGCCAGCTGGCGTGGCGCTGCTGCTTGAACCCCTGAATGTCTTGAACACTATTACAATCCCACCGCCTTGCAACCGAAATGCAGCCCTTAGTTGCGCCTCGGAAAAATGCGAAGCTGGCAGCTTTTTTCTTCTGCGCGACAGGACGGACTTGATTTGCGACAGGCAAACCGACTAGCTATCGCAGCCCATCGAACCGGAGGAACCCGCCCGTGAAAGCGCTAGTCGAACAGCTGAAATCCACCGCCAAGGATACGAACGCAACCGACATCAGAGCCGCCTTTGCGCAGGACAGCGGTCGGTTCTCAAAATACAGCATCACCGTCGATGATTTCCTTTTCGACTACTCCAAATGCGCGGTGAACGACGCCATTCTCGACGGTCTGGAAGGTTTGGCCAAAGCTGCGAATGTCGAAGCCAAGCGTGACGGCATGTTTGCAGGCGACATCATCAACATCACCGAAGAGCGCGCCGTCCTGCACACGGCTCTGCGCAACCGGGCCAACACGCCCGTTATCGTCGACGGCAAGGATGTCATGCCCGACGTCAACGGCGTTCTGGCGGCCATGGGCACCTTTGCCGACGGCATCCGCTCTGGCGCGCTGAAGGGCGCGACCGGCAAAAAAATCACCGATGTCATCAATATCGGCATCGGCGGGTCGGATCTCGGCCCGGTCATGGCGACGCTGTCCCTAGCGCCGTATCACGACGGTCCACGCCTGCACTTCGTCTCAAACATCGATGCAGCCCACATTGCCGACACGCTGAAGCTGGTGGAGGCGGAAACGACGCTGGTCATCGTTGCGTCGAAGACATTCACCACCATCGAGACCATGACAAACGCGGCCACGGCCCGTGCCTTCATCGCCGGCAAGCTCGGCGAAGATGCCGTCAAGCATCACTTCTGCGCCGTCTCGACCGCGCTCGACAAGGTCGGCGCATTCGGTATCGGCAGCGACCGTATTTTCGGTTTCTGGGACTGGGTCGGCGGACGCTACTCGATCTGGTCGGCCATCGGCCTGCCGCTGATGATTGCCATCGGGCCGGAGGATTTCGGAAAGTTCCTCGACGGCGCCCATGCGATGGACACGCATTTCCGCACGGCGCCCCTCAGACAAAACATCCCGGTGCTGCTCGGCCTCATCGGCTATTATAACCGCAACGTGCTCGGCTATCCGTCGCGCGCCATCCTGCCTTACGATCAACGCCTGACGCGTTTCCCGGCCTATCTGCAGCAGCTCGACATGGAATCGAACGGCAAGGGCGTGACGATGGACAGCCTGCCCGTGGAAGGCAACACTGGCCCGGTTGTCTGGGGCGAACCCGGCACCAACGGCCAGCACGCCTTTTACCAGCTTATCCACCAGGGCACGACCGTCATTCCCGCCGAGTTCATGATCGCAGCCAATGGCCACGAGCCGGAGCTTCGCTACCAGCATCAGCTGCTGATCTCCAACTGCCTGGCGCAGTCGGAAGCGCTGATGAAGGGCCGTACGCTTGCGGAAGCCAAGGCACAGCTGACCGCCAAGGGCATGGACGATGCCAAGGCCGACAGAATTGCGCCGCACCGGGTCTTCACTGGAAACCGGCCATCGATCACCATGATCTATGACAGCCTGACACCGTTCACGCTCGGCCGTCTGATCGCGCTGTACGAACACCGGGTCTTTGTCGAAGGCGTGCTGTTCAACATCAACTCCTTCGACCAGTGGGGCGTCGAGCTCGGCAAGGAACTGGCGACCGGTTTGATGCCGGTGGTGGAGGGCAAGGTCGGCACCGAAGGTCACGACAGCTCGACCGCCGGACTCGTGGCGGCGCTGTTGAAGGCTGCGAAATAAGCAATTTTACCGGCCGGAACACCCAAAAAGGGCGGCTTGAAGCCGCCCTTTTTCATTCCAGCACTACCGTTTTAAAGGCCGATTTCGTGGCGAAAGGGCGGGTTCGCCCCTGCTCTGGAAACGGTAACCGCTGCAGCTTTGGCACCAAGGCTGAGGGCATCACGGACAGCGTCGTCACTGAGGGTGGCGACCTGTGCTTTGGTGAGCAGATCGTTCATTTTCAGCGATGCCAGGATGCCCGCGTCGAATGTGTCGCCAGCGCCCACCGTGTCAACGACGGTCACTCTCTCGCCGCTGACAGAGACTTTGCCACGCCCTGTGTAGCCATCGGCACCATCGGCGCCCTTGGTGATGACGATGAGCTTCGGGCCGCGCGCCAGCCATTTGGCGGCGAGTTCCGCGTGTGTCCCCTCCTCGCCAAACCAGTCGAGGTCCTCGTCGGAAAACTTGACGATATCCGACATGGCGGCCATGCGCAGCATACGCGCCTTGTGCGCCTCGCCATCCTTGATGAAGCCGCGGCGGATATTGGGGTCAAAGGAAATGACGCGCTTTTCATGTTCGCGGGTCATCAGCGCTTCATAGGTCGAGCCGCACGGTTCCGGGATCAGGCTGATGGCACCGAAATGCAGGGCTTCGCAGGAAGCGTCGAAGCTCGGCAGGTGATCGCCCATGATCATCCGGCCTGCGGTGTTTTCATCGAAGAAAGCGTAGGTGGCGTGGCCGTTGACCAGTTTGACGAAGGCAAGCGTCGTGTGCAGTGGCAGCGTTGCGCAGGGAGAGAAATCGACATTGCTGGCTGTCAGCGTCTCACGCAGGATATCGCCGAACATGTCATCGGAGAGGCCGGTGAAAAAACCTGTGGGAATGCCGAGGCGGCCGAGCGCGATCGCCGTGTTGAAAATGGCGCCGCCGGCATAGGGTGCAAAACCTGTTTCACCCGCCGTCGTATCGCGCGGCAGCATATCGATGAGGGCTTCCCCGCAGCAAACGATCATGTCGACCTCCTCCCGTTTTTTCTATTCAATCGATTTAAGCGAAGTTGCCGAAAAATTCCAGCCGTGTTTTCACGAGAGCTTATCAACGCCGCCATTGCGGCCGGACCAGTCGAGTGGTGCGTTGAGAAACGCCTCGACTTCCGACAGGGTTTTTTCATCGAACAGGCGGCCGGCCCTTGCGGCGGCAAGGACGTCGCGCCACGTGGCGATGTAGTGGAGATCGACGCCTTTGGCCTTCATCTCGCCTCGGGCCTCCGGGAAAATATCGTAGTAGAACAGTGCGATGCCATGCTCAACGACGCCGCCAGCAGCGCGGATCGCATCGATGAACTTGAACATCGAGCCGCCGGCCGTGGTCAGGTCTTCGATCACCAAAACCCGGGCGCCTTCCGGCATATGGCCTTCGATCTGGGCGTTGCGGCCATGGCCCTTTGGCGCCTTGCGCACATAGATCATCGGCAGAGAGAGACGGTCGGCCAAAAGGGCTGCAAAGGGAATGCCTGCCGTTTCGCCACCGGCGACAACGTCGAATTGTTCAAATCCTGCATCGCGCAGTATTGTTGAGGCTGCGAAATCCATCACCGCCGAGCGGATGCGCGGATAGGAAATGAGCTTGCGGCAATCGATATAGACCGGGCTCGCCATGCCGGAGGACAGCTTGTAGGGCTTGTCTGCGGAAAAGTGCACCGCCTTGATCTCCCACAGCATGCGGGCAACCAGTTCAGCCATTACGGCGCGGTCGGAAAATGTCGTCTGGATCATCGCGCGTCCCTTCGCAGTATCGGCATCGTCCGCAAATAGCAGCAAGCGCCTGACAGCGCCAGAGCTGGATGTCCGCATATGCGAAAGCCGGCACACATCGCGGCGCACCGGCTTTCATTCAGATTTCAGTGCTGGATCAGATCGGCGAAGGACCGTACTGGTTGTCGCCCGGCGTGCCGGCTGTGGCGTTCCAGACGATCAGCACGATCGCGCCAATCAACGGCACCAGGAGGATGAGCAGCCACCAGCCAGAACGATCCGTGTCGTGCAGGCGGCGAACCGAAACAGCCAGTCCGGGAAGGAGAAGGCCGAGACCTACAAGAGCGCCCACGGCCTGAATGCCGAGCCCCATATCGATCACCGCAGCAATGATGCTGACTCCAAGGTTGAACAGCACAAACCACCAGAACTCCGAACGGCTCGCCCGTCCGGTGAACACCACATATTTCGAAAGAACTGTACTCACGGATTCCACAAAGGTCATGCTGTCCCCCATCACACCTGAATGATCAGCCACAGGCTCGACGAACCTGGACTCAGCCGCACCCACGACGGCAGGGCGGAGTGTTCCTCAAAAAAAGCCGGAAGAAAAGAGCCTCCGCCAGGAATCACCTCTCGTTCACCGTCCAATATAGGGGAAACATCGGATCGAACACCGTCACGGGCCCCGCACCGGTTTCGATCTTGTCGGGGAATGTGACGGCGACCTCGTTTCGCGACAGAGTGATGGTCTCGGCGTTGACCGGCAGACCATACCAGGCGGGGCCGTTCAGCGAGGCAAAGGCCTCCAGCCGGTCGAGCGCATCCTCCTGCTCGAAGACATGGGCGAGGCAGCTCATCGTGTTGATTGACGTATAGATGCCGGCGCAGCCACAGGCGCATTCCTTCAGAGGATCGACATGCGGGGCAGAATCGGTGCCGAGGAAGAAGCGGCTGTCGCCCGACGTGGCGGCCTTGCGCAGCGCCTGCCGGTGCTTTTCGCGCTTGGCGACAGGCAGGCAATAATAGTGCGGCCGGATGCCGCCGACGAGGATGGCATTGCGATTGATGATCAGGTGATGGGTGGTGATGGAGCCGGCGAGATTGGCGCTGGCGGATTTGATGTAGTCGATGCCGTCTTCGGTCGTCACGTGTTCCATCGTGATCTTCAGCTCCGGCAGGCGCCGGCGCAGGGGATCGAGCACGGTTTCGATGAAGACAGCCTCACGGTCGAAAATATCGACGTCCGGTGTCGTTACCTCGCCGTGGACGCAGAGCGGCAGGCCGATCCTGGCCATGCGCTCCAGAACCGGCATGGCGTTTTCGAAGTTGCGCACACCGCCGTGCGAATTGGTGGTAGCACCGGCCGGATAGAGCTTGACCGCCTTGATCAGGCCGCTGTCCTTGCCGGCTTCGACGTCATCGGGGTCCGTGCCTTCGGTGAGATAGAGCGTCATCAGCGGCTCAAAGCGATCGCCCGCCGGCAGCGCTGCCAGAATACGCTCGCGATAGGCGGCGGCATCGGCAACGGTCACGACCGGCGGCACGAGATTGGGCATGATGATGGCGCGGGCGAAGTGACGGCTGGTGTCGGCGATCACGCCTTTCAGCATCTCGCCGTCGCGCAGATGCAGGTGCCAGTCATCGGGGCGGCGGATGACAAGCGTTTGCGTGGTTGTATCGCCCATGGCCGTTGTTCCTCATTGCCGGAGTGCTGATCTGCGTTAGCATCATCGGACGGCGAAAAACAACACGGGCGCTTTGACGCGGATCAAAAATCCTCGATGACGATATCGGCCGGGCGGCGGTTGTCGAGTATGCGTTTGCCGTTCGGCAGGTCGTTGCCGTAGAGCTTCCACTGGATGCCCGCCTCATCGAGACCATAATGGACCCAGCGCTGACGCAGGCGGTCTTCGAGAACCTCGTAGGAAGGACCGACGAAGACGGAGAAGTCGAACTTGCCTTCGAGACCGGCCCAGAGGCCCTCGGTCAAAAGCAGGTAGTTGCCTTCAACGAGGACGATCTTGGTTTCAGGCTTGATGGCCCGGGCCGAGGCGATCGCCAGTTCGCGGGAGCGGTCGAACACGGGAACCAGAACCTCGACATCACCGCCACGCACTGCATCGACGATATCGATGAAGCCGCGCACGTCGAAGGTCTCCGGCGCACCCTTGCGGGCGAGCAGGCCGCGCTCTTCCAGAATGCCATTGTCCATGTGAAAGCCGTCCATCGGCAGGACGGCAACGGCGGCACCGGCGGCGGCCAGCGCTTCGGCCAAGGCATCGGCCAGCGTCGACTTGCCGGCCCCCGGCGGGCCGGCGATCGCTACAATGTAGCGATCCACCTTTGCTGCACGCTCGAGGATCTCCGTGGTGATCGTTTCGAGCGTTGCCGTCATGCCGGTACGGCTTCCGGCGGCACTTTCGCGCCGGTCATGAAGGCGACCGCATCCGACATGGTGTAATCCTTCGGATTGACGACGCAGAGGCGCCGGCCAAGCCTGTGGATGTGGATACGATCCGCCACTTCGAAGACATGCGGCATGTTGTGCGAGATCAGCACGATCGGAATGCCCTTGCGGCGCACGTCCTGGATCAGCTCCAGAACGCGGCGGCTTTCCTTGACGCCGAGCGCTGCCGTCGGCTCATCAAGAATGATGACCTTCGAACCGAAGGCTGCTGCGCGTGCCACGGCAACGCCCTGACGCTGGCCACCGGAGAGGGTTTCCACCGCCTGGTTGATGTTCTGGATGGTCATCAGGCCGAGTTCCGACAGCTTGTCGCGTGCCATTTTTTCCATGGCCGAATGATCAAGCATACGGAAGATGCTGCCGAGTGGACCGGGTTTGCGGATCTCGCGGCCGAGGAACATGTTGTCGGCGATCGAGAGCGCCGGCGACAGGGCAAGGTTCTGGTAGACCGTTTCGATGCCCGCCTTGCGGGCTTCGATCGGCGACCGGAAATTGATGACC
Organism: Pararhizobium sp.; assembly: GCA_030655075.1. GTDB lineage: Bacteria > Pseudomonadota > Alphaproteobacteria > Rhizobiales > Rhizobiaceae > JAURWE01. The sequence goes on from JAURWE010000055.1 coordinate 315,328, forward strand.
TCGCCTTCGAGCCGGATTTCACCTTCGTCCGGGCGTACGGCACCGGAAATCGCCTTGATGAGCGAGGATTTTCCGGCGCCATTGTCGCCGATGACGGCGAGGATTTCGCCCGGATAAAGGTCGAAATCGGCATTGTCGAGGGCGGTGACGCGGCCGTAGCGCTTGACGAGGCCACGCGCGGTGAGAATGGGTGCCTGAGCCATCAGCCTGCTACCTTTCTGATCCACTGGTCGATTGCAACGGCGGAGATGATGAGAACGCCGATCAAGAGATAGGTCCATTGCGGGTCGGTGCCGATGAGGCGCAGACCGAGCTGGAAGACACCGACGATGAGCGCGCCGAAAAGCATGCCCATGATCGAGCCGCGTCCGCCGAAGAGCGAGATGCCGCCGATCACCACCGCAGTGATGGATTCGATGTTTGCGAACTGGCCGGCCGTCGGCGACACCGAGCCGATGCGGCCGATGAGTGCCCAGCCAGCCAGCGCACAGATGAGGCCGGAGAGCGTATAGATGGAAATCAGCATGTTCTTGACATTGACGCCCGAGAGTTCGGCCGCTTCCGGATCGTCGCCGACGGCGTAGACATGGCGGCCCCAGGCGGTCTTGTTCAGCACATACCAGAGCAGGCAGACGAGCAGCACCATGGCAATGACGCCGTAGGTGAAGACCGCATTGCCGAGCTTGATGCTGGTTCCGAAGAACTGAAGGATGGGCGCCTTTTCGCTGATATCCTGGCCGCGGATGGTCTCGTTGGCCGAATAGAGGAAGTTGGAGGCGAGAATGATCTGCCACATGCCGAGCGTCACGATAAAGGGCGGCAGCTTGATGCGCGCCACCAGCCAGCCGTTGACGAAGCCGCAGAACGCGCCGACCGCGAGGCCGCAGAGAACGGCCAGTTGTGGAGGCATGCCATAGCGGAAGGTGAACTGACCCATGATGACCGACGACAGAACCATGATGGCGCCGACCGAAAGATCGATACCGGCGGTCATGATCACCAGGGTCTGCGCGGCGCCGACGATGCCGACGATCGCCACCTGCTGCAGAATGAGCGTCAGCGAGAAGGCGGAGAAGAATTTTCCGCCCAGAACCAAACCGAAGATCGTCAAGGACAGGACCAGCACGATCAGCGGCACGGCGGATGGCCGGGCGTGCAGGAAATGCTGAAACTTCTGGATTGGTGTTTTGTCATGCGTATCGAATGACGCGACCTGCGTCGAACTGCCCACGAGTACTTTTTCGAACTCCTGGGATGGCTGCGCTGCTGTGTGCTGCTCGACCATGAATATGTCCTCCCTGATGGGGCGGTGCGCGCCATCGAGACGCGAGACGACCCCCTATCGCCAAAGCTGACGGATCGTTCGCTGCCGCCGTTCCGGCGGTCCCGATCCGCGACGTGCCGGCTTCGATCCGAAGCTGGCGGCATTTCCCCTGCACGTTCCGCCCGCTCGTTGTCTGGCGGGTTGGATGCGTGCGGGAAAAGTAGCGCATGTTTTCACGCGGGTGTCAAAGTTCCCGACGTGCGGACAGAAAGGGCGGCCGCACAGCCGCCCTTTCCAACCCTTTGCCGGAGACCGGCAGTCGCTTTAGGAGATCAACCCCAGCACTTTTCCGTGCCGGTCTTGACGTCGATCGACTCGACGCCAGCAGCCGGCTTGTCGGTGACAAGCGAAACGCCGGTGTCAAAGAAGTCCTTGCCTTCGGTCGGCTTGGGCTTTTCGCCTGAGGTTGCGAAGGTGACGATGGCTTCGACGCCGAGAGCGGCCATCATCAGCGGGTACTGCTGCGAGGTGGCGCCGATAACGCCATCGGCGACGTTCTTGATGCCTGGGCAACCGCCGTCAACCGACACGATAAGCACGTCCTTTTCCTTGCCGACCGCCTTCAGCGCTTCGTAAGCGCCAGCAGCAGCCGGTTCGTTGATGGTGTGCACGACGTTGATGGACGGATCCTTCTGGAGAAGGTTTTCCATGGCGGTACGGCCGCCTTCTTCGTTGCCGTTGGTGATGTCGTGACCGACGATGCGTGCATCGTCTTCGTCGCCGATCTTGTTCGGGTCCTTAGGATCGATGCCGAAGCCGATCATGAAGCCCTGATCGCGCAGAACGTCGACGGTCGGCTGCGAAGGAACGAGATCGAGAAACGCGATTTTGGCGTCCTTGGCCTTGTCGCCGAGCGTGGCAGCGGCCCACTGGCCGATCAGCTTGCCGGCGAGGAGGTTGTCGGTTGCGAATGTTGCGTCGGCAGAGTCAGCCGGCTCCAGAGGCGTGTCGAGCGCGATGACCAGCAGGCCGGCGTCACGTGCCTTCTTGACCGAAGGAACGATGCCCTTCGTGTCGGAAGCGGCGATCAGGATACCCTTGGCGCCGTCAGCGATGCAGGTCTCGATAGCAGCTACCTGGCTTTCGGAATCGCCGTCAACCTTGCCGGCGTACGCCTTGAGGGTCACGCCGAGTTCCTTGGCGCGGGCTTCCGCACCTTCCTTCATCTTGACGAAGAAGGGGTTGGTGTCGGTTTTGGTGATCAGGCAAGCCGAAACGTCGGCGGCCTGGACCGGAGATACAAAGGCTACGCCAAGCGCAAGCGCGCCGAGAGCGGCGGAAATAGCAGTCTTCTTCATGTAGTCCTCCCAAGGATCAAAAGGTGCCGGTTCCCCGGCCCATTAAGGCTGCCCGGTTGCCGCGAAGTGTTTCCTCCGCCACGGCAATCGTCACATCCTGCGTGAAACAACCACCAAAATTCGGGCCTGTCAATAAATAAATCCAATTGAATTATTAATCGGATGTGGCATTGTTCTTTTTTGAGATGGATGTGCAAGTGATGGCTAATGTTGGAGGACATGTGTCATCGTTTGCTTGCGAAGACCAGCCCGATGCGGGAGGACGCGGTTCAGACGAGCCGCAGAGTATCGCCTGGCTGGGGAGGAGACGTGCCGATGTCAGTCAAAGCCGGTCCGCACGCGGAACCGACGCGCACAGCGTTGCTGGAAACGGGCGGTGGCTCGAACCAGACGCGGGTCCGCGCCTATAACGAACGCCTGGTCCTGTCGCTGGTTCGGCGTCACGCAAGCCTGTCGAAGGCCGATATCGCCCGGCGCACCGGGCTTTCGGCACAGACAGTGTCGGTCATCATGCGATCGCTGGAAAAAGACGGACTTCTCATTCGCGGTGCCGTGACACGCGGCCGCGTCGGCCAGCCCTCGACGCCGATGATGCTCAATCCCGATGCAGTCTATTCCTTCGGGCTGAAGATCGGCCGGCGCAGTGCCGATCTCATCCTTATGGATTTCGTCGGTGCCATCCGCCATCAGGTTCACCAGACCTATGCCTATCCGACGCCGGAGGGCATCCTTTCATTCGTGACACAGGGCATTGGAGAGATCGAGACGCGGCTTGAACCGGGCGACAGCGACAAGATTGCAGGTCTCGGCATTGCCGCCCCTTTCGAACTCTGGAACTGGACAGAGCAGGTGCGCGCGCCGCAGGTGGAAATGGACAAGTGGCGCAATTTCGACCTTCAGGGCGAGATCGCAGCGCTGCTGCCCTACACGGTCTTTCTGCAGAACGACGCCACCAGTGCCTGCGGCGCCGAATTGGTCTTCGGGGTCGGGTCGCACTATCCCGATTTCATCTATTTCTTCATCGGCTCCTTCATCGGCGGCGGGGTCGTGCTGAACTCGACGCTGTTTTCAGGACGAACCGGTACTGCCGGCGCCGTCGGTCCCCTGCCTGTTTCGGGCAAAGACCGGAAACCCGTGCAATTGTTGAAGGTTGCCTCGATTTTCGTGCTCGAGGACCTGCTGCGGGCGGAGGGTATCGACCCGAGGCCGCTGTGGTATTCGGCGGAAAATTGGATCGACTTCGGCCCGCCGATGCAGACCTGGATCGAGGAGCTTGCCGATGCGCTGGCACAGGCGATCGTCTCCAGCGCTTCCGTCATCGATTTTGCTGCGGCCGTTGTCGATGGCGGTTTTCCGCCGTGGGTCCGCGCTCGTATCGTCACCGCCATTCGCCGGGAGATCGGCAAGCTCGACCTTCAGGGTGTCACCATGCCCGATATCATCGAGGGCACGGTCGGCAGTCAGGCCCGCGCCATTGGCGGCGCAAGCCTGCCGCTCTTTTCCCGCTATTTGATTGACCAGAATGTTTTGTTCAAGGAACCATCTTAATGCTCAAAGGTATCAACCCGCTTCTCAGCCCCGAACTTCTCTCGACGCTTCGGGCGATGGGACATGGCGATGAAATCGCGCTGGTCGATGGAAACTATCCCGGCCTCGAGCACGGCCGGCGGCTGATCCGCATGGATGGGCATTCGCTGATCGACGTTCTGGACGCAGTGCTGAGCCTGATGCCGATCGACGATTTCGTGCCGCATTCGATCTTCCGCGCCACCGTCGGCTCGAACCCGAATTCGCTGGATCCGGTGCATGAGGATATCGTTGCCTGCTGTGCCCGCCACGAGCCAAACCAAACGGTCGTGCCGCTGCTCGGCGAAGCCTTCTACCCCCGCGTTCAGGCGGCCCATGCGGTCATTCAGACCAGCGAGCGGCGGCTTTATGGCAATGTGATCCTGCGCAAGGGCGTCATCTATCCCTGACCCCCTTCTCTCGCTGGCTGCCAAACTGCAGGCAACAAAAAACCCGCCGGTGTGATACCAGCGGGTTTTTCTTTTGTTGAGCGCCAGGCTCAGCTGCGGCGGGCGTCGACCGAGAGCGATCCCGGGCCAAAAGCGGCCAGAACGAGGAAACCGCCAGCCATCGATAGGTTCTTCATGAACATGATCATCTGAACCTGGTCGGCAAAATTGGTGTGCGCAACCAGAGCCGAGGCAACCGAGAAGGCGGCCAGAGCATAAGCAACCGGGCGCGTGAAGAAGCCGATGAGGATGGCAATACCGCCGAGAAGTTCGAGCGCCGTCACCAGAACGGCGACAATCATCGGCGCCGGCAGTCCAACGCTGCCGAAGTATCCGGCAGTGCCTTCAAGGCCGGTCAGCTTGAAGAAGCCGCTGATGATGAAAATGATCGAAAGAAGAATGCGTCCGAGAAGGACAACTGCACTGTTGGACATGAGAAACGGCTCCGGTTTGATTTATGAACAGACAATTACCAGCAAATACGAATTGCGCCAGATCGTCGCAGACAAACAGATCGTTCGTTATTTGTGAACAGTGAGCCGAATTCGTTCTCTCTAATGTAACCCACACTGTAGATGGCGCCGTCATTGGCGGTGTTTTTCAGTTGCAACAACCTGTTGACTGCGAGAAGACTGCCAACTGCAAGCGTGGGGAAGCCTTTCATGTCCGACATCAACAAGAGCCCGGCCTTCTGGCGTTCGTTTCCGATTTTCGAGGAGTTCGACAAGGAAACCATCGCCGAGGTCGCCTCGATCGCCACCTATCGCAAGTGGCCGTCCGGCACGTCGATCTTCCAGCGCGGGGATGAAGGCAACTATATGATTGTGGTCGTCTCGGGCCGCATCAAGCTGTCGCTCCTGACCCGGCAGGGCAAGGAACTGTCGCTGCGCCATCTCGAAGCGGGCATGATTCTCGGCGAAATGGCCATTCTCGATGGCCAGCCGCGTTCGGCTGACGCAACGGCGAGCACGGCCACCGAAGGCTACGTCATCGGTAAGCGTGAGTTCCTCGAGCTCATCACCAGTAAGCCGGACGCCGCCGAGGCCGTCATCCGCTATCTGTGCACGCGGCTGCGGGAGACGACGGAGCAGTTGGAGACGATCGCGCTCTATGAACTCGATTCGCGCGTTGCCCGTTTCTTCCTGGCGACGCTGCGCCAGATCCATGGCGACGAACTGCCTGAGAGCGCCAACCTGCAGCTGGCACTGAGCCAGACGGAAATCGCCGGCATTCTCGGGGCCAGCCGCCCGAAAGTGAACAGGGCCATTCTTTCGCTCGAAGAAAAACGTGCCATCAACCGTTCAGACGGTATCATCCATTGCCATATCGGCCGCCTGACGCGACTTGCCGAACCAGAAGAGGAATGAGCCGTGTGAAGGGGTTTAGACTTTACCGGGCAAAACCACTTCTCACCGGTATCGCCGCCAGCATCGTTGCGGCCGCAAGTCTGTTTTTCTTTGGCGCTGACCGGCTCGAAACCCAGCGCGAGCAATATTTCGATGCGATGACGCAGTGGATTCCGGCGCCGCAATCCGACGCGATCGTGGTCGTCGATATCGACCGCAAGGCCTATCAGTCGATCGGCGACAAGGACTGGGCACGCGCGCAGACCGCGCAGCTGGTGGCCGCCATCGCCAAGGCCAAGCCCAGAGCGATCGCCTTCGATTTCATCTTCAGTGCCGGATGCGATGCGGCGGCCCCTGACAACCTTGCCCTTGCAGCGGCGATTAAATCGGCGCCGACCGTGCTCGGTTTCCTCGTCGGCGAACAGCGCAACCGGCATCCGCAGCCGGTCCCGCCGCTAGCCATCCGCAAACCCGTCGCCATTCCCGAGCTCTGGTTCGTCGATGGTGCCGAAACCTCCTGCCCGTTTCTCGAAGGGGCGGCAAAATCATCCGCTGCGGCGTTTCTCGTCGGGGATGAAGACGCGCGCGTGCGGCGCGTGCAGGCCTTCACCATCATCGGCAACAATGCCTATCCGGCGCTGGGTATCGAGGTCGCCCGGATCGGCATGGGCATTTCGGCGCCGGTTCTGGGCGGTGAACCGGCCTGGCTTCGGCTGAACGCGCAGGTGACCGACCTCGACGAAGATGGCAGCCTGCGGTTTGCCGCCAGCACGGCCGAGGTCATTGCCGCCCGCACGGTTTCGGCAGGCGACATTCTCAAAGGCACGGTGCCCGACAGCCGTCTCGCCGGCAAACTGGTGCTGATCGGCAGCAGCCTGCCCAATCTCGGCGGCCTGCGCTCCAGCGCCTCGATGCCGCTGGAGCCGTCGGTGCAGATCCATGCGGACATCGCCAATGCGATCTTGACCAATTTCATTCCCGAGCGGGATGCACGGCTGACCATATCGGAGGCCGGCGCGGCGCTGCTCGGTGGATTGATCGTTACCGTCATTGCCACGCAATTCCGTCCGATCGTCTCGGCGGTGCTCGGGCTTGCGGCCGTCGGCCTGATCGTTGGCGGTACCGTGCTTGCCTATGCGCAGACCGCGCTTCTCTTCGATGCGGTCGGGATATCGATCGCCGTGCTGTTTGCACTCGTCGCCACCAGCATCATGCAGTTCGCCTATATCCGGCGGGCGGAATCGACCGCCCGGCAACGCTTTGCGCAATACCTGCCACAATCGGTCGTCGCCCGCTATATCGACAATCCGGACATGGCACGCGTGGCCGGTGAAGAACGGCAGGTGACGGCGCTGTTCACCGATATCGAGGGTTTTTCGACGCTCTCGCAGAAGGTCGGCCCGCGCGATCTCATCGCCATGCTCGACATCTATTTTGCCGAAGTGACGGCGCTGGTGTCGAAGCACGGCGGCATGGTCGACAAGATCGTCGGGGATGCGGTGCACGCGCTGTTCAATGCGCCGGAAGATCTGGCCGATCACGTCAACAAGGCGATCGACTGCGCCGAAGCCATCAACCGCCTGGCCGAGGAAATCGAGAAGCGGCCACTGTTTGCCGGCAACGCTTTCGGCCGTACCCGCATCGGCATAGAAACCGGTACGGCAGTGTTGGGGGAAGTCGGGGCCGGCGGCAAGCTCGACTACACGGCCCATGGCGACGCCATCAACCTGGCCGCGCGGCTTCAGGATGCCAACAAGTTCCTGGGAACGACGATCTGCATCGGCCCGGAAGCAGCCCGGCTCAGCGGGCGGGCGCTGACGCCCATCGGCACCCACGAAATCCGCGGTTTCGGCACGATGGAGCTCTTCACGACAGGTGCGATTGCTCCCGCCATCAAAATCCTCAGCTGATGCCGACGCTGGCATAGGCCTCGGCGATGCGGGCCTGGGCCCACATGACCGGCTCGCTCGGCGGGTCGCCTGCCGCCTTCATCTGCACGCCCTGCCCCTTGCCGACCATGCGCGTCACGCCGCCGGCCTCGACGGCCACCAAGCCATGCTCGACGAAGACGCCGAATGCGCCACGGCTCGGACCGGCAAAAAATTTCGTGCCGCGAACGCCGATCATGCCGAAGGCGGTGCGCAAGGCCACATCGACCTTTGGCAGGCCTTCGGGGCGATCAAACACCATCTGGCCGGTGCCCAGTTCCAGCGTGCCGCCCTGGCCGGCGATGAAGCTGTCGACCAGCAGTTCCGTGTCACTGCCCAAGAGAATGCGGGTGTCTTCACCCAGCTGCAGGTCGGCGAAGCTTTCCGGACCGGTCAGCACATAATCCTTGTCGAGAATGGTGCCGCCGGGCGTCAGAAGTTCCTGCTTCTCGCCCTGTTTGCGGTTGACCTTGCCGCGCACGCCATTGGCCTTGCCGATGATGGTGTTGGCCTGCGTCGCCACGACACCGAGCCCGGTTGCCACCAGGGCCAGCCCGGCCATGAAGGTGCGTCTGTTCAAAAGCATCCGGCCAACCGGCTTCGTCTGTAGCATCATCACAGTATCCTCTTCGATCAAGCCGGCTCCGGGTCACGATAGCCGTCCGGGCAGCGGATGCAATATCCGCCCGTCATCCCGGGTACCTTCTCTTCACAACGTCACCCCTTTTCCCACACGCGAGGCGTGGCTGCTGTTTCCTTTGTAACAGCCGGGCTCGTCAGGCCTGCCTATGGTTGGGCCAAGATAAAGGAGATCATCATGACACACGAAACCAGCAAGCGCCGTTCCATCGCCTCCACGCTTCTGCTCTCTGCAGTGGGCCTGATGGCGATCCTTTCGGCCACCCCGGCCGCAGCCTCGGACCTCAGCCCGGCAGAACAATGCGACGCCGCCGCTGGCAGCGAGCACGACCTGCAGCGCAACACGGCGTTCAAGCCGGTGGCGACGGAAGACATGCAGCTCGGCGTGGCACTTTCGGCCTGCCGCGAGGCCTACAAATACGCCCGCACGCCCCGCATCACTTTTCAGCTTGCGCGTGCCCTGCATGAAGCAGGCCAGACACAGGAGGCGATGACGCTGCTGAAAGAAGCTTCGGAAGAGGGCCATGCCGTCGCGATGGTGAACTATGGCGTGCATCTCGGCGAACGCGGCGATACGGCTGGAGAATTCGTCCTGCACCAGCGCGCTGCGGCTGCGGGCAATATTCTCGCGGCCTACAATCTCGGCGTCGCCTACCGCGATGGCGTCGGCACCGAGGTCAACGGCACGCTGGCTGCCGAATGGTTTGCGCGAGCGTCGATGGCCAAGGACAATGTCGCGACATTCAACCTTGCGGTCCTCTACGACGACGGCAAGCTTGTGCCGGAAGACAATGCCAAGGCGGCACAGCTCTACAAGCTCGCGGCAGAGCGCGGCAATGTCGACGCCATGGTCAATCTCGGCATCATGCTCGAAAACGGCGAAGGTGTCGCCAAGGACCTGACCAGCGCACTCACCATCTACAAGCAGGCCGCCGACCTCGGCGACGTCTTTGCGGCCGACAAGGCCAGCCTGCTGCAGCCGGTCGATATCGGCGGCAATGAGGCGAGCAAGACACCGGATGCGGGTTGAAATCTACCCGATCTCACCCGCAGACGGGCCCCAGACATCGGTGAGCGCGAAGCCGCCGCCCAGCGGGTCAAAGGGATCGAGCGCCACCTGGGACAGGCCGAAAGTAAACCCTCTTCCGGTGATGGTGGGGATGATGGCCGGTTTTCCAGCGACGGTGGTCTCCGACAGCAGTCCGACTTCGAATTCCGAGCCGATGATCGAGCGCGATTTGAAGACATCGCCGACCTTGGCCAGCCCGCGCGCATGCAGCGTTGCCAGATTGGCCGAATTGCCCGTCCCGCAAGGGGAGCGATCGACCCGGCCCGGCCACATGGTGGTGCAGGTGCGCACAGCGCCATCAGGCTCCTTGCTGCGGAACATGACATAGGCAACGCCTGAGATCGCCGGAATGTCCGGGTGGACCACCGGGATGGTGCGGTTGATGATGTCGCGCAGGATCATGCCCGCCTGAACAAGGGCTGCAGCATTGTCCTTTTCGATGACAAGACCCACCTGCTCCACGTCAACAAGCGCATAGAAGATGCCGCCGTAGCAGAGATCGAGCGTCACCCTGCCCCATTGCGGCGTGTCGATTTCAACATCCAACTCGTGGACGAAGGACGGCACCATTGTCAATTTTACCTTCTCGCAGCGGCCGTCGCGGCAGGTGGCAACCGCCCGCACCAGCCCGGCTGCCGTATCGAGCACAACCACCGTTTCCGGCTCTTTCATCTCGACCATGCCCGATTCGAGCAGAGCGGTGGTGACGCAGATGGCATTGGAGCCGGAGCTGGCATGGGCCTGATCGGGCTGCAGGATGATGAAGCCGGCATCGGCGTCCGGGTGTTTGGCCGGCAGCAGCAGATCGACGGAGCCCATCGGCGTGCCGCGCGGCTCCAGGCAGAGGAAGCGGCGAAGCTCGATGCCCTTGGAATCGGTGTTCATCCAGTGCAGCTGTTCGGCAATGGTGTTGCCGGGAATTTTCGGCACGCCGCCGATTGCTACACGGCCGATCTCACCCTCGCAATGAACGTCCAGCAACTGGATCGTGCGCTTCCATCTCATGCCATGCTCCCGGAACTCTTTAATTCAAATATTGGTCAGACAAATTCTTAGGTCAGTTTCAGCATCAGGGCCGACATTTTTGCGATTTCGGTCAGAACGGCCCGCTGTTGCCGCAGAGCTTCAATCGCCGCGTCAAGGCTGACGGGCACGAAGCGGATTTCGGCGCCGACCGGCACCTGCGCCATGCGCCAGAGATCGGCTTCGATAATGTTGGCAATCTTGGGATAACCGCCGCAGGTGTTGGCTTCCGCAAGCTGGATGATCGGCTGGCCGGAAGGCGGAACCTGGATCGTGCCGGGCATAATGCCGTGGGAAAACAGCTCCAGCTTGCGCGTCAGCGCCAGGCCGGGGCCGCTCAGACGGTAGCCCATGCGGTTGGCCTCGTTGGTGACGGTCCAGCCCGTGCCGTAAAAGGCCTGCCGGGCGTCATCGGTAAAGACATCATGCTCGGCGCTCGGCATGACGCGCAGGCAGATGCCCGGGTAACCGGCAACAGGCGCGGTCAACACGGCCGGATCGACACCGTAGCCGCCCTTGATGCGCAGCGGCGCAGCACTGAAGGGGCCGAGCGTCAGCCTGTCGCCGCGATTGAGGCCACGCCCTTCGAGACCGCCAAAACCGCTTTTGAGATCGGTGGCGCGCGAACCCAGCACCTCGGGCAGATCGATGCCGCCCCGAAACGCAAGGGTGACGCGGGCGCCGGCGCTCGGCAGGCCGATGGTCAGCGTGTCGCCACTTTTCGCTTCTGCCGCCCACCACGAAGGCAGCGTCTGCCCGTTCAACGTTACCGGGCAGTTGGCGCCGGTGACGGCAAAAACCGTGTCTGCGTGGAATTTCACCCTGAAGGGGAACAGCGCCACCTCGATGCCTGCGGCACCGGGCTCGTTGCCGGCAAGACGATTGGCCACCTCCAGCGCCGGAGCGTCCATTGTGCCGGAGCGGCCGACACCGACGTCGAGATAGCCCCTGCGTCCAAGGTCCTGCACGGTGTTGACGGCGCCGGTCGAGAGGATTTCGATCATGACAGCAGCCCCGCCACGGTGAAGCGGATCCTATCGCCGGGCCGGAACGCGGCCGGTGGATTGCGCTGGGCATCGAACATCGAAAAGGCCGTGTGACCGAGAATGTGCCAGCCTGAGGGGGCAGTGCAGGGCATGACGCCTGCCTGCGCGCCGCCGATGATGACGGAGCCGTTTTCAACCACCATGCGCGGCACGGACCGGCGCGGCATGGCGAGCGCCGGATCGAGGCCGGAGAGATAGACGAAGCCCGGCATGGCGCCGACGGCAGCCACCGAATAGGTAATGTTGCTGTGCCGCCGGACCACCTCTTCGACACTCAGGCCCGCATGGGCGGCGAGCAAGGCCAGGTCTTCGCCCCGGGCGCCGCCGTAGACAACGGGCACGTCGACCTGACGGCCCTGAACGGCGGGCGGCACGATGTTGTGCCAGGCCGCCAGAAGCTTGCGCTCCAGCTTTTGCGGCTCAAGCGCCAGAGGGTCGAAGACGACCATGAGATTGTTCATGCCTGGCACGGTTTCGTCGACACCCTCGAGCGCCGCCAGCGCCCCGGCCACCGCCCAGATGCGCAGCTGCGTCTCATCCGAAAACACCCCTTCGGCTGCATCCAGCAGGAATGCACCGGCGCCCTGCATGCTGATGCGTGGGGTGCTGATAGCGGAATTGGATGGTGTGACTGTCACGTCGTTTCGCCGGAATGGTCCGGAAAGCTGCCGGATCGTTGTTTGAAATCTGCAGCCCTTGGCTACCGCTTTCGCTCCGTCGCGGCAATAGGGCGACAGGCAAAGCCGCCCTTGCGGGATCGGCAAAAGCGATTAGGATCGCCGCCGAACAGCATAGATTGAGGAAAAGACATTGCAGAATAAGGCTTTGAGCGTCGACCTCAATTCCGACATGGGCGAAGGTTTCGGCGCCTACCGGATGGGCGACGACGATGCGATCCTGAAGATCGTCACCTCTGCCAACATCGCCTGCGGTTTCCACGGCGGCGATCCGGAAATCATGGCCTCGACCTTCGCGCTCGCCAAAAAGCGTGGCGTCGCCGTCGGTGCCCATCCGGGTTTTCCCGACCTCTGGGGTTTCGGGCGGCGCAACATTCCCTTTTCCGTTGGCGAAATCGAGCGGCTGGTCGCCTACCAGATCGGTGCGGCGCAGGCGCTGTCGGCCTATGCCGGACATCCGATCACCTATGTGAAGGCCCATGGCGCGCTCGGCAATCTGACCCAGCAGGACGCGGACGTGGCCGGTGCCGTCAACCGCGCCATCAAGGCCGTCGACCCGGCGCTGAAATGCCTCGTCATCGCGCTTGGTCACCAGCAGCGGCAGGCGGGCGATCTGGGCCTGACGACCGTGTCTGAAATCTTTGCCGACCGCGCCTATACGGACGAAGGCCACCTCGTCCACCGCAGTCTGCCGGGCGCCGTCATCCATGATCCGGCCGAAACGGCCGCACGCGTCATCCGCATGGTGCGGGCAGGCGCGATCGAAACCGTGACGGGCCGCTCGCTGGAAACATCAGTTGATTCGATCTGCGTGCACAGCGATACGCCGAGTGCCGTTGCCATCGCACGCGCCGTGCGGGACGGGCTGGAAGCGGACGGCATCACCGTTCAGAGCTTTGTCCGCTGACAGCCGGAAGCACAGGAGAATTGTCATGGATCTGGATCTGATCGCCCGGCTGATGCAGCTGCTGGAAGCCTCGAAGCTCGACGAACTCGACGTGACCGAGAACGGCATGCGCATCCGGCTGGCAAAGACTGCGGCCGTGCGCACCTCTTCCCGTCAAACGGCAGCATCGCCGGAGGATCACTCTTCGCGGGACGAGGCGGCTTTGCCATCACCAGATGATGGAAAGCACGTCGTCTATGCGGGGCTTTCGGGCACCTTCTACCGCCGCCCGATGCCAGACGAGCCACGCTTTGTCGAGGCGGGTGACAGTGTCGAGGATGGGCGCAAGCTCGGTATCATCGAGGCGATGAAGATGATGAACCCGGTGGAGGCCGATTGTGCCGGGCGCATTCTGGAAATCCACATTGAAGACGGCGGACCCGTTTCGGCCGGTATGCCACTGTTCACGCTGGAGCGCCGGCCATGAGCAGCGCTGAGATCGGCAAGGTCATGGCCCTGATGGAACGGCATGGCATTGCCGAATTTGAATACGAGGACGGACCCTTGCAGATATTTCTGGCCAAATCGGGCGGCGTTGTTGCGCCCGTGGCCGCCGCTGCCGTCGCCAAGCCGAAGGAGGGTGCGGTCCTGCGCTCCCCCGGCATCGGACGATTTCATCAGGCGCATCCCTCCGCTGATACGGCACCCACTTTGCCGCGCCGGGTCCGGAAAGGTGATATCGTTGCCTATCTGGCTGTCGGGCCGATGCTGCGCCCGGTGCTGGCGGAGGCCGACTGCATACTGCGTGGGCTGCTGACTGACGATGGCGCTCTGACCGGCTATGGTAATCCTCTGTTTTCTCTTTGAACCATCTTGCGCTTAGACTCGCTTGACGACCGGAGCCGTTGCGGCCACGGTCAGCCATCCCGCCCCTCTCTTCCGGCAGATCGTCATGACCAAACTCATCATCTTCACCGACCTGCACATGGTGCCCGAGGGTGCAACGATTATCGGGCTCGATCCCTACCAGCGGCTGAAGGCCGGCATCGACCACGTCAACCGCTATCATCCGGACGCCGATGCCGTCGTCATCACCGGCGACCTGACGCACCGGGCAGACCCTGCCTCCTACCGGCGGCTGAAGGCGCTGCTCGGCCAGCTCGTGCCGCCTCTGGCCATTACCGTCGGCAATCACGACGAGCGCGACACGTTTCTTGATACGTTCACAGAGGCGGTGACGGACGAAAACGGCTTTGTCCAGCGCACGATCGACTACCCCGACGCGCGGCTGATCCTGCTCGATTCACTCTATGCACCGCCGTACGATTATCCGGCGAGCCATGCCGGTTACCTCTGCCCCAAACGCCTGGCCTGGCTCGACCGCCAGCTGGCGGAAGCCGGTGGAAAACCCTGCCTCCTGTTCCTGCATCACCCGCCGCACGATACGGGTTTTAGCGGCATGGACATGATCAAGCTGGTCAATGGCGATGCGTTCTACGAGCTGATCCTGCGCCACGGCAATGTCCGCCATATCTTTGCCGGTCACGTCCACCGCACCATCAGCGGCTCGCATCGCGGCATTCCATTCTCCGTTTTCAAGAGCCCGGTGCACCAGCAGCCGATGCCCTTCGATAGCCCCGACGCCTCGCTGTCTATCGACGAGCCCGCCGCCTACGGCATTGCGCTCGTAACGCCCGAGGGTTTGCTGATCCACACGGAAGACTACGAAATCGCCCAGCTTGAGAGCACCGTTGCCTGAAATTTTGAAGCCGTTCCCTGCAGCAGCCCGCCTGTGCTAGAACGCGCCGATGACGGACCTGTTGCTCACCGAAGATTTCGACTGCCAGACCTGCGGGGCCTGCTGTAATTATTCGTCCGAATGGCCGCGTTTTTCGCTGGAAACGGACGAGGAACTGGCGCTCATTCCCTTGGAATATGTGGCGGCTGACGAGAGCGGCATGCGCTGCGAGGACAACCGCTGTTCAGCCCTCGACGGCAAGATCGGCACCTTTACCGCCTGCAAGATCCACCCCGTGCGTCCACAGGTGTGTCGAACCTGCATGCCCGGCGATGTTGAATGCCTGATGGCGCGTAAGGCGCTTCTTGAAGCCGGCGGGGACAACGCCGGCCAAACGCCAAGTCGTTAAAGACTGCCTTTTCCCTTGAAATATCCGGGGTATTGCACCTGTTCGGGGTCTAAACCGCCCAGGGGCGTGGCATCCTCATCAGGCCCGCCGAAATATCCATGGACGGAAAGCCAAAGCCGGAGAATTTCGATGGTCGCTGCTTCGCGCGACAGGTTGCGCTCGTCCATGAAGCGCTCAAGCGCCGCCTCAAGGCCGCTGCCGGGCTCGCCGCTCACAGGCTCACGCCATTCCGGCGGGATCGCCGATCGGAAGCAGGGCCGGATCCAGCACCGTTTCTTCTGGCTCCTTCTTGCCGGTCTTATCGGTGACGGGCGGTGAGACTGGCCCATCCTTTGCGCGGCCGGGAAAACCCGGCGTGCTTCCTGATAGGTTTTCATCGCTGTCGGGGTTCGGAATTGGTTTGGTCATGCGTGGTCTCCTTTTCCACGACAAACTGAGACTGGACCGAATTGTTCCATTTCATGGACCGCATCGGCATTTCGATGCCCGGCGGGCGGGCAGCCGACCATCATTTCGGCGCCGTGGCGGGGAGGACAGAACCATTAGGGCATGCTATGCAACTCCGCAGAATCCAGCATGAGACCAGCAGACATGAATCTGAAGCAATTCGCTGAACTTCTCGGCCTCTCGCAAACCACCGTCAGCCGGGCGCTTCGTGGTTACCCGGAGGTCAATGAAGCGACGCGCAAGCGGATTGAAGAGGCCGCTGTCGAGCATGGTTATCACCCCAATCGCAGTGCCACCGGGCTGGCGACGGGCCGGGCCGGCGCGGTGGGCCTCGTCCTGCGATCTGAGGAATACAATCCCCTGACGAGCGAGCTTCTCGGCGGTCTTGGCGTTCAACTCGAAAACGAGGGAATGGATGTCGTTCTCTGTACCGTCAGGACACGCGAGGCCGAACTCGCCGTTTACCGGCGGCTCGCTGCCAGCAAGCGCATCGATGCCGTTGTCTTGCATTCACCGACACGGGAGGACGATCGCGTCTCGCTGCTGCATCAGTTGAAAATTCCGTTTGTTTGCCACGGACGATCGAGCTCGACGGAAAGCTGTGCCTATGTGGACATCGACAATGTTTCCGTGACCCAGCGTGCTGTCGATCACTTGCTCGATCTCGGCCACCGCCGCATCGGCCTGATCAACGGTGTCGAAGACCGGACCTATGCTATGCACCGGGACCGCGGATACAGGGACGCGCTGGCGGCACGCGATATTGCTGCTGACCGCAAACTCGTTGCTTACGGGGAATTTACCGATGAGAATGGCTACGATATCGCTCGCGTCTTTCTCGGCCTCAAAGATCCGCCCACGGCCATCGTCGCAGGGTCGATGATGTCGACGCTTGGTGCCATGCGGGCCATCCGCGCGGCCAATCTGACGATTGGACAGGATGTCTCTATTGTCGCCCATGACGATGTGTTTTTCTATCTCAATGCCGACAAGATGACCCCGGCAATTTCGGCGACGCGCTCATCCATCCGCGCGGCCGGTGCGCGCGTTGCCGAATTCATCGTTCAGCTGCTGAACGGCAAGGATGAAAGCGAGTTGCAGGAAGTCTGGCCCGTGGAGTTCGTTCTGCGCGAATCCACCCGGCCCTGCAGGCCTTCGACGCCGCAAAAAAAATAAAGGCCGCAGCCGTTCGGCTGCGGCCTTTATCCACGCCGTGGATGGGAGAGATACCACGCCGTGCCAGGGAGCGAAACTATTCGGCGGGGTGCCCGGCGTTTCGCTCCGGAATGGTGATTTTGGTCTGACGTATGGTGAGCATATAGAGCCCGGCGACGCAGAAACTGACGCCGGCCAACATGATCACTTTGACCGGATCACCATGGAAATAGGCCTTGACGATGGGTTCGAGGCATAGGGCCGCGACCATCTGCGGGATGACGATGAACATGTTGAAGATGCCCATGTAGACCCCGATGCGGGTCGGCGGAATGACGCCGGACAGCAATGCATAAGGGATGGACAGGATCGACGCCCAGGCAATGCCGAAGCCGATCATCGTCAGCTGCCACGGCACACCGCCCGTGATGAAGCCGCAGGCGAGAAGGCTGAAACCGCCGAGGAGCATCGCAGCGCAATGGACATAGCGGCGTCCGGCGATCTTGACCAGCGGGTCCAGCGCGAAGGCGACCAGGAAGCAGACGATCGAATACCACGCCGTCGTCTGACCCGAAAATGCCATGCCCTGGTCAAAGGCGGCGCTGGTAGCATCCGTTGTTCCGAAAACCTGCTGCGCTGTCGCCAGGCCAAAGAACATCCAGAAGCAGAACAGACCGAACCAGGTGAAGAACTGGACGACCGCCAGCTTCTTCATATCGACCGGCATCTCGACCAGAGCCTCCGATATTTCGCCCTGGCCCAGAACCATGCCGATCATCGCACCGATGCAAGCTCCCACCAGAACATGCCAGATGGTCAGATTGGCGTCGACGCCAACGCCGCGTGCGATGGCGAAAAAGGTGCACACCGCGATGCTGATCGCGATGAACCGATAGTTGAAACGCAACGGCTTGCGGTTCGCCTTCTCGCGCTTGAAGGCCTCCATGTCTTCCGGCGGATATTCGCTCGTCGTGAAGATGGTCCAGGCGACGGCAACGAGCATGACGAGGGCACCGATCCGGAACGAATAGAATACCGAGAGAGGAATGCCGTTGCTGGCGCTTCCTTCCAGGCCGAAGAATGTCAGGATTGTCGGCATGAACCCGGCAACTGCCGCACCCACCCCGATGAAGAAGCTCTGCATGGCAAAGCCCGCCGTGCGTTGCTCATCCGGCAGTTTATCCGCCACGAAAGCCCGGAAAGGCTCCATCGCGATGTTAATGGAAAGGTCCAGCATGCAGAGCAGGCATGCCGCGATCCAGATCGACGGTGACGTCGGCATGAAAAACAGGGCGAATGCCGCCGCCATGGCGCCAATCGCAAAATAGGGCCGTCTGCGCCCCAGCCAGGTCCAGGTTCTGTCGCTCATCGCGCCGATCACAGGCTGAACGAGCAGACCTGTGAGCGGGGCTGCCAGCCAGAGCATGGGGATTGATGCCTCGTCGGCGCCAAGCTTGGCATAAATCGCACTCATGTTCGCCATCTGCAGGCCGAACGCGAACTGAATACCGAGGTAACCGAAGTTCATATTCCAGATATTTGCAAAACTCAGTCTTGGTTTGTGCATTGTTCGTCCTCCCTTAAGGCCAGGTCCAATGCATCGCGAGGAATCTTGGTGAATGAGGAACACGTCCTCCCGGGTTCGTTCGCGAGTGTTCGCCACGGCGACGTGACGAAGTCCTCCAATCGCAAACGCGCCTGCCTCCCAACGACACACTCCAAATTGCTGGCGTCGATTGCTCTCCCTCACAATCTCTTTGGTTCCAGCGACGACCATATTGAAGCGCTATCAAATTTTGTCAAACTTTATTTAAAGCGCTATCAAATTGCGAAGTGGCGCCAGGCCCGTGGCATCCGCGATGCATCAATGCCAGCGACAGCAGGAGGGACGGTTCGGTTCAACGGCACGCCAAAGATGCAGCCAGAAGACGTTTGCCATTGAGGAAATGCGCGGGGAAATGCTGTAAAGCCCCTCAGCAACCTCCAACAATCCTATTAACGGACCAAGGACACTCTCGAGCGGGCTTCGGGTTGTGGAAAAATGGCGCACCCGGAACGATTCGAACGTCCGACCCTCAGATTCGTAGTCTGATGCTCTATCCAGCTGAGCTACGGGTGCGCAGTGCAACGGTGATACCGGTTGCGTGGCGATCCTCTAAAACGTCCGCCTGATGATTGCAAGCGAATTTCGGCGGAAAACGTCATTTTGCTGAAGCATGTCAGGCTATCCACCTGAAACGACGGCGCTTCCGGTTCAGGCGCGATTGCGGAAAGCATCGAGCGGCACCGGCCGGTCGGGCAGTTCGATGCGGAACAAGGTGCCCGGCGTCGATTTTTCGACCAGTGCGATGGTGCCGCCATGGGCGAGCACGAGCTCGCGGGCGATGGCGAGGCCAAGGCCCGTGCCGCCAGAGCGGGCCGAACCGCGGAAGGCGGCGAAAAGGTTTTCGCGTGCCCGCTGCGGCATGCCCCGGCCGGTATCATCGACAGATATGCTGACGACGCTGCCGGTGCGCAGCGCGCTCACCGAAATGCGCCGCACCGGCAGGCTGTCGGCATCATTGGTGAGCGCCTGAACGGCGTTGCGGCAGATGTTGTGGACGACGCGGAAGAGCTGCTCGCTGTCGGCATCAACCTTCAGATCCGGCGGCACGCCAACCTCGAACTCGATGCCGGACTGTGCGTCGATTGCCAGCATTTCGCTGACTTCATCGATCAGGCCGCGCAGCTCGACGAAGCGGCGGCGGGGCTCTGCCTCGGTCGTGCGGCCGTAGGAAAGGACCTCGTTCGTATAGCCGACAGCGCGGTCGATGGTGCGCAGGAGCTTCGGCGCAAAACGCTTGACGACAGGATCATCGACGCTGGCGAGCCGGTCCGACATCAACTGGGCGGAGGCCAGGATGTTGCGCATGTCGTGGTTGATTTTGGAAACGGCGAGACCGAGATCGGCCAGGTTCTTCTGCTCTTTCAAGGTCTTTTGCAGCTGCTGCTGCATGATCGCCAGGTGACGGCCGGCAATGGCCAGTTCGTCCTTGCCTTCCGCCGGCACCAGAATGCGGGCCGGATCGGCCGGATCTCCGGCAAAGGCTTGCATGCTCGCGGTCATCTTGCGGATCGGGTGGATCAGGATGCGGTTGATCGAGAAGAAGATCAGCGCGGCGGCGATCAGAGAAATTGCGATCGATAGGAAGAAGACATTGCGGGCATAGACGAACATGGCATGGCGCAGGCCCCGGTCGGCCAGCACCAGCTCGATGACCATGCCGCTGTCGGCAACGGGGCCATAGATGCGCATGAGGCGGTCGCCACCGAAGATCAGCGTATCGAACGCATCGCGGATCGCGGCGGGGGCGGTGATACTGGCCAGGTCGAACTGCTGGTCGATCGTTTGCGGCAGGTCCGAGGAGGCAACCATGCGGGTCGTGTCCTGGCGGCGCAGCACGATCGCCTTCGTGCCCGTGGCCATCAGCGTGTCGTTCTGCACCGCCTGTGGCAGTTCAACACCCTGCAGCCCATCGATGACGACGCTGGCGGCGGCGGCCGTGTTCAGCTTGTCCTCAAGCCAGCGCATCCGCATGTTGGCAACGGACGGCACGAAAATGAGCACTTCGGCGATCATCACGAACAGAAAGGTCAGCCAAAGCAGACGGCCCGACAGACCGCCGAACAGGCCGGTCTTGCGTAACGGAACGTCTTGGGTGGGCAGTGGTTCGACTTCAATGCGCATCGTGCTCGTTTGTCCTGCTGGCGGCGGGCAACGGGCCTTTCCTTAGCCGAAAAGGCGCAGGAACCGCAGGAGGCTGCGGACGAGAGGCTTTGCCGCCACCGGCGCATAATAGGACATGACGGCGCGTTTTCCAATCTCCGACATTGTCGGATAGGCAGACACATAGCCGCGCACGTGTTTCAGCTTCATGCGGTTGGTCATTGCCAGCGTCCACATGTTGATCATCTCGCCGGCGCCGGCGCCGACAATGGCAACGCCGAGGATGCGCGTGCGGCGGTCGACGATGATCTTGATCAGGCCGGCACACTCCCCTTCCGCCTGGGCGCGGTCGTTTTCGGCAAGGGGCCAGCGCAGCACCTCGATCGCGCCTGCCGTTTCGCGCGCCTCGCGTTCGGAAAGACCAATGGTGGCGATTTCGGGCGAGGTATAGGTGGCGCGCGGCAGGATCGTGCGGTTTTCGCGGGCGGGAAGCCGGAAGAGTATCTGCTGCAGCACCAGACCGGCGTGATAGCCGGCCACATGTGTAAACTGCAGCCCGCCCGCCGCATCGCCGATGGCGTAGACACGGGGATTGCTGCTGCGCAGACCGGCACCGACGGCGACGCCCTTGCGATCATGCTTGATTCCGGCGGCGTCCAGACCCAGCCCGTCCAGCGATGCCGCCCGGCCGGCGGCCACCAGCAGGTCCGATCCCTCGATTTCAATTGGTCCAGCCGCAGTCTGACAGACAAGACGGACGCCGGTCCCCGTCCGCTCGACAGACTGGATGGAGGTGTCTTCGTGGAGGATCACGCCTTCCTGCCGGATGCGGTCAATGACGATGCGCGACAATTCGGGATCTTCCTTGGCCAGCGCCTTGCCGGACTGGACGACCGTGACGCGCGCACCGAGCCGCCGGTGGGCCTGCGCCATCTCCAGCCCGACGGGGCCGCCGCCGATGATCAGCAGGTGTTCCGGCAGGCGGGTCAGATCGAACAGGCTCTCATTGGTGAGATACTCCACGGTCTCAAGCCCCGGAATGGGCGGAATGAACGGCGCCGAGCCGGTGGCGATGACGAAGCGCCGGGGCCGGATGATGACGTCGCCCGCCTCGACCGTGTCCTCGCTGACAAACCGTGCGCTGGCGGAGATGACCTCGACACCGAGGCCGGTGAACCGCTCGATGGAATCGTTCGGCGCGATGGCGGCGATGACCGATTTGACCCTTTCGTTGACGGCTGAAAAATCGACCTGCGGCAAGCCGGCGGTTATGCCGAATTTCGGCGCCTCGGCGATGGCATGGGCATGTTTTGCGGCGGCGATCAGGCTCTTGGAGGGAACGCAGCCGGTATTAAGGCAGTCCCCGCCCATCCTCGCGCGCTCGACAAGCACGACCTTGACACCGAAGGCGGCCGCGCCTGCGGCGACGGAAAGCCCGCCGGAGCCGGCACCAATCACGCAGATATCGGGTGTCAGGACTGTCTTCAAAGGCCGCGTCCTTTTTCGCCAGCGGTTCTGCTTGCCATGCGGAGCTTGCGATGGTTGCGCCATTTGCGCAACGCGAGCGGCATGGCGGCGACGAGCGCCAGAATGGCGAAGGCCAGCGTGATTTTCCACGTGGCGAAATCGGCGACCGACAAAGGTTTTCCAGCGGCTGCGGCGTCGGCAAGCGCGCTTTCCAGGCCGCAGCCGAGCCAGACATAGGCGAGCGTTCCGGGGATGATGCCAATGAAGGTGGCCAGAGCGAAGGTGCCGAGGCTGATGGCGAAGAAGGCCGGGGCGATGTTGACGACGAAGAAGGGAAAGACCGGCGCCAGCCGCAGGATCAGCAGGTAGTTGAAGGCGTCGGCCCGGAAGCCTTCTGCAAAGCGGTCGAGATAGGAGCCGGCACGGCGTTTGAGGATATCGCCAAAGGCCGTGCGGGCGGCGAGGAAGACGATGCATGCGCCGGTCGTTGCCGCCAGCACAACGATGGCGCCGCCGGCCACGAGACCGAACAGGAAACCGGCGACGATGGTGAGGATAGAGGCGGCCGGAAGCGAGAAGGCGACGGCGAGCACATAGATTGCGAAGAAGATGGCGGCAGAGCGAACCGGATTGGCGGCGACGGCAGACTTCAGGTTTTCATTGTTGGCGCTCAGCATGTCGAGCGAGAGATAGCGCTGCAGGCCGAAGGCGTAGGCGAGCACGAGCCCGGCAAGGATCACCGCCACAGGCAGATAGCGCCCGGCGCCTGATTTTGCCTGACCTGCGGGTTCGCTCATGCGGTTTTTTCGCCTCCCCAGACGACATTCTGGTTCATATTTTTTTCCCGGCCAGAAACCGCAGGCCGTGTTGGAGATCCGGTTTTCCGGCTCACGCTCTACAGAAGCGTGACAACGGGCGCCAATGACGATTGATCCCTTTTTGAAACGTGCCCGTGATGGCAAGGCGGCGGCAACTCACGTTGCCGTGAAGGTAGCGAGCCTGTCAAAGAAAAGCCCCGAAAACCAATGCGATTTCCGAGGCTGGTATTGTCTGGCCTTTACGCCTCGGTTCAGAATTCTTCCCAATTGTCTTTAGCGACCGCAGCACTTGCGGAGCCGCCGCCCATGGCGCGGGCAACGGGGTTGACCATGCGGCGAACCGGCGAGGCAACCGGGCGGTGATCCTGGCGGGCAACAGCCACAGGGCGGGCGCCGGCATCGTCAAGCCGGAAGCCGGAGACGAGGTGAGCGAGGCCGCTCGCTTCAGCAGACAGCTTGTGGGTGGCGGCCGAGGTCTCCTCGACCATGGCGGCGTTCTGCTGGGTCACCTGATCCATCTGGTTGATGGCGGTGCTGACTTCCTGAAGGCCGGTTGCCTGTTCGCGGGCAGCCGTGGCGATCGAATGGATATAGTCGTTGATCTTCAGAACGCGGGTCTCGATCTCGCCGAGCGAGGAACCGGTTTCCTGCACCAGCTTGACGCCGGTCTGGACTTCTTTGCCCGACTTGGTGATCAGGCCCTTGATGTCCTTTGCCGCACTGGCAGCGCGCTGCGCCAGTTCGCGGACTTCCTGGGCGACGACGGCAAAGCCCTTGCCGGCATCACCTGCACGGGCGGCCTCGACGCCGGCGTTCAGCGCCAGAAGGTTGGTCTGGAAAGCGATCTCGTCGATGACGCCGATGATCTGGCTGATCTCGTTGGAGGCCTGCTCGATGCGGCCCATGGCGTCGACCGCGCTGCGCACGACGGCACCGGACTGGGCAGCGTTCTGCTTGGCTTCCGTGACCAGCACGGTTGCTTCCTGGGCCCGTTCGGTCGAATTCTTGACCGCAGCGGTGATCTCTTCGAGCGCTGCGGAGGTTTCCTCAAGGGCGGCCGCCTGCTGTTCTGTGCGCTTGGACAGGTCGTCTGCAGCCGAGCGCAGCTCGGACGAGTTTCCGGCAATGGAATCGGTCGTTGTGCGAACATCGCGCAGGGTCGATTGCAGCGTTGCGAAAGATTCGTTGACGTTCTTCTGAAGCTCGGCAAACGCACCCTGGAAGGATCCGCTCATGCTCTGCGTCAGGTCACCTGAGGCGAGGCTGGCAACAACACGGCGGGTCTCGTTGATGCCGGCGTCGATGCCGCTCAAGAGCTCGTTGACGCTGGCGGCAAACCGGTTAAGGTCGCCGTTTTCATATTCCTTGTTAATGCGGCCGGTGAAATCACCAGCGGCAGCAGAAGCCACGACACCGGCGACACTGCTCTGCAGGTCGGCGCTCTGTTCGCGCAGGAAACCTTCATGGGCATTGAGATCGCGCACGGCCAGAGCGTTGCGCTTAAAGATCTCGACGGCAGCGGCCATTTCGCCGATTTCGTCGGTGCGGCCGGAGAAGGGAACCTCGGTCTCCAGATTGCCGGAGGCCAGATCCTTCATCGTGCCGGTGACACGCATGATCGGCTGGCTGAGCTGTCTGGTGGCGATATAGAAGGCGGTTCCGACGCCGGCGAGAATGCCGAGACCCGCGACCGAGAGGATCAGCAGCATCATGTTGGTCTGGAAGGCACTGATCTCGAGCTTGATGGCCTCGAGTGCTTCCATGTCGGTGGCGACGACTGCGTCGATCTCGCCCTGATAGGCCTTGCGGTTGGCGCGGTTGGCGTCGTTGTTGCCCTGCTCGTTGGCAGCCTCGATCGAGACCGCCGTGCCGAGACGCGCGGTCTCTGAACGGAACGTGTGGAATTCGGCGGTGCGCTTGACGACGGCGTCGAAGGCAGTCAGTTGCTCGGCCGGCACCAGCGGACGCCATGTGGTCAGCAGCGCATCGATCTTGCCGAGGTTCTTGTTGATGCCTTCAGCAAAAGGTGCTGCCTTTTCCATGGATTTCGCAGCGTAGATGCCGCGCGCGTCCATGACGACCGCAGTGACGAGCCGATTGAGATGTTCGCCCTTGAAGGCGCGCTCGAACGCATTGTCGAAGCTGCGCAGCTTGCTGCCGTATTCCGTGACGACCGAAATCGTCAGTCCGGTGATAACAATGGATACGAAGCTCAAAAGCCCGACGACAAGATAGATTTTTCCGCGAATTTTCACGCCATTACTCCAAATTGAATGGCCTGCACAAAATTCCGCACGTTTTGGGCTGGCTGTATGGCGCCACCCTAGCCAGATTTGGTTAACGGGGAATTTCGAAGCGCCAGGCGTGGCGTGCCGAAATAGTACGATAAGTCATGGATGGATTCTTTGCCGGGACGATTCCAGCGCCGGTCGTGACAAACGGCCGAAAGGCCTGCGCCTGAGTGTGTTCGACACGACAGAGACGTGACAGGAATTGACTTTTGCCAATCTTTGCACTTATAAGCCGCCCACGTCCCGTCCGGAAGGCTTTCCCGTCATAGGTTTGCCCGCGTTCGGGAACGTAACGCTCCTTGCTAAAAAGCAAACCCAAGAAGGGCCGCACACCGCGGTGTTAAAATAAATGACGAAGCGTACCTACCAACCATCCAAGCTTGTTCGCAAGCGCCGTCACGGTTTCCGTGCACGTCTGTCTACCAAGGGCGGCCTCAAGGTCTTGTCCGCACGCCGCGCTCGCGGCCGTAAGCGTCTGTCGGCTTAAGCGCCGTCCGGCCCCAATAGAGATTGCGGGCGAATGACGTCAAGCAAATCAGAAAATACTGTCGGGCGGTTGAAAAACCGGCCGCAGTTTCTTGCCGTGCGCAATGGCGAGAAGCGCAAGGGGGCTCTCTTTCTTCTCGAGGTTCTCGACCGCAAGGAGCCCGATACCCCGGCGCGGGCGGGTTTTACAGTCACCAAGAAGCATGGCAACGCCGTTGAGCGAAATCGCATGCGCCGCCGCCTCAAAGAGGCGGTGCGGCTATCTGCCGGGTTTGCAATGCGCCCCGGACACGACTATGTCATTGTCGCCAGACGCGACCTGCTGACCGCTCCCTTCGAGCGCATCAAGACCTGCCTCTGCGATCGCATTGAAAACCAGCCGAAACCGAAACGGCCAGCAACAGCCGCTTCCAGGGACGAATGATGGAAAAAAACCGCAACTACTTCGTGGCGATTGCACTGTCGGTGCTGATCCTTATCGCTTGGCAGTTCCTGTACGTGAACCCCAAGATCGAGCGCGAGCGCATCCTGGCCGAGGCGCAGAAGGCAACCCAGCAGACGACCGCCGAAGGACAAACCCCTGCCGTGTCCGGCGGCGAGACCGTCACCAGCGGCGGAACGGCCGTCGTGCCGGGCGGAACCGAGACCCGCGACGAGGCTGTCAGCAAAGCCGCGCGCATCAAGATCGATACGCCGGCGCTCAGTGGTTCCATCAACCTGAAGGGCGCGCGTTTCGACGACCTGAAGCTGAAGGAATATCACGAGACGGTTGACAACAAGAGCCCGATCATCACGCTTTTCAGCCCATCGGAGACGCCGGACGGCTACTTCACCGAGATCGGCTATATCGGCAATGCCGAAAGCGGAACGGTGCCCAACGACAAGACCGTGTGGACGGCGGCTGCAAACCAGACGCTGACCAACGCGACGCCCCTGACGCTGACCTTCACCAACGAGAAGGGCGTCGTCTTTACCCGCACCATCTCGGTCGACGACCACTACATGTTCACGGTCAACGACAAGATCGACAATGGCAGCGGCGCGCCGATCAACGTTTCGGCCTATGGCCGCGTGACCCGCTACAACAAGCCGACGACACCGAGCGTCTACGTTCTGCATGAAGGCTTCATCGGCGTCATCGGCGAACACGGCCTCAACGAAATTGCCTATGGCAAGGTCGAAAACGACGTTCCGGTAAAGCATGAAAAGGCCACGTCCGGCTGGCTCGGCATCACCGACAAGTACTGGGCTGCCGCAATCGTGCCGCCGCAGACCTTGGCCTACAATTCGAAGTACGAGCATTTCACCGATGGTCGCCCGCGCTTCCAGGCGGATTACCAGCAGGATGCGGTGACGATCGCCGCCGGCCAGTCTTCAGACATCAAGACGCTGCTGTTTGCCGGCGCCAAGCAGGTACCGCTCGTCGATGGCTATGAGAAGTCCTACGCCATTCCGCAGTTCGACCTTCTGATCGACTGGGGCTGGTTCTATTTCATCACCAAGCCGATGTTCAAGATGATGGATTTCTTCTTCCGCTTCTTCGGCAATTTCGGCCTCGCCATCCTGACCACGACCGTCGTCGTCAAGCTTCTCTTCTTCCCGCTCGCCAGCAAGCAGTATGCGTCGATGGCGAACATGAAGAAGGTTCAGCCGAAGATGGAAGAGCTGAAGGCCAAGCACGGCGATGACAAGATGGCGCTGCAGCAGGCGATGATGCAGCTCTACAAGGACGAGAAGATCAACCCGATTGCCGGTTGCTGGCCGATCGCGCTGCAGATCCCGGTGTTCTTCGCGCTCTACAAGGTGATCTACGTCACCATCGAAATGCGCCACGCACCGTTCTTCGGCTGGATCCAGGATCTGTCGGCGCCGGATCCGACCTCGCTGTTCAACCTGTTCGGCCTGCTTCCCTATGATGTGCCACATGCGCTGATGATCGGCGTCTGGCCGCTCATCATGGGTGTCACCATGTTCCTGCAGATGCGCATGAACCCGACACCGCCGGATCCGACCCAGGCGATGCTGTTCACCTGGATGCCCGTCGTCTTCACCTTCATGCTGTCGACTTTCCCGGCCGGCCTGGTGATCTACTGGGCTTGGAACAACACGCTGTCGATCCTGCAGCAGGCTTTCATCATGAAGCGCCAAGGTGTGAAGGTGGAACTCTTCGACAATCTGAAGGGATTGTTCAGCCGGAAGAAACCGGACGCGGCCAGCTAGCGTCGTTTCAAGATAACCATCAGGCCCCGGAAATTTCCGGGGCCTTTTTCTTGCCTTGCGACACGATTGCGTCGTAGAGGCGTGCGCGAAGGCAGACGGCGGTGGTAAGCTGCCGCTTCCCGCACTCCACATCCGGAATCCCACGCCATGTCTCAGAGCACAGCAAGAGCCCCCGCCGCGCAGGACGCTCAGGGCAATGGCGTCGTGCTGGTGCTGGCCTCGGCCATCGTCTGGAGCTTTGGCGGCACGCTGGCGCGCTTTCTCGATATTTCCGATGGCTGGACCGTGGTGTTCTGGCGCTCGGTGTTCGCGGCGCTGTTTCTTCTCGGTTTCCTGCTGGTACGCGACGGGCCGCGCGGCGCGGCCGTGCTCATGCGCTCCATGGGTCTGCCCGGCATTGCCGTCGGGCTCTGTTTCGCCGTTGCCTCGACATCCTTCATCCTGGCGCTGGCCTACACGACAGTCGCCAATGTGGTGTTGATCCAGGCCGGCGTTCCGCTGATTGCCGCGCTCCTCAGTTTCATCCTGTTTCGCGAACGCGTCGCGGTCAGCACCTGGGTGGCGATTGCCGCCGTGATCTTCGGTGTCGGCATCATGGTGTCGGATTCGGTCTCCGGCACGGTGTCGCCGCTGGGCGATGCGCTGGCCATCCTGATCGCCTTTGCCTTTGCCACGGCCACGGTCATCACCCGGCGTTTCTCGCATGTGCGCATGACGCCTGCCGTCTTTCTGGGCACAGTGGTGGCGGGCCTTGTCGCGGCGTCGCAGGCATCGAGCTTCTCCGTCACCCTCAGCGAGCTCGGAATTTTGGCCGTGTTCGGCGCGCTCAACTTCGGCCTTGGCCTCGTGCTCTTCGTGACCGGTGCGCGGCTTGTGCCGGCGGCACTTGCCGCCTTGCTCGGCACGACGGAAACCGTGCTTGGGCCACTGTGGGTGGCGCTCATCCATGGGGAATATCCGAGCGTCAACACGATGATCGGCGGCACAATCGTGCTGGCCGCCCTGCTCAGCTACCTCAGCTACGACATGTGGCGCCAGAACAAGCGGCGTGCCTCGTAGTGCTGCCGGCCACGCGCAAAGACCGATGCAGCCTTGACAAGCGGGCCTAAAACCCGGAAGCCCTCAGCCACGCAACGACGCTGAACGGGCCACCCATGACCGACGACCAGACGCAGAAGCCGAAACCCCTGTTCGGGCGCCCGTGGATCTTCATCCGCGGCGTTCCCTCCATGGAGTTTCTGCCGCCGGAAGGGCCTTCCGAGATCGCCTTTGCCGGCCGGTCGAATGTCGGCAAGTCGTCGCTGATCAATGCGCTGGTTGGACAGAAGGGCCTTGCCCGCACATCCAACACGCCGGGCCGCACCCAGGAGCTCAACTATTTTGTGCCGGACGGCTATTCCGGCGAGAAGGGCGACCTGCCGCCGATGGCCCTGGTCGACATGCCCGGCTACGGCTATGCGCAGGCGCCGAAGGAACATGTGGATGCCTGGACCAAGCTGGTGTTCGACTATCTGCGCGGCCGCTCGACGCTGAAGCGCGTCTACGTGCTGATCGACAGCCGCCACGGCATCAAGAAGAATGACGAGGATGTGCTGGCGCTGCTCGACAAGGCGGCCGTCTCCTATCAGATCGTGCTGACCAAGACCGACAAGATCAAGGATCCGGCCGTGCCGAAGCTGGTGGCCGAGACACGCGAAAAGATCCGCAAGAACCCAGCCGCTTTCCCCGAGGTTCTGTCGACGTCATCGGAAAAGGTCACCGGCCTTGACGACCTGCGCGATGCGATCATGACGGCGATTGCACGCTGACCTTTAGGCCGCTGCCGGCTTGAAGGTCATGGCGACGCCGTTGATGCAATGGCGCTTGCCGGTCGGCTGCGGACCGTCGTCGAAGACATGGCCGAGGTGCCCACCGCAGCGGCTGCAATGACATTCGGTGCGGGTCATGAAGAAGGAACTGTCCTCCTTGAAGCCGACGCCGCCCTTGATATCTTCCCAAAAACTCGGCCAGCCGGTGCCGCTTTCGAATTTCGTTTCGGAGGAATAGACCGTCTGGTCGCAGCCGGCGCAATGGAAGGTGCCTGTCCGCTTCTCCGTTTCCAGCGGGCTGGTGAACGGCCGCTCGGTACCCTCCTCGCGCAGAACCGAAAACTGTTCCGACGTCAGCGCGGCTTTCCATTCATCGGGCGTCTTTGTAACCTCAAACTTACCTTCTGCCGCCGACACGGGCGACATCATGCCCCTGAGGGCAAAGGCGGAAAAAGCGGCAGCTCCCGACAGGAGCAGTGAGCGGCGCGACGCCATGGTGATCTCCTTGGGCGGCTGATGCGCCGCCGTCTCATCCATATCGGGCAGAGGGCGCGCGAAACAAGGCGCGCAGCCGTCACCCCGGATCAAAAAAGCCGCCAGTCAGGATGAGACTGGCGGCTTGGGGTCATGTGCACATCACTAGAGGAAGATGTACGACCCCTAAAGCGGACTTAGCTCTTCGGCAGAAGAACCTTGTCGATGACGTGGATGACGCCGTTCGACTGCTTGACGTCGGCGATCGTGACGTTGGCAACGCCGCCGGTTTCGTCGGTCAGGGTGATCTTGCCGCCGTCAGCCTTGGCCTTCAGGACGCAGCCGCCAACCGTCTTGACGTCGTGCGTGCCGCCATCGTCGGCAACCATCTTGCCGATCGCATCGGACATGGCAGCTGCTGCAACGACGTGGCAGGTCAGGACCTTGGTGAGCATTTCCTTGTTTTCAGGCTTCAGCAGCGTGTCGACCGTGCCGGCCGGCAGAGCGGCAAAGGCTTCGTTGGTCGGCGCAAAAACAGTGAACGGGCCAGCGCCCTGAAGGGTTTCAACGAGACCAGCAGCCTTGACGGCAGCAACCAGCGTGGTGTGATCCTTCGAATTGACGGCATTCTCGACGATGTTCTTGTCTTCGAACATGGCAGCGCCGCCGACCATCGGGTTTTCGGCGTGAGCGGCAAAAGCGCCCGCTGCGAGAACCGTGGCGACAGTAAGTGTGCGGATGACGGACTTCAACATATTCTTCTCCTGGTTGCGTGCAATCCTTTGGCCGAGCGTCTCCCAACGCCGAACCGGGGATGATTTCTGAATTCCTCTTCGGGAACATCAGCATCAACGGGTGCATGCAAAAAAGAGTTTCAGATTTCTTTCACTTTCTATCAAGCCATTGTAATTGAGCTTTTTTATCCGAATTCATCGCATCCACAAACGAAAACACCGCGAAAAAATCGCGGTGCTTGGTAATTTTTAGCTGACATAAAAACGTCATGAAGCGGTGAGCCGGGCGAGACTAAAGATCGCGCGCCTTGCCGACGGCGAGCACCGGGCCTGTTGCAACCCCTGTTGGTGAACCGCCATAGGGCTCGAGGCTTACGGCCAGCGTGGCGCCCTCCTTGAATTTTGCCTGCATGGCCTCGGGGATGACGATCTCGCCTTCGCCGGTCTGCGGCAGAACGCCGAGCGATATGGTCTTGCTGTCGCCATCGACCAGCCAGAGCTCGAGCGACTTTTCGCCGCCCTGCTTGGCGGCTACCGGCGTCAGGCGCAGCTTGCCGTTGTTGCTGTCGTAGAGAGCGACCAGATTGATGCTGTTGCCCTCGCCAGTCAGTTCGGCCACCAGCGGCTTGCCCTTCGGCACGGGTGCGAGCAGACCAGAGCCCGCAACGGCAAAACCGGCAACGGCGATCAGCGAGGCAAAGGACAGGCCGCGCCAAAAGACCAGCGAATTCCAGAAACCGCCCTCGCGCGCCGAAATGGCGGCAGCGGCGGCAGGAAACAGGCGGCGCTCCACCTGCGTGAACACGCGGGCCGGCGGCAGGACGTCTTCGTAGGCATCGTCGAAGGTGGAAAGGTTCTCCTCCCAACGGTTGACGATGGCTGCGAAGTTGCGGTCGAGAACCATGCGCGCCTCGACCTTGCGGCGATCGTCCGCCGACAAAACGCCGAGGACGTATTCGCCCGCGATCACTTCATCACGGCGGTAATCTCCGCTTTCCCGGTCAGACGTGTTCATTGCTCCATGCACTCTCTTAGTTTCAGAAGGCTGCGCCGCAGCCAGGTTCTCATCGTGTTCAGCGGGACGCTGTAAAGCTCCGCCAGTTCCTGATAGCTCAATCCCTCGACATAGGCCTGCCGCACGGCTTTGGCCCGATCGTCTTCGAGCTGCTCCATGCAGGCGTCGATCCGGCGTCCATCGGCACGGGTCATCGCAACTGTCTCAGGATTGGGCGATGGATCGGCGATATCATATGCCGCATCCAGGTCTGTTGCCACCGGTCTTCTTGCGCGGATGATGTCGATGGCATGGTTGCGGGCAATCGCCGAAAGCCATGACATGGGGCTTGTCTGCCCGGCTGCATACCGGTCCGCCCGCTGCCATATCTTGACGAAGATTTCCTGCAATGCCTCTTCCGCTTCGTTTCTGTCTTTCAAGATACGCAGGCAGACGGCAAATAGTTTCGGAGACGCCTTTGCGTAGAGCAAAGAAAAAGCGTTCCTGTCTTTCAGGGAAACACGGCCGAGCAAAATCGAGATGTCATCAGTGGTCATCGAGAATTTGGGTCTCCGTCCCGTTATGCGCGAACATAGAGTGCATTGCCGTTGATGGGAAGGATCAAGCGGCGATTTGCGCAGGGCGTCCGCCATGCATTTTCCAAGCACTGTCATTACGCCTTTAATATCGGGGCAGATCATTCCATCGCGATAAAACATGCGCTAAAAGGCGCCGACGAATTTCGAGGTATCCAAATGTCCGAGACCACCCCCCTCTCCGAAAGCGAAATGCAGGCACGTCTTCTGGCGCAGGCGCTGCCCTATATGCAGCGCTACGAAAACAAGACGATCGTGGTGAAATACGGCGGCCACGCCATGGGCAATGCGGAGCTTGGGAAGGCCTTTGCGGCCGATATCGCGCTCCTGAAACAGTCCGGCGTCAACCCGATCGTGGTGCATGGCGGCGGCCCGCAGATCGGCGCCATGCTGACCAAAATGGGCATCGAATCGAAATTCGAAGGCGGGCTTCGCGTTACCGACCAGAAGACGGTCGAGATCGTCGAAATGGTTCTGGCCGGCTCGATCAACAAGGAAATCGTCGCGCTGATCAACCAGACCGGCGAATGGGCGATCGGGCTCTGCGGCAAGGACGGCAACATGGTCTTTGCCGAAAAAGCCCGCAAGACCGTCATCGATCCGGACAGCAACATCGAGCGCGTGCTTGACCTCGGCTTTGTCGGCGAGGTGGTTGAGGTCGACCGCACGCTGCTCGACCTTCTGGCAAAATCGGAAATGATCCCGGTCATCGCACCGGTAGCCCCCGGCCGTGATGGCCACACCTACAACATCAACGCGGACACGTTTGCGGGTGCCATTGCCGGCGCGCTGAACGCTACGCGCCTTCTGTTCCTCACCGACGTTCCCGGCGTTCTCGACAAGAACAAGGAACTGATCAAGGAACTTTCCGTCGCCCAGGCGCTGGCGCTGATCAAGGACGGCACGATTTCCGGCGGCATGATCCCCAAGGTCGAGACCTGCATCGAGGCGATCAATGCCGGCGTGCAGGGCGTCGTCATCCTCAACGGCAAGACCGCCCATTCGGTGCTGCTGGAAATCTTCACCGAACACGGCGCCGGCACGCTGATCGTTCCGTGAGCGCGCCCGACACGTCACCGCGCAGCCTCGCCGACCGCCAGCTTATCGCCTACAACGCCCACGACCTCGACGGGTTCTGCGCGCTGTTTGCTAATGACGCCGTGCTGTCTGATCTGGCCACCGGCCGGGTGATCGCCAGTGGCATGGCGGCGATCCGCGCCTTCTACGCCGAGCGTTTCAGCAACCCGGACCTCGCCTGCACCGTCCACCACAAGACGGAACTGGGCGACTTCGCCATCGACCGCGAAACGGTAACGGGCCTGCCCGGCGGCCCCATCGATTTCATCGCGATCTATGAAGTGCGCGACGGCCTGATCCGCACGGTGCGTTTCGTGCGATCGGCTTAGGGCCGTCTACATGCGGACAGAGTAAATCGTTGCCAACCTGATAGCGCTCGAACCGCCATCGACCGAGAGGGTCAGCGTCTTGAGCATAGGCGGCACGCCGGCCTCGGTTTCCGTGTCGACGATCATCGTGAACGGGATGATTCCACCGCTCGCGGTTTCAAACTTTTCCAGCTCTCCATAAAATTTGTTCGCCTGCAGAAAAGCCACCAGGTCTTTCTTGCCCGAGAATTTGAACCGGTCATTGAAGTCCGAGGTGATATCGACGCTAACTCTGTCGGATTCGGATGCGACCCGGACGATGTATACGGGGAAGGCTTCAGGCTTCTTGTCGCATGAGGCAAGCAGAAGAGAGAACAGTATCAACAAAGAAGCGGCGCGGAGCATGTTGATCATTTGCAAGTGTCTCCCTTCAGCGCCGCGTTGCTTGCCGTGGCAATGCCCCGCATGTGTGGATACCGGATCACAGTGTAAGCGACTGCGCGTCATCGGGAAATGCACGCTCTATCGCACGGCTCCCGGTACCCATCCGCCTCAATGAAACAGCAGCCCCAGAATACCGCAAACGATCAGCAGGCAGCCGATGACCTCAAGGCGGTTGACGCGCTCGTGGAAGAGGAAATAGGAGGCCATGAAGGTGAAGACGAGTTCGATCTGGCCCAGCGCCCGGACATAGGCGACCTGCTGCAGCGTCATGGCCGTGAACCAGCCGGCCGAGCCCAGAACACCGGCCAAGCCCACCAGCGAGGACGAGCGCCAGGATTTTGCCACCTGAACGATTTCGCGCCAGTCGGTGCCGAGCATCCAGATGAGCATGAAAGCGGTCTGGAAGGTGGTGACGCAGGCAAGCGTCACGGCGGCCGACATGATCGGGTTGGGCATGTCCAGCGACAGGGAGGCCGAGCGGTAGGAGACGGCCGAGATACCGAAGACGGCGCCCGAGGCGATGCCGATCAGCGCCGTGCGGCCGGTCAGCGCCGTCAGCGTGTTGCGCCAGGACAACGGCAGACGCGCCATGGAAATCAGCATGACGCCGCAGACGCCGATGAGGATGGCGATGACGGCGCCTGTGGTCAGCTTTTCGCCGAGCAGGATGAAGCCGAAAATCGCCGCCTGCACCGGCTCGGTCTTCGAATAGGCGGTGCCGACGGCAAAATTGCGCAGCGAGAACATATGCACCAACAGCATGGTGGCGAAGATCTGCGCCAGCCCGCCGACAACCGCCCAGAGCGCGAAGGACAGGTTGAGGCGCGGAAAGGCGTAACCCATCACCCAATGCAGAAAGGCGACATAGAGAAGGGCGATCGGAAAGCCGTAGCCGAAGCGCACGAAGCTGGCGCCGCGGGTTCCGAGCGAGCCCTGCAGATGTTTCTGCAGGGCGGAGCGCAGGTTCTGCATGAAGGCAGCTGCGATGGTGATGGGTATCCAGAGTTCCATGGGCCGGGCCGTCAGCCCGGCCGGATTATTCCGCCGCGCTCAGTTGAGGTGGGTTGCGGCGGGTGCGAAGCGTCTCGATGATCTGCCTGCCCCGTGCGGTGCCGGCCTTTTCAAAGAAGGCGGCGACCGCCTCCACATAAAGCCCGGCCTGCGCTTCCGCAATCGCTTTCGGCAGTGCCGTGCGGAATGTCTCGAAGCAGGCGATATCCGGGTGGGAATAGTTGAGTCTCAGATAATCGGCCGCCTTCACATCGCCGAGCCCGTCGCCGGGAATAACGGCGATCTTCTCCTTGAGAAGCCCGACGGTGATCTCCTGCGCGGTGACACCGGTGCCGGATACGTCGACCATCATGCAGAAGCCATAGGCCGGCTTGACCGGGATCGACACGCCCTCGGTCATGGCAATGGTTTCGGCAATATGGGCATAGTTGCGCCGGATGGTCTCGGTGCTCTTTTCGAGATAGACCGTGTCCTGCATGGCGGCGAGCGCTGCGTACTGGCCGGGATAGTTGATGTGGATCTTTGTGATTTCCATCTTGGTCAAGAAAGCGCCGCGCAGCAGCGCCGGGTGGCCGGCCATGAAGCCGACGCGGATGGCCGGCATGCCATAGCCCTTGGACATGCCACTGACCGAAATCACGTGCTCCATCGGCGTTTCCTGCGAATGCAGCGACGCCATCGGGATCTGCTGCTGGCTGTCGTCGGTCTGGTGGGTGTTGTGGGTGATGTTGTTGAAGATCACCAGCCCGTGGCGGCGGGCGATGTCGGCCAGCGCCAGCAGCTCTTCGCGGGTCTGGACCGTGCCGAACGGGTTGATCGGGTCGCAGACGACGATCATCTTGGTACGATCGGTGATGGCCGCCTCGACCTCTGCCGGCTGCAGGCGATAGCCGTTGGCTTCGTTGAGCTCGATCGGCACCACCTTGGCACCGCAGGCTTCGGCGGCAGGGACGAAGTGGAAATAGCCGGGATCGGTGACGATGACCTCGTCGCCCTCGTCGAGGAAGGTGAGGTAGGTATAACCGATGCCGCCTTGCGCGCCTTCGACGCCCATGACCTCGAAATCAGGGCCGAGCGCACGGCCGAACTTCTTCTCCGCCACCAGCACCTTCAGCTCCGGCATGCAGTCCGGCGGGTAGATGGCGAGCTTTTCGTGGGTGGAGGCTTTCAGAAAGGCGTCGAGCGCCGATTTCGACGGGCCGATATGGTTGGCCATGTAGCCCATGTCGAAATAGCCCGCTCCAGTAACATTGTAGACACCGCCCGGCGCCACATCGTTCCAGTCCAGCCCGAGGATGTCGATGGCAGTCTTGAAGGTGAAATAATTGCCCATGCCCTGGGGATGGTGAAGCAGGGTCTTGGCCCGCTTGGAGAGCAGCCGTTCCTGCAGCAGCTTTACATCCGTCTTCGCCATGATCCGTTCCCTTCGTTGATCTCTATCTGTCGATCGTCCTGTCGACAGCTTTGTCGAAAGATTGTCCGGATTTGTTGTAGGAGTCAAGCGGGCGTGGTAATCGAGGGACAACGCGGTGGGAAAACATGCATGACTGAACCAAAAAAACCGACCGGTGACGCACCGGAAAACACCGTCGAACGTGCCTATCAGCACCTGCTCGACCGGACGGTAAGTTTCGGCTACCGGCCCGGCGAGCGCATCAACGAGGTCGAACTGGCAGCCTCGCTCGGCATGAGCCGGGCGCCGGTGCGCGAGGCGCTGAACCGGCTGATCGCCGACGGTCTCGTGGTGATGGAGCCCGGGCGTGGCTTCTTCTGCCGCAAGCTCAGCGCCAAGGAGATCGCCGATCTCTTCGCCGTGCGCGCCGATCTGGAAGTCTCGGCCGTGCGCCGCGCCTGCGCCGGGGCGGACAGCGATGCCATCGCGGCGCTGGCCGCAGACTGGGAACAGGTCTTGAGAGATGAGGCCTCCATGTCGATCGAGGATCTGGTGACGGCCGACGAGGATTTTCACATCCGGCTGGCGGCTCTCGCCGGCAATGCGGAGCGCCTGCGCTATCTTTCCAATATCAACGCCCGCATCCGCTTCGTGCGCCGCATCAACCTGGAAGAGCCTGCCCGCAGGGCCGCGTCGCTCAGCGAACACGCGCTCATCCTTTCTGCTGTGAAAGCCCGCGACGCGGAGACGGCCGCCCGGCTGGTGGCCGATCATCTGGCCATCAGTTCGGAAGAGGTTCTCGCCCATATCCACACGGGCCTTGCCCGCATCTATGCCAGCGAAGTGGCCTGATCAGGTTTTCGTGCGGTTGACGGCCCCTGCATGCATGGTCATCTGTATAGAAAACACTAAATTGCGTCTGCCGGATATGTCCCGCCGCTCCCAGTGACAGACATTCGGTCGGCCAGATTTCCCGAAAGGACGATCCCATGAAAACACGAAACCTCGGATCAGAGCTCAGCGTCTCGGCCATCGGCCTTGGCTGCATGGGCATGAGCCATGCCTATGGCGGCGCTGATGAAGCCGACTCCATCAAGGCGCTGCACCGTGCCGTCGAGATCGGCGTCAGCTTCTTCGACACGGCCGAAGTCTATGGCCCGTTCACCAACGAGATCCTCGTCGGCAAGGGGCTGAAGCCCTACCGCGACAAGGTCACCATCGCCACCAAGTTCGGCTTCCGCGTCTCGACCACGGACAGCCTCGTCAAACAACTGACCGGCGTCGACAGTTCGCCGAAGAACGTCAGGGCCGTGGCGGAAGCCTCGCTGAAGCGGCTCGGCCTCGATGTGATCGATCTCTATTACCAGCACCGGGTCGATCCGGATGTACCGATCGAGGAGACGGTTGGCGCCATGGCCGATCTGGTGAAAGAGGGCAAGGTGCGGGCGCTCGGCCTGTCGGAAGCCAGTGCGGCGACGATCCGCAAGGCGCATGCGGTGCATCCGATCGCCGCCGTGCAGAGCGAATATTCGCTGTGGACCCGCGACCCGGAAGAAAATGTGCTGGAGACCTGCCGCAGCCTCGGCATCGGCTTCGTGCCCTTCAGCCCGCTCGGACGCGGCATGCTCACGGGCACGCTGAAGGTGGACGATCTCGGTCCGGATGATATGCGCCGCGGCCTGCCGCGTTTTCAGGGCGAGAATTTCGATGCCAATGCGGCGCTGGCCGCCAAGCTTGGTGAGATCGCTCGCAACAAGGGCGTGACTTCGGCGCAACTGGCGCTGGCCTGGGTTCTGGCCCAGGGCGATTTCATCGTGCCTATCCCCGGCGCCCGAAAGATCCGCCACATCGAGGACAATGCGGCGGCCGCCGATATCGTCCTCTCACCCGAAGACATCGCCACCCTCGGCGCCATCGTCTCGCCGGAAGCTGCGTCCGGATCGCGCTATACGGAGGCCATGCTGGCGATGACGAACAGGTAGAGCTCCTACCATCCCCTTGAGGGGCCCACGGGGGGAGGGTCGGCACGTGAGTGCCGGGGTGGGTGACCTGCGGGTGTAACCCCATCGATCACCCCCTCCCGCAGCTTT
The DNA here is from genome assembly GCA_030655075.1 of Pararhizobium sp. Taxonomy (GTDB): domain Bacteria; phylum Pseudomonadota; class Alphaproteobacteria; order Rhizobiales; family Rhizobiaceae; genus JAURWE01. The sequence continues at coordinate 354,245 of JAURWE010000055.1, forward strand.
GCTGCGACCTCCCCCCTCAAGGGGGAGGTAAACATCACCCCCGCAATACGCCGCCGGTGCTCTTCGTCACATTGGCGATGATCTTGCCGGTCAGGGCTTCGAAATCCTCGTCCGTCAGGGTGCGCTCGACCGGCTGGATCGTCACTTCGATGGCCACCGACTTGCGGTTTTCGCCGAGTGCGGCCCCCTCGAAAATGTCGAAGACGTTGACGCCGGTGACCAGTTTTCGGTCGGCGCTCGAGGCGGCCTTAAGGATCGCACCGGCTTCGACACCCTTGTCGACGACGAAGGCAAAGTCGCGGCGCACGGCCTGGAACGGCGAAAGTTCCAATGCCGGCTTGGTGCGGGTCGCCTTCTTCTTCGGCTCCGGCATGGCATCCACGTAAATCTCGAAACCGGCGAGCACGCCCGACACGTCAAGCGCTTCCAGCGTCTTCGGGTGGAATTCACCGAAATGGCCGAGAACGATTTTCGGGCCGAGCTTGATCGTGCCCGAACGGCCGGGGTGATACCAGGTCGGGCCACCGACCTCGAACTGGACATTGCCCATTGGCACGCCGCAGGCTTCGAGCACGGCAATGGCATCGGCCTTGGCGTCGAAGACATCAACCGGCTTGCCGCCGCCCTTGGCAGCGTTCGACCACATGCGGCCAGCACCGCTCATGGACGCCGTGCCACGGCGGATACCGCCGGCGACGCGGCGCTGGCCGGAAGGCGTGTCGTTTTCATAGGTGCCGGAGACCTCGAAGATCGCCACGTCGCCAAAACCCTTGTCGGCATTGCGCTGGGCGGCCGAGAGCAGGCCCGGCAGCAGCGACGGCCGCATGTCGGACATGTCGGCGGCGATCGGATTGGCGAGCGCCAGCGACGGCGCTCCGCCGCCGAACAGTTCGGCCTGCGCCTTGGAGATGAACGACCAGGTGACGGCTTCCAGCATGCCGCGCGCGGCGAGCGCCCGTTTGGCGGCGCGCGTGCGGATCTGCAGCACGGTGAGGATTTTTGCATTGACCGAGCCGAAATTCGGCAACGGCTGGGCAACGATATTGTCGACGCCGTGGATGCGCATGACCTCTTCGACCAGATCGGCCTTGCCATCGACATCCGGACGCCACGAGGGAACTGAGACGGAAACACGCTCGCCTGAACCTTCGACGCCGAAGCCGAGATGTTTGAGGATGGCAATGCTTTCCGCCGTGGAGACCTCGATGCCGGTGAGGCGCTTCACCTCCGAAATCGGGAACTCGACGGTCTTTGCAGCGTATCCCTTGTAGCCGATCACATCGGCCTTGGCGGCCGTGCCGCCGCACAGTTCGAGCACCAGTTCGGTGGTACGCTCAAGCCCCGGGATCATATATTCCGGATCGACGCCACGCTCGAAGCGGTAGCGCGCATCGGTGATGATGCCGAGCGCACGGCCGGACTTGGCAATGTTCATCGGGTCCCAGAGGGCGGATTCGATCAGCACGTCCGTGGTGTTCTCGTCGCAACCCGAATGTTCGCCGCCCATGATGCCGCCGATCGATTCGACGCCGGCGTCATCGGCAATCACCACGTTTGCGGGCGACAGCGTGTATTCGCGGGTGTCGAGCGCCAGAACCTTCTCGCCCTCATGGGCACGGCGCACCACGAGATCCCCCTTGACCTTGGCCGCGTCGAAGACGTGCATCGGCCGGCCCTGATCGAAGGTCATGTAGTTGGTGATATCGACCAGCGCGTTGATGGGTCGCAGGCCGATGGCGATCAGCCGCTGCTGCATCCATTTCGGGCTCGGGCCGTTGTTGACTCCACGCACGAGGCGCAAAGCGAAGCCCGGGCAGAGATGGGTGTCTTCGCCGAGATCGAGTTTCACCTTGACCGGTGTCTCGCCCTCAACCGGGAAAGACGGTGCCGGACGCGTCTTCAGCGTGCCGAGACCGGAGGCGGCCAGATCGCGGGCGATGCCGTAGATCGAGGTGCAATCCGGGCGGTTCGGCGTCAGGTTGATCTCGATGATCGGATCATCAAGACCCGCATAGGCGGCAAAGCTGCTGCCGACAGGCGCATCCGCCGGCAGATCGATGATGCCGTCGTGATTGTCCGACATTTCAAGCTCGCGCTCGGAGCACATCATGCCCCGGCTCTCGACGCCGCGAATGTTGCCGACCGACAGCGTCACATTGATGCCCGGCACGTGGGCGCCCGGCGCCGCAAAGGCACCGATCAGCCCTGCCCGCGCATTCGGCGCACCGCAGACGACCTGCACGGGCGCCCCCGCGCCGGTATCGACCATCAGCACCCGCAGCTTGTCGGCATTCGGATGCGGCTCGGCGGTGACGACCTTGGCGATAACGAAGGGCCTGAAGGCCGCCTTGTCGTCGACATGCTCGACCTCGAGCCCGATACGGGTCAGCCGGTCGCAGATCTCGGTGAGCGTGGCGTCTGTGTCCAGATGCTCTTTCAGCCAGGAGAGTGTGAATTTCATGCTATGGGTCCTTACGGGTCTTTGTCTCTTCCGGGCGAGCGATCATTGCCAGCGATTTCTGCGGCGTTGGCTCGGGCCATCTGTCTTTTTGTGCCGGTTCAGGGTCGATCAAGCAGCCTTGTCGGGCGCTTTGGCGCTCGGGGCTTTCCAACCCGCCAGCATGCCGCGAACGGACAGGTCCTCATCGACATCTGGCCAATGGATACCGGCCAACATGAGGTGAACGTTGTTTCGCTGCGCGGGCGTAGCGTTCAGAAGGCGCGGATACCACCAAAGCGGCGTCGAAACGCGCCGTCCGTCGGCAAGGCGGACGTGAACGTCGTGTAGGTCGCACCAGGCTTCCATCGGCCGCTCGGCTTCCGGATAGGGGTCATGCGAAATAGTCATGCCATGCCTCCAGCATTGTCTGCCTGTGTTCCTCGACCACGTCCAATATACGTGCAAGGTCCCGTTGATTAAAGCCCCCGGCTTCGGCCAGTCTGACCTCGGTCAGCCGGACTTTTGCTTCGCCGCCATTTCCGTCGATGTGGATATGAGGTGGCTCATATCTGTCGCCGGAATAGAAATGAAAGCGGAAGCCGTATTTGCGAAGGACTGTCGGCATCAATCACACGCTCAACCCGCCAAACAGCGTCGGCATATCCAGCGGCCTAAATCCATAATGGCTCGTCCAGCGCACGTCGGCGTCGAAGAAGTTTCTGAGGTCCGGCATGCCGTATTTCAGCATGGCGATGCGGTCGAGGCCCATGCCCCAGGCAAAGCCCTGATATTCGTCCGGATCGAGCCCGCCGGAGCGCAACACGTTCGGGTGGACCATGCCGCAGCCGAGGATTTCCATCCAGTCGGCGCCTTCGCCGAACTTGACGATCGGGCCCGAGGAGCGGTCGCACTGGATATCGACCTCGAAGGATGGCTCGGTGAAGGGGAAGAAGGACGGGCGGAAACGCATCGTCACATCGTCGACCTCGAAGAAGGTCTTGCAGAACTCTTCCAGCACCCAGCGCATGTTGGCGACATTGGCGGTCTTGTCGATGACCAGGCCTTCGACCTGATGGAACATCGGCGAGTGGGTCGCGTCGGAATCCTGGCGGTAGGTCTTGCCGGGGATGATGATGCGGATCGGCGGCTTCTGGGCCTCCATGGTGCGAACCTGCACCGGCGAGGTGTGGGTGCGCAGCACCTTGCGCTCACCGTTTTCATCCGGGTTGAAGAAGAACGTGTCATGCATCTCGCGGGCCGGGTGGCCATCGGGAAAGTTCAGCGCGGTGAAATTGTAATAGTCGGTCTCGATATCGGGACCTTCGGCGATCGAGAAGCCCATGTCGGCGAAAATGGCGGTGATCTCGTCGACAATCTGGCTGATCGGGTGGATGCGCCCGCGCTCGGCCGGGGAATTGCGCACCGGCAGGCTGATATCGACCGTTTCGCGGGCCAGCCGCTCGGCGATCGCCGCATCCTTCAGGGCGGCCTTGCGGATGCCGATGGCGTCCGTCACCACGGTTTTCAGGGCGTTGATTGCAGCGCCGCGTGTCTGGCGCTCTTCCGGCGTCATCGTTCCGAGCGTCTTCAGAAGGTCGGAAATCGAGCCTTTCTTGCCGAGCGCCGCGACGCGCACGCCTTCAATCGCGGCCTCGTCGCCGGCGCTGGCGATATCGGACAGAAGCTGTTGTTCGAGTTGGATCAGTTCACTCATGGTTTCCTGCCTTGGTCGCGAAGTTTTGCGTCAGCGGTGCAGCACCATCCGGCGCCGGCGCCGAGGCCGCAGTCAAAAATTCGATGGCGTTGACGAAGCGGGCAATGTCCTTGCCGCCGATGATACGATGGACGAAGCGCGCCGCCGGCAGGAAGCCGGCAAACAGCGGCAGCACCTGCCGCAGGGCCGATTGCGTCAGCGGCGGCGCCACCGCACGCCAGGCGGCAAAGGCGTTGCCTGACGTTTCGGCCAAACGGCTGCGGCTGGCGATCTGCAGGAAAAGCAGCACGACGTCGCGGGCCTGCGCGGTCTCGCGCGGCATGACGGCGGCCGGGTCTTCCTCGAAATCAAGAACGCCGAACTGGCCATTGTCGATGATAAAATCGCGCGGATGGGGCCGGCCGTGGCAGAGTCCTGCAGCGTGAATGTTGCCGAGTTCGGCGGCGCAGCGCACCAGAAGCGCATCATGAGCCTGAGGGTCGCTATCACGCAGCGCATCCATCTGCGCCATGACCGTTTCGCCGAGATGGGAAAGAACCAGCGCCCGGGGACCCCGGAAGAAAATGGCGGGCGTGAGAAAACCGGCAGCGGAGAAGGCGGCGATCTGGCGGACCTCGCGGTCGACATAACCTTCCGGCTTTTTCAGCGGAGAAGGCCGGAGGACAGGCTGTTTCAGGAGGGCGGCCAGCGGCGCCTGCAGGCGCGCGAAGATGCGCAGGCCATCGCGGCTGTAGCGCTTGATCCAGACGGAGCGGTCGGAAAGACGGACGCGTTCGACACGGGCCGTACCGCCGGCCAGCGCCGCCAGTATGGTCTGCATGTCTTGCGGTCTGATCTCGGGAACCGTCACGGCACCCTCCGTTGCTTATCCACCATAAAAACAAAGATCTAAAGCTATGCCGCAGCATAAGAAAAACCCGCGCCAGCCCTGCCAGCGCGGGTTCCCCAATCATTCTTTCACAAATTCGGGACGCGCTGGTTACTTAACAGCGTGCTCAAATTCGTTCTTGGTGCCGGCGTCCTTGAGATAGTCGAGAGCCTTCTTGGCCGCTGCTACGAGCGCGCCGAAAGCTTCGGTCTCATGGATAGCCATGTCGGAGAGGACCTTGCGGTCGACTTCGATGCCAGCCTTGGTCAGGCCGTCGATGAAACGGCCGTAGGTCAGGCCGTGTTCGCGAACAGCAGCGTTGATACGCTGGATCCACAGAGCGCGGAAGTTGCGCTTGTTGACCTTGCGGTCGCGGTAGGCAAATGCCTTGGAACGATCCACGGCTGCCTTTGCAGCGCGGATGGTGTTCTTGCGGCGGCCGTAGAAACCCTTGGCTGCCTTCAGAACTTTTTTGTGCTTGGCGTGGGAGGTCGTGCCTCTTTTTACGCGTGCCATGTCATGATCTCCTTAAAATCCAAAATTGCCAGACGTCTCAGAGACCGTTGGGCAGATAGTTCTTGATGACCTTCTTGCCATCAGGTTCGGCCAGCACCATGGTACCACGGGCGTCGCGAATGAACTTGTTGGACCGCTTGATCATGCCGTGGCGCTTGCCGGCGGCAGCTGCCAGGACCTTGCCGGTGGCGGTGATCTTGAACCGCTTCTTGGCAGACGACTTCGTCTTCATCTTGGGCATTTTGCTACTCCATTTTTCTTGGTTTTAGAAACGAGGCGGATGAGGCCTGTTTCAAGCATAAGAACGGCCACGGCATGCCCTGCCGGACCGTTCGGACGGGGGTGTATAACCGCAGACCTGAGAAAGCGCAATGGCAATTGCTGCTGAACTGGGCCACAGCGCGAGATTCCCGCTGGCATCGCCTGTTCAGCGCGCAGTCTTGGCAAAAATCAGCGTCACTTTCAGCCCGCCAAGCGCCGATTGCCCCAGCTCGAGACGGCCGCCATAGGCTTGCGCTATGTCGAGCGTGATGGCAAGGCCGAGCCCGGAGCCGCTGACCTCGGAGCCAAGACGGCCGCCCCGGCGCAGAACTTCCGCGTGGGCATCTCTGGCAATGCCCGGGCCGTCGTCGTCGACCACAATCCGGATCTTGCCATCCTCGACAGCCGCCGTGACCGAGATGCGCGACCGTGCCCATTTGGCGGCATTGTCCAGCAGATTGCCGAGCGCCTCGGCCAGATCGGCCGGATCGATGCCGATGACCAGCGCCGGGTCGATCTTCACGGTCCAGCGGATGCCGCGCGGGCGGGTCACCGGCTGCAACACGTTGACGAGTTTCTCGGCCAAGTTTGCCAGCGTCGTCATCGTCATCTGCTCGACGCCCATGCGCGCCGCCTGCAGCTGCCGATCGGCCCGCTGGCGGATAAGATCAACCTGTTCGAGGGCGGTGCTCCTCTGCTTTTCCGGCAGATGGTCGGCAAGATTGGAGAGCACGGTCAGCGGTGTCTTCAGGCCGTGGGCCAGATCGCTTGCCCGGGCCCGGGCCCGTTCGACGGCGGTGGCGCGTTCCTGCAGGAGAAGGTTCAGCTCGCTGGTCAGCGGCCGGACTTCGCTCGGACCTGCCGATCCGAGATCGGTCTCACGGCCGGCCCGGACGTCGGCGACGCGCCGGCGCAGGCGGACGAGAGGGCTGAGGCCAATCGCGCCCTGCAGGAAGGCTGACCCGGCCAGAATGATCGCAACCACCAGAAGCATCAGGCGCAACTGGCCATGATAGCCGTCGAGCGCCTCATCCAGCTCCGCCCTTGGAAAGGCCGTATAGGCGGTGAAGGCGATGGCCGTGGCGCCCTCTCCCAGCGAGAGGGTCCGGGCAAAGACCAGCATCTCCGCGCCATCGGGCCCTTCCGTGGAGGAGAAGCCGTAATAGGTCTCCGCCGCGAAATCCTTCGGCTCGATCGACACGTCCCAGAGCGAGCGTGAGCGGATCGGCGCCTGCCCGGCGGCAGAAATCTGCCAATAGCGCCCGCCGGCGGGCAGATCGAAGCGGGGGTCCCCGGGCGCACTGCCGAGCACGAGTTTGACCTGCTCGACAGTGAGCCCTGCGGCCAGCGTGTCGCTGATCGTGCCCATTTCCCGCGCATAGCGATCGACGACATAGTCGGTAAACATGCGGCTGAGCGAGAACCACATCATCAGCGTGGCCAGGCCAATGGCGATGAAGGCGCCGATGGCGAGGCGAAGCCGCAGCGACGCCATCATGGGACGCCGCCGCCAGGCAGCACATAACCAAAACCCCGGCGTGTTTCGATGGCGTTGCTTTCGGTCTTCTTGCGCAGCCGGGCGATCATCGCCTCGACAGCATTTTTCGCTGCGGCATCGTCGCGGCCCTGAACTTCCTGCGCCAGCTCATGGGGCGTCAGCACTTCGTCGCTGCGGTCGATGAACAGCGCCATCATCCGGTATTCCAGCGGCGAGAGTTCAAGGACCGCGCCATCGAAGGTCACCCTGCGGCTGGCATCGTCGAGGGTGAAGCGGCCTGCGGCACGCACGGCGGCACGGCGCAGGCCGGAGCGGCGCAATAGAGCTTTCAGGCGGGCCAGAAGTTCCTCGGCCCGGAACGGTTTGGGCAGATAGTCGTCGGCCCCGGCATCGAAGCCGTCGACCCGCTCCATCCAGGACCCGCGTGCCGTCAGCACGATCACCGGTGTCTCGACGCCGCTTTCGCGCCAGCGTTTGAGGATCGAAAGGCCATCCATGCCGGGAAGCCCGAGATCGAGAATGATGGCGGCATAGGTCTCGGTCTCGCCGCGCTCCCATACATCCGGTCCCCGGCTGAGAGTATCGACCACATATCCCTCATCCTGCAGCTTACCGCCGACATACTCCGCGATGGTACCATCGTCCTCGGCCAGAAGAATGCGCACGGTGCCGTCCTCCCCTCAGAACCCGAAAATGTTCAGTTGTTTGCCCGTGCGGGCATTGATGCGAAGGGTACGGATCGCGCCATCTTCATCACGGACCTTGACGCGGTAGATATCGAGCCTGCCGGACCGGCGCAGGTCGATGTCGATCACGGTGCCCTGCTGGCTGGCCTTGACGGACCGCAACACATCCTTGAGCCGCAGGATGCGCCCTTCGTTGACGGCCTCCCGCGCATCGTCATGATCCCGCCCCGAACCGCCGCCGGAGCTGTCGTCACCGCCATTGTCATCATCACCATGGCCGCCGCCGTGGTCATCGCCACCGCTGCGGCCGCTGTTGGCGCTGCCGGGCCCTGAATTGCCGCTGTCGCCACCTCGGCTACCGCCGCTATCACCACCACCGCTGTCACCATCCCTGGCAAGGGCTTGCGATCCCGCACCCGGTTGCAGCACAACCAGACCCGAGGCGAGAAGCAAGAACAGGAGAAAATCTCGGCGCTTCGTCAACGTCAACCTTTCCGGTTTACAGCCGTCGTCAATAGTGAACCGCAACCCTGCGCGGAACAAGCACCCGACAAAAGATGAACTCCGCTGCAGGGGTGTGCAGCGGAGTTGAACCCTTGCAGAGGCGGGGGCCATGAACTGAAGGGTTCGTCATCATCGCCTGCGGCGGGGCGATGATTGCCTGGCAGGTGCTACTGGGTCACCGGCACCACGCTTACCGAGGTGATCGGTCCGGGCGTCGTGTGCACACTGGAGCGGTGCGGCTTGACGAAGACGGTGCGCACGCCGTGCTCAAGTTCCACCTCGACTTCCAGCCGGCGTCCGAGATCGTCGATGGCGACCAGGGATCCGTTCAGCAGTCCCTGCAGGCTCGCATCCGAGACAGAAAGAGCAACTTCGCTGCGCAGGGCGTCATCACCACCCCGTCCGCGGCCCCGGCCACGGCGATCTACCGAATTGTCGTCTGTGCTGTTGTCATCCTCGGCGTGATCACGCCCGCGATGGCTGGAATCGTCGTTGCTGTCGTCGCGTCCTCCGTGGCGCGAGCCGCTGCTGTTGTCATCGCCGCCGCTGCGGCCACCGTGATCGTCGGACCCGGAATCGCCGCCGCTGTTGCCTCCACCGCTATTGCCGCTGCCGCTGTTGCCATCCCTGGCAAGGGCTGCCGAAACGCCAACCGATGAAAGGCCGGAGGCGTTAAAGGAGCCGGAGAGCGGCAGAATGGCGAAAGCAAGCGCGCTCACTCCAGATATCATCAGCGTTTTTTGGATCGTGCGGGACATGGTGTCCTCCTCCTGTTTTGTCGATGAGAGGAGAATGGCACAGGGTACCTGACAGGCCGGGGCGGCCGCCTGTCAGCATTTTGTCAGGAAACCGGCGGCGCCGGAAACGCAAAAAGCCGCCCTTGCGGACGGCTTTCGGCAATTCTCATAATTCCGGGACCGTTACTTCGGCGCCAGAACCATCATCATCTGGCGGCCTTCGAGCTTTGGCTCGGCTTCGACCTTGGCGATCAGGACCGTGTCGTCCTTGACCTGAAGCAGCAGCTTCATGCCGAGTTCCTGGTGGGCCATTTCGCGGCCGCGGAACTTCAGCGTCACCTTAACCTTGTCGCCGTCTTCGAAGAAGCGGTTCATCGCCTTCATCTTCACGTCATAGTCATGCGTGTCGATGTTCGGGCGCATCTTGATTTCCTTGATCTCGACGATCTTCTGCTTCTTGCGCGCTTCAGCAGCTTTTTTCTGCGTCGCGTATTTCAGCTTTCCGAGATCGAGGATCTTGCATACCGGCGGATCGGTGTTGGGCGAAATCTCCACCAGGTCGAGACCGGCGTCTTCCGCCATCTTCAAAGCTTCCTCTGTCGGCACGATCCCGACATTGGTTCCTTCGGCGTCGATAAGCTGCACCCGGGGGATGCGAATTTCCCTGTTTGAGCGGGGCCCATCCTTTGTCGGGGCGTCCGTTTTGAAAGGTCTGCGAATGGTCGTACTCTCCTCGAGCTATTGAAGGTATTGGTTCGGTCCGGCCTGCGGTTTTCCGCTGGCGGACGCTGTCGTCGGCAATGAGTAAAAATCCTACGGAGCGCTCCTTAGCATGCCTCCGGAAAAAAATCACCATCTGTCGGCACAGATGAGAATCTGTTTTAGAGAATTTCAGCAGAAATCCGGAGCAAAAACGATGACCATGCCGATCGCCACGCCAGAACCTGTCTTCCTGACCGTCGGCAAAGCTGAGACAGCGCGCCGGATCGCCATGCATATCCTGCCCGAACGGCCCGGCTCCGGCCTGCCGGCCCTTGTCTGGCTGGGCGGATACAGATCCGACATGTCGGGCACCAAGGCCGTGGCGCTGGAAGAGCATGCGCGGGAAACCGGCGCTGCCTGCATACGCTTCGACTATTCCGGCCACGGCGTTTCGGAAGGCGCCTTCACCGACGGCACGATTTCGCGCTGGCTGGAGGAAAGCCTTGCGGTCATTGCGCACGCGGGGTGCCCCCGCATCGTCCTGGTCGGATCTTCCATGGGCGGCTGGATTGCGCTTCGGGTTCTCCAAGAACTGAAGAAGCTGGACAAGAGCGATCATGTCGCTGGCCTTCTGCTCATTGCGCCCGCCCCCGACTTCACCTCGGCGCTGATCGAGCCGCATCTGACCGAGGCCGAACGGCAGTCGCTGGCAACACGCGGCTATTTCGAGGAGCCGACGCCTTACGGCCCGACACCGAATATTTTTACCCGCGCGTTGATCGAAGACGGTCGGTTGAACCGGGTTTTAACCGGCGTCATTTCCACCGGCTGCCCCATCCACATCCTCCAGGGCATGCAGGACCCGGATGTGCCCTATTCACACGCGCTGACGCTGCTCGAACATCTGCCTGCCGACGATATTGTGCTGACTTTGATTCGGGATGGTGACCACCGGCTGTCGCGGCCACAGGATATTAACCGGATGCTGAAGGCAATTGCCGAACTATCACGCTGAAAATGGCGTTATATTGCGCAAAATCGGCCTTAACCTGCCGGTTTAACCATGTTCACCCATCCCCAATTCTCGATATTGACTCTTCGACGCCAACAATCTTAACTCTTTGTTAACGATACAGGGGACGTTGATGGTGAACTTTGTAAGACCGGGTCTGCTTTTCTCCGCATTTTTGGCGGCATCGTCCTTTGCAACAGCAGCTATACCGGCACCAATCAGCCGTCTGTCGATGCAGACGGGGGCAATCACATCGCAGCCGATCGGTCACTACGAATTCTGTCAAAAGTATAAAAGCGAATGCAGCGTTCGCTCGTCCAACACCAAGGCTGCAAAGCTAACGGAGCGCGGCTGGAGCCTCGTTCGCAGCGTCAATACAGAGGTGAACACGTCCATCACGCCGCTGACCGACATGGACGCCTACGGTCGCGATGAGGTCTGGGCCTATCCGGTCACGACCGGCGACTGCGAAGACTTTGCTCTTGAAAAGCGTAAAATTTTGATGCAACGCGGCTTTGCCGCTTCCGATCTTTTGATGACCGTGCTTCGCAAGCCCGACGGAGAGGGTCACGCCGTCTTGACCGTTCGCACGACAGATGGCGATTTCATCCTCGATAATCTCAACGACGACGTGAAGCTCTGGACGAAGACTTCTTATCGTTTTCTCAAGCGCCAGGACACGCGAAACTCCGGCCGCTGGGTCACCATCGAAAATGGTGCAGAGGTTCTGGTCGGGTCGGTCGGCAACTGACACTTCACTATGGTTAACGAACCCGGCGGGAAAAAGTTCCAGCCGGGTCCTTTTTATTTTGGCTTTTTTTCAAAACGGATAAATTGACCAGCCTAAAGGTTGAGCCCCAGCGTCTTTTCCATTTCGACGAAGGCGCGCTGCGTGTCGGTGATATAGTCGCGCACCAGCGGTGCAGCGTCTCGCGCGCGCGACAGCTGCAGGTGAAACACCAGCTGGCTGCCGGTGCGGAACATCATTTCGGCGCTGATCAGATAGAATTCCCACATGCGGGCGAAACGCTCATCATACATCTCCACGACCTTGTCGCGATTGGCCTCGAAACGCCGGCCCCAATGGGCGAGCGTGGTCGCATAGTGGACGCGCAGGAATTCCAGATCCGTCACCCACAGGCTGTTGCGTTCGACGCTTTCGAAGACTTCCGACAGCGCCGGCGAATAGGCGCCGGGGAAAATGTATTTGCGCAGCCAGGCGCTCGCCATGCCCGGCGGGCTCATATGGCCGATGGAATGGATCAGCGCCACGCCGTCGTCCGGCATCAGGCGGTTCAGCTTGGCGAAGAACTCGTCGTAATGGTGGACGCCGACATGCTCAAACATGCCGACGGAGACGATCCGGTCAAAGGTCTCATCGACCTCGCGGTAGTCCCTCAGCTCAAAGCGCACCCGGTCTGCAATACCTGCCGCCTCAGCCCGTTTTGTCGCCAGCGCCTGCTGTTCCTTCGACAGGGTGACGCCGAGCACCTGGACGTTTTCCAGCCGGGCCAGATAGAGCGCCATGTCGCCCCAGCCGCAGCCGATGTCCAGCACCTTCATACCCGGCTTCAAGCAGAGCTTGGCTGCGATCAGCCGCAGCTTGTTGCGCTGCGCCACCTCAAGGCTTTCCGTCTCATCGCGGAAATAGGCGCAGGAATAGAGCATGTTGTCGTCGAGGAAGAGTTTGTAGAAATCATTGCCGATATCGTAGTGGTGGGAGACGTTCTGCCGGGCCTGCCCCTGCCGGTTCGACTGCTGCTTCTTGCGAAACAGCATCTTGATCGAGCGCAGGATTTTCTGGATCGGATAGTTGCCGAGCGACAGGCGGTTGATCGAAAAAAGCTGCAGGAAATCCCTAAGCGTCGAGCCCTCCTCGAAGCGCATCGTGCCATCCATATAGGCCTCGCCGGCGGCAAGTTCGGCATTGAACACCAGTGTGCGGTAGAGCTTCGGGTCGGTGAGCCGCATGGTCACGTCCGGGCCGGGCTCTCCGGAAAAAACGTGTCGCACGCCCTCCGCATCAATGACGGTCAGACGTCCCTTGCGGATGAAGGCCTTCATCATGTGCGACAGCGGAAACATGGCATCTCCCGTTTGGCAAATGGCGCCATGCACGCGGCCGCATGACTATGTCACCAGGAGACTAGCCAAAAACACTGGATCTGCAACCGCTTATGCATTGCCGATGAGGACCCCTGCAGCCAGCACCAGGCCGCCGCCGAGCACGACCTGAAAGGCCGCCCGCAGGAAAGGCGTCTGCATGTAGCGGTTCTGGATGAAGGCGATGGCCCAGAGTTCGACGAAGACGACGATGGCGGCAATGACCGTTGCCGTGACGAAACTCGGGATGAGATAGGGCAGCGCATGGCCGAGACCGCCGAGTGCCGTCATGATGCCAGAGGCCAGACCACGCTTGAGCGGCGAGCCACGACCGGACAGTTTGCCGTCGTCATGGGCGGCTTCGGTAAAGCCCATGGAGATGCCGGCGCCGACGGAGGCGGAGAGGCCGACCAGAAAAGTCTGCCAGGTATCCTGCGTCGCGAAGGCGGCGGCAAAGATCGGCGCCAGCGTCGAGACCGAGCCATCCATCAGACCCGCCAATCCCGGCTGCACATAGGTCAGCACGAACTGCTTGCGCGCCGTCTGATCCTCCCCGGCCCGCACGTCGCCGGGCGTGAATTCATCGCCCAGCCGGTGCGCCAGAGTCTCATGGGTCTTTTCCGCCAGCGCCAGATCGCCGAGCAGCTTGCGGGTTGCCGCATCCTTCGCGCGCGCTGCCGCCTCCAGATAGAAGCGGTAGGCGGCCTCTTCCATCGCTTCGGCTTGGGCGCGGGCCGTTTCCACCGGCAGCTGGGCAATCAGCCAGTCCGGCTTGCGCTCGGGGAAATCACGGACGTGCTCGCGGCGGATCAGCGGAATGCGGCTGCCGAACCGCTGCACATGCAGGTCGATCAGCATCTGCCGGTGGTGGCTTTCTTCCTGCGCCATCTCCTCGAAGACCTTTGCCGACTGCGTATAGTTTTCCCGCAGGGCATCGGCATAGGCCAGATAAATCCGGCCATCATCCTCTTCAGAGGATATGGCCAGAGCGAGGATTTCCTGTTCGCTGAGCGACAGGAACGGGCGTTTGAACGAACGAAAGACGCGCGGCAGCATGGGCGGGAACCTATTTTAGAATAATTCTAAAATAGGTCGGCCAGGCCGGTTCGTCAAGCCGGTCACGCTCGACAGGCCTGCGTAAGGCAGACTAGTGTAATGTCGGTGCGCTAACGCGTCGCATACTTCGTCCCATCGTTTTTCCGCCAGGTGCCCATGACTGGATTTGCCGAAAGCAAGGATACGTTTCTCGACAAGGTGGGTCGCATTCTGGCCGACAGGCTCGAAACCCAGACATCCGGCTATGAGCCCTATACACCATCGGATTCGCAGACGCTGGCCCGCACATTGCGTCCCGGCGATGTTCTGCTGATCGAGGGGAACCAGAAGGTTTCGGCGACGATCAAATATCTGACCCAGTCGACATGGTCGCATGCGGCCTTCTTTGCCGGCGATTTCATTCCAATGACGCCGGAACAGGCGGCACTGCCGGTGACGGAGCGGCCGCAACTGATCGAGGTCAATCTCGGCGAGGGCTGCGTGGCGGCATCCTTGAAAAAATATTCGACCTACAACACACGCATCTGCCGCCCGAACGGGCTGACGCCCGACGATCGCGATACGCTTGTGTCCTTCATGATCGACAGCCTCGGCCTGAAATACGATCTGAAGAACATTCTCGACATGCTGCGGTTTTTCATGCCCTCCATACCCATTCCCGTGCGCTGGCGGCGGCGGCTGATCGCGTTCGGCTCAGGCGACCCGACCCGCGCCATCTGCTCAAGCCTGATCGCTGCGGCCTTCGAGAGGATCCACTATCCGATCCTGCCCGAAATTACGCGCGCGCCCGGACGGGCGGCTGCCGCATCGACCTTCTCGCGGTCGGAGATCCTGCACATCCGCCACCACTCGCTCTACACGCCGCGCGATTTCGACCTGTCGCCCTATTTTTCCGTGGTCAAGCCGACGCTCGAATATGGTTTCGACTACAAGCAGCTGACATGGCAGAAGCAGGCCTGACTTAACCGGTAGCAGTTGCCGTTGCTCCTGCACTGGCGGCCACCACGAGAAGCGTGCCGAAGATCTGCAGCACCGTCATCGGCTGGCTGAGGATGAGAAATCCGGCCAGCGCGCCGATGGCCGGTTCCAGGCTCATGAGGATGCCGAAGGCCGACATGTTCATGCGGCGCAGCGCCACCATTTCCAGCGCATAGGGCAACAGCGGCACGAGCAGCGCCAGACCCGCCATGTACAGAAGGCCGGTGGAATCGATGGCGGTTGCGTTGTCGAGAAGGCCGAAGGGCATTGTTACCACGGCCGCGACAAGCAGCGACATGGAGAGGCCTTCGAAACCCTTGAAGGCTGTGCCGACCTTCTTCATCAGCACGATGTAGCTGCCCCAGCCGATGGCGGCACCGAAGGCAAACAGCACGCCGGCCGTATCGCCGATCCAGCCGGAACCGTCATGCGACAGGAACAGGATACCCATGCCGGCGATCAGCGGCCAGATGAGCCGCCAGCCGAGACCATAGGCAAAGGTGGCGACCGTCAGCGGCCCGAGGAAATCAATGGCAACAGCGAGGCCGAGCGGAATGCGGGCGATCGCCGCGAAGAAACACATGGTCATGCCGGACATGGCGGCGCCGAAAATGAGCGCGCTCTTCCACTGGGCCCAGGAATAGGTCGAGACCGGCGGCCGGACGATGACGGCAAGAATGACGGCGGCCATGGCCACACGCAGCCAGGTCGTGCCGAACGGGCCGTAGAGCGTGATGGCCGATGCCGACAGCGCCGACCCGAAGCCGACGCTCGACATCGACAGAAGGCACATGATAGCCCCTGCCGCCGCACCCGAACCCGTCACAACAACGCCGCCACCGGCCTCCGCTTTCAAACCCTGCTCTGCCACGGACGTCTCCCCCTGTGCGTCCTGTCTTACCGGCGCACCCGGACTCGGGCAAATTCATTCGCGTGATGGAAAGACACAGGAAAACTGATGATGCGGCGGCAGATTTATTCTTCGCCTGGGAGAATATCTTGGTAGTCGCGCGCGCCATGGAGAACATGCAGGATCTGTACCGTGTCGTCTTCCACAACATAGAAGATCAGATAGTTGCGATAGGAGCGTTTGCGAATACCGGCACGCTCATAACCGGCCAGGATCGGATAGCCCAAAGGCAGCGCCCCGAGCGAACGGCAAGCCTGATAGAGTTCGGAGACGAAGGTCTCGGCGCGGGCAGGATTACCCGCTTGAATGAAACGGCCTATCTGCAGCAGATCATTCCAGGCCGCTTCGGAGAGACGGATGTTCATTTTTGAAGATGCGACTTTGACAGGCTCAACTCTTGCCGAAGGCGATCAAAGCCTTCGTCGAGCGGCCTTGTCCTGCCAGTTTTGACGTCGTCCAGACCCCGCTGCAGCGCCTCATCGAGCTGGCGCAGTTTTTCCGCCCGCTCCTGATCCTTGAGGTAACGGCCCCGAATGAGATCGCGGACATATTCGCTGTTCGAGGCAAAGGCACCCCGCCGGGCTTCATCGCGCACGAACTGTTCCAGCTCCGGCGTCAGGGTAAGCGTCATCTGGCCTGCAGGTTTCATAATAGGATCCTCGCCGCGCCTCACGGATCGCAGTGCGAAACACTGTTTAACACTTTAACGCGGAAGAGTTTGCTAGACAAGAACAAAAACAAAACCGGCGCCGCGGGTGACCCGGGCGCCGGAAATGCCGTGACGAAGAGAGGCCGGACTATTCGGTCAGGTTGATCTCTTCCGTGCTGCCGCCTTCGCAGGTGTAGCAGCAATCCGTGCAGGTTTCGGCGTTTTCCGGACCGGTGCCCCAATAGGTCGTCTTGTCGCCCGAAATCCAGGCGCCGTAGCAGATCTTTTCGCCCTCGTTGCAGGACAGCGGGATCGCCTTGGTTTCGCCGTCGTCGAGCAGATAGATCTGGTTGTCACCCGGCCAGACGTGGTCGCGGTCCTGACTGTAAAGCTCGACTTCGACAGCGTTCGGGTGGCTGTTCTTCATCGTGAACGTCACTTCGGCGGCGAGCGCCGAGGAAACGCCACCGATCAGGACGGCAGCAGCAAGCGCGGCAAGGCGCGCCTTGTGAAAAATGGTGGTCATGGAATCCCCTCTGAATAAGCCTTGCGGCTGGTTCAGATTTACCATGGCTGCGGAGAATCCGAAATGGGAGGTGGCTACCAAAACGGCTGTTTTTACCGCTGCCCGCTCCGCCATTTTTGGGCGCAACCAACTGTCGTGCAAGGATATTTCCGACAGCGGCAATGGCTCAGCCATCCCCCAGATGCTTGTAGAAAAACGTCGAGTCGCAATAGCTGCCATCCGGCATCAGGGCGTAGTGCGGAATGACCCCCACCCTTTGCCAGCCGAGCCTCGTGTAGATCGCCTCGGCCGGGCTGCCGGTGCCGGTGTCGAGCACCAGCACGTGGCGGCCGCGTTTAGCCGCCTCGGCTTCCAACCCCTCCATCAGAAGCCGGGCGAGGCCGAGGCCGCGCGCCTTGCGGTGGACCAGCAGCTTCTTGACATCGGCCCGGTGCGGCTGGTTGGGCGGCAGCTTGATGCCGAGCTGCACCGTGCCCATGATCTCGCCATCGACCCCGGCCGCCAGAAGCACGGTCGCGGCTTCACCCACGGCCTGAGCCACGCCTTCCCAGAAGGGTTTCGCATCGTCCGGCGTATAGGGCGCCATGAAGCCGACCGAGGCACCGCCCTCGATACAGTCTGACAGCACCTGGCAGAGCGCCGGAAGGGCGGCGCGGGTCTCTTCTTCGGTAAGGACATGGAGGGTAATCGCCGGCATCTTGCCTCTTCTTTTAGGGTTTGCGGTTGAGAATGACGGCGTAGCGGGCGGGCTTGCCGTGCGGATTGTGAAAGACGTGGCCGCCCGAAAGCGGCATGAACAGGCAGTCGCCCGGCAGCAGTTCGTGGACATCCGTGCCGACCGTCATGGTCAGCTGCCCGTCCATGAGCCAGACATGCTGCGTCAGACCGTCATCCACCGGCGGCGGCGGGAAGGCGACCATGGCGCCCGGCGGAAACTCGACCTCGACGACATCGACCGGCGATGGATTTCCCGGCGGAGAGACGGCGCGGCGCAGATAGCCGGTGGCCGGATCGCGCCAAAGACGTTGATCTTCGCGCCTGGCGAGCGGGCTTGCGGCTGCGTCCGTGGCGAAGAAGCTCGACAGCGATTGCCCGAGCGCGCCGCAGAGACGCGCCAGCAGCTGCGCCGTCGGGCTCGCCTCACCACGTTCGATGCGCGAAATCATCGCCCGGCTGACGCCGGAGCGCGCGGCCAGATCATCGAGCGTCATGGCCATGCCGGCGCGCAGAAGCCGCAGCCGTTCCCCGACGATAATGTCCGATGCGTTTTCCATGATAAGAGAATTGTCATTCCTTATAGTGGAGTCAAGCGCCTTGAAAATAAATCCACCCGTGCCGCTGCGGCGACAACACGGCTGCCAATTGCCCGCTATTGTCGCGCTCGTTCCCTTTGGTGATTCTCGTCGCCACGCTCGTTCGGAGATGCCCGCCCGGGGGTGGAACAGCGGGAGACAGCATGACTTCGACGGACACTCCATCTTCATCCTCGGTTCTGTCGATCATGGCGATCGTCATATCGATGACCTGTGTCGCCGTCGGCAATGGCGTGATGTTCGCCTATGTGCCCTTCGTGCTGGCCCAGTCGGATTCACCGTCCTGGGTGGCGGGGGCCGCCGTCACGGCCGTTGCCTTCGGCGGGCTGATCGGCTGTGTTCTGGGCGGTCCGCTGATCCGCCGCGTCGGCCATGCGCGGGCCTTTTCCTGCTCGATGGCGCTGGTGATCCTTGCCGCGCTGCTGATCAGCCTCGGGGTCAATCCGCTGCTCTGGGTGATCGGCCGCGGGCTTTACGGTGCGGCCGGCAACACCAATTTCATCATCAGCCAGAGCTGGCTCAACGATGCCAGCGACAACCGCTGGCGCGGCAAGGCCATGTCGCTTTTCTACATGGCCTATGTCATCGGCATTGGTGCCGGCGCCTGGCTGTTCGGGCAGATCCCGGCTGCGGGCAACCTGGCGCCGATCGTCACCATCTTCTTCACCGCCATCGCCATCCTGCCGATCGGGCTCACGCGTCTTCCCAATCCGCCGGCGCCTGCCAAGGTCAGCGTCGACATCCCCATGGTCTGGCGCAATTCGCCGGTGGCCTTAATCGGCGTTCTGGCGGCCGGTGGCCTCTCCATGGTCGTTCAGGGCTTTACCCCGATCTACGCCGCCGCCAACCAGGTCGGGCAGAAGGACGTGGCGCTCTTGATGTTCCTGATGCAGTTCGGCCTCCTGTTCATCCAGGTGCCGATGGGCATCCTGTCGGACCGGATGGACCGGCGCATTGTGCTGATCGCCACCTGCATCATGATCACGCTCACCGCCTTTCTGGCGCTGCAGGCGACCTTCGCCAATCTGTGGATGCTGATGCTGATCTTCGCCGTCTGGGCCGGTTCGGTGGAAACCGTCTATTCGATCGCCAATGCGCATGCGAACGACCGCACCGCGCCGGCCGATTTCGTACCGCTTGCCTCGACCATGCTGGTCGCCTGGTCGGCTTCAGCCACCATCGTGCCGCTGGCGGTGACGCTGCTGACCCCGGTCTTCGGGCCGAAAACCTTCATCTATGCAGCGATGATCGTTGCCGTGCTCTATGCGGTCTTCGTCGCCATCAGACTGAAGAACCGCGAGACCGTGCCGCCGCATCTCCGGGAAAACTTCGAGCTGATGAGCGCCCAGGTGCCGAATGCCGGCGCGCTGGTCGATGCCGAACAGAGGCCAGCCGCAGAGCGCGGCTAAGCTCCCTGGTTATAGTGAACAAAGCCTGCATTTCCCGCTTTGCGGCTTGGGTTCGCGCTGCTATATGCGGGCGATGAGCACAATACCTTCACAGACGCCCCTGTCGCACATCCGCAATTTCTCGATCGTCGCCCATATCGACCACGGCAAGTCGACGCTGGCCGACCGGCTGATCCAGTCGACCGGCGGCCTTGCCGCACGCGAAATGTCCGAGCAGGTTCTCGACAGCATGGACATCGAGAAGGAGCGCGGCATCACCATCAAGGCGCAGACCGTGCGCCTGCACTATGTCGCCAACAATGGCGAGACCTATGTGCTGAACCTGATCGACACGCCCGGCCATGTCGACTTCGCCTATGAGGTCTCGCGCTCGCTGTCGGCCTGCGAAGGCTCGCTGCTGGTGGTCGATGCGAGCCAGGGCGTCGAAGCCCAGACGCTCGCCAACGTCTATCAGGCGATCGACAACAATCACGAGATCGTCACGGTCCTCAACAAGATCGACCTGCCGGCCGCCGAGCCGGACCGCATCCGAGAGCAGATCGAGGAAGTCATCGGCATCGATGCCAGCCAAGCCGTGCTGATTTCGGCCAAGACCGGCCTCGGCATTCCCGACGTGCTGGAAGCCATCGTGCACCAGCTGCCGGCGCCGAAGAGCGAGGAAGGCGCGAACGGCCCGCTGAAGGCGCTCTTGGTCGACAGCTGGTACGACGCCTATCTCGGCGTCATCGTTCTGGTGCGCGTGCTCGACGGCACGCTGAAGCGCGGCATGACCGTGCGCATGATGGGAGCAGACGCCAAGTACCAGGTGGAGCGCGTCGGCGTCATCACGCCGAAGATGGTCAATGTCGAGGCGCTCGGCCCCGGCGAGATCGGCTTCATCACCGCTTCGATCAAGGAAGTGGCCGACACCCGTGTCGGCGACACGATCACCGAGGACAAGCGCCAGACGGCCAAGATGCTGCCGGGCTTCAAGCCGGCCCAGCCGGTGGTGTTCTGCGGCCTCTTTCCGGTCGATGCGGCCGATTTCGAAGACCTGCGCGCCGCCATGGGCAAGCTGCGTCTCAACGACGCCTCCTTCTCCTTCGAAATGGAATCGTCCGCAGCACTCGGCTTCGGCTTCCGCTGCGGCTTCCTCGGCCTCCTGCACCTGGAAATCATCCAGGAGCGCCTCGAGCGCGAGTTCGACCTCGACCTGATCGCCACGGCCCCGTCGGTCGTCTACAAGCTGTTCATGAACGACGGCACCGAGCGCGAGCTGCACAATCCGGCCGACATGCCCGACGTCGTCAAGGTCGCCGAAATCCACGAGCCGTGGATCCGCGCCACCATCCTGACGCCCGACGACTATCTCGGCGGCATCCTGAAACTGTGCCAGGACCGGCGCGGGCTGCAGATCGAGCTGACCTATGTCGGCAAGCGCGCCATGCTGACCTACGACCTGCCGCTCAACGAAGTCGTGTTCGATTTCTACGACCGGCTGAAGTCGATCTCGAAGGGTTATGCCTCGTTCGACTATCACCTGACCGATCACCGCGAAGGCCATCTGGTCAAGCTGTCGGTGCTGGTCAACGGCGAGCCGGTCGATGCGCTGTCGATGATGGTGCACCGCATGGCCGCCGAGCGGCGCGGCCGCGACATGTGCGAGAAGCTCAAGGACCTGATCCCCAAACACATGTTCAAGATCCCGATCCAGGCGGCCATCGGCGGCAACGTCATCGCCCGCGAAACGATCTCGGCTCTGCGCAAGGACGTAACAGCAAAATGCTACGGCGGCGACGCCAGCCGCAAGCGAAAGCTGCTCGACAAGCAGAAAGCCGGCAAAAAGCGCATGCGCCAGTTCGGCAAGGTGGACATTCCCCAGGAAGCGTTCATCGCCGCGCTGAAGATGAGCGACGAGTAAGGCTGGGTCATCTCGGCGCGAATGGCCTTTAGTCCCTTTTGATGCTCATCAGCACATCCCAGAGATCGGCACCGGTCTCGAAGACGCTGGCATTGGCCTTAAAACCAATCTCTGCCTGAACCATGTCGATCATCTCTGCGGCCAGATCGACCGGCTGCCCCGACGTGGATGTGCTGATATTGGCGATGTTGCTGGCGGTGGCGCTGAGCCTGCGGGTTTCCATGGCCATACCCTGGCTGGCAGTGCTCATCAGGATGGACAGGCTCATGGGCAGAACTCCAAGACGGTTGCGGTGGATTCTACGGGACAGGAGTTTCCAGGCGATGAACGGTCCTGCTGTGCAGGCGTGGCGCTGTGTGCTGAAACGGAACGCTTCGATGGGCGCGACGTCGCAATGATCGCGGGCACGAACGCGGCATGGGACGTTTTGCCTGACTTCTGCGCACCAGGGCGCCCACCATTCACGCCTGACTAGATCAGCATATCATTAAATACACTATAAGTAGAATATTCGTCGCATTTCGCGCTTATATTCGCAAGTATTCGCTCATAATAAGGGAATTTGTCGCAATTTTGTTGCCTTTCGTCGCATTCTTGCCTTAGCATATCCTAAATATGCAATAGCGAACGCTCAGTAGATGGGCATTTGCTCATCACTGTTCCGCCGAAAGCCCTTGATGACCAACAGCTTTTCCCGCGACACGGCGCCCTTTCATCGGGGCGCGGACGCCGCCCTGCTTTTCGGCATTGCTCTGGCAATCTGCACCTTGGGAATCCTGACGCGGCCGACCGGATATTTCGCCGGTTTCTGGCCGGCCAATGCCACCATTCTGGCGATCCTCGTTCGCTTCCCGGCTATCTCCAGACCGGCAAGCTGGGCGTCTGCCTGTTTCGGCTTTCTGACGGCCGATCTTTTGGCCGGAAATCCTCTGACGGAAGCCATGGCACTGACGCTGGCAAACTTTGCCGGGATCGCCGCCGGTCACCTGCTGCTCAGCCGCTTTGCCCGGGACATTCGCCAGATGGCCCGCGGCACATCGATCGCCGCTCTCTTGGGCGCTGCCCTCCTGGCATCGGCGGCAACCGCCGTCTTCGGCGCAGAGGTATCGGTCCGGTTCCATGGGCGGATCTATTCCGAAGCGCTCATGCTGTGGTTTTCCTCCGAGCTCATGAATTATGTGACGCTGATGCCGATCATCCTGTCGCTGCCTGAAAATCTGAAAGCCCATATGGCCCGCGTCAGAATCAAGTTTTCCCGGCACGGCTGGGACAGCACCTGCGGCAGCCGGCTGTTTGCCGCCGTGCTGCTGTTGATCTTCTCCTATATCGGCCAGATGCTGGGCGGGCCGGGTGCCCTGCTCTTTCCGCTGCCTGCCCTCATCCTCACCGCCATGGTGTTCTCGATCTCGACGACCAGCATCATCGTGCTGTGTTATGCGCTCTGGTGCCATGCGGCGCTGGTGCTGAATATGGTCGACACCAACATCCCGCTGGCCACGGCCCAGGACACGATGTCCATGCGCTTCGGTGTCACGCTTCTGTCGCTGGCGCCGCTGACGGTGGCCAGCATGAACGTCGCCCGCCAGGCGCTGGTTCTGGCGCTTGATCAAGCCGCAACCCGTGACGCGCTCACCGGTATTCTCAACCGCCGGGCCTTCATGGAAAGGGCCTCGGCGCTGTGTGGCGGCACAAAAGGCCGCGTCGCCGTCCTGATGCTGGATATCGACCACTTCAAGACGATCAACGACGCACATGGCCATGCGCTCGGCGACGAGGCGCTGAAGGCCTTTGCGTCGGCTGTGGCTTTGCGCCTAGGCAAGGACGACGTCTTCGGACGTCTCGGTGGCGAAGAGTTCGGCATCGCCGCACGTATAGAAACGGCCGAAGACGCCGCATTGCTGGGCGAGCGCCTGCTTGAGGCTGTCAGGCAGACGGATGTCCGGCTGGCCGGCGGCAATGCGCTTGGCATGACCGTCAGCATCGGCGCCGTTACCAGGGACGTGCCGTTGAATTTCCGTTTCGATGATGCACTGCGGCTGGCCGACGAGGCCCTCTACGAGGCCAAGCGTCTCGGCCGCAACCGCGCCGAGATCCGTCTGGCTTAGCCATTCTTCAACGGCCACTTTCCGTGTGAGGCACAAAAGCTGATGGCGTTCTCCCCCCATGTGGGGGAGATGTCCTGGAGGGACAAAGGGGGGCGAACTTGCTTTGAAGCCAGCGATCCGAGCAAATAACGGGGATGCCGGAGGGTATAAAATCCAATCAAATCAACAAACCCCCGCCTCCATTTTCCCCGCTCCCAAAACCCGTGCCTATAATGCCTGCGTCCCATCCCGGTTACACCACGAGGCGTCGTGGTCAGGTGGGGCCGGTGCTGAGGGTGGAGGCAGGACGTGCGCCTTTGTCCGATGGGTTTGCGTAAGAGGGGTTCCCTCCGGAGGCTGATGCCGCTCCGGACGTGTCTGTGGGGCACACAGGGCTGGTAGCAATGCTGGCCGCAGAGAACCCGAGGTCGCAGGCAAAAAAGCCGAACGGGGCGCTGGAAGGCGCTACAGTATCACAAACTCCAAGAGGCACTTTCCAGCGCCCCGGCCGAGTTCGATCTTTGAAAACCACGGCGGATTTTCCGGGCGTGGGTGACAGTGTTTGCGGCGGCAGAGGTCGCTCCCTCCCCCTTGTGGGGAGGGTTGGGGAGGGGAAGGCCACGAACACGGAAATCGCAAAGAACCCTTCCCGGCCCTGCGGGCCACCCTTCCCAAAAGGGGGAGGGAACGACCGCGCAAGACACGGAATAAACCCCACCCCTCAGCCGTTCCACAGACGCACAGACCTGCTTTTCAGGCTCGGCCGCACGGTCTATAGTTGCGGGCCAGCAACGGAGAACCGCCATTCACATCCTCAGACTGATCGCCAAGCCCGTTGCTGTCCTGATCGTGGTGTTTGCCCGCACGATCACGGCGGTGCGGGCGATTTGGCCGGAGAGCGGGCCGTCCAGCCGCCAGTGCGTCTATTTCGCAAATCATTCCAGCCATGGCGATTTCATCCTGATCTGGGCGGTGTTGCCGCCCTGGGTTCGCAACCGGACGCGGCCGGTGGCGGGGGCCGAATACTGGCTGAAATCGAAGCTCAACCGCTTCATCGGCTGCGATGTCTTCAATGCGGTGCTGATCGAGCGCGACCGGGAAAAGCGCACCGCCGACCCGATCACGCTGATGACCAACGCGCTTGCCACCGGCGCCTCGCTGATCCTGTTTCCAGAGGGCACCCGCAACGAAACGGAAGCGAGCCTGCTGCCGTTTAAGAGCGGGCTTTTCAATCTGGCGCAGGCAAAGCCCGAGATCGACCTCGTTCCCGTCTGGATCGACAACCTCAACCGGGTGATGCCCAAGGGCGAGATCGTGCCGATCCCGCTGATCTGCACCGTCACCTTCGGCGAAGCGCTGCATCTGGCACCCGATGAGCCGCGCGAGGCGTTTCTCGAGCGCAGCCGGGCGGCGCTCCTGGCCCTGTCACCCAAGACCGCAGGAGGCAATGAATGAGTGCGGCCAGTTCCGATCTCCTGCTTTTGCTGTTCGGCGTCGGCGGCGTGCTGATTCTTGCCTCCAGCATCAGCTATGTGCTGCAGAAGCGCCTGTCGCCCGATGGCTCCAACGCCGTCATCGAAAACCTCAACGCCCGCATCAATGCCTGGTGGGTGATGGCCGCCTTTACCGGCCTTGCCTTCGTCGCCGGCCGCGTCGGCGTCGTCGTGCTCTTCGCCTTCTGCTCGTTTGCGGCACTGCGCGAATTCATCACGCTCACCAACACGCGGCGGGCCGATCACTGGGCGCTGGCCACCGCCTTCTTCATCATCCTGCCGGTGCAATATTACCTGATTGCAACCGAGTGGTACGGGCTCTATTCGATCTTCATTCCGGTCTACGCCTTCCTGTTCATGCCGATCATGGCGGTGTTTCGCGGCGATACGGAGCGGTTCCTCGTGCGCATCGCCGAGGTGCAGTGGGCGCTGATGATCTGCGTCTTCTGCGCCAGCCACGTGCCCGCCCTGCTCAGCCTCGATATTCCCGGCTTTGAAGACCGCAACGTGCTCTTGATCGCCTTCCTCGTCATCGTCGTGCAGCTCAGCGACGTGCTGCAATATGTCTGGGGCAAGCTCTTCGGCAAGACCAAGATCGCGCCGCGCCTGTCGCCGTCGAAGACCGTCGAGGGGTTCGTGGGCGGCGTTCTCAGCGCCACGCTGATCGGCGCCTGCCTCTGGTGGATCACGCCGTTCACGCCGCTGCAGGCGGGGCTGCTTGCCTTCATCATCGCCATCATGGGCTTCTTCGGCGGGCTGGTGATGTCGGCGATCAAGCGGGACCGCGGCGTCAAGGACTGGGGCCACCTGATCGGCGGCCATGGCGGGCTGATCGACCGGCTGGATTCGGTGGTGTTTTCGGCGCCGATCTTCTTCCACATCGTGCGCTTCTGGTGGTCGCTCACATGAACGCGCGGCTGCGTAGGCTCGCCACCAGCAGCAGCGTGCATGTGCTCTTCGCCTTTGTCGCCATGGGCAGCTGGGCGGTCTTCGCCAACCGGGCGCATGCGATGCCGAAGCCACTGACGGCCGGGCTGGTGCAGGGTACGCTGTCGGCCTGCCTGACGCTGTTCTTGAAATCGGCGATCGATGCCCTGTCGACACGGTTTTCCGGCGTTCCCGCCTACGTGGCGCCGCCGCTGATCGCCTGTCTTGCCTCAAGCGGAGCGTTGGCGGCAATCCATGCACTCAGCGGCACGCCGGAAATCCTCAAAACCATCGCCGTGCCGCTGGTCGTGTCCACCACCTATGCGGCGCTCTACAATGCGTCGATCGCCGGCAGAAGGAGCTGAAGCCCATGCAGACCACGGAGGACAAGATCGGGGACAGGCGGCCGCTTGCCAGCCGCAACAGCCGCTGGGCGCAGGCACTTGCCCGGCGCATGGCGCGGATGTCGATCACGCCGAACCAGATTTCGCAGGCGAGCATGGTGGCCGCCGCCGTTGCCGGTGCCGCCTTTTGGTGGGCCGGACAGGAAGAAGGCAGCCGCCGCATTGTCATGCTGGTCCTCGCGGCGCTCTTCTGCCAGCTGCGGCTGCTCTGCAACCTGTTCGACGGCATGGTGGCGGTGGAGGGCGGCAAGGGCGCGCCGGACGGGCCGTTCTGGAACGAGTTTCCCGACCGGGTTGCCGATCTGATGATTCTTGCCGGCGCCGGTTACGGCATCGGCCTGCCGGAGCTTGGCTGGGCGGCGGGCGCCTTTGCCGTGCTGACCGCCTACGTCCGGGAACTCGGCCGCGCCAACGGCCTGCCGAGCGATTTTTCCGGCCCGATGGCCAAGCAACACCGCATGGCTGTGATCACGGCTGCTGCCCTGTTCTCGACGCTTGAGCCCCTGTGGCGCGGCCGCGACGACGTGCTGACCCTCGCGCTCTGGATCATTGCACTTGGTGCAGCTTTCACCGCCCTGCGGCGTGGCTATAGGATTGTGACGCAGTTGAAAGAAAATCCTAAGCCTTGATGACGCCGACCCAGGCCCGCGCCAGCGCAAGCCCGGCGGTATCTGACATCTCGGCGCTTCTGGCGGCATGGCCGGCAAAGTCTTTGAGCCATTCGGGGTCGATCTTGAGGATCGTCTCCTTGAAATTTTGTTTCCAGTCTTCGACGACAGCGCGGTTGGCCTCGAAATGAAACTGCGTGCCATAGGCGGCGCGGCCGAAACGGAAGGCCTGGTTGGCAACAGTGGCGTTGGTCGCCAGTCGCGCAGCATCCGCAGGCAGGGAAAAGGTGTCGGAGTGCCAGGCGAAACTGGAAAAGGTGGGACCCGCTGCCGAGAGGACCGGATCGGCCTCGCCGTCGGGCGTCAGCGCGACATCGGTCCAGCCGAACTCGCGGGCGGCCCCCAGAATATTCTCGCCGTCATAACCACGGGCCAGAAGCTGGCTGCCGAGGCAGATACCGAGCACTGCCTTGCCTTCGTCGCCGAAGCGTCGCATCAGCCGGGCGACACCGGCCAGATAGGGATGATCGGCATCGTCGACAGCGCTCCGCGTGCCGCCGAAGACGACAATGGCATCATGGTCGCCGGTGTGCTCGGGCAGGACATCACCCTCGTAGGGACGTCTGATATCGATATCCGCCCTCGCCTCTTCCAGCGCCACGCCGACCTGGCCCAGATGCGAGCCATCCATGTTTTCCACCACCAGAACGCGCATCATCTCTCCGACTGCTGTTTTGGCGAGATTGAACATGGCGTAGGAGCCGGATCAAGCGACAAATTTTGGGTTTTTTTGCAAAAATCGCCCGTCGTGTTCCTTTTGGAACAGCCAAGGGCTGCATTCCATGAGATCGTCTGGTCATCGGAGCCAATTACGGTGTCCCGGAGATCAGGAGAGAGAGACTACCATGCGCAAGTTCATCCTTTCGGCCATCGTCGCGACCGTCGCGGCCATATCGTTTGCCGCCCCGTCGCAGGCCGGCGGTTACTCCTACGGCAATGACAGCGGCTACATCACTGTCGGCGGTTACGACAATGACTACGCCGACGACAACAACTACGGCCACAAGAAGAAGTACTACAAGAAGCAATACCAGGAAGACGATTATTACGAGCCGGTTTGCGTCTGGAAAAAGGTGAAGCGCTGGGACAGCTACGGCAACGTGATCTGGAAGAAGATCAAGGTCTGCCACTAATCGCTGCGGGACCAGCGAACATTTAGAACGCAACAACCCGGCTGCACCCTGCAGCCGGGTTTTTCGTTTTCACCTCATCGGAAGCCGGTGATCAGAACTGGCGGCCGATCCTGGCATCGACCGAATGAGCGTTCGAGCCGCGAATGGCGAAGAAGAAGAAGATCGCCGCCCAGAGGATGGACTTTTCAGCGCCGCCAAGGCCCTCGCCCTGAACGACGCCATGGAAATAGACGGTGACCAGCAGCACGATCATCGCGGCAAAGGCGGCCGGGCGGGTGAAGAGGCCAATGGCGACAAGGATGCCCCCGAAGAATTCCGTGGCGGCCAGCAGCGGCGACCAGAAGGCGCCCGGGTAGAAGCCCAGACCTTCGACCATGCCGACAGCACCGAAGGGGTTGATGATCTTGCCATAGCCGTGGGTGACCAAGAGAACGCCTGCAAGCACGCGCAGAAGCGTCTCGGCTGAGACATTCAGCGGCGAATAGAGACGGGACAGGCCCGGAATGATCAGGGGCGGACGGCCGTGGGCGTTCAGATCGGTCATGCAATATCCTTGTTGGTTCTCGGGAAGCTCATGCCTCTTTGCGCAAGCGGCGGCCTGACGCAAGGTGCTGCAGCCCCTTACCCGGACAATACTTGATAAATCCGGTTGACTTTTTTGTGAGCGGACGTGGTCACGGAATTGTCGTAACCGGTTCAACGCTTTAAGGTGCCGCAGACTTCACGCCTGCGAACGGAACAAGCATCATGACTGAAAAGCCCCGCGTCACCATTCTTTACTGCACCCAGTGCAGCTGGCTCCTGCGCTCTGCCTGGATGGCGCAGGAACTGCTCTCGACCTTTTCCGATACGTTGGGCGAAGTGGCGCTGATCCCCGGCACCGGCGGCAATTTCGAAATCCGCGTCAATGGCGAGCTGATCTGGGAGCGCAAGCGCGACGGCGGCTTTCCGGGCCCGAAGGAGCTGAAGCAGAAGGTGCGCGACATCATCGAGCCGGACCGAAGCCTCGGCCACACGGATGGCCACAGCATCGACACGTGACAGTCTCGCTGCTGCTCGGCGTCTTCACGGCGGCATTCCTGTCGGCAACGCTGCTCGTCGGCATTTCCGAGGCAGCTTTGGTGGCAGCAGCGCGCCTGCCGGATGCCCGTCTGACGCCCCTGTTCCTCGCCGCCACCGCCGGCAATGTGCTGGGCGCGTTGGTCAATTTCGGGCTCGGACGCTGGCTGCTGCGGTTTCAGGACCGGCGCTGGTTTCCCGTCAGCCCGGCGGCACGGGAAAAGGCGGGGCGGCTGTTTTGCCGCTATGGCCAGCCCGTCCTGCTCCTGTCATGGCTGCCCTTCATCGGTGATCCGTTGACGCTCGTGGCAGGCGTCCTGCGCATGCCGGTGCTGCCGTTTCTCGTCTATGTGACGATCGGCAAGGCGACACGTTATGGCGTTCTGATCTGGCTGTTTGCCTGACGGAAAAATGGCGGGCCTTTCGGCCCGCCATGATTTTTGCGCTTACCGGAACGGCGAGCGGCAGACCTTGTAGACGCCGCCATAGGCGAGGAACCGGTTCGTCCCCGGATTGTAGGACTGGTAGCGCGACAGGCACCAGTTCACATGGCGATTGTAGCCGCCACGGCGGACAGACCGTTCGCGATAGCCATAACGCGGGCCGATGTAGATACCGAAGCCCGGGCGGACATAATCCCGGCCATAATAGGGCCGGTGATGGCGGCGGTGATAATAGCCGCGATGCCGGACGTTTTCGACATCGGTGCTCCGCTCCATCGTCACGGTGCTGGCAAGCGGCACGGCCTGGGCGGGGGCCACCGGCGTCAGAAGCGTTGCGACGCCCAATGCGCAGGCGCCGATCATTTTGTAGAAATTCTGCATTTTCTTCCTCCGTTTCACGCGTTAGGTGTCTCCCCCGACCTAATGACGTTCAAACTTCGCAATTTGTTCCTATAGATTTGATTATCATCGTGGCAGGTTTGCGGCATGAATCGCCGCCACACCCGTTCTGGAGACATGTATGAGCCTGAAATTCGGCACCAGCGGTCTGCGCGGCCTGTCAGTCGACCTGATGGGAACAGCGTCCGCGCTCTATTCGGAAGCTTTTGCTCGGCACCTGCGGGCTTCAGGCCTTGCGCAACGCGGCGACACCATTCTGGTTGGACGCGATTTCCGTCCTTCCAGCCCCGAGATCGCGGCGGTGTGTATGGGTGCGCTGGAACGTGCCGGTCTCGTGCCGGCCGATTGCGGGACATTGCCGACACCGGCGCTGGCGCTTTACGGGCTTCAGCGCAAAGCCGCCTCGCTGATGATCACCGGATCGCACATTCCGGCCGATCGCAACGGCATCAAGTTTTACCGGCCGGACGGCGAGATCGACAAGACCGACGAGGCGGCGATCTCGGCCAGCGCGGCCGGCATCGTCGCTGCAGCCACGGAACTGTCGGATACGCCCGGCACCGGGCCCGATCTCGCGGCGGAAACGGAAGCGCTGTTTTTTGCCCGCAATGTCAACATCCTGAAGAAGGGTGCTTTGTCGGGCCTGACGATCGGCGTTTATCAGCACAGCAGCGTGGCGCGCGACCTCTTCGTTGACGTGCTCGAGGCCTATGGCGCGACCGCCATGCCGCTCGGCCGCTCGGAGACCTTCATCCCGGTCGATACGGAAGCGGTCTCGGCCGACACGATTGGCCTGTTGCACGGCTGGGCGCGGGAACACAGGCTCGATGCGATCGTTTCTGCCGATGGCGACGGCGACCGGCCGCTGGTGACGGACGAGACCGGCCTGCCGCTGCGCGGCGACCTCATCGGGCTGATGACTGCCAATTTTCTCGGTGCCCAACGGGTCGTGACGCCGGTGACCTCCAATTCCTGCATCGAAGGCGCCGGAAGTTTTGCCGTTACCCGCACCAAGGTCGGTTCACCCTTCGTGATTGCAGGCATGGCGAAGGCGCTGGCATCGGGCGAAGAGGGTGTCATGGGCTTCGAGGCCAATGGCGGTGTGCTGACCGCCTCGCCGTTCACACTGAATGGCGTGGTGCTGCAGCCCCTGCCGACGCGCGATTGTTTCCTGCCGGTTCTGGCCGTCCTGTCGCGGCTTGCAGACGAAAAACAGCCGCTGTCAAAGATTGCCGCCGGCTACGGCCTGCCCGTGGCGCTGAGCGACCGACTGGAGAATTTTGCCGTGGAGAATAGCCAGGCGCTGATGTCCTATCTGCGTGCAAGCCCGGAAAACCTGGCCCTGTTTCTGAAGGGTATTGGCGAACCGGCTGCGATCAGCGACATCGACGGGTTGCGCGTCACGCTCAGCGACAAAAGCATCCTGCATTTCCGCCCGTCCGGCAATGCGCCGGAGATGCGCTGCTATGTCGAAGCGGCAGATCAGACGGCCGGCGAAAGCCTGATGGCAAAGGGGCTGGCGGCCATCCGCGACTGGCGACCTACCTGAATCTACACGGGTTTTTCGAGCTCTGACACGAATTCTTCAAAAACTCTGTTGACACCCGACGCCCAGCCCCTTACATCCCCGTCCGTCGCCCAGATGGCGGAATTGGTAGACGCGCCAGCTTCAGGTGCTGGTACTCGAAAGGGTGTGGAGGTTCGAGTCCTCTTCTGGGCACCATTACATTTTTGCCGGTTATCCGGCATGCAAAAAGCCCGGTTTTGCCGGGCTTTTTTGTGTCTGGCGGCAGCAACGCTGCGCTGCATGGATCGCCGGATTATTCGCAGACGATCTTGAAGCCGACGACGATCTTCTTGCCGTGTTTGGCGCTGTATTTGCGAACCGGCTTTTCGAAGCAGTCTTCATCACCGAAATCGGCTTCGACCACCTGGTCGCGCTTGTGTTTGCGTTGGCCGTTGTTGCGGTTGTCGCTCTCAAAAAGCTTGGCGCCGATGATGGCAGCGGCGAGACCGATGACCGTGCCGGCGGCGATCTTGCCGCTGTCGTTCTTGGTGACCGGAGCGACTTCCTGGCCTTCGTCGCTTGCCCGGGCTGTGGAGGAGAAGGAAGAGGTTGTGAGAATGACGACGGCGAGGGTCGAGAGAATGGTCTTGCTGAACATGATGTGGTCTCCTTTCGTTTGAGAGGCGAACCCTTCGTCCGCCGATGACCAGACACTAGGCGGCCCTCTTCCGCCGCGATGTACCAATTGGCACACTTCAGAAATTTGCCGAAAAAATAGTTTTGGCGGTATGTCGTGTGCGGCAAAACCGCGTCGCGCACGATCCGGATTTGGTCTAGTCTCCGGCCAAAGACCACAGCGGGGATTTCATGCAGACGCCGGCCATTGTCATCGATCTCGATATCGTCAAACAAAACATCCGGCGGTTCCAGGCCTATGCCGACAGTGCCGGGCTCAAGGTGCGGCCGCACATCAAGACGCACAAGCTGCCGAAGCTCGCCGAGTTGCAGCTCGAGGCCGGCGCCGTTGGCATCACCTGCCAGAAGATTTCCGAGGCGCAGGCGATGGTGGCGGCAAGCCCGCTCATCTGCGACGTGCTGATCACCTACAATATCGTCGGCGCGGAAAAACTCGTCGAGCTCGTGGCACTGGCGCAGCAGGTCAGGCTCAGCGTCGTGGCCGACAGCGCCGCCGTCATCGACGGCTTGTCACAGGCCTTTGCGGGCGAGCCCGCGCCGCTAACCGTGCTGGTCGAATGCAACACCGGCGCCAACCGCTGCGGCGTCTCCTTGCCCGGGGAAGCGGCGGAGCTTGCGGCACGGATCGCGGGCGCCGATGGCCTGGTGTTCGGCGGGCTGATGACCTTTCCGCCTGTCGGTGGCGGGGCTGCGGTTCAGGCTTTCATGACGGAGGCAAAGGCCATCATCGAAGCAATCGGTCTTGCCGTGCCGGTCATCACGTCCGGTGGAACGCCGGACATGAACTCAGCGGGTGAGGTTCCTGTCGTCACCGAACACCGGCCGGGCACCTATATCTACAACGACCGCTCGCTGGTGTCAGGCGGCCGCTGCGGCTGGGAGGACTGCGCTCTCACCGTTCTTGCCACGGTCGTCTCCGTGCCCGCCCCCAACCGCGCCATCGTCGATGCCGGCAGCAAGACCCTGACCAGCGATCTCTTCGGGCTGACGGGCCATGGCCATGTGCTCGGGCGCGACGATATATCCATCGACAGTCTTTCGGAAGAACACGGGCGTCTGGTGACGCAGGGGCCGATCGGCCTTGCCGTCGGCGATCTCGTGACGATCGTTCCCAACCATGCCTGCGTCGTCATGAACATGGTGGATTTCGTCACTGTGCGCAGCAAAGAGGGCGGCGATGAGATCTGGCCGGTGCCGGCACGCGGCAAGATCTGGTAGGCACATGGACTGGAACGACACGATTCAATCCGTGACCTTTTCGCCCGAGGGCCATGGGGCGCTCTGTGTCATCCACCAGCTGGCGATCCGCACGCTGGCGGGCAGCAGGCTTTCGGCCGAGGATTGCGTCGCCTTCGCGCGCCGCAACGAGGCTGATTTTCACCGGGCAGCGTTGCGGAAGATCGCGCAGAAGGCGATCGCCAAGGGGCACAGCCTGCACATCAGCAGCCGCGACGTGCGCCGCCTGCCGCCCTCTCCCTGACAAGGCTCAGACCTTGACGGCAAGCTCGAGAAAATCCTCGGTGCCGAAGAATTTGATGTAGCGCTCGACCTCGGCCGGGTCGCCCGTCGCTTTGCGGGGGTTGTCGGACAGCTTGACGGCGGGGCGGCCGTCGGCTTCGCTGACCTTGCAGACGATGGAGATCGGGTCGAGGCCGTGGGTCTCTATCGGCGCGCAATCGGCGAAATCGTTGGTGAGGTTGGTGCCCCAGCCGAAGCTCATGCGCACCCGGCCCTTGAAGTGATTGTAGGTCTCGATGATCGTATCGACGTCGAGACCGTCGGAGAAGATCAGCAGCTTTTCCTTGGGGTCGCGGCCCATCTTTTCCCACCAGGCGATGATCTTCTCGCCGCCCTCGATCGGCGGGGCGCTGTCGGGCCGGAATCCGGTCCAGTCGGCCACCCATTCGGGCGCATTGCGCAGGAAGGCGGCCGTGCCGAATGCGTCCGGCAGGACGATGAGCAGGTTGCCGCCATAGAGGCGGTTCCAGTTTTCAAGCACCCGGTAGGGCGCCGAAGCCAGTTCCTCGTCGGTCCGGGCCAGGGCGGCGGCCACCATCGGCAGTTCGTGGGCGTTGGTGCCGAGTGCTTCGAGATCGGTGTCCATGGCCAGAAGCACGTTGCTGGTGCCGGAGAAGGAGCCGCCGATGCCTTCCTTCAGCGCCTCGACGCACCAGCGCTGCCAGAGAAAGCTGTGGCGGCGGCGGGTGCCGAAGTCGGAAATTCTCAGGTCCGGATGCTGCTTCAGCCGCTCGACCTTGGTCCACATCTTGGCCTTGGCACGGGCATAGAGAACATCGAGCGCGAACCGGCCCATGTCTTTCATCGCCGTGCGCGAACGCAGCTCATTGATGATGGCGAGGGCGGGAATTTCCCACATGCTGGTGTGGGTCCACTTGCCCGGGAAGGTCAGCTCA
Source organism: Pararhizobium sp. (assembly GCA_030655075.1). Lineage (GTDB taxonomy): Bacteria > Pseudomonadota > Alphaproteobacteria > Rhizobiales > Rhizobiaceae > JAURWE01. The sequence continues at coordinate 389,254 of JAURWE010000055.1, forward strand.
TACTGGCCGCCCTTTTTGGAAAGCTCATATTCTGGCAGCTGGAAATCGGTGAGCCAGGCAAGGAACTCGGGCGAAAAGATCTGCTTGCGGCCATAGAACGTGTTACCGGCGAGCCAGATCATTTCCTTCTTGGTGAAGCGCAGGTTGCGCGCATAGTCGAGCTGTTCGCGCAGTTCCATCTCGTCGATCTGCTCGGCCAAAAAGACGGTCTTGGTGCGGTTGATCAACGAGAAGGTGGCGTTGACCTCCGGATAAAGCCGCCAGATCATCTGCAACATCAAGAGCTTGTAGAAATCGGTATCGAGCAGGCTGCGCACGATCGGATCGAGTTTCCAGGCGTGGTTGAACACGCGGCGCGCAATATCCGATTTGGTCATGGACCCCTGCTCTCCTCAAGCATTCGACTGGCAGGCATATCGGATCCGCAGGGCGGACATTCAAGCCGGTGCATGCCGTCATGCCATGCCGGGACGGGCACCTGCAACCGAAATGCTTGGCGAAAGGCCCTACATCACGGATCTCTTATATGGATTACCAGTTGAGGCCGCGTTTCTCGCGCTCCAGCGAGCGCGGCGGGGTCTTGCTTTCCAGTGTCACGAGGCCATCCGTGCAGGTATAGACGAGGTTCGATCCAAGGCGGTCGGGGCCGGGGAAGATCTCGTCACCGTCATCGAAGCTGGTGGTGCAGGTAAAATCGCGCTGGGGGACGTTGTCCTCATGGTGTTTGACGCCGGGCAGGTCCTTGAACGCCTTGTCTGCCGACAGGCTGTTGAAATCGAGCGACGGGCTGCGGCCGTCCTCAGCCATCGCTGCAGCGGGCGGCAGCGTGGCGGCTGATAGCAGGATCATCAGCGTTAAGAGAGACGGAATCTTCATCGGTGCCTTCGCCTCGAAACCCGTGCCGCCCACAAATCCATCAAAGGGCGGTACCGCGCGGTATCAACATGCGCTATAGCGCGTTGGAATCATCGCGAACATGTGGGGAATTTCATGGCGAATGCAATACGATCTCACGAAGGTGATATTTCCGCCGAGGATGCGGCGCGCTACACCGGTGCCATCGCCATCGATACGGAAACACTCGGCCTCATTCCCCGCCGCGACCGGCTTTGCGTTGTCCAGCTTTCTCCCGGCGACGGCACCGCCGATGTCATCCGCATCGCCCCGGGCCAGAAACAGGCTCCCAATCTCGTTGCCATGCTCGCGGATCCGGCCCGCCAGAAGATTTTCCACTTCGGCCGCTTCGACATTGCCGTGCTGTTCAACGCCTTCGGTGTGACGACAACATCGGTGTTCTGCACCAAGATCGCCTCGCGCCTGACGCGGACCTATACGGACCGGCACGGGCTGAAGGACAATTTGAAGGAACTGCTGGACGTCGATATCTCCAAGCACCAGCAGTCGTCCGACTGGGCCGCCGAGACGCTGAGCCCGGCGCAGCTGGAATATGCGGCATCCGACGTGCTCTACCTGCACGCGCTGCGCGACAAACTGATGTTCCGGCTTGAGCGCGACGGGCGTCTCGAGCATGCCGAAGCCTGCTTTGCCTTTCTTCCGACCCGCTCGAAGCTCGATCTCATCGGCTGGGAAGAGACCGATATTTTCGCCCATAGCTGAACGGTTCTTCCCGACAAGGTTAAGATCGTCTTAATGGTTGCGCTCTAATCTGACCGCATACTTCAGGCGATCACGACCGGACCCGACCGATGCTTCTTCCGACCCAGCAGGCCAGTGGCACAGCCGCCCTCACGCTCATCCAGTCGACACTGGAGAGTATTGAGCAGCGCCGGGCCGAGGAGGAGGAAAAGCTCAAGGGCAAGAAAGAGGACAAAATCCTCAAGGCGCGGATTGCCTCGGACGCGGTCTCGCAGGCGGCCAACGCCAAGATCAACGAGCATTTTTTCGGCAGCCTCAAAGGTGACGAAAACCCGATGGCCGTGTTGATCGCGCGGTTTGCGCAGGCGATGGGCGTGGCGCAAGGCGCCGACGAATCGAACCTCGACTTCGGGACGCGCCTTGAAGATGCGATGTTCCTGACCGACTTCGTCGCCAAGGAGGATATAGACGGCAACGCCATGCTGGTGGGCCCGAAGACGTTCCGCGTCACCATCGAGGACCTGACGGCGACACTGGACGGAACGGCGGAACGCCCAAGTGCCAACGCGCAGTTTCTCGCGCGGTTCGTGACCAAGAACGGGCTCGAACAGAACACCGGTGAAGACAACGGTACCTATTACACGCGCCTTCGCGAATCCCTGACGCAGGCACGCTCTGAACTGCCGGCAAGCGTGGCAGAGGTGGAAGTGGCCGCCGGTCTTCGCAATCTCGGGATCACAGCAAAACAGCTGATCGCCGCCATACGGCAGCCCTATGGCGACGACGCCGCAGCGGTGAAGGCGGCACTCGACAACCAGGCAACCGAGGACAAGACCTCGACGGCCGAGACAGCCAAAGTCCTGCAGCGGCTGGAAGACGTGGCCGATCCGAAATCGCTGGAAGAGTTGCAGGTCGAGAAGGCTGACGGGCCGAGAGATCCGACCGAAGTCGAGGATGCCGAGACGCGGGCCGAGCGCGAGCAGGATATCCGCTCCCGCGAGGCGATGGACAAGCTGGAAGACGTCAAGGATCTCGGTGACGCGGTCAAGGAACAGAACGACAAGGCAACGGCACCGGCTGCACCCGGAGAGGGAACGGCTGGGGACGAGACGGCGGCGGCCATCGACACGCTGCAGGTGCTGGCGGCGGGCGCGGAAATCGCCGACACCGAGGCTGCCCTGGAGACAGCGAGTGGCAACGAGACCGGATCGGGCCTGACCGGCACAGCAGAGCCTGACTACGTGGCCGGAGAAGCCATGAGCGCTGAAGATCAGGCCGTGCTGCTGGCCGACGCCGCTGCGGCCGCTGACCAGGACCGGGCCGACGCGGCCAAGGACATCTTGGCGATCCATGTCGACGAGAACGGCATCTACGATTTCCTGATCCGCCAGATTGCGGCCTGATCAACGTTTCCGCACGATGCCCAGCCGGGCGATAACCTGCCCGGGAATACCGTAGCGCTGGATCGCATCGCGGTTGCTGCGCAGGCCGCAGATTTCGCGCTGGATAAAAAACGCCCAGACGGCATCGGCGGCATCGTTCAGAAGATTTTCGCGGGCCTCGCCGCTGACACCCTTTTCCAGATGGTCCTTCAGCAGCGCCAGCGCCTTTTCGACTTTCAGTCCGTGGCGTCCGAGCGCATCTGCGCGCTCCGACATCAGCTCGTATTCGAGCAGGTTCAGGGCGCCGTTTGACATGCCGTGTGGCGCAAGGGATTGCGGTGGACGCACCGTCATGGAGATTGCTCCGGTCTTCATTCTCTCGAAAAGATGGGAGATTCGGCCGCATCAGACAAGACCCGGCTCAGACAAGAGCGGCATCGACCCTTGTGCGGATTTCTTCGAAGGACCAGTCCTTCAAAAGCTCGCCATCCCGCCACACTGTCACGAGCTGGTTTTCGCGGTCGTCGAGTTCGCGCAGCGGAATGCCCTCGTAACCGCCATCGTGGCGCAGGACAGCCTGACGACCGGGTTTCGAGCCCTTGCCGTTCATGGTGACGGGGCGCTTGTGAACATCGTGCCAGAGGCCGTCCGTATCCATGCGGGCATTGGCCTTCATGGCAAAGGAGTAGGTGTCGCGGTTGACCTTCTGCAGCAGCCAGGCGCCCATGCCGAAGGCGATGTTTTCCGCCGAGAAGCCGAAGGCTTCCAGACGGCCGAGAATCTGGCCGATATCGGCGGGCGACACACCATCGCCCTGCAGCACCCTGACGCAATCTTCCAGCACGCGGTAGCCCTTGCCGTTGACGCGTGTGCTGAAATGATAGGCCAGTTGTTTGACGACATGCACCGGCGTCTCGATCGGGTCGCCGCTGTCGGGCCGCACCACCAGCGTGCCGCCTGCGCTCCGCACCTTTTCGCGCAACTCCTCACCCCAGAGCTCGGTGACGGCGCGGTTGATATCATAGCTGTCGGAGACGACAGCATAGGAGCCGTTGCCGCCAAACTGACCGATCATGTGGGAAAAGGACTCGGCCTCGCACTCGACACCCCAGGCCGTCATCGTTGCATGTTCGGTGGCGGGAATGGAATAACCGGCCATGGCTGCGCCATAGTAGCGACGTGCATAGAGGACGCCGGAGATCGTATCGGTCGCATGGAAATTGACGAGGAAGGCGGCGCCGCCGATGCCGGCCTGCTCCAGCGCGCCGGTTCCGCGCGCGCCAAAATCATGAATGCGGAAGGGTATGACGCGCTCGGGATCGTCACAGGTCTTTTCCAGCACCGGTTTGACGATGAGCTTGACCTTGCGGGCATTGCTGGCGACGGAGGACGGATACCAGACCGCCCGCAGCAGCGCCGTCTCGATGTAGGATGTCAGCCAGAAAGATTGCGGATCGGTGTTGACCACCTGCACCAGCGGAACGCCGCGGCGCACGACCGAGCCTTCCGGCAGCGCCTCTATTTCCAGCGGCAGGTAGCCACCGAAAGTCTCGACGATGCGGGTCCAGCCGGGCCGGTTGAACGGCAGGCCATGGGCCAGCACGATTTCCTCGGCCTCGTCGATGTCGGCCATTGTCAGCGGCGTGGCGAGATAGGATTTGAGGAACATCTGCAGGCCGAAGAAGACCACTTCTGCCTGCGTGGAATTTCCCCGTGCCTCGATATAGGCCGATATCCGGGCCGTGCCCGGCGGATATTGCAGATGGTGACTGAACTTGTAGCTGTCGGTGTTGAGGATCAGATTGTTCAGGTTCATGGCATCGGTCCTGCAGCGGCAAGGCTGCGAACCGCATGATTTCGCCCCGTCCTCCCCGCGCCAGAGATTTACGCCAGCAGCGGGAAACCGGCAAGCGGAAAGGATTTTTGCAGGCGGTCCGGACTCATCGGGCTGCGCCAATCATGGTTAATTTCTTGTTAACGGATTTCCCTTATTCTTAGGGTGCAATGCAATGTCGCAGCCTTGGAGCCGTGACCAGTTCGCCTGCTGAATGGGGCCGATGACGGCCTTCGCAGACCACTGCGCATGAAGCGCCTCTTCAGTTTTTGGCGGATCGTCCGCCCCGTATCGCAACCGCGTACCGGTGAAACGGCCACTTGCGGGAATGCGAGCATTTATTTTCAGCGGCCAGTCCGGCCGGTCTTGTTCAACCCATTGACGGAGATTGCGATGCTGATGCCCCTTCTCACCGTCAAGCCTGCGGCCCTGCAGCCCGTCACGCCGGTGACGGCCGGGACCGTCACCGCAGTGCAGCCGCAGCCGCGCACGATTGCCATTTCCGGCCTTCAGTCGGAAGCTGTTCTCAAGATCATGGAAACGCTTAACCGCCACTTCATGGGCGAGGAGGTGTTGCCGCCCGAGGCGCTGACGCGGCTGATCGAGACGCTGGCGAAGGTCCTGAAACTTCCGCCGATGCCGCAGGAAAGCACGACCGACTTCGCACGCCGGCTGGCACTGTTCATCGAGACCATGCCGCCGGAGGCGCGGCAGGCTGCGGAAAAACAGCTGGGCCTGCGCTCGCTCGGCATTCCCGCCAAGGCGCTGGCCGAGGCGCTGCGCAACCCTAACGGCCTCAGCGCTGCACAGATCGCCACGATGCTGGAAACAGCGCCGCAGGCGGCATCCGGCACCGGACAGCGTCATGGCGCGACGCTGGCGCAGCAAGCGGGCCCGAAAGTCCAGCTGGCAGCAGCCCTTGCCGCAGCTCTGGCGGCCCCTGCCGCAGAGGTCAGCGCGCTTCAGGCCTCGCTGAAGCGGACATTCGGTGCCGGCGACGAGATCGAGGCACCGCTTCGATCTGCCGACGGCAAGAAGACCGCGCTGCCGACAGCGGATCTCAGGCAAACAGTGATCGCCCGCCAGGCGGACGAGAACGGCGCCGGGGGCAGTGCCGAGACCGGTAGGCGCGACCGGGTGCAGACGGCAACGCCTCTGCCCGTGGCGGACAATAGCGGCAACGGCCGGATGTCCATCGAGACGCGCCAGACGGCGGTCGCCCTTCCCGCTCAGCAGATCGTCGCGGAGGCCACAAGCGAACCGGTTGCCATGCCGGAGACCATGGACACGCAGGATCCGGTGGCCGCCATTGCGGCTGCCGTCGAGGTTCCCGAGGACGAGCGTATCCTTGCGGCCAGCCCCGGCCTTGCCGACGTGATCAGCCATCTGCCTGAGCGGGCTGCCGAGGCGCTCTCGGACAAGCTGGCGGAAACGCTGAAAGACTTTGCCGATATCGCCGCAGCGATCCTTCCCGAGACGGAGGCGGAAGCTGTCTTGGCCGGCAGTGTTGATCCGGCAACGCTGATGCCGTTGCTCGATGATGACGGCCTTGAGATCGCAACCCTGCTTGCAGCCTCCTTTGAGGACCCGAAAACCGAGGCGGTGCGGGCACGGCATCTGACCGGTTCTCTGGCGCTGCCTGCCGAGCAGGCGGTGGCGAGCGAGGCCGACACGGCACGCAGCCGCCAGCAACTGATGAGCGCTGCCAACGCCCAGCCGCACGATATGCCGATGGTGTTTCGAAACGGCGAGATGGCTGTGGCGCGGGCGCTCATTCCCTTCGCGATGGTTCCCTATCTGCCGGCGGCAAACGACATCATCTCGGAGACGGAAGAGAACCGCCGGCCCTACGAGCGGGATACGGAGGACGATGGCGCCGGTGACGGACAGAGCGGGAGCGAGAGCGACAGCCCCGAGAATGGCAAGGAAGAGGCCGCGCCGCTGATCGAAACGCGCTTCACGGGCGAGCTACCAGCCGAGGATCACGCCGACAACGAGGCCTATCAGTTCTATGTGCGCATGGGCGGGATCCTGCAGGACTGACGACCTGACTGCTTTGCGGACCCCATTAAAAAACCCGCCGGGATTGCTCCCGGCGGGTTTTTCTCGTTCCGATCTTTCGACCCGTTCTTAGTCGTTGGTGCGGTTCTTCAGAGCTGCACCGAGGATGTCGCCGAGCGACGCGCCGGAGTCGGACGAACCGAACTGTGCGACGGCTTCCTTCTCTTCAGCGATTTCGAGCGCCTTGATCGACAGCATGACCTTGCGGTCCTTCTTGGAGAAGTTGGTGACGCGGGCGTCGACAACCTGGCCAACGGAGAAACGCTCCGGACGCTGTTCGTCACGATCACGCGACAGGTCTGCACGGCGGATGAACGAAACGATGTCCTCGTGGTTGACGAGCTTCACTTCGATGCCGCCATCGTTGACTGCGAGAACTTCGCAGGAAACGACTGCATTCTTGCGCAGGTCGCCGGATGTGGCGGCTTCGCCGACTGCATCCTTGCCGAGCTGCTTGATGCCGAGCGAGATGCGCTCCTTTTCGACGTCCACATCGAGAACGACGGCCTTGACCATGTCGCCCTTGTTGTATTCCTCGATGACCTGCTCGCCCGGACGGTTCCAGTCGAGATCCGACAGGTGCACCATGCCGTCGACGTCGCCGTCGAGACCGATGAACAGGCCGAATTCGGTCTTGTTCTTGACTTCGCCTTCAACTTCCGTGCCAGCCGGGTGGCTGTGCGCGAAGGCCTGCCATGGGTTCTCAAGCGTCTGCTTGAGGCCGAGCGAGATACGGCGCTTGGACGGATCGACTTCGAGAACGACGACGTCAACATCCTGCGTTGTGGACAGGATCTTGCCGGGGTGGACGTTCTTCTTGGTCCAGGACATTTCCGAGATGTGGATGAGGCCTTCGATGCCTGGCTCCAGTTCGACGAACGCACCGTAGTCGGTGATGTTCGTGACGGTGCCGGAGATCTTCTTGCCATCCGGATACTTGGCGGAGATGCCATCCCACGGATCGGACTCGAGCTGCTTCATGCCGAGCGAGATGCGGTGGGTTTCCTGGTTGATGCGGATGATCTGAACCTTGACCGACTGGCCGATGTTCAGGATTTCCGACGGGTGGTTGACGCGGCGCCATGCCATGTCGGTGACGTGCAGCAGGCCGTCGATGCCGCCGAGGTCAACGAACGCACCGTAATCGGTGATGTTCTTGACGACGCCGTCAACAACCTGGCCTTCTTCGAGGTTCTGGACGATTTCCGAACGCTGCTCAGCGCGGGACTCTTCGAGAACGGTGCGGCGCGACACGACGATGTTGCCCCGGCGCTTGTCCATCTTGAGGATTTCGAAGGGCTGCGGGTTGTGCATCAGCGGGGTGACGTCGCGGATCGGACGGATGTCGACCTGGGAGCGCGGAAGGAAGGCAACAGCACCGTCGAGATCGACCGTGAAGCCGCCCTTGACCTGGTTGAAGATAACGCCTTCGACGCGTTCGCCGGCTTCGAACTTGACTTCGAGACGGATCCAGCTTTCCTCGCGGCGAGCCTTCTCGCGCGACAGAACAGCTTCGCCCATCGCATTTTCGATGCGCTCGACATAGACTTCGACTTCGTCGCCGACCTTGAGCGTGCCGTCCTTGGCCTTGGCGCCGAATTCCTTCAGGGCGATGCGGCCTTCGACCTTAAGACCGACGTCGACGATGGCGACATCCTTCTCGATGGCCGTGACGATACCCTTGGTCACGTAGCCTTCAGCAAGATCCTGTGTTGCAAAGGATTCTTGAAGGAGGGCGGCAAAGTCCTCCCGGGTAGGATTTGTAGCAGACATGAATTCTCCTGGTGTGTCCGTCGTGGGACACGTCGCGCCGGGGGTTAGCGTTGAACCTGCCTTCAAATCCATCCGCTCCCCCGTGTTCTGGGGAGCCAAGCCGGCGCGGGGACGGATTTTCAGGCGATGTGCAGTCTGCAGCGGCCTGACAGGTCAAACCTGCCGTACGGCGCCGCGATGTTCCAGGGCAGAGTCGATGATGACTTTGGCCGCCGAAAACGCCGTCTCTATACTCATTTGCGAGGTATCTAGCAAGTGCGCATCCTCAGCCGGCCTCAAGGGGCTGTCGGCCCGGCCCGTGTCGCGCTCGTCGCGCTTGACGATATCGGCGAGAATATCCTCGAACTGCGCCTCCCTGCCGCCCTCAACGATCTCGTCAAAACGGCGCCTCGCCCGCACGTCCGCCGACGCCGTCACATAAAGCTTCACCGGCGCATCCGGGCAGACGACCGTGCCGATGTCGCGCCCATCGAGCACCGTGCCGGGTTCGCGCAGCGCAAACGCCTGCTGCGCCGCCACCAGCGCCTTGCGCACCCTCGGCATGACGGCGATTTTCGAGGCTGCCTCACCGATCTCATGGGCAGACAGAACGGCGCGGTCGAGACCCGAAAGCTCGATGTTCAACGCCACCGTCTCGGCCACATCCTCGTCATCAAGCGGCAACCCGGCCATCATCAACGCCCGCGCCGTGGCCCGGTAGGTCAGCCCCGTATCGAGATGATGAAACCCGAATTCGTCAGCAATCCTGCGGGACAAGGTGCCCTTGCCAGCTGCAGCAGGGCCGTCGATGGCAATGGTGAAGGTCATCAGGCAGCCTTCGCGGTCTGCTCGATCTCCGCACCCAGCCCCGTCATCAGATCCATGAATTCCGGAAAGCTGGTCGCGATCATGGTGGCGTCGTCGATGGTCACCCGATGTTCCGAGACGAGGCCCATGACGAGGAAGCTCATGGCGATGCGGTGGTCGAGGTGGGTGGTGACGGCGGCGCCGGAGGCGTTTCCGAGGCCCTTGCCATCCGGGCGGCCGCGCACGGTAAGCGTGGTCTCCGTTTCGTCGCAATCGGCGCCATTGAGCTTCAACCCGTTGGCGACGGCCGACAGGCGGTCGGATTCCTTGACGCGCAACTCTTCAAGGCCGTTCATGACCGTCTCGCCTTCGGCGAAGGCGGCGGCGACGGCCAGCACCGGATATTCGTCGATCATCGACGGCGCCCGGTCTTCGGGAACGCTGACGCCCTTGAGATCGGAGTGCTGGACACGCAGGTCGGCGACATCTTCGCCGCCGGCGAGGCGCGGATTGAGGATCTCGATGCGGCCGCCCATTTCCTGCAAGGTCAGGATCAGGCCGGTGCGGGTCGGGTTCATCAGCACGTTGAGAATGGTGATATCGGAGCCCGGAACCAGCAGCGCCGCCACCAGCGGGAAGGCGGTGGAGGACGGGTCGCCGGGCACATCGATGGTCTGGCCGGTGAGCTGGCCACGGCCTTCGAGCCGGATGGTGCGCACGCCGCCCGCATCGGTCTCGACCGTCAGGTTGGCGCCAAAGCCCTGCAGCATCTTTTCGGTGTGGTCGCGCGTCATGATCGGCTCGATCACGGTGGTGATGCCCGGCGTGTTGAGACCGGCGAGCAGCACGGCGGACTTGACCTGGGCAGAGGCCATCGGCACGCGGTAGGAAATCGGGTTCGGCGTTTTCGGCCCGCGCAGCGTCGCCGGCAGGCGGTCGCCGGTGGCGGCTTCGACCTGAACGCCCATTTCGCGCAGCGGATTGAGGACACGGCCCATCGGCCGGCCGGAGAGCGAGGCATCGCCGATGAAGGTCGAGGCAAAATCATAGACCCCAACAAGGCCCATGGTCAGGCGGCAGCCGGTGCCGGCATTGCCGAAATCAAGCGGCGCCTCCGGCGCCAGCAGCGCACCATTGCCGACGCCGTCGATGATCCACTCGGCGCCGTCCTTGCGAACCTTGGCGCCCATGGCCTGCATGGCCTTGCCGGTGTTGATGACGTCCTCGCCCTCGAGCAGGCCGGTGATGCGCGTCTGCCCCGAGGCCAGGCCACCGAACATGAAGGAGCGGTGCGAGATCGACTTGTCGCCGGGAATGCGGACCGTGCCCTTCAGATTGGTGGACTTGCGTGCGGTGGCGGGCTTTGCCGGGGCGCCATGGGACATGGGCTGAATTCCTTCGAAAAAACGGTGTTTCGGGTGGCCTGAAACCTCCTGCGCACTGCAGGAAGGACCCGGCTGCCGGTATGTGGCGGCTGACTAACACAAAGTCTCCGGGCGGTCATCATGCCGCCGGGCAAAAAGGGGCCTGCCGCCCTTTAAAGTTAGGCTTTGACAGACGGGACCAAGACGATTATGGGGACCGGCTAATTCTTTTTACTGTCCACCGCCGGAATTCCGGCAAATGCCGGGACTGCCGGCACTTGAAAAGGCTTTGACTGTGGCAAAACCGGAACTTGGAACCAAGCGCGTAGACCCGGAAACGGGCAAGAAATTCTATGACCTGAACCGCGACCCGATCGTATCGCCCTATACGGGCAAGTCCTACCCGCTCTCCTACTTCCAGGCGACCTCGATTGCCAAGGTGCTGGAAAAGCAGGAGGAAGAGGAAGAAGTCGCAGAAGTCGACACCGAAAACACGGAAGTCGAACTGGTCTCGCTGGAGGATGCCGACGAAGAGGCATCGGGCGGCGACGACATTCCGGATCTCGGCGACGACGACGTGGAAATCGACGATGCGGACGAGGACGACACGTTCCTGCAGCCGGACGAAGACGATGACGACGACATGAGCGATCTCATCAACGTTTCCGACGACGACGACGACGTTTAAACGCTTGTTTTGATGCATGCCGTCCTCCCGAAACCGCTGCACACTTTCGGGCGACATGCATTTAACACCTTGAAATCACCCGGCCTGTTAAAAAAATGGGCCGGGTCCGATTTTCGGCTTGCCATCTTCCGGAAGCGGAAGTAATAAGCCGCACCTGCCGGGCAAAACCCGACAACACCACCGACGGTCCGCCGTCCGGATGGGGCTATAGCTCAGCTGGGAGAGCGCTTGCATGGCATGCAAGAGGTCAGCGGTTCGATCCCGCTTAGCTCCACCAAATCTTTTCCCAAACCATTGAAAAGCCGAAGAGTCCTTTGATTTCTTCGGATTCACTAACGCCATGATACATCTCGAGCAACATCTTCGAAGCATGAACGAGATGGTAAACTTGACGACAGGTTCATCCAGCGCCCCAATATTTCCAGACCAGAAGATCGGGTTTGCAACGAGGCTACTGACAAGGTTGGAATATCCACCGAACCCTTGGTCGAATTGGAACGAGATATTTTCCAAGACACAGAGCGCTCGGCTTCGATAGTGAGGGGGAGGGATTCCAAGATCGGAATTGCCTGCACCCTTCAAGTTGCGCCACACTGTTCGTCCTGAATAATGGACGAATCAATGGCGCAATTAACCACTACAGACATGGCGTTGATCGACAGCGTATTCGGCATGTACGGCGGTTATGTCCTCGACTTCAGCAATGACCGGTTTGCGGCGTTCTTCAATCGAGATTTAAAGATCGACATATACAATGGCCGCTATGCGATCCATGGCGGATCGAAGGGAAAGCACTTTCGCGCCTTTTTGGAAATCGCACCGAACGCGGATGTTGTTAGAACGCTGAAGGCGTTGTGGGAATACCGTGACGCCGGGATGTTAGATCGCGGCGAGGCGGAAACTGTTCCACATGCTCGACAGCGTTTGAACGGGTTGCTGACAAAGCTGGGAGGCACGGACCTGCCTGCTGACCCCAATGCTGCTCCGCCGCCTTCACCGCCAGAACCAAGCCGCCCTAGCGAGCATATTTTGGCCGACCTTGAGCTAGAGTTTTTGGCGATGATTGCCATGGACGAGATGCCACAACAACGGGGCTACGCCTTTGAACGTTTTCTGAAGCGCTGGTGTGATACCTGGGGACTGGATCCACATGCGTCGTTTCGAACAACTGGGGAGCAAATAGATGGCTCTTTCCAGCACGACAGCAGTACCTACCTAGTGGAAGCGAAATGGCATTCTCGCTCGGTCGATGCCACTATGCTTCACGGCTTTCAGGGCAAGCTCCTGGAACGGCCCGACTGGACTAGAGGACTATATGTGTCATACGGCGGCTTTTCAGTAGAAAGCTTCGACGCCTTCACAGCGAGGCGAATGATCATGATGGATGGTACAGATATCTACCATGCCCTGACCCGACGGCTCGATCTAGGAGAGGTTATAAGGAAGAAAATCCGAATCCATACCGAACGGAGACAGCCGTTCGCGCGAGTGACCGAAATATTTCCAATATAATCTATTCACGCTCTAAAAATCACTGAAGTGTCTGAGCAATAAGCAGCGCGTACACCAAGATCAGACGCGCACCGCAACGTAATTAGTTTGTGAATTCTCGTCCAATGTGACGTGATGCGCTTCAGCCCAGCTTGTCCGATGATACATCGGCACACAAATCATCTGCCGCGGGCTCCGAACACTACAGCTCCGGCGACCAATCCTGAACACCTATCTCGCCTGTCGGGCCAACATGCGTACAAATGAAATGCGATAGCTGATCCTCGCGGATGACGGCGGCGCTCAGGCGGCCGGTGCGGTAGGCTGCGGTGTCGACGGCGATGCGGTTGCCGTGGACTTCGGGGCGCAAGGAACTGGTGATGGTGTGGCCGTGCACGACGATGTGGTCGAAAGCGTCGACATGGTCGAGGAAGCCCGCGCGTATCCATCGCAGGTCGTAGTCGTCCTGCGCGGCGAGTGCAAAGCCGGGACGGATGCCGGCGTGGACGAAGCAGAAACGGCCGATTTCCTTGTATGTCAGCGCGTTTTCCAAGAGATCGACGTGATGCGGAAAGGCGGCGCGGATGTCTTTGGCGATGCCGCCGAAATCCGGCAAGGGGCGATCCGAATAGGCGCTGATGGTGGCGACACCGCCCCAGTCCATCCAGTTGACGGCATCTTCCTGCGTGAGTTGCCCGCGAAGCAGAGCGCGCAGGTAAAAATCGTGGTTGCCGAGGATCAGCCGCGACCCGGGATAGAGATCAAGCGTCGAGGAGACGAGATCGAGCACCAGCGGACTGCGTGGCCCCCTGTCGATCAGGTCCCCCAGAAACATGATGACCGGCTTTGACCCATTCCGGGCCGCCACATCCGCAATATGGCTCAGCAAGACCCCGAGAAGGTCGGCGCGGCCATGGATGTCCGCGATGGCATAAATGTCAGGCGCCCGTGTCTCAATCATATGTGTTGCTTCTCATCAGGCGGCCATTTGTCCGGCACCATGCTTTCATCCGTTCCAGGCTTTACGTTACCTCCCGGCAAATCCGCAAGATGCCGCCGGGTAGCCAAATATAAATGTTCGGTGCGCGGCCCGTGCTCGCGGGAAGAGATGCTCAAAGTTTGGGTTGACCGCCTTCGGTGGCGGGGCAACACTCTGTTCGAAACAGAAGAGGAGACAAGAGGATGGATGAGCCCGACAAGTGGCGCGCTATGGCGAAAGCGCCGAAAGATGGTAGCCGGATCCTCGTTACGGTCCGCCCGTCTGAACAGGGACCTGCAGAGGTCGACCTTGCTTACTGGTCGAGCGGTGACCATTCCGGTCCGGAAGGCTGGCGCGCGGCGGATTCTTCTCCGGGCTGCGTCATCGAATATGCCGAGCCCGAGCTGAAGTGCTGGATGCCGTTGCCGTCGGCCAATCTCAACCGCGCTTCCATGCCGACGCCGTGGGACGAAAAAGACGCCCAGCAGCAGTTCGACGGCTCGGGAATTTAACCGGCGCGCTTCGTCGTAACCCAAGGGCGCAAGAGCGGTTGGCGATAAGGCGGACAATCGGGCGCCCCTTAAACCACAGCCGCCACGCGGTCCAGGATGTCCAGATAGCCTTCCACCGTCCAGGCGGAGCGGCCGATGAAGAGGCCGTCGATGGCGGGCTGGCTGACGAGTTCGGCACAGTTTTGCGGGTTGACGCTGCCGCCGTAGAGGATGGGCACGGCGACACCGAGGCAGGCCTTGGCGACGGCTGCAATCTTTTCGTGGCGGGCGTTGGCGTAGTCCATGGTGGCGGGAATGCCGTTGACGCCAATGGCCCAGACAGGCTCATAGGCGATCAGGATCGTTGCCTTCTTCTCGTCGCCTTCAAGCTGCGCCAGTGCACCTTCGACCTGACGGCGGAGCACGGTGTCGGCCTCGCCTGCTTCGCGCTCAGCCAAGGTCTCGCCGATGCAGACCAGCGGCACCATACCGTGGCGCACGGCAGCGGCCGTCTTCAGTCCGACGGCCGTGTCGGTTTCGTTGAAGAATTCACGGCGCTCGCTATGGCCGATCTCGACGAGGTCGAGATTGCAGTCCTTTAGCATGACCGGTGAAATCTCGCCGGTCCAGGCGCCGCCATCGTCCCAGTGCATGTTCTGCGCGCCGACCTTGACGCTGTCACCCGCCAGCCGCTCCTTGACCTGGCGCATGGAGGTGAAGGGCGGAATGATGAAGCGCTGGACGCGCGGATGGCTGTCCGCATCGGCAGCGGCCAGCCCATCGGCGAAGGCGAGCGCCTCGGCTAGGGTCTTGTTCATCTTCCAGCTGGTGCCGACCCAGAGCGTCGAAGTGGTCATGTCTTTCTCCTCCCGGCAGCCGGGCCGCCGTGCAAATCTTCAGGCTGGGTTTCTGGAACTCTTCAACGGTTGAAACCGGTATCGATGTGCGGCTCCCAATAGGCGACGGATTCGCGGATCATATCGACGACATTGCTGTCGGTGGGTTCGCGCTCGCGAAAGGACAGTTCCATGCAAATCTCGTTGTTGGTACCGCCTGCCGCCTCAATCGTGCTGATGATCTTTTCCGGCTGGATGCGGCCGTCCTTGTTGTGCTGGGCCGTGAACGGCCAGTGGCCGCCCTTGTTCATCGACGACTGCTTGACGTGGATGATCGGCGATTCCTGCGGGAAGGCGGCGGCCCAGGCGTAAGGGTCGATATCATCAGGATTGCTCGACGTGACGTCGCCGTGGTCGATATCGACGATCATCTTGAAGGGCAGCGGCAGCTTTGCGGCGGCCAGGCGCTTGTCGAAAGACCGGCATTCGGCAATCGTGTGGCCGAACTCGCGGCCGACCGACATCGGCTCCCAGAACAGATAGGAAAGGCCCGCTGCCTTGGCGTGTTCGCCGACCTCGCGCCAGCACTCGATGACGATATCGATCAGCGCCTCGCGGCGCACCGGATCGTCATAATCCTTCTGGGTGAAGACGGCGAACTGCGTGCCCATGCCATAGGCACCGAGTTCGCCGGAGATATCGGCGAGTGTGCGGAACCAGTCGAGATAGTAGCGGCGGATATCGGCATCCGGATGGCCGAAATGGTTGAGGCGGCCATAGGTGCTGGTCATGACCGAGGTGACCTTGACGTCTGTCCTGTCGAGCGCTTTCCGGAACTGGCGGATACGCTTGGCAATGGTGGCGGCCGGCCAGGAGGGATTGATGAACTCCGGCGTCAGCTGGATATGGCCGATGCGGATGCGCTCGGCCAGCGTATCGACGAGATCGTCGACATCGGCGAACCGGTTGACCAGTGGATTCGTGTTCAGTGACAGTCTTAGGGCCATGGTCGTCCTCCTTCGATAGTTTGACGCGAGCGGTCCTCTGCCGTTGCCTCGCGTCTCTTGTTCTTGATCGATCCCTATGCGGCGGCGGTCCCTTCGATGCGGGCAACCGCATCTGGAAGATCGGCGAACCGGTCAATCAGGGCATCGGGCAACAGGGTGTCGAGTGGTGTCTTCGAATAGCCGTAGCTGAGCGCGATGACCGGCACGCCGGCAGCCTTGGCGGTGGCGATGTCGACTTCGGAATCGCCGACGAAAATGACCAGCCCCCCGCCGCCTGCGGCTTTCGCGGTTTCCGTCAGATGGCGCGGATCGGGCTTGCCGACGCCGAACGTGTCCGGCCCGGCGATGACAGGGAAGAAATGATCGAGGCCGAGATCGCGCAGGATAGCCTTGGCGAAGCGCTCGACCTTGTTTGTGCAGACGGCCAGATGCCAACCTTCAGCAGCAAGGAACGAC
The DNA here is from genome assembly GCA_030655075.1 of Pararhizobium sp. GTDB lineage: Bacteria > Pseudomonadota > Alphaproteobacteria > Rhizobiales > Rhizobiaceae > JAURWE01. The sequence goes on from JAURWE010000055.1 coordinate 405,998, forward strand.
AGGGTTTCTTCAACATCCGCGTAGGGCAACGTCTCCTGTGAGACACGCGCCGAGTAAATCTCGGTGAAGCGCTTGACGGTGGCCAGACCCTGCTCGTCCTGCCAGTCGACGGCGCGCAGTGCCAGGGCGCCGCGGACCAGATTGGGAATGCCGTGGCCGATGAGCTTGCGCGTCGCCGGAATGCCGATGACCTCCAGGCCTTGCTCCGTCATCAGGCTGTCGAGCGAACCGGCCAGATCGGGGACGCTGTCGACCAGCGTTCCATCGAGATCGAAAACGATCGTGCCCTTCATGGGCCCCTTGTATGCCTTTGAAACCGTGTTCATTTCGTCATTTCCCTATGCATGAATCGCGCGTCCTTGCGAAGCGAGAATAGCCTCATGCAGGGCTTCAGAAAGAGTCGGATGCGGGAAAATCGTCGCAGCGAGCTGCTCGCGGGTGGCGCCGAGGGTCATGGCAAGCGAAAACACCGGGATGAGTTCGCTCGCATTAGGGCCGAGCAAATGCGCGCCGATGACCTTTAGGGTTTCGGCATCGAACAGAACCTTGACCATGCCATCGGTCTCCCCCAGCGTCACAGCCTTGCCGTTGCCGCGCAGGCTGAACCGGCCGATCTCGAAGGCGCGGCCGGTGGCGACCGCCGCCTCCTGCGTTAGGCCGATAGAGGCCAGCTGCGGATGGGCGAAGACGCAGGATGGAACGGGGCCGAGAGCGGCGTGATTGGCCGCGTGACTGGCATGACCGGCAATCGCCTCGACGCAGATGATGCCTTCATGTTCGGCCTTGTGGGCCAGCATGGGCGGGCCGGCGACATCCCCAATCGCGTAGATGCCGGGGACACTGGTGCGGCCCTGAGGACCGGTGCGGATCGTGCCGTTCGACAGCTCGACGCCAAGGCTTTCCAGCCCCAGCCCTTCGATGTTGGCCACCACCCCGGCGGCCGACAGCAGCTTCTCTGCATCCACTGTCTGTGTTTCGCCGTCCGCCAGCGTGACGTTGACGGCCAATCCGGCGGCGGTGGCGGGTGCTGCCGAAACGCTTGCACCGCAGATGATCTCGATGCCCTTCTTCTTCAGGGCCTTGGCCATGAGGTCGGCAATTTCGGCGTCTTCCAGCGGCAGTATGCGCGGCAACCGTTCGACCAGCGTCACCTTGGTTCCAAGCCCGGCATAAAAGGCGGCAAATTCGACGCCGATGGCCCCGCCACCGATGATGACGAGGGAGGCGGGAAGCGCCGTCGCCGTCATCGCATGATGATAGGACCAGATGCGCTCGCCATCCGGCTGCAGGCCCGGCAGCACCCGTTCGCGCGCACCGGTGGCGACGATGATATGGGCGGCCTCGTAGTCACCCGGCGGCAGTACGCCTTTGGGCAGATCGCCGGAGGCGGCTTTCACCCGGACAAGGCCACGTCCGGCGATTTCGGCCTCTCCCCAGATCGTATCGATCTTGTTCTTGCGCAGAAGAAACTGCACGCCGGCATTCAGCTGGCCGGCGACGCCACGGGAGCGCTCGACCATTTTTGCAAGACTGATCTTCGGCTCCGCCGCATCGATGCCGAATTGTTGCGCGGTGCGCAGGCCGTGGACGATCTCGGCCGAATGCAGCAGGGATTTTGTGGGTATGCAGCCCCAGTTGAGGCAGATGCCGCCCAGATGCCGGCGTTCGACGACGGCGGTGCGCAGGCCAAGCTGGGCAGCGCGGATCGCGGCGACATAGCCGCCGGGTCCGGCGCCGATGACGATCAGATCATAGGCTGGCATCCGCCTGTCCTTTCAAGCTGCAAACGGGAGTGGCATGCGATGGTGTAAGAACGGTCAGCCGCGCTGCACATCCTTGGGAACGTGCGGCGCGGCCGGGAGGTGAAACGCTGGATCAACCAGCGCTTCGAACGTTTTCGGCAACAAGCCGCCCGACCAGTGCGGCGGCTTCGAGCTGTGGCAGGTGGCCGACATGCGGCAGACGGTAGAGGCCCACATGCGACGGAACGGCGTCAGACTGTTCCGGCGGGATGATCCTGTCCTCGCGCCCGACGATTGCCCGCACCGGTCCGCCAAAGCGCTGCAGTGCATCGTGGATCGAGAAGAGCTGCGTGTTGCCGGAGAAGACGCCGGCAGCGAGCCGCGCCTGATTGGCGACCATGGCCGTTCCTTCGCGCGAGGCGAGTGTTGCCCGCACGAGCACGCCCGGCAGGGCGGCCGGATCATGCACGAGCAGTTCCAGCCAGACCTTGAGAGCCGCCTCGCTGGCCGAAGACAGGAAGCCGGCAACGTAATCGCCGTTGATCCTCGGGCCGAGACCAGCCGGTGCCACAAGCGACAGCGAGCGGACCTGAAGATCACCGCCGCCAGCGATGCTGGCCGCGACGGCCGCACCCAGAGAATGACCGGCGAGATGCACCCGGTCGATCCGCTCGGCGGCAAGCGACGCATGGACCGAGGCCGTCAGGCTTTCGAAGTCAGTAGCAACCGCGCCTGCCGCAGCGCCATGGCCGGGGAGATCGAGCGCCAGGATCGGGTTCGTCAGACCGAGATGGGCAACGAAGGGCCGCCAGGCGGAAAGTTCGCCGCCGAACCCGTGGATCAACACTACCGGATCGCCGGTTCCCGACTGAAGGGTGCGCAGCGGCAAGGCGCCGCCTGAGGCGCGCACCGTGCTGCCGCTGAAGGCGAGAACGGAGGACGTGCCGGGCCTGCTCTGCTGATAGGCTTCGATGTCGCGCTTGACCACGGCGCCGTGCGGGCCGGTGCCCCGGACCTGGGCAATATCGACACCTGCATGGACGGCAAGCCGGCGCGCCAAGGGCGACGAGCCGCCGGTTCCGGTCTTGAGGAAGGCCGTTTCAGCTTCGCGGGCGGCTTCAGCCGGCAGCACGGCGACGCTTTCGGCGGCCTTCCTGACAATGCCCTGGGCATCCTCTCCGTCAAAGCCGGCAGCTGCGGCGCTTTCCAGCACCTCTCCCTCTTCGCCGACCATGATGATCGGCTCGAGAACGATGGCCATGTCGCCGACCTTGTAGCGGATTTCCAGAACCGTGCCGGTCTCGAAGGCTTCCACCTCGAAGACTGCCTTTTCCGATTCGACCTCGGCGACAATGTCGCCTTTCTTGACCTTGTCGCCGAGCTTGATGTTCAGCGCGGTAATCTTGCCTTCAGTCAGATCCTGCCCGACCTGCGGCATAAGAATGGGACGTGCCATGACGTTTGCTCTCTTTCTCAAGCCACCCGGCGCCGGACGGACTCAACCGACTGGGCGACGAAATCGACGGTTTTCCGGGTCGCGGCGGCGAATTCACCTGCCGTGGTCGCGAAGGCTCCGAACTGGGCGAATTCTTCCGGCCGCATGCCGTCGAATTCATAGGCCTGGCGGAAGTATGGAATGCGCATCAGCTTCTCGATGGTCTCGGCCGGCGCATCCTCATCGATGGCGCGCGGATCGAAATCCGGCAGACGATCTTCGGCCTGCATCAGCTGGGCGATATAGCCGGGTGGGCATGTGTAGACGAAGTCACCGCCGGCCAGCTTGGCGATGTGCCAGCTGGATGCCGTGCCGCCCGGACCTGCGTCCGAGACCCGCATGGAGCATTGCAGCATCTTGCTTGGATGGTTGCGCTCCTTGCCATAACGGTAGGCGCGCTTGAGAACGGCCAGTTCGCCGAGCAGGATGTCTTCGGGCGACAGGGTTATGCCACGCGCCTCGGCCTGGACCTTGAGGTCGCCGACATTGCCGAGCCGCGCCGACATGTGGGTGATGACCGAGCGCCACTTCGACAGATCGACTCCGGCAGCGTTGGCCCGCTCAAGTCCGCGAGAAACGGCATCCATGCAGGCGACATATTGCGGCACGGTGAAGGATGTCGTGTTGTTGGTGGAGATGCCGCGCGCCGTCAGCTCCTCGATGACTTCGTAACCTTCCTTGGACCCGGGTATCTTGACCATCACATTCGGCGCGATATCGGCAAGCTGAAGGCCCTGTTCAAGCATGCGCTCCTTATCCGTGACGAAGCGCGGATCGACCTGCCCGGAGACGAGGCCGTATTTTCCGCCGGACACATCATAGACCTTGCGGATCATGGCAGCGCCCCGGCGAACCACGTCGAGATAGATTGTCCAGTAAATGTGCTCGATATCGTCAGAGCCGCTGGCGGTGGCGAGCTTGCGGATTTCATCGGCCCAGAAGGCCGGATCAGCCTGGATCGCCTGCAGCGACAGAGGCGGATTGGTGGTCACGCCGCGAAAGCCCATTTCGCCTGTCTTCGCAATATGATCCGCATCGAAAAGGCGCGTCAGCTGCGCCTCCCATTCGGCACGTTTGTCTGCCGGCGCATCCTTGAGAACGGAGGCTTTCCAGCCCGGATAGATCAGCGGCGAGGAATCCCACCAGATCTCACACTCCGGATTCGTGGCGGCAAGTTTTTCCAACACATTCATAGGCATTGTCGTTTTCCTGTCCTGTCCAAAGATCATCGATCATTCGGCGGCGAGCGCGAATGGCTTGGCGTGCAGCGTGCGGCGGGCAGCGATGACGATGTCGTCAACCTGCGGAACGCTGGCCTTTTCGAGCTCGAGGTTGAACGGAACGGGAATGTTGAGACCGGCGACGATTTCGATCGGTGCGTCGAGATCGTAGAAGGCTTCTGCCTGGATGATCGAGGCGATGTCGGAGGCAACACCGCCACGGCGCACGGCCTCCTGGGCGATGACAACCCGGTTGGTCTTGGCAACCGAGGTCAGGATCATTTCCTTGTCGAGCGGCACCAGCGTGCGCGGATCGACAACTTCGGCGTCGATGCCTTCGTCTGCAAGCTTTGCAGCTGCTTCCAGCGCGCGGGGGATCATGTTCGACCAGGCGATGATCGTCACGTCCTTGCCGGGGCGCTTGATGTCGCCCTTGCCGAATTCGATGACATGTTCGCCATCCGGCACCATGCCCTTGGTCATGTAGAGATGCTTGTGCTCGAGGAACATGACCGGATCTTCCTGGCGGAGCGCATATTTCAACAGGCCCTTGGCGTCGGCGGGAACCGAGGGCATGACGACCTTGAGGCCGGGAATATGGTAGAACAGCGCCTCGAGGCTTTGCGAATGCTGTGCCGCCACGCCGCCGCCGGTGCCGCCCTGAGTGCGCATGACGAAGGGCACGCGGCCATCGCCGCCGGTCATCAGCCGGAATTTTGCCGCCTGGTTGACGAGCATGTCCATGCCAAGCATGGCAAAGTCGACGTAGAGGATTTCGACGATCGGGCGGGCGCCGGCGATTGCCGCACCAACACCGACGCCGATCATGCCAGCTTCGGCAATCGGCGTGTCGCGGACGCGTTTGGCGCCGTATTTTTCGAGCAGTCCTTCGGTGACCTTGTAGGAGCCGCCGCGTTCGGCGATGCCTTCACCGATGATGAACACCGAACTGTCGCGGGCCATTTCCTCGTCGATCGCCTCACGAAGGGCGTCACGGTACATAAGTTCTCTTGCCATTTTGGTTCTCTCTCCCCGGAAGCTCAATAGACCGCAGCGAATTCGCGGAATTCCGCGATCGTTACTTCACCGCTCGCCTTCGAAAACTCGACGGCGTTCTCGAATTCCTGGCGGATCTCGCTCTCGATCGCGTCGATTTCGGACTGGTCGATGCCCGACATTTCCGTCAGCGCGTTGCGGGCGCGATCGACCGGATCCCGTTCCTTGTAATAGGCAAGGCGGTCGGCCGGCATGTACTTGCCGGGATCGTTCACGTGGTGGCCCATGTGACGGTAGGTCTTGGCCTCGATGAGGATCGGCCCCTCGCCACGGCGGCATTTTTCGACCGCATCCTTGGTCATGTTGTAGACGGCCAGCGCATCGTTGCCATCGACCTGATAGCTCTCGACGCCGATGGCCAGACCACGCTTGTAGAGATCAACCTCGCGGGTCGATTCCTCAATCTTGGTGGAGACCGCATACTGGTTGTTCTCGACGACCAGCACGAAAGCGAGATTCCAGATCGCCGCCAGATTGAGCGATTCCATGAAGGTGCCGTTGTTGGAGGCGCCGTCGGTGGTGAAGGTGACGGTGACTGCATCCGATCCCTTGATCTGCGAAGCGAGGGCGGCGCCGACGCCGAGCGGCGTGCCTGCCCCGACGATGCCGTTGGCGCCGAGGTTGCCGGCCTTGATATCAGCAATGTGCATCGAGCCGCCGTAACCGCGGCAATAGCCGGTGTCCTTCTGGAGCAGTTCGGCGACCATCTTGTTGATGCTGGCGCCCCAGGCAATGCAGTGGCCATGGCCGCGATGGGTGGAGGCAATGTAGTCGCCATCCTTCAGGGCGGCGCAGACGCCGGTGGCGATGCCCTCCTGGCCCAGGTAGGGATGGAAGTAGCCACGGATCAGACCCTGACGGTAAAGCTTGATGCCCTCCGTTTCAAAGACGCGAATTTTGTAAGCCGTTCTGAAAAGTTTTTCCAGAAGCTCCCGCGATGGGGCATTGGGCTGGCTGGACTGGGCTGACATGGATGCTTCTCTCCCCGGAATGGTCTGTCGTTTCTTGGTATAAATCTATCTAGCATCCCAAAACAAAGCTGTCGAGAAAATTTTCTTCATAAAACTGCGGTTGTGAAAATTAGCGCTAAACGATCGACGGTGCCTGTCATTTCGCCGATTATAACGCTGGTTTTAAACGATTAAATTAAAAATTTCCGTAGCGTAAAATATTTTCATATCTCCGAACCTGATGCCGCAACGACGTTTCTCAATAAGATTTTTCGATGTTTTGGAAAATTTCTTTCACACAGGGAGCCGCCTTTTCCAGCAGGAATCGGCTCTTGATTTCCCACCCTTCCGCAGAGCCAACAATCCGCCGTCCGGCGCTCCCCGCTGTTTGTTAGGAAAAGCTTGGATTGCCGGAGGTGAAAACTTTTATTCTTGCTTGGGAAATGCTAGACCGGTGGCCCTGCCGCAGTGGCAACCCATCTCGCAGAAACGGGAATCGTGCATGACTGAGCCTCGCCAGCTTTCGGATCTTCAGCAAAGCGACCTTCTGGAGCGCATCCAGGAACGGTACGGCACACTGCGGAAGTCTGAGCGGATCGTGGCCGATTTCCTGCGCAACAATGCCGGCAAGCGGCTCGATTCCTCGATCACCGAGCTCGGCCGCAATCTCGGCGTCAGCGAAGCGACGATCAGCCGGGTCAGCCGCGCGCTCGGCTACGAGGGCTATCCCGACATGAAGCTGTCGCTGGCTGAAGGCGCGCGCAGCCGCCGGTCTTTCGTCAACATTCCCCTTGAGATCGAAGACGGCGATTCCCTGATCGCCACCAGCAGCAAGCTCGCCTCGCTGTTGATTTCGGGCCTTGAAGGCACCCACCGGATGCTGGACGCGCAGCGGCTGGATCTGGCGGTCGAGGCGCTGCACAAGGCGCGCAGGATCGTCTTCGTCGGCGTCGGCGGTGCGGCCTCCATTTGCGACGAGGCGGCGCATCTGTTCATGAAGGCCGGCTTCGACGCAACGAGCTACCGCGACGGCTACACGCAGACGATCGTGGCGGCGACGCTGCAGCCCGATGACGTGATGGTCGGCATCTCGCACACGGGAACAACGGAAACCGTGACCGATGCGCTGCTTCTGGCCAAGGAGCGGACGGCAACGACGATCGCCATCACCAGCAACGCCAATTCCGAGGTGGCAAAGGCCGCCAGCGTGTCGCTGACGACCTGGGGGGCCAGCCAGCAGCTGGTGCCATTGCATGGCGACTTTCTCGAGGGGCGCATCAGCCAGCTGTTCCTGATCGATCTTCTCTATGTCGGCACGCTGTTTCGCACCGGAGAAAAGACCGCCGCCAGCCTTCGCACCACGGGTGCTGCGCTGGAAAAACGGTATCGTCACAGGGCCAACGGCCCGGCCTGATATCGAGCCAGCGGCCCGGCCTGATCTTACCCGGCGAGCGCCTTGTCCTCGACGATGGCGCGGCAGGCGGGAATATCGATGCCGGCATCAAGGTCGGACACGACCCGATCGGCCAGATGAAAATCCTCCTCGCCCGTGTAAGAGGAAATGGTGACGATGCAGCGCATGCCGGCCGCCTTGGCAGCCCGCAGCCCGTTGTTGCTGTCTTCGATGACCATGCAGCTGGCAGGCGTCAGGTGTAAGGTGGCCGCTGCAAGCGTGTAAATGTCGGGCGCCGGCTTCTTGGCGGCAACGACGTCTCCGGCAAAGACGGTGATCTTGGCGGAGCGCTCCGGCCCGAGCATGACGTCGACAACCGCCTGGACCGCCTTCTCGTTCGAGGTCGAGCAGACCGCAAGGGTGATCCCGGCGGCGATCGCCTCGTCGACGATACGGCGAATGCCCGGGCGAAGGGGCAGCGCACCGGTGCTGATCAGGGTCATGAAAATATCGGTCTTCAGGTGATGGATCCGCAGGATCAGCGCATCGCGATCGGGATGGTTCTGCGGCCATCCGGTCTCGTCGAAATGTTTGCGCATCCGCTCCTTGCCACCGGCCGTCAGCAGCAGTTGCCCGTAGCGCTCGACGCTCCAGACGCAGTCGAGACCGATCTGGGCGAAGGCCTGGTTGAAGGCGACACGATGGCCGTCGCGCTCTGTATCGACGAGCACGCCGTCACAATCGAAAATCAGCGCCTGCATCATGGCTCAGGCCTCCGCGCCGGCGGCGTGGGCCGCCTTGCCGTTGGAGCCGAAGGCGGTGATCATGTCGCCGACATCCTTCTTCATGGCGTCATACTGGCCGATGATGAAAGGCAGTGGCTCCTCCAGCTTGGGCTTTTCCTGCCGGACATTGACGAAGCCTTCGATGAAGCGGTGTTTGTGCATGGTGGAAATGTTGACCTTGGCGCAGCCTCCGGCGATGCAGCGGTCGAACTGTTCCTGGCTCAGGCCCGTGCCGCCGTGCAGCGCGATCGGAATGCCGACCGCCGTGGCGATCTTTTCGAGCAGCGCATAGGCGATCTTCGGCTGGCCCTTGTAGAAGCCGTGCGCCGTGCCGATGGCGGGCGCGAAGACGGCCAGGTTCGGCATGTTTTTCACAAATTCGAGGCACTCGTCATAGTCGGCGAGAATGGCGGAATCTTCCGCCACGAACTTGTCGTCCTCGACGCCGCCGATGGCGCCGATCTCGGCCTCGAGGCCGACACCGGCGGCTTCGGTCAACGCGTAGATCGTTTCCGAGCGGGCGCGGTTTTCGGCAAATGGCAGCGACGAGCCGTCGAACATCACAGAGGTCCAGCCGGCATCGATGCAGCGCTTGATGACATCATCGTCGCTGCAGTGGTCGAGATGGAGCGCAACAGGAATATCGGCGTCTTCGGCCATCATCCGCACCCAGGTGGCGATCGGCTTGAAGCCCCAGTGGCGGATGGTCTTGACCGAGACCTGGACAATGATCGGCGCCTTCATGCCGGCCGCCCCTTCGACGATCGAGCGTGCGCTGTTGTAGTCGATCATGTTGAAGGCGGCGATGCCGTAGCCTGCTGCCTGCGCCCGCTTGAGCATCGGTCCCATCGATACGAATGCCATGTTCCTGCCCATCCCCGTGTCTGTCTGTTGTCAGGACCGGTCTCCGGCAGGCTCACTGTCCGGGCGGTCTCGGGCCAACGGCGGCCCTTGCGATACTGATATCAAACACAGAGATTTTGTAAATAATTTTCTCACTTCTCAAGAAATGGATTTCTCAATATTTTCAATGGATATCACAATCGCGTTCGAAAAATATGCGGTTCTTCTGTCTTCGATAGTCTGCTCCTTCGATAGAAACAGCAGTGTTGTGAAAATTATTTCATTCCTTCGAATGTGCAAAAAACCAAAAACCGCCCGGTAGTTTCCTTCCGGGCGGCTGTGGTGCGGTGTGGTATCCGTCTTGTCAGATCGTTGGCAGTTATTTCTGCCAGGATTTGACGAGTTCGTCGTAGTTGACGGTTACGGGTTTTTCCTTTTCGTT